>NZ_FZOJ01000031.1 GCF_900188145.1 Anaerovirgula multivorans | reverse complement strand
TTTATATTTTTAAAAAAATTTACAAGACAAAGTCGGTACAACTCTCATGAGTCATACCGACTTATTTTATTGGCTATCTATTTCCCGATATCCCCTTTTTTCTATTCCTTAAAAAAATCATGAATATAGTAGGCTAATTGAAAATGAAAACAATCTTCTTGATTATTTAAAGCATAACCTGTCAGTTGTTCTATTTTTTCTAAACGATATTTTAATGTGTTTCTATGGATAAAAAGTTGTTTCGCCGTGGCATGCATATTTTTACTATTCTCTAAAAATCTTTTCAGGGTTTCAACCAAATGGGTTTCGTTAATTTTATCGTATTCATAAAGGGGAATTAACATTCTTTTATGAATTTTTTTTAGTACCTTGAGATTCTCAACTTCCCCTAATAAAGAAAAAATCCCCATCTCTTCATAAAATATAATTTCATTTTTATGATTTTTTTGGTTAGATACTTTTAGTGCTTGTCTTGCTTCCTCCATACTTTTCCTATATTGAGAAAGCTGATTGTATTTTGTGCCTATACCTATACTAGCAGTTAATCCAATCCCCTGTTGAATCTTTTCCTGTAATAAAGATAGCGTTGTTCTTAGCATTTGTTTGTCAAAGATCTCCCCATTAACCAACATAATAATAGCATCGTTAACGAAAAGAGAAAAACCTTTGTATGTATCCTTTAAAAAATTTTCTATTATTTGCTGAAATTCTTTTTTGAAGGCTATAACAGTACTTTCCTTCATCTGATTATCTTTGATAAAACTAGCAAAATTATCTAACTTTATTACAATCACCCTATGGCTTTGATCAAAATCATGCCCAATAAGTGCTGCTTGTTCTTTTAGACTTTTCGAATTTTCTCCTTCTAAAAAGAGAATTTGCTGTAGGAATTGTTCCACCTCGTTACATTGTCTTTCCCTATGAATAAGATAAGTACAAATATCTTGTGTCACTTCCACTAAGGGTACTTCCCATGGTAGTGTAAACAAAGGAATATTGAATGTATTAGCTAGTTCTATCACAGAGGTAGGTATTTTTTCAATGTAGGGTCCTATACATACGATGAGTCCAGCTAAGTTTTTTTCATGAATTTTTTCCATCAATTCAATAAAAACTGCCTCTTTGTTTCGAATCCCTATTCCTGTGATAATAACAAGTTCTCCACCATGTAACCACTGTGTAAGTTCTGTAACATCTTCAATAACTTCAGCTGCATAAACCCATCGAATATTTCTATCTAGCCCTTCTTTCCCTGCTATTAACTTCAAAGATTTTAAAGAAGGTAACGCAAATAATTCTTGGCAACAAATCGACATCTTTATCCCTTCTTCCATCGAGAAACTGCTTTCTTTTTATTGTAAAATCCCTTGCTTCATAAAACAAGGGATTTTCTATGTTTTTTTGTTATAAGCTTCTTTCAATTGCTTTTTCTAATACATTCATTCCGTCTTCTACTTGTTCTTCTGTCATAACCAAAGGAGGTAAAAATCGTAGGACATTACTGTAAATACCTGCATTAATAAATATAACCCCTTTTTGCAATGCATATTCAGTAATCCGTTTTATGATTTCTGGATAAGGTTCTTTAGTTTTTTTATTTTTCACAAACTCTATTGCATACATAGCCCCAACACCTCGGACATCCCCAATAACTTCAAATCTATCCTGCATGCTTTGTAATCTTTTCTTTAACTGTTTTCCTATACTTTCTGCTTTTGCAAGGATGTTTTCTGTTTCAATAACCTTTAAAACCGCTAAAGCAGCCTCGCAACCTAGGGGACTACCTCCATAGGTTCCTCCTATTTCACCTGCTGCTGGTGCATCCATGATTTCGGTTTTTCCAACAACAGCGCTAATGGGAATGCCTCCCCCGAGGCTTTTGGATAATGTCATTAAATCAGGATCTAATCCACATCCTTCACTGGCAAACAAGGTACCGGCTCTAGCAAACCCTGACTGTATTTCATCTACAATAAAAACAATATTATTTTCTTTACAGATTTTTTCTAATCCCTTTAGAAATGCTGATGGCTGTGGAATGAACCCACCTTCCCCCTGTATAGGTTCAACAATTAAAGCGGCAATATTCTCGGGAGATAATTCCCCTTTTAATAGATTTTTTACTTTTTCTAAACAACCCATATTGCAGTTTTCTGCACCTCCATATGGACATCTATAACAGTAGGCAGATGGAATTTTATAGGTTTCCGATGCATAGGGACCAAAACCATTTTTATAGGGTTTTACTTTACTGGTCAAAGTCATAGCCATATAGGTTCTTCCATGAAAAGCACATTCTAAAGAAATAATTCCTGGTTTCCCTGTATATTTCCTTGCTATCTTAATAGCATTTTCCACCGCTTCTGCGCCACTATTGGCTAGCATTGCTTTTTTTTCACCTGTTCCTGGTGCTTTTTTCGCTAATTCTTCCGCCAGTTTTATATACCCTTCGTACATTGTCACATGAAAACAAGGATGTACTAAACTCTCTACTTGTTCTTGAACGGCTTTGATCACTGCATCATGTCCATGGCCTATGTTCTGCATCCCAATTCCAACTGCAAAATCAAGAAATACATTACCATCTAGATCCTCTATCAGCGCTCCTTTAGCTGTTTTTGCCACGACAGGAGTGATGTTACCGACCCCTTTTGCCACATACTGCTGTCGCTTTTGGATCCATTCTAAAGATTTATTGCCTGGAACCCTCTTTGTTATTATTTTTCTAGCTGGAATTTCTCCTATGATTACTTTTTCTACGACACACTCCATTTTGTTCCCCTCCATTTTCTATATACATATATAAATTGCTAAATACTTTCTTCTGCTTCTATTGGAGATTCCTTGAGAGAAACTTCAGTATAGGATAATTTAGCCCAAACATAGAAGATTACACCTAACACTGTCCATCCAAGAACGATCATCCATTCATATGGCCAAATAAGAGCTGCTGGTGCTCCAGGTAGATATAGAACCATCATTCCTAAACTTAATACTACTGCTATAAACCCTACAGCTTTTCCGTTTTTTACTTTATATGGTCTTGGCATATTTGGTTCTTTGCAACGTAATACTAAGAAGGATAAAGCTACCATAAAATAAGCTACAACAATTGTTAAGCCACCAGCATCTACTAACCAAACCAACATACGTCTTCCCAGTAAAGGTGCAAAGGAAGAAAGAATTCCAATTAACAAAATAGCATTAGTAGGTGTTTTATATTTTGGATGCAATTCTCCTAAAAAAGCTGGTAATTGTTTGGAATGAGCTAATGCATAAATGGCTCTACTACCACCTACAAAGAAGGAATTCCAGCTGGTTATTATTCCTCCAATCCCTGCAATAACCATTGCTTTTGACGCTAAAGAACTATTAAAGAAAACCGCCTGCATCCCATCAGCAGCAGGTATAGTGGAGGCTTCTAATGCTTGTTTCGGTAGAGACAATGAAATCCCTAAAATAATCATCACATACCAGCCAATCGCCATGACCACTGATAAAATCAGTATCTTACCAATTTTTTCAAAGGGCATATCAATTTCTTCTGCTGCTTGAGGAATTACATCAAATCCTACAAACATAAAAGGTGTCATAATAGCAACCGCTAAAATCCCCTTCATTCCATCAATAAAAAGTGGTTGTACATACTGGCTATTTCCATTAACCAGTGATCCTCCGAAGAAGGACAGACCTACAACAGCCACCATTATCGTAACCGCTCCTTGCATTACTGCCACTGGTTTGACCCCATAATAGTTCAAAACTGTGATTGCAATAGAACTAATAACCCCCACCAATACCCAGGTCAAATACACATCATATCCTGCCACTGTATACATTTTCACTTGAAGATAGTTAGGAAATAAGTATTCAACTACTGTGGGAAAAGCAACCGCCTCAAAGGCAACTACCGAAATATACCCTAGAATAATGGCCCACGTACAAATGAAGGAAGCATTTTTTCCCAAAGCACGTTGACTAAAGACATGCTCTCCGCCACATTTCGGCATAGCAGCCGTTAGTTCTGCATAAGTAAGACCAACAAACAAGACCATTACTCCACCCAGCAAAAATGCAGTCATGGCCCCTAAGGTTCCTGCCTTATGGATCCATTCTCCTGCTAATACAACCCAGCCCCATCCAATCATGGCACCAAAGGATAATGCCATTACATCTTTTTGAGATAATACTCTACTAAAAGTCTCCTCCTTGTTTTTCATAACCTCTCCTCCTTATACATTATAGTTTTATTGAAAAATAATAATTAATAATAACATGATTTCTATTTTTAGAATTTCCTGCCTTTTGTTGAAAATCTATAAACATGCCACATATAATTCTTTTAAAGATTTTTCTTTACAGGGAATCGGATGATTAGAGATTGCATAAGTCATTGTTTTCATTGCATTTTCCACCAACCAATCTACATGGGTTTCCTTTACTCCCAATTGACTTAGTGTCACCTGTAAATCCAGCGCCTTCAACAATTTTTCAAAAGCTTTAACACATTGCAGTGCCGCTTCTTCTTTTGTCAATCCTTGCTCCTCAATACCTATTACTTTGGCCATCCTTAGAAATTTTTCTTGGCAGCCTTTATAAGAAAATTCTAATATTTTCGGAAATAATGCTGCCAATCCCTCTCCATGGGTAGCATTAAGTAGACCGCTGACAGGATGTTCCATACCATGGGGTAGTACCACCCCTGCCTGGTCAATGACAATCCCTCCTATCGTATTGGCATAAGCCACCTTTTCCCAGCTTTCAGTATCTGTTGAATTTTTATAAACCTTTGGTAAAAATTTGAACAGTAATCCTATCGCTTCTAACGCCATTTCCTCTATATCAGATCTGCTATTTTTTGCTAAAAATGCTTCAACCGAATGAGATAACGCATCAAATCCTGTAGCAGCAATCATGGAAGAAGGTAATGTCATCATCAACTCTGGATCAATAATGGATACTTTTGGATAAATATATGGACTTTTTAATGATTTTTTATCTTTGGTCTCAGGATTCGTCAAAACTGCTAAACTGTCTCCTTCACTCCCTGTTCCAGCTGTTGTAGTAATAGCAATGATAGGAAGGGCATTTTTGCCTTCTTTGCCAAAAATATAATCGGAAATATCTCCTTCATTAACGGCAGAAAAAGCAATACATTTAGCAGCATCCATAGAACTACCTCCCCCTAAGCCGATTACCACATCACATTCATGTTCTTTTAATAGACTCGCTGCTCTTTTTACTGTAGTAGTGAGGGGATTGGATTCTACTTCATCAAACACAACCGTATCTATATCCTTCTCCTTTAGATATCCAATCACACGATCAAGCACCCCAGTCTTTTTAGTGCTACTACGTCCCGTAACAACAAACGCACGTTTCCCATAGGACTTTGTTAATACTCCAATATTTTTCAAACTTCCTTTTCCAAAAACAAATTTTATCGGAACTTGATTGACTTTTTCTAACACTAGAAACTCCCCTTTCTTTTTCAAAAACACAAAAAACGCCACGGACATTTTCATGTCAGTGACGCCTTTGCCACTAAAATATAAAATTTTAAAACAAAATATTGATGTTGATATAAAAACGTTTCATTTCTCAGAATTATTTGATTATTAAACTATATCATAGTGTTATTTTTACGTCTATGCACTAATTTCCCAAATATGTTTGTGCATTTTGTCAATAGCAACATAAAATAAGACAAACGAAATGTCCCCATGACTTCTCATAGCAATATGTTTTACTCCTATACTTTGTGCATACCTTTTGGCTTCATTAAACTCCCTTTCTGGAAATGTAGAGGATCTAGCAGTAACTGCAATTACTTTTTCTCTTAATGCCTCTTGTGCTATCTTTAATAAAAAAGTGCTATCTACTCCTCCCGAAAAAGCAACTGCTACACTTTCAAGCCTTTTTATGTTTTCCCTTAATTTATTACATTTTTCTTGTATCATGTTATTAACCCTCCTTCTGTAAAACCCACTCTTTCCATTGTTCCTATGCTATTCTAGCATAAATTGATAACTGACAAACTATGTTTTAAGGAAAATAAACTATTACTTACTCACTCTAAAAGAGTTACAGCAGAAAACATAAGGATACTTTAACATATTTTTTACTCTCGAGGCTTTCATCTTTTATAATCCTTGTGGCTCAAAAATAACTCTAGTATCTATCAACATTTTTTTTATTTTTAGATATATTCTTTCTTTCGTTTCATTTTCTTCTATATTTACATCTATAGGAAGGAAATAATCCTCTGTACCTCCTACCCATACTAGTTTTAGATTTTCCGAATTCACTATCCTATTTATAGTATTTATATCTTCTTCTTGTATATCTTCTATAGCTGTTATAAGTATATTCCCTGCATTCAGCAATAAATTCGATACTTCAGCAAACTGTTGAAACTGTTTTTTTCTATTTTCTATAGAATTTTCTTGTTCTATTTCTGCATCCGTTCCCAAAAAGGTACTTTCGCTATCAAAATAATAGACATTTCTTCCCTCCGTAAAAAGTCCCCTTTCAATATAGGTTGCAATATCCTTCTTGTCTAAACCTTTTTCACCAGAGATCAAAACCATTATAGGTCTTTGTACAAATCGACTAGCTCTTTCTTTCCTTGTAACAGCATTTTCCTTCCACTTTATCTTTCTTTCATTAATTCTTTGACTTAACCAAATCTCCTCATTCTCTAAGCTGTCTACAATAATCCCCCCACCAGATATTTCGTAGTTGTCAATAAGGACAAATTTTGAGGTTTCTGTTGAGTTTTCTGCCTTATCAAATGCAATAGCTTTTTCTAATTTAAAAACCACTTCTGCTACTTCATGTCTTTGTACATACTGTCTTTCTGTATTAGATAAAGTGGAGGCATCAAGAACAGTTACTACCTCTTCAAGTTGTGCTTTCACCTTTTGTGTTCCTATTTTTAAATAATAGTCTCTAGTGTTATTTAAATCTTCTCTTCCTAACCAAAATAGTTTTGTTTTTATCTGGGTGGAAACCTCCGGCTTATTTTCTCCTGCTATACAGGCTAATTCCCCTCTAGTAATATATATCTGCTCTTCAAGGGTAAATCCTGTTGCACTTCCGACTGTATCCTCATCCATATTTGGAGCATGAAATCTCTCTATAGATTTTACTTTTGATTTTTTACCACTAGGATAAAAAATCACTTCATCTCCCACTTTTACTTTGCCTGTGTCAATGGTTCCCGCCACAATTCTTCTGTCGTCTCCCCCGGCGGTAAATTTATATACTCCTTGTACAGGCATTCTAAATATTTGGTTTTTAACATCCTTTTTATTTTCTAACTTATCTAATTTTTCTAATACCGTCATTCCACTATACCATGGCATTTTGTCAGAACTTGAAGTGATGTTTTCTCCCATGAAACCACTAATAGGAATAAAAGATTCTGCTTCTACTCCAATTTCCGAGAGAAAAGCTTTATATTCTTCTACAATTTCTTCATACCTTTCTTTCTTGTACTCCACAAGATCCATTTTGTTTATCAGAACAACAACTTGTTTTATTCCTAGCATAGATAATAGATAGCCATGTCTTTTGGAGTTTTCCCTTACCCCTTCCTTTGCATCTATTACCAGTAAAGCAGCTTCTGCTCTTGCTGCACCGGTAACCATATTTTTTAGGAATTCAATATGTCCAGGGGCATCTATAATAATATATTTTCTTTTTTGGGTTTTAAAAAATACCCTGGCAGCATCTATTGTAATTCCCTGTGCTTGCTCATCCTTTAAAGCATCTAATAGAAAAGCATATTCAAATGGCTTTGCATTTTTTCTACAGGTTTCCTTTACTTGTTCTAATTTTCCTTCTGGTAATGAATTGGTATCAGCTAAAAGCCTTCCAATAATAGTGCTTTTCCCATGATCTACATGTCCTACTATAACAATATTCATATTTTCGTTAATATTTGACTGTTGAGATTTTATCACTGACAATTGATTCTTATTTAAATTATTGTTCATCATCAATCCCATCCCTTGCTATTATTTGCTATTTTTCATGTAATATCCGCTACGCCACGGGGACGGTTCCTCAGTCTTCCCTACGGTTGCCGGCTTTGCCGGCAAGACAGACGAACCGTCCCCATGGCTCCCTCATGGCTCCGCTTGCCGCACTTATCGCACACTCTTGTTGCATTTACATATATCCAGCTTTTCTTAATTCCTCTAAGCCTCCGCCGTCTTCTTTATCCTGTGCTCTTCCACTTCTCTCAGCAATATTAGAAAATTTACCTGTTCTTAATTCCTCTACAATTTCTTCTACTGTACTGGCAGTTGACTCTACCGGTTGAGTACATGGACCACATCCCAGTGATCTATATCGCTTTCCTTCTCCTTTGTCAAAATATAAAGATACCATTGGAATCTTTTCCCGTAAAATATATTCCCAAAGATCTAATTCTGTCCAATCAAGAAGAGGATGTATTCTTACATGGGTACCGGGGGCAAAGTCTGTCTTATATTGGTTCCAAAACTCTGGAGGCTGCTCTCCAATATTCCAGTCATTTTTTTGATTTCTAGGAGAAAAATATCTTTCCTTAGATCTTGACCCTTCTTCATCGGAACGGACACCAACTATGACTCCTGTGAAAGCCGTTGGATTCTTTTCTGGCTCGTATTTGCCTGTTTCATGATTTAATCTAAATCTTGGACCTGTTCCATTCAATGTAGCTCTTAGTGCTTCTGTCTTTAATAATTTACAACATTCTAATCTACTGCAGTTTCCATGAGGAAAAGTATTTTTAGATGCCAAAGCTTCAATGTTTTGTCCATAAATCATATCAAGTTTCCATTTTTTTGCATAATTATCTCTATACTCAATCATTTCTGGTATCTTATAATGAGTATCTATATGAACTAGTGGAAATGGAACGTGACCAAAAAAAGCCTTTCTTGCCAGATGTACCAGTACAGTACTATCTTTACCTATTGACCAAAGCATACCTAAATCTTTAAAATTTGCATAAGCTTCTCTTAAAATATGGATGGACTTATTTTCTAGTTTCGTTAAATGATCCATTTTCATCCCCCTCTAATACGCATTAGAATCTTTCTTATTAATTTTTATATGATACTTTCTATTATCAGAGCTTACCACATACCAGTCCATGTAATCTCCATGATTTTTACTATATAGGTATCCACCTTTACCACCTATATCTGCTGCTAAATAATATTTGATAGCTTGTGCCGGACACTCTTTTAGACAAGCAGTACATCCCCAACATTCTTGTGAATATTTTATAAAAGCTTTATTTTCATCATCTTTATCAATTAGATTACCAGGACAAACATTACAACACTTACCACACGAGATACATTTATTTTTATCAATTCGTATGCTCATAAATTTTGTCCCTCCCAACTAATTGTCTAAATAAAATTTCTACATTACCATTTTTATATACTGAATTAATATATTTCATCCAGTTTTCATCATCTTTCTCAGGGAAATCAGTATTCTCTTGGTAACATCTCCATCTCGTTTCTTTTCTAGATTCTAAGTGTTTAATCAATACTTTGCATACATATAACCGATCGATAATCTCAAATATAGATAGCAAATCATATAAACTATTGGCCTTTAATGTATCTACTATATCGAAAAGTTCCTCAATACGTTTGGCTGCGATTTCTAATTTTGTCTTGTTATACATATAAGCCTTTGATATACCACCTGCATATTCATCCATAATTTTTTGCATAGCTATTTCAATTTCTTCGATACTGTGTTGGGATGAAGGATTATTAAAAAAGCTAGATATATATGTGATTTTTTCCCTTATTTCTTCACTATCCAGCTTAATAATTGCTACATCTTCTATTGTCTTTATGATGGACATAGCAGCTATTTCACCTTCTACAAAACATCCGGTCACATATTTTTTAGGACTTCCACCCGCTACATCTCCCACTGCATAAAGATTTTTCAAAGTGGTTTTCCTATCACTATCTATCCAATAACCACTGGCAGTATGACCTCCCACAATATATGGTTCGGTTCCTTCAATTTCAACATTTTGACTAGTTGGACCAGTATTCCCCTCTAACCATTTTAAAGTTTGGGCCGGAGCCATATTTAAGTAGGCTTTAAATAACTCCTCTTGTTGTTCTTCTGAAATTCCTTCTGTTTTTAAAAAACAAGGACCATTGCCCTTAAGATTTTCCATCACTGTAGAGTAAAGTCTCATATGAGTTGTAGGTTTGCCGTATTTTCCTACATACTCTTCACCTTTTCCGTTAATCTGTACTGTTTTTATCCCTTGAGCAATAGTACCTGTAGGTGCTATCGTATCTTTGCACCTCAAGGCTATAAATCTCATTTCAAAAGAAGTCATTTCAGCTCCCGCTCTAATACCCATAGCGTATCCGGTTCCCGTATTAAATGGACTGTACCACATTTTATGTTTAGAAAAAATAGGATTGTTTGGTTTATAGAGTCCTGAAGCTCCCCCGGTTGCACATATGGTCTTTTTCGCATAGATTTCATAAATTTTATTTTCTTTTAGAGAAAAACCTATAGCCCCAATGACATCACCATCTTTAAATAGATAGTCTACAATGTTTACATTATTTAAAACAGTGATATTGTCTTTATCTGTTACCGTTCCTGCAAGGAGAGGTTTTATGTTTTCACCATTAATTTTTATACTTCTCTTTCCCCTTTGTACATACTCACCATTTTCGTCTTTCAAAATTGGTAATCCTAAATCTTCAAGCTGCTTCATTACTTTATTAAGACCTTTTGCTATACTGTAAACCAAATCTTCACGAATAATTCCTTCAGAATCCTTTTTTACATATTCTACAAAGGATTCTGGAGTCTCACCTTTACCAATATAGGCGTTTATAGCATTGACCCCCGCTGCTAAACAACCACTCCTTTTTATATTGGCCTTATCTGTAATTACAACTTTTAAATTAGAATTTTCACTAATGGTAAGTGCACTGAAACAACCAGCGGTTCCCCCACCAATAATAAGTACATCTGTTTCTATCATCTTTATATCAAATTTCAAAACTACCACTCCTTTATCCGATAAATCCATTTACAGTTAAGTACTTGATTATTTCACTTGCACATTCGTCAACCCTTTGAATGTCGGTACGAACTATAATTTCAGGATTGATAGGTTTTTCATAAGGAGAATCTATCCCGGTAAAGTCTTTTATTTCTCTTGCTCTAGCTTTCTTGTAGAGTCCTTTAGGATCTCTACCCTCACATACGTTTAAAGAACAATCAACAAATATTTCAATATATCTATCTTTTAGCAGACCCCTTACATTATTTCTATCTTCTATAAAAGGTGAAATAAAGGCACTAAGTGTAATAATGCCGGCATCCACAAAGAGTTTGCTTACTTCTGCAATTCTTCTTATATTTTCTATACGGTCTCTTGTATTGAAGCCCAAATCTTTGTTTAAACCGTGCCTTATATTATCACCATCTAGTAAGTAGGTAGCTCTACCTGCTTCAAACAATTTCTTTTCTACCGCATTAGCTACTGTAGATTTCCCAGAACCAGATAAACCGGTAAACCAAAGTACCACTCCTTTTTGTTTTAATAAAGCTTCACGATCTTCTTTTTTTATATTAGTATCGTGCCAAACAATATTATTGTCACTCATCATTATAACCTCCTAATAAACACCAATTATACGCCAGTAGGTTAAAGCAAACACAGTAACTATTGCTATAGATATAATATTTAAAGCAAACCCTATCTTCAGGGTATCACTGGATTTTATATATCCAGAAGAAAATGCTATCGCATTAGGTGGTGAACTCATAGGAAACATAAAAGCTAGCCCGGAGGGTAATGCCACTAAATATACCGCTAAAGTAGAGGGAAGGCCTAGAGCTGCTGTTGTTTTTATAACTACTGGAAGTAAGATTACCACAACCGCTGCATTGGAAACCCCCTCAGTAAGAAATACGCTTATAGAAAACACAACCAGTATAAATCCTAAGGTAGAAAAATTCATATTAGAAATATAGTTTTGGTTTATATACTCTAGCAATCCGGTTTCCTCTAAGGCTTTTCCTAGAGCAATTGCTCCACCGTACATAAGGATTGCGCCCCAATTTATTTCTTTTTTTGCATCTTCCCAATCTATGACATTGAGTACAAAGAACAAGGCTGCACTAATAAGGGCTACATTAGCAATTCCAAATCTTTTACTATGAAAAATCCACATATAAATTGTCCCTACTAGTATGATTAATGCTTTGATCTCTTTTAGATGAATTTTACTCATTCTTTCTCCGGTCTCTGAAAACAGTTCTTTTAAGATTTCTGTATCTCTTGTTGAGACACTTACTTGTTTTGCAAGATAAATAGAAACCATGATCATAATCAAATAGATAGGTGGTGCCACTGCTATCATCCATTCCAAAAATCCAATGCTTTCGCCAGTAGCTTCTTCCAGAATACCTATGGCAAGAGGGTTTCTTGCACCACCCAGAAAGGTCACAACACCACCTAACACACTGCCCCATGCCAATGCAAAAAACATGTATTTTCCTAATATAGAACTACTATCTAACTCTAACCTTTTACTTATGGACATTAGTATCGGAAAAAGCATTGCTGCTACCGCATGTGCTGGCATAACATGGGCTAAAAAAGCAGATAATAGAAAAATCGAAAGTGTTAACTTATGGGGCTTATCTCCAAACCTTGACAAAAAATAATATGCTATTCTTTTATTAAGCCCAGAAGTAGAAATTCCAGCGGATATAACAAATGCACCTATAATAAAAAACAACGCCTTATTACCAAAAAAAGAATATATTTTTTCATCTGGTAGGACATTGAAGGTGGCTAAAAGCCCCATAACCATAAGGCTTGTAATAGCAAGAGGAATGACGTTGGTTATCCATAGAAAGTTTGCAAATAAAAATATAACCAATGCCTGGTATGCTTGTATCGACATATCTTGAGGAATATTTCCATTTGAAATAAATATAAAAAATACAAAAAAGGAAAATAATAGTAAAATCGCATTCTTGTATTCTATTAAAAATAATGTGATTAATGGTCTTCTATCTATATAAAAATTGCTCTTTGCTGTGGTCTTCACTAGCACATCCCCCCTATAGCCCGCTGGAATTAAAGGATTCATCTATACTTTTGATCATGAGTTTTTGTCTTAAATTTAAGGTTTCTAAAAGCATTTTCATTTTTATTTTATCTGCTAGAGAATAACTGATCTGTTTCTTATCTAGCAAAGGTATTGATTTTATTAGGTTACGTGAAGTTTTGTTAAAATCCTCATGGGATTTAATGAAATTTACCAGGGTAGTATCATCTTCCAACAATACAGGTATAATCTTTAGTGATAGTAATTCTTCTATCATACCTTCATTGTTTTGTGTATTTGCAAAAACCCAGCCACGTGGAAATAATTCTGTGGCAAAAGCCATTATTTCAATGTCTTCTTTGGAGTAAGTATTTGGGTTCTTATCAAAATAGATACCATGCACCCCATAAGAAAAATATTCTTCTATATGTTGTTGATCGTTAGGTATATCTGATTTTAAAATCACAAAAATATCAAAATGCTTTTTTATTATTTCAACAATCTTTTTCCCTTCAGTATCCTTCACATTCTCTTGAAAAGATAAAATTGTATATTTTGTTTGATATTTTACAATCTCATCTTCAATAAAACTCAGTATAGATTCTATAGAAGTATCCTCTATTACATCTATTGGGTGCATAATCCCCCTCCTTCTAAAGGCTTTTTAATGCCTGCTCTATATCCTCCAAAATATCTTTAGGATCTTCTATCCCTACAGATATTCTGACTAAATCTTCATAAACCCCCATCTGTTCTTTTTCTTCTAATGTATTATTCACACTTCTTCTATATCTAGAACATCAAGCTTAGGATTACCTATTGTCTCAGCAAATACTACTTTCGTTTTTTCCGTAATCTCGTTACTTAAAGTTGATTCATCTAGTTTATCTAGAAACTTTACGTGAATATTATAGTCTCCAAGGTTTTTAAAAAGATTATAGGTTCCTCCAAACACCCCAGAAGAGCAGATCATCTCATCGTTAGGTTTAAGAATATTCATTACTGCAAGATATACTGCCGACATGCCAGAGGATGTGGCTACAGCTGCCATACCACCCTCAATAGCAGCTATTCTTTTCTCAAATGCTTCAACACTTGGATTGGCTATGCGGGTGTAAACATAACCAGTATCCCTCCCTGTAAAAATATTCTCAAGTTCTTTTGCTGATCTATGCACAAAAGCATTTGAATAATAGATGGGTACGTTGGTAGCTCCTGTTTGATGTTCTCCTCTCCAGTTGCCATGAATCAATTTTGTTTGAAATTCCATTTAATCACCTTCTCAATCATTAAATAATATGGTAGAAAGATAACGCTCCCCAGTATCTGAAATAATCGTTAGTACTTTTTTTCCTTTACCTAACTTCTTTGCTACCTGAAGAGCGGCATAAAGATTGGCCCCTGCGGAAATACCAGCCAAAATACCTTCTTTTTTACCAAGCTTTTTAGCCGTTTCAATTGCTGCTTTATTACTGACTTGTATTATTTCATCATATACATTTACATTTAAGGTTTTTGGTATGAATCCAGCTCCAATCCCTTGAATCATATGGGCTCCTGCTTCTCCACCAGATAATACAGCTGATTCCTCAGGTTCAACACCAATAACCCTTAACCCACTTAAACTTTCCTTAAGAATTTCTCCTACACCTGTTATGGTTCCGCCAGTACCTATCCCTGCCACAAATGCATGTAAATCCTCCCCAAAGTCCTTGAGTATTTCCTGAGAAGTTGTTTTTCTATGGGCATCTGGATTTGCAGGATTTTCAAATTGCTGTAGCATAAGATACCCCTTTTCTTCCACCAGTTCCATAGCTTTTTCAATAGCTCCCTTCATACCTAAAGGTGCTTTTGTCAAGATGATTTCTGCCCCGTAGGCTTTAAGCAGTTTTCTTCTTTCCAATGACATTGATTCTGGCATGGTAAGAATTAAATTATATCCTTTTGTGGCAGCTGTAAGTGCAAGACCTATACCAGTATTACCACTGGTTGGTTCTATGATGGTATCTCCTTGTTTTATAAGCCCTTTTTTTTCAGCATCTTCAATCATATTCAAGGCGATCCTATCTTTAACAGAGCCTCCAGGGTTAAACATTTCCAGTTTTAAATAAACCTCTGCAGCATCATCCTCTGCCATATTATTAAGTTTTATTGTAGGTGTATTCCCTATGGTTTGAAGAATGTTATCATAAAGCATTTCCTATATCCTCCCTACTTTTTCTTGACAATAAGTAGGTTATATCCCTCATACTTATCATCTGTTTTTATCATTTCATGTCCTTCTGCTTCAAGGCTTTTAGGTACATTTACTATAGGGTCTCCATTGTCTAAGTAAAACCCTATGGTTTCATTAGATGAAATTTTAGCTATTTCTATTTTTGCCTTCACGAAATTCATAGGACACTTTACACCCTTCAGATCCACTATATTTAAAGATGTATCGTTAGACGCTCCAAGTGTATTTTGAGACGCTTCAATTTCCTGCTCCTTAGCTAATGTGATTTCTAACTTTGGGTTTAGAGATTCATACATTTGGCTCACCCTATGAATGAGATGTTTTACCGCTTCATAATGGTTTTCTAGACTATCTATGTCACCAAGTTTATAGTCAAGAAGATCTTCTATAAGATTTTTTATATCTTTCTTCATATATCCTGTATCTACAAAATGACCAACAAATTCCTTGAAAATTAGTCTATCTTTGGTGGTATCAACACCTTTCAATATTAAAAGGGCTCTTGCCGCTGAGACACTGGCATCATATAGCTTAATAGACGCTTTTGTTTTTTCAAATTCACTGATATGAGCTTGAGCGTTTGAAATATCTAGTTTGATAACATCTAGTACACCTGCACTACATTCACCTGGTCCCCTCCCTTTAAGAGAGAACTTTTCCTCTGAACCGAAATCATAATATAGATTAGGATTTTCAATCTCAGATTCTATAGTAGAAAAACCTTCAATAAGCTTATCTATAGCCACTTTTTCTTTTTCCACAAATTCGGTAAAATCTATTAACCCAGATGCCTTTTTCAAGTTGGCCAATCTATATAAAAGTTCTGGTATCTTTTTAGCTGGAATCGTTCCATAATCAGTACCTAAAACAGCTTTATCTACACCAACAGCCCCTCCAAATAATACAACATACATAGGTACCAATCCGTCCTCAACTCTTCTAGCTCTACCATATAGTCCGATCTCTCCTTTTTGATGTTGACCACAAGAGTTTTGACAACCTGAAATAAAAATTCTTGGAAGTTGTTGTTTTATAGCTTCATCAACATCTGAAAATCTATTTTTTATAGCGGACAATAGATTTTGTGATAAACATAGACCTAACTTACAAGTGGCAGCACCAGCACATGCAACAGAATTATCAATATCAAATGTCGAAGTAAAGTTACCTATAATATCTAGTAGCCTTTTAGCATCCCTACCTAGTAAATCTCTCACAAAAAAGCCTTGGGTATTGGTTAACCTTATAGAAGGTTCATAGTCCAAACCACCTATGAAATTAATCACTTTATCCAGATTTTCAACCTCAAGATTCCCATTTTCAGCATGAACATATAGGGCGTAATATCCTTTGTTCTTTTGCTCAAATACCAGGGGATTAGAGTTTTCTTCAGGTTTACTTATCGGTTTAGTCGGAATTTCCTCCTTAAAAAAGACCTCTATACTTCTTTCTATTTTGATCTTTTGTAAAGTCTCTTGGTATCTAGTCCTAAATGCTTCTTCTCCTAACCGTTGCAATATATATCTTATACGGGCCTTATGCTTGTTGGTTCTATCCCCTTCATCTTCAAATAGTTCCTTCATGGCTTCAACATGATATAGCACTTCTGAAGCAGGAATAAAATCCTCTAGCTTTATAGAAACATTAGGACTTCCTCCTAATCCCCCAGCACCATATACTTCAAAACCCATTTCACCATTTTGTATTTTTGCAACAAATCCTAAATCAGCAATCGTTGCATTTCCTGTATCCTCTGGAGAATTTGAATAGGCAATTTTATATTTTCTAGGAAGATTGAGCATTGTAGGGTCCTTAAGGGCATGCTCCGTTGTGGCTAAAGCATAAGGCGTAACATCAAACACATCATCTTGAGACACTCCTGACAAGGGAGAACACCCCACATTCCTTGCAGTATTTCCTCCTGTACCCCTAGTAACAATGCCTGTTTCCAAAAGTCCTTCCATGATGTTGACGGTATCGTCTAACGTAACTTTGTGAAACTGAATGTCTTGTCTAGTTGTAAAGTGAACATATCCATGGGAATATTTTTTTGCCAATTCACTTATTTTTTTAAACTGTTCTAAACTAATTACCCCTGATGGAATTCTAGTTCTAATCATATAAGTATCATTGTCTCTTTGTTCATATATTCCCATAGAAACTCTATAGGGTTTAAACCTTTCTGCCTCAATCACACCTTTTTTCAAATCTTCCACTTTAGTTCTATAATTTTTTTCTTCTTCTATGACTTGCTGAGGTATTTTTATCATCACATTTTCCCCCTTATAAATTAGATAAATACCCATTTAAGCTTTTCTACTAATTCATTAGAAATTATTTTAAAAAAGTTAAGTACTGGTTCCTGGTCTTCTAAGGATAGTATTCCATAAAGTATATTAGCATCATATGCCAATCGTTTATCTTCCTCTGATGGTCTAGAGGACGTATAAGGATGAGAATGATAGTTTCCCACCAACATATGCCCATCTGTTCTCATCTGTTTTATAGCAGTAAATTGCTCTTTTGGATCCATTGAAAAATGCTCACTACTTTGATCAATATTGGTAAGTGGATATATATTTTTTATTAAAATTTCATCATCTGTTTTAATACCTGCCAATAGTCCACAACATTCCAATGGAAATTGATCTTTCGCTTGCTTTACCATTTTGTTATAATTTTCTTTCGATATTTTTACCATCACTAGTTATCACCTCTTTAGACTGTTTAAGTCATACTATATATGTTATATCCGCTACGCCACGGGGACGATTCCATCGTTTTCCCTTTGGTCCTCCGCTGCCTTCGCGACACACCACTGTCCATGACTCGGTTATTTTATGCCTGACTGTAATATACTTAGTGCTATTTATCTGCCTCTGCTTATATTCCACAAACAGGTGGTTTATAGTCTGTATCTATTAGTTCTTTAATTGTAGGATCGTTGCCACATACACTGCATTTTGCATTATGTTTTATTTTTATTTTTCTAAATTCCATCGTGATAGCATCGTAGGTTAGTAAATATCCAGCTAAATTTTCCCCAATCCCTAATATATATTTAATAGCTTCTGTAGCCTGAAGTGTACCAATAACGCCACCCATAACCCCCAATACTCCAGCTTGACTACAGGTGGGAACAGCTCCTTCTGGTGGTGCCTCTTTAAATATACATCTATAGCAAGGTGTATTATTGTCTGGAATATAAGTTGTCAGTTGTCCGTTAAATCTTATGATTCCAGCATGGGAAAAAGGCTTTTTAGCAAGAACGCAGGCATCATTTATTAAAAATTTAGCGGAAAAGTTATCAGTACCATCAATGATGAAATCATAGTCTTGGTCTTTAATGATGTCTAATATGTTTGAAGCATTTGCGAAGGTATCATAAGTAATTACATTGACATCCGGGTTCATTTCATTGATGGTTTCTTTACCTGATATTACCTTTAGCTTACCAACATCCTTGGTTTGATGTATAATCTGTCTTTGTAAATTAGATAAATCCACCTTATCAGCGTCCACCAATCCTATAGTACCGACACCTGCTGCTGCCAAAAATATAGTCGCTGGAGCACCAAGCCCCCCTGTTCCTATAACAAGGACCTTTGCATCCAATAGTTTTTGCTGCCCTTCAACACCTACTTCTGATAAAATAATATGTCTTGAATACCTTTCTATCTGTTGATCGTTAAAATCCAAAACCTCCACCTCCCATGAAGTATAATAACTCTATAACATCATTTTCTTTGATCAATGTCTTTTCAAAATCATCCCTATCTACAATCTCTCCATTTAATTCTACAGAAACCATTTCCGGCATCTGTACCTTCTGAGTTACTAAGAGTTCTAATATATTCACTTCTTTTTCCAGTTGTTTTTCTTCACCATTCATTTTAATTTTCATTCAGAAGCCCTCCCAAAATTTAATTCATACTATTCCTATATGAAATATAGGGATTATTTTTAACAAATTTATCATATTGTGACGGTGTTGTCAATATTTTAATGCGAAAATTTTTCGAAAATTTTCTAAAGCCGATACTTTTCCTCTTGATAAAATAAAAACTCTCTTCTAACAAGAATTAATAAATCAACTCAAGTTCGAAGGGAGTAAGGTCAAGGCATCCTTTAAGACGTTTCTATCTAGGCTGAAGGATACCTAATTTTATACATATTGCGTTATGAATTTTTCTATAGTATCAGCTGTAGCCATTTCTAAAACTTTATCTGCTATTTCTTTCATTTCTTCATAGGATAAACCTTGAATTTGTTTTCTTGCAGGAAGTATAGAACCAGCACTCATGCTAAATTCATCAAGTCCCATTCCTAATAATATAGGAATTAGTCGTGGATCTCCAGCTACTTCACCACACATTCCTACCCAAATCCCTGCTTCATGTCCATTCTTAATTACCATATTTATCAGCCTTAGAACAGCAGGATTAAAAGGATTGTATAAATATGAAATTTTTTCATTCATTCTATCTACAGCAGTTGTATATTGAATCAAATCATTGGTGCCTATGCTAAAGAAGTCTACTTCCTTCGCCAGCATGTCAGAGATAATAGCTGCAGCGGGAATTTCTATCATAATCCCTACTTCAATATGAGATGAATAGCCTATATTATCTTTCTCGAGATCCCTCTTTACTTCTTCTAATACTTCATTGGCTTGTCTAATTTCTTCTAAGGAAGAAATCATTGGATACATAATTTTTAGATTGCCATATATACTTGCTCTTAATAACGCTCTTAACTGGGTTTTAAAGATGTCTTTTTCTTCTAAACAAATTCTAATAGCTCGATATCCTAAAAAGGGATTCATTTCTCTTGGTAGATTCATATACGGCAACTCTTTATCTCCACCAATATCTAAGGTTCTAATAACTACAGGTCGTTCCCCCATAATTTCTAATACTTCTTTATAGGCTTGAAATTGTTCTTCTTCAGTAGGAAGACTTGTTCTATCCATATACAAAAACTCTGTTCGATATAATCCAATTCCTTCTGCTCCATTTTCATTAGATTTTTTAGCATCCTTTGGATTTCCTATATTTGCTCCTAATTCTACTCTTCTTCCATCCCTAGAAATAGTATCACTATTTACTAGTTTCCTTAACTCTTTTTTTTCAGCCATTTCTTTTTCTTTTCGCGCCTCATATTCAGCTATCATCGACTGATTTGGATTCACCATAACAATCCCTTCACTGCCATCAAATATGAGAAAATCTCCAGTTTTCACATTTTCTGTTATACTTCCTAAACCTACTATTGCAGGAATTTCCATAGATCTTGCCATGATAGCGCTATGAGAAGTTCTTCCTCCAATGTCCGTAATAAAACCGATTACTTTTTCCTTATCCATTTGTGCTGTATCAGATGGTGTAATATCATGGGCTACAATAATTACTGCTTCTTCTAGTTCTGCTAAATTTAACATCTCTTTCCCAAACAGATTCATCATCAATCTTTCTCCTACATCTCGAATATCAGCAGCCCTTTCCTTCATATATTCGTCCTCCATAGATTCAAAAATAGAAGCCAACATATTTAGTACATCCTCTAAAGCTGCTTCAACATTTAACTTTTCAGATGTAATTTTTTCTTCAACATTGCTGATCAATTCAGGATCTTCTAAAATCATCAAATGAGCGTTTAAAATATTTTTTTGTTCTTCATCTGACTTGTTTTGGATAGCTTCAACTTGTTGTTTTGATAACGCTAATGCCTTTTGTAGCTTACCTTTCTCATTTTCAAGATTTTCGATAGTATTACGTTGAATATTTAAAATTTCTTTTTCTAAAACAAATGCTTTTCCTATAGCAATTCCTGATGAGGCACCAATTCCTTTAAACATTTCTTCAACTCCCTACTCTTCACCAAAATTAAACTCAAACAGAGTGATTATTGCTGCTAAAGCTTCCTTTTCATCAGAACCATCAACTCTAATCTCTATCTCATCTCCTTTTTTAGCGGCCATAGCCATAACTCCTAAAATACTTTTAGCATTTCCTTCCCGATCATTTTTAACTATCGTAATATCACTTTGGTACTTACTAGCCTCTTTTACCAATAAAGTAGCTGGTCTTGCATGTAATCCTGCAACGTTTTTAACTGTAATTTTTTGACTAATCATGTTTTCTCTTCCCTTCTGATTAAATAAATTGTTGATTGCGTATGGATAAAAACAGAATAGAGAAGCTCCCTATTCTGTTTTTATAATTTTTTTAATATTACTCATTAACCTTCTTCTTTAATAATCCCGTAAGAAGTGCAGTTACTACAGTACCTACTATAATTGCTACTGCATATCCACCTAGGTTTCCTACAGCATTTGGTATCGGTAATACAAAGAGCCCTCCATGAGGTGCTCTTAATGTTGCTCCAAATACCATCGATAATGCACCCGCTACAGCAGATCCTGCTATAATTGAAGGTATTACTCTAACTGGGTCTGCAGCTGCAAATGGAATAGCACCTTCAGTAATAAACGCCAGACCCATGACCCAAGCTGCTTTACCTGCTTCAATCTCGCCCTTTGAAAACTTATTTTTATATAGGACTGTTGCTAAAGCTAGCCCTAAGGGTGGTGTCATACCTGCTGCCATGACTGCTGCTTGTGGCTCGAAAACGTTAGCACCTAAAAGACCTACCGCAAAGGTGTATGCTGTTTTATTAATCGGACCACCCATATCAAAGGCCATCATTGCACCTAATATAGCTCCTAATAATAATGCATTTGTACCGCTTAAGCCTTGAAGCCATGCTTTCATGACATCCATGATTCCTTTTACTGGTATACCTATTACATAAATCATTAATAATCCAACAAATAAAGATGATAATAACGGTAAAATCAATATAGGCTTTAGACCTTCAAGTCCCTTTGGTAATTTAATTGTCTTTTTCAAGAATTCAGCTGTATACCCTGCTATAAGCCCTGCAATTAATCCACCTATAAATCCCGCACCAATTTGAGAAGCAAGGGCACCACCAATTAATCCAGGTGCTAATCCAGGTCTGTCTGCAATTGAGTAGGCAATGTACCCTGCTAATATTGGTATCATTAGGCCAAAGGCTGCCCCCTCACCGATTTGCATTAAAGCAGCTGCCAAGGTTCCTTCCTCTTGAAATGCTTCTATACCAAATATAAAGGATAGGGCAATGATTAATCCTCCTGCTACTACCAATGGTAACATAAAAGACACTCCTGCCATTAAATGCTTAAAGGCACCAGTTCTTTCTTCACTTCTTTGTTTTTTTATATCCTCTACTTGCTTTGATAGATCCGGTTTCTTGGCTTCTAATTTTGTTGCTCGTTCAATTAGTCCTTCTGCATCCTTTATTGCTTCAGAAACTCCAACCTCTAAAATAGCTTTTCCTTCAAAACGTTCCTTTGAAATGGTTGCACCTGCTGCAATAATTACAGCATGAGCTTTTTGAATCTCCTCCATGGTCAGTTCATTCTCCACTCCAACAGAGCCCTGAGTTTCAACTTTAATATCAATACCCTTCTTCTTTGCGGCTTTTTCCAATGCTTCTGCTGCCATATAGGTATGGGCTATCCCTGTAGGACAAGAAGTTATTGCTACTAATTTCATATAAATCCCCCTTTTCTATAATTATTCATTAAATACTTCTATTACTCCCTCTTCACTTGTTGCTTCCATCAGCTTTGTACGTATCTCTTCGTGCATCAACTTTCTGGATAGCTGACCTAACACTTTTAAATGTTCGTTATCTGATCCCTCTGGAACTGCAATAAGAAAGAATATATAGCTAGGTTCATTATCCAAAGCTTCATAATCTATACCTTTTTTTGACTTGCCAAAGACAATTGATGGCTTTGTGACTACATCTGACTTTCCATGGGGTATAGCAATTCCCATCCCAATCCCGGTTGTTGACTGAGCCTCTCTATCCATTACTGTTTTGAAAAAACTATCTTTGTCTTTTACAATTCCCTCCTTTACTAGTGGACTAATTAACTCTTCTACTACCTCTTGCTTGCTTTTTGACTTTAAGTCTAAAATCATAAGGTTTGAATCTAGTACATCTCTTATTTCCATCATAACTCTCCTTTTATCTTAGTGTTTTAATCTCTACTTGTTCTTTGAATTCCTCTATCTCGTGAATCTGGTGCAAGGTAGTACCTTTGCTTACACTTAATGTCGCTGCTGCTACTGCTAGTTTGAAAGTTTCTTTTAACTGATAATTCTTCATGATACCATAGGAGAAAGCTCCTACCATTGAATCCCCTGCTCCTACTGTGCTCTTTACTTCTACTGGTATGACTTCTGCCTTTAATACTTGATTGTCACTAACCAATAACGCTCCTTTATCTCCCATCGACACCACTACAAAGTTAATACCTTTATTAATAAAGCTTTTACAGTAATAAATTACATCTTTCTCATCATTTATTTTAACTTTTAACGAGCTTTGTAATTCATGAATATTAGGTTTTATCATATATGGCTTAGCATCGATGCCTTGTAGTAATCGATCTCCTTCGGCGTCCAGTATTGTTTTACATCCTTGATTCCTAGCAATCTGAATCAAATCATTATATATTGTATTTGGCAGACCCTCTGGAATGCTTCCTGCAAAAACCATTACTTTGCTTATTTTCGCCCACTGCTTTATTTTGTAATACAGTTCTCTTAAATATACTTCTTCTATTCTTTTTCCTCTATCATTTATGTCAGTTATAATACCTGCTTCAGTATCTACAATTTTTATATTGGTTCTAGTCTCTTGATTAATCCATACAAAATCTGTTTGTATTCCCTCATCCTCGAGACATTGATTTATCCATTTTCCACTTTCGCCACCTACAAATCCAGTGGTTAAGGTATTTGCCCCTAAAGATTTTACCACTTTAGAGACATTGATTCCTTTTCCCCCCGCTTCTACTCTAGAATCTTGTATTCTGTTCACTACTCCCGGTTTAAAGCCATGAATCTCCAATGTTTTATCAACTGCGGGATTCAGCGTTACAGTTGTAATCATATTGTCCTCCTTAAGTGTAGATAATCTGTATATTTTTAGACTGATATTTCTCTAAGATATTTTGATCAATTTCTTCATCTGTAATGATGCCATCAATTTCATCTAGCCTAGCAATTCTTGCAAAGGATACTGTCCCAAACTTGCTATGATCAGCTACAATATATATTTCCTTCGCTGATTGAATCATAATGCTTTTTGTATGGGCTTCATCAACATTAGGTGTAGTACATCCATCCTCAATAGTAATGCCATTAGTACCAATAAAGGCCTTATCCACTCGCAAACTCTGGATAATCTTATCTGTTATGGGCCCTACAATCGAAACGATTTCCCTACGAGCATAACCTCCTGCTATTATTACTTCCACTTCTTTATTATTTAACAATTCTAATGCTATTAACATTGAGTTAGTTAGTACTGTAACATTTCTAGCCTGTATATTTTTTGCTATTTGAAGTGTAGTAGTTCCCGCATCTAAAATAACAGTATCATTATCCTCTATAAAGGCGGCAGCTTTTTTGCCAATTTCAATTTTCTCCTCTATATTCGTCAGTTCTTTTTCGTTCATGGTAGGCTCAAAACTTGTATTCTCCAGTTTCACTGCTCCTCCATGAGTTCTTTTTAGTAATCCCTCCTGTTCTAAATCCTGTAAGTCTCTTCGTATAGTAGATTCCGATACCTGTAGCGCCTCCGTCAAATCATTTACTTGAATCCTATAACTTGTATTTAGTATTTCTAGTATTTTTGCTTTTCGTTCCTCCGCAAACATTTTCATCCCTCCCTAAAATGATTATTTGGGAATAGTTTTATATGCTTTTGTATGATTATCTTTGAATGTTTTTGATCGTATTTGATTATTTATGATTATATCATTAGTAGAATCTTATGTCAATTGATTGAATTTGATTTTTTCCCAATTATTTATGCATCAAATCTTTTAATATTATGGGTAACCAACTACAGAACTTAAGCAGATGACTGAAATCTATGATTTCATGTCAGTCGCTTATACAAGGTGAAATTTTGATATACTAAGGGCTACATTTGCAGCCCTTAGTTTTGGGCGAAACTGTAGACCGTGTATATCAAAATTAAAGTTTAAAATTGGTTATCTATAGTAATTTCTAAAAATATAGATTTAATGTGAAATTTGAATATAAAGAAGAAGGACTTTAATACATTTGAAAAAATAGTATAAGTAAAATATAATTGAATATGAGCATACGTACTAATTATTTTAAAAAGGGGTAGAAAAGAATATGAAAAAAAGTATAAAATGCATGAAAGACATGGATTTGTTTCAAGCCCTTGATGATATAGAAAAGCAAAAGATTGTAAAACTTGCACAAGGAAGAAGCTACTTAAAAGGTGAGATAGTATTCTCTGAAGGTGAAAAATCTGATACTATATATCTCATACGTTCAGGACGTATACTTCTTTTTAAAGTTTCTGAAGAGGGCAAGAAAATTATCCTTGATATTCTCGAGGAAGGTGATATCATTGGAGAAAATACAATTTTTGATGATATGTGTCATACTTTCAGTGCTAAAGCTATAGAAGATGCTTTTGTTTGTAGGTGCTTTAAAAGTGATTTTTCCAAGCTTCTTATAAACCCTGATATTTCAATTAAAATCATCAAATCACTAACAGATAAGCTTAATAACTATACTGATACAATGGCTAATATGGCTTTTTGTGATGTGAAAAACAGAGTTTTAAATACGCTTATACGTTTGGGAAGAAAATATGGAAGCATTACGCCAGAAGGTATCAAACTCGACATATACTTAAGTCATGAGGATATTGCACATCTTATAAATGCTTCAAGGGTAATGGTAACCAATACTATAAAGGCATTGAGGAAGGAAGGTAAAATCTTTGTTTCTAAAAGGCATTATATTATTAAAGATGAATCCTTGATTAAAGGTAAGATTAGAAATTTGTAAAAAATTTATTATTTTTGTAAAATACTTTACAGAAACAAAAATTTAGATATGTTAATATGTACATAAATAAATTGAAAGGAAGTGAATATTTATGGATGTACGTGAAACTATTAAATCTCAAATTATTGGAGCATTAAAAAATGCTGATTTTCCAATCAGCTCTCCTGATGAACTGCTGGCAGCATTTCCATTGGGTGCAGATACAACATGTCAGGCAGGTGACCTAAAAGTCACAGCTGGTGACGCTGGTAAACTACTTAAAGCAGATGATTTCCCATTTAAAACTGCAGAAGATGTAGGAGAAACGATTGTAAGCCGTGCGGGGCTTTAGAGAGTTAAAAAATCAAACCTTAAGAGGTTTGATTTTTTTGCCAATTTACCTACTACGGACTCAGGCGACTCTTTTGAATCGAACCTTTCCTGCCGGTCGCCTCTTTAACAGATGATAAGGCATACCAACACCAAGTTCATTTTCATCCCATTTTACAGCAAATCTAGTATTGGCACATAATCATGAAATATTTAAGTCATTTGATTCATAAGGCGTAGCAGTACATTCAGTCTCAAGCATTTGATTGTAGATAAACCGTCCACATCCAAAAGTCTTCTTGATGGGTTCTTTTTATTCTTTATTAGGATATATTCGATATTTATAGGCTTTGTTCATATCTTTTCGCCTTGGCTTTCGATATATCGTTTTAAACTTCTAACAATTAACCTTTAATTCTCTCAACTCTATACCCAATCTCTTTATTTCTTTTTCTATAGCACTCTCTAATCAGATCTTCTTCTGATGAATCTGTTCCCATATAACTATCGAAGGTTACCTGATTTCCTTCACCATAGTACTTTTTTAAAAGCCTTTTTTCCATTTCTTTTTGAGATGCTAGTGTATAATCATCTAATATGTGTTTTACATTAAATCCTTGTTCCCTCAATTCCCTTCCCAACAAAATGCATCTGTGACAGTTCATTGGATCTTGCTTTGCTCCCATTAAGGCAATTCTAAATCCCTTATTACAACCAACTTTTAAACGCTCTATCCCTTTTAAGAAATCTTTGTCATATATGACTTTTTCAAAGTCCGCATATCCTTCTCCCGTATATAGACTTTTATCTACTCTTTGGACTGCAAATTCCTTTCCCATATAAATATATATGTATCCATTGTCAGTAAGTATTTGGGAAATAGTTTCTTTATTGTATTGGACATTATACTTAGAATAGGGTGTTCCTCTAATGTCCACTATACAATTTATATTGTATAGTTTTAGCATATCTAGCAGCCTATCTATCGAATAATTTGAATGTCCTATCGTAAATATATCCATACTTCCCTCCTACCTTTTCTATCTACCATCCTACTTCTATTTTAACATTATTTGGGCCACATAAGCTAAATTTATTCTTATAGTATTTTGGTATTAAATATATATTATTTACAAAGCTTCTATTCTTTTTTAATGGTGCTCAAAAGCATATTCGTTTTTATAATAAAAAAAATAACATTAAAAATATTAACTTTCATTATGATTTTAGGATTATTTTTAACTGCTTGTACAAAAGCAGAAGATGTACAGATTTTAAGAGTTGCTGCTACTCCAGTCCCCCCACGTCGATTTATTAGAATTTGCAAGACCGAAATTAGCTGAACATGGTATTAAACTTGAAATTGTTGAATTCTCTGATTTTGTAACACCTAACCTTTCTTTGGGTGAAGGCAGTACTGATGCCAATTTGTTTCAACATTTACCCTACATGGAGAACTTCGCTAATGAACATAATATTGATTTAGTAGCGTTGGGAAGAGTAAACCTAAACCCAATGGGATTGTATTCTAATGAAATTGAAAGTTTGGCAGATATTAAACAAGGATCTACAGTATCTTTAACCTATGCTTCAAGACCTAATATTTTACCAAATAATTGAGATGCTATTATAAAACAAACAAAAGCACATAGTTCTGATAATTCTGCATCTGAAAATTTTTCTTTCATTATATTTATAGTTTGATCATCTATTTCATGTGGGTCTTCTGCTACCAGCAGAGCGAAGTTTACAGCCAAAGACTCCCTTACATCTTCATAGGTGTCTTTAGGTTCCCCTTTGGACATTCAGTAGCTACATTGATTTTTGTAAGCTAAGCTTCTTCTAATTTGTTCTTTTAATTCACTATTCAATTTACCCTGTTGGGATAATGTTTCAGCAAGTTCTTCCCAATTAGCTAATATTAGTTTATTATGTCCTAATAGTTTCTGAAATGGAGTCGTCCCTATCTTAGAAAATTCAATTCTTGACATAGTATATTACCTCCTAAATATAGTCTTCTTTTACTCCACATTCTATTATTGTTGATAAAAGAAAATTAGTGGTCGTTTCTTTTATTCCTTTTATTTTCCATAGTTCATCAATAAATTTTGTTACGTTTATGGTACTATTGCTTCTAATCTTTAACATCATGCACCATTCGCCAGATAATCTATATATGTGTTCAATAAATACATCTGTTAGATGAATATTACCAACTTCTTCTACAAATAAATTAAAACTTGATGAATTTATTTTCACATAAATTAAACACTGTATATCGTAACCAAGTTTGTTCCAGTTTATTAGGGTTGTATATTTCTTTATTATTTCTTTTTCTTCCAACTTTTTTATTCTTTGGTGAACAGCTGGTCTAGATAAGCATAGCTTTTCTGCAATTTGTTTATGGGTTTGTCTACCGTCCTGTAGAAGTATTTTTATTATCTCTTTATCTAAACTATCCATGTTATCCCTCCCTAATCAATATGTTATCACTAACTTGACTATTTGTAACTATTATTCATTAATTTCAATCAATTAGTTATAATAATCGCATTTTAAATTAACTATTGCTATATTGATCTTTAATTATTACCTAAAATAGATTGTAGTGCTTACCATAGGTAATATAAAATTATACAACAATAAATTACCACAAATTAATACATAGGATCATAAATTCTACAACTCTATGTATAGTACAGTCTTGCTATGTTATCCTTTGATAGGTAAGTCTAAATGAGTAATATATACCATGATCCTTATATATATTACTCATCTAAGAAAACCTCAGTCAAAGTAGCTCTCTTTTCCTTATTTATATTATTTTCATCAATCATTTAGTCTCGGTTTATTCATTTAAATAATAAAAAAACAGAGTAGGTAGTATCTTATATTACTTACCTTACTCTGAAAGTTTATATCTATTTAACGTTATGGCAAGATTATGCTTTTACAGTACGGTCAATGATTTAATTGGTGGAGGCGTGGTGGATGAAATCCACGACATCAGTGAGATAAAATACCCTTTGCCGATGTCCCTTTAGTTTTATAAATATAATTCCATTTTTAAGTCAGATTCTATGTATTTGTTGTTAATAATCGGCACTTCAATAAAATTAAATTTTTTGTAGAGTGCTATTGCTGAATTTAGTTTATGATTTGTATAAAGGATTATTTTCCTAGTGTTCTTTTGCCTAGAAACATATAAGCAATGTTCCATTAACTTTTTTCCTATTCCTAAACCTTGATATTTTTCTGTTACTGCAAGCTTTGCTATTTCAAATGTAGTATCATTCACCCTTATCAGTGATACAGTCCCTACTATTTCCTCACCATATTTAGCTAAGAAAACACTTCCACCTTTATCTATAATTACTTCTTTAGGATTACTTAGAATTCTTTCATCTTCAGGTTCTACTGAAACATACTTCTCGAGCCATTCATAAGAAAGTCTCTTAAAATCATTATGGTATTTTTCTTCAAACTCGATTAATTCTATCGTATTCACGTATAAACACTCCTTTCAAACTTCAAATAAGAATAAACTTCTATAAGTTAATATTTCGTTCACTCAAGTACTTTCTTTTACCGCCTTTTTTGACTATTTCCCAATCAGTTTCAATATTTTTTCTTATTTTATAAAGCAATTTTAAAATAGTCTCTTGCTCTTCTTGGGTAAGCCCATTAAGAGCCATCTTGTTGGAGTATTCCTCCTCTCTTTTTAAAAATGGATAAAGCCTCTTTCCTTTTTCTGTTGGATAAAGCTTTAATATTTTCTTATTATCACAATCAATCAATTTTTCAATTAATCCACTGGATACGAGATTTTTTATTGAACGCGATGCAGTAGTTCTATCTACTTTTAACATTTCTGCAATTCTTTCTTGAATTATTCCTGGGTTTTCACATATCCTCACAAGATATAAATATTGCCCTCTAGCAAGTTTAAACTCTTTGAATTCAATATTGCTTATAGATTCAAAACATCTTGCAATCATGCCAACTTCTCTCAAAATTTCTTTCACTCCATCACCCCATTTTAAAATATTAAACATTGAATTTTATTGCATTTACAACAATATTATACGTTAATATTGTTGTAAATGCAATATTTTTTGAGTTGTCTAGACTATTGAATAATTATATTATTTTTTTCTATACAAAAATTTAAGGTAGTCTTAAGCTTTCGTTAAAAATGATTTTGAATTATCCTCTAAGGAATTTTGAGATTAATAGACAGTCATAAGTCAAGGTCGACAATAGTCTATATAATACATCTTGTTTGATGATGTTCACATGTGAATACTATTTATGATAAACTTCTTAGCAGTCATACTAAACTTTGAGCATAAACAAAAGACCGTATCAAGTCAATTGACTCAATACGGTCGAGGGTTTCACTGGTGGAGGCGAGGCGTAGCAGGTAAAATCCACAACATCAGTGGGACAAATCACATGCCCCCCTCGTCCCTACATTTATAATATTCCCAAGATGGATAAAGCTATAGGAAGCCAGATTGTTACTATCATAACCATACATACTTGTATTAAACCTGTAGATCTGGACATTTCACTTATCTTGTAATACCCTGTCATATAGGTTAAAAGGGGCACAGTATCCAGTGGAAGTAAATAACAGTTGGCCACACATAGTCCTAATGTCATAATCATCAAAACTGGGCTGATATTAGCGGCTCCTGCTAAATCAATGAGGGGAGCTACTAACATAGATATTAATGCAGGTGCTACAGGAACAAATATTAGCATAAAAAATACTGCCACACCTACAACAAAAACCATCCCATATATAGGGAAATGAATAGTATCAGGAAATATTGTAGCTGCAATCCAATTGCTCACCCCATTAGCAACCAAAGAATTCCCAATTGATATGATTGTACCTACTAAAAAGAAAGCTGCCCAACTGACACTATCTAAAAATTCTTGCCATGTTAATATGGAAATCTTAGGTAGGAAAAGAAAAGAGAAACCAACTATCGCTACTAATGTTATATTGAAGGCTGGTATCCAAGAGCTTAGAACCCATAATGCAAACATAATGCTCACTAAAGACAATACATATCTTTCGCTGAAATTTAGTCTAGATGGTACATACAGTGTTTCTATGTATTTACGAATATCTTCCGAAGATAATTCTACTGGAGGATATACCTTAATAATAATAAGCCAAGCCAAAGGGAGCATAATAGTGACTATTGGTATCCCACAAACCATCCACTGTACAAAAGTGATTTTTATACCAGTTAATTGTTCCAATAAATTTATGCTCATTAAATTTAATGATGAACCAGCAGGTGTGATCATTCCACCTATCATGCTTGCAACTGGTAATCCAATCATAAATGATTTTCCTGTACTCTTTCTTTCTGATTCATCCTTGTAAATATTCAAGAACTGAAGAGTAATGGTGATAAATATCGCTGTAGTTGCTACATTAGACACAATAGATGATATCAAAGCAGCACAAATCATAATGGACAACAAAATCATTTTGACATCTTTCCCAAAAAAGGACATGATTTTCACCAGCAGACGCTTAGATAATGGAACTTTTGTTATGGCGGCAGAAATCCCAAAGGATACTAAGACAAAGAAAACAATAGGATTCGTATAACCATTTAGCGCTTCAGGAATGCCAGATACAGCCTTAAAAAGAACCAATAACCCAATACCAAGTATACAGGTCACCCCTATAGGTATGGGTTCTGTTATTAATAATATCAATATAGCAATAAGAATCCCTAAGGTATTTCTCCCTGCTTCAGTTAATATATTACCAGTTGGAATAAAGTTCATACCAATTAAAATAGTAATTGCTAACAGTAAACCAATCACTTGTACTTTTTTCATATAGGCCCCTCCATCAATATAATAGAAGGCGCATATAAACATATAGTATTTTATTGCACCTTCATCATTATTTTAATATACAAGTTTTCATTATTTACGAGCAGCAATTTCTTCTTGCATCTTCTTTAAACTTTCTGGTGTGATTTTATACAGCATCACGATAATTACTAATCCTACACCAATAAATATAGCAGGAACTAATGCAATACCATTTTTAATTCCTTGTATCAACTCAGGTGTTGCTGTCATATCTGCAACATAACCGGCAGAAGTTAATACAGCTGTTATTACTATACTTCTTACAAAAATTGCCGTTTTTATGGGAAAACTAATTAAAGACATGATAAATCCACGGGCATTTTTTCCAGTCTTCCATTCACCATAGTCTACAGTAGCAGAATACATGGCTACTCCTAAAGCATCAGGCATCCCATAACCTAAATATGCTACAAACATGATGATCATGAATGACAAGTAATTCATTGGTAATACCCAAACAGCTATTAATCCGATGATAAACAAAGCTAGAGATAAAATGTATGTATTTCTTTCACCAAATTTTTTAGCGAGAGGTGCCGTAAGCATAGCTCCAAAGAAACAGACTACATTCAATCCTGTCATAAATATTGTTATCATTGCTATATTTTCAACAACATATTTAAAGTAATAAAATGCTAACCCAAAAATTACGAATCTTCCCAGGTACCTTCCTAACTCAGCCAACATAAGTCCAATCAATGGTGGATTGACAACAATTTGCTTTAACATTTCACCAATAGACATTTTCTCTTCTTCTTTAACTGATTTCTTAGTCTCTCCATGATGTGCATAATCTTTTGTTATAGCAAACAAAGACAAGTTACAAAGAATCATAATAATTCCTGTAAATACTACTGTAAGAGTAAAGCCAATAGCTTGATTACCCAAACGCGCTCCTATAATAGTAGCCATTTTAAAACCAATCAGTGAGAATCCAATTGCTCCTAATGCATTAAACATACCTCGATTTGATGCCATAGATATTCTTTCTTCTCTTATGGTAGTCATAGAATTATTCATAGCAATATGTGCTGCATAATAAATATTCCAAATCAAGTGACTGACAATAAAACCAACCATGATGATAATTGCATTAACATTTTCCGGACCTATTTTTATAAATTGAAAAATGAAAAATAATACAGCAAAGGGAGGCCCTACCAATAACCATGATCGATACTTACCACCAAATTTCAAGTTACTCTTTTCTAATATAACTCCTGCAGTGGGTACCCATATAATGTCAAAAATACTTGTAACCATCAAAATTGTTCCAGCTAAGGCTACAGGAATCATTGCAAAATCTGTTAAAAACGCAGCAAAATAGAACACTTCCATGTTTACAAATAATTGAAAACCAAAGGATGGTAACCCATAGAGATTGATGATGGATTTTCTTAAAGATTTGCTTGAAGACTTACTTATATTTTCCATAATATCCCCCTTTAAATATTTATTTACATCATACATGTTATAGTTTTTAATTTTTGTAATAATCTGAATTTTTTTTATAACACTGTGCTTAAAGCTATAAAAGTATTAGCTGAAAACAGTATTATCCAACCCAACTTTGGCACATTTTAACTCCTTCAGCTGCGTTTGTAGTATACGCATCTCCTCCGATATACTTACAAGCTTCTTTTGTCACTGGATTACCACCCATGATAACTTTTACATCATCCCTTAAGCCCGCTTCCTTTAAGCCATCAACAGTATCCTTCATAGCCTCTAAGGCCAATGTCAAAACACCACTCATACCAACAATGTCTGGTTGTACTTCCTTTACTTTATTTACAAAAGCACTTACTGGTTGATCTATACCTATATCATATACTTCAAATCCAGCAGCAACCGCCATACTCTTAAATATATTTTTCCCGATATCATGTAAATCTCCATGAACAGTACCTATAACAATTTTTCCTTTTTTGATAGAGTCACAATTTCTTAAAGCTGGTTTTAATATATCAATCGCTTCAGCAAGTAATTCTCCCGAGAAAATTAAATCTCCAACAAAATAATCTCCTTTTTCAAAAATATCTCCTACCATAACCATTCCTTTATGACATGTATTGATTACTTCTTGGACTTCCTTATCTGTTGGATTCGTACTTATAAATTTATCAAGTATTTTCATTACTTTTTTTTCTTCTAATTCCCCTACTGCTTTCGTTAAATGATCCCACTTAGACATATCACGATTTCCCCCTTATGATTTTATAAGTATTTAATATAAAATTTTTTTGTTAAATACCTAAGTTTTCTGCAAATAACTAAGCTGTATAATAGAAAATCATAGAAATTCAGATGAAAACTTTGCAATTTAATATTTCCTCAAACTTTATTCAATAGCTTAGCATCACTTATCTATCATTAGAGAAATGATGACCTTAGCGACGATTGGCTATTGAATAAAGCAACTATTCATTTTCTCTGAAAAGTGAATTCTATAGAAAGAGTGCGAATATAAATTTGTACATAAGCTCTTCATAATTCTGTATCTTGTCAGCCTTTAAACCCTCATCACTGACGATAGGATTCTCTTCCTTATACTCTTCCCACGTTTGATAATATTCTGATTTTATATTCATCTTTTTCCCTCCTTAATAGATTGCGTGATCTCTAACATACTCGGTTACTGCAATTAAGTTATCTATATTGACATCATCCATACTTAAAGCAGACTTATCAAATTCAAACATATATCCTCCACCGGGTGCTAGGATATCTATTAGTTCCTTAGCTTTGTCAATACATTCCTCTTTCGTAGCAGTTTTAAGCAATGTTAATGGATATAATCCTGATATAATATGTTTTCCCTGAAGTTTTTCCTTAATGATTTTAGGATCACCATATTCAAATCTCATCCGAATCCTACCAGGAAGGTCCGCAAGGTAATCAATAAATCGCATCCAGTCATGCTCTACAAATAAATCTACACCTTGACCAGCTTCAACCATGGCTTCAACAACTTTTTTGAAGGTTGGCCAATAGAATTTTTCAAACTGTTTATTATTTAAGTAAGGTGCCATATGTAATGGTATAAATCCTTTCTTTAAAATAGATGGATTTGGATTCATATGTACTAATAATTTAATCATGTGTGGAGTAATAGCTTCACAGGCTTCTACAACTTTATCAGGCATTCTCCTCACGTCCATATTAATTCCTGAAAAGGAACGTAAAAAGTCAGCCAAAAAGTCAAAGGGTGCCTCTCCGAAACCATGAGTAACTATGGTGGCATAACCGTACTTTTCAACTATTTTGCCTATTGTCGCACCATAGAAAACGTTTTCATCATTATATGCTTTAAATGCTTTCCCTAAAGTAAGAGCTTTTTGCCCTGAAGATACGTCTAATGCCTTATATAACCTTGGCAATAATTTATCCACCATCATTTTATAAGGATCTTGAATAAATTCATCATATTCTGATGGTTCTAAGCATGCAATCTCAGGATGCTGCATTTGTCCCGAACTAGACATAATAATGGCTTTAGCTCCCAGCATTTGATAATGCATGGGGTTTCGAAGAGTCATTGCTACAGGTGCTAAATCTCCATAGAGTCTTGAACAAGCTTTATCATATACATCATAAACAATACTATTATCCCATTGTGCTTGTTTTAAATCATGACCTGCCAATTGTATAGCTGCTTCCCAACCTATATTGTACATAATAGGTACTCTTTTAGGTATTCTCCCTTCATATAAATCTGTAAATAGCTGTTGTCTGTCCTTTTGGAGTTGTTTGATATCTGCCATGTATTTTCCCCCTTCTTAATTAATTGTAAAGGCTTGTGCAAAGCACATCTTTTACATGATGATTAAAACCATTTCTAAATATTATATATATATAAATTTATATCTATATAATATTACATTTTTTCCCTTAATGCAATGTTTTTTGTTATAAGCAAGAAAAATGTGTTATACTTTTTTAAGTAAGGAGGTTTTTAAATGGCACAGTATAGAAAAGGAATGGATACAAAACATAAAATTTTATTTGTTTCAAAAAAATTATTTGTAGAAGATGGATATATCAATACTTCCTGTAAAAGAATTTGCGAAGAAGCTGATGTGAATTTAGGATTAATTCATTATCATTATAAAAGCAAAAAAAATATTGCTTCCATTATTTATACTTATTTTCTTATTGAAGTGAAAGATTTCGTGAAGAGAATAATGAGTGAAAAATTTCATAATTATGAATTAAAATATGCAACAGCTGTTGAAAACTGGATTTTTATTAATTTACTTTTAAGTGATGAACGCTATAAAAGATTCTATTATGAAATATGCAAAGAAAATTTTTTAATAGATGAGAATACAAAGGTTATCGAATTTTTTTATAAGCTACACGTCAATACTTATAATTTAAATATTACTCCAAATGAAGTGAAATTGATTCGTGTTGCAAATGCAGCACTTACCATGGGGCTAGTGGTGAAATATGTGGAGAATTATTTTGATATGACACTGGATGAACTATGTGAATATAAAATACGGAATATGTATCGTTTTATGAAATTAAGAGAAGATCAAATAGATGATATCATCGATGTTTCATATAATACCTATAAAAAAATTGATGTGAAATTAACAGATTACTTTAAATTAACTGAGGAAATTTAAAGTTGAAAACTCTCAGTATTTATCAATCAGAACATGAAACAGTCCATAACACTGTAGCCTACAATTATCAAAATTGATATTTATAGGCTACAATAAAAAAGAGTGCGCAATTAAAGCTATCTCATTATAGTACAATCATTATTGATGAGTCCATTTACATACACGAAGCATTTAAAAGATAATGATCTGTTTCCTGTGTAGAAGAATTATTTATATTACTTGGTGGGGTCAATGCTTGACTAAACAAACCCACGATTTTAAATTCAAAATAGGGACAAACAACCTGTTCCCTCGTCTTCATTGGTACAATGAACCTATCCCCTGTATACCTATAACTTCTTCTTCTTAGGCTTCGGCATAGGCAACTCTTCACAAGTTTTCATAATAAATTCTCTCAAACACACTCTATCGTCTAAAGAATCAATAACAAAATGAGGTTTTGCCCCTGTGTAAGGTGATGCTTCTTCTGTACTCAATAAAGCTGCTCCTGCCACTGTTTTCTTTACAAAAAATTGATTATCACATATAAGACCTATAATTTTCCCGTTACAGTAGATTCCATATTCACCAAACATCTTCTTATACGTAATGTTACCAGCACCACTAATTTGCTCACATACATACTCTACAAAGTCAAGTGTTGACGCCATATATATACTCCTTTACCTTGAACACCATTTTTTACACTGTTCAATACGTTTCCCATTATCACCTTGTTTTTCATCATAGGCAAATTGATTTAATACTTTACAAGGAAAATTACTACAAGTACCGCAATGTAGAAACTGCTGACTTTCACAACAATCCTTTACAGGACAGCTTTTTCCCCAAAAAGGTTTTTCAATGCTAACACATCCTTTACAATTCATCTGCTCCCTATACTCACATGTACTGCATAAAATACCACATCTTGACTCAATCATCTTTCTGCTCCTTTATCTTTTTTAACCATTCTATCGAATAGAACATGACAACTGGTTGTCATGTTCTATTTATATTTTTTCAGGATATTCATCGCTTGAATTTTTAATTCGGAGCATATCTCTTTGGGTTCAATAACTTGAACCGTATCACCGAAGCTCAAAATCCAGTTCAGCATGTTCTCTCTGTTTACGAACCCCATCTTAAACAACAATTTTCCACTGTCTATTTGGGTAAAACTGTCTACACCGTATTCTTCAATTAAACGATATTTAACCCTTTCATCAAACACAGCAACAAGCTTTATTTCTTCTTTAAAATATCGGTCAAACTCCGTTCTTTCCTGGAGTAATTCTCTTTTAAGAAAATATTGTTCAGTATGACATAAATTCCACAGTCGGTTTAATTTAAATAGTCTGAAATCCTTTTTCTCTAAGCAGTATCCGAATATATACCAAGATGACCATTTGAACACAAGTAAATATGGCTCGATGGACTTGTCCACCTCACCTTTGCTGTAAAAATAGCGAAATGAGATTACTATTTGCTCCTTAATTGCAGATTTTATACTTCCAATCTTTTCTGGCAAACTATTTTTATAATGTGAAGAAAGATCTACCCAAATACTATCTGTTAAAGAAAGCATAGCATCTTTTTCCGATGAAAACTTATGAACAAGACGGTCAGTATATGAAATCTGAGATATACTGTCAAGACTTTTTAGTCCAATAAATATGGCTTGTACTTCATCTATAGTGAATATTGTCTTATCAATCCTATATCCCTCTGCAATGGATATACCCCCATCATACCCCTGTGCAGTAACTACAGGAATTCCAGCCTTGCAAATATCTTCAATATCTCGGCTAATTGTTCTTCGTGACACCTCAAATTTCTCTGCAAGGAAAGGTGCAGTAACTTTCTCCTTTTGGAGTAATATTGTAATAATTCCGATTAATCGATCTATCTTGATGATATACACCTTCTTCCTATCTTTCATCTAGCTTGGGATTTATGATTAATACGCCAGATTCGTAGCATATAAAAACCTGAATTTCAGCTGTGCTGGTCAAATAATTCATGATACATTCTAAATCATGGGGACAGTCTATCTTACCATTTCTAAACTATTTCCAGTACAACATACTAGAGTAATACTAATGCTTCTCTTTAAAGAAATTTCCCTATATAATTACATTTTCCTTCTTTTTTCATTCTATTAGTTTCGACATCAAAGAATTATTATCAAATCAACTACAGTTTTGTACTTATAAAACATTCTTATATCTCAACCTATTCTTTAGACTTTCAAGTCATAAAATGCATACACATGCAATGCATAGAATATCAATATCAAGTATATTAGACATGATTAACCTCCAAATTAATTTTATTTATTATATCATGTCCGAGTTTTTACTGTCTAATTAAGTGTATCCTATTCCACTCCAAGAAACGGGAGAAAGCCAAATATCTACCACATATCCCGATGCACGACTTATGAACAATAACAATAATAATGTAGAAGTTAGCTACAATGTATAAACCACGGTGGATGCTAAACATAAGTTAATAGTAGATTATAAAGTGTCTAAGAAGTCAAATGATTTAGGAGAGCTTGACAATATGGCTCTAAGGGCTAAAAAAAATTTTAAGGAAAAGGGTTTGCCCTCCAATCGCATAACTGCCATTGGAAGGCCCTTAAAAGTGCGCACAATTATTTTGCCAGCCAGAAACTGTGCCTTTATGACAATTATTCAATCCGGCACATATATACTTAATCTTGTGAAAAAACGCGAAGCATTTCTGTTTTTGAGGATGGTGAAAACTCCAAAATACTTTTTTCTAATTTCTGTAGATTGTTTTGAATATAGTTTGCATCAATGCCCGGCGGCGCGTAAATGGAGAAAAGAACATCTTTAGTTGATGCTGTAATACGGCTTTTGTAATCAGGGCCTCGCAAAATGCTTGATATTGCGCCGCTGCCATCACAAAGCATCAGGTCTCCGCTTACAGCCGTGACTTCTTTTCCGGAGATAGATTCATAACTCTCCGCGTCGGTTGCGGCTTTCAATTGCAATGGCAGCCACAATTGGGCTAAATCATGACCGGCAGTAAGGAGCATACTATCCAATTCCCATAAGAACATTGCCTGTAATAAGCCTGATTCTGTATGCAGTGGTTTTTTACCTTGCAGCACGGATTCCAATTGCGCAAGGACAGGATAGCTGTAACCAAATCTTTTATAATAGGCTACATAGGCTTGAATGGGATAAAGCGTTTTTAGCTCTTTTCTGCCCAACTGACCGTATTTTTGTTTTAATCCGGTAATGACCTCTGCTTCTTCCCAATTTTCATACGAGCTTACGGGAGATACGCCGTGCATAATCAAGAATCCCATCTTTACTCCCGGAAAAGAAATACTTATGCTTTCATCAAATTTGAACATGATATACCTCCTAGCTTTCTCGATATTACATTGAATGTAGATTTGCTTGCCGCAGCACAAAGGATTAACGCATTCCCTCAAAAGTGATGCATAGAAAAATGGAAGTTATTGTAAAACTACCTAATTTTTCGGAAAAGACGTATCCTGTCACGACTGATGTTCCAGCCAGCGAAAAAACAAGCAGTAAGTAGATTTTCTCCTTAATATTTCTCAACCCCAAAGCTTCCTTTATGTCACATGGACTATTGCAACAAAACGAATCTTTGTTATAATTATATCGTGATAACTGGTATACTTTAAGTACCAGTATATCCGTATTTTTATAGAGCCAGTTGGAGGGGTTATTATGTGGGGAATCGTATTGCGTTATCAAGATGAAATCAGCTTATCTCGTCAAATCTTTCTTTCATTCAAAGAACGTATATTGACAGGCCAAATTCCACAGGGAGAGGCATTGCCGTCTACCCGGGAGCTTGCAAAAGGGTTGGGTGTTTCCAGAAATACAGTCTGTGAGGCGTATGATATGCTCTTAGCGGAAGGCTTCATTGTCAGCCGTCAGGGCGCGCCGTCACGCGTTGCGGAAGGGCTTTATCTTGACACCTATAGAAAAGTGAAGTTACCAACAGAAATAAAAAAAGATAAACCACCCATCTTATGGGACTTCAAAACGGGTCAGCCGGATTTATCCCTTTTTCCGTGGCCGCTTTGGAGCCAAATGATACGGGGTGCAGCAAACTATCTGCCCATTAAGCAATTGGAGTACACCGGCCCTAAAGGATATCAGCCTTTATGTGAGGAAATTGCCATGTGGTTGCTGCGCAGTAGGAGTATGGAAGTCAATCCAGAAGATGTATTTATAACAGCAGGGGCAACACAGGCGCTTCATTTGCTTGTGGATTTACTCCATAAAAAGGAACATGCTTTTGCTTTAGAAAATCCCTCCCATCCGGGAATCCGTACAGTCATTACCGACAAAGGATATCCCCTGCAATGGATGCCGGTAGATGAGCAGGGGGCGAATATTTCTTTTCTCGAAGGTAAAGCTGTTTCAGCGGTTTATGTTACGCCTTCCCATCAATTCCCATTAGGAAGTATTCTTCCGGCTGGTCGCCGTGCTGCGCTTATACGCCTTGCAATAGAAAATGATTTTTATGTTATTGAGGATGATTATGACAGCGAATTCCGCTATTCCGGTTCTCCTGTAAGTCCGATTTATTCAATGGATTCCTCTCATGTAGTTTATATAGGGACTTTCAGCAAAACACTATTCCCCGCGCTTCGGCTGGGCTTTGCTGTGCTACCCAAACCGCTGCAGGCAAAATGGAGGCATTATCGAAACTTTATGGATGTTCAAAATCCTATTTTGGAACAAGCTGCTCTGGCTGAATTTCTAAACAAGCGGAAAATGGATAAGCATGTTCAGCATATGCGGCGGGTATACGGCGAAAAAAGAAAGTTTTTATTGAGTTCTATAGAACATGCTTTTGGAAACGCTGTACGTCCTTGGGGAGATGCATCCGGCCTGCATGTGGCGCTTCAATTTCCAGGAATGGGATTTGGGAAACAGTTTGTGCGAGACAGCATGGAGGCGGGCATAAGGGTATACCCGCTAACGCAGTATTGCCCCGCACAAAATAACCATAAAGATAAACTTCTTGTGGGGTATGGACATCTAAGCCATGTGCAGATTCAAGAGGGTATCCGGGCGCTGTATCAATTGATGGCAAGAGAAACCTAAAGAAATTCTCAACTGCATCAAAGGAATTTCCTGCCACCCCCTATTCTGCTATTTTCTCTTCACATCTGTCTTAGGGTTTTTTCTATTTATTGATGTTTTTTTGCCATGTATAATTTCTTCAACGGCTGTAATCTTTCCGTTCAATATGCTAACAGGTGTGACATCTATATTTATACCCTTCATCATTTTATACATTATGAATTTTTCCCGATCTCTCACAATATTGTAGACTACACCCTCTTTATCCATCCTACCTGTACGACCAGCCCTATGAAGGTAATCAATTGGATTTAGAGGTAAATCCATATTGAATATATGAGATACATTTCTGAAGTCCATTCCTCTAGTAAATATATCTGTTGTAACTAAAATCTTAAGCCCACCCTTATTAAAAGTAGCTAAGATATGTTGACGATCTTGATTTTTAGTCCTTGTTTGTATACCTCCAACAGATAATCCAAAGGATTTTAATTCCTTTACAAATCTATCCACGTTTTCATTTTTATTGATAAAAACCAAAGACTTAGCTGGTTTTAATACTTGCATAAGCTCTGCCAAAGTTCCCGTTTTCTTTAATGCTTTACTTACTATATATAAATGTTTAATTTTTGATGGGACAGGCTTAGCATTATCTAAGGATATATATTGAGGCTTTTTCATTAATGATTGAAGAATACTTAAGGCATCCTTTGAAAGAGTGGCAGAAAAACTTACCAACTGTCTATCCTTCAGAGTAGTATCAATCACTGCATGTACCTTTTCTTGTAGTCCTTGTTCCAGCATTTGATCAACCTCGTCTAAGACTATCATCTTTACGCCATGCATCTTTATCTTTTTTAATCCGATAATATGTATTAGTCTTCCAGGTGTGGCTATAATAAGCTGCGGCTTATTTTTTAATTTGTCAAGCTGTCGATTAATGTCCATTCCTTCCACCAATGGGATTGCAGTAATATTTGTATTTTTAATAACATGCTCTGCTTCTCTATAAATTTGAAGGCTAAGCTCTCTACTTGGAGCCAATACAAGCATTTGAAGTTCTTTCTTCTCAGGGTGAATTTTTTCTATCATTGGTATTAAATAAGCCAGGGTTTTTCCTGTTCCTGTTTTGGCTTTACCTACCACATCCTTACCCTCTAGAATATGGGGAATAGAATCGGCTTGTATCTCAGTAGGGTTCTTAATACCCTCCGTTTCAAGATTTTCTAATATAAATTGTTTAAGGTTAAATTCTTCAAATTTTTTACTCACAATTATAATTCTCCTTTTAACAGGTCTACTAAACCATTACTTTTTTTGTGTTATCTCCTTACCTCTTAGCTAAAACTCTGTAGGGCTAAAGTTGGCAGATTCTTATATACTGTCCAAATTCTTTAATCTACTTATATATATTACCATAAACTGTCTTAAATAAGATTATTGCTATGTAATAATCTCAATAATTATTTAGTAATAGCATAAGGCTGGTTTTAAAACATTTAAAGCTTTTAAGCTCTTATACTCTTTTAATTATTTAATTCTTTTCATTTTTTCAACTCTTTTACTAAGAATTCTTCTTGATTTTTTTGTTTTTACAAAAAAATCAATACAATATAGTATCCCTATTTATCAGATATTACAACACAAAATCAGGTGAAGTTTCTGTTTTTTATATATTTTTAATATGTGGAGACAGCCCTGGACTTTCACCAGCAAATATGATCCAGTTTTGTTGAACACACACCAGTAAAAAAGCGCACATAGAGTTTATCTATGTACGCTTTTATTTAGTTATTCTACTGTTACAGGTTTCGCAATATTCATTAGTTCATGAACATCATTGCCTCTTGACAAAAATATCTATAGTTAGGATTTAGTATGGATAAGCTTTTTCTAAATCTTCCTCCCATATCGCATTTTCTACTCCATCTACTTTTAAAATTTCATCAAAAAACCTTTCATTTATAAGTTTAGATGGTAACTTCACCATAAATCTGATTTCTATCATATTATCTTCATCTTCTTCAATATTATCTTCATCTTCTTCAATATTATCTTCATTAATTACCTTAATATCTTTAATGACAACATTATTTCTCCCCATTATTTGACCTATATCACCTACTAATCCTGCCCGCTCTTTACAGTAGATTATTAATTGTTTATACTTCGATTTAAATACTTTCTTTTCTAAAACACCTAAACTCTTTAATGTAAACAGAACAATAAAAGTAGTTGCAAGTCCTCCTAAATAATATCCATTTCCTATAGCTAAACCAATACCACCACAAACCCAAATACTCGCAGCAGTAGTCAAGCCCCTAATATTGTTTCCTGTACGTAGAATGGTCCCTGCTCCTAAAAACCCAATACCACTTACTACTTGAGCTGCTAATCTGGCAGGCTCCCCGCCATTACCGTCCGTACCCAGCCCTTGAAACCCATACATTGAAATTAACATAATCAAAGTAGAGCCTAAAGTTACTAATACATGTGTTCTAAGTCCTGCAGGGCGATTATTAGCTTCTCTTTCCATACCAACAATACCCCCTGCTATAGCTGATAAAGTTAACCTTAAAATAACTTCTCCATCACTTAACAATGGTCTCTACCTCCCTTAAATTTACCCCTGAACTAAATAATCTTTTAAATAATCTTCTTGTTTAAAATTTTGATACATACTTCTAGAAGCTATAACATCTACTTCTGTATCTAAAATATTCTTGATAATAACTTGCCCTACTTTGATTGGTGTCTTAACCTCTACTCTGTTAATCAGCTCCATTGCTTGCATTATCAGATGTTTAGGAATAGGCCCCGATGTTCGAACGGGAAGCCTCTTTAATGGAGCATTCGATATTCTTATAGTTGTAGTCAATACCCTTGTAGGGTTTGTCATTTCTTTAATCCCGTGATCAACCCCCCTAAGACATTTGTTTCCCTCAACAACATATCCTATTTGACTTCTATTATCTCTAATGACTTTTAAGTTGCAACCTAAAGGGCACACAATACAAATCATATCTTTAACTTCCATGGTTATGCCTCCTCTTTAGCAACTTCTACATAGATTTCATCACTATACCCTAGAGTTAATTTACTTAGATCTATCTTAATCGTTTCCATTTCTCCAGGAGTAACATGGTTTCGTTTTACTTCTTTTATTACTTCACCATTACTTTTAACAACGAGCTTTATGTCTTTATAGATGTTATCTACACGCATCATCAACTCAACTGTTTGTGTTGTACTATCTAATCTAATTTGATGTGGAACAACGTATCTTACCCCATTTCTGCCCTTAAGCCTTATCGTCTTACAATTGCTTTCTATCTGACCCTTAATGTATTTAGCAGCACTACTACCCGCTCTTTTACTTTCTTCTGTAACCCAATCTACTAGATCATGAACATGCACAACATTACCACAGGCAAAAACTCCTTCAACAGATGTTTCCATAAATTCATTTACAATTGGACCTCCTGTAACATTGTGAAGTTCTATCCCTGCAGATTTGGAAAGTTCGTTTTCAGGAATCAGTCCTACAGATAATAGTAGGGTATCACATTCAAACTTTTTTTCTGTCCCCTTGATTGGTTTAAACCTTTCGTCTACTTGAGCGATAGTTACAGCCTCCACTCGGTCATGTCCTTCAATATTAACTACAGTATGACTTAGATAAAGTGGAATGTTAAAGTCCTCTAAACATTGAACTATATTTCTTGTTAATCCTCCTGAGTATGGCATTAACTCTGCAACGGCTAGTACATTAGCCCCTTCAAGCGTTAGACGTCTTGCCATGATTAGTCCAATATCTCCTGAACCAAGAATAACGATTCTTTTTCCAATCATATAGCCTTCAATATTAACAAATCTCTGTGCTGTTCCAGCTGTCAAAACTCCCGCTGGCCGAGTTCCAGGAATTCTAATCGCCCCTCTAGTTCTTTCTCGACAACCCATTGCTATTATTACAGCCTTAGCTTGAATATACAACATTCCATCTGTTGAGTTCATAGCTGTAATCATCCTATCCTTTGTAACCTCGAGGGCCATTGTATCTAATTTATACTCAATCCCCATAGTTATAAGCTCTTCAATAAACTTTTCTGCATATTCTGGACCTGTTAGCTCCTCTTTAAAAATATGTAGCCCAAATCCATTATGAATACATTGCTGAAGAATTCCACCTAGTTCTCTATCTCTTTCTATTACTAATATTTTTTCTATTCCATTTTTTCGAGCTTCAATAGCGGCTGCCAGTCCTGCAGGACCTCCACCGATTACGACAATATCATAGTATAACACAATGCTCACTCCTACCCCTCACTTATTTTGTTGGTATTGCTTGGTTTTACCTGTTAATATATAAGAATCTAGACTATCCTTCATAACTTCAGTAATGTCTATTTCCAACTCTCTTGCAATAATCTCCATTACTCTTGGAGCACAAAAGCCACCTTGGCATCTTCCAGAGCCTGGTCTTGCTCTCCTCTTTACCCCATCCAATGTTCTTGCTCCTGCCTTTCTTTTAATAACATCTACAATTTCTCCTTCAGTAATGTGTTCACACCGACAAATAATTCTTCCGAATCTAGGGTCCTTTTCAATAAGCTTTGCTTTCTCAACATCAGACAATTCCATAAAGTGAATATTAGGTCTTCTATATGGATTAAAATCTTGTTTTATTTCTATATTCTCTATTCTTCTCTTTACTAATTCTATGACATACTCCGCGATGGCAGGAGCTGCTGTAAGACCCGGAGAATCAATTCCTGCTACATTAAAAAATCCTAAAGATTCCTTTGATTCTTCAATAATGAAATCTTGAGTCCTGATCTTTGCCCTTAATCCCGTAAAGGAAGTAATAACATTTTGAAAGCTTATTTGCTTCAAGGTATGTTGAGTATGTTCATTAATAGAAGTTAGTCCCTCAAGTGTCGTATCAAAGCTAGTTTTGCTATCTACATGCTCTGATGTTGGACCAATAAGTAAGTTGCCATGAACTGTAGGCATAATAACGACTCCCTTACCAGCTTCTGAAGGGCATCTAAAAACTACGGTATTAACTATATTTCCTACTGATTTATCAAATAGATTATATTCACCTCGATTAGGTAATATCTCGAAGCTTGCGCTATTTACCATATTGTTAATATCATCAGAATGTAGCCCAGCACAGTTTATTATTATTTTACTTTCAATCTTTCTATCTCCAGCTGTTATACTATAGCCATCTGTTATTTTATCAATATCCTTCACTGGACTATTTAATAGTAATTCGACGCCGTTTTCTAATGCGTTTTCAGCTAATGCAATGGCTAATTCCCATGGCCCAACAATTCCTGCAGTCTTAGCATAGAGAGCACCTACTACCTCTTCACTTAAATTGTTCTCCAGTTTTAAGACGCTTTCCTTATCTAATATTTCCATTTGAGGAACACCATTTTTTATTCCTCTTTCAAATAATTCTTGTACTGTTTCCATCTCCTGTTTATTAAAGGCTGTAACTAAAGATCCTATTCTTTTAAAGGGAACATGCAGTTCCTTACATACCTCTTCATAGAGTTCATTTCCCCTTACATTTAATTTAGCTTTTAATGTTCCTTCTGCAGCATCATATCCTGCATGAACTATAGCACTGTTTGCTTTTGTAGTTCCATTGGCTATATCATTTTCCTTATCGATTAATAACACGCTTAATTGATATCTTGAAAGCTCTCTGGCTATAAAAGTCCCTGTTATACCTGCTCCAATGACTGTGATATCATACATTGTCTATTCCTCCCTTATAAAATCTTATAAACCATACACACGAAAATCTTAAAGTAAATATATAACAAAGTCTTCCTTCGGACGATTTAAAGGATGACTTTGTTGAAATACATTACGGAAATTATGACCTATCCACAACTTATGAATGTGCATAATTTCCTATGTATTATAAGAAACATTTTTACTATATTGCTAATATTTAGCCAATAAGATTGGTATATCTCATATATTTTTAAAATTAGAGGTGTAGTAATATATTGCTGAGAAGATAAAAAGAGTCGTGTAAACAACAACCTATTTTAAATAGATTTAGTTCCACGGCTCTCCTATTCTCGGCCCTAAATATTTTTTTGTAATTAAATCATCATATATATTACACCCTATATGGTTTTTATTTTCAAACAAATAAATCTATCCTGTATCCATTCACAATAAACAACAAAAAATAAATTGTTACTATAGTTCCCATAAATCTTTTTTACCGACCGATGCTCCCAAAGCTTCTGCCTTTAAAACCTCCTTACATCCTGTTTGTTACTTACATCTAGATTTATTACAGTTCAAAACTATAATAAATCTATCATGTCTTTAACAGAATTAACCACATAATCTGCTCTAGTTTCACTTTTTCTATAATCTTCTTGTTTCGTTTCACCAGAATAAACTAATACAGAGACTATACCTGCATTTTCTCCAGTCTTAATGTCTGTATATAATCGATCTCCTACTATTACCATATCTTCTTTCTTTAAACCATATTTTGAAGCAATACTTTCTACTATTTCTTTATTTGGCTTGCCTATTACTTTTGGAGTCTTTCCAGTAGAAGCTTCTATTAATGCAGCCATTGCACCTGCATCTGGCATGAATTTATCATTAGGCAAAGGACAGTTGAAATCTGGATGTGTAGCTATGTATTCTACCCCTTCAGATATGTATTCACATGCTGCCCATAATTTTTCATAAGTTAACGTGGTATCAAATCCTAATACTACATAATCTATGTTTTTATGTCTTTCTTTTTCTAAAATGAAGCCTTCTCTTATAAATTCTTCTTCTAAAGCTTCAGTTCCTAATAAATAAATTTTAGCGCCTTCTTTTTCTTTTTTTAAGCACATCGTAGTAGCCTCTCCCGAAGTAAATACTTCCTCTTCTGAAGCTTGGATACCTAATCTATTAAGCTTCTCTACATATATTTCTTTGCTTTTTGATGAATTATTAGTAAGGAAAATATATCTTTTTCCTTGATTTTTGATGGTTTCAAGAAATTTTTTTGATCCATCAATTAATTCATCTCCAAGATAGATCGTTCCATCCATATCCAATAAATATACGTTTTTTTCTTTTAAATTCTCCAAGTTCTTCCTCCTTCTATCTTTCTAAGCTTATTTAAATAAGTTTAGAGTGAATAATGCAACACCTTCAGAATAAGTAACTAGAATAAGCACAGTCATTAATGCTAGTATGAAAGGCCAAACATCTTTTATAAAGTCTTCTAACTTTACATCTACTATAGAACATACTGTAAACATCATAGATCCAAATGGTGGAGTTAATCCTCCAATCATTATATTTACTATAAATATAATTCCGAAATGTACAGGATTTACACCAAATACTCTAACTGCTGGTACTAACAATGGAGCTAATATTACTAATGCTGCTCCACCTTCGATAAACATTCCTATAAATAATAACAATAGGTTGATTACCATTAATAATACAAAAGCACTATCGGTCATACCCATAAGTGATTCAGTAACTATTTGTGGGATTCTTTCTAATGTAAGATAGTAACCAAATACTTTAGCACTTGCAATGATAATCATTACTGCACCAGTGCCCTTTACCGTATCCATTAATATTAATGGTATATGTTTTAATTTTAATTGTTTATATACAAAAAACCCTACTATTAAAGAAAATAATACTGCTATTCCTCCTGCTTCTGTAGGAGTGAACATTCCCATTCTCATTCCCATTATTATTCCAAAAGGAATAAATAATGCCCAAATAGATTTGATAAATTGCATAAAAATTTCTTTAAAAGATGACATTTTATTTCTACTTGGCTTATAATCTCTTTTTATCGAAATAATATGAACAGCTATCATCAAAGCTATAGCCATCAATATACCTGGCATATATGCAGCTAAGAACATATCTCCTACTGAAACATTTGCAATGATTGCATATAGTATAAGATTTGTCCCTGGGGGGATAACTGGACTTATTGCTGATGAGGCAGCAGTTATTGCAGCTGAAAATGGTTTTGAAAAACCTTTTTTCTCCATTTCAGGAACTAATATTTTAGATTGCATAGCTGCATCTGCGTTTGCAGAACCTGAAATTCCACCCATTAGCGCACTTAGTAATACATTAACTTGAGCCAGTCCTCCTTTAGTATGTCCTACTAAAACGTCTGCAAAGTTCATCAATGCTTCACTTATTCCTGAATAATTCATTACAGAGCCTACCATAATAAAGAACGGAACTGCTAAGTAGGGAAAAGATTCTACTGAAGTTACAAATTGTTGAATGATCATTTGCATAGGCATTGAAGAATTAATAAATATAAAATAAAATAGCGAAGAACCCATTAAAGCATATGCTATTGGTATATTTAGAAAAAATAAAATAAATAGAACTATAATTGGATAAATAGATTCCATGGATTATTTCACCCCCCTAGTTTTTAACATTTTCATTTATAAATATTTTCTTGAAGCTTTGTATTGAAAAATAAATTGAATACAAAGTAATAAGTGCAAAAGAAATTATTATTGATATATAAATATATGTATAAGATATCTCTAATGCCGCTGTTATCTTTGTAGATCCTACTACATATTTATAACTAAAGTAAAACATAAGACTAGACAAAATAATTACAACTATAGAAGTGAGAAATTCTACTACATTTCTTCCCTTTTCAGGTAATACCTTCATTAATACTTCTACACCTATAAGATTTTTTGTTTTATAAGCATTGGCAAAGCCTAAGAATATAGTCCAGACAAATGCACCTACAGCAACTTCTTCTGCCCAATGATATGTAAACTTTAAAAAGTATCTAGTAAATACGTTCATAATTACTATAACAGAAGTTATAGATAAGAAAAAGCTCCCTACATAAAGCTCAAAATCTTTTCCAAATCTTTTTAAATAATTATTCATGTCTACCTCCTATAAGATTAACAGCCTCTTGGCAATTGCCAAGGGTTGAGTTTCATTGTTTTCCTTAAAAACCTTTTATTTTATTCCTTCACTTTTGTGGGAGGAATTTTTGATTTTAATATATACAAATGGAAAATTCGTACATGGCAAAATATTTTCAAAATCACTACTGAAAAAGGGATGAACTTTTCCTTTTCAACATTAATGGAGGTATTTATAAGCAACCTGTACTAATTTTACATTCTATTATCAAGATTCTGTTCTCATAATGACGAGAGGCTATATTATTTTAAAGTTGGAAAGAGATTTACTCCTTCCAACTTTTTTACTTACTATATCATAAAAGATAAATTACTTTAAATTTTGTTTTATCGCATCTAATTCTTTTACTAACTCTTCATAGATACCTGGAGTCCATTTATCGAACTTTGTATATACTGGAGCAGCCGCTTTAAGGAAAGCGTCAGCATCTACTTCGTGGAAATTTACGCCTTCTTCTTTTAATAAAACTTCATACTCTGATTCTAGCTTAATAGTTTCAGCTAAGTTGTCTTCCATACCTTTTTGGAACTCTTCTGTCATAATAGTTCGTTGTTCATCAGTTAAACCATCCCAAAGCTTAGTTGAAATTGTAACTGCAGAAACTCCTAGTAAGTGGTTTGTTATAGAGTATTCTTTAACATTTTCGTATTGTTTAGTTCCATAGTAAGTCATTATAGAACCTTCTACCCCATCTATTACTCCTTGCTGAATTGCTGCATAAGTGTCAGGATAAGGCATTGCAACAGGGTTACCGCCCATAGCTTCTATAGTATATGTATATAATTGACTGGTTGGAACCCTTATATTTAATCCCTTCATATCATCTGGAGTTTTAATTGGTTTTTTAGTCATCATACTTCTAAATCCAAATACCCAATCTAGAGAAAGTACTTTTATACCGTATTCTTCCTCTATTTGTCTATTTAGATTTTGAACTAAATCAGTTTGAGTCATAGCAAGGTACTCATCAAATGTTTGATATAAAAATGGTCCAGTTACAGCATTATAGTCTGGTACATAATCTCCTAAGAAGTTTATACCATCTACTAATATCCAATCAGAACCTTGAACTATTTGTTCCATACCATCTTTACCTATTGGTAATGTACCACTTGTAAATAATTGTAGTTCTAGCGAACCGCCACTTCTTTCATTGATAGCTTCTACTACTTTTTTCAATGATATTGCAGTTTGCTCATCATCAACAAATTTTGTACTAACTTTAATAACTTTCTTTTCTACATTACTACTTGGTACATCGGCACCCTCACCACTAGCAGGTGCTTTATCATCGCCGCCACCACATGCCGCTAAGGACAAAGTCATAGCTAGTACTAATAAAATTGCCAAAAACTTTTTCATTAAATTTCCCCCTCTTGTTTAGAATATATTCTAAATATCCACTAACATAATATAACCTAACTTTTCACTTGTCAACACAGTCAGATTATTGATAGTGTCAATTTAAAGAAACGTTTTCACTTAGACTTTATACAGCCTGCTAAATCCCTTCGGAATCTCCTTATCAGCTCTTACAGATACGCCAGTATTACACATTAATCACTTAAGTAAACGTTTTAATTTTATCTTTAACATCCAGTTTCCCCACATTTTCGAAACGTTTGCCCTTAAGTGCTTCCGCTCTAAGTTTTTCTGCAATACCAGATATTTCAGGCAGACGGGATTTAAATCGTATCCCTTTAAGCTACTTCAAGCTGTCATAGGAAGGCACCGTTGCACTATCTCCTACGAAAGTAACCTGCTTGATACATTTTCCTGCAGCTATTTCATCCCCTCTTGATCATTGCTTACTTTTTATTGTCTTAAAAAGGGTACAAAAAAAACCAACAATATAAACAACACATAGTTAATATCGTGTTATTTATTGTTGACACTCCAATTCTCCTGTCATTACTATTATATTTTTCATAATTTCTCTGCTCAAACTAGTAAGTATTTTATATTTGCTACACTAAACAACTCATATATTATGAATTATTCATATATTATCATATTTCTTTTCCTTTGTAAAGTACTTTATATATTGCAGAAATAGAAAAAACAATAGGATTTTTTATTTTTCCAAACATTGCATAGTTTAGTCCTTTATGAGTTCTTTTTACTATAAAGAGTAGTAGAAATTTTGATGCTATAATAGTCCACAAAAGAGACTCCCCTTGGCTTTAATTCTCGTCTCCCCCGTCCTCCAGCAACATAGCCATAAAAATACTTCTATAATATGAGGATTTACTGAAAAATGACTATCATGTCGAATGTAAAGTTTAATAAATTATATTATGTCAGAGAACCGTCCTTGTTACACCTGTATTCCTATTCTTCATAACAAATGATGGGAGTTCCTTCTTCTATATTATCAAAAATTGTTTTAGCTAAATATAATGGAATATTTACACATCCATGGCTTCCATTTCTCTTATATATATCACCTCCAAAAGAATATCTCCAACTTGCATCGTGTATTCCTATATTTCCGTTAAAAGGCATCCAATAAGTTACTTTAACTTCATAATTTGCTCCTCTTAAAGTTGATTCTTTTTGTTTATAGTTAAGCATATAAGCTCCAGCCTCAGTAGCATTCCCTCTATTTGGATTCCCTGTTACTACAGCACCATTAGTTATAAGTTTTCCATCTTTATAAAACCATAAATATTGCCATGTTATATTGATTTCTACATAAGTATCACCTATGTCATCTTCACCCCTAGATAAAGCCTTTTGGGTATATATAGGTTCTTTTCTAATAACTTCACCAAGTTTTATATTTTCCAATAATACTTTTACTTCAGCACTACGATTAATTTTCCATCCATAAAATCCACCCTTAACTTCTACTATTTTATTTGTGGATGTTTTAAATTCTCTTGCTACACCAACTGTATCATATTTTTTACTCAGTCTTTGTACATATTCTAAAACTTCTTTTTCATTTATTACCACTTCTAAATCTTCGTCAACGCTAAGCCATTGATTTATTATATCTCCATCTAGTATTTCATTTTCACTTCCAAATATATAAGTGATTTTTGTTAATACATACTTATCTAGTAAATTCTTAGTTTCAAAAGCCTTATCAGAGCTTAAAGTGTACCTTGGATTTTCGTAACAAAGATTTTGATTTAAGTCTAATTTTGTTTCTCCTTTTAATATACTCATTTCAATAGCTTCGCTTAATTTATCTTTATTCACCTTATTTCCATATACTTCTTTAATTATTTCATATGTACCATTTGAATAGCTAAAACTTACATTTTGAGGTTCTATAATGTCTTTATTTAAACAGTTTAATTCATTTATTCTATTTTCTAAGTTATCTTTATTATAAATAAATAAATCATCTACATAATACTTTTGATTCTTTAATAATGAACTTATCCATTTAAATGAACTCTGTAAATGATAAATTTCAGAAATGCTATTTTTTTCATTGTATCGCATCCCTATATCCTGTGCTGTTATTTCTTCTACTTCCATGTTTCTTTCAATTAACTGTAACTTATAATCTTTAATATAACTTCTAATTATATCTTCTATATCATCATGTGCCTTTAATGAGACATCTACTCCATTTATTACTGTATTGAAAAAGAAATGATTAGTAAAGTATAATGCAATAAGTAAATATACTAGTAAAATTGAAGCTATTAAAATAATATTATTTCCTGTAACCTCACATTCAACAAATTTTTTTATATTAATATTCTTCATAGCAATTTCTACCTTTCATCAAATATACAATTTATTTAAATATAATGACTAATTTATAATATGTTTGTATTTTTGACTTTAAAACTTAACTATAAGATAGTAACCTTAAAACTTTTTATCGTACTTTACTTGAGTTAAGTCCGATAAAAAACCGTATCGTATTTCTTCAATACGGTCTATGTATTCATGGGTTTGTTTGGTGGAGGTGAAAAAATGCTGTTCTCATTACCACCATGAGAACAGCATTTCACTTGTTAAATCAATAATCTTAACTTTTTAATTGTTTTCTTACCAATTTGGTGGAGGCGAGAGGAGTCGAACCCTTCCTATTGGTCGGCTCCTTTACCTTCTGCTTCTCTAAGATCAGTCATTGTTTTATCTCGTCTCTGACCTCCTCCATCAATCTAATGCGGATTTGACCAACCTATGTTCTTTTTCATCCTTCAAGCGTCTATTTTTTTACTCTTAAGCTATATACTAAAAAATGTTTGTTATCATCTGTTATCATCTAAGGTAACAGTCTAAATAAAGCATACAAAACTAAAACATTATTAGTAGTCATATCAATTTAATATTTTGTTCGTGATTTCCATCCGTTAGAACCGCTCCCTTGGTCTGCTGTACCATCAATAATTATACTGAAATCCATAATACTATCTTTCTACTATAATGGCCGTTCCCTGTCCTCCCCCAATACAAAGTGTTGCTAAACCTGTCTTAGCATCCCTCTTTTCCATCTCATATAATAGAGTAACTAAAGAGCAAAGGGACGTCAGAGCGCGCCAAAAATCCAACAATTGGATAAGACAATCTTGATATAGCATACATAAAATCGCCCATAATAGTAGTAAGGACGGTGATATTATGA
>NZ_FZOJ01000034.1 GCF_900188145.1 Anaerovirgula multivorans | reverse complement strand
TATTTTTAAAAAAATTTACAAGACAAAGTCGGTACAACTCTCATGAGTCATACCGACTTATTTTATTGGCTATCTATTTCCCGATATCCCCTTTTAAATTTTGATTCTATTTATTTATAGCATAAAAGCATCTTTTGGGCGATATGATCTTCTCTTCTTTTTTCAATTCTTTTATAGCCTTCTCAACATCTTTTTTGTCTACACCTGCAAGTTCTGCAATTTCTCCTGGCCTCAAAGGTTGATCTGTACCTGCCAAGGTTTTTAATACTATTTCATTTGCATTCATTTTAACGCCTCCTTCGTATCTTCTTTTTTTATAGTTAATAAATCACAATAAATATATACCACCATTTGCGATGTTAAAACAGTTGATTTGCTATTTATATCCGATAACAGCTGCTCCTATTGCACCAATAAACTGTGCTGCATCAGAAGAATTGATTTCTATCCCTAACCTTTTACCTAGATATTCCTTTAATAAGGAATTTTTAGACACTCCTCCAGAAAAGAAAACCTTGTTTTCCACCCCTACTTTACTTGCTAGTGAATAGGTTTTGTTGGCTACTGATTGTAATAATCCTGCTGCTATACTTTCCTTCGAGGCCCCTTCTGCCATCAGACTCACTACCTCTGATTCAGCAAAAACCGTACACATACTATTTATGTTTTCAGGAATAGCACCTTGTGCCACCTCTGATAACTCACTGATATCTATCTCTAGAGCATGAGCCATTACCTGTAAAAACCGCCCAGTTCCAGCAGCACATTTATCATTCATCAAAAAATCAATAACATTGCCTTTGTCATCTAGTTTAATTACTTTGCTATCCTGTCCACCTATGTCAATAACCGTTCTAACCTCGGAGTCTAAAAAATGTGCTCCTACGCCATGACAAGTAATTTCTGTAACCTTTTTATCAATAAAAGATAGGGCTACACGTCCATAGCCTGTTCCTATGATAGCTTTTACCTGATTTCTCTCAACTTTCTCTTCTTTTAGCAAATGTTCTAATATTTTTTCCCCTGTTTCCTTAGGACTCCATCCAGTAGGTAGTATGACTTTAGCAGTCACCTTCTTCCCATTAAAGACTACCGCCTTGCTGGCTACCGAACCAATGTCAATGCCTATACTATACATTCTCTCACTTCCTTGTTGGTATAATAAGTAAATGATTTTTAGCATAACAAATATCGCCTTGTTATGCTAGAAAAAAGAGCTTCTGCAATAGAAACTCTTTCAACGTATATCTGTTATTTTGCTATTTCAAGGAAAGATTCTAAGAAAGCTTCTACTCTAACCTTGATTTGCCCTACATCTGAATCAGAATAATCAGTTTCTATTTGTAAGAAAGGTAGATTTAATTGATCTTTTACAAAGTTTTTTACTGTAAAGGATTCAATGTTATAAGTATGACAGGCTTGCCATGTTAAATCTACTACTGCATCCACTTGGTATTCCTTTACTAATCTCTCAATCAAATCTAATCTTCTGGTATTATTGCTCATACAAGAACATGGAGTTGACAGGTATTTTTCTGCTATAGCTAAAATTGGCTCTTTTTCCTCATTCGCCATTACATCTAATCCCTTATACCCAGTACAGTTTTCTAGAGCTACTACACTAGCTCCCGCTTCTTCTAATATCTTCAACACCTTCTCAGAACCACTTCCGATAGGCACCCCAGTCAATAGTATTCTAGGAGCATTTTCATCAAAAGCAAATTTTCCTTCTGCCATTTGCTTTTCTATTTCAACAATTAAATCTTCAATCAACTGAATACCTGCCTCTTTATCTACATTAAATCCTTTTAACCATTGAGCCAACATCATATCCATTCCAGTAAGCGGCGCTGGTTTATGGGCATTTAATTGATGTAATTTTTTTAATGCTCTTCTTTCTCTATTAGCAAGCTTAACAGCATCTCTTAACTTTTCTTCTGTAATTTCAACACCAAATTTTTCTTCAAGAAAGCTTTTAAAACGTACCACTTCATTTTTCCAATAGGCTAAGGCTTCCTCTCCATCAGCTGTTTGAGGAAGATTCATTACATGCATCGGCTTAATTTTGCTCATTAATTCATACATTTTTTTCTTACCATCACATGTAGTTTCTGCCAATAGTACGTCAGAGAAATAGAAATATGGGCATTTATCAGTGATAGCAAAACCATAGCTGGATTTGATCAGGGGACATAGGTTTCTTGGTAATTCCTTTTCTGCATCCTCTATTGGTTCTTGCTTGGTACCACACAGGGTTACAGGAATAGCTCCAGCTGCTAATGCTATTTCCTGTGGTGAAAAGACACAATACATTCCCACTACCTTTTGTCCAGCTTCGCTAGCTTCTTTGATTTTAACAGCATTTAATCCCCTAAGCTCCTCTACTTTTTCCATAAGTGCTGGTCTCACATAAATTCCCCCTTATATTTATTAATTTAGTTATGTACGTTTGTCTACTAAGGCCCATTCATCTTCGAGTGTACCATACAATTTTTTAGGCTACCAATTGGATTTTTCTATTATATTTCTTATCATAATAAAAAAAGCTAATAAGAAAGTCTTCCTTCCTTCTCTATAAAATCGGGTCTAAAGTAATATATTCATTGGATAAAATCCTCTCAAGGATGTCTAATCCTTTGCTGAGCTCTTCAATCGTTTCTGTCCCCGATAAAGATATTCTAATGGCTGAAGGAGCAACTTCACCTCCTACAGCGAACTTATCTGCACTGAAGATATTTATTCCTCTCTCTCGTGCAGCAAGTTCAATCTCTTTACCTGACCAATAGTTTGGAAGCTTCAGCCAAATATAAAAATTATTGTTATTACCTGAAAAACAATAGTTTGACAGCTTTTCTTTAGCAACTTCAAACCGTTTTGATATTTCTTCTAACTTCCATGATATGATCTTGTCTGCAGTACCATCTCTTATACACTCCGATACAATAGCAGCATTTAGCGTTGGAGCCATCCAAATCGTATTTACTACAGCTTGGGCGACTTTATAACGAAACCTCTTTGGCACAACAACATAGGCTATTCTTAATCCTGCATAAAATGCCTTTGAAACGCCTGCTATATAGATACTATTTTCTGGTATCAAGGATGCTATCGCCTGCATGCTGCTTTGATTTGTAAAGCTATAGATGTCATCCTCCAAAAGCGTTAAGTTGTAACCTTCTACTATATTAGCAATTTCTTTTTTTCTTTTCATTGACATACTTGAGGTTGTAGGATTCTGCATGTTTGGCATTAAATAGAGTCCTTTTATTGGATTTCTATGACATGCAGCCTCAAGGCTTTCAGGAATCATACCTTCTTCATCCATTTGTATAGGCTCAAGCTTCATCCCAAGAGTTTTGGCAACAGTCTTTATGCCTGGATAAGTTAAAGAATCTGTTGCGATTCTATCTCCCACTTCAAAAATCGAGCTTAAGCAACAGGTTAACGCATGTTGAGCACCTGCACATATGACTATATTCTCCCATGAAACCTTAATATCAAAGCGTTTAACCCAATATGCACCAGTTTCTCGGTGGTCGGGTAATCCTAAAGGATCCGTATATCTTAAAAACCTGTCCATTTGATTACTTTTTAAAACATTCTCAATAACCCTAGATATATCTGGTTCTTTGCTATACAGCGGCAAAACCAGTCCCATTTCAATCATTTTGGAGACTTTTTCTTCTATTTTCATCATGGAAGAATCCATGCCTAAATCAGCCGTTACATAAGTGCCTCTCCCTACAATTCCAGATATCAAACCTCTTCGCTCAGCCTCCTTGTAGGCTCGAGACGCAGTAGTAACATTTACTCCAATAATATCAGCCAATTCACGATGTGTAGGCATTCGATAACCTGGTTTTAAGATGCCATTTCGTATGTCTCTCTCTAATGCCTCTGCAATTGCTATGTAAAGTGACTTATCAGTATCAATTGTTTTAGGATTCCACATATTGCATGCACCCCTCCATCATTGTATTACATACAATTTTAGTATTGACTGCATACAATGTCAAGTGTATAATGAATTTAATCCATTTTTAGCCATTTTTGTGGAATATATTGTAGGAGGGTTAGTATGAATTTAGAAAAAAGAGTTACCAATCTATATGACGCATTAACCTCTGCAGAGCTTGATCAAAAGGTAGGCATAAGGGTTACTCACTTAACAGGTACCGACAATTATTCATTCTTTGTAGCAGAAATAGCTCCTCATAAGAAAATACCAGCCCATTACCATAAAGCAGGAGTGGAAATATACCAGATTGTTGAGGGCAATGGTGTAATGTATACAGGAAATCGAAATCTCGATGAAAGTATTTCCTGGAATCCTCCATTACAATTACAGCAAGGTGATTGCTTTACTGTTCATGAAGGTGAAGTTCATCAATTCTTCAATGATTCTGGTAATAAGATCATTGTCATCTTTGGATGTTCAAAAAGCCATTTATCAAAGGATAGATTTTTTGTAGAAGGATTTTATAATTAAAGTATGAGGAGGTCAGAAAAGCCATGAAAGTATTTAAATTTAAAAAAATAGATGCTTTTGCTGTTGAAAACTCATCAGGAAACCCAGCTGGAGCAATCTATCTAAATTCTTTAGAAGATATTACTATTTCAGAAATGCAAAGAATTGCTAAGGAATTAAAAGGATTTGTTAATGAAGTTGGCTACCTTTGTCAGTTAGATAAAGATTTCTTCAATTTGAAATATTATTCTTCTGAAAGAGAAGTAGATTTCTGTGGTCATGCAACGATTGCTATAATGTATGACTTAATTAAAAATAGAGATGATTTGTTTTTAAAGGATGTTATTTATATTAACACAAGCAAAGGCAAACTTTCTGTTTTAAACAGAATAGATAGTGAAGATGCGGTTTTTATATCGGCACCAAAACCAATCTTTACAGATAAGATTATTCCAACCCTAGAAATCGCAAAAGCTCTTCATATTGATTGTAAAATTATTAATGAGAATAATCCGATTTCTATTGTGAATGCAGGCTTAGAAACATTAATACTTCCCATAAAAGGATTAGATGATCTACTCTCAATTGCTCCTGATTTAGAGACCTTAAAAGAATTTTGTATGAATCATTCTATCGATATTATAGAAGTCTACACAGAAGAAACCTCCAACGAAAAATCCTCTTTTAGAACGAGAGTCTTTGCCCCAACCTTTGGTTATTTAGAAGATCCTGCTACTGGTTCAGGAAACGCTGCCTTTGGTTATTACCTATATAAAAAAATGAACTATAAGGGCGCCACCATCACAATTGAACAAAACAGTTTTCTACATAATGCAAATATCGTAAAACTTGAATTCACCAAGGATAAAAATAATGAGATACATGTTTTATTTGGAGGAAGTGGAATTGTTCGAATAAATGGGGAGTATTATTTAAAATAGTAACCAGGTATTTGGATTAACTCGTCTTTTGTCTTTAACATAATAATCCCTCACTTTTCTTCAGTTTTTATGTAATCGATTAATAAGATATTGTTCAGCAAACGGTTTTTAGTAGTATATAGGACATGATATTCTTTTCTTTTACTGAAAAGCTAAGCATCTACTTTTTGTAGATGCTTAGCTTTTATTCTTCATAAATCATTTTTTTCGTCATGCCACCATCTATGATAATGTTTTCTCCATTGATAAAATCATTTTCTGCTCCTGTTAAAAACAAGCAGGCTCTAGCGACATTCTCTGGTTTTTCAACCCTTTGAAAGGGATGCTGTTGATGATCAATATCTCTTAAATTCTTATAATTTTTATATAGCAATTGTCCTTCCAATTCCATTGGCAGCTCCAGTTACTAATACTACTTTATCTTTGAAGGCCATGTTCCCATTCCTCCTATATTTTATAAATCCATATTATTTAGTATATCTCTCAATCCTTTTAACTCTTCCTTACTTAAAGTAATACCTTTCCCCATCTTTTCATGTGCTAAAGACCAGTCCCTAAGATCATACTTTGGTTCTCTATTATTCCAGCTAATATAGTTTAGTTCCTTTTTCCAACCCTTACTCGATTCTGATAGGGTACCTATCGTTTCAATGATTTCATATTTAATATCTGCCATCTTTTATTTCCTCCTTTATTATTTAGTAATCAATTTTTAAATTTTTTATAACTACCAATATTATACCATTTTAATTCTATTGATAGAAACTAGAATGAATATAAGTATACGCCCTTACATTTTAATTTTATTATTGACATTCTATTTCCATCAATATATACTGTATATACAATGTATATACAGTATGTGTAATAAGTACAGTTGCTGCAAAGGAGCATTTGCCATGAAAATTTTAATTTCAAACGCCTCGGAACAACCTATATATGAGCAGATCGTTGACCAAATAAAGGCTTTGATCCTTAGAAATGAGCTTCCAGAGGGAGAATCTTTACCCTCTATTCGCAAGCTTGCCCAAGAGCTCCAAATCAGTGTTATTACAACAAAACGGGCTTATGAGGAGCTGGAAAGAGAAGGCTTTATTGAAACAGTGAGAGGAAAAGGATCCTTTATTGCACCACAAAATAGAGAACTTCTGAAAGAGAAGAAACTCAAAATCATTGAAGAAAAACTCATAGAAGTTGTAGAGGAAAGTCGATTATTAGACTTAACCTTTGAAGAAATATTAGAAATGTTAAAAATTTTATATGATGAAGGTCATTTTTAGATGGGGAGGTTTATCAAAATGAATAATATATTAGAGGTTAGTAATCTTTCAAAGGAATATAAGGATTTCAAGCTAAAAAACATAAATTTTTCTTTAGAAAAAGGTTATATTATGGGGTTCATAGGTCCAAATGGTGCTGGCAAAAGTACAACAATAAAGCTTATGATGAACTTAGTCAATAAAGATGCGGGAGAAATCAAAGTTTTTGGCTTAGATTATCTGCAAGATGAGAAGAAAATTAAAAGCAGAATTGGATTTGTCTATGATGAAAGTCATTATTATGAGGAATTAACTGTAGAAAAAAACAAGAAAATCATTGCCCCTTTTTATAGGCATTGGGACGAAAATACTTTTCAAGAATATCTCAACCGATTTGATATCGATCCTAAAAAGAAGGTGAAACAGCTTTCTAAAGGAACAAAAATGAAATTTTCTCTTGCAGTGGCTCTCTCCCATAAGGCTGATCTCATTATCATGGATGAGCCTACATCAGGATTAGACCCAATATTTCGAAGAGAAATATTAGATATCCTTTATTCTATTATACAGGATGAAACCAAAAGTATTTTTTTCTCTACTCACATCACAACCGATTTGGATAAAGTAGCAGATTATATTACCTTCATTGACAATGGTTCTATTGTTTTTTCTAAATCGAAGGATGAGATTCTTGATAACTACGGCCTTGTAAAAGGTGGTTTAGATTTACTTAACGATAAAACTAAAGATTTTTTCCTAGGATTAAGGAAAAATGCCTTTGGATTTGAAGGCCTTGCAGGTAATATACATGAAGTACGGAAGGCTTTTAATAACAACATTATTATTGAAAAGCCGACATTAGAAGATATTATGGTCTATACAGTGAGGGGGCGATAGTGATGCTGCAGCTTATTCGCAAGGATCTAATGGTTTTATTCAATCGATGGAATGTAATTTTCCTTTTGTTATCTTCATCTTTTATGGTATTTGTCTCCAATACTACGATCCCTCAAGGACAATATCTTTTTATTGCATCTACCATCGCTTTTTTTGTGTCAACTTCGTCATTCGCTTATGACGAGCTTAGTCAGAGTGAATTTATTATTCAATCTCTTCCGGTAACAAGAAAAGAAATTGTGTTTGCAAAATATGTTGGGATCATCATAAATAATCTCATTGGAATTTTTTATACAACTTTAGTTTTTCTATCCTTAAGTCTATTGGGTTTAAGAGAAAAAGACTTTTTGCAAATGGATATTATTATATCAACTGTTTTTATTGTCATATTTATGACATCTATTTGCTTTCCTCTATATTTTAAGATCGGCTATAGAAAAGCAAAAATTGTTAATATCCTTGTTTTTATGTCATTTTTCATGGTCATGAATGCGCTTATTGATGATTTAGACAAAACAAAATCAATGTTGCTACTTTTATTTGAAATACCCTATTTGCATATCATTATACCATTAGCTATTCTTACCATGGCTATGCTATCCATGGTCCTATCCTTAAAGCTTTATACAAAGAAAGATTTATAACTTTCTTCTATTTTTAGAAAGGTTCGGTGAATAATATGTTTTATTTAGTATGGAAGGATTTATTGCTTACAAAAAAAATAAATGTTCTTCTCTTAGTGCTATATGCTCTGTTTATTTCCTTTGTTGCGGCTAAAATGCCCATTCTCCCAGAGATTCTCTATGGATTTTGCATTCTTATGTTTGTTTATATAACTACAATTTATTCTAATACTTATGATGAAAAAGGCAACAGTGAAATTGTGTTAAACAGCCTACCTATTAAAAGAAAAGAAATTGTTAAAGGAAAATATATCAGTGTTGTTATTAGTAATTTAATTAGTGGGTTTATTATTATAGCATCAACAAATATTTTTGCCTATGGGGGATTAGACTTTACAGTCAGGACTGCAGGATTTATAGATATCATTCTAAGCTTTAACCTTGTATCGATTATTTTTTCCCTCTATTACCCTATCTATTTTAAGCTTGGAGGAAGTAAAGCTAGACTATTGAATATGCTTTTATATTTCTTAGTATTTTTTACCCCTTCAGTCCTATCAAGATTTAGTGAAAAAATTGTAGCATTTATTCCTAGAGATGGATTATTTTTCTTAGGAAATCAGCTACTGCTATTGTTTCTATTTCTCCTATGTATGGTAATCTATTGCCTTTCCTACCATATATCAAAAGGTTTTTATCAGCAACGAGATTTCTAATTGTATTTATAAACACTTATCTATATGCAGAATAAAATAAAAGCCGTGTGTAGACTATAATCTCACATGGCTTTGTCTATGGTCAATATTGATGTTATAATTCTTTATCAGTATTATAATTGTTCTCGTATTTTTCTATATTCTTCAAAATTTAAAGATTGATGACCATCGCTTAAGGCACAGGAAGGGTCTGGATGCACCTCGATCATCAAACCATCTGCTCCACAAGCCAATGCTGCCTTTGACATAGGTTCAATCAATTCCTTTATGCCCGTCCCGTGGCTTGGGTCCACAATAATCGGTAACCCGGTTTCTTTTTGCATAATAGGTACCGCTGCTAAATCTAGCGTGTTCCTAGTATAAGTATCATAGCTTCGGATACCTCTTTCACATAATATAATATTTTTATTGCCATGTAGGGCAATATATTCTGCAGCCATCATCCATTCTTCAATGGTTGCACACATTCCTCTTTTTAGAAGTATAGGCTGTTTAAGACCACCGATTGCCTTTAACAGAGAATAATTGAACATATTTCTTGATCCGATTTGTATAATATCTGCATATTCTCCAACAATCTCCATATGACCTTCATCCATTAATTCTGTTACAATAGGTAATCCGGTGGCTTCCCCCGCCTCCTTTAGGTATTCTAAACCTTGTATTCCAAGACCTTGGAAAGCATAAGGGCTTGTTCGAGGTTTAAAAACACCACCTCTTAAAACATCTACTCCTATCTCCTTTAAAGCAAATGCTGCCTCATGGATTTGTTCTTTTGATTCTACGGAACAAGGCCCAGCAATAAAAATAGGAGGATTGGTTCCACCGATGTTTCTACTTCCAATCTTCACTATGACTTTTTCTCCATTTAAAATCTTTTTATTTGTCATAAGTAACCTTCCTAATTCCTTCTACATTAAGGTTTTTTATTATATCCTCTATTTTCACGTCATTGATTATAATATTCTGTACAATCTCATATAAAGGGACCATTACAAAGGCTCTTTCCATCATTCTAGGATGAGGTACCGTCAGCCTCTCGTCATTTGAGGAGAAACCTTCATACAATAATATATCGATATCTATGGTTCTTGGTCCCCAACGAATGATTCTTTTTCTTTTTAATGTTTCCTCAATCCCATTGCAATATGTTAACAATTCATATGGTTCTAATGTCGTGTCAATTTCAAGTGCTATATTCAAAAATATATCTTGATCTGTATAACCTACTGGTTCGGTTTCATAATAGGAGGAGGTTTTTTTTACACTTACTTTTTCCTGTTGGCTTAGAAGTGCAACTGCTTGATCAAGATATTCCTTTTTATCACCAATATTACTGCCTAAACCAAGATATGCTTTAGCCATTGTTCCTTCTCCTTATTTCCACACCAAAATAATCATATATTCCCCTTACAGGGGCTTCAGGTTTCCTAATGTTAATGACAATCTCTTCAATAACTGGAAATTCTTCAATAATGTGATCAGCTATATTTTCCGCTAACGCTTCTATTAATTTAAATCTTCTATTTTCAACGATATCCTTTACTATATTATATACTTCGGCATAATTAACAGTATCTGCAACATCATCACTAGCTCCTGCTGCTTTCAAATCTACATACATGTCGATATCTACAAAAAATTTTTGTCCTAGAGAATTCTCTTCGGGCAACACGCCATGATATCCATAAAACCCTAAGTTCTTTAATTTTATTTTATCCATTCTTAACCCTCACAATCGCATCGGCAACCTTGGTCGTTCTTAAATTTTCTTTGATATCATGAACCCGAAGAATATCTACTCCCTGTATAATTCCCATAACAGAGGTAACTAATGTACCCTCTACTCTTTCCTCTGGTGGCAAATCTAATATTTTACCAATCATGGATTTTCTAGATGTACCTAAAAGAATTGGATAGCCCAATTCATTAAGTTCTCCCAACCTAGCCATAACTTCAATGTTTTGGTCTAGATTTTTACCGAAGCCTATACCAGGATCTAAAATAATGTTTTCCTTTTCAATACCTGCCTCTAGGGCGATTCTTATAGACACCCTGAAAAAATCACTAATTGATTCTATAATGTCTTTATCATAATGGGTACCTAATTGATTATGCATCATAACAATAGGCATCTTATACTTAGCCAGGGTCCCTGCCATATTGAAGTCCCGCTGTAATCCCCATACATCATTAATCATATGGACTCCTGCTTTCAAAACAACCTCTGCTACCTCTGCTTTATAGGTATCCACAGATATTGGTGCATCTATCTCTTTAAGCAATCTTTCAACAACTGGTAGTACCCTATCGATTTCCTCTTCAGCAGTAACCTCTTGGGCTCCAGGTCTTGTGGATTCACCACCAATGTCTATAATATCTGCACCTTCATCAATCATTTTTTTTGCATGCAATACTGCTTTTTCAAGGTCTACAAAGTTCCCTCCATCTGAAAAAGAATCAGGTGTAACATTGAGAATACCCATAATATATGTTCTAGAGCCTAGATTAAGGGTGTATTTCCCACACTTCAATTCTACCTTTCGATTTGGATTGTATTGAACATTCTTCATCATCCAACCTCCCAATTAGCTTTTAAACTGTATCAATGACATGGCTTCTGCTCTAGCCTTTGCATCCTTTTTAAATATTCCTCGAACAACTGAAGTTACTGTTTGAGCACCAGATTTTTTTACTCCCCTCATAGTCATACACATATGCTCTGCCTCTACTACTACGATTACCCCATGGGGCTGCAGTTTCTCAACAATGGTATCTGCAATTGTTGAAGTTAAACGTTCTTGAAGCTGAGGACGTTTTGATATAGTTTCCACTACTCTAGCCAATTTGCTTAATCCTGTCAATTTCCCATTTTTAGGAATATAACCTACATGGGCCTTCCCATAAAAAGGTACTAGATGATGTTCACATACAGAATAAAAAGGAATATCCTTCACTAATACAAGCTCTTCATGCTTTTCATCTTGGAAATATATATCGAGATGCTGCTTAGGGTCCGCTTCTAATCCAGCAAATATTTCTTCATACATTCTTGCGATTCTTTTAGGTGTATCTTTTAAACCTTCTCTGTCAGGATTTTCTCCAATAGCCTCTAATATCTCCCTTACTGCTTTTTCTATCTTTGCTTTATCCATTTTTCTCCCTCTTCCTTATTATTATCTTCCTATACCCATTGAAAAATGTTTCATAACCCTTTGGGTAAAGGGGTTTTTCTTTATATCAAAAGCATAATCATCGATCTGAGAAACAGGCATAATTTCCATTAATGAATTGGTTAGAAAGACTTCTTCCGCCATTAACAAATCCTCTTTACTATATTTCCCTATTTCCACTGGTAACATGAATTTATTAACCAAATCTATAACCTTTTTCCTTATAATTCCTGGTAAGATGCCACACTCTATAGCGGGTGTATAAACTTTGTCGGTTTTTATAAAAAAGATATTTGCTATAGTGCCTTCACAAATTTCATCATAAACATTTGTAAAAATCACTTCATCGTACCCTCTTGACACCGCTTGCTGCCTCACCAAATAATTTTCCATATAGTTATGGGATTTAATATAGGCTCCTATAGAGTGAGGATTTCTTTTCACGTCAGTGGAGCAAAGCTTAAAACCTTTTACATAATCCTCTTTACTATATCTATTTTCTCTTGTAGATAAGATCAAGTCTTGTTTATCTTTATTTTTTGTACATGTTATTTTTAGCACTCCTGAAGGAATTTTGTTTACTTCTCTCAAATTATAAAATTGGTCCAGTATAAAAGCTTCATCTGCGTCTAAAAACAAATTGAGCTTTTCTAAACCATCTTTCATTCTTTCTAAATGTTCCTTCAAAAAGTAGACTTTCCTATTTTCAAACTTTATAGTTTCAAACACCCCATATCCATATAGGAAACCTTCACTTTCAAGAGATATAGTGGCCTTTTCTAATGAAATAAGTTTACCGTTTATAGAAACATACATCCTTCATCACCTTCATATATATTAACTGTTTAAAGCTTCAATCAAAGCTCTTGCTTTATGGAGGGTTTCCTGGTACTCCAGTTCAGCGTCAGAATCCCAAACAATACCTCCCCCTACTTGAAAGTAGGCTTTATTATCTTTGCATACTATCGTCCTAATAACAATATTCAAATCTATATCTCCGTTAAGTCCTATATATCCAATAGAACCAGTATATATATTTCTTTGGGTAGGCTCTAATTCATCAATAATTTCCATAGCACGAATTTTAGGAGCCCCGGTAATGGAACCTCCAGGAAAGGTGGCTTCAATGCAATCGATAGCATCACAATCTTCCTTCATTTCTGCTTTTACTGTTGAAACTAAGTGATAAACTGTAGCATATTCCTCTAGGTGAAAAAGCTCTGTTACCTTGACTGTTCCGGTTTTTGCAACCCTGCCTAAGTCATTTCTTTCTAAATCAACAATCATTAACAATTCAGCTTTATCCTTTTCACTAGTTATTAAATCATTCCTATTTGCTAAATCTTCCGCCGCAGTTTTACCTCTAGGTCTTGTCCCTTTAATAGGTCGAGCTTCCATAACTCTATCCTTAATCTGTATAAAACGCTCCGGTGAACTGCTGACAATATGTCCTTCTCCAAAGTTGATGAAGCTGGCAAAAGGAGCTGGATTAATAGTCCTCAGTTTTCCATATAATTCATATGGTGTTTCCTTCATTGTGCATTCAAATCGCTGTGTTAAATTTGCTTGATAGATATCTCCTGCTTTAATATAATCCTTTACTCTGTTAACAGCATCAATATATGCTTCTTTCGTAAAATTTGACTTTAGTTCTACTGGTTGATTTCCTAAGTTTATAGTTATTGTATCATTTTTTGCCTCTTCTTCATATACTGTATTTGATATTTTTTTAACAACTTTTACAGCTTCTTCTTTTATTCCTAATGCCGCCACATACGTAGCATTGTTTTTATGGTCAATAATAATTACTCCATCATAGAGCCCGAGAAAGCAATCTGGAATTTTCACATCATCTATCGCTGTCCTTGGTAGCTTTTCAATATGATGACATAAGTCATAGGAAAGATATCCAACGAATCCACCAATAAAAGGTAATTCACTTTTATATTCTATCTTATATTTTTTATAAATCTCTTTTAGGCTTTCAAAAGGATTTCCATAATAGGTTTTTTCAACACCATCCTCAATCATATCAATCCTATGATCTTTACTTTTAAACACCAAATGAGGATCAAAACCTATAAATGAGTATTTCCCTAGTTTTTCATGATCCATGCCACTATCTAGAAAAAAGCTATAGGGCTCCTCTTTAAAAATAGAATATAATTGAAAACTATTTAATTTAGTATTGATTTGTTCTATGTGCATTTTTCCACCCACTTTTTCTATTGTTTGGCTGTCATCAAAAAGTTATTTAGTAGCTCCATACCCATCTCAGTAAGTATAGCTTCTGGATGAAATTGAACCCCTTCGATCATGTATTCCTTATGTCTTAGCCCCATAATTTCTCCTTCAGTTGTTTCTGCTGTGATTTCAAAACAGTCTGGCAAGGAGTTTTTATCTACCACTAGAGAATGATATCGAGTCACATTCAATGGGTTTTTTAATCCTCTAAAAACCCCTTCATCCGTATGATGAATAGGATGTACCTTACCATGAACAGGTTCTAACGCTTTAATAACATTTCCTCCGAATACTTGTCCTATTGTTTGATGCCCTAAACATATGCCTAGGATGGGTATCTTGCCCTTAAATCTATGAACAACATCTATGCATATACCTGCTTCATTAGGTGTACAAGGACCAGGAGACAATACAATAATACTTGGATTTAATGCTTCGATTTCCTCTAAAGTAATAGCATCATTTCGATAAACCAACACCTCTTCTTTTAAGGAGGATAAGTATTGGGTTAAGTTATAAGTAAAGGAATCATAATTATCAATCATTAGAATCAAGTGTCTCACCCCTTTGTTTTATAGATTATATCTAAATCATATTTGTTTTCATACGTTAATAATATTTTCTTTTATTATTCCAACTAAATTATACACGTTATTAAGGTTTATCGTCAAACCATATTCCGTAGAATATTATCGAAAAATGCAGTCCAAAGATAAAAGACCCCTCAGCAGAAAGGCCTTCATCCTTGTAAATTCAACACTTTTTTTATGATGAAATAGTAATATTAATTAAAGATAAAATTTTAACAATCTTTCTCGCAAGATATAACTACTACTTTATAAATTTTTCATTAATACGCCACAATAGGTTGTTCTTTCCCCATGAATCGTTTGCAATCTTTTATACCCTTACATTGTATACATAATCGAGATTGCTTATCTCCTTCATAGAGTATCCAATCTAACTCAGTAACTAAATTTTTTCCTTTTCGATGTTTTTTAATAGCTTCTAAAATCATTTCTCTTTCCTCCTGTTGAAAACAACAGTCCTTCAATATGCCTTCAGCTATTTCAGCACTGACAAAAGCATGATCTATTCCTTCAGCATATTGTCTCCATTTCCCTATATCATGTAACAACGCGGCCGCATAGATCATTTCCTTCGATATTTGTAGCTTTTTCTCTAGAGCAATAATATAACCAACTCTTGCAACGTCAAAAAAGTGCTGTAGATTGTGGCAACAATAGACTCTATCTTTTTCCATTTCTATATTTTTTTCAAGATTTTTTTTATATTCAAAATGGTTTAGTATTCTATCAATTCTTTTCATTTCATCCCTCCTGATGACTTTGTTTTATCAATAAGTATAATTAATTAGGTTAGAAAAACCAGCCAAATTATCACTATCTGACTGGTTTAATTAGTAATTGTTATTGCACTCTGTATCAGTGATCAACACGAAAGTTACAAACCAAACTTTCGGTTGTCTACTTATGGTCATCTACTTTTTTTCCTTTAAAAGTCTCAAATCTTAAGTTATTAAATATTGATACCATAAAATATTTCAGTCATTTCTTTGTTTAACTTTTCGAAAATATCTCTTTTTTCTTCCTCACTAAGATCTTCTTTATTGATTTCAAATAAATAATTATCTAGGTCAATATCCTTTATCTTCATCTTAGTATGGAATATATTTGACTGGTATATGTTCATATCAATAAGACTATACCTGTCTATTGTTTTTATTTCAACAAAATCTTGTATTGAACTGATTTCGTGATCAATGAAATATTTCTCTCCCTTAACATCTCGAGTATAGCCTCTGACCCTATAGTCAATTGTAATGATATCGGAATCAAAACAACTAATAAGATAATTTAATGCTTTTAATGGAGAGATCGTACCACAGGTAGACACATCAATATCCACTCTAAAAGTACTTATATTATTTTCAGGGTGGCTTTCAGGATAAGTATGAACCGTTACATGACTTTTGTCTAGATGCCCTACTATACTTTCTCTACCAGGAGTCAATTCTCCACGATTACAAGAGGGATCTAGTACATATAAAGGCACCTCTTCTTCTGAAATTAATAAAGTTACGCTTGCACCCTGTGGATCATAATCCTGTTTTGCAATATTTAAAACGCTTGCGCCTATTCCCGCTGTAACATCCTTTAAAATCTTTGTCAATCTTTCAGAATTGTATTGTTCATCAATATATTCTATATATTTTTGTCGATCTTCCTTTGTTTTGGTATAGCAAATGTCATAAATATTGAAACTTAAGGATTTTGTTAAATTATTAAATCCATATAATTTTAATTTATTATTCTTTAACTTTGCCAACCTCATTCCCCATTTCTAACTATATTCTCTAAAGTATTATACATGTTCTATTTTTATTGTCAAGTCATATGATATATTTTCCAAAGTAAATATAACATGATGCTTAATTCATAAGTAGGCAACCGAAAGTTTGGTTTACAACTTTCGTGTTGGTCACTTAGTTTGTTTATCTATAAGTAGGCAACCGAAAGTTCGGTTTGTAACTTTCGTGTTGATCACTTAGTTTGTTTATCTAGAGGGAATTTTCACTTTCTCTGAATTGTGACCGAATTTATTTCGAGGATATAGCGCTTGATTTCTCACTTACAGAAGTGGCAGACTTAGTACTGCACCAAAGAGGAAATCATTCTTGATTAATATATTTTTTCTTCATATTCTCTATTATAATGTACATTTGAAAAGATATCTATTCTTGAAAAACTAATTTAGGAATAAAATGAGACTTAATTCAGAGGGAGTTTTTACTTCCACTGAATTGTAGCCGAATTTACTTCGAGGATGTAGTGCTTGATCTCCCGCTTGAAGAAGCGGGAGTCTTAGCAATACACCGAAGGATAAAAGAAAATCCCTTCCATAATAGAGGGGGTTTATCATAATAATATTTTTCTATTTTTATTGTTTTCCTTTTGCAATCATTTCAATTTCCACTTTGGCTCCTAGTGGTAGTTCAGCAACCCCTATGGTTGTTCTAGCAGGATATGGCTGTAATCCAACTATTCGATCATCTCTCTTCTTTTAATATACTCATTATAATAATGTCTGTATACTTTCCATTAAAATAATACTTCTGTCTCAATCTTCCTTCTAGTGTAAAGCCAGATTTTTCATAGCATTTTATTGCTCTAGCATTAAAATCATGCACTGTTAGCTCTAAGCGATTCAAATTCATTCTTTCAAAAGCAAACTGTTGAAGCAATCTCATGGCTTCAGTTCCTATTCCTTTTCCTAATAAATCCTTTTTACCAATTACTATTCCAACTTCTGCTGTTCTATTTTTCCAATCGATTTTCAATAGCCCCATTTGACCAATATAGTCACCTGAAACCTTCTCTGCAATAATAAAATGTTTTTCATCCGAGAATTTCCCCTCGAGAATACCATTTAGAAAAGTCTCTGTCTCATTAAGTGTGTGGGGATACATAAAAATATCCGACAAATTGTTTGCAATATCAGGATCATTCACCCATTCTCTGATATGAGGTAAATCCTCCTTCTGAAACTCCCTTAACATTAAATTTTTGCCAATAATCCTAGGCATAATATCACTTCCTTATCTTATTATTTAAAATAATGCCTACTATTAAATCTTATCTGTACATATATATGTATCAAATCCTTATTCTTCTTTTTCCCATATATTCCTTTAATTTGAAATCCTCTGATTTAGTTATTATACTATATATTTTTATTTGTTTGAATCCTAAAAATCTTTTAAAATAAGTTCATCAAAAAATAAGAAAACAGCAGGAGTACTTCTCATGCCGTTCTCATATCACTTTGTATTTTAAAAGCTCATCCTTGTTACATATAAAACCTGTTTCATCAGTCATAAAATTGCTAATTTTTATTATGCCTGCATATGATTAGCTTGAATTCCATCTAAACTCTCTAATTCTTCCATTATATTATTAATTCTTTCCATATCTGCACGAATGTTTAAAGTAATCAGCCCATGATCTACTTCACCAGGATCATGAATACCAAATCTTCCTATAATAATATCTCCATACTTTGTAAGAATTTCCTGCATTTTGGGTGCTGAATCCGTTCTTCTATCTACTCGAATACTCATAACACTTAATTTGTCCATACTATCCCTCCTCGTTTTTATATCTATTATTGTTGATAGAAAATAGACAAGATATACATACTTATAACACTTTATCTCTCTATAGATATGCAATCCTGAATTTTAATATACTAAGGGCTACATTTGCAGTCCTTGGCTATGATTTTGAGCCAAGGACGAAACCGTAGACCGTGTATATTAAAATTCAAGTATAGAATCACTTATCTATAAATATCCTAATATCAGTGTTGAATTTTAATATGTTCTTTTTAACAGAAATGAAGAATTTCTACCTTATTAAATAGGTCCTATTACAAAATAAATTGTGAAGGATTTGTTTAATTGCTGGAGAAAAGAGAACATATAGTATATAATTGAACTAATAAAATATTTTATGAAAGGTTGATTAACATGCTGAAAGTTACTTTTAAAGAAGTCAAAGACATTCAAGCCTTTGTAGATATGGCGAGCAAGTTAAATGGCAAGGTATATATTAAATCAGGAGAATACACAATGAATGCTAAATCCTTACTTGGTGTAATGGCTATCGTAGAGCAAAACCCTAATGATATTGTAATTGAAACTGAAAGTGAAGAAGATACTCAAACAATGTTTACCTTCTTGATGGAAGGAAGACATTTAAAAGATTAAAGGACATAAGCTAGGAGGTTATTTACTCTTAGCTTTTTTATGTATGTTACGCTTGATTATCCCATTGTTTAATTAATTTTTGTGTATTATAATAATAATTGACTCTCAGAAATACATCATTATTTTAAGTAAGAAGGAGAATTGTTAATATGACTAATTTAGGAAATGAAGAACAAAGCACAAAAACTAGTGAGAAAAAAAAGATTAGCCTTCAGGAGGCTATGAAGCAGATGCTTGCAACCAAAAACCAAGAAAAATCAAATGGAAAATCTCGGTCTAATTCCTTCAATGCTAACACAAGTAAGCAAAGTCAACTAGCAAAAAAAACAAATAACCAGCGTAGAAAGACAGGTGGTGCATAAGTAGTTTTGTTTGCTCCACTTATATATGTCGCCCCCTTTTCAGCGTTCTTTGGCAATTTATGCATTAATTTATCAAAAAAATACATATGCTATAAATCCTTATCAAAAAAAACAGTGTACTCAATTATTAGTGTCAAATCCACCCCTTGCCTAATATACTACAGTGTAAAGAAGATTAAAACATGCTAAGAAAAAAAGGGGGGATAAAGCATGGCTACAAAATTATTTAAGCTTGTTATGGATGCTGTTACAACAACAGATACCGACACGAACCCAGAAGTCGAGAAGTACTTTTATGATTTTGACGATGCGCATAGAACTAGTGGTACCATAACGATTCCATCTACAGCATTTTTTGATGATGCTGGTGATCCTGTAGCTTCAAACCTTGTAACTACAGCAGATGACAATGGATATTATTTGTTATTTATCAACGGTGTGTTACAGCAATCTAGTTTATTTACAGTTGCTGCAACTGGTTCTTCAGTAGTGATCACGCAAGCATCTACAGTTCCAGTTAGTGCACCAATCACCTTAGCTGTAAATAACTTTGCACCAACCTCTACTTCTACAACTACAGTAACAAGCTAATAGTAATTAAATATGAATAAAAAAAAGATGTGCAAAATTACAGCACATCTTTCTTTTTATGAACTTTCTTAAATAGTACTCATTCGTAGCTGCTGTCACGTATCCTTTGTTTTTCCAGCATGATTAACTCACTGTAGGGATATTGTCGATGCCCTTCATCTAATCGACCTAAGGCATAGTTTTTACAAATATAGAAAAACAGTGGAAAAACTTCAGATGTTTTGCTTTGCTCCTTCAACCGTCTCTTTGCTTCTGCTTCCTTTCCTGCAAGCCATAAACTACCGATCATGTAAGCAAAAGCTATGGGATAACTGCTTTTATCCTCTCCTATTTTGAGGAAGGCTGCTAATGCTTTTTCAAATAGTTGATTCTTAAAGTAAATGAGCCCTTGAACATAATGAATAAATTCCTGTTTGTGATGAAACCAACCGCCTTCTAAAATCCAACATTTTTCCTCTAAAAAAACATGAAATTGACTAGAATTCTTTTGAAACATCTTCACTATTTTTTCTTGTACCAGGTCATCCTGAGGATCCCATTGTAGTGCTCGAAAATATGCGGATAAAGCCTCTTCTCTTTGCTGTGCTTTTACATAAAATTTTCCTATTTCCTCATGTATTTTAGCACATGTCATCTCTTCAATAGTAAAATTTACATCATTTTTAGCTAAACCTAAACCTTGATAAAAGTCTACTAAAGCTTTACTTGGTTTAGTCGGTGTTTGAAGAGCTGGAGAGTGGATCTTCCCTATCCATTCCTTTATTTTTTTTATGAAGCCTTTTGACCACAGTACATATTCTAGTGCTCCCAACGACTGTGAATCTCCTAGTTTCACTAGTTTTTCAGCTGTTTCTATATATTCACTGCGCAGCAAAGACTCGATAATTTCTTGTTTAAATTCTAACTGTTTTTGCTCATTTGAAATACATAGGAAAATTTTTTTTATATTTTCGTAATGATTTCCTTCTATCCAAGGTTCAGCTAATTTAATATATTGATCTTCTTTCTCTCCTTGTAATAATAAAGATAAAAGAAGCTGTGCTTTTTCTATGTGTCCCAGCCATAAGAAATTTTCCATTAGTGTACTAACAATTTCATATTCCTGTTTTGCCAATAGAGTATAGCTTAGTTCTTTTTCGGTGAATAACCGATGAAGCAAATGATATGCAGCCTTGATAGAGTTTTCCATACTTTCTATTTCATTTATTTCTTCTAATAGTTCCCCAGCTTCTTTCCACTGATTATAGCACCAATAGTTTTCTATTCGTTGTAATAGCATATGATTATAGAAAGGACTTTCCTTATTTATAACTGAAAAACAAAGCCTTGCTTCCTCCACTTTTCCTAGCATCATGTAACAAGAAAACTTAATACTTTCTATTTGTTCCCCTTTGCCTATCAAAGATTCTAAATACTTTACATGAGCTAAAACTTGAACATATTTTCGTTGCTGAAAAAATATATCCATAAGTGTTATCAACTGTTGAAGATTTTTTTGCTCCATGGCTACCTTAAATAGCTTTTTTAGTATTTCAGTGGAATCTATTTTTTTGACTAGTTTCCCTATTTTATATAAAAGTTCTTGATTTCTCTTGTTTAGTTCATAGGCTTGGTGATAACATGCAAGCGCTTGCTGATGATTAAGTACCTTCTCATGGACCTCCCCCAATGTTTCTAAAATAATAGAAGTATTTATTTCTGGTCTAGGTACTATAGAATGAAGCTGTTCTCTTGTTTTTAAGCTCCTCTCCAAGTCTTGGATAGCTTCTTCATACTGTTGAGACTGCTTTCGTAACTCCCCTCGTAAAACAAGGAGATCGCTATAAAAAGGGAATACCTTGATTCCCTCATCCAACACATCTAAAGCCTCTGTGTGTCTTTGAAGGGAGATAAGAGCCCAACTTAAGCATTTATATAAGTGAGGAGCAAATAAATAATCGAAATTTACATTTTTACATGCTTGCTGAAAATATACTATACTTTCTTGGTACTTTTTTTGATTTAAAAGCTCTATTCCATACATATATTGCAGGTAACTATCCTCTGGATATTCTTTAATATCTTCTTCTAATAACAAGATAAGTGAATCGACCTCACTAGACAGAATAGGATCAGCTTGTTGAGTAATTCGAATTCCTGCGTCTAGGATGTTGCTTAAGCGTTCATCTGAGATTTGTTCAAATGCTTTGTATTGATAACGATATTCCCTACGGTTTCGAAGTAGACGTAGGGATTGTACAGGTGATGAGATACGATGGTTTTGTGCGGGACGATCAACATATAGTAAATATCCCTCTACATTGGGATTTTCTAAGAGATGATGCATCTCTTTTAATTGTTCCTTAGAAATCCTCTCATTTGCCTGAAGAAATAAAATCCATCTTCCTTTGGCTTGATCTAAGCAAAGGTTTTTAGCTTCACTATAATTGTTTTTCCATTCCATTCGATAAACATTTGCACCTGCCTGTTTTCCTATAGCAATGGTTAAATCCCTTGATCCTATATCTACGATGATTATTTCATCTACAAACTCTTTCATATTTTGCAAACAATTAGAAAGATATTTTTGATCATTTTTCGTTATTATACATAGACTTAAACGCTTTTTTCCAGTCATGGATCAAAGATTCTCCTCTCTATACTTTTTGAAGCTGTTCAACCATCTTTCCTGCTGACTCATATTCTCCCAACTGATAATAGCAATTTCTTACCTTTTGCATAACTTCCTTGTCATCTTTAAGAAGCTCTAAATAAGCTTCATAGAGAGGGATAGCCTTTTGGAATTGAGCCTGTTGATATAAAAGTGAAGCATAATTATATAAAATATCCTTATTTACTGGACTTAGTTGATAAGCTCTTTTAAAATACATTTCTGCATACTTCCAGTCCTTTACTTGATAAAGAAGTACTCCAATCTGGTTAAAGAGAAGGGGATTGTTAGGCTCTTTCATCAGTTGGTCTAACTTTCTTTCTAAACCTTCAATCACATTCAAAATTTCACCCCTTTGTCTCCATATATTCTAATTCCTCTAATAACTTCTCTAAGGGCTCTATAGCATCCTCTAAGTAAATGGATACACTTTGGCAAACAATATTTAAGTGATGAAAAAAGCTATGCTGAATTTCAAAAATCTCAGTAATCTTTTCTGACGTATCAATAAGCCCTAGACGATTCATTAGGTAAAAATAGACAAAGATCACCTGCTGTGAAAAACAGCGATACAAATCATTTCCTATAAAAAGTTGATAGGTTTTGATATGTTTTTGATAGGTTTCCTCTAAAACATTGCGGTATTTTCCACTATCCTTGTCTTGAGAGAATCGAATCATTTCCCTACAGGTCAACTTCCCTTTGACCGCCTCTCGACTTAAGCTACGAAATAAACTAGCATATTCTTCTACACTTTTTATAAAGCTTATCAAACCCTCTTTTCTCTCCATAATAGAGAGCCTCTTTTTATGATCAACAATCAACTCATGAACAGGATAGGGTATGGACTTGGTACAATAGGCCTCGATGACATGGGCTAATTGATCACATTTTGTCCCTTTAATTTTTGCTCCCCCTTCTGTTGCGTTGATCATTATTTTATGAGAATGACTAGCAATTTTTCCTTCTAATCCTTTCCTAAAATCGACCCACAACTGGTTAGAGGGAATCATTGTTCCGTCATTGCTTTCCACATAAACAATTGGTTTTGACTCTAAAACATCCCTGGCTCGCTTCCCCTTCTCTTGCAAATAAATTGCATCCTTACTATGGGTGATACCTTCAGGGCCGTAAGCATAATCCTGTCCTACAAAGATAATTGGATTTGCTCCTAAATATACAGCTAGCTCTAAAGCAAGATGAGAAACATTAGCACCTGCATCAAGAGCACTTCCATCTCCAACATGTTTATTGATCCATTGATTAATTGCCTCCATATTACGAAATATAGGAATTTTTTCTCCGGGAAAAGAAGGGTATACTTGTTTATCCACTAGTCCCAAGCAGAGCAAGGTTATATCCTCAGGATACTCTATATTTTCAAAATGATAGGTATAAGTGTATTTTGTACGCTCAATAATTGTTAAGATATCTGGTTTAATATGATGTTTCATTAAGGGGATAATGGCTGATTCTGTGGATATAATCAATCCTTTATCTTGGATTTTCTTTAACTGATGGATGTTTTTGTCCAATGAGGGCCCATTGGCAATAATAAATGCTGGCACATCCTTATATTTATCTTTTAAACAGCTGATATAAGGATTGAGTACAATTTCTTTCATGTTAGCCAACAGATTATGCAGGCCAATTAGATTATCTAAATGATCGTTTCCAATGTAAAATACAAATAATCCTAGTTGAGAGAAAATATATTGATGAATTTTCAAATATTGAGCTTTGAAATTTCGCTGTGCCATAGAGGTAAAAGCTAAAGTGGGAGAAGTACAATTAGCAAAAACAATACTAAAAAATAAATGGTCGAAGGCTTTAGCAAAGTGCTGGATATCACCAATAAGAAAAGCTATTTTTTGTGTTCTGATAATAGGTTCTACGTCAAAATAGTGAAGCATCGCTGCAAACAGATAAATATTCTGTTCAAAAAGAACCACCAAAGTATGGGGCTGTTTTTGAGTAAATACCTCAAATAAAGGATAACCAAAACCAGAGCCATACATAAAAATGGCCCCTGTTCCCTGTATAGAAAGGGTCTTACACCATTTCGCTGCTTCTTGAAGAGGCTCTACACTAGTAATTTGAAAGTTCCTACTCCCTTCATAGTACCTGCAAATAGGATAACCTTCATCATTATATCTAATCTGCACCTTCTCCCATAGTTCTCTTTCATTTATTTGTAGTACAGATTCCCTTAGCCACAGGGGCAGGAGCTGCAGGTTTTTGTAAAACATTTCTTTTGTTTCATTTTCCTTGGCTACAATCATTCCTCATCACACCCTTCAATCCATGCTTCTATTAGAGGATAAAGTGTAAATTCCAATAAATCTGTTATTCCGATTACATCTTGATTTTTTACATAATCATGGAGGGTTTGGAGTGTTGGTGGAATTCTGTCAATTTTTCTCCTTAGGTCTCCAACATATTGCTGGTACTCCAGTAGATTTTCCAGATCATCCATACTATTTAGGAAATTATCTAAAGCCAGATGGTCATTACCCTTTCTAAAATCTTCAATGGTACAGAGCAAAGCCTTCTGAAGTCTATCACTTCTTTTTTTAAATGAAGTTGATGCTTCCATCCCTGTCTTCTCCTTTATAAATCAATTCTTTCCAACCATGTTGTTGGTATCCTTCCATATTTCTTAAAGTATAATATACTGTTGCCTGCATTCTTGCATCAAAAAAACTTAATGCCTGTTTTTTTCCTTTTACCTCTTCCTCTGTCCAAAAAATTCCTCGTAGGTTGTGAGCTTCTCGTTTGATTTCAGTTAGCAATCTCTTGATTTCTAGGATTTGAGAGGTGTACTGAAATACCTCTATAACCCGCTCTTGTAGTTCACAAGAATAGGATTCGCAATCATCATGGATATTTTCTTTTATTCTCATTGATTTCCTCCTCGTCGCTACCAAGCACTTAATCCTCCATCTACAACTATATTTTGTCCTGTAACATAGCTAGATGCCTCCGACGCTAAAAAGATTAAGGCAGCCACCATTTCTTCTGGTTGACCCATTCTGCCCAAGGGGATTCTTGCAGAGTAGTTTTTCCGGAAAGTATCATTCTGACCACTTTCATTGCCTCCTAGGGTCAATGTATTTACCCGAATTTTTTTATCTGCCCAATAGGCTGCTAAATATTTGGTCAATCCCATCACTGCTGCTTTTGAAGCAGTATAAACAGCTGGCGTATTAATTTTTCTCCCTAAGTAGAAAGACTCCTCGTAAATTCGATGATCTGGTGCTAACATTCCATAGATTGACGAGGTTTGGATAATACTTCCACCTTTGCCTTGTTGAGTCATTTGAGCCCCAACAGCTTGAGCTACCAGAAACATTCCATCCAGATTAACAGACATAATCTTACGCCATTCCTTTAAGGAATATTCTTCAAAAGGAGCAAAAAAAGCACTTAGATCAGCCGACTTACTGGCGGCGTTATTATGTAAAATATTAATTTCTCCGAATTCTTCTATCACTTTAATAACCATGGTTTTTACATTTTGGGGAGAAGAAACATCACAAGCAATACCTAATGCTTTCCTTTGATAACCTTCCATTAATTCTTGGGCAAAAGCTTTTGCTTTTTCTCCATCTAAATCCACAATGACTACATTTGCCCCAAATTCCATTAACCCTGTACAAAAACGCTTCCCAAGGATTCCTAAGCCTCCAGTAACTACAGCTGTTTTATTTTCTAGGCTAAATAATTCTCTATAGGATGTTTTCGTCAATTTTCTTACCCCTTTTATTCATTAATAGTTCCACCAGCTGAAAATCCAACTCTGAATCAATATCAATTGAACGCTCCTTTGGCATGATATATAGTAGTGTATCTTGATTAAAAATTGTTTGATGTTTTAATAAGGCTTTTCTCTGCCAAGCATAAATGGAGGCGTTTAAATCATAGGCCTTTGGTGCATTTTGTCTGCAAAAAATTGGTTTCGATAAAGATTTAGACAATTGTACATTCCCCTCCTTATTTACTTCTACTAAATTAAAATAAGGAGAACGGTGGGCAGGTGTACCTGTAATTACATTGGATACTTGTTTTGTTTCAAGTAGGTTTACTACATCCTTGATATCAGATACATAACGTAAAGGAGAAGTTACATCTAAATCTACTATAGTATCAAAATATTGTTGCATCAATTCTTCTACTACCCGTAGAGCATGTTGAATGACAGGTATCTTAGGGGCTTGATCTGTAGCAAGGTGTAGAGGTCTCTCAATGAGATAATCTACGCCCCATCTATTTGCTACATCTAAAATTTCAGCACTATCACTACTTACTGCAATAGCTTGAAACAAGTTAGATGCCTTAGCTTGTAAAATGCTGTAGGCCAAAAGAGGTTTACCTGCAAGTTCACGAAGGTTTTTATTAGCAACGCCTTTTGAGCCAGACCGTGCACAAATTGTACATAACCTTTTCATTTACCCATCCATTTCCTTTCCTTCGCTGATTTCTCAGCAGTATTTATCATCTCTAACACCTTCAAACCTTCAGCTAACCTACATAAGAGAGGGTTTCCTCCATTGATGATTGCTTTATGCTGCATAGAATAGGTATCATCCCGATCAAGGTTGTACTTTATTAATTCCTCATTTATTTGCAGCGTTTGCTGTACTAAATCTGCCTTAATAGCGTAATTTTCAGTAATAACTGTAATCTCCCTTCTACTAATTTGATCAAGATAATTCATATGGACTTGCACCACAGGGCATTTTTCCATGGTAAGCATCAGACTATACATATCATCGCTATTTATTTGCAGGGAACTATACTTTCCGCCAATTGCCACGATACTATTCCAATCATCAAAAAACCATCTAAGATAGTCTAGTTCATGGCTAAGATCAAGTAAAACTCCTCCACCTTCAGTTTTTTTAGCTGAATAATTCCTTCGATAATCCTGATCTAGTCTCCAGTTGGGTAAGTATTGCCCTACATAAACCTGAGTATATAATGCGGGCTCTTTTTTAATAAGCTCCAATACTTTTTGAAGTATTGGGTGAAACCTTAGATTATATCCTACATACCCTTGTTTGAAGCTATTGTTAGGAATCTCTTGAATAATATGAAAAAGTGGTTTTTCTACAAGAACAATCCCTTTAAAACCATCACCAGCCAGTTCAGCTAAGGAATCATAATGTTGATTGGTTTGATTGGCAAGAACAATATAATCTGGCTCCTCTTGTATAAGAGCATCATATAAACTGGTGTATGTTAGAGGAAAATCAATCTTCCTTCGGCTAACAACCGCTACTCTACAACCAAGTTTCCTTAAAATTTGTACATGCCTTTGACCGATAGAACCATAACCTACAACAAGACAATTCATGCAAACACCTCATAAAAATTCAACTTCCCTTGATTTAAATCTTCTTTATATTATTTAGCTGGAATCCCCTTTACTATTGTATGATCCGGGACATTTTTGGTGACAACGGAGCCGGCACCCACAGTTGAGTTTTTACCAATGATCATCTTTTCAGTAATGGATTTTCCTTGAAGGATACATGTATTAGCGCCGATATAAGCTCCCATGGATAGCTTCACATTTCCTGATATATTAACTCCAGGAGAAATGGTAACAAAATCTTCGATAATGCAGTCGTGGGCAACAGTACAATTAAGATAATAAACGCCAAAGTTTCCCATTTCAATATTATTGGTCATCCGGGTTCCAGCACAAATAATATTACCCACCTTCTTTTCTAGCTCTACGAATTGTCTATAACCAAAGGTTGCTGTGGGATCAATCAGATTAACATAATTTAGATCAGGATATCTATCCCTTATTTCTTTACGAATCTTGGGATTACCAATGCCTATAGTAAATTTGTAATCAGCTTCAGCAAAGGTGTAAACCTGCTTTTCATTAACAATAGGAAAATCTTCTAAATCTCCTGTATTTGTTTTATCGATGAAAATTATTTCCTTGTAACCTAAAATAGAAGCTATATCTCGAACTTCACGAGAAAAACCTGAAGCCCCGAAAATGGCTATTTTCATATAATCACCTCATTCTCTAGATAGGATTTCGGTGCAATTTTCCCTATCAGATCCCAAAATTGTAAAGGTGATAATCCTTCTCCCGGTCTCTTTACCGTTAAATTTTCTTCTGTAAAAAGCTCGCCTTTCTGAATATTGCATGCTGCTACAATACTTTTACGTGCAACTTTTTGGTTTTTTAACTCAGAGGGGCCAGGCTTTTTATATGGATTACCAAGAGCCTCCTCTATCTGACGTATTCCCTGAACCATTTGAAGTAGCTCTCTAGGTTCTAAAGAAGCCCTATGATCCGGCCCTGGTAGATTCCGATCTAAAGTAATGTGTTTCTCTATAACAATAGCCCCCAAAGCTACTGCTGCCAGAGGTAAAGCTATTCCTAATGTATGATCTGAAAATCCAACAGGTAAACCGAAACATTGGCGTAAAGTTTTTAGTACGCGCAGATTACTTTCTTTAAAGGGTGCAGGGTACTCTGTGGTACAGTGAAGCAAAGTCATATTTTTATGTAAAAATTTTTGCCCAAGTTCAGAATAATAGGCTTTTTTAAAAGACTCTCGAGAGGGAATAGTATTTTTCTTTTTTCCCTCTATATAACCAAAGGCAAGAACGCCTAAGGCTTCTTCAATATCTCCCAAAGTAGACATTCCTGTAGACAGGATTATTTTTTTTCCACAACTCGCTGCCTTCAATAATAGGGGCGCATTCGTAATTTCACCAGAGGCCATTTTTATTATGGGTAGATGTAATATGTGTACTAAAAAATCGAGACTATCTAAATCAAAAGGTGTTGATAGAAACTGTATATGCTGTCTTAAGCAATATTCTTTTAAAATGAAGTGCATCTGATGACTTAATTCTAATTTTTTTACCATTTCATATTGAGTTTCTTTTATATCCGTATTCTTCGTTTGATAAACAGCTTTTGGTGTATGGGGAAGCATCACTTGATATGATTTAAAGGTTTGAAACTTTACTGCATCAACCCCCGCTTCACCAGCAATATCAATTAATTTCTTCGCCATTTCTAGAGACCCATTATGGTTTACTCCTACTTCAGCAATGATAAAAACGTTGCTATTCATATTTCACCTACTTTAGAATAAAATCTTTTTCAAAGGTTTTTAAAGGTTAATTACGCTCTGTATAAGTGAACAACAGAAAAGTTATCAGCCAAGTTTTTAATTATTTACCTATATTGAAAGACATTACACAAACTATAACTTATGTACATTTTATAAAAGTATATAAGTTCTTATGTATTATAGAAAATAGAAATGTTTTTTTAACAAAGCTTTATAGTCCCTAATAGATTTAATGATCTGATGAATTCTTATAGAACTATTTCCACCTCCATAGGGATTTACTGTGTTAGAGCAATCTTTGATGAAGGCCGCTCTTATTGCCTTTTCAATTTCTGCTTTCTCAGGAGCAGAACTAATTACTGAGGAAGCCAAAAGTCTTCCTTTTTGCCTATCTCCAATATTTACGGTAGGTTTCTTAAAAGAAGGAACCTCATATATAGCACTTGAAGAGTTGCCCACCACTGCATCTACTTGCGCAATGAGACTAAAATAAAGCAGCTGTCCTAGGGAAGTATAGCCAATAGCATTGGGATGTCTGGCAACAAAATCCTCTAGTAAACAAATAATCTCCCGTCCTTCTGGATCTGCATTGGGCTTAGTAAAGATCAGACCAACTTCAGGGCCAAGATTATGCAGCGCTTCTAATAGTTCACTGAACTGTTTGCCTGACGCTTGGTAATCTAATGTGACTGGGTGAAAGGTTATCAGTAAGTTTTTCTTTAAAAAGGTAAATTGAAGGGATTTTTCTAACTCAGTACGGCTTAATCGCCGTAAACTCATAATACGATCTATTCCAGGGCTTCCTACATTATACATATGGTTAGGATTCTCCCCTAGCTGTCTCACTATTTTCAAAGAACCTTCATTTGTTACAAAGTGAAGATGAGACATTTTCGTTATACTGTGTCTTATAGATTCATCAAAGACTCCTTCTGTTCTATCTCCTCCAGCAATATGCGCAATAGGAATTTTAGCTATTAATGCAGCTTGGGCTGCTGCTAAGATTTCATATCGATCTCCCAGTAAGATTAAAAGGTCAGGTTGTAATTGTCCAAAGGCTTCAGCAAAGCCAATTACCCCTAAACCGATTGACTTTGAAATTCCTATTGGGGTATCACTAGATAAAAGGATTTCCACCTTACTGTCAATGATAAATCCATCTCTTTCTATCTCTTGATAGGTTAATCCAAATTCAGGGGACAAGTGCATGCCTGTGGCAATTACTTGTAATTGCAAGTCCTGATCCTTCTCTATTTCTTTCATTAATGTGTAAAGTAATCCATATTCTGCTCGAGTCCCAGTAACCACACAAATTTTACGTTTCATCATGATTTTCTCCTTAACCAGCACTATTGAGAATATTAATAATACCACACTCCAAGCTTTGGAAATATATGTATAATATAACTTATTTCCTATTCCTATAAATAGAACATGAAATATTTACAATTACTCATTTCTGAATCAGGTCTTTTTCCTATTAATGAACATATCCTTTATTAGATACATAGAATGATGATAAGAACAGTGATATATAATTTTTCCGGAGTGATCGTTATGTCCAAAGACGCCCCCCCAAAATTGATTTCTCATCTAACAGATAAAAAAAGAGCCTTAAAGGCTGATAATTATCAATACAATACTTTATCTGATGGAAAAAAAAGAATTTACACTAATCAGGATGAATTAGTAGAGTATGGTAACGAAGGCATCCTCGATCCCAATGAAGTTTCTTATTATAACTTGTTCATTAATGGCGTGTTGCAACCGAAGATCAATTATAGCATTGAAAAAGGGCTGCTTTTACTAAAGACCAAAGATATTCCCTTAAAGGGATCTCCGATTATTATTTCTTTTATTACTTTTATAGGTGAAAATGTGACTAAGTTTAATACAGCTACAGTGGAAGGTACTGTACCTTCTGGACATATCTCTACCGAACCTGTAACAGATGTGAATATTATTGTTCACAATGCTATACAGCCTCTGCTGTCCTATTTAAAACTGGAAAAAGTTATTATCTCTGGCCCTACATTTATTGTCACAGGTCATATCTCCACTTGGGAGTTTACACTCATAGTAACCAATACAGGAACTGTATCAATTAGCAATATTCTTGTAACAGATACTATTCTTCTAGATAGTATCCTAAACACGATGAACTTTCCCATATCTCAAGGTAGTATCAGTATAAGTGATAAGGTGATCACTTGGAATGTGGGCACCTTGAATATAGGAGAATCTGCTACTGCAAGTTTTAAGGTGCAAGGCTTTTTCAAAGCTAAGGGCACTCGATCCCTCAATCGAGCTTTTTCAACTGGAGATAGTTCGTTGGGTCTCATGCTATCTTCTATTGTCTCTGGAACTCCTATCAAAGTTCTAGACTTTATCCCTAATTTTAAAAGCACCTGTATTATTGTGGATAAGGTTTACTCTCACTGTCAACAGCGAAACTGTTTTGAAAACATTACTATAGATATAAGTAGTAATAGCTTTAAAAGAATTGTATTTAAATCAGGTTTTATCATGGAAAATACTTTAATAATAAGCAATATAAAAAATAGATCAAATTTTAAACGAGTTCAATTCCTTTTAAGGATCCCCTTTGAGATAACTACTGGAAATCAAGATATCATTGAAGTTTATCTCCCAGATATATTTAAAGACATTATTTTATTTATGCCAGAGGCAAGAGATGAATTTTCCTTTAAGATTGTAGCAGAAACTAGTTCAAAACTTTTAAGAGACCCTACTATATTGAACAATCAATTAAGTTTAACAGCAGGTGTATTTATTATTATTAAAGTCGTAGGAAGAGTGCCGTTATTCATACCCGCCTTAGAATTCTGTCAAGAATTTCAGTCGATTAACGAAATCTATAATTCCTTGGCAGGTACTTATACCAAAAACAATGAAAACTTAGCCTGTGATCCTTTTCAATTTAGCAATTCCCCTAATTTTTTTCCAGTACAAACTCCGTGGCAAGATTACAGGGAAACATCAAAAAACAAGAAAGATAAGCAATGTCCTCCTATATTTGGGAATTTAACGATTGAAAAGTACATTACCTCAGGACCTTTAGAAGTCAATGCTAATGCCACCAATACATGGAGGGTAGAGATTCATATATCCAATAATGCTCATGGTCCAGTTAACAATGCTATCATGGTAGATATTTTGCATCTAGATCATTTAACTAATGTTAATATCCTCAGCCTTACCCAAGGGACTACAACGCAAGAAAACAATCAGATTATTTGGAACATAGGAACTTTAAATTCCACCACTATAGTAGTACTTGTGGCAGAAATTACTGGTTCCTTTGACGTTAAAGACGATAAGATGATTAACGTGGAAAATTATCAGTATACTACCTTTTCAGATGGAATAAAAAGAGAGTTTACAAATGATGATGAATTAAAACTGTATGGTAATAAAGGTATTCTTGATCCAAATAAAGTCTCTTATTTTAACCTTTATATAAATGGGGTCTTACAGCCAAGAATCAACTATATAGTGAAGCAAGGGCTTCTAATATTAACAACAGTAGATATTCCTCAAAAAGGAGTTCCAATTATTCTTGAATCTTTAATCATAAAAGGCAAAAATAATCAACTTCTAAAGGCAGCAAATTATCAATATAACACACTTGCAAGCAATAAAAAAATCTATACAAATCAAGATGAATTGACGATGTATGGTAATAAGGGAATTCCTAATCCTCAACAAGCTTCTTACCAAAACCTTTTTGTGAATGCAGTTCTCCAGCCAGGTATCAATTATATGGTACAAAAAGGTATTCTCACATTAAAAACAGAGGACACCCCGTTAGAAAAAACGCCTATTTCTCTCCAATCTATTACCATATTTCCTAAATGGGACTGACAATGATAAGTTAATCCCATTTTTAGTTTGAAATACTAATAAAGAAATAGAATAAGAAAAAAGTAAATCCTAGTTATTTTTGTCTTTACTATAGATAACCAACCTAAGAGCTTAAAATATACATTTTTTTATTTATCGTTATATTGATAGCTAGTGGTAAAGCATAATTTTGATGCACACAGGTCTACGGTTTCGCCCAAAACCATGGGCTGCAAATGTAGCCCTTAGTATATCAAATTTTTACCTTGTATAAGCGACTGACATGAAATCATAGATTTTAGTCATCTGCTTAAGTTCTGTAGTTGGTTACCTATATATAACGTTGTTTATTTATATAAATCTGCCGCAAGATTTGTTAAAGTTATTTTATCTATTATCTCAAAATGATTATTTTCCCTTTTTATAGCACCCTTTAAAGCTAGGGTTTTTAATGTTCTTAATAAATGTCTATAACTTGTGCCTAAAAGTTCCGCTATTTCAGTTAAATTTTCATGAAACTCTATTCTTCCGTCGCCTTCATTATCCATGCTTTTACCAGTGGCAAGGATGTAACTGGCTAGCCTATTTTCAAGAGGATAAAGTAAGTTTATGGAGCTATTTTTTGAACATCTGTTCAATTTTTCACCTAAAGAATTGCAAATAAATCTTAAAAATTTAGCATCATTAAGCAAATGAGTCTCTACCTTTTGCAAGGTAATTCCTATACAATAGCTATCATCTATAACCTGTACATTTGTAGAGGCAGTTTGAAATCCCATAAGCTCTAAGTCTCCTAATACTTTAAATCCTTGATAAAAACAAAGCAATAAAGACTTCCCATTACTGAGGGTTGTGTAGACCTTTGCTTTTCCTTCCACAAAGAAAAAAATATATTTAATATCTTCGGTTTCTTTGCAAATATGTTCATTCCTTTTAAACAAAAAAAGCTCCATAAAGGGTCTCATATCTTCAGTAAAAATCTTATCAATTTCGTACTTTGAAATATACTGATTCATTTTTCGCGAATCATTAATTTTCATCATATTTTTCACCTCAAACTCCTTATAAAATTCAGATTAAAATTTCTTTCTTCTAATATGACATATGTCATACCGACTTACAAGTATTTCGTGGTAAATTAGATTTAACGTTCTAAGGAGGAAATAAAGAATATGAACAATTTGATTTCAGCGTTTATAGGTGCTCTAATAGCTATCATGATTATGTTTAATGGAACTTTGTCTAATATTTTCGGAAACTACACATCCAGTATAATTATCCACATTGTTGGACTTTTTTCCATCGTACTAGTACTATTGATAAGTAAATCAAAGATTAAAATCCATAGGAAAATTCCTTTATATTGGTACAGTGCTGGTGCTATAGGGGTTTTTACTGTTCTTTTTAATAACTTAAGCTTTCCGATACTAGGGGTTTCTCTAACTCTTGCTTTAGGTTTACTTGGTCAATCTCTTGCCTCTATTCTCATAGATCATTTTGGCTTATTAGGGATGCAAGTCATTAAATTTGAGAAAAAGAAATGTATTGGATTACTATTTATTGCTTTAGGAATCCTTATGATGACTATTTTTTAGGGGGATGAATGATGTTCTATATATCTATATCAATCTTAGCTGGTATTTCCATTGTCTTAACAAGAATTATAAACGCTAACTTAGCAAAAACAATTGGGATTTTCCAAGGCACTTTTTTCAATTATGTCATTGGATTGTTTTTTTCACTTATATTTCTAGCTTTTAGCAAGGAATCTCTGTCTATCTCCAATTCAACATTGCAATCAGTACCTCTATGGGCCTATTTTGGGGGACTGGTGGGGGTTTTTGTAATTGTACTTTCTAGCTATATCACTCCCAAAATGTCTTCGCTATATTTGACTTTACTTATTTTTATGGGCCAATTATTTGTTGGTATTATCATTGATTATCTTACTTTAAATCACTTATCTTTAGGCAAAGTCATTGGAGGATTTTTAGTATTAATTGGACTAACATACAATTTAGTGTTAGATCAGAAGCAGGAAGTACTGTACTCCACAGAAATTTAGTACAGAATCGAAATTAGGGGTGGTTTGAAGTGGCGCCGCTTTAAAAGGAAAAGAACTGTGAAAAATTTCCACAGTTCTTACTTTAGATTAGATTGCCTTTACTCTTGTGGCAGTAATTTTACCTTCTACTTTATTTAGATTTTTAATCTTTAAAGTTGGATCTGTAACACCACATTCATCCATAATAACTTCAAGTACTTTGAATTCTTTTCTTCTGATAACAACTTCTACTTTGTATCTCCTATCTCCATTATTTCCTCGAGCTAAAAAGTTATTGACTGTGTAACCTTCTTCTCTAAGTCTTTCTGCTATTTGGATCATCTTGTTTTTATCATTTAAAAATATATCTACTTCTAAAATCCCTAAAGCAAGTCGATCTTCAATTTTACTACCGATAAAAACTCCTAGTGTTTTCCCTAACGCATATGCAACTGCAAAATGAAGTCCTTCTGAACTAGCCACCTTACCAACGACTGTTGCAAAAATAATAGCATCTGCAAATACTAAAAAATACACCGGGTTCATAATTTTTTTTGCCATCAATATGCTCTTTAGTGTTGCCAAAATATTCGTAATGGCGGTTATCAAAAACAAGCCGATAAGCGTTAATGCTATATGTTGTGTCATTAAGACACCTCCTTTTTAATTCCTAATTGTCCTTCAATATAATTGAACATGTTTACTAGTATATTATTTTTTCATGTAAGTATTACACAACAAAAAGCTAACATAGTAGCATGTTAGCAAATAATCAGTGTTTTCAAGAACCCCATCATCAAACCTAAAACCATCCACAGAATATGTAACTTCTATTACTAGGAAATAATAGCAACCATCCTATGAAAAATTCGTGAGTATTGATCATGCAACTATTTATTTTAATAATTCATATTGAAAATTCAAGAATAGGATAAATCTACTTTCACTATTAGATATTTTGAAAATCTCTAGCATGCACTAAGGAAGGCATCTAAGTTCTTATAAGCCTTAGAGATGAAATGAAAAGCATCTTCATATTAATTTTGAAACTAACGATAAGATTATTGCAAAAAATAATTTGGTTATACTTTAACCAACTTTATTTAACTAATAAACTAACTTATTGATTGTATCATATATTGAAAATATTTACAAATTATTTTTTAAAAGTATTCCAACTTAGCTTTTGTATGCAAATATCACGCTACCGAGCTTGATCTGCTTACCCTTTTATTTTTCGTATCTTACCTTATTTCTTTTACTCTACCAACGATCCCGCTTTCAAGCATAACCTTGATGCCATGATGATGCTCTGGTGAGTTGGTAAGAATCCTCTTAACTACGCCTTCTGTAAGCTTACCACTACGTTGATCTTGTTTTTGTACAATCATTACGGTAGTCCCTATTTTAATATCACTTCTTCTAGTTCCGTCCATTATTTTATCCTATTCCTTTCTTTTAAGGTAGCAATAAGCATCCTAAATTGCAGGATGCTCTTCTTTAGCTAAGGTTGTAATATATCATTCCATTCCATCAATTCTGCAGGATTTCCACTAACATCCTTAACTGTAACCGAACCTTTAAATTTATTTAATTCTTCTCTAACGATGTTTGCCATTTTTAGGACATCCTTATTTTTCGTTTTTGATGTCCCTCTAATTTGCTCATTCAAAGCTGCATCATTAATAACAATAGTTATCTCATATTCCGTATATTTTTCTAATTCCTTCAAAAGTGTTAGTAAAGCAACGTGACTTACAACCAATGGTTTCTTAAATTCCTGGAAAATTGATTTTTCACATACAAGTTCTTGATCTTTATAGATACGATATCTAATTTCTATATCTTCATTCTCATAATGTGTTGAGATTCCTACTACATATGCTTTAATCATCGTAGACCTCCATGCTTATTAATATTTTTAAGTTGTTTTTTAAAATTTAAGTCTAAAAACGTATATCTATAATATTTTGTAATTATCCCACTTTCTCTAAATTTTATACATTTTCACTACAATCTCGATGTGTGTTTTAATAGAACGATCGTGCTGATACTCAGAATATTGTTTTATGTAAAGACATATTTCCTAAAAGTTAGTATAAACCAAAGGGACATATAAATCAAGCCTATAACTATTCTCCTTTAACCACTTTATGTTAAATTTTTTCTAATAATACTATTTGACTTTATCAATTTAAAATCATTTTTGTTAATTGTCTTAAAGTTTACTCTCCCTTTTGTTTCTAAAACATTTTAAGTTGTGTAACAAATAATGTAAAATATTATGTATAATTAAAGAAAAATATTTTATTTATTTTATTATAGAAATATCTGAGCTCTACATAACAACGCCTGTTTGTTCTGATAATGCCCAAAATATTCCTCAGCAGCAATTATTCACAATGAAATGATACTTAAATAATTATTTTTTATTAAAGGTGGTACATGAATGGAAAACAAGTTTTCAATTGGTGAAATTTCAAAATTATTTAAAATCCCCATAAAAACACTTCGTTATTATGATGAAATCGGATTATTTAAACCAATGCATGTTAATAAAGATACTGGCTATAGATATTATTCTACTGAACAATTTGAACACTTACATACAATCATTTATTTGAAAATCTTAGGCATGCCATTAAAGCTAATCAAAAGTCATCTAAAATATCGAGATATTAATGTATTTTTAGAGCTATTAAAAAAACAACAAAAATTAACAGAAATTAAAATTGATGAGTTAGAAGAAATAAGAAAGAAATTTGAAGACAGGATTATAGAAATTGAAGAAGCTAAAAATGTTCAAAAACTAGAATGTGTCATGGTAAAATCAATACCTGAAAGAAATATTCTAAGACTAAAAGAAAAAATTTGTTCCGAAGCTGAATTAGAACTCTCACTGAAAAAACTAGATAGTAAGACAAATACAAATTTTGACATCATTATTGGTAAGGTTGGATTGACTATATCAATGGATCATATAAAGCAGATGCATTTCAATGAATATAATTCAATTTTTGTATTATTAGAAAAAGGTTTTGTTGATCATGAAAATGCAGAAAAAATACCACAAGGTGATTATGCTTGTATTTATTACAGAGGTGATCATCACGCTTCTCCCAAATATTATAAAATGATTCTAGCGTACCTGGAAAAGAATAGCTATGATATTATCGGCGATTCTATTGAGAGAACTATCATTAATCAATTTATTTCTATTGATAAAAAACACCATCTTACAGAAATCCAAATTCCAATAAAATAAATATTGACTCTCCAGTTACTGGATGGTTTAAAATAAGCATAATCATATTGTCATTGTGCTTATTTTTATCTTTAGAAAAAAAGGAGCGAATGGATAGACTTAAGAATTATTCAAATATTTAAAACCTAGTGGAAAAGTCATCGTCAATGAATTTGAGATTGACTCTATGCCTATTTTAAACGGAAGGTTTGATTATCCAGCAGGACTTGTAGAGGATCTTCATGCTCTTGTCAATACCAAGATTATTAATGCCGCTGATAAAGCAAAAGAGCTCGGTAATCCTAATGTGATGAACTTCATTCTCTTGGGAGCATTGATTAAATCAATGGGATTGGAGGAGATCGCTTGAGAGAAGATTATTCGTGCAAATGTAAAGGAAAGCTTCGTTGACCTCAATATTAAAGCCTTGAACTTAGGCATGCTTTTGATGGAAGAATAAGTTATAATCATAAACAAGTTAGGAGTGATTTATTTGTTATACACAGTAAATACATCAGTTTTTGAACTTAACCCCAATATCAAATTTGGTATTTTAATAGGTAAAAACTTAAAGAATTCACAAACACTGGAAACTGATAAAGAAAGACTAAGAAATGCTGAGAGTAAGCTGCGTGATACTATTCAGATTGAGCAATTGAAAAGTTGGCCTAACATTTCGTTTTATAGAGATGTAATGACTAAAGCAGGCATTAATCCAAACAAATATCCTACCTCTGTAGAAGCTATGTTGAAAAGGATACTTAAAGGTGGAGAATTACCCACAATTAATGCTTTAGTTGATCTATGTAATGCCGTGTCATTGGAACATATCATCACCCTTGGTGCCCACGATCTAAATGATATTCACCAAGATCTTGCTGTTCGCTTTAGTAAGGGAGATGAAATTTTCCTTCCCTTTGGTGCCAAGGATTATGAAAAGGTAGATGAGAGGGAATTAATTTTCACCAGTGGAAATATTGTTCAAACTAGAAAATGGATTTGGAGACAAAGTGATCTAGGAAAGATTACTAGTAAAAGTAAAGATATTTTCTTTCAGCTTGTTGGATTTGGAGATAACGAAGATTCTTCATTTTACAAGGCTATGGCTGATATAGAAGGTTTAGTTATCGAAAGATTTGAAGGTACTTGCGAGAAGTATATTGTAGATTCACATAATCCAAGTATTATTTTTTAACATTAATGATGATCCACCTGTTAAGTTGGTGGATCATCATTAATTAATAAGAAAAAATAAGGACAACGTAATGAGAGGATTCAGTAGCTTACACATCATAATTCACTTTGATATATTTTCATTTTTCCTTTGTAATACAATTTACTCAGTGTCTGGAATCCAACTAGTTACTTTATTTTTTCCATTTTGTTTCGATAGCAATGCTGCTTGATCAGCATATTTTATAAGCTCTGTTTTATCAAAATTCACATCAGTCAATGAGGAAATTCCTACACTGATTGTAATCTTAAAGGAATTACTTAAGAAATTTAATTTATTATATAACCCTTTATCAGAAAACCATTTTAAAATGTTTCTCTGAACTAAATTATGCTTTTTATATACTTCCTTATTTTTATCAACCTCTTTAATGATATCTTCACTATCATCATTTTCTTTATTATTCTGCATATAAAATTTATGTGTTGAAATTAAGTCTCTTACCCTCTCCATAATTATATATGCCTCTTGACTAGTAGTATCAGGTAATATAATGGTAAATTCATCACCACCATATCTTGATATAATATCCTGTTCCCGTAGATTATTTTTAAGTATCTCTGATATTTGCTTCAATACAACATCAGCAACTGGATGCCCGTACCTATTATTGTACTGTTTAAAATTATCAATATCTAACATAACTAAACTTAAATCCTGGTTATATTTTTCAGCGTACCGAATCTTTTGATCAAGAATTTCCTGAAAATAGCGATGATTATAAACTCCAGTTAACCCATCTGTTATGGCTAAATTTTCTACAGATTTATATAGAATTGAATTTTCTAAAGCATTGGATAATGGAGTTGCTACACTAGTGATCAGTTCAAATATATCCTTTGATAGGATATCGTTTGTTTGCATATGTAAAACTCCAATACAGTCATTCTCAGATAGCAATGGAACTGAATATAAATAACCAGAGTCTATTTCTTGCCCTGCTGGATGTTTCTTGTGGAAAGCTTGCCTAATAGTACCCTCAAATTGCAAAGTTTCTTTTGTTTCTCCAATTTCTCCATAGGAAGCAATTACATTTAAAGCGTGATTTTTCTTGTCATACACCGCTACAGTACACGACTCTGCTTCAACAACGCCAGTAATAGCCTTCACCCCTATTTCTGCTACTTCTTTCAAATCAACCGAGGAAGTTATCTCCTTCGTCATTTCAAACAGTATATGATTGTATTCATTTTCCTTTTTAAGTATTTCGGTAAGCTTGGCATTATTAATTGCTAGTCCAATTTCTCCGGATATTGTTTTTAACAACTTAAAATCCGCCTCATTTAAATGAGCGGATTTCTGACTCCCTAAAACCAGTACCCCTAGTATTCTTTCATATATTTTAACTGGTATTGTAATTTGTGATTTGGTATTAGCTACACAGTGTACATAACGATAGTCGGTTTCAACATTTGGCGAGAGAATCCCCTCCCCTTTATGCGCTACCCATCCCACAAGCCCTTCTCCTATTCTAAAGCTTCTTTTTTCAATCCTTTGCTCTGGAATACCGCACTGGGCTCTTAACTTAAGTTCATCTCCATCTAGTAAAAAAATCAACCCAAAGTCAGCCTTCATGTGAGTTGTTAATCTAGCCATTATTATGTCTAATAATTCTCCAAGAGAAGCAGATGTATGTATTGCCAAAGCTGTATCATACAGGATACGATTTTCAAACTGCAGAACCCTTACTTGACTATTTAAATCCTCTATGCTATTTAAAAAAGAAGTAAAGCTTGCTGACTTTGAATCATATATTCTTTTTCCTTCATTAATCGCCAGAGAATTACTTTTTATGTCTTCCATTCCTTGGTAAACCTTTATCATCTTATTCCGTACATATATCACGGGTATTATAGTAAGTAGTCCTATCAACATAATAAACAAGACGATACTACTTGAGCTCCAAGTTTCAAAGGATGGCATTTTCTTTTGCCATACTAAAATAATACATAAAATTGGTATTAATATAGTAAAAAGCATAAAGTTTAAATAAAGTTTGAGTATTAAGCTTACTCTCCTCATTTTTTCTTTCCCCTCTTCCCCATCTACTGCTGAAATAATTATGTTATCTCAAACAAATAGGAACCTAAATTTGTTTTGCTAAGAATACATTGTATACTAACATTCTAACCACAATTATCTCAACTTCTATTTATTATTGTGGCTTTCATTTGACACTTTGACTTTATCTTAATTGTCTCCCCTTATTCCATTTCAATAGAATAAGAATTGCTCTTATGAGTCTTTTGCCCTATCATAATAACATATTTCAACAGAAAATTACATATTTTTTATTAGTTGTGTAGTAGCATTCATACTTGTTTTAATCTAAGATAGCTTTTAGATGAATAAACAGAGTTGCGGTTTTGCATGTATTTTTATAGAAAGATGATATTATTTCGCAAAATAAATAGGGAGTATCCCCCTCTAAAGAAAAACCCCCTAATATAGTGAACGGTAGAGCTTTATCTCTACCGTTCAGTGAAAGTCATATTGATACTTCTTATTTTACAGTTTCCTTTGATACCTTTCCTACAGGAAGAATACCTTCAACCTCAACATGTGGACGTGGAATAACATGAACTGAAATTAATTCTCCAACTCTTTGTGCAGCTGCAGCTTCAACAGCTCCAACTAAACCTTTTGTTTCTATCATTCCTAATGCATCATATTTCATTTTTTATTCCTCCTAATTTTTTTATAACCAATAGGAAATTAAATCAATTTTTCAAATAAAAATTTAAAGGAAAAAATTGATAAAACTAGCGTTACAAATTAGGCTGCTAAATCCTTGCCTTGACTATGATGTAGCTCATATTCCATAGGAGACATATAGTCTAAGCTACTATGACTCCTTCTAGAGTTATACCATGTTTCTATATAGTTAATAATAGCTATTTTAGCTTCTTCACAGGTTTTGAAGCGTCTTCTATGAATTAAATCTTTTTTTAAGGTTGCAAAAAATGATTCCATACAAGCGTTATCATAGCAGTCCCCCTTGGTGCTCATACTCTGCCTTATTCCATTTTCTCTAAGTTTATCTTGATAATCGTAGGCTGCATACTGCGACCCTCTATCGCTGAAATATTAGTCCTTTGGCTGGTCTTTCGCGAGTAATAGCTTGGTTTAACGCATTAAGCGTTAACTGTTTAGTCATTCTGCTATCTAGTGCCCAGCCTACTATCTTTTTATGATACAGATCCTCAATAGCTGCTAGGTAAAGCCATCCTTCACTAGTGGCACCATAGGTAATATCCCCAACCCATTTTTGATTCTTTGCTTGAGCTGTAAAGTCTTTGTTTAATAGATTAGGAGCTACTGGATAGTTGTAATTTGAATTTGTGGTGGCTTTAAATTTAGTCTTCAATGCACTTATTAAGCCATTTTCTCTCATGAGCCTTCTAATACGATTGTTACTGGCTCTTATACCTTTTTTCTTTAACCTTCTTTTGATACGTCTATGACCATAGGTTCCATCAGATTCATCAAATATTTCTTTAATATCAGCTAATAGCTTGATATCTTCCTTCTTACTATGACTTATAGGGCGTTTCTGCCAGTCATAAAAGGCGCTCCTACTGACTTTAGTGTCGAGGGGACGGGGTTATAGACACCTTACCCTATATGGACTTTCCTCTAAACGCCAGACAATGCAACGGTGCTCACAGTTGTTATTTTTGTATAAAAAAAATGAGCCAAACCAATGATTTTAACTCATTTCATGTAATTTCATTATGTTGAAACTTTTTTGATGTCTGTTACTGCATCCTTCTTGTTCTTTAGATATACATACCAATAAATACCGCCTACAAACAGAACGCCACCAATAATATTCCCTAACGTTACGGGAATTAGATTGTTAACGAAAAAGGTTCCCCAATTTAGCTTAGATAACTGTTCAGCAGTCAATTGAGAAGCTTCTGTCCAAGTAGGATTCGTTTTTGCCAAAATTCCCGCAGGAATATAGTACATATTGGCAATGCTGTGCTCAAAGCCTGATGTTATGAACAGCCATATAGGAAAAAATATGGCGAAAATCTTACCCACTACATCTTTTGCACCATAAGACATCCATACCGCCAAGCAAACCAACCAGTTACACATGATGCCAAGATAAAAAGCTGGCATAAAAGATAGTCCTACCTTGTAGGATGCAATCTTAATGGTTATGGCACCTAAACCATTTGCTCCACTGTTGAATAATCCTGCTTGAACCATCATATAGGCAATGAATACTGATCCGATAAGGTTACCAAGATACACAAAAAACCAATTTCTTAACATTTTGCTAATTTTTATTTTACCTTGAAGTACACCAACTACAATCAACGTATTACCAGTAAAAAGTTCTCCTCCTGCCAATAATACCAGCATCAATCCGGTACCAAATATAGCCCCCGCTAAAGCCTTACCTAAACCATAGGTCTCTGCTTTAGCAAATAAATTAAAAGCTGCCATATTTGAGCCCTCCGCAGCAAAGGCAATGAAGGCACCGGCTAACATACCCAACAAAAGCATTTGGATCGTAGACAATTTTACCTTTTTCATGCTAACTTCTACTGTAGAGGATGCAATTTCAGCAGGTGTCAAGAAATTATTTGTGCTCATTAAACCAATCCTTTCACTATTTTCGAGTAAATCGTCCTAAGAAATTCTCCCTCTGCTAGGCGCAATAACAGCGTAATAATGGTTTGCGCTTTCCATTCCTTCTTTTGCTCTGACTGTTCCATAACAATGCTGGTTGTGATGAGTAGATCATTAGCCCATACTACCTTCATAACCTCAGACTCACCATTGGGAAGTTTTATCAATATATTTATAAATATGCTTCTATTTTTTACATTGACTTTTGTTAATATTTTACATCAGCACTTTTTTACTGTCAATATAATTTTTCAGTTTATAATGTCAAAGGGACTATATTATATGAACTTGTCAACAATCCCATCCCCTTGACATATTAACACGTCATTTAAAGTAAGCGTACACTATGTGAAAGATTATCCAATCTTATTAAAATCCCAATTATTTAGTGCAAAACTGGTCTGTCCATGATTATAGCTATAAAGATTGGTTATTGTGCTTGCTTCTATACGATTGATTTGTAGCATTTCTTCAAGTTGTTTTCTCTGCTCTGTATATTTTTCTGTCACTTTTTCAATTTTTCTTTGCTCTTGGGCAAGTTTTTCCTGTAACTCTTTCATCCGTTCCTTTTTTTCATCTTCTTCTGGGTTTCCAATCGTAGTTGAGCTTATGCTCCAGCTACTGACATTTCCATCCTCATCAACAAAACATCCTGAAGCAACCAGCTTTCTACCACCCGATTCTATCATGCTTTTTTTCCATGCTTCTCCCTGTGGTATATACTTGATATTATTCTCAACCTTAGATGCAAATTCGGGATCACCTGCCATCTTCTTTAATAGATTAGGGTGAATTACAACATTTCCAAGACCTGTACCGCTAGGTCCTTTGGTATTTAAGTAACCTGTAGAAAGTTTCAATGAGGGATATTTTTCCTGTAATTCTTTCAAATATTCCTGTTCACTCATTTGTTTATTTTTATTATATGTTGATTCAAGTTCTTTTGTTTGGCTAGTTTTAGCTGTCTGTGGCTGCGCTCCTGCTAAATTGCTACTGTAATAATTGCTGTAGTTCGTATTTATACCTATTGACATTCTTATCACTCCTCATATTTACATCTCCCATTTTTTCATCAATTCCCTGTAATATAATTATCGTCTTATAAAACAAACTCTTTAGTAAAAAATTACAGCTTTATTATGAGATACACTTGCTCTTTCGTTTAGTCAAGTTCATAGATCTTATCGCTTCATCATATACAGGAGAATTTGGATACTCTGTCATTATGCATTCCAGTAACTTTATTGCTTCGAGCCAAGGAACCAAGGGGAGCTTATGCCACCACTGGAAAGAATAAAAATTCATGTTTTCCTGCCAAAATGGGGTAAGTTCCTCTGGAACTATTCCATCAAATCCAATTTTTACTCCTGGCACACTCACACAAATCAATCCCTCTTTTTTAACGAGCGGCAACAAACATTTTTGTAGGTAGTCTGACTTACATCCAAAACAGTTATATGCCCCCACGCTAATAACTATATCAAAGAATTCATCTGCATATGGAAGGCTTAGCGCATTTGCATAAATCGGATAAACTTTATCTTCCAAATTAAATTGTTTAATGCGTTCATAATTTTCAGAAGGCTTTATCCACAAGTCTGTTGCAAAAACAGTAACGTCAAAGTTTTTAGCCAAATAGATCGATGTCAGTCCGGTTCCACAACCTAAATCTAAAATGCGCATATTAGGTTTAATTTCAATATCTTTGATAAGTTCTCTTAAAATTTTTAAACAATTAGGACCCATTAAATTTTTATAAATAAAATCCTGTGAAAACAAGCCCATATTTGTAGTTTTATCATTCATAAATATCACCTCTCCCTTTAATAACTCAAGTATAATTTATAAACAATGTAGATCTCAACCTCAAGCATTTTTCAGAAAAAAATATACGCCATACACTAAGCTGTATGGCGTAATATCTACTACTTTTTTTCCGATTGTATTGTCAATATAATTCTTTGTATACTCTTGGGCGATAAAAAATATTTCTCAGAAAGCTCGTCTACAGTAACACCATTTAAATAATCTGAATAAATTCCCATGTTTCTGATTAAATTCTCTGCTTTAGTATTTGTTTTTTCTCCCCAAGCTTTTCTATTTTCCGTTTTCCGTGGAATATAAATGTACTCACCATCTATATAATTTTGAATTCTATCAAGCAAATCCTGCGGCAATACATCGGTTGCTTTAACATAGCCCATATGCTCCTCCTAAAATCTTAATCATTAGGATTGAGCAAAAGCTATTCATATTTTTATGTGATTAACATACCTGATATGCAATAGCTTTTGCTAGGCATATAACCAAATCCAACAAACAACCCCTCCTTTTTATAAAATCTAATAATAACATACTATCATATAATAATTAAGTCAATAAGCATTTAATCTTAGGTTAGCAGGATATTATGTAAAAAAGACCAATACCCGCATAAATCAACCTTCCTGACAGATTCTCAAGACATTGTAAAAGTTATGGTTTTTTTAATAAAATAGCCATTATCATCCCATATTCTTTGAATCTCTCTCCATCAATGTTATTAAAAATTTCGTATACTTGAAACCCTGCCTTTTCTGCTTCAAAGATTAAATTTTCTTTTGTGAAATATTGATTCCATATAAGGTAGTTTCGAGTAACTTTTTTAGTGATAACAATTGTTTGCTCTAGTGATATATGATTTGGATATTTACAGTTTCTATCAAAAGACAGATACTCTTCAGAACTCCAAAACCCACCATTACAACAATATTCCCATGTTTGTTTTCCTAGAAAGTTGTTGTACTTTTTTATCGTAAAGACATCAAAAAGAAATAATCCTCCGGATTTTAGACTGTCATATACCTTTCTCATTAACAGTTCTCTTTTTTGATATGATAATGCTCCATAATCACAATAGATCATCGTAGCCAAATTGAATCTATTTTTTGTAATTAATTCTAAATAGTTTTGGTATAGATAAGTAATATTTAATTTCTTTTTTCTAGCTGATTCACGTGCATAAGAAATAGATCTTTCTGAAAAATCAATACCAGTCACTTTAAAACCAGCCCTTGTAAACCTTTCTGCATACAATCCCGGACCACACCCTATATCTAGTAATTCTGGATAGGATGTAGGAGGAATTGTCTTACTAATCCACAAAGAAGATTTATTAATGAATTCTTTTGTCCTGCTTGCACCTTCAAAATTAGGATTTAAATGTGCTTCCAAAAGCTGCATGGAGATATGTTTATCATTCCAGAAATTTGTATTGCTTGGTTCAAAAACATTGGGTAATAGTAAATATTGATCAATAAAATTATTCATAAGACACTCCTTTTCGTTTTTAGATAAAATTAAAAGCCGCAGATTTTACTCTACGGCTTAGACTTCTAAAAATGAAGATAAGTTAAGAGTAAAATAAAATCGAACATTTATAGGCATAACAACATAACTGTTTGCACAGTCAATACTTACCTATAAATTTGTTGATTTTATCTCCCCTTATCCAACGATACCTATGCTACTGATCTCCATAGCATCCGATATGTCGAAATATCATCACTCTTTTCTTTATTAGTTTTAGATTATTATATAATTATTTTTCTTTATTGTCAATGTTTATTATCTCCTATTTCTTCGTATTCGTCACGAAACAGCAGAACGCTTCAGTTTGCTCATACTAACTGTAAAATAGTATTGGAGATGAATTTTCAACGGAACATATTCCCGAGTTTTACACCAAATAATCAAATGATGAAACGCCAATCTTTGTAATACTAATGTGTACTGGGAATTTTTTATGTCAAATTTTATACTTTTTTATGTTATTCTATGTCATTCTATGGTATGATAGTATAGGGTGATGATTATGTTCTTGAAAAAAGATAAAAGACCAAACGGCCGTGTTTACCTTTCTATCGTTGAAGGGTTCAGAGAGCCTGGTACCGGTAAAACCAAACAAAGAAAAGTCAAAAGCTTAGGGTATTTGGATGATCTTGAAAGTGAATACGATGATCCCATTGCCTACTTTACTGAATTGGCAAAAGAAATGACTCGTGATGCTAGGGAAAAGGAATTGCCCATAAACTTTACCTTCTCTCCAAATGAGACCATTGATTCTTCTTCTGTCTTGAGAAAAAATCTTGGTTTCTCTGTTCTAAGCCATTTCTATCATAATCTTGAGCTTGACAAGTTTTTCATCAACAGACAGAGAAGCTTAAACATTGGGTATTCTCTTAACAATATTTATCAAATGCTTGTTTACTCGAGAGTTCTAATTCCTTGTTCTAAGAAGGCTTCTTTTGAGACCATGGATAATTATTTTCTCGACTTCAAGTTCAGTATGAATCATATTTACAAGGCCCTGGATTATTTTAATTCCCTCAAGGATGATTTGCTTCTCCATATTCATGAGATGGTTAGAATGAATTATGGCAGAGATACCAGCACTGTTTATTATGATGTTACCAACTACTACTTTGAAATTAAGGAACCTGATGAATTCCGTAAAAAAGGCGTTTCCAAGGAGCATAGAACCAACCCTATTATCCAGATGGGATTATTAATGGATAATTCTGGTCTGCCGATTACCTACAAGCTATTTGAGGGAAATACCAATGATTGCACTACTTTGATGCCTGTTCTAGATGATTTGAAAAATGACTACAATTTCGGCCGTGTGATTGTAGTTGCCGACAAAGGCATGAACACTGGAGAAAATATTGCTTATAACATCCTCCATAAGAATGGCTATATATATTCTCAGACAGTTCGAGGAGCCAGTGCTGACTTAAAGGAATATGTTTTGTCTGATGAAGGATATGA
>NZ_FZOJ01000007.1 GCF_900188145.1 Anaerovirgula multivorans | reverse complement strand
ATGAAACAATAATTTGGGGGAAATATGAGTTTATACTAAAAAATATGTACTGAACTTAGCAAAAAGCCTGTTGATTATTAGAAATTATTATGATTTAATTGATATCATAGGAGAATTTTGAAAAAGCAAATTCCTATAGATCAAAGATGAAGAATACTCTAGCTCTATTACTGAGAATGAAGATGAAGAATACTCTATCTCTCTTACAGAAAATAAAGATGAAAAATTCGCTATCTCTATTACAGAAAATAACGATGAAAAATATACTAGCTCAGAAAATAAAGAAACTAACACCACCATAATTGACTGCTTTGCTTGTGCAGAAACAGCACCAATTGATTTTCCTGCTAATAGCAAAAAAGGAGATGCCCTTTGGGTCAAGAACTTAGCTGTTGTTAAACAACAGGTTAATATTCCAGGTAAGGGTGACTTTATTATTGAACAAAAAGTACCCTGGTCATTATTAATAATAAAGAAGTGATAATACAAGAATAAACTTATTTTGCTTACATTCTTATCTATATTATTAAAAAAGAAGAACAAAAACAAGCTGTTTTATTGTTTTTATTCTTCTTTTATTCTTCTTTTATTCTTTTATATTCTTTTGGGACTTCAATCCAAGAAATACAGGAGATATATAAGCCTCTACTTATATATGTATTTTAGTTCTTCATCTAATTCATGACTTTCATAATAACTTTTTATATAAACTATTGTTCCATCATCTTCTATACTCATTGAAAATAATAATAATCAGAAGTCCCTTCTTCCAGTATTATTTTCTCTTTTGTTTTTACATTATACATAATTAAATCAACTGTTCCATCTGACCAAGAATTAACCATTGAGAGTCAGGTGCCCAAAACCCACTTCCAATAAAAAAAACGAGGGGTAAGATTATATTGTTTCAATTCCATCAATAATGTTAAAATAAAAACATGACCCATTGAAGTTCACCTGCTTACTCAATGGGTCATGTTTTTATTGTTACAGCACACTGCAATTATATTTACTAGGTTAACTTATTAAAATTGCTTAGTACAAAATCTGTTAGTGTGTAATTAGATTGATAAAGCTTTGTAATTTTGTTGGCTTTAATAGTATCAGTTTGCAGCATTTCTTCAGATTTTCTCAGGTCAGCACGTTTTGCCAGCATTCTTTCCATTTCCAATCTTTCTTCGGCAAGCTTTTCCTGTAATATTTCTAGCTGTTCTTTTCTTTCATCTTCTTTTGGATTTCCAATTGTTGTAGAACTCACACTCCAGCTACTTACATTTCCGTTTTCATCAACAAAACAACCTGATGCAACAAGCTTTCTACCATTTGATCCCAGCATATTCTTTAACCATGCTTCTCCCTGTGGTATATACTTAATATTATTTTCAACCTTAGATGCAAATTCAGGGTCACTTGCCATCTTCTTTAATAAATTAGGATGAAGCACTACATTTCCTAAGCCTGTACCACTAGGCCCTTTAGCGTTTGAGTAACCTGTAGAAAATTTTAATGAAGGGTATTTTTCCTTTAATTCCTTCAGATAGTCCTCCTCACTCTTCTGGGCTTTTACTTCTGTTTCGCTGGCTTTAGTTGTCTGCTGTATACTGCTGCTACTGTAACAATTGATATAGCTGGTGTTTATGCCTATAGACATTTCCTATTATTCCTCCCATTTTACAGTTTATTCTTCTTTTGATACATTTTTCATGTTATATAATAATTATCGTCTTATATGCAGCTTTATAGAAGATATTCATCAAATGCCATATGAAGATGAATATTCACAGTTAACACCATACGAAGATCATATATGTTAGTTTTACATTGAGCTTCATTGGATAAAATAGGCTCTATTTCGCTATGCATGGAATATGGTTGTTATATCATGAAACAATAATTTGGGGGAAATATGAGTTTATACTAAAAAATATGTACTGAACTTAGAAAAAAGCCTGTTGATTATTAGAAATTATTATGATTTAATTGGTATCATAGGAGAATTTTGAAAAAGCAAATTCCTATAGATGATATTATTGAACGCGCAGGTACTTATTCTGTAAAATGGTCAAATATTGGAGGTACTTGCAAAGACTACAAGAATCCAGAACAAAAACTACCATTTCAAGTAGCTGATATGGATTTACCATGCCCAGAGCCTATGATAAAAAGTCTACATAAAGTAGTAGATCATAAAATGTATGGATATTCTGCAGATTTTACAGAACCAAGGTATGAAAAGTCTATTATAGATTGGTATCAACGTAGGTTTGAATGTCATGTAGAAAAAGAATGGCTTACTTCTACAAGTGGATCAATCGAAGGTGTAAATACAGTAATAAAAGCTTTTAGTAATGTTGGTGACGGAATTATTATTTCACGTCCTGTATACGGACACTTTACACAATGTATTGAACAGGAAACATATCGGAAAGTTGTTGATAGCCACTTAATAAATCACGATGGGCACTACACAATGGACTGGGAAGACTTTGAAAAAAAATGTGCAGAGCCAACTAACCGTATCTATATTTTATGTTCACCTGCAAATCCTGTTGGTAGGGTGTGGACAAAGGAAGAACTTCAAAAAATAGTATCAATTTGTAAGAAAAATGATGTTCTATTGGTTTCTGACGAAGTGCATTGCGATATTCATAGAAAAAATACAACCCATTATCCGATTTTATCAGTAACGGAGGACTACAGCAATATAATTATGATATCAGCAATAAATAAGACATTTAACACGGCAGGTTTGCTTTGCGCATATGCTATTATTCCAAATAATACCCTGAGAGGAGTATTTAAGAAAGAATTAGGTGAAAAATTACTTACACCGTTTGCGATAGAAGCGCTTATTTCGGCTTATAACGAATGTGATGATTGGTTAGAGCAAATGAATGATTATATTGAAGAAAATATAGACTATGCAATTGATTTTATAAGTAAAAATATGCCTAAAGTTAAAGTTGTAAAGCCGGAAGGGACGTATATTTTATGGTTGGATTTTTCTGAGTATGGTTTGAGCTTTGAAGAGATTCATCACAGAATATATGAAAAAGCTAATGTAATTCTACAAGATGGAATAGTTCATGATCCTTTTTATGGCGGACAATTCCAACGTATGTGTATTCCAAGTCCAAGACCACTTTTGCAAGAAGCCTTAGAGAGAATGGCGAAAGAGTTTTCATAGAAAATCAGTAGTTGGGACTATAGGTATGTGAAGCATCAGGGTCAAATTTCCAAAAGATGTTCTTATTGAAATCGAATTGATAGCGATGAGTTAATCGTAAAATCATCTTATCAATTAAGAATAGAAGTATAAGATAGTAGAGCTAGCGAGAATGGAATATGTTCATTCAGGCTAGCCCTTATTATTTTATTCGTTTAGGTTTCTGTCATCAATAATGCTAATTGTTTCTTGGATATATTTTATATTTTCATGATAACTCAAGTTGAAGATGCATCCATATAAGACATCAAGCAAATATTGCATTGCGATATGAGATGAAAATTGTGATATTCTGTTTCTTAAATTTTCTTGATCGCTGATATAAAGACGGTGTTGAAATAAATGTGAAAACTGATTATTACCAGCCTTTCCAATTAAAACTATAGGTATTTTCTTTTTGTAAAGGGTTTTTGTTATAGATGGTATAAAGTAAGCTCTTCCGGAATAAGATAAAATTATTGCCACATGGCTTAAACGGGATGCTGTAGCCATACAACGTTGGGTATAAAATGCATCAGCACAATTAACCATTCTTCCTATAGAACGCATTTTGTCCTGAAAATTTTCGGCTATGCTAATATTATGAGCATGTGTATATATATCGATTATTTGAGCGCTGTTTAGCAATTGAGAGACTTTGTTTAATTCGATCATATCAATAAAATTGTGCGTATCTGTTATAGTAGATTCATATAATCGCAATAACTTTTGAGCAATCATTCTGGGGCTATCTTCTGCGTCGAAAGGATAGTTAACATCAATTTGTTGGACAGAAGTGTTTTGATTAGCAATGTCCTGAGCAATCTTGACCTTGAGTTCATTGTAACCATTAAATCCTATTTTTTTACAAAACCTATGAATCGCTGATTTTGATACAAAGGTTATTTCTGAAAGATCGGTAATTGATAATTTTTCTACAACATCTTTGTGGGTTAAAATATATTGAGCCAGCTGGTTTTCTATTGGCGTTAAATTTTCATTGTACCTAATCAAATTATCTAATGTCATAGCATTCATCTCCTTAGTAGATTTGCAGTTTATCTCATCTCTATTTTATCATGCTATTTCAATCTCAACAATGATATATTTCCTTGAGTTTTCGTTATTATATCCACGAAACCTCTGTTTCATTCATATTTGAATAAACAACCTTGAAAAATGCCCCAAATATAAGAAATCACCAGTCCCTTTGTAGTAGAATTAAGTTGCGACACAAAATCTAACTGTCGGTACATCGCCAGAAATTGTGCTTATTATGTATATCAGGTTACTCCTTACGAGTTATAGAAAATGAGCTGAGAACAGTTAGGGATGAAAGGGGTTAATGAAAGTTATATGAACTATTATGTAATTCTTTAAAGCCTCCTGCTTATATGTAAATTTATCAGCAGGAGGCTTCACTTGGATAGTAGATTGTTAAAAAGATCTTATTAGTAAAAAATTTCTGACGAATTTTGGCAGCTAGAGATAAAATATTAAAAGTATCAAAAAGTTTCAATACAATAGAGGGATTCCTAAGAATTTTTAGAAAAAAGAACCAGAATAGCTTGCTTATATTGATTTAACGAGTAATAGCAGATAACATAAGTATAGTAATTGATTAACTTCAATACTTTTTTAACAGTTATGAAGGTAAATATAAAAAAATTTAGTGTACTAGAATTAAGTATATATACGAGGAGGTAAGCTATGAAAAAAGCTATAAAAATTGCAACAATCGGAGGTGGAAGCAGTTATACCCCGGAATTGATAGAAGGGTTCATTAAGAGGTATAAGGAATTGCCAATAAGCGAGATCTGGTTAGTTGATGTTGAAGATGGAAAAGAAAAGCTCGAGATAGTTGGAAGATTAGCACAACGTATGTGGGATGCAACACCATATAATGTAAAAGTTATTACAACCTTAAATAGAAAAGAAGCATTAAAAGATGCTGATTTTGTGACAACACAGTTTAGAGTGGGTTTACTGGATGCAAGAATTAAAGACGAAAGAATACCATTGCTTCATAGAATGCTGGGACAAGAAACGAATGGTGCAGGAGGAATGTTTAAGGCATTTAGAACAATTCCGGTAATGAAAGAAATTGTAGAAGATATGAAAGAATTATGCCCAGATGCCTGGTTGATTAATTTTACTAATCCTAGCGGTATTATTACAGAAGCAGTAATTAAACACTTTGGCTGGAAAAAGTGTATTGGATTGTGTAATGTCCCGGTAATAGCGATGATGAATGAGCCAAAAGTTATTGGGAAACAGGTTTCAGAGTTAAATTATCAATTTGCAGGGCTTAACCATTTCCACTGGCATAAAGTATTTGATGAAGATGGAATAGAGGTAACCGGGCAGTTGATTGATCACATTAATGAAAAAAACGGCGGGACACCGGCTAATATTTATCTAGCTGAGTTTTCGTTAGAATTATTACATTCTATGAATTTATTGCCTTGTGGATATCATCGTTATTATTATTCGGAAAAAGAGATGTTGGAGCATAGTATAGAGGAATTCGAAAAAGGTGGAACACGGGCAGAACAGATGAAAGAGGTGGAAGCTTCCCTCTTTGAAATATACAAAAATCCCAATTTAAACGTTAAGCCGGAAGAGCTTCAAAAGCGTGGGGGCGCTTATTACAGTGAGGCTGCTTGTGAATGTATTAGTGCAATATACAATAATAAAGGAATTCATATGGTAGTTAGTACGCAAAATAATGGAGCGATACCATGTCTGAATTCGGATTCTATTATTGAAATTTCATGTTTGATTTCTGCAAAAGGAGCTACGCCCATCGCGTGGGGTAAGATGGGAGCATTTGAAAAAGGACATCTTCAGATTATGAAGGCAATGGAAGAATGTACAATAAGTGCTGCATTATTAGGTGATTACGGAGTGGCATTACAGGCATTTACAATAAATCCATTGATTCAAAAGGGAGGTGAAGCAAAAAAGGTATTAGATGAATTATTGGTTGTGCATGAAAAATATCTTCCACAGTTTAAAGAAAAAATATCTGAGTTAAAGAAACGGGGAGTGGAGTCAAAGGATTCTATAGTGGCAGATTTAATGAAAAATGGCCATTAAATAATTAAGAGCATTGATTGAGGAGGCTTCTAGCGAATTAGAGGGAATTAAAAAGGAGGTGTATTAGGATCAATCCGGATTGCAATTTTATATCTCGTTCTAGATATGAAAGAGTTATATCCAAATGCATAGTTATAATTCTATAATCAAAGCGGGATAATCACAGAAACTGTTGTGTGAAACGAAAAATGGGATAAAATTAATTATTTATGTATAGGAGAGGATTAATATGAATCAAAGAGAGATATCAAATTTAATAATAAAACACGTTGGTGGAGTTGAGAATATTAGTAATTTGTATCACTGCATGACTCGACTAAGATTTAACCTAAATGACAAAAATAAATTTAATTCTGAGGAGTTAAAAAAGATTCCAGGGATTATTAATACCGTTCAAGCCGGAGATGAATTTCAATTAATAATTGGTGCAGAAGTAGATAAGTTCTACAATGATTTACTATCATATGGTATCGGAAAAAATACTGGAGAGAAAAAATCAGATATGAAATTTAATCTATCAAACGTATTTAAGACTGTTTTGAATACGATTGTCGGAATAATGGCACCAATTCTTCCAATCATTATTGCAGGTGGTATGGTCAAAGTTATTCTTTCCTTATTAGTGCTTCTAGGTATGAGTAAAGATACACAAAATTATCAAATCTTATTCTTTATTTCCGATGCACCATTTTATTTTTTGCCATTTTATATAGCTAATAGTGCTGCAAAAAAATTTAAAACAAACAACTTCATGGCTATGGTTATTGCAGGAGTAATGCTTCATCCAAATTTTGTGAAGTTAGTAACGGAAGCTGACAAAATTACGTTATTTGAGTTACCTGTTAATTCAGTAAAATATGGCTCTAGCGTTATTCCAATTATTCTTACTGTTTGGTTTATGAGTTATGTTGAAAGGTTTGTTGAGAAATTCACACCTAAAATGATAAAGACCATGTTAAGACCAGTGCTAATACTGATAATAACAGCCCCTGTTGCCTTAATTATTATTGGTCCTTTAGGAGCATATTTTGGAGACGGAATCTACTTCATTATAAAAAGCCTTAATGAAAATATCCCTTGGGCCGTGCCGACTTTAATGGGAGCTTTTTCTCCTCTTTTAGTTATGGCGGGTATGCATTTATCAATTACTCCATTTGCAGTGTTGTCTGTAACCCAATTTGGTTATGAGACACTTATGGGTCCGGGAATGCTGGGAAGTAACATTGCCCAAGGTGGTGCAGCGTTAGCAATTGCCCTGAAAGAAAAAAAACTGGAGAAACGTGAAGTTGCAGTTTCAGCAGGTATTACTGCATTATCTGGCATTACGGAACCGGCATTGTATGGTGTGACATTAAAATATAAACGGACATTAGCCTGCGTAATGGTTTCAGGTGGAATTGCCGGATTATATGCAGGCATTACCGGGTTAGTAAGATATGCAGTTGCTTCAGCCGGATTTTTATCATTACCAGTATTTATTGGTGATAATCCCAATAACATTATCAATGCAGTTATTACTGCGATAATCGCTTTAGTACTCTCTTTTGTCCTGACCTATATATTTGTAAAAGTTGAACATGATGAACAACCGAACCTTCAAAACGATAATAAGACCAATGAGATTTTGAAAAGTATAGCTCATGGTACAGTGGTTCCTTTGGAAGAAGTAAAGGACGAGGCATTTTCAACAGGAGGATTAGGAGGGGGAGTTGCTATTCTGCCAATTGAAGGAACTGTCTATTCACCTATCGAAGGGCAGGTATCAATGGTTTATCCAACTGGTCATGCAATTGGAATAATAAGCAAGAGCGGCAGAGAAATTTTGATTCATATTGGGATTGATACTGTAAAATTGGACGGTAAAGGATTTAAAACTTATGTAGAAAAAGGCACAATGGTTTATCCCGGTGATCGATTAGTTGATGTTGATTTAAATTTTATTAAAGAGAACGGCTATGATACCACTATTATTGTTTTGGTGTTAAACACGACAAATAAAGATATAAAAGTGACGGGAAAAGATGAATTGTCAGTAAGTGATGAATTATTACAAATAACAAATTGAGAGGGATATAAATGAAAATAACTAATGTGGAAATATTTTGTGCGGATTTTGATAAAAGTGCACCAAATGAACCTATTTTTATACGGATAAATACCGATGAGGGGGTTTGTGGATTTGGAGAAGCCGGTTTAGCTTATGGAAATTCCAAACTAGGAGCGATTGGACAAATTCAGGACTTTGCTAAATTAATCATTGGACAAAATCCAATGCATATTGAGAAAATTTGGAATCAACTTCATAAAGAAACTTTTTGGGGCCTGGGCGGAGGAACTGTGATTTTTTCCGCTATTAGTGCTATTGACATAGCACTTTGGGACATTAAAGGAAAGGTATTAGGGGTACCAGTTTATGAGCTGATAGGCGGGAAGGTTCGTGATAAAGTAAGAGCATATGCCAGTCAAATTCAATTTGACTGGGACAAAAAATCACGCCCGCTAGGTGGAATTAAGCAATATGGAGAAGCTGCCAGAAAAGCGAAAGCAGATGGTTATACGGCATTGAAAATTGACCCATTACAGAGGGATGAGTTGGGGGAAAAGAATTACCGAAACGATGGCTTACTATCCAGTGATAAGTTAAAATTGTGTAAAGATCGATTAGTGGAGATTAGAAACGCTGTCGGCAACGAAATGGATATTATATTAGAGCTTCATGCCAAGACAGATATTAACGCAGCCTTACAAATCACTAAACTTGTTGAAAATCTAAATATTTTCTATATGGAAGAACCTTGCGGACCGTTAAATCCTCAGTTAATGTTGCAACTAAAAGAAAAAACGAATATACCTTTGGCTGCCGGTGAACGAATTTATTCAAGATATGGATTTCGTCCATTTTTAGAAAAAAGATATCTGGATGTTATACAGCCGGATATTGCCAATTGCGGAGGAATATCCGAGGCAAAAAAAATATGTGATATGGCGCAAATCTATGATGTGTTAGTTCAACCACATGTTTGCGGGGGACCAATTTCTAACGCTGCTGCACTTCAAATTGAAGCTGTTATTCCAAATTTTTGCATCCATGAATATCATGTTGGGAATATGACCGATTTTACTAGAAATTTAGGAACATATGATGATCAACCAGTCGATGGCTACATTAATATACCCGATCGTCCTGGTATCGGACAAGATATTCCTGAAAAAATCATTAATAAATGTACGAAAGTTATAGTGAATTAGAAACTAAATATTATTAATTAACAATATGTATGTAGAAGTACCAAGTAAGAAATACTGTTCCTTTTAGCTTCATGCACTAAATAGTATAATTTAATATAAGATAAGTCTATTAGATTTGATAATAGACTTATTTTTTAATTAAGTAAGCATCTTATAGACGCAGAGCAGACCACTCCTAGAACCGCAAGCGGTTCATTAGAACGAGTGGTATGTGGTGCTGTGATAAAACTCATCATTCTTAGCTTACATGTTTCCCGTTCTATAGTAGCAGTATTTACTATAGATGATGCACGGGGTAGAGTAAATTAAAAAAGTGTAGCTTGTCTGATGGAATACCGGACAACTACACTTGCATAAAATAAAATACAGCAACAAAAAAAGTTTCAACTCACCAGAGAATACAGCAAAGCTGAACGTTCTGGTGAGTTGAGAACGTTCAGGGAAAAAGATTAAGAATTTTTTTAGTCCTATCTTAACACAAGCAGAAAAGGTAAAAGAATATTTAATTAAGGGAGCTAGGCCGCTGCCGGGATTTCGTGAATATCCAAATCCGCAGGTAGGATGGGGAGCGCTTTGTGTGAGGGATAGTATACCTGAATAATCACAAAGAAGAGCATATGAAGAAAATATGTTAGGTGGCAGGAGAGAAGGCTATTAGCTTCTAACGACGAATCGGCATTGTTTGAACTAGAGGCATAGAGGAATAGGAAAGTAACCAGCGTTAGATTTAGTAGCCTGAACCGACATATCGGTTATATTTTATTCCATTGACATTTTAATAATTGCTGATAACCCATTATTTATTCCAGAAGCCGGGTGTGGGCAGCGCGCCCACATCGGTACTGTAGGTTCAGTATATGTGTTGATTTATGAATTAATTAAAGAAGCAAAATTAGAAAGCAGGTCTTGATTGATTCGACCAGAAAGAACCTTGTTGTAATTACAGATAAAGGTACCTGCTACAAGAACCATCATGACTTCAGCTTCCTTTTCTCCAACATCTTTTCCATATATGTCGATTAAACACTGGGTCATAGTGTCTTTCCAGGCTTGAAATTCATTTTGTATCAGTTGACTAATCGTAGAGTCATAGTGACCTAGCACATAAAACTGTGTCGTTGCATTAGGGCGGTTTTCATTCGTATCTCCTTCTGCAACATATTTCATAAAGGCATTTAAGTAGTTAAGATTACTGTCATAATTTTTTCTGTCATGGGTCGAAAACCAAGTCTTACAATGTTCAGTCATATAATTTCTGGTGTATTCACAATAATGAATAATCAAATCTTCTTTGCTGTGAAAATAATTTAATAATTTGGGATGAGTCATTCCCGCTTCAGCGGCGATATCACGTAACGAAATTTTGGATAAAGGTTTCGCTTCTATGCATCGTTCAAAAGCCATTAATATGTTATGTCTCATTTTTTCTTTATCGATAATTGCAGGCATTTTTCCCTCCATAATTATAATTAAGGTTAGGTTATCCCATACCGGGATAGCCTATTGACGTTTACAGTAACGATATGCTATTATTTACCAAGTGGTAAATAATAGACTGTTTATCATAATATTTATATCATGGAGGCTGTAACAATGTCAAAAAAAGAAAAAGAACTTATCGAAACCCTTGATAAAAAACTTGATCAGAAACTGATGCGCACATTGACTATATGTGCACTTGTAATGATAGGGTCTGCTTTGATGCATGATGGTGACCATATACGACAGGCATTGAATTGGGGGTATTCAATTCCGCTTTCCCTCTGGGTATTAAATCTGACAGTGTATATATTACCGGTTGTATCCTTGTTCCTAATCAGGATGGGAAGGTTTAGTGCAACAGTTGTAACGGGTATTGCAGGTATTTTTATTTCTGCTTCTTTTCTGATGCTGCATTTGCTTGGTTCGGCTACAGGTCTTTGGGGTGTCTGGAACTATTCATATTTTGATCTGATGAAAGGAGTTACATATCAGGGAGTTTATTATCAAGGGGTAGACTGGATTAGTTGGGTATGTTTATTCGAAGTACCAGTTTTATCTATTCCAGGATCTGTTATTGCATTCAGAAAATTTGTGGATTTAAAAAAGAAATAAGAGTGGAGAAAGGAGATTTTTTCTTCTGGTTATATTATGAGAGAAATTGTTATTCGAATTAATGGAATTGAATGTTCATCATGTGTCATTCGTCTTAAAAACGCACTTGGAGCATTAGAAGGAGTAGAACGGGCAGAAATTAATTCTGTAACCGCTCAAAGTTATATCATCTATAACGAAAATATACTTTCTGTGGATGATATTGAGTGTTGCATTCGAAAAAGCGGATATCAAGTCCCGATGATGACTGCTGAAATCGCTGTGAGCAACATGTACAAGAAACAGGAGGTTCAGATTCAAGACTGTTTAAAAGCAATTAATGGTGTGAAAGAAGTTAAATGTGATATAGAAAATGATCAGGTGAACATATCCTATTGGGCAGTAGGAATTCGCAGTAAAGATTTTATTGATGCATTGGCTGGGAATGGACTGGATGGGACTGTTATTGAAGTTAATGGTGGAGAGGAAGAACAGATATACAGAGAACGCCTTTTTCATTTGCGTTTGCTGATTGAGTCTGCTTTTCTTACAATGCCACTTCTGTGGAATCCTTCACCCCTGATACAATTGTTAATTGCGACACTGATACAGTTAGGACCTGGACGTTTCTTTTATAAAGGTGCATGGAAGTCTATCCGAAATAGAAACTTTACAATGGATTTTTTAATTGCTGTATCTACAACTATTATTTATGGCTACAGTACATACATTGTCTTCACAGTTCATGATGATATCCAGTTATATTTTCTTGGTGATGGTGTTTTGATGAGTATCATTTTGCTAGGAAAATATTTGGAAATTCTGGAAATATGCTTGAGAGAGAAGGTAAGATAAATGGTGCTATTATAAACAATATGGCTAATTGGCAGCACTCAGGATTTAATGTATATTGTGGACAGTCAGTAAAGCCATGGGATAAGGAAGGGATAGAAAGACTTGCTCAATATATTGTGCGAGCTCCTATATCACAAGAGCGCATAACTTATATATCACATTCAACTGATGGTATAAACAGGATCATATATAAAGGTAAAACCAGTAATACGTATGAGACTTTTATCCCGCTGGATTGGCTGGCAAGGTTGGTAACACATATACCCAACAAAGGAGAACAACTGGTCCGGTACTATGGATACTACTCCAATAAATCTCGTGGCATACGGAAGAAAGAAGAAAATGATAATATAGTACCAGCACTGATATCAACCGACATATCAAAAAAGAAATTCCGCAGGCACGATTAAAAACAGAAGCAAAGGGACGGTTCTGTTGCTTCTGTATAAGTAATATGTTAATATATAGAAAAACATAAAAAAAAATTGGTGGTGATGCGATTATGCCCCGGATGGCGAGAGAAAAAAGTCAGAGTGGAATATATCATATAATGATTCGAGGAGCAAATAGACAGGAAATGTTTCACGACGATGAGGATAGGAAAAGATTTTTAGAGACGCTTAAAAGATATATAGTTAAAGTGGAGATGAACGTTTATGGTTGGTGTCTTATGGATAATCATGTGCATCTATTATTGCAAGAGGGTATTGAGGAAATATCAATAACGATGAAGCGAATAGGGGTAAGTTATGTATGGTATTATAATCAAAAATATAAAACAACAGGTCATCTTTTTCAAGATAGGTTCAAAAGTGAAAAAGTAGAAAATGACGAATATCTCCTGACAGTGATTAGATATATTCATCAAAATCCTATCAAATCAGGCATAGTAAAAAATGCTGAAGAATGGAAATGGAGCAGTTGTTTAGGTTATTATGGAAGAACTCTATACCCAGAGGGATTGTTAAATATAGCATTTGTTTTACACATACTTTCTGAAGATAGAGATGCAGCCATTAAGAGATTTAAAGAGTTTAACGAACAAAAAAACGATGATAATTGTCTAGATGATACGGTTAATGAAAAGATAAGATTATCAGATAAAGAGGCGAGAGAAGAAATTATAAAAAGCATTGGTAAGATTCAACTAGCACAATTAAAAAGTTATCCTAAATTAGAAAGGGATGAATTAATAAAAAAGGTAAAACGAATAGAGGGGATATCCCAAAGACAAGCTGCAAGGATTTTAGGTGTATCACCTAATCTTATATTTAAAGCCTAAAGGAAGCAAGGAACCGTCCCTGCGCTTCTTTGTTTTGCTACATAGGGGGTAATTCTTTTTAGATCTTCTGCCTTATAATAGCCTTTGTCTGCTAAAACTTCAAATTCTTTTCCTTTAAAAATCTTCTTAGCCCTTAAGACCATATTGTCTAGCGCTCCTAAGTCATTTGCTCTCTGGGATACTTTAAAATCTACAATTATTTTATGCTTTGCATCTACCGTGGTCTGTACATTGTAGCTAACATCAACATGATTGTTGCTATTGCTACCAGTTCCTTCCCAAATAACTCCCATTCATCACAAAGCTTTGTGAATTCTCTAAATATTTGTTTTATTGCTTTTTTATTATCTTTTCTAAAATCTGCTATCGTTTTAAAATCTGGTCGTAGTTTCCTTAATAACCATATCAGCTCTATATTTCTAATAGCTTCATGCTCAAGCCTTCTAGATGAACGAATTCTATTAAGGTATCCATACAGGTATAACTTCAACATATCCTTAGGGTCATAGCTAGGATGCCCTACTGCATTTGGGTTAATTTTTTTAAAACCTAATTCCTTTAAATCTAATGTTTGCACAAAAACATCTATTACTCTTACCGGGTTATCTTCTAGGATGTAATCATCTATACATTCTGGAAACATAATAATTTGGTTTCTATCTTCTCCTTTTATATATGCCATACTCAACGACCACCTTTATACATTTATCTTATTATCGTTTATATTCGACATAGTCAAAGGAATTCCTTTTTGTGTTTGCGAGGCATGTTGCCGAGCCAATGGTTTGAAAGAAAACCTGTCACCTAGCTAATGGGAAGACAAGCTGTAAGCAAGGGCGTTTTCGGCGACGAAAGGGTCTGAAGGAAGCTGATGGCGGCTGTTGGAACGTAACGCAAGTGAACCAGTGTTGGCGTATGTAGTGGACAACTCTCCACGAAATGGGGACATCCTAAAATTAGCTTAGCTACATGCGTTATGATGGACGTTTTAACAACAGGCAGAGCAACTTAACCTTGGAAGTACTGCACTCGAAGCTGTAGGTTTCATTTACAAGCGAAAGCAAGAAGTGAAATGAGGGTGCAGTATGCAGATGAAGCCGTAGTAGTTAATAAACCTATACCAATGAAGGCTAGTAATAGACTGGAGGGGAAAATATAGGTGATACATCACGTAGTTGATGTGACTATCATAGGTCAAAAGTCTGTGGTAGATGCGAAGGGCGGAAGAGGTTTCAAAGTGTATTGGAAGGAACTTCAAGTAAGGGTGAAAGTGTTAAAAGAAGGCTGAAATGTTGGAAGATACGAATAGTTGGCATAAGAGAACTTGCGAACTATCTTGATGACACAGATATGAAGTAGTTAGGAGAACGAAGATAAGATTGCCATAGAGCTAGAGACGTTTAGTAAACCTAATGAAGAATATATAGCTCAAGCAAGAGCTGCTGAAAGGTACAGCAACAAAGGAGGAACAACATGAAGAAATGGTACAGCCTTATCGATAAAATATATCGAAAAGAAAGTTTAGAACTAGCTTTTAAACGAGTAAAACGAAACAATGGAGCCCCTGGAATAGATGGGGAAACTGTTTGGGATTTTGCGGATAAAATAGAGCTAAATATTGAGTTTCTTCATGAAAGACTGAAAACCAACGGGTATGTGCCCAGTCCAGCGAGAAGAGTAGAAATTGAAAAACCAGACGGTGGGACAAGATTATTAGGAATTCCCACAGTAAAGGACAGAGTGGTACAACAAGCTATTGTTAACATCATAGAGCCAATCTTTGACCCAACATTTCATCCATCAAGCTATGGATACCGACCCAAACATTCACAGCACCAAGCAGTAGCAAAAGCAGAAAGATTCATGAACAAATATGGCTTAGAGCATGTGGTAGATATGGACCTGAGCAAATGTTTTGATACTCTAGACCATGAAATTATTATGGAAGCCGTATCAGAGCAAATAAGTGATGGCCGAGTGTTAGATTTGATTAAGAAATTTCTAAAATCAGGTGTAATGCATAGAGATAACTTCTGCCAGATAGAAGTCGGTTCTCCGCAAGGAGGGATTAGTCCGATTCTTGCAAATCTCTTTCTGCACTATGCATTTGATGATTTTATGGTCAAAGAGTTTTCATTAATACCATGGGCGAGATATGCCGATGATGGAGTAACGCACTGCGTATCAATTAAACAGGTAAAATACTTACTACGAAGACTACAGGAAAGATTTGCAATGTTTGGATTGGAACTAAATCTTGATAAGACAAGAATTGTGTATTGTAAAGATAAAGACCGAAAAGGTAATCACGAACATACTTCTTTTGACTTTTTGGGGTATACGTTTCGACCTAGACAAGCGAAGGATAGGTATGGAAAGTTCTCTACAAATTTTCTGCCGGCAATGGGAGAAAAAGCAAAGAAAGCCATACGAAAAGAAATTCGTGGATGGAAGTTGCAGTTGAAATCAGATAAAAGTTTGAATGATGTTGCTAACATGTTTAATAAACAGATACAGGGTTGGATTAATTACTATACGTATTTTTATAAGTCGGAGTTCTACGATGTATTAAGATATATTAATAATCGTTTAGTCGAGTGGGTTCGCAGGAAATATAAGAAGCGAAAAGCAAGACGAAGAGCAGAACATTGGCTAGGAGAAATAGCGAAACGTGATAGAAAACGGTTTGCACACTGGAAACTTGGAATATTACCAGCGGCTGGATAATGGGAGCTGTATGAGCTGAGAGGTTCACGTACAGTTCTGCAAGAGACTTAGAGGGAAAGTCCCTAGGTCTACTCTCTTCCTTATCTTTGCAAAGGATAGGAAAACAGCGGGAGATTACAAAGCCTATGCTACAAAAGTCTTGGAAAGAGAATTGAAGCTAAAAGTCAACGATATGAAAACCAAACTGACAAATGTGAATGAAGGTGTAGCATTCCTTGGGTTTGTAATTCACAGTAAAACACTTGGAGTCAATCCCAAAAGGATAAAACGATTCAAAGACAAAGTGAGAAGAATTACAAGAAGAAACTCGGGGAGAAAGCTTGAAGAAGTAATAAAAGAGTTAAACCCAGTCTTGAGAGGATGGATGAATTATTATCTTGTAGCCAATATCGATAGATTTACAGGAAGCTTTATGGGATAGTTACGCAGAAAATTGAGAATGGTGAAAATGAAACAATGGAAAACCTATAAGGCAATGCATAAAGAAATGAGAAAGAAAGGCATCAAGGGAAATGGTTTGAAAATGGATGTCACAAAGTGGAAAAATTCTAATGTTCACATTGTGCATCAGATATTACCGAATCAATACTTTGAAGACATAGGTCTCATTAATATGCATAAATACGAAGTTGGGTTGTTGTCGAATTATTATTAATTCGGTGAGAAATTTCAGGAGCCGGATACGGCAAACGTAAGTCCGGTTCTGTGAGAGCAAAGAAAACAGGATTAATTATCCTGTTTTCTAGCTACTCGATTCAACAGTGAATTCCCAAAATCTGAGGTGATATGTAAGTATTAACCAGACTTCGGGAATTCAAGGGACGTTATGCAAGAGATGATTATTTTAAGAATAACCTAATAAAGGGGTATTTACCTGCGGACGGGAATATAATGCTTTTTGGGACATCAGGAGCAGGGATATTGATACAGGAATATCTTGCAAAATATGGCGACCATGTTTCCAGGGTTATTTTGGAAGCAACTGGAGCCCCTGTAATTTCCTGCGTGTGAATTGACAGGTAAGCTTACCCAATCGAAAAAAAGGATAGCTGAAGGATTATAGGGAGCCGGATTAACCCATAGTGTGTGACTTGAAAGTTGCTGTTTAAATTGTACGTAAGTACTTCCACATCCATTTCATGGTATTCCTACCGATAAGTGCCTAGTAAGAAATGAATGGTGCAGAGCAATCGGGACAAAGTGAAATCAATGGTAGTCACGCCATACTATTGCGAGGAAAGATGAGCATGATTGACAAATGTGAATTGCCATAAGGGTCGTCAGTCGATAAGGAGTGAAATGTGACTGTTACACTTCAACCAAAATGGTACGAAGACAGGGGGATAGCAGGATTCTGAAAGAGTTTATGAAGTGTGGATATGTATATCAAAAACAGATGTTTCCAACCGATGATGGTACTCATCAAGGAGGATTATGCTAAGCTTTGCATAAGGTGGAGTAATTAGTCCTTTATTAGCTAATATCTATCTACATGTAATGAATATGTATTGGAAAAAGAAATTTAAAGAGTTAGGTCAAATTTTTAGATGAAATAAACGGCTCATGTTGAGTGATAATGATTGAGATATTATGCTATAATATGAAATAGTGAAGTTAAAAATAGTGAAGTTAAAAATAGTGAAGTTGAAAATAGGAAAGAAGTGCGTATACTTTGAAGATGACAAAGATTATTGTAAGAAAAGATTTTTCTATGGGAGAAGAAATTGCAAATGCCGTAACTCACGGTCTGGGAGTGCTATTAGGTATTGCTGCTCTAGTTATATTTGCTATTAAAGGTGCAAAAACTCAGGATATTTTATATACAGTAAGTATGATGATTTATTCAGTATCTACTATTGTTTTATATGCAAACTCTATGCTATATCATGCTTTTAAAGAAGGAAAGACGAAGAATGTATTTGAGAGGTTGGATCATTTATCTATTTACATTCTAATAGCAGGCAGTTACACTCCCTTATGCTTAATTGCTATTGGCGGCATGAAGGGAATCATTATCTGTAGCATTCAATGGACATTGGCAATTGTCGGAGTTACATTTAAGGCGATATGGATTGATCGATTTGTCAAAATACATGTATTAATTTATTTGATTATGGGATGGATGATTAGCTTTTTCATTAGCAGTATTTTTAAATCTGTATCATTTACTGGATTCTATTTGTTGTTGGCTGGAGGCATAGCCTACAGTATAGGTGTTTTGTTTTACGTGTTCAACTGGTTTAAATATCATCATTTTGTTTGGCATATCTTTGTATTGGCTGGAAGTATATTAATATTCTTTAGTTTATATTCACTATAGAAAGACAGGGGGACAGGGACTTGTCCGGACGGGTGAAATATGATATAATCTTGAAGAGGTGGTAGGATATGCCAAGACAAGCACGAAAAAAGAGTAAAACAGGGATTTATCATATAATGGCAAGAGGAAATAACCGTCAAAACATATTTGAAGATGACGAGGACTGTATGAAATTCATTGAAATAATACAGCAAAGCAAAGAAAAAAGTGGAATTAAGCTTTATGGATACTGCTTAATGGGAAACCATGTACACTTATTATTATGTGAAGGTATGGAATCATTATCTTTGACAATGCAAAGAATATGTTCTAGTTTTGTATATTGGTATAATTGGAAATATGATCGTTTTGGACATTTGTTTCAGGAACGGTATAAAAGTGAAGTTGTAGAAAATGAGGCGTACTTGATAACAGTATTAAGATATATCCATCAGAATCCGATTAAGGCAGGAATAACAAATTCAGTAGCAGGATATAGATGGAGTAGCTATCATGAATATATAAATAAGCAGAATATTATAGATACAGAATTTATATTAGAATTATTTGCCACAGAAAAACAAATAGCAAAGAAAGAATTTGAAAAATACATGCATGAGAAGAACAAAGATGTATGTTTAGATTATGAAGAAAGACATAGGATTGACGATGAGGAGATAATTAAATTAATTGAAGAGAAATACGGAGTTAAAAAGGGGTTTTTTCATTTATTGGGGAGACAAGAAAAGGAAATGATACTGAAAAATTTAAAGGAAATAAACGGTATTACAATAAGACAACTTGCGAGAGTAACAGGGGTAAGCAAGTATATGGTTGAAAAAGCATAGCAGACAAGTCCCTGTCCCTTTGTCTTTCCTTTGTCTTTTTTGATAGCTTTAATACAATAGAACTCAATTGTACCTACTGCAATTGAGTTCTATTAAAGTCCATTCAAATTATGCAAAGCACATAAAATTTTTAAATAGGAGGAGATATTATGATTAAAAGAATTGCTATCATTGGTGGAGGTAATGGAGCTTTTGCTGCAGCAGCAGACCTGACATTGGCAGGATATGAGATTACTTTATATGAAAATGAAAGATTCAAAAACAATATAAAGGAGTTATTACAAACAAAAACCATCAACTTAACTGGATTTGGCAGAACAGGTGAAGCCAATATCCATAAAGTTACCACCGACTTAGAAGAGGCAATAGATGGAGTGGATTTAATTATGCCTATAGTTCCAGCATATGCATTGAAAATATTTGCTGAAAATATTGCTCCTTATATTAAAAAAGGTGATAGAATTGTTTTAGCCCCTGGAAGTACTGGTGGATCATTAATTGTTGCTAAAGTATTAAATGAAAAGGGTAAATTAGATGGGGTAAAAATAGCAGAAATGCATACGTTACCCTATGCGACACGTAAAATAGGGCCAACCAGTGTTAAAATATTATTAGAATGTAGAAAATTATATTTTGCCGCTTTTCCATCCAAGTATAACCAAGAAATGTATGATATAGTAAAGGAATTTTATCCTACGGTAGAGTTAGTAAATGATGTTTTAGAGAGTTCATTGAATAATGGAAATCCAGTATCTCATCCAGCTCCAGTGGTATTAAATGCTGGGAAAATTGAATATCCTAAAGGTGAACATTATCATTATAGGGAAGGTATCACACCATCAGTTGCCCGCGTTAATGAGAAAATAGATAATGAAAGAATAAACATATGTAAAAAGTTTGGATATAACTCCATAAATGTTAAAGATAGATTGTTCTTAATGGGATATGCACCAAAACGAGAAACTCTTTATGAATGTTATAGAGATAGTGAAGTATTTAACCCATTAAAGGGTCCAAATGATTTAAATGATAGATATTTGACAGAGGATACTCCATGTTCGTTAGTTGGGCTATCTAGCCTTGGGAAGGCTATAGGAATAAATACGCCTGTAATGGATGCTGTAATAACATTGGCGTCAGCTTTAAAAGACGAAAATTATTGGGACACTGGTTATACAGTTAAGGACTTAGGGTTAGAAGGTATGAGTATTGAAGAGATAAAAGCGTTTTTACAAAAAGGTTATAAATAATTAGCTTAATAGGTTATCCTTTTATCTATATGAAATTGCTTTGAATTTAAGGAGAAAAGCTGAAATTGCAAAAAAGATATTAAAGCAGAAGAGGGTAAAGCATATGCGAAATGGCTAAAGGATTTGTTGATTTTAAGTACAGAGGAATAAAATTTTTAGGTGATAAGTTTTTAAAATTCATCAGGGTACGGTATTACAATAAGACAACTTGCGAGAATAACAGGGGTAAGCAAGTATATGGTTGAAAAGGCATAGCAGACAAATCCCTGTCCCTTTGTCTTTTTCATAATTGTGCTTGATTTGTTTCGGAATAAGTATTACTATATTCCTATAAATGGAAGACGGGGGAGACAAATATGGGAAAAATTAGAGTTGGGTTAATCGGGTTTGGTGCATGGACGAGAAATGCATATTTATGTGCTTTACGGTATGATGGACGTGCTGTAGTAACAGCAGTAACTGCTGCAACAGAAAGAACAAGGAAGCTTGCTCGCGAGATACTAGGGAATAGTGCAACGGTTTATGATAATTTTGAATTGCTTTTGAAGAGAGCAGAAATCGATGCAGTGATGATAGCGGTTCCTGATGAAGCTCATCAAGCTGTACTGTCAGTAGCAATAGATTCCGGAATACCGGTATTTTATGAGCCGCCAATTGCAGTGAAAAGGGATCAAATTCCGATTATGTTAAACTCTTTACTAAGAGCGAAACAGATTACTTATGCAGATTTGGAGCTGGGCTGCCATCCAATGATTTACCGTGCAATTGAGTTAATTGAAAATAACATGGTTGGATGCTTACATAATGTTACGATAACTCTGCATGCGGGCTGGGGGCCTTCTGATTCGGATTTATGCCTAATGAACCGTATGTCTTGCTGGTATGTGGATATATTAAACCAGATTATAGGGAAAATTCCCAAACGAGTTTTGGTACTTGACGGTTATGGTAATACTGGTCGGATGCAGGCGATAAGTACGGCGGTATATGATTACGACAGAATATGGGGCGTCTTTAAAGCTAATATTTACAGCCAGGAGGATTTATCCATCAATATAGAGATAAGTGGGGATGAAGGCATCATTTATTTGAATTATTTCACAGGTGAAATCCGTTATCGTTCGATAAAAGATTCTTACTGGATTGTTGAAGCCTGTCCTTCATTGACACCTTATGCAGATTGGCCTGGGGTACGTGAGTCCGTTTCTACATTTCTTGATATAATTTCAAGCGGAGAAGCATCCAGGGGAAATGCAAAAAAGGTTGCTCAACTGAACATAATTGGTCTTGCTGCCGATGAATCAAAGGATTTGGGAGCATGGGCAGAGGTACAGATAATATAGGAGTAAGACGAGGGGACAGGGACTTGTCTGGACGGGTGAAATATGATATAATCTTGCAGATATGGTAAGATATGACAAGACAAGCACGAAAAAGAGTAAAACAAGAATTTATCATATAATGGCAAGAGAAAATAACCGTCAAAACATATTTGAAGATGATGAGGACTGTATGAAATTCATTGAAATAATACAGCAAAGCAAAGAAAAAAGTGGAATTAAGCTTTATGGATACTGCTTAATGGGAAACCATGTACACTTATTATTAGAAGAAGGAATTTAAAAAATACATGAATGAGATCAACGAAGATGTATGTTTAGATTATGAAGACAGACATAGGATTGACGATGAGGAGATAATTAAATCAATTGAAGAGAAATACGGAGTTAAAAAGGGGTTTTTTCATTGTTTCCCGTAGGCATCCACCCATACTTCTTTCCACCAGAATTTATTTTCCTCAGTGTAGCCATACCGCGCCTTTGGTGCCCTCATGGATATTTCTTCCAGATAAGCGCTGGTTATATGTTGCATATGGCGGTCATTGGCCACATGCTTCAGCCCGTCCCTTGTATAGATTACAATCAGTCCGAGCCGCATTCTTGTTGCCAGAGACATTGTATCCGGCCTTGAGAACATATTCACATGCATGTATTTTATGTAGCACCAGGCGATTTCCTCATACGGAATATAGTTCGTAAATCCTATATAACATCTGTCATTGAAGTACATACCCTCTTCTCCAAAAACAATATTCTTTACACGATGTATCTCTTCCAATTCCTTATGAATCTGCTGCTTCGTTTCCATTGGCCGGGCCTCATAGACGCCATAGACATACTTTTTTACCTTGCTGTATTTAAACAGCAAAACGCATATCATACCGACTACAATCAAATAACTGAATCCCAGGCAGCCAACAATCACCAGCATGTCCCCATCCCATTCAAAACCATAGGTCCTGGCATCCATAATAAACAGTGGTATCAGCCCGGTGAGAATTATGCCAAAAAAAACAGGAATAGTCATGAGTAAGTAAAAATTCTTAAGCTTCCGCTCCCTTTGTATTAAATAAAATGCTTGTTTTTTGGTCATATAAGTCCCTCCAAAAATTGAGATAATATAAATATATCGGTAGCAGGTATCTATTTTTTTACGGTTTTCTTCAAAGAACAAAGCGGTTGCAGTTATTGTCATTTTTTAGAACTCCAAAAGATTCTTCTACCTGTATTGAACGGTTTACCCATAAATTGAAACAGAAATCTCCATATATTTCAGGCAAATTAAAGTCCTTGGATTGGAACAAGCAGAGGCAATGCAGCTGAATTTACCTGAAGAACAAAAGCCGTTTGGATTAGCTTTCTGTAATATCATCATTTCGGTCGGTATAGTATTTCGTAATTTCTTTTTGGTTCTCTCCCCGAACCAGTTCCGCGAAAGCTGTGCTGGAGCCGGGATAGTCTGTCTGGCAATCACATCATCGACCGCAACATGCTTTAAAAAGCGGTAATGAGCCAAAAACGCATGACCGGAAAAGCGGGTTTTACCGGAAAGCTGCGCGGAATCCGCTCGGGTTTCTTCGCCGCCAAGGAGCTACCATCTTCAACAGTCATCTTTTTTATATCCTCAAGATATGTGGAATGTGTCGTGAGGATCGAGAGGGAGCGAGAAATAGGGTCAGGCTTGAAATATTCACTAGCAGTAAATTTAAAGAGGTATCTTTAAACAATGAACTCATATTTTAAGGTGGAAATATCTTTGTTTTCTAGCAATGACTTTATTATTTTAAGTCCCTTTTCGAGTTCTGCAATATCTGTCGGGGAAGAAAGGGCAATACGTGCATAAGTCTGTCGCTTAGTATTCCCAACTGCAAATCTATCTGAGCAGAATACGTGAACCCCATGAACTTTTGACAATTTTTCGAAGAAGTTACCATCCATATGTTTTGGCAGCGGAAGCCATTGAAAGAAGCAAAGATTATCTGCATTTATTTCATGATTTGAGAAATGCCTTAAAAATACATCCTTTCTCTCTTTTGCTAAATCAATTTTTTTATTAACAATTTTTTCTGCGGCTCCGCTGCAAATCAATTCGGCAATAACCTCGGCATTAAATGAGGAAGTTTTTAAATTGATATTATAAATACCGCTTATGATACGTGACCGGTAGCAATCCGGAAAAGCAGCAAATGCAACTCTTAAGCCTGCACAAAGAGATTTTGAAGTACTGCAGATATAGACAGAGTTTTCTGGAATCATTCCTGTAATTGGTGCTATTTTCTGTGGCTGTAAAAACGCGTACACATCATCTTCTATCAAGATAAGTTTATGCTTTGTTATGACATCTGCAAGCTCTTTTCTACGCGCTAGACTAATTGTAATATTGGTGGGATTACTGAAGTTTGGCATTAAGTAAATCCCGGAAATATTGTTTGTTTTGCATATTGTATCCAACGCATCAGGCAACATTCCGCATTCATCTCCCGCAATAGAGACAAGTTGAATATCCATCAAGTTGGCGAGATTCATGAAATTTGGATGTGTAAATGTATCGGTTGCAATTTTATCTCCCGGTTTAAATAATGATATGAGCGTTATGGTCAAAGCATTTTGAGCTCCGGAAGCAATCATAATATTATCTATGGACGTATTGAGCTGAAATCTGGCAAGCCACTTTTGTGCGGCTTGTTTCTGAAAAGGGGTTCCCAGAGGGTTGCTATATTCCAAAAGCCTTTCGGCGCAAGGCTTATTTAAAACAGATTGAATCGTATTTAAAATAATTGAATTGGTTTGATAAAACGGTTTTATGACACCCATTTCAATAAAATCTATAGCTGATTCGTGATTTGTAAATACATTGGGCATATTTGCACCTGGAGATACAAAGGTTCCTTTTCCAGTGGTGGCATAGATCAGCCCTTTTAGCTCACAAATTTTAAAAGCTCGTGTAATTGTGCTCAGGTTTACATCCAAAAAGTCAGCCAGCTCTCTTTGAGGTGGCAGCTTTGTGTGTGGAGCTAATATACCCGCTGCAATATCTTGTTCAAGTAGCTTTGTAATTGATACATACAAGGGATTTGTCAGTTGATTCCGTTCTGGTTTCCAAGACATTGGGTAATGCTCAAATGAATTTACCGGCATGTTTGTTATTCCTTTCAAATTGTATTGCATACAATTATATCATTTATTTTCCATATTTTCAATGATATAATGATAACAATGTATGCATTGTGTGAATTGTATGCATAATTACAGACAATGAATTGGAGGGTGAAAGTAAATGATTGCCGGAAAAAATGAGTATCCCATTTCGCTTAAGGAAGTGCTAAGAGCCGAACAGCTGGTGTATAAATTAATTAAACCCACACCGCTTGTTAATTATAAAAGTCTTTCAGATGCAGTTGGTGCGGATATTTATATCAAACATGAGAACCATTTGCCTGGAGGAAGCTTCAAAATTCGCGGCGGTCTCAATATAATGTATCACTTAAAGCAACAAAAGGTAAAAGGAGTCATTACATTTTCGACAGGAAACCATGGAATTTCAATTGCAACAGCGGCGAAAGTGTATGGGATTGAAGCGACCGTCGTTGTACCAAAAGGAAATAATCCGGAAAAGAATCAGCGGATAAAAGACGCGGGTGCGATTTTAGTGGAGGCGGGAGATAATTTTGAACAGGCGGCTCATGCAGGGATGCAGATTCAAAAAGAGAGGGATCTTTATTATATCCATGCGGCAAATGAACCTCATTTGATTAATGGAGTCGGTACTGAGTTTATAGAAATTTTGAGAGAACTACCTGATATCGATGCCATCATTCTGCCGATTGGCGGGGGAAGTGAACTGGCGGCAGCCGTTACCGTTTTCAAATCAATCAACCCTGAAATTGAAATTTACGCTGTACAGGCTGAAGCCTCCAAAGCTGCTTATCTTTCGTGGAAGACGGGCAAAATTATACAATCTTCCAATCAGACGTTTGCGGGTGGATTTGCCACTGGAGCGGCTTATGAAATTCCTTTTGGAATCTATAAGAATCAGCTGACTGATTTCATCTTATTATCTGAAGATGAGATAAGAAAGGGAATCTATCTGGCGCTGTATCATACGCACAATCTGGCGGAGGGCGCTGGTGCTTCGACAATAATTGCCGCTCAAAAAATCAGCCAAAGATTAAATGGGAAAAAGGTTGTTCTGCAAATGAGCGGTTGTAATGAAACAATGAGCAGTGTCCGCGATTCATTAAAGACCTGCAAGTGTTAAGATCCGTGCATTAGATGAAAATGGGGAGGAAATAACTCTCGAAAGAAAAGGAGACCTTGCAAAGTGTTTCTGTCATGAAATAGACCATTTAGAAGGAAGTCTATTCACTGATTTAGTTACAGAATATATATAACAAATCTCTGACTTTCCCGCAGTCTTTGTTCTTAAAGATACTTTACCAACTCTACGGAGCGTTTATTGAAATTTAATTCGTCTGCGTTTATTCTTAGTATATGGAGGTGAGCAATATGGATTGCAATAAGGTTGGAAAGCTGATACTCGGCTTGCGCAAAGAAAAAGGTATGACTCAAAAGCAGCTTGCCGATGCAATGAATATCAGTGACAAAGCAATCTCTAAGTGGGAGCGTGGGTTGGGTTGCCCTGATGTAGCCTTGCTCTATGAACTCTCCGAAGTATTAGGTGTAAACATTGAAAAAATATTATTGGGGAATTTAGAACCCAATGATGCAGACGGAGGAAATATGAAGAAAATTAAATTTTATGTATGTCCAACCTGTGGAAACATACTTACCGCTACCGGGGAAGCAGAGGTTTCTTGTTGCGGACGGAAGCTTGTGCCCCTCATCCCTAAGCCATCTGATGAAATGCATAGATTAGTTGTGGAAAAAGTAGAGGATGATTTTTATGTCACCTTTACGCATGAGATGAGCAAGACACATTATCTTAGTTTTATAGCTTATATTGCCTGCGATAGAATACTTTTGATTAAGTTATATCCGGAACAAGGTGGAGAAGTGCGTTTCCCAAGGATGTATGGCGAAAAAATTTACTTTTGTTGCAGTAAGCATGGATTGTGGGTGAATGAATAATGAATATACAAACAAGTTTTCACCCCATCGATATGCAGGCATGGCAAATGGCACAAGCGTTTCATTATTATACGCAAATGGCTCCTACCACATATACTGTCACTGTGACAATAGATGTCACAGTTCTTAGGAAAACATTAAAAAGTAAAGGATATAAGTTTTTTCCTGCATACCTTTATTTAGTAACCAGAGCTATCAGCAAGCAACAGGAACTGCGTATAGCTATTCAAGATGGTGTTCTGGGATATTGGGACAATCTTACTCCTGCTTATCCGCAATTTCACGAGGATGATAAGACAACGTCATTGCTTTGGACGGAATATGATGAGCATTTTGAGGTGTTTTATAAACAGTATATTGAAGATACGACACAGCATGGGGACAGCCACGGTATCCTATCATCAAAAGGGCTACCGCTTCCTAATGCTTATATCATATCTTGTATTCCATGGTTTACTTTCAACAGTTTCTCATTACACAATCATGGAATAAAGGATTATTATGTTCCTAGTTTTGAAGCAGGCGGTTTTATGGAAGTGGAGGGAAAGATTACAATGCCTCTTTCAGTTACAGTCCACCATGCAACAACAGACGGTTACCACTTAAAAGTATTTTTTGAGGAATTGCAACGGACAATGAATCATCCGAATGAGTGGCTGTAAGATTATGCCCCCCTTTACCATCAAAAATAATAAGAAAACACGAAGGCATTGAGATGAAATAATCTTGATGCCTCTGTTTTCATATAAACCCAAAATACAATTTAATAAATCTGCCATCGGGCAAAAGGTTATTCTAGCATCAAATACGAATTATGATAATGAATAAGTTATTATCTATTGTCTTTGCTTATTTTACCTTTTTAAGGGTTCTATTTTCTAAAATTGGCGAACGACTATGTCCGCATTGTGGACAAATATTTTATGGAGAAGTTAAAGAAAAGGTTGAATAGTGACATTTTTTTAGTAAGTTTTAAGGCAAAGAAATTGATGAGAATTTAAACAAATGCAGAGATATAGAAAAAATTGATATAGATTGGCTTTTTAGGATAATAGTACTCTTTCTTCTATTGCAGAAGGAATAAAGAAGTAGTATAGTATTTGTTAAATTGAAGATGCCTCCATTAGGTTTCAGGGAGGTTTACTTGTGGGATAGTCAGTTGTACATTTATAAACGATGGTTTTAAAATTCTAAATACTAGAAATAGTAAAGGTGAGTCTAGAACTTGGGAACTCAAAAGTTCTTTAAGGTGGAAGAATTTTGCTAGGAGTGATGATCCAACCTAGGAAGCCTAGTCTAGGATAATGAGGCTAATTTCTAGAGACATAAGGGGTTTCTTTTAAGGCAAATTTAGACTTAAAGTATATTACTAAGGTGACACTTAAAGATAAAGCCTCATAAAATAATGGGGCAACCCAAATACCAAAATTTCCCCATGCGGCCGGCAAAATAAATAATACGATACACATTAATATATATCCTCTTAAGGATGAAATAATAGTAGCTTTTTTTGTTTCTTTCAATGCAGTGAAATATCCAGAAAAAATAATATTAAATCCACAAATTAAAAATCCAAAACTAAATATTTTTAGGCCTACTAACGAAATTTTGAGAGCTTGTTTGTTTGCGGTATCTATAAAAAGAGAAACCAACTGTTCGGTAAATAGTTGAGAGGAGACAAAAAACAATAACCCAAAGACTAAAGATGTTTTTAAAGCTAACTGCAGTAATTTTTTTATACTTTTATAATCATTTTTCCCATTATAAAAACTAATTAAGGGTTGCATTCCTTGATTTACCCCTATCATTGTCATTAATACAAGGTTATTCAGATACATAATTATACTGAAGGCTGCTAAACCATAAGATCCAATATACTTTATAACAACAAAGTTAAAGGCAAAGGTAGTGAATCCAGTAGATAATTCAGTCAGGGATTCAGGAGTACCTATGGTAAGTATACTTTTTATCAAGGTGAAATTCAGTTTGGGCTTAACAAATTTTAGGTTGGATTTTCCTAAAATGAAATGTATTAAAAAAGTAATACAGGATATAAGCTGAGAAAAGCCTGTTGCTAGAGCTGCTCCTTTTACACCATAACCTAAATGAATTACTAAAATATAATCTAATAATATATTTATTAAAGCAGCAAGCATCACAAATATAATAGAATAAATTGGAAAACCATCTGCTTTAACAAGTACTTCTAAAGAATATGCCACTATAAAAAAGGTACTAAAAATAATAATTATTCTTAAATAATCCTTTACATAAAGTAAAGTGTCCTCAGTTGCTCCTAAAAAAATAGCTATTTCTTCCAAAACGATCAAGGAAAAAACACTTATGGTAATGCCTAAAACAGAAAGAATGATTACATTCAAAGTAAATATTTCGTTACTTTTCTCTCTTTCATCCTGTCCGAGATAAAAGGTAATTAAAGTAGAAGAACCAATTGCTACTAAAAGTGAAATGGCAAATACAGTGTTAATATAGGGCATAGATAAATTAACAGCTGCAAGGGCTAAAGGCCCAACTCCTCTTCCTACAAATATACCATCAATCATTGTATAGATAGAGAAAAACCACATAGCACTTACTGAAGGTATTAAATACTTAAAAAACTCTTTTGCTAATTGTGTTGCTTGTGAAACTTGTTGTTGCATGAATATCGACTCCTTATTTTTTGTTATGGATGTCCTTGCTTAGTACTATAAACCTTGGTATAGTACTAAGGTCAAGAGAAAAATAGAGGTGATTTATGTGAAAAAAAAATATGAATACAGAATAGGAGAAATATGTAAACTGTATGATATAGGTCCTGACTCTATTCGTTACTATGAAGAGAAAGGCTTAATTTTTCCTGCGAGAAAAGAAAATGGTTATAGAGTATATTCTCTTGAGGATATTTGGAGATTAAATGTAATAAAAGATTTAAGGAAGTTGAACTTCTCCATCAAACAGATAAAAAGATATTTAGAGGATAGAAACATAAATACAACGATTCATTTAATGGAAAAGGAAATCAGCTTAATAGAGAAAGAAATTATGCCTCTAGTAACATTGAAAAGAAATTTAGAGAAAAGGATTAAGGTACTTAAAGATGTCGAAAAAATAGATGATTATGGAAAGATAAAGATAAGAAAATTAAAGACTAGAAAAATTATTTTGATAGAAGAATCCATGTCTAAAGAAGAAGAAATAAACTTGGCATTTCGTAAGCTGGAAGGTAGAAATGACTCAAAATTATTTTTATTTGCTAATAAGGATATGGGGGTGTTTATCTCGGAGCAAGGCATGAAAAAGGGAGACTATACCTTATACCAAAATGCTTTCTTTTTTGTTGATGACAATGAAGAAAAATATAATATGATCTTACCGGAAGGTTATTTTGCAGTCTTGGTTTATAGAGGAACTTATGGAAAAAGCCAGCAATTATTTGAAAAAATGGTAGAATTTATCGAAATGGAAGGATATTTTATAAAAGGGAGTTCTATGGAAATTTATCGCTTGGATATCCATGGCACATCTAGAGAAGAAGAATTTATAACTGAAATACAGATTCCAATAGAGAAAGAGAATAATTAACTTGAGTTGCTTAACTACTAATAATGCATAAGAAAAGTTGGATAAGTCCACAGGTGAGTAGCATCCATTTGAAGGTTTCCTTGGTACAAAGCATAAAGACCATTATAGCTTCCGATATAGGAACGTAAAGCTTGAACTCCTTTGGGATGGACATGAAGATGACGAGATAGAATATCCAGCAAGACATCCTGGCCACAGATGACAAAGCCGCTGCTTTATTATTGGACGTACCACGGTTAAAAACCTTCATTAATGCCTATAACTCTAATAATAACGTTCTTAAGCAAGTAGGGACGGTTTTTGTCTTGACTGTAATAAGCAAGTCTTACCAACTGATAGTTCATCACATATTTTGCAACGCTCTTTTTGCTCTTTAAATAGTCTTCTACAGCTGTTATTTTTATTTCAGATAATACATCAGATTTTCTTCCCATAATAAAACTCCCCTCATAATAAACGGTTATATTATTTTAACTGTCTACTATAAGGGGAGCATATCATTTTGTGACGGCTTCAGAGATAACAATTCATTTTTTAATTTTTATGGTATAATATCCATGGTAATTCTATGATAGGAGGTATTGTTATAATGATGAACTTATACGGAGCGGATGATCATTTGCTGGCTTTAACCAACACGATTGATGCCGATTTCCATCAGCACTTATTTATACAGGTGTCCATTTCGCTTGAGTCTCCTTTTGAAATACAAGTTGACAAAGATCTTCTTTAGCTGCAAAGGTATTATTATCGATTCCAATGTCAGTCACCAGTTCAATGGTCATCACAATTTATTGCTTTTTCTGTTAATCGACAGCACCTCTAGCTTGGCAGAGCCGTTTAAAAAACGAATTGATAATCGAAAGATATATATTTTTCCTGATGATATGATAAATAATATCACAGCGTTTGTGAAAAACAACTCTAATAGTATCGTTGACAGTATCGGTTACGCTCACTTTTTAGCACAGCTTCTTCAGTTTTGCTGTTGTTTTCACCGTCTATAACTAACATGTCGGGTATTCACGCAAGGCCCAAACGCAACGAAAGGTGTTGCCGCAGATGAAGTGATCTGTGTTGAATTTGATGATGGAGAGAGCTATTATGTCGAGAAATTCTTGGATACGGACATCTTCTTGTGAAGCTACTTGGACTTTTGTTTTTCTTGGCATAGAGATCATTCCTTTCTGGTATGATTTTAAGCATAAAAAAGGCCGCCACGAGTGTGACAGTTAGGAGGATAACAGTTCACTTTTATTACATTTTATGGTACAATAACAAAGGCTGATGCTCAGGCCTTTATTTATATTTGCACACGGAGGAATTTTAAAATGAATTTTTTAGAATTAGCAAAACAACGGTGTACGACTCGAGGATTTACAGATAAACAAATTGATAAAGATGATCTTGACGGAATTTTATCTGCTGGACGTATGGCACCAACCGCTTGCAATAAGCAACCACAGCAGATTATTGTTGTTCAGCGGCCGGATAATATTCTCAAGGTTCAAAAAGCATATCAAACTTTCGGTTCTCAATGTATACTTATTGTTTGTCAGGACAAAAGAAATGCTTTAATACGACCTTTTGACGAAAAATGTTCGGGTGATTTAGATATTGGTATTATTTGTGATCACATGATGCTGGCTGCAAGGGAATTAAATATTGGGAGCGTAATGGTGGGGTTGTTCGATCCTCATATTATAAGAAAAGAATTTAACATACCCGAATACATTGAACCAACTGCATTACTTGTCTTAGGTTACCCCGCCAAGGGATTTTTGAGTCCTAACCGCCATAATACTGAGAGAAAACCACTTGAGGATACAGTAATGTATGAGAACTATAGCGAGGACAGGTCGCAAAACTAAAAAGGAAATATATTGTAATGTAGATTATATTGAACGAAGGTGTGAATATGGGAAACAGATACAAAATAATAGATTTTGAAACATGGAAAAGAAAAGAGTATTGTCAAATATATAGGAATGCGGTGCAGCCTCAATATTGTGTGAGTTTTGAACTTGATGTGAGTAATTTTAAAAAGCATGTTAAAGAAAAAAATTGGTCATTTACGATGGCATTCATATTTACTATTACGAAATGTGCAAATGAAATCGAGGAATTTCGGTATCGTTTTCTTGATGGTGAAGTTGTGTTATATGAATCCATTGATACATCATTTACTTATTTGGATAAAGAAACAGAATTATTTAAAGTAGTAAATGTACCCATACAGGATACAATTGAGAAGTTTGTGCAATTGGCAATCATAACAGCAGAAAATCAAAAAGTACATTTCACAGGACCTGTAGAAAATGATGTATATCAATTTTCTGCCTTGCCATGGATAACATTTACGCATATTTCGCACACAGATTTTGGAAATAGGGAAAAAGCGCAACCCATATTTGATTGGGGGAAATATTATGAAAGCGAAGGCAAATTCATGATGCCGTTTGCAGTCCAGGTTCATCATGCATTTGTTGATGGTATTCATATTGGTAAACTTGCGGACAAGCTGCAGCGATACCTTGATGAAATGTAGATTATAAGTATAATGAGAAGTCGCTAGCTAACTCATAACTGCCCATTTTATAATCCATCTACGCTGTTTTTTCATCCTCTAATAAGTTAAAGGTAGGATATTCACGGAGTGCCCACACGCAGCGGTAGGTATTACCGCAGATAAAGTAGTCGGTGTAAAATTTAATTACCGATGGGGCAATCATGTCAAGGAATTCTTGGATACGCACATCCTCTTGTGAAAAAACTAGGGATTTCGTTTTTCTTACCATAGGAATCATTCCTTTTGTATTTTTATTTGATGCATTAGAAAAGCCGCCACAATAATGTAACGACTTGAAGTCAAAATATTTGTTATAGAACTTTGTAGTATGAAGAGGTGACCTAACTAAAAAATATTATTGAATAGAACAGCTTACTGACAAATTACGATTTGACATACAATGAATTGGGCAAATCAATCTAAGAAACGATTGCAATACAGCGCGGCACCCTATCCACTGATTTCTCTCAGCTTAAATGTTCATCAATCAAAATTACTGGCTATCCCTTTTTAATGAATGGATAGCTAGTACGAAGCTACAAATACACAAAATCAGCAGTAATCCTACTGTAAATAGAAATTGCCCCCAATCCACTAAGCCCCCCGATACAAACCTCCGCAGACTATTGATAACATGGGTAAACGGGTTGATAAGTACAGGGATACGAAAACCCCTCGGTATTTGCTCATATGGTATCAGTGCCGAACTGACAAAGAATAATGGCAAAGTAAATGTATTCACGAGGGCGATAAAAGAATTTTCATCTGGCAAAGCATGGCTTATCGCATATGAAATAGCTGCTACAAATGCCACGGTTAAAAACAGCAATAACGCCATGAGGAACACTCCACTTACCCCCGATGCAATCCGAACCGACATCATAAAAGAAATTCCCATCAAAATCGCAATTTGAATAAACGACAATACGGCAGCATCCAAAATATGGCTTAACACAATGGAACTTTTTTTGACTGGGGAAATGTAAATACGGTAATAGCTTCCCCCTGTTTTTAATGAATAGTTTGCAATTCCGCTCATTCCTGAACTGGATAATACGCACATCAGCAGGATTCCGGGAAGGATAAAAGCCGTATAATTCCCGTTTGTTTGATTTCCACTGAATATTGTGCTAAACAGTAAAAGCCATAGCAGCGGCTGAGTCAAAGTCATGATGATGATCACCGGGTTTTGAAAGCGCCACTTGACACTTCTCCAAAGGAGATTGAAAGTTTCCATTTTAAACACTCCTTCCTTTGCTTTGCGTGAGGGACAGAAAAACATCATCAAGGCTGGGTGTTACAATACCGATTGAGGAATAGCGTATTTGCTTGTCCATCATCAATTGATTGAGGATGTGAAAATCCTGCGCTGCATTTTGAATGTTAGCATAAACGGTATTTTGTTCCTGCCGTATTCCTCTGACAAATTGCAGGTCTGAAATCCAGTTTCCAAAATCCCGCTGATTTTCCGAACTATCCAAATCAATTCTGATTGTATTTTGGTGAGTATGCTGCCGCAAATTTTCGGGCGTATCCTGCACCAATTGGTGTCCATCCTGCATAATGCAGACTGTATCGCTTAGCATATCGGCTTCTTCTAAATAGTGGGTCGTAAGAAAAATGGTTGTGCCGAAATCATCCTTGATTTTCTTCACAATATCCCACATGGCTTTGCGCGATTCAATGTCCATCCCCACGGTCGGTTCATCCAGAAACAGAATTTTGGGAAAAGACATCATACTCATGGCAATATCCAAGCGTCGTTTAATCCCTCCAGAATAAGCTGCGATCCTGTGCTTTTCATATTCCTTTAGTCCAAATGCAGCAATAAGCGCATCCATCCGCTTGTTAGCGGTTGCGGTATCCAGCTTGTATAATCGGCTCTGGAACAGCATATTTTCTTTTAGAGATAGGTGGTTATCAATAGATTCCTTTTGTGCCACACAGGCAATAAGACAACAAATGGATTTTTGTTCCGTACATACATCCTTACCCATTATGGATACCTTCCCAGCGGTAGGTTGCAGATAAGTTGTCAGAATATTGATTAACGTTGATTTACCTGCTCCATTCGGCCCCAATAAAGAAAATATCTCGCTTTCTTTTACCGTGAGGCTTAATCCGTCCAGCGCTTTTTTTCCGCTTTTATATACTTTTGATAGATTGTTGATTGAAATTGCTTCCAAATTCGATTCCCCCTTTTTGTTTTAATTCAAGTGTAAAGTATCGCATTGTGCTAGAGTCAATAGGTGGAAACGAAATATTTTGCAAAAAAATCACTGCCTTGTGAAGGACAGTGATTCAATCGGACAAATGCCTATTTGCTTTTTATCGGAAAACAGACTTCGGTAATAAAATTGTCCGGTTCGGGTTCTGTTTCCGGCGAAACATGGTAGATGTTAAAGATGGAACCATTGAATTCATAACCATTGTCGGAAATCCAGCTTGCAATTGCTTCGTTAACTTCTCTTAGCTGAATATAACCGCCTTTGTAGGTCAGCGTGGCGGCAGTTACAGGGTCAACGGTTTTAAATTTAATTGTGTCTGTATCTTGGTATGTTCCCACAACCGCCCGTTGAACTTCTGTGTCAATTCCATGCTCTACAAAACCCTCATTGTGGAATATTGCAATGTTGTAGCACGGATTGGCAAACTGTACCTTCTGCGCTGAAATTTCTTCGGACAATTTCTTCCATAATATGCCCTCCTGATCGTAGGTGGCTATCGTGCTGCGATAGCTTATCACATTTCTTTTGGGAAGTTCCTTGATGGCGATATTGCACTTAGGAAGATGGGAAGTCTTTTCAAGGCTTTTAATGGTCGTTTGAAGGAGCAACAACTGCTTTTGCATGGTGACTATTTCTTCCTGTTTTTGAGTCGCTTGAAGCATTAGATATCTTTTGAGGCTCTCTTCATTATCGTATTCCGATAAAATATCCTTGATAATGGATAAACCCAATCCCATACTTTTAAGTGCCTGTATCCGATTCGCAACGGGAAGCTGTTCCTTGCTATAGTAGCGGTAACCCGTAAATTCGTCAATATGAGCCGGAATGAGGAGCCCTATTTCATTGTAGTGTCGAAGCATATAGATGCTTATTTTAGACAGGGCGGAAAAGTCCCCAATTTTCAACATGAATATCACCTCCACATTACCTGCGCAATGTCTGATTCTATCTTTATCAGTCTTCGTAAGCGGCATGCCTTCCATTGACATTGAGCCGTTAACCTGATCAATTAGTTTTTCCAAATCTCTCATATAGACACCACCTTATCTATATATTATACTATATTTTCGCATTCAAAGTAGAAGCCATTGGCGCCGATCTTTCCTGAGTAGTCTTTATGGTACAATATTCCGATTATTTATAGAACCCCGTAGGAACCTTTTTAGATTTCTTTCGTCTAATAAGCAAAGGGCTAAAAAAGGAAATCGGATGAAGGAGGATTACTCATGAAAAAGAAACTGTTAACCATGCTTATGTCAGGCGCCTTGATTTTCGTACTAACCGCCTGCTCTGCCAGTGGCTCCGAAGTCAGTAACGGCCTCGATGGTGCAAGCAACAGTTACACTGATGTCGATGGCAATGCAATTGCCGTTGACGGTGTCAAAGGTGAAATTGGCGAAACCGACTTCGAAGTGGTGACTACCGACTATGCAGTTGTAAATGAATTGAAAGGCGTTACGCTTCGTGTCAAGAAGGACAGCATCTCACCTACCAGCATTACACTGATATTTGAAAACAACAGCGATAAAGAGTACCAATATGGCACTTTTTATTGTATCGAAAGGAAAAATGATGATACATGGACCAAGCTTTCCTATGATATAGAAGGAGCGGTGGGCTGGAATGATATTGCGTATATGCTTCCGGCAAAGCAATCTCTGGAGGAAACCGTTGAATGGGATTGGCTATACAGCTCCTTGGCTGAAGGAGAATATCGCATTATTAAGCAATTCTTCGATTTTAGGTCAGCCGGAGATTATGACAGCTATGATTTAGCTGCTGAATTTGTTATTGAATAAAATAGCTCATGATCATAACGGGAAGCAGTGAGTAGAGACAAGGGGACAGGGACTTGTCCGGACGAGTGACATATGATATATTCTTGCAGAGATGGTAAGATATGACAAGACAAGCACGAAAAAAGAGTAAAACAGGGATTTATCATATAATGGCAAGAGAAAATAACCGTCAAAACATATTTGAAGATGATGAGGACTGTGTGAAATTCATTGAAATAACCGATATTTCGCAGGATGAAAATACCATACAAATAAATACGCATACATAGATAAAAAGTAGGATATTACTCTACCGATTAGCCAAATAACAACAGACTATACAACAGAACTACCAGTTTGTAGCAGGGATTTCTATTTTGTGGCATAGCAAACAGAGCTTCTAATAAGACTTTGAAGCATTAAAGAGATTTTGGAGTCTATGCAATGTATTCTGTTGTTTGGTTATCAGTACGAATAAGCCAGCCTTTTCCTTGTGCTGATCAATCTTTACATGTTCTTCAAAAACCCTGATCTTTACTTTATGCCAGGTTGCTACTTCCTTCGTTTCGTTTTTTCGGGGCTGTCCTTGGTGGGAGCGCTTTTTTACCTTTTTCTCTACTGTTGTTTTGCCGGAAAGGCTGTGATATTCTAAGGGATTCTCGGCGATGAACTTGTCTAAAGCTGCCTTTGCATCTTCGTCGCAGTAATAATCAACAGCTTCAAGTTCAGCCACGGCCTTGGTAATCTGATCATTCTCTCTTTTTATAACTGCCTGCAGAGCTTTGAGCTTACGTCCGTCTAGATGGTTGGAATGACAGACAATAAATCGGTACGGAATATCGTAAAGGAAATCGGTAAAGCTCTGGATTTTGTAGATAGCAGCATTCTTTTTATCATGAAGAGTGCCTACCTGGACCCAAGCTTCAGGTGCTGACAAGGCCTTTAGCTTTAGTTTTTCCTCTAGATTGAAGTTTCCGGGGAGTCTTGAGATAAAGATGGTCTTAGGAGTCTTATCATTTCCCTTTGCCACCGTTAGGTTATCCTCTGTAACAAAGCTGCCGTCTGATGTATAGATGATATCTTCTATGCCAGCTTGACACAAGGTCTTACGGATCTTCTGGATGAAAGCATTGTTCCAAGTTTTATCACTGGTATTTCCATTTAAAACTTCACCACCTACAAGGACCTTCTTGTTGGTATTGGCAAGCCCAAACATAATCTGTTTAAGATCCGGGCGGTGATCTTTGCTATGACCCCTGACAATCTGAAGATCATTCTCTTCACAGGTGTTATACTCGCCATACACCGACATACTGGTGGTGTCGGCATGGATGGTCTTTACCTTGATGTTGTAGGTTTCAATACTCTTTAAGGCAATACTGGTGAATATCTCCTTGGGATTCGCCTCATAGAAGGCATCCAGGATGCGGCCTAATGTGTCATCATTAAAATGTTTAGCTTGAATCCCGGGCCAAAAAAATTTTTCCACATCCTTATCCGCGTAGAATTCCTGGATCTTGTACAGTGCTTTACGGTCTGTAAGGATGTTGGCAATGATAGCTTCTATACCCATACCAGTAGAGATGATGCTCTTCTCGTCATCACGGGTAGTACGACTATTTATTTCATCGGCTATTCCCAATTTCCTTGCATGACTTAATATTAAGGGGATAGGCCCATCAATTACGGAAGTTATCTTATCGGTATTGATATTCATGTGATTTCCTCCATTAGGATATTTTCCTTCATAGTACCACAATTTATCCATCTGGAGGATCGGTTTGCATAATTATTCTAATGGCATTTTATACCTGCGGAATATCAGATGTAAGCATATCTCAGTTATTTTAATAATAGCATTTTTTGTCCAAATCCTGTTTTTATCAGGAATACTTTTTACTAGTAATCATGTTTTTGCAGAACAAACCGGTGTAGATGCCAAAGTAACAAATGCCCTAGTCAACCAGACAAGTCCGCTGCAAACAGATACAGCAGAAGAGCTTGCAGGAGAGCTTCCTACTCATCTACGGGATATTCTTAAAAGCCATCCCAGGTTCTTGAAATCATCGACAGAGGGATTGAGGGACGGGTTAATAATGAATGATGAGCAGAGGGATACTACTCATGAAAAACACCTGCTAGAAACAGAAGACCTGGAAGAGGAACAGCTGACTTTACTGAAAGAAGAAGCAATTAACAAAACCACAATATCTATGGGGGATGGTACTCCGGAAAACCCTTATCAGATATGGACTGCCGAAGACCTAAATAATGTACGTTATGATTTATCAGCCCATTACATACAAATGGCAGATATTGATTTGAGTGGATATAGAAATTGGCAGCCTATTTGGGATAAAAATTTATGGATTCCATTCACTGGAACCTATGATGGTAACTTTTTTTCAATATCTAACTTGAAAATTGAAAGTAGTGAAAGCTTTTTAGGATTGTTTGGTGCTTGTTGTGATGCTATTCTTACCAAGATAAAAATAATCAATACAGACATAATAGGTACTGGTTCGGGCTTTTTTCAATATGCCGGGATACTATGTGCCGTAGCTGGATAATACCCTCATAAAGCATTGTTCCTTAAATGGACAAGTGGAAACAATATCAAGTGCATCTGGTAGCACAAGAGGTGCTAGTGGTGGAATAGCTGGTGTAATAGAATATGGCTCTACTGTTTCTGAATGTCTTGTTAAGGCAACTTTAAAAGGAGCTTTTGTTGGTGGTCTATGCAGTTTTACAAGTGGTAAAATTATAGATTCATACTTTATAGGGAGTATAATTAATGATCAAACAAATGCTTATTATAGCTTAGGTGTTTTAGTTGGCCAAGCATATGACTATACAGATATACAAAACTGTTATTCTGTTTCGGAAATATCTGAACAAGGAATTAGTTATTCAGATGTGGGAGGTCTTATAGGTAGTTTCTATGGAACCATATCAGTTATAAACTCTTTCTCAGAGCAATTCCTGAAACTCCTGCATTAAAGTATATTACAGGTTTAAATGCAGAATGGGAAATAGCAAAAATAGATCCAGCTAAAATTTGGCTCTTATCTTTATGCAATGACCCAATAGATACTTCAACAGGTGCTCAAATTATTGATTTTCCCTTACTTACTGTAAAAGGAGCACAACCAATTGTGTTTTCTATAAATTACAATTCCCTTTTACTAAACGAAGGCTCTTTAGGCAAAGCCTGGAGTCATCCCTTTGAAGCAAAATTAGAATTTCTTCCCGATGAAAATATTAACATTTTATGGTCTCAAAACCGAAGAAATCTATTTATAAAAGAAAATGACAATAAGTATTTTTCTTCAGATTATTCCGTCCGATTTGACACTATAACAAAAAAAGAAGATGAAAGCTATGAGTTGGTACGAAAGGATAAAACCACTTACCTTTTTGATTCAACAGGAAAACTGACTGAAATCATAAATCCCGACCAATTTTCAACTGTTTTAAGTTATGATGAGTCGAACCGATTAAAGGAGATTATTGAACCTATATCGAATAAAAAATTGATCTTTTTCTATGATGAGAATAACCTGATTCAAAAGTAAGCGCTCTTTGTCGCTTACGTATTTCAGTAGTACGAACATAAGTATATCCGGCCCTGCCTTTGGTATATTGGTATCAGTTCAGCAAAGACAGCAACAATCTCTGCTAAAAATTTTTATCGGATTCTGCCTCAAACATATACCCTATGCCTCTGACTGATCTTATATATTGTTTACCTTCATTATTTCTCTCCAGTTTCTGCCTAATTCTCTTAATATATGTATTTACAATTGCTTCATCATATAATTGACTGTTCCATACATTTTTTAAAATTTCTTTCCTAGAAAGTACAATAAATGGATGTTCTACTAAATATATTAACAACTTAAATTCCGTTTTAGAAAGCTTAATCTCCTTATCTTGTTTTAAAATCTTATGGGCATCCTTATATATTTTTATATCTGCAAATGTTATAGTTTTGTTCTCATACTTTGAAGGGCTATATCTTCTTGCTCTTCCTATGTGAGCTTTAATCCTAGCAATTAGTTCCATAGGATCAAACGGCTTTATCACATAGTCATCTCCTCCAACCCCAAAGGCACGAATTTTGTCATAGGAAGCTGTATTTGCACTTAAAAAAATTACTGGTACATCAAAGTTTTGTCTTACTTTTTCACAAACTTGTATACCATCAAAATGATTCATGTTTATGTCTAGTATTATTAAATCAATGGTTTCATCACAAAATGCTAAAGCATCTTTACCACTATAGGCTTTAACTACTTTAAATCTACAAAGATTTAAATATTCCTCAATCATTTTTACTAAACGTTTGTCATCATCTACTACCAATATTTTTCCTTCAAAGTCCATTTTATTTTCCTCCAACAAAATCAATTATTCTTCCCTATTTTCAGGCTTTAAGTCCAAATTAAACCAAAATGTGCTACCTTTGCTTAATTCAGATTCAAAATAAATATCTGAATGATGGGTATTTAAAATAGATTTTGATATAAACAACCCTAATCCATAGCTGTTTTTATCTGAAAGGTTAGATTTGTAAAACATTTCACATATATATTCTTTATCGTTTTCTCGTATTCCCATACCTTCATCCTTGATCTTAAATAACATTTTATCATGTTCCTTACAAATAGTGACATAAATGTTGGTAAACTCTTCCGTATATTTTATTGCATTGCTCAAAATATTTTGCCAAACTCGTATAATTTTGATTTTATTTATATATAACAACTCATTTCCACAATTAAAATTACCTATAAATATTCTATCAGAGTTTTCAATATATTCCTTAGAAAAATGAAATAAATACTCACAAAACTCATAGCTTTTTACATATTCCTTCTTGCTCTCGTTTGTACAATGAGCTTCATATGTAGAATCTAGCACATCATTAACTATATTTTGAAGATTTTCAGCACTATCATATATTTCTTCAACAAATCTATTTTTAGTATCTTCATCTAACTCAAAATTAGATAATAATCCTTTTGCATACCCTTTTATAAGGGTAAGAGATGTTCTTATATCATGAGATAAAGTAGATAAAAATTTTACTGTAAGATAAGATTTCATCTCTAAGGAACTGCTTAAATCCTTGGATTTTTTAATTAAAGATTTTGCATCCTCCTCAAATAAATTAAAGTTTTTATCCATTTTTTTCCTTGCACTGTCCAAAAATGACTCTACATGATGAAGACTTAGATTGTCTAATGAAAAATCAAATTTATCATTTTCCACATCAATTCTTGTGTGATAAATTGCATCATCTAACATTTGATTATTATTTTTTGCTTTATCTATATAGTTTGTAATATGAATAATAGGTCTAGATATCTGTTTTGATAGGAAAATACTAAAAAATATTGCACTGATGGATATAATAAATCCATATATAAGAACATATTTTAATAAACCAACAGATTTAACGTTCAACTCCTCTTTAGGCATCAGCGTAAGTAATATCCAATCATTATTCTTCATTTTCTTGTAAGTATAAAGATATACATCATCATATGTTTTTTGCAAATTTTCATCCCTTGTATGGATATTTTCTAATCCTGAAATCTCTTTTGAGTAGATACTCCCAATTAAAGAAGTATCCTTATGAGAAAGTATATACCCATTAGAATCAATTATAACAAAATAGCCAGTTTGTCCTACATTATAGTCTTTGATAAAATTCACAAAATTTTCAGCCCTTATAGCTATACCTGCTAAACCGATGATCTCTTGACTTTCATTGTATATGGGCGTTACTGTATTTACTATATTTTTTCCATCTGTTAAAGCGATCAATATATCGCTTGTTTGGGTTTGGTGGGTAAAAAAAGATTTTTGGATGTATTCTCTCTCAGATAAATCTACATACATGGCATCACTCATAGTAGATGCGATAATGACTCCCTCTAGGTCTACTATAAATAAATCTTTGTAATAATTATCCTTTTGATTTTTACTAATCATCTCGTAGGTTAAAATTAAATTCAAATCCTCGTTAGTAATCTTGTTATTTAAAAAATCTATCACATATTTATCTCTAGCTAAGAGTTTGCTCTCCATTTTTATTCTATCTACTAAAAGATCTATCTTTTCTTGAGCTCTAAGAATCTGAATTTCAGTAAATTTATTAGCTTCTTCATTAAGAATTTCTGCAGATTTTCTATATATGGACATGCATAGTGTAACCAAAGAAATTAAAACAATGATACATATACTTATAGTGATTTTTTTTCTAAGCTCCATGATCTCACCCTTTGCCAACATTAGTTTGTTTTCACAGTATCCATTATGCTATTAATACCAAAATATCTTTTATGACTTTTTGATGTCTATTTACTATAAAAATCATAAAAAATCTATTTGTAGGTCCTTTTTCTTATTATACTTTTATTATACATTATCGGATAAGTAATTTGACATCAGGAAAACGTTTTTTAATCTTGTGGAAAATTTATTTAGAAAAAGGGGGAACACATAAGCAAACTATACGTATAAAAATTACTTTTATAAAACAACTTTCAATTTAAACAAAGGAGAATATATGATGAACCCACAAAAAACTGCTTTATCTCATGCACATAGCACAAAGGATGTTTTAAAATTTATTATTTGTAGTTTAATTGGTCTTATCATGTTTTTTGTTCCTGTTAATTTAATGGGCACATCTACCATATTAATAGATCATATTGTAACGGTGCTTAAAAAAATTTTAGGCAATGGTGTTAATTATTATGCTTTTATCATAATCATATTTGGTGGCTTAAGCCCCTTTTTTCAAAAAAACTGGAATAAAGATAATGTTACCATCGTCTTTTCTATTTTTAAGATTATTGGAATTATATCAGGATTTATGTTCTTATTCAATATAGGTCCAGCATTTTTATTCGAACCTGGTATGATGCCATTTTTATACGATAAACTCGTTGTTTCTCTTAGTTTGCTAATTCCTGTAGGTGCCGTCTTTCTTTCATTTTTAGTAGGATATGGTCTTATGGAATTTATAGGGGTATTAATGCAGCCCATCATGAAACCTATATGGAAAACTCCTGGAAGATCCGCTATAGATGCTGTCGCTTCTTTTGTAGGTAGTTATTCTTTGGGATTACTAATTACCAATAAAGTATTTCTTCAAGGAAAGTATACAATAAAAGAAGCCGTAATCATTGCTACTGGATTTTCTACCGTATCAGCTACATTCATGATTATCGTTGCAAAAACTTTAGGGCTTATGGAACTATGGAACTTTTACTTTTGGTCTACATTGATTATTACCTTCATCGTTACAGCAATCACCGTAAGAATATATCCTATTAGCAAAAAAAGTGATGCCTATATTACAGAAAGTAACGATCCAGAAGTTATTGTCAAAAACAATCGATTTAAAATAGCTTGGGATGAAGCTTTGCAAGTTTCTCATAGTTCTGAAAATATTCTCAAAAACACTTTTATAAATCTTAAAGATGGTATTAAAATGATTGGTAACATACTTCCAACCATTATGTCTATTGGTCTTTTAGGTCTATTATTAGCAAAATTCACACCAATATTTGATATCTTAGGCTACATTTTCTATCCATTTACAGCTTTACTTCAACTTCCTGAACCTATGTTAATAGCTAAGTCCCTTGCAATTAGTATAGCTGAAATGTTTTTACCTACAAATATCATTATAGATGCACCATTGCTATCAAAATATGTGGTAGGCGTATGCTCTATATCTTCTGTATTGTTTTTTTCAGCATCTATCCCATGTATACTATCTACAGAAATACCTATTTCTATAAAAGAATTAGTGATTATATGGATAGAAAGAACCATATTATCATTAATCCTTGCTGCAATGGTTGGAATCTTCCTCTTCTAAACCGAAGAGACGAGGGGACAGGGGAGACTGCTGAAAAACGATGTAAATAAATGTAAGTAATAAATCAGTAATTAAATAAAAAAGCAAAAAAACTCTTTAATTTGCTATAATGGAGTTGACAAGAAACCATATCCCAGAGGAGGCTTTGCAATACTTAAAGATAAAGATAATCAATTAAGCATCTATTCAATTGAAAAAGAAATAGGAGTACTTCCGGAAAATATAGATCGAAATATTCCTGATTATAAGGAACTAGCAGATAATAAAGAAGCAAAGAAAGTTAAGCTGACTGAAACAGAGAAAAAACTAAAAGTGGTATCAAAGGGCAGTTATAGCATAAGCCAAATTATCGGGTCATGACTAGTTTGACGGACACAGAATTTTGGCGGGTTTTTTATGTAAGAGATTTAGATTATTTCGCATAATGGTATTGGCGTAAAGGGCGTTATCTTTGTGTAGAAAGGGTATAATAAATTGACAGAAGCAGACACTAAAAGAGGCTCCATTGTGTTGATATAGAAAGTAGATAATTAAAAATTTCATAGAATACCTATGATTTTTATTTTATGTAAAAGGAAAAGCTAAGATATAAAAAGACAAAAAAAGGAGAAAAGGAGATACGATGACAAAGGAAAAAGCAATAATAGAAACAGGATGGAACTTAGACAACAGTTATGCTCGCCTGCCCAAATCATTTTTTACCAGCCTCAACCCAGCTCCTGTACGTTCACCGAAGTTGATCATTCTCAATGATCCCTTGGCAACATCCCTAGGGTTGAACGCCCAGGCGCTGCAAAGCAATGATGGCTTAGCAGTGCTTGCTGGCAACCGGATTCCCAAAGGCGCTTTACCTCTTGCTCAAGCTTATGCAGGACATCAATTTGGGCATTTTACGATGTTGGGGGACGGGAGGGCTCTGCTGATTGGCGAACAGATTACGCCTTTAGGCAAACGGTTTGATATTCAGCTCAAAGGTTCAGGTAAAACGCCATACTCCCGCCGTGGCGATGGTCGAGCGGCACTTGGACCGATGCTGCGGGAATACATCATCAGCGAAGCAATGCATGCCCTTGGTATTGCTACCACCCGTAGTCTAGCAGTGGTGACAACCGGTGAGTCAATAATCCGCGAAACTGACTTGCCTGGTGCAATTTTGACCCGTGTGGCTGCCAGTCATTTGCGGGTCGGCACCTTTGAATATATTGCAAAATGGGGCACAGTTGAGGAACTCCAGGTCCTAGCTGATTATACACTAAAGCGGCACTTTCCAGGTGTTGAATCTAATGAGAGTCCATATCTTTCGTTACTTCAAGAAGTAATCAAGCGTCAAGCTGTGCTGATTGCCAAATGGCAACTGGTGGGCTTTATCCACGGGGTGATGAACACTGACAACATGACTATTAGCGGAGAAACGATTGATTATGGTCCTTGTGCCTTCATGGATGCCTATGATCCGGCAACGGTATTCAGTTCCATTGACATTCAAGGTCGCTATGCCTATGGCAATCAGCCGCGTATCGCCGAATGGAATCTCTCTCGATTTGCAGAAACTCTATTGCCGTTGCTGCATGTCAATCAGGGGCAGGCTGTCAAATTGGCCCAGAATGCAATTTCAGATTTTGCAGGGTTATATCATTGTAATTGGCTGGTGGGAATGAGAGCAAAACTGGGAATATTTAACGAAGAGCTACAGGATGAATCTCTTATTGAAGATCTCCTTAGTATGATGCAGAAGTATCGTGCGGACTATACCAATACCTTTCGCGCATTAACTTTTGATAAGCCAGAGGATACGGTTCTGTTTGGTACTGTAGAATTTACCCAGTGGCATGAACTGTGGCAAGCGAGACTAGAAAGGCAGCAGGAACCGAAAGCCTCCTCCCAGCAGTTGATGCGGAACTCCAATCCTGCGCTAATCCCTCGTAATCACCGGGTAGAAGAGGCACTAGAAGCTGCAGTGAAACAAGGAGACTACAGTGTGATGGAGCGGCTTCTTGATGTTCTTTCAACCCCCTACGCCCATTCCCCCGAACAGGGTGATTACTCTACACCGGCTGCACCATCTACCCGTCCTTACCGAACCTTTTGTGGTACTTGATATAAAAGCATTAGACTAGTTAACTGATGCCAAGTAAAAATTAAAAGTAACTGGTATATGAAAAAGGGCATAATTAATAGCCCTTTTTTCATTCTGTATATTTTTCAAAGGGCTATCTAAGTTTTGTTGTTATAAAAAACTGAATTATCAACGCTAAGGGGAAAGATTCATCCTGAAATAATTATAATGTACATAATAGCGAAATTATTTGTGAAAAATATATAAGGATATATATTGAAGCAAGTAATAAAACATTAGATTGGGGATGCATATGTATAAGAAGATTACTCTAATATTAATGGTAGTATTAATGGTTATAGTACCAGGATGTAGTGCATATCGAAGAAGTGTGCCTCCTAGTGAGACTCCCCCTCCAAGGCAGCAGTCAACACCCTCGGGAGACCTGACTAAGGAGGATAGGCTAGCTAAGTCTGACTTAGAAGCTGTGGAGGAAAATATAAACGGTTATAACATTGAAGATGATCTGAGGATTACCCAAACCACAGAGCAGGAGGAAGAAAACAGGATATCCTGCCTTAGTGAGGAGCAGAAGGCACAGGTATTAGAAAATATCGGATCCAAAAGGATGAATACTGTCCTCGAAGAATATGACAGTCCCCTTCCTGAAACGATCAATGCTTCAATCCAATATTTTCAATATGACATGGCCTTTGATTATTTTCTCATAACAGCGGAGGATGGCGCTGAAATCAGAGAAAATCCAATCCCCGATGCTACTGTCGTTGACCGTGTAGAGAACTTAGACAAGGTGTCACTGCTTCAAAGGGTTGAAGGCGAAGAGTTGGAGGGTTCAGAAATATGGTACAGAGTAGCATTCGCAAATGGAGATGAAATAAACGAGGGATATCTTCATTCAACAACAGGTACTCCTAGGAATTTCCGCTTTGAGAGGATGCAGAATGCTATAAACCAGCTAAAACAGCAGGTGGATGAGGGAAACTTACATTTTATAAGTAACTATAAAAATCAAAACGGTGCACCCCCTCAAGAGGGAGATGCTGCAGTAGATGAATATGGATACAGGGTTTATCACAGTGCTCCTGCATACGAACAGGCAGACACAGATAGTGATTTTCGGTATATACCAGATGGGATGCTGATACGAATATTAGAGGAGACGGATGCGTTCTATTATGTAAACGTTCCGACATTTGATGGAGATTACTACATACCTAAACAATATATAGATCCCGATGTTACGTTAAGCCAGTTAAACCATGTAGTTGTAGTAGACAGAAATCAGCAGAACCAAGCCTCCTTTGAAGTCAGTGAACAAGGTCTGAATCTTGTCTCCTATACACTGTCCACTACTGGAATTCCAGGAGATTTTTCCTTTGAGACTACTCTGGGCACTTACAAGGCAATTGAAAAAAGGGATCGCTTTGAATATCTACAAAGCGGTACACAGGATATTGCAGGTTATGCTCCCTTTGCCATACGATTTACCGGTGGAGCCTATATTCATGGTGTTCCTGTAGCATATGAAGAACAGGATGGCGAGAAGGTTGATCCAGGACTGATAGAATACCTTCATACCATAGGCACATTTCCTCGTTCAAATATGTGTGTCCGGAATTTTACCAGTCATGTAGAATTCCTTTATAACTGGATGGATATTCAAAACGGTGCTGTCATCGTTATAGAATGATATTTTTATATTTTGTTCTTTATACTCAATAACATATCTTTCATCATCAATCTCAACTCTCGGGAATTGATGAAATAACTATGCCCCCTAAATAAAGGGGGCAATCCCTATTGTGCAGAAAATGTCGGATAGGCAGATAACACTTCTGCTATTCTATTGGTAAGAGGGAGGTCATACAGCGGAAATTTTGGTAAAAACTATGGCTGTCCACCTAAAGCTAGAACACCAGATAAAGTTAGGATGTTGATTTTATCCTCAATTGGTGTTTTAGCTGGAAGTATTAAACTTGACCTAGAGTCATTTGTACTAAAAATGACACGATAACCACTAATGCAGAGATAATGAACCCATATATCATTGGAACAAATCCTGATTTTGCCACCTTACTGAAATTTGTTTTAAATCCTATTGCACCAAGAGACATAACCATTAAAAATTTGCTTGTGCTGGAGATAGAATGACTTACCGACTGTGGAATTAATCCTGTGCTTCTAATAACGACCATACCAAGAAACGCCAATATAAACCAGGGGAAAATCTTTTTTATATCCACTTTTTCCTTTTGGCGAAGAGCTGATGTTGTGTTTACCCCTGAAGATGTCCCCTCGACTTTACTTATAAGTCGCTGATTGATATATGCAAATACAAGTACCACAGGAACGATTGACAAAGTACGTGTAAGCTTAACTATAACGGAAAAGTTACCTGCGATGTCAGAAAAAGCGTATCCTGCTGCAACCACCGATGAGGTATCATTGACTGCTGTTCCTGTCCAAATCCCATAGCCTAAATCAGTCATTCCAAAGTATTTACCCATTGTAGGGAAAAGGACTACCATAATAATATCAAATATAAAGGTTGCAGAGATGGCATAAGCAATATCACTGTCCTCTGCATCAATAACAGGAGCAATAGCACTAACGGCAGAACCACCGCAGATACCTGTCCCGGCTGATATAAGCCCTGACAGCTTCCAATTCATTTTTAAAAACTTTCCTAGCAAATATCCTCCACCGAAAGCTGTGATAAGGGTAAACATCATAACAATTAAGGAGAATTTACCTACTTCCAGCACCTGTGAAAAGTTAAGCGTAAAACCCATAAGGATAATTGCAAGGCGGAGTACCTTCTTTGATGTATAATTGAAGCCTTTTTCAAACATATCATACTTCGAAACTACGGGATTTAAAAGCATACCCATAAGCAATGCAAAAACTCCTGCACCTATGAGATGGTATGGAATAAGCTGGCTAATAAAAATTGATACAACTGCAAGTATTACAGTAAGCAGTGTTCCTCCTGCAATATTTTTAATAAATGACACAAAATCAACTCCTTTTTAATCTTACACTTGATTCTAACATCTATTTATCATAAGATCTAATTATAAATATTTATGAATCTATAATATGTGTTTATATATAATATTTGTGATGGTGAGATTAGAAAGGTGTGATTATAATGCTGGACCCAAGAATAGAGTCATTTTTGGCTGTATATAAAAACAAAAGTTATACAAAAGCATCGAAAGAACTTTGCATAACTCAACCTGCGGTAACTCAGCATATTCAGTTTTTTGAAAAACGGTATGGCTGCAGGCTACTTGAGTATTCAAATAAGGAATTAAAGCTTACAAAGGCAGGAGAACTTCTCTATAAGTATTTTCAAAATGCAAAAGCTAATGAAAAAATTATTACACAGAGACTCAAAGAGATGAATAGAGAAAGCAAGACACTCAAATTTGCAGCTACTTTAACCATCGGCGAATTTACTCTTTCACCAATACTCAGTGATTTCATAAAAGCTTTTAGTGAATATGATATAACTATGTATATTGATAATACCCAAGCGGTTCTCAGGATGCTGCAAAATGGCGAAATTAGATTTGCATTGGTTGAAGGGCTGTTTAATAAAGCTGACTATGAAAGCAGGTTATGGAAAACTGCTGATTTTATATTAACAGCACCTTTCAAACACCCATTGATCACTAAAAAGAACATATCTTTAGAAGATCTAAAAAATGAAACTATTATCGTACGTGAAAAAGGTTCAGGTTCACGGGAAGTACTGGAGAGGGGACTTTTTGATAAGAATTACACTCTTGAAAATTTCAAAAATATTATTGAAATAGGGAATGTTAATGTTATAAAAAACATGGTTAAAAACGGTATGGGAATTACCTTTATATACGAGGATGCAGTACGAGAGGAAATAAAAAAACAACAGCTAGTAGAGATCAAACTATCGGACTTTGCAATTAATAGAGAATTTAACTTCATACACTTAAGAAGTGACATAATTCAAAATGAAGTGGATATGTTTTATTCCTTTTTTAAAAACAATATATAGATAACCAACTACAGAACTTAATTTTAATATACTAAGAGCTACATTTGCAGCCCATGGTTTTGAGCGAAACCGTAGACCGTGTATATCAAAAATTAAGGTTTAATATTGGTTATCTATAATTTAATGAACTAATTATAAATATGATTTATTGAAGGCATAGAGAAAACCACCCGGGATACGGGTGGTTTTCTCTATGTTAAGCTTTCAGAAATTTTTGCTGCCATATTTTTCAACTGTTTTACCAACAAAGGTTTATTAGATAACATTCTAGTAGTTGGACCAAATACACTAATTGCTGCTAATGGATTAGCTAGGGTTCTTTTTTTATTGGAAAATCCCAATTATCTTATTTGAATTTTTTTAAAAAGATGTAGTATTTGGAGTATCTGTATTTAATTAACGTAGCAAACATAAAAATACCTTTAAATGACATGCACAACATGTCTACAGCTGTCAAAGGACAACTATATTTAGAAATTTTTCATGGATACTTTTTACAAACGACACCAAGTTATGACAAACAATAATTACTAATATCTATATAATGGTATATATAAAAACAGTATTATTATTAAGATAATACATAAATTAAGGTACTGAGCATCAAATCTATTTTAAAGTTGTGGTAGTCAATAGTACAATAAAAAATATAAAGGAGGACAAGAAATGATTAAAAACACAAGAATTAAAGGAATAATATTGGTACTGGCATTTGTTTTCCTTATGTCATCAGTAGCTTTTGCGGCTCCAGTACATAAGGATCTTTTACCAGAGGTATCTCCAGACAATATTTATAATCATATCGCCGCACTAGTATTTGCAGATGAAGAAAACCCAAATGGTATAGATAATGCCAGAGTCACTGGATTTGAGGGGGAGTATAGGGCAGCAGACTATATTGCTAAGCAGTTTCAAAAGTATGGATTAGAGGTAGAGAGACAAGAATTTCCAGTACTTTCATATGTGAGTAATGGTGTGGAATTAAAAATGGTCTCACCAGAGGAAAGAGAGTTTACAACTAGAAACTTTGATTTTACACCAGATACAACAGAATTTGAAGGTGGAGAATTAACAGCAGAAATAGTGCATGTGGGTTTGGGGTATGTATCAGATTATGAAGGAAAAGATGTAGAAGGTAAAATTGCACTAATTTCAAGGGGGGATTTTACATTTTTTGAAAAAGCTGAAAATGCTGCTGCAGCTGGAGCCGTTGGAGCAATTATTTATAATAATGCCACTAATGAATTAGATATGATTATGGGGACATTAGGTAGTCCTACTGATATTCCAGTAGTAGCAATGTGCAAGAAGGACGGCCTTGAGTTAGCAGAACTGCTAAAGGATGAAATAGTTGTTATGACTATTAAAAATGATACATCTATTGCTGACAGTTACTCTCAAAATATAATAGCAACCCTAAAGGCGACTGGTAATAATAAAAAAGCTCAAACCATAATAATTGGAGCTCACTACGACTCAGTAGATTGTCCAGGAGCTAATGACAATGCTTCTGGTACAGCGACTATGCTAGAGATTGCAAGGGTGCTTTCTAAGGAAAAGCTAGCTTATAATATTAAATTCATCGCCTTTGGAGCAGAAGAAGTAGGATTAAATGGTTCCTATGAATATGTGGAATCCTTAACTGATGAGGAGTTAGATGATATATTGGCAATGATTAATATGGATATGGTTGGGGTAGGTAATGGAATAGGAGTAATGACCGCAACAAATAGAGAATCCTTTGTAGCTGATTTAGCTGAAGTATATATACAAGAATTCGATTTCCAATACGAAAGAAGTATCTCTACAGCAAGTGATCATGCACCTTTTGATTATGTAGGAATACCTGTAGTGTTCTTAAATTATGGTCCAGACCCATACTACCATACGGATGAAGATAGCCTTGATAAAATTAGCAAGGAAAATTTATACAATATGGGCTCTTTAGTAACTACTATGACCTATGACCTAGCCAAAGCTCCATCTAAGAAGGTAGAAAAAGAACTAAAATCAAAAGTACCTAAGTCTGAATTACGCAATACTGAGATACCAGAAGAATAAATAATAGAATGAAAGGCACTATGTAAATATTCATAGTGTCTTTTTCCATTTCTACGGGCCATTATCCTAGCTATAATATTTTGAGAAGATATGTATATTTTTCATTTTACTTAGAGGTCTAATTGACAAGAAGAAATATGCAAATCACTGAATAAAAACACAAAAGCAGATATTGAATTGCTTATTTTAAAATAAATAAGCTTGTAAGATATCATTGTTAGCAACTATAATGAAAAATGAAGATAAAAAATATTATTATTTTATACAGATGTTGGCTCCTATACTTTAATTAAATATACACGGTCTAAGGTTTCACTCTTGGATAAAAGAAGAGGTGGCCAAGGACTGCAAATGCAACTTTTAGTATATTAAAATTCGGAGGTGAATATCTACAAAATTATATATATTTGTAATTAAATAAATAACATCAAGGAGGGAGTACTGATGTTCTATGAAGATGAAATTATCACGTTTCTATTAAACTCAAGTAAAGAAGAGATCTTAGAACGTATTGAAGATATACATCCTGCAGATATTTTAGATGCTATCAATGATTTTGAAGGTGATATCGTATCTATTCTACGAAAACTACCAGATGACTATATTGCATTGATTATAGACCAAGCTGAAAATGATGAAAAGTACAATTTATTGTCCTTGTTTACCGAAAATAGACAGAAAAAAATAATCAGTGAAATGTCTTCAGATGAACTAGTAGATTTACTGGGTAACATTGATGAAGATAAAAAAGAAATGATCATTCTACAGATGGATAAAGAAGAAGCAGAAGAGGTGAAAGAACTACTGGGGTACGCACCTGATACGGCGGGTGGAATTATGGCAACTGAATTTCTTGCCATAAAGGAAAATATGACAGTGGGTCAAACTCTTCAATACTTACAAAAAGAAGCACCTAGTGCAGAAACCCCTTATTATCTTTATGTTATAGACGATAAGGAAGTGTTGAAGGGGGTAGTTGCCCTTAGAGATATCATCATCAGCAGTTTTAGCACTTCAGTTACAGAGATTATGAACGAGAAGGTCCTAAGTGTACCAGCGGAAATGGATCAAGAAGAAGTAGGTCATTTATTTGAAAAGTATGGATTTCTAGTCATGCCTGTAACCAACGGTTTAGGAGTTATGTTGGGAATCATTACAGTTGATGATGTGATGGAAATTTTAAGAGAAGAACATACGGAAGATCTGTATCGGTTAGCAGGTTTAGGAGAAGGTGAAAAACTAGCAGGCTCTGTGGGTAACTCCATTCGAAGCAGATTACCTTGGCTTTTGGTTAATCTAGTTACAGCAATTATGGCGGCGGCTACAGTTAGTTTATTTGAATCTACTATTTCTAGAATTGTTGCTCTAGCCACGTTTATGCCGATCGTCGCAGGTATGGGGGGAAATGCAGGCACCCAGACATTAACAATGATTATTCGGGGAATTGCACTAGGTGAATTGACACTAGAAAATTCAAAGCAAGTACTTATGAAGGAAATATATGTAGGGATGATTAATGGGGTCTTACTGGGGTTAATAGTAGCATTGCTAGGCTATTTATGGGTAGGTAATCCAGTATTTGGATTTGTCATTGGGATGGCTATGTTTCTAAATTTAATCGTTTCTACTATATCTGGATATTTCGTTCCAGTTACGTTAAAGAAGCTTAATATCGATCCCGCTTTAGCTTCTGGAGTCTTTGTAACTACAGTGACGGATGTTTTAGGTTTTTTCTTCTTTCTTGGTTTAGCGACAATTCTTATCCATGCATTGATTTAGTTTTAAATAAAGTTAATTATTGCATCCACTTGGTGGATATGGATAAATTGAATATCTGCCAAGTGACTTTGTATTGGTAGGGTTAGCAGTATTAGCAAGAATCTGGTTGAATGAAAAACTAAATTCCAGTGTCTTGAAGTTAGTTTTTCATTCAACCAACATAATCAACATAATCAATTTGAAATAATGTAAGAAGGTAAAAAAGTATGAATGTCTAATATCAAATAAAAGACAGGCCATAAGATGGGTCGCTAACTTATTAATTATGTGATATTATTATTAATGTTGTTTATAATGACTGTGGCAGAAAACTCTCCTCTTTGTGTAAAGGGATGAGTGCCACATAAAGTTTTATAAAAGGAAAGAGGGGCAAATATGACTGCAAAAAATCAACACAATTATGGAAACGATAGTCTTTCAACCTTAGAAGAAAAGGATAAGGTTAGACTTAGGCCAGGGGTAATATTTGGTAGTGATGGTGTAGAAGGATGTCGCCATACCCTTGTAGAGATAGTAGCAAATTCTAGAGATGAAGCACAGGAAGGTTTTGGAGATTTAATAGAAGCCTTTCGGTACAAGGATAAATCCATAGAAGTAAGAGATCAGGGGAGGGGAATCCCCTTAGAGTATAATACGAAGGAAGAAAAATATAACTGGGAGATTGTATTTACGATCCTTTATGGTGGTGGAAAGTACAATAACAATACAGGTAGTAACTATCAGTACAGCATCGGTTTGAATGGACTCGGTACTGCTGCTACCCAATTTGCATCTGAATACATGGATGTAGAAGTCTATCGAGATGGACACAAATATAATCTGCACTTTGAAAAGGGAGATAATATTGGTGGATTGATCAAGGAAGCATATGATTATAAGCATACCGGTACCATCATTAGATGGAAGCCTGACCTTGATGTTTTCAACGATATCGACATCCCCCTAAGCTTTTTTAAGGAAACTCTTAGAAGGCAGGCGATTGTAAATAAGGGAATCACATTTAAGCTATATGACGAAGAAACTGAGGAAACTTTTGAGTATTATTATGAAAAGGGTATTATAGACTATGTTAAGGAAATCAATGGAGAAAAGGGTTTTACTGAACCTCAGTACTTTGAGCTTGAAACAAAGGGAAGAGATCGTGAGGACAAAGAAGACTATAAGCTTAAAATTGAAGTGGCTTTTGTCTTTAACAATGAGAACACAATACTTGAGTATTATCATAATTCCTCTTTTCTAGAGTACGGGGGATCGCCAGATAAGGCTGTAGATAGTGCCTTTTCTTCACAAATACATAGCTTCGCAAAAGACAAGAATAAATATACCAAAAACGAGAAAAGAGTAACCTTCACCGATATTAAAGATAGTTTAATATTGGTTACCAATACATACTCTACCATCACAAGCTATGAAAACCAAACAAAAAAGGCTATTACTAATAAGTTTATTCAAGAAGCCATGACGACTTTTCTAAAGGAAAAGCTAGAGGTTTATTTTATAGAAAACCAAATAGAGCTAGAGAAAATTATAGATCAAGTACTAATAAATAAGCGAAGCAGAGAAAAAGCAGAACTGACTAGGATCGATGTTAGAAAAAAACTAAGTAAGAGTATTGATAATTTTTCTAATAAGGTTAAAAAGTTTGTGGATTGCAGAAGTAAGGATTTATCGAAGAGAGAGCTCTTTATAGTGGAAGGGGATTCAGCTTTAGGCTCCACAAAAATGGGGAGGGATGCAGATTTTCAAGCAATTATTCCGGTCAGAGGAAAGATATTAAACTGTTTAAAATCTGATTATGAAAAGATATTTAAAAATGATATCATCGTAGATCTTTTAAAGGTATTAGGATGTGGCGTGGAGATTAAAAACAAGCACAACGATTTAAGCTTTTTTGACCTTGAAAAGCTTAATTGGAATAAGATCATTATTTGTACAGATGCGGATGTGGACGGGTTTCAGATTAGGACACTGATTCTAACCATGTTATATGTTCTGACCCCCACCCTAATTGAAAGAGGATATGTATATATCGCAGAGTCACCACTATATGAGATTACTGATAGCAAAGGGAATGTGTACTTTGCATATTCAGATGGAGAAAAAAACACGATTTTAAAGAAGCTAAAGAACAATTATAAAATTCAAAGATCAAAGGGATTAGGGGAAAATGAGCCTGAAATGATGTGGCAAACCACCATGAATCCAGAAACAAGAAGACTGATTAAGGTTACTCCTGCAGAAGCTCAAGCTACGAAAGAAGCATTTGAGTTGTTCTTAGGAGATAATCTAACAGGAAGAAAAGAATATATTTCAGAACATGGATATAAATACATCGAAGAATCAGATGTTATCTAATAATCAAAAGGAGTGGGTACATATGCAGTCTAAACTAACCCATCTGAATGTAATAGAAACTTTAGAAAAAAATTATATGCCCTATTCAATGAGCGTTATTATCTCGAGAGCATTACCTGAGATTGACGGATTAAAGCCATCCCATCGCAAGCTACTCTATACAATGTTTAAAATGGGGTTGCTTAAGGGGGCAAAAACTAAATCAGCAAATATTGTTGGACAAACCATGAAATTAAATCCCCATGGAGATGGCGCCATCTATGAGACGATGGTACGGTTAACGAGAGGGAATGAGGCACTATTACATCCCTTAATCGATAGTAAAGGGAACTTTGGAAAAAACTATTCTAAAGAAATGGCCTATGCAGCACCCCGATATACTGAAGCAAAATTAGAGGGGATTTGTGAAGAGTTTTTTAAAGATATTAACAAGAATACGGTAGATTTTGTGCCAAACTATGATAATACTATAGAGGAGCCAAAATTACTGCCTACTACCTTTCCAAATATCCTTGCCAATCCCAATATGGGGATTGCCGTAGGTATGGCAAGTTCAATGTGTAGTTTTAATTTAAAAGAAGTATGTGAAGCTACCATTGAATTTTTGAAGGATGAAGAGGTGGATATAAGTCAGTTTTTAAAAGCGCCTGACTTCTCATCCGGAGGACAGTTTATCCTTAATAAATCAGAACTTAAAGCCATCTATGACACCGGGAAAGGTAGCTTCCATTTAAGGGGAAAATATCGATATGACAAGCAAAACAACTGTATAGAGATCTATGAAATTCCCTATACAACTACTACAGAGGCAATCATAGAAAAAATCATCGAGTTAGTAAAGGCAGGAAGGATTAAAGATATTAATGATATTAGGGATGAAACCGATAAAGAAGGTTTGAAAATTACCCTGGATTTAAAAAGAAATACTGATGCTGATCACTTGATGAATCGATTGTTTAAGATGACAACGTTACAGGATACATTTAGCTGTAATTTCAACATCTTGATTAATGGCAACCCCAAGGTTTTAGGTGTAAAACAGATTATTAAAGAATGGACAACCTTTAGAGTGAGCTGCATTAAAAAGCAATTAGCCTTTGATATTGATCAAAAGCAACAAAGATTGCACCTATTAAAGGGTTTAGAGAAAATCCTTTTAGATATAGATCGGGCAGTAAAAATTGTTAAGGATACAAAAAAGGATAAAGAAGTTGTACCCAACCTAATGAAGGGCTTTGAAATAGATGCAATTCAAGCTGAATTTATTGCAGATATCAAGCTAAGAAACTTTAATCAAGAATATATTTTAAACAAAACCAAAGATATTAAAATTCTAGAAAAGGAAATTAAAAATCTTGATGCTACTTTGAAAAATGAGGATAAGGTGAATAAACTCATTATCAAGGAGCTAGAAACTGTATCTGAGAAGTATGGAAACCCTAGAAAAACAGAAATTATTGAAGAAAAGCACATAGAAGTAGTTAAAGAAGAACTTTTGATTGAAGACTACAACGTAAAGCTATTCTTAACCAACGAGAACTATCTAAAAAAAGTGTCATTGGCATCCTGGAGGAGTAGTACCAATGGTCATAAGTTAAAGGATAATGACTTTATTGTTCAAGAAATTGATGGTACTAACAAGTCAGATTTACTACTGTTTTCTAACAAACATGTGGTTTATAAAGTTCGATGCCATGAGTTAGAGGATAAAAAGACAAGTATCCTAGGGGATTATTTGAAAAACCTACTGGCCTTAGCAGAGGAGGAAAAAATCATCTATATGACAGCTACCGATGACTATAGTGGACATATGTTGTTCTTCTATAAAAATGGTAAGTGCGGGAAAATTGCTATGGAAAGCTATCAGACAAAGACCAATAGAAAACAGTTGGCAAATGCTTATTCTAATGAGGCTGAATTAGTTTATATCGAACACATTAAAGAAGACAAAGAGTTGGTGGCAGTAAGCAGCATTAAAAAAATCCTAGTTTTTAATACTAGTGAGATCAGTGTAAAAACTACCAGAAATTCTATTGGAGTTCAGGTGTTGAAATCAAAGAATCACAGTACATTAACAAAGATTAGAGCTCTGGAGGATGTGGTATTTGCAGATGTAAAATACTATAGGGGAAAAATACCTGCTATTGGTACTTATCTAAAGAAAGAAGATTTGCTAGAAAAAGCATTGGAAAATTTAAGCTTTATAGAATCTGAGTAAAATCTATAGATTTCAAAGGGGACTGTCTCAAGAAAAAGAAAACCAGTCTTACTATGATGAAAAACACCAAATACAGCAGTGTTTTGAGAGATACTATTCATATTTATCAATACTATGTTCAAACAGATCTCAGCAAAAAGCGATTGGCAAAAACCAGTCGCTTTTTTTACTTCCTTTGGACTAAAATACAGTCTTATTTCACTTGATTTATTGATCGGTTAAAATTCATTAATAACTAAAGTTGTGGAAGTTTATCATTTGGGAAGACTTTCAGATTAAGTAATATCTTTCATAAAAAAAGATTTTAGTATGGAAGACATTCTGGTAAAATTAAACTATGATTTAGACAAAATAGAATTTGCTAAGTGATGTTAAGAGGGGGACAAGCTATATGTCTAAAGTTCAGAAGATAAAATTATTTCTGATTTCAGGACTAGTCATTGTTTTTGTTACGATGGCTTTTTCTCCGTTTACGGCGGCTGGCCGAGCAGGGCCCTTTGGGGAGGTTGAGGATAGATTAGTGGGCATTTCTGAGGAGGAAAGGGAAATCCTTAAAAACCTGTTTACCTTGTTGCAGGAGATAGAAGAAATAGAGAGAGAAGAAGAGGAAATTACCCAGGAAATAGAATTAATGAATCGAGAAATTCAAGATTTAGAAATGGTGATTGCAGGTGAAGAAATCGCCTTTAAAAAAAAGCAAGAAGATTTGAAGCAGGTACTTAAGAGCTATCAGAGGAGGGGGCCTGGATCTTATTTAGAAATAATTTTAGATTCGGATAGCCTAGCGATGTTTCTTAGAAGGATAAATATTTTACGAGATCTTACCCGTAATACAGGAGAGCTATTGGAGTCACTAGAGGAAAGCAGCGAGAAGTTGTCAGCAGAAAAGACAAAACGTATTGAAAAGCTCTTGTTAATGGAGATCAGTCAAGAAAAGTTAAGAGATTCTTTGGTGAAAAAGTTAGAATTAAAAGAAGAAATGGAAGCCTTTCTGGTATCTCTTGAGGAAGAAAAGGAGTATTATCAGGAGCACTTGGCAAATATACAGCAGGTATGGGACCAACTTAAGCCTTTACTCTCAGAAATCACACAAGAGTTTTCGCGTATCATCGAAGCTGGCAACTGGCCACCAGATGCTTTAAAAACAACTTTTTCCTTTTTTAGCATTAAGGGATCCATAGATGAGAAAGCCCTCAATGATATAATAACAGGAGATTCTGGTCTTCAAGAAATGGCATTAAGGTTATATCAAGGGAAATTTGAAATGTCCTTGCCGAAACAACATCTTGTTCTTTCGGGTATATTTATTATTGAGGGTGAGCAAGTTTTAAGTTTTCAGCCGAATGAAGGAAGCTTTTACGGGATGCCGCTGGAGCCCGCCGCTATAGAAGAATTGTTTCGAGAAGGTTATCCAGTGTTAAACCTCAAGCCATTGATAGGGAATAATATTATACTTTCTATAGAAAGTATGGAGGGGTATTTAGAATTACAAGTTAAACCAGTCTTATGATACGAGCTAAAAGCAGGATGAATGCTAATAAATTACAAGATAGGTGGAGATTCTTTTGTTCTAGTACAATACTGGGGAGGTTAATAAAAATGATTGAAGCACAAGGAGTGTCTTTGCAATATACTGATGGCACCATGGCTTTAAAAGATGTAGATTTGGGAGTGGAACCTGGTGAGATGGTATATATCACAGGACCTAGTGGATCGGGAAAAACAAGTCTCTTAAAACTTTTTATGGGAATGGAGTATCCAACATCGGGGAAATTAAATGTGCTAGGACAGCCTATAGTGAAAGGTCAAGCTACCAACATTAGGCGATTGCGTATGTCGATTGGTCCAGTTTTTCAAGAGTTTAAGCTAATAAAAGGGAGAACCGCTATAGAAAATGTTATGTTGGGGATGCGATTTTTAGGTATTTCCGCTAGTCAACTAAAGGAGAATGCCAATAATGCCCTAGTAAAGGTAGGGTTAGGACATAAGATATTTTCACTGGTGGATAACCTGTCTTGGGGAGAATGTCAAAGGGTAGCCATAGCTCGGGCGGTGGCTAGAAAGCCAGTATTAATACTGGCAGATGAACCTACTGGCAATTTAGACCTGAAGAATGCCTTAAATATATTAGAACTTTTGACTTCCTTCAAAGATCATAAAACAGCGGTAATCATTACTACCCATGCAACCCACTTGATTGATGATAAAGAAGATATCAAGCTTATACAGGTGGATAAGGGAAATGTTTGCTGGGAAAGGCTGGGACGAGCATAAAATGAAAAATATATTTTATAATACAGGTTACTTTCTAAAAGAAGTAAAAACTATGATCCAGTTAAACTTACTGTCCAATATTTTCTCGCTTTTTAGCACAGGACTTATTTTCTTTATTCTTGCTATGGTGATTTCTGGTTGGTGGGTAAGCAGTCAAGTGGTGGAAGTTATTCAAGGAGAAGCGGAAATGAGTGTCTATTTTGATGAAAGCATTGATGATACAGAGGTCTTGCAGTTAGTTAAAAAGCTAGAGAGTATAGAGGGTGTACGGGAGGCACGGGTAGTCGATGAAGATGAAGCCTATGGTAGGATGGTGGAAATCTTGGGGAAAGAAGCCCGCGTCTTGGAGTTTTTTGATGATAATCCCTTCAGTTCCTTTATTGAGGTGAAAATTCATCTAGAGAAAATAGAACCTATCCTAGAAAAACTAGAGATGATGACGGGAATTGAGCATGTTAGAGATAACGGAGAGGTTTTAGAACGTCTTCGTAGCATAGCTGAGATATTAAGGTTTATAGGATATTTGGTTGTAGCTGCTGTCGGAATTTCTACGTTGGTTATTACATCACATATTATTAGGCAAGGAATCTACAACAATAGGGATCAAATAAATACCTTGAGACTTCTAGGGGCACCTGAAAGCTTTATTGCATTCCCTTTTATACTGGAAGGATTGTTATTAACACTAGGAGGAGGCATGTTAGCTTCAGCAATGACAGCTGTTACGTTAAAACAAGTCTATACTCAAATGGTGGGGCCTTTACCTTTTATCCCTTTACCTCCCCGTGAAGCTCTTATATCTAACATGACCCTATTGATTACGATGATGAGTGGAATTCTTGGAATCGTGGGTAGCATGCTGGGACTATCGTCCGCAAAAAGCAATTAGAAGGATAGGCATTATATGAATGAAAGTAAGAAGGAGATTTTTCTGTTTAAAGATGGGTTTGTTTACAAATTCATAACCTATTTTAATATGTGTTAAAATAAAAGATAAGTAGATATATAAATAAGAAATACTATAAATAAGAATGTTAGATTCATAAGGAGGGAAATCATGACAAATAGAATCTTATATGCTGTTGTATTTATATTACTAATGGCTTCCTATAGAAAAGATGCAAGGAAAACCAAAACAGCCTTAAAAAAGGCATGGAAGTCTTTTGAGAACATTTTGCCACAATTTTTAGGCGTCATCATATTGGTAGGAATTCTGCTTTCTGTTTTAAATCCACAAATTATTGGCGCAATAATCGGTGGACAATCAGGCTTGATGGGTACCGTTATTTCAGCTGTTATAGGAGCAATTACTTTAATCCCTGGCTTTGTTGCCTTTCCAACAGCAGCTTTACTGTTTGAAAATGGTGCTGGATTAGTACAAATTGCAGCCTTTATTTCATCTCTTATGATGGTGGGCGTAGTAACAATACCAATAGAAAGCCAATTTTTTGGAAGAAAGCTAACTTTTTGGAGAAACATTAGTGCTTTTATATTTTCTTTTGTTGTGGCTTATATTATGGGGAGGGTGCTTGGAACATGAAGAACTTTTCAGCAAAAAATCCATCAATGAAGACTTTACTTAAGCGTTATCGTTTTTTTACAATTACACTGGTTGCTCTTGGCATTTTAACAGCTATAGACCAAAAATTAGGTATAGAAGCTATAGGTGTAGTTGGATTTAGTTTTAGAGAAATGGCTATGGTGATTCCTCCAGTTTTCATTTTACTAGGTCTTTTAGATGTATGGGTTCCCAAGGAAACTATGGTAAGGTACATGGGAGAAGATTCTGGCATAAAAGGCATAGTTCTAGCCTTCCTACTGGGTTCTGCAGCAGCAGGTCCTCTTTATGGTGCCTTTCCAATTGCGCTTATTTTGATGAAAAAGGGAGCAAAATTTAGTAATATTTTAATATTTATTGGAGCATGGTCTACTACTAAGATACCAATGTTTCTCTTTGAAATGACTGCTCTAGGGAGCGATTTTGCTATCACACGTTTATTAATCAATATTCCTGGTATCATGATAATTTCCCACTTATTAGATAAGTTTATTGTTACAAAAGAAAAGAATAATATATATGAAAATATAAAGAAAATGGATTACTAGAACCATTTATCATGTTAAACGTAAAGGAGTATCAAAAGAATCAACTTCCCTAAGAGCTTGAGGGAAGCGGTTTTAAAGGAAAGAAGCACTTGTTGATTTGTATTTGTGCAAGTTCAAGAGGAGACCTCCAGCTCTATAACTGGAGGTCTCCTTATTATCCTTGTATATCCCGTTTGTTGTATCCTATAAATCTAATCACGATTAAGCTTAGTGCTATAGCTATCATTATTAAAATTTGGGTGAAATTCAAATCTTCAATTGGTACTTTAGGCACATTGCCGAATGGTGACAACTTACTCATTAAAGGGGAAAATTGAAGTAATCCCCCTAAGTATACGGCAAAGAATGAATATCCTAAATATAGCCAGGTTAAGCCCGCTGCTTGTGGTACAAAGCCAACAAACAACACTGCGACACCAATCATTATCCACATTGCTGGTAAATAAACCATCGCAGCATTAAAAACCGTACCAAAGGAAATAGGGTCATCCATTACTCCTGTTCCCGCAGACCACAGACCTAATACAGCAAGTAGTAAGGTAAAAAATCCAATGACAATAGAAATTAAGAAATAGCTTCCCATTATATGATTGCAGGAATTATTACATCTATCATTTAATTCTGTATTGTCTAAAATACACTATTTTGCAGTCATATCATCTGTTCCTTGGAAGGATTCAGGTCTGTAAACTTGAAACGGTTGTCAAATGCGACGTCAAACCGAAAACTTTAGTTATAACAAAATTGTAAATAAGAGAGGGACTCTACTTTATATAGCTAAATATAGCTAATTCTGTAGAATATATAATCAGGTAAAAAAATCATCTAAAATAGAACATCTTACTATATTTAGAATATTATGAATGTAAGAAGGAAAATTTTATCATTTCATAAGAGAGGAGGTTGTTAATGATGGATAGCAATAAAAATGAATGTTTTAGGACGATTTTTACCAATGTAGTTTTAGGAAGTGGCCATCACACATATCACACCACTATGCACATGATCGTTAATAAAAACGAAGTCCCAAGTGGTGTGTTAGGGTGTACCATTACTAATGCTGAGATTGTTGATACTAAATTTGAAAATTCCAATAGAAAAATAATTAATGTAAGAGTAGATGGCAAATTCGAAGTTCATGTATGGTACCTATCCAATGGCGATACAAAAATTTCAAAAAATATTGCAAAGTTTTCGAAGGTAATAGAGGTTGAAAATATAGAGGAAATCAGTTTTGATAAGGAAAGCGATCATAGAAGTTCAATCATAGCAAAAATCAATAAAGGACCTGCAGTTCTTGGAACTTCATTGGTAAATCAATCTGGGATGCCAACAATTGCCATTCAGGTGGAATATGAATTAGAGATAGAAGTGACGGGAGAAGTGAGATTGAAGGTTTTGACGTATCTCAATAACTCCCAAAATGAGGAGGATGAAATCCTTATACCCGAAACGATTTATTTAGAAGAATACGGGGAAGATGATGATTAAACTACTTTAGTGTAGCTGCAAAATAATAGAAATATACTAAAAAAAGAACTGCTGGGGTGCAACAGCAGATCTCTTTTGATTAATATATTTTAAAAGGCACAGTATTTTCCTTACATCAATATTTCCATAAACTCATATTTTTTTAAAAAAATATATGAATTTATGATACCTTTTTTCTTAACAAGAATATAATATACTAAAAAAAGGAGGTTGTAACAATGGGTTATAGTGAAAAATATGAAGGTTCAAAATCAGAATGCCTAAAGTATGTTAAGGAGATAGTTGGCGAATTAATGAAGGAAGATTTGGAGGTAGAAGGAGAAAAAGTAATTATTCCCAATGATAGAGATCTAGATTATAAGGTTAAATACGAAAATGATGAATATGAAGGAAAGTTTTCTATTAAAATTGGTTGGGTTTATAAAGAAAGGGAAGAAGAGGAAGAAGAACAAGAAGAGCAAGAAGAAGATTAAAAATTAGAGAAAAAATAGTGAATAGGGGGATGTCCCCCTATTCAAAATATTTCTATTGATTGTTTTACCAGTTACCAATGTATCTCAGCTTATATCCTTTTGTTGATAAGGAGGAAAATATGTGTCTAACTTTAATGAGGAAATTAAAGAAGCTTTACAACAATATGATATTACTGTTGTTGGCATCAAAAACGAATCCTATAAAGATAAAAAAGGAGTTTGGTGGATTCAGACCCCTGCAGGATATAAAATATTAAAGAAACAATCTCAATCTAGTGATACGCTAAATTTCATCCTAGATGCTGTAGAACATTTAAAGCAGAAGGGTATTTATATACCTGACGTTATAAAAACAAAAGAAGGTAAGCGCTTTGCAATAATACATAACACTTGTTATGTATTGAGTGAAGCGATTAGTGGAAAAACACTTAATTATTCCAACAACAATAATATTAGACTAATTGTACAGGAATTGGCTAAGTTTCATAAAGCTTCCGAAGACTTTTTTCCTTCACCAAATACAAAAGTCAGAAAGCATTTGGGAGAATGGATTACCAAATATCGAGGAGAGATGCATAAATTAGAAGGCTATTATAAAACTGAAAGCCTTAATCAACAGCCAACGGAATTTGGAAAAATAATTCTAAAAGAGTTTGAAAGCTTTTACAAGCAAATGGAAGACGCTGTAAATAAACTGGAAAAAAGTAATTATCATCAATGGTCTAAAGAGGCAGGAGATAAAGGTTGTCTGTGCCATCAAGATTTCGCCGCAGGTAATTTAATTTATACTGAATCCAAAAAGCTATTTGTACTTGATATTGATTCAGTTACGTTGGATATCCCCATAAGAGATATTAGAAAAATATTAAATAAGATTATGAAGAAAAAAGGTGGATGGGATGCTGAAACTTTTAAATATATAATGACTTGTTATCATGAAATCAATCCCTTAACTCCTTGCCAATGGCAGGTTTTAAAATCAACACTACTATATCCCCACTTATTTGCAGGAATTATGAGTAAGTATTATGAGGGTCGTGACAAAAGCTGGACTCAATTAAAATATCTAAAGCGTTTAGAGGAGATGCTAAAAGTTGAAAAATCCTTAATACCTGTTTTAGAAAATTTTGAAAAACTAATACCGTCATAGAGAAAGGAGTTTAAAAAATGAATTCAAAGCTTTCCTCTACGGATTTAAATGTGTTAGCTAAAAAAGTACTTTTGAATTATCAGCTTATACCAGAGGATTTAGTAATCATACAAAACAACGGTTTAAAAACCCTTTGGAAATTTAAGGATAAAGAGCAGACTTTTTGTTTGAAAAGATTAAGACATCAAATGGATAAAGCAGCCTTTACAGTTAATGCACAAATTCACATATATAATAATCAGGGTAAAGTACCGCAAATCTATCGTAATAAAGATAATGAAGCCATTACAGAGCACGAAGGGCAGCTTTTTGTGCTGTATGAATGGATTCAAGGTAGAGACTTGAATTTTAGCTTACCCTCAGATTTGGCTATTGCAGTAAAGGGTCTAGCAAGATTTCACTTGGCTTCTAAAGGTTATACACCACCTGATTATGCTAGAGTATCTTCTAAATTGAACAATTGGCCGAAACAATATGAGTCCATGCATAACAGACTTGAAAATTGGAAAGAAGTAGCTATATCAAAGGAAGAGATGTCATCACATCAGGCGTATTTGAGTTGTATTGATGAAATGCTAGAAATTGCAAAAATGGCTATTGAAGCCTTAAAAAAATCCTCCTATGAAAAGCTAACAAGTATACAACTTCAAGAGTGCACTCTTTGTCATCAAGACTATGGAGAAGGAAATGTTATCTATAGTAAGGATATTTTATATGTAATTGATCTCGATGGTACCACCTATGATTTACCCCTTCGTGATTTGAGAAAAATCATTGGCAAACAAATGCAAAATTCTCGTAACTGGAATGAAGACAAAATCATGTCACTACTAAAATGGTATGAAGAAGTTAACCCACTGTCTCAGGAAGACAAAAAAATATTGATTATTGATTTAATGTATCCCCATTGGTTTTTCGGAACGGTTAAGGATATTTTTAAAAAGGATAAAGTCATTAGTTCAAGTAAAATTAAGGGAGCGGCAACATTTGAAAGAAGAAAACTACAATTGTTAGAAAAATTATTATTAAAGGTGGATTAATATGAAAATTGCTCTCATATGTACAGAAAAGCTTCCTGTACCTCCTATTTTAGGAGGTGCAATTCAAATTTATATTAGCAATATAGTACCAATTTTATCTAAACATCATGAAATCACAGTCTTTAGTTTGAAAAATGATAAATTAATTGATCAAGAAAGGGTGGGAAATGTACAATACGTACGGGTCTCAGGAAAAACAACAGATGAATATATTAAAAATATTATAAAAGCTGTCACAGATGAATATGACTTGATTCATGTGTTTAACAGACCCCTGTGGATTTCAAGATTAAAATCTACTTTGCCTAATGTAAAATTCAGTCTCAGTCTTCACAATGAAATGTTCGCGCCTAAAAAAATTGATAAAATACGTGCAAAGAAATGCATTGACAGCTGTGAATTTATTACAACCGTTAGTCAATTCATAGCCGATGATTTAAAAGGGATGTATCCTGAAGTGGAAGGAAAGGTAACCCCCATCTATTCAGCAGCAGATATAAAAGAATTTATACCCCCTTGGTTTGATGAAGCAAAAGAAAACAGTAGAAAGATGCGTGAAGCACTTGGACTTACAGACGAAAAGGTAATCTTGTTTGTTGGACGGTTTAGTCCTAAAAAAGGTGCACATATCCTATTGCAAGCTGTTGAAAAAGTGATGGAAGCTTATCCTAATACGGCCTTGGTTTTGGTAGGAAGTAAATGGTATGGTGGTAATATAACAGATGATTATGGTAGAGAGCTTCAGCGAATATCCACTAATCTAAAGGGAAAAGTTATATTTACTGGATTTTTACCTCCTTCAGATGTTCCAAAATACTTTCAATTGGCGGACATTTTTGTTTGCGCCTCCCAGTGGCGAGAGCCCCTCGCTCGAGTCCATTATGAAGCGATGGCGTCAGGTCTACCCATTATTACTACAAGACGGGGAGGAAATGCTGAAGTGATAGAAGAAAATGTAAATGGTTTCGTTCTTTATGAATATGATAATCCCGAAGTGATGGCTGAAAAAATAACATATCTTTTGGAACACCGTGATATAGCACAGAAAATGGCAGAAATGAGTAGAAAGCTTGCAGAAGAAAAATATAATTGGAATCGTGTTGCTGGACAGCTTTTAGCATTGTTTAATCAAGTGAAATAATATAGTAAAAAAGAAAACTAGAAGGAATACCTTCTTAAAGATAGATGTATAAAGGAAGACTGTTGATTTTTCAACAGTCTTCCTTTATGTGTTTTCTTAGCCATCTGATATAATCCTTTATTCCCTCTTCAAATGCTTTACTGGGATGATAACCGAGAATCTCTCTAGCCTTTGAGATATCAGCAAAGGTTTTATCCACATCTCCCGGCTGAATGGGTAATCGATTGACCACTGCTTTAATATTCAATGCTTTTTCGATGGTTGCTATCATTTCATTCAATGTAATCTTCTTTGATCCTCCTAGATTAAATATTTCATATTTTTTCTCTTTTTTATCAATCCAATCTATCGTTTTCATAATGCCATCAACGATATCTCCAATAAAGGTATAATCCCTTTGAGTAGAACCATCTCCATAAACTGGAATGGGTTGATCGGTCATCATCAACCTAGTGAATTTATTAATGGCTAGATCAGGTCGCTGTCTTGGACCGTATACGGTAAAAAAACGCAAACAAGCTATACTCATTTCATAAAGATGATGATAGGTATAACATATTAATTCTCCTGCTTTTTTTGAAGCAGCATAGGGTGAAATAGGGTAATCTACAGAATCATCTTCTTCAAATGGAATTTTTTGGTTATTTCCATAGACAGAAGAGCTAGAAGCAAATATAAGCTTGTTCACTGGGTTTTTCCTGGCTACTTCCAAAAGAGCAAGGGTCCCATTAATATTTACATCATAATATAGGTTCGGTTTCTCTATGGAGGGTCTCACTCCTGCCATGGAAGCCAGATGGATAATAATTGTAATTTCATGATTAGTAAGTATTTCTTCCATTTTTTCTCTGTCTCGAATATCTTCTCGATACAGTTTAAAACTGTCTGGTTCAATACTTAATCTACGCATATTATCCAGTATGTCCTTAATATTATTTTCTTTTATCTTTGGATTATAATAGTCATTAAAATTATCCACTGCCACTACTTTATTATGGGTTCTTAAAAGCTCATCGATCAGATTTGAACCAATAAATCCAGCACCGCCAGTTACCATTATTCTACTCATCTATATTATCTCCCCACACAATAGTATTGAAATCCCTTTGCTTCTATGGCACTTCTTTCAAAAATATTTCTAAAATCAAAAAAGTAATTCCCTTTCATCTGATTTTTGATATAATCCAGATCGATTTTCTTAAACTGAGGCCACTCTGTTAAAATCAAAATTCCATCTACTTCCTTTATAGCAGTATATTCATCCTGACAAAAAACGACCTTATCTTTAATATGATTAAACCGTAATCGACCCTCTTTTTCTCCAGCAGGGTCGTAAACCTTTATATAAGCGCCTTTTCTCACCAATGCCTCTAAAATAACCAGTGAAGGAGCTTCTCTCATATCATCTGTTTCCGGTTTAAAGGTAATTCCCAGTACGCCTAAGGTTTTGCCCTTTAAATCACCCATATTATTGCTGATTTTTTCGATCATCCGATGTTTTTGAAGCTCATTTGCTATAATTGTTTGCTCCACAAGGGTAAGTGGAAGGCTATTATCCCGTCCAGTTTTTGCTAAGGCTTTAGCATCCTTAGGAAAGCAACTACCACCAAAGCCTGGTCCAGGTTGAAGAAACTTAGGACTGATTCGGTGATCCATCCCCATCCCCTCGGCAATCATTTTAACATCCGCTCCTACTCTTTCACATAGATTTGCTATTTCATTGATATAGGTAATCTTAAGGGCTAGGAAGGCATTTGCAGCATATTTTATCATCTCTGCAGTCTCCAAATTCGTAACGATAAAGGGTATTCCATGACCATTAGGTACGGCATATACCTCGCGCATTACTTTTTCAGCCATTTTTGACTCTACTCCTAACACGATGCGATCCGGTTTAAGGAAATCATTTATAGCAGAGCCTTCTCTTAGGAATTCTGGGTTTGACACCACATCAAAGCTGGTATTATTATTTTTATTCGATAATATATTACGGATGGTTTGCTTCACTTTTTGGCCTGTTCCTACAGGAACCGTTGATTTATCTACTATAATTTTATAACCATTGATATATTTAGCAATGTCTTCAGCCACCTGTAAAACTGATTTTAAATCAGCACTACCATCCTCTTTTGTTGGTGTACCCACTGCAATAAGAATCACTTCACTTTCCTCAACGGCAGTCTTTATATTTGTAGTGAAATGTAGCCTTTTGTGATGAAAATGTTTTTTCACCAGCTGTTCCAACCCAGGTTCATAAATTGGAATTCTTCCATTCTTTAACCCATTAATCTTTGCTATATTTCTATCGATACAGGTAACCTCCATTCCAAATTCTGCTAAGCATGCTCCTGTCACCAACCCAACATATCCTGAACCTACCACAGCTATTTTGTGCATAAGCTATCACCCTTTGATTATGAATTAAGGCCAATGTAGTATTTTATGTTTCGACCTAATACATAATATTCATTTTGTCATATAATGAAATAAGAAATCGTAAGAGTTAGGTGGGAAAATAAAATAAAAATACGCAAAGCAATTATTCCAGCGGCGGGACTTGGAAATTATAAACTTTTAAAGCTTCTAAAGGAAGGCTTTAGGAAGACTTTTTTACAAAATAAATGATATTAAATAGCACATCTTAGTAAATGGTGAATACAATAGGTATAAAGAAAACTTTTTGATGCGAAGGAGGGTAATGATGGATAAAAAAAATAAAGGAAATATGCGAACAATTATCACCAATGCTGTTTGTGGAAGCGCTAGTCATATATATCAAACAACCATTCATATTACAGCCAATGAAAATGCATACCCTAGTAGTGTATTAGGATGTACCATTACTAATGCTGAAATTGTCCATAGTAAATTTGAAAATTTCGATAGAAAAAACATTAATGTAAGAGTAGATGGTAAATTTGAAATTCATGTATGGTATGAAGCCAATGGAGATACCAATGTTTCTAAAAAATATGGGAATTTTTCTGAATTAATCCAAGTAGAGAATATTGAGGGAATTAGCTCTATTGAGGGAAATTACTTTAATCGGTTAATTTTAGCACGAATCAAAAAAAATCCTGTTTCTCATGGAACCTCGATTGTTGATCTATCTGGAGTACCAACCATCGCTATTCAGGTAGAATATGAACTAGGAGTAGAGGTGGTTGGAGAGGCTAGATTAACTATTTTAACACAACCTATAGAACATAATGTTGAAAGCTACGAAACGATTATACCAGCAGCTATTTATTTAGAAGAAAAAAAGGCAACAGAAGAAAAGAAAGAAGAAAAGAAAGAAGAAAAAAAGGCAACAGAAGAAAAGAAAGAATAAAAAAGAAATAACGATTTAATGGGCTACACAGAATGGAGACTGATTAATATTATTGAAAGATTTGCGATTGCAGATCTTTTATTTTTTTCCCAAAAGAGGATATTCGTAAAAATAACATTAAGAATGCAATAGATGCAGCATCTAATCATAACAGTATAGTATTTGATTAAAGAAACCATAGAAAGACATTATCATAAATAACGGGGGTTTCCCCCGTGAGATGCTATTGAGTAGAATTGGTATAGGCCAAGATGCCATGCTTGCTGTAATATTTAATTATACCTGAGTGACGCCTTAGGAGGCACTTTGGCAAGATTTTTATTAAAAGTAAATATTACCTCGTCAGTAAAAATACGATTATGCTTACACCAAGCTATGAAATAAGATATACTTAATATATTATGACGGGGGTGACATGATGGAAAAATTGAAATCATTAGATATGCCTATAAAAAAGCAAAAAAATAAATTGATAAAATTAGGACTATTGCTAAGTCTATTAATAATCCTGTTAATAAATAGCTTTTTCATTCCTATGCCTAAAGGTACTTCTTATGAAGGAGCTTTGCATAATGTATCAAATATAGAGTTTATATATGACCTATCCTATAGGAAAAATGGTGAAGTTGTACAGGAGCATAGAATATTCCAAGAATTAATAGAGTTAATTGAAGAAGCAGAAGAATTTATTATTGCAGATATGTTCTTATTCAACGATGACTACAGCAGAGAAAGTGAATTTCCTAATTTATCAGGAAAACTGACAGATACGTTAATACGGCAAAAGGAAAGATATCCTAATTTAAAAGTAGTTTTTATAACAGATGAGATTAATAATTTTTATGGTGTATATGAATCTAATAATTTAAAGGAATTAAAGAATAATGATATAGATATCATTGTCACTGATTCTAGTAAAATGAGGAATTCTAATCCTTTATACTCCGGGTTTTGGAAGACATTTCTACAGTGGTTTGGAACCGAAGGGAAAGGGTGGATTAGAAATCCCTTCAGTGAAGATTCTCCTAAAGTCACACTACGATCCTATTTAAAACTATTAAAGTTTAAGGCGAATCATAGAAAGGTATTGATTACAGATAAGGCAGCAATTGTAACTTCTGCAAACCCACACGATGCTAGTGCATATCACTCTAATATTGCTTTTAAAGTTGAAGGAGAAATCATTAATGATTTAATTAAAACAGAACGAGCTGTAGCAAAATTTTCAGGCAATGATTTTGGAGATATTAAATATGTTAGCAGCAAAGATGTTATGGATAATATAAAAGCTATGGTGATTACTGAAGGAAAAATAAGAAAACATATTGTTGATGAAATAAAAAACACTAAGGCTAATGATAGAATCACATTGGGAATGTTCTATTTATCTGAGCGAACCATTATCAAAGAACTAATCAAAGCATCTGATCGGGGAGTAGATATTCGATTAATACTTGATGCAAATAAAGATGCTTTTGGTATTGAAAAGAACGGTATTCCCAATAGACAAGCTGCAATGGAATTAGTAAAAGAATCGGAGAATAAAATAGAAGTAAAATGGTATGATACTTATGGTGAACAATATCATACAAAACTGATAGTTATTGAAAATAATAATGTAGTCACTATCATAGGAGGTTCAGCAAACTTTACTGTCAGAAATATAGGAGATTATAATTTAGAAACAAATTTGAAAATAGTAGCGAACAAGGATAGTAAGGTAACAAAAGAGGTGATAGAATATTTTGATCGAATATGGGAAAATCAAGGGGGAGACTACACCGTTGACTTTTCAAAATATCAAGAAGATAATTTTCTCAAAAATATGATTTATCGTTTTCAAGAATGGAGTGGACTATCTACTTTTTAATTATTTAATCAATGATTTTTTCTCAAGAAAAGATATTTTGCAATGAAACTGAAGCAGATGCAGACATTGGCATGCAAATTATTAGAAAAGAGGTACAGTAAGATGGAATTAATGGAAGACAAGAAGCATTTTGAATACGGGCAAAAGGAAATAGACTACCTAAAAAGAAGAGATAAAAAGCTTGGTGTAGCTGTTGATAGAATAGGGATGATTAAGCGGGAAATTACACCTGATCCATTTATAGCACTTGTTTCAAGTGTTGTTAGTCAGCAGATTTCTAATAAGGCTGCCGAGACGGTATGGAATAGATTTAATAATCTAGTAGGAAACATCACACCAGAAGGTATTATAAAAGCAGAAATATCAGAAATTCAAGGCTGTGGTATGTCTTTAAGAAAAGCTGAATATATAAAAGGGATTGCAGAGGCTGCAATATCTGAGAAGATAACTTTTAACTTACTGCATACTTTGACGGATGAGGAGATAATAAAAACCCTTACCTCTCTAAAGGGAGTAGGTGTTTGGACGGCTGAGATGCTATTGATTTTTTCCCTCCATCGACCGGATGTGGTAAGCTACAAAGATTTAGCCATCTGTAGAGGGATGATGAATCTATATGGACTTAAGGAGCTTCCAAAAGAAAAATTTCAGGTATATAGAAAACGGTATTCCCCCTATGGTTCCGTTGCATCTTTATATTTATGGGCACTCTCTGTACTATAGTTTTTACATGTTTTCACAAAATTTGTTTGTTAAGCATTTTAAATACTTAGATTCTTCGCCAAGGCTCAGAATGACTTGCAAAAAAAATTTATCAACCTATTGACAATTTTGCATGAAAATGATATTCTTTATCAATAAGAGGGATGTTAATAATTAAACTATAAAGTAGGGTGAGTTCATTATGGTATTATCAAAAACAAAGATTGGTCAGACTTTTAATATTAAACAAGTTGAAGGGAAAGAAAAAGTAAAAAAATTTCTTTTTACTTTAGGATGCTTTGAAGGAGAAGAAATTACACTTATTTCCAAACTTGCAGGAAATTATATAGTTAATATTAAAGACAGTAGATATGCACTTGATGAAAATATGGCAAAATCTATTGTGATAGAAGCATAGGCTAGCGTTTTTGTTTCTTATTAAATATTATATTGCTAATATGCTATGGATTATAGCATATTATATTTTTGTTAATGCTGATAATGATTATCAATATAAATAAGCGGTTATAATGAGGGGGGGATTTACGATGAGAATAGCATTAACGGGTAATCCTAATTCAGGGAAAACTACACTGTTTAATGCAATTACAGGGAAAACAGAGTTTGTAGGAAACTGGCCTGGTGTTACTGTAGCAAAGAAGGAAGCAGAGCTTAAAAAGAAGTATAATCCGAAGGGGCTTGACGTTAGAATTGTTGACCTTCCAGGTACATATTCTATTTCACCATTTACTGGTGAAGAAGCAATTACTAGAGATTTCATCTTGGGAGAAGAGCCAGATGTAATCATTAATATTGTTGATGGTGCTAATGTTAGTAGAAGCTTGTTTTTTACAACACAGCTTCTAGAATTAGGGGTTCCAGTAGTTATTGCTCTTAATAAGAGCGACATTGTATCTAAAAGAGGAGATACTGTAGATCAGACTGCTTTAAGTCAGGAATTAAATTGTAAAGTTGTTGCTACTACCGCCACATCGGAAGATGGGTTATTGAATTTAATGAATGAAGCTGTTAAATTGGGCAAGGAAAAGAAAACTCAAATTGCGCCAGATTTCACAGGCAAAGACTCTGATGATTCTGATAAGGCAAGACAAAAGTTTGTAGATGGAATTGTTGAAAAGTGTCAAGTTAAGAAAAGAGATGCAAGCAAGGTTACTTCTTCTGATAAATTAGATAGAATTATAGCCCATAAATGGTTAGGATTACCAATATTTTTCTTGGTAATGTGGGCAGTGTTTTCATTTTCTATCGAAGGGCTGGGGGGGTACTTATCAGAATACTTTAATGAGGTAGTGTTCGGAGAAATAGTGCCGGATGCGGTCAATGGTTTTTTAGAGGGCGTAGGAATTAATCCACTCTTGCAAGCCCTTATCGTAGATGGTGCCATTGGTGGTGTGGGAGCTGTTGTAGGGTTCTTACCTCTAGTTATGGTATTGTTTTTTTGTCTATCCCTTCTTGAGGACTGTGGATATATGGCTAGAGTGGCAGTTGTAATGGATCGGTTTTTCAAGAAAATCGGACTATCTGGTAAGTCTATTATACCAATGATTGTAGGTTCTGGTTGCGCTATTCCCGGTGTTATGGCAACAAGAACGATTGAAGATGTTAATGAAAGGAGAATGACTACAATTCTTACTCCTTTTGTACCTTGCGGCGCTAAACTTCCAATTATAGCTCTTTTTGCGGCAGTATTTTTTCCGGGAAGTTCTTGGGTTGGACCCAGCATGTATCTTATTGCAATTATAATGATTGTACTCGGCGGACTTTTATTAAAGAAAATCTTTGTATGGGAGAATTCATCTCAATTTATTATGGAGCTTCCGGAATATAAATTGCCCAGCTTAAAATATGCTTTTCTTCAAATGATAGACAAAGCAAAAGCGTTTATTTATAAAGCTACAACGATTATACTTGTGTGTAATACGTTAGTATGGTTTGCACAAGCATATAGTTGGGGATTTAAGCCAGTAGAAGATCAAAGCCTAAGTATACTTGCTTCAATTGGGACAGTGATTGCTCCGCTTTTGATTCCACTTGGATTTGTTGGATGGCAGCTTGCAGCTGCGGCAATAACAGGCTTTATTGCCAAAGAAAATGTTGTTGCTACATTTGCAGTACTTTTAGCTGTGGCTTCAGAAGAGGCCTTACATTTACCCGGAGGTGCTTTAATACAATTTTTCACACCGGTGACAGCTTTTGCTTATCTTGTGTTTAATTTGTTTACTCCACCTTGTTTTGCAGCAATTGGAGCTATGAATTCGGAAATGGGTTCAAAAAAATGGTTATTAAAAGCTCTTGCTTTCCAGTTCGGGGTTGGATACATTTTGGCGATGATGGTAACTCAAGTTGGCTCGTTGATCGTATATGGAGCACCGGCAGTAGGTTTCGTGCCAGCGATAATAATACTAGCTGGCACTACAATTTACCTTGTTTTAACGATTAGAAAAGCAGATTCTAAACGTGCTGCGTTAGGAGTTGAAGCATAATGTTAGGAAATGTTATCGTTGGTTTAATATTTGCGATGATTATCGTATTTGCTTCAAAAAAAGTATACAAAGATGCCAAAGATAATAAATGTAGCTGCGGCAGTAGTTGTTCTGATAAAAGCAAGTGCAATAAACACTAGTTAACATCAATATATAAAGAGAATAGTCATCAAAACAAGAATGTGATGACTAGGGAAAATTCAGAAACCCATGAGCAATTTTTCGTGGGTTTCTATTTATTTTTGAGAATTAGGGAACTTAAAAGGAATTTTTGCGTCTTACCTATGTAAGAGCATATAAAAGAGAAGTAAATAAGATGCTCTGGTGTTGTAGACTTTTTATGGATATGACATCAAGATAAATAAGCTTATATAATACTTAAGCGAATTACGTAAAACTAACATAATTTGAAAAAATCAAGTGAATGAGGAGGAATGATTTTATGATTAAATCAAAGTTTACAAAGGTGTGTGTCGTTGGGATATGCTTAACCACAATTTCATCAAGTGCTGTTTTTGCTAATTCAGAAAATTTAGAGTTGCGTACAAGTCCAAGTATAGAAGTAGGTATTGAAAGCCAGCTAACTCAGAAACATAGGGAGATTGACAAGTACATTTTTGAGGAGAACTCCGAAAAAATGGCAGAGATAGGATTTACTGTAACCCACACAGGGCCAAGGGAGGACTATATTGAAATAGGAGTCACACCCTACAGTGAAGAAAATGCTGATTTTCTTTATGAGATTTTTGGAAAAGATAGTGTAAAGATTGTTGAAGGTCAACAGGCTTATACGTTGAAGATGTGGGTGGATTCTGATGACTCAGGAGTGAATAATACAGATAACAAATTTTTAATGGAAAATAGAATAATAAAGGATCGGGATATTCGAGTGCAAGTAGATGGTGAGTGGTTAGAGACAGAAGTTGCCCCTTTCATCGAAAATAACCGAACATTAGTCCCACTAAAAGGAATTATGGAAAAATTGGGTGCTACGGTAGAATGGGATCAAGATCAGAAAGCGGTTAAGGTACTTACGGAGGACATGAGTATTGTATTAGCTATTGGAAAAGATACTGCTGAAATAACCAAAAGTGTGGATGGAGTAGTGAACGTAGAAACCTTAAAGCTGGAAGTGCCTGCTAAGGTTGTAGAGGGACGCACCTTTATTCCGGGACGTTTTGTTGCAGAAACTTTAGGAGCTTCAGTGGGATGGGATGATTCAAACCGTGCAGTTACCATTGAAACCGAGGGTGACAAAGATGTGATCATTATAGAAAAGCCAATTCACTTTGAAATAGTAGAGGCCGAAAAGATTGATGAAAATCAGACATTATCTGCTTGGTATGAAGAAAACATAAAAACTCCAGGATTTCATACATTAACTGATGGACAGTGGCATTATGTTTTAGTCACTGCAGGGGAAAAATCAACAGGAGGCTATGATTTGCAAATAGGTAGTGTTACCCAAGTAACACCAGGCACAGCATATATTGATGCTACTTTATTAGCTCCTTCAAAAGACGAAGTCGTCACTCAAGCTCTAACATATCCAAATATATTGATTAGATTTGATAAGGATGGAATAGAAAAGATTCAAGGAAATTTAGCAGATTTACCGCCAAGTGTTGTTGAACCAGGGCAAGATGAAATTGGTGAATCATTGGAGGAAATGGGGAAAGCAATAGCTATTGATGCTATTAAAGAGATGAAATTATATAATTTAATGCAGAAAGAAATGAAAACTTTTAAACAAGATGAAATAGACGACTTGATTAATGTTTTAAATACAAGTCCCACATACAAGGGGGGGTACCCCATGATGCTTGCAGGAAATAGCATCATGATTACTTCAGACGATGAAACGAATATCCAGTTGACCAGCTATGGTTTTGAGGAACACGTTTTGGTTGGAGGACAAATAGACGGTAAAGATGTATCCTATTGCATCGTTAGTCCAGAAATCGGGAAAATTCTCTTGGATATAGCTGAATAAAATGAAAAATCAGCTGTATTCGTCTAATAATTAAAAGCAGATAATAAAGAGGCGAATAAAAATATACTCCAAATCAAAGAAAAATTGACAAATATCTGTTTGAATACTATGCCGAAGAAATGAATAGGAGGGATGGGTTGTTGAAAAAGAGATTTTCAATAATGCTATATTTATTATTAACAGTAACATTAATGGCTTGTAATGCTAGTGCCAGTGAAAATTCTTCGCCAAATGATGCCCCCGGAATTATAGGATACGTCATGGAGAAAGAAGATGATAGAATCCTTGTGATCGATCCAGAGGCACAAGATTTTAGCGAAACTGGTGGAGTTTCAGAATATTATAACGCTATATGGTTTAATAATGCTCCTAAAGATATCGGTATAGGTGAGAAAGTGAAGGTATGGTATGATTATACGAGAGATTCATATCCTGCTCAATCTGAGGTGATGTATATAGAAGTAATTCCAAGTCAGAAACCTGAGGGAGTAAATTTGACTGAAGGGGAAGCTTTATATAAGGCGCTAACATCTCAGTTATTGAATACAGATAGTATCATTGTTGTTAAAACCATTGAGTACAAGAAAGAAACTGACAAGTGGGATATCAAGCTTAAGGAAATTTGGAGTGATATACTACACGATGTTGAAGTAGATGATAGATAAGATAGATAAATGATCCATGATTGTATAAAATCAAATCATGGATCATTTTGTTGCATAAAGAACAATTTACAAATTATATAAATTTGCTTTTATGGCTACCGAAATGATACAGATGTACACAAAATTGAGATGGATTAATTGCTAAAAAGATTATTACTTAAGAGACATTGAGCACTGGCATATTTTTTTACTTTATGATAGGTTATAAATAATATAGTTTTTCATAAAATTAGGAATTGATTGGAGAGATAGGATATGGTTGCAAAAATCTTAATAGTAGACGATGCTGCATTTATGAGAACGGTTTTGAAAAATTTTCTTATAAAGCATAACTTTGAAGTGGTTGGCGAGGCTGCAAACGGAGAAAAAGCAGTTTTCAAATATAAAGAGCTCAGACCAGATTTAGTAATAATGGATATTACTATGCCGGACATGGATGGTCTAGAAGCAGTTAAAGAAATTAAAAAAAGTTTTCCAGAAGCAAAGATCATTATGTGTTCAGCTATGGGACAGAGTCAAATGATACTTGAAGCAATTCAAGCAGGAGCTAAAGACTTTATTGTTAAACCTTTTCAAGAAGATCTGGTGATAGAAAAAATCAAGAAAAATTTAGGAATGTAAGCAATGCACACATTTAAATAGTCGATCATAAAGATAATAAGATCTAGGGAGAGGAAGAAAATCACAGTCCAAGTTGAGTTAAATAGATAAAAAATAAATAAGCTATATATACAAAACATCTGTTTATAGGAGCAGGTGCTTTTTAATATAAACAGATATAGACATACGCCTTTAAATTTTAATAGACTAAGGGCACATTTGCAGCTCACGGTTTTGTGCGAAATCGTAGCCCGTGTATACTAAAATTTAGTTTTAAAAGCGTATGTCTATAAAAATATGGAAAAGCTAGAGTAATATAAATTTTGGAGTTATAAAAGAGGAAGAGTTTATTTATAGAAATAAAAAAAGTTGATAAAAGCAGATTAAAGTTAGAGAAGTGATAAACTTAATAATCGATGGCTATTGGGTCATTATCATATGATTTCAAAGGTAACAAAAAATGAGGCTACAGTTATCTAGAAAAAATGGTTGGCAAATGGTATTATTAAAATATTAAGCAAGTGAGGAGGAAGCTGTTTGAACGATGTTTTAAGATCACACCATATAAATTTCGATCAAAATTTAATGGGCTCTACAAATCAACATTTAGACTTTATGTTGGAAATAGAGGGAAGGATAGAGGAAGGTAAACTTAAATGTTATATAAATCATATTAATAGTCATTATGTTAATTATTTAAAGGTTGAAAAAAGTAAAATTATAGGTAGTAGTATTGATAATATTAAAGATGACTTTACAAATATATATTATAAAATAATAAATTATTTTTTAGAAAATTCTACTGAAGACAGTATGAATATCTACATGAAAAAAGATGATGAAAACTTTGAAATAGCAAATTTAGAAGATATAAAAGATGAAAAATGCCAACTATGGCAAATTAAAGCTTATGCTTTTAGTAGAGATATTGATTTTTTAAAAGCATTTATTTCGGTAAAGGACATTAACAAAGAATTATATTCTGTAAAAGAAAAATGTAGTGTAAAAGATATGAAAAGCTATACTGATAAAATTATGAATTTATCAGATATTGTTTCAAACTTGTCCCATGCCTGGAGGCAACCTCTTAATAGTTTAAATTTTTCCATTATCAATCTCATGGATGAAATCGATAGCGAAACAAAAAATTGCAGATTAATGGAAGAGTATTATAGAGAAATATGGCAAATCATAAAAAATCTTTCTAGTGAAATAGAAAAATTTAACACTTTTTTTGAAATGGATTATAAAAAAGAAAATTTTGATATAAAAAAATATCTAGATTTAGTTTTTGAAATCTTAGAAGAAAAAATCAAAAGGGAACACATAACAGTTGATGTTATCACAAAAGAAAAGATTAGCCAATATGGTTCTCCTAATGAATTTATTCAGATCATGTATTGTATTTTTTTTGATATTATTGAGCATTGTAAAGATGAGTTAGACATTGATAATAGAAAATTAATGATTCAAATAAGCACAAATAATAAAAAAGTTTTTTTTGATATAAAAATTAACTACAATGCAGATAAGTATAAAGAGTATAAATTATATCTCAATCATTTATCGATGTTTAGTAATATAATACATAAAAGGATGGAAGGTACTATTGATTTAATTAATAAAGGAACAGAAAATAGATTAATAATAGGCTTTCCTTTAGACATATAGGAGGAATATTATGAATGAGGAGACTACAATAAAAAAGATAAAGGTGCTTTATGTAGAAGATGAGACGATTACAAGAAATCAAGTTTCAAGATTTCTAAAAAAAAGAGTTGGTAGGGTAATTACAGCAGAAAATGGACAGGATGGAATAAAAAAATTTTTCGAATATCAACCCGATATAATCATAACAGATTTAATCATGCCAGATATAAATGGAATTGAAATGATGAAACAATTGAGAACCAAGGGTTTTCGATGTCCTTGTATTATTACATCAGCATTATCTGATTCAAAAACTATCTTAGAAACAGTAGATTTGAAAATAGAGAAATATTTAATAAAACCAATTGACATAGATTTATTGATGGAAAATCTAACACAAATAGCAAATGAAATTTTAGAGAAAAGAGAAAATTTATTAGTAGTAAATCAAGATTCTATTTTAACAGAAGACATAAAAAATGAATTAGAACTTGAAATTAGGAATCTCTATTCAAAGTATCTGAAAAAAGTGACCGGAAAGGGAGCAAAACTAATTAATGTTTTTATAAATGGAAAAGAGATAGAAATTCTTTTAAAAGAAAGCCTGACTATTTTAGAAGAAAGTTTATTGGCTACAGGCCAACATTACAAAGGTATTGAATTAATTAGAAAAACAATTTATGGAAATACTATCAATGAAGTTGAGGAGCAGATAAGTGATTTGATTGGTAGAAAAATAACAATAAAGAAAATAGATATATATCCTAAAGAAAGATTTGAGAGGATATTACTACAAATTGTATAGAATGAATAATAGAGTTAGTAAATAAAAAAGCACATATTTTACTGTTCAGAAAGACTCAAAGAGATATAAAGAGAGAGAGACCTGAGGGTATACTCTAGCATGGTTTTCCAATACTTCTAATTAATAAATCGTCTCTAAATGCTAAGTAGGAAAGACTAATTTTATATGTACATATATAGACTTTAATATACAATTTTCCCCTCAAAAATATAATGGTTGACAAAAATTGATATTTGAGATATATTGTAACTAAGTTTAAATATTGATATTATTTTATCATAATTGAGTCTTTAAAAATGAATATAGATATACTTTTGTATAAGCTATAGTCCTATTAAGGTCGTCAAACAACTATAAAAACAACATAAATTGATAATTATGGGAAAGCTATATAAATCAAATGTAATGTTTGCAATTTAACTAGTCCATAATAAAGGATTCAAAAGAATCCTTTATTATGGGCTTTTTTATTTTCAAATAGACCTCACTGGCAAATTTGACGACACTATATAAACTTAAATATTTAAAGGGGGGGAAAAGAAAATGTCTTATAAAAAATGGACAGATTACGAAATTCAATATTTAAAAAGAAATTATGGAATAGAAGGTATAAAAGAAATAGCATATAAATTACATAGAACTTCAGATTCTATCTTTAAAAAAGCAAAGCGCTTAGGTTTGACAACGGCTATAAAAAAATGGAATGAAAAGGAAATAAATTATTTAACAGAAAAATGGGGCACATCTTCTATGGAGCTAATAGCAAAAACATTGAGTAGAAGTCCTGTTTCTATTAGGAAAAAAGCAATAGAACTTCAATTAGGACCTTCAAGAATAGGGAATGGAGAATTTTTAACAACTGGAGATATCGGTTTTTTATTGAATAAAGATCCTAACTTAATATATAGATGGGCTAGAGCTGGTTACATAAAAGGACGAAGATTTGGAGAAAAAAAAATATTTCAAATTACGCCAAAAGACTTTGTTTTATTCTTAAAACAATATCCTCAAAAATGGGATGCAATACAAGCAAGGACAGACTTGATTAAAGGATATATTCATGCATCTTTTAGATTACCTGAGTGGTTTGAAAACAAGATCAACTATGATAAAACAACATTTATGAACAGGAGAATAGTTAGTAATGGGAATTGATATATCAAATATATCTAACCGTAAGAAAAGCGGTTGATATCATAGAATTTAACAGAGTACAAGTTTAATTATGATGATAATCTGTTGGTAAATATGAAGGAGGAACGTTTATGAATAATAGGAGCAAAATATTATTGGAAAGTGGTACAAATGAGTTAGAGATTGTAGAATTTAAAATTGGAGAAAATTATTTCGGTATTAATGTAGCTAAAGTAAAAGAAATTATTGGATACAATAACATTACGAAAGTACCAAATGCGCATCCTTGTATACATGGGTTGTTTAAACCTAGAGATTATGTAATTACGGTAATAAATTTACCTAAATATTTAAATTTCAGCTCAAATGAATCTATCAACAAGGACTTTTTTCTTATAACCTACTTTAATAAAATTACCACAGCTTTTCAAGTAAATTCTGTAGTAGGAATTCATCGTTTATCATGGGAGGAGATAGAGAAACCTGATACAACTATTTATGATGGAATAGAAGGAATTGTTACTGGTATTGTAAAAATCAACGATAGATTAGTAGCAATTTTAGATTTTGAGAAAATAGTAAGTGATATCAGCCCAAGAACAGGAATCCAGATCTCTGATATTAAAACAATGAGTGCTAGACAGTATAATGATAAGCCTATTTTAATTGCAGAAGATTCTCAAATGCTATCACAGGTCATAAAAGAATGTTTAACACAAGCTGGATATAAAAACTTAATAATGGTCAATAACGGAAGGGAAGCCTGGGATATACTTGAAAAAGTTAAAGCAAGAAAAGATAAGAAGATCAATGAAATAGTTTCATGTGTGATTACAGATATCGAAATGCCTCAGATAGATGGACATCACTTGACAAAACTTATTAAAGAAGATGCTATACTAGGAACTTTGCCAGTAATAATATTTTCCTCTCTAATTAGTGAAGAGATGATGAGAAAGGGTAAAAAACTAGGAGCAGATGCTCAAATCACTAAGCCAGAAATAAAAAGGTTAGTTGGAGTTGTAGATGAGTTAATTGAAAAGCATGTTTGTTAAAGTAGAGGTTTAGAATTTATTATATTAGCTATTTCCTCCTGCTTTGCTCATAATAAGTTCTTTTATAGAAATCAATCAAGTAGAAAGTGGAGATAAGACCACCATCAATCAAATTACAAAAAAATTACTAAAAGCAGAAAGGACGAAAAAATATGCAAAGATCTTTAAGAGGTAAATTAATATTAATTTTTAGTTTAATTTTTATTATTTCTTTCATAATAGTGACCTATGTATCTATCTATGAATCATCTAAGTTTCTGCAACGAGAGGCAATGGAAGGGCTTTCTGTTGCGCTAGAAGGTAATGCAATGGTTATAAAAGCTAAAATAGATCAAGAAGTAATTTTTATAGAAACTCTTGCCAATAGAAGGATTATTGATGATGATACTCCTTGGGAGGAAAAAGTGGATGTAATGGGAAAAGAGGCTCAGAAGAATGGATACGAAGCTATTGCAGTAGCAAATTTAGACGGAAATTTTACACGTTTTGATAGCACAAAAACTTCAGGGAATATTTCGGATAGAAATTATTTTCAAAAATCCAAAAAGGGTGAAAGTAATATATCAGATGTAATAATCAGTCGTGCTACAAATGAACCAATTATGACAGTAGCTGCACCAATAGAAAGGAATGGTGAGATAACGGGAGTTTTATATGGCGTTAAGAGCCAAGAGGAAATAAATAGCATAATTAGTGATTTTAGCTATGGGGAAACAGGCTCTGCCTATATTATTAATAGACAAGGACAAATAATGGCAAATAGAGACTTGCAAATGGTTTTAGAACAAGTAAATATACTAGAATATGCACAAAAAGATCCTAAACAACAACAATTGGAAGAACTGCTTGAAAATCAAATTTTTTTAGGGAATGCGGGTGTAGGAGAGTATATATCTGAAGGTAAAGAAAAAATATCAGCTTATGGACCCATTGAGGGAACTGACTGGATACTTATAGTATCTATTGATAAAGAAGAAATTTTTAACAACGTTAAAAATTTAAGGAATCTTCTCATGATTATTGGATGGGGTGCTATTATTTTATCAGCTATATGTATATATATTGCAAGTAGTTATATTACAAAGCCTATTGTAGTTCTAACGGAGACAATCGAAAAATTATCAAATTATGATCTGACTTCTGATAAAAATGATAAGGGGACTAAATATCTATATAGAAAAGATGAAATTGGAAAAATGGCTAATTCATTGGTATTTATGAAAAATAATTTTGCTGATCTAATCAAAAAAATAGATGATACTTCTCATCAACTAGCATCCTCTTCAGAAGAGCTGTCTGTTATTATTCAGCAGACAACTTTAGCATCGAATGAGGTGGCAAAAACAATAGAAGATATTGCAAAAGGTGCTACTAATCAAGCACAGGATGCAAGTGAAGGAAGTATACATATTAATGATTTAGGGGTATTGATAGATAGAAATCAAGATTACATGAAAAAACTTAATACACTTATTGATAGAGTGAATGAGTTGAAAGATGAAGGGTTTACTACGTTAAACTTCTTAATAGAAAAAACAACAGAAAGTAATGAAGCATCAATTAAAGTTAATGAAGTTATTATATCAACGAATGAAAATGTAGAAAAAATAGAAAAAGCTAGTTTGATGATAAAAAATATAGCCGACCAAACGAACTTATTAGCACTAAATGCAGCTATAGAAGCAGCTAGGGCAGGGGAGACCGGAAAAGGTTTTGCTGTTGTTGCTGAAGAAATTAGAAAGCTGGCAGAAGAGTCAAATAGTTTTGCAAATGACATTACGAATATTATTCAGCAGTTATTAGTAAAAACAGAAAGTGCCGTAACCACCATGGCAAGTGTAGGTAAGATTTCCAATGAACAAAAAGAAAGTGTAGAAAAAACTAATGAAAAATTTGATGGCATTGCTGATTCCATTGACAAAGTTAAAGAAATGATCGTATCCCTTAATATATCAGGGCGTGAAATGGAAGACAGAAAGGAACAAATTGTACATATCATCATGAATCTTGCATCAATTTCACAGGAAAATGCAGCAAGTACTGAGGAAGTTTCAGCATCAATAGAGGAACAAACGGCATCAATGATTGAAATTGCTAATGGAAGTGAAGAATTAGCTGAAGTAGCAGAGAATATGAAAAAGAGTGTAAATAAGTTTAAGTACTAAAAAGGTAACTTAACCCATGAGATTCTAAGATAAAAACTACATTTGAAGAAAAACATGAAAAATAGGGATCTAGGGAGAGGTTTATTGGTTAGCAGAATAATTGCAAATCAGTAAACCTGTCCCCTTTATTTTTGTCTAGCGGCCCCATTAAGCTTTAAAGATTTCATTTACCATGATATCTAAACCTTCGAAAAAGTAAGAATTTAAAGTGTCTTCAAGCTTATAGGTGGTATATTCATCGATTTCAAAATCCTTAAAGCCATATACTAAAACTGAATGCTTATTAGGGTCCACGATCCAAAATTCCTTCACACCAGACATCATATAGGTATTGAGTTTATCTACCATATCCTTTGAGCGAGTGCTTTTTGATAAAATTTCAATACAAAGTGTGGGGGTACCCATATATCGCCCTTTTTCATTAAGAGTATCCTCTAAATCGCATGCAATGAGCAAATCAGGTTGCATTACATCAGGTGTTTTGAGTCTCTTTTTATAGAAATGAACATCAAAAGGTGCATAAAAGACCTTGCATTTTTTGCCTTTCAGATAGGATCTTAGGTGTATATGTAAATTCCCAGAAATATCCTGATGAAAGGTATTGAGTGAAGCTAAAAGAACGATTTCACCATTGATATACTCCATTCTCAGCTGGCTTTTCTCGTAAATCTCCATAAATTCTTCATAAGATACCTTCTTACCACCATACTGATAATCCAGCGCATTTTCTTTAACCGTATAATATCGCTCGATTTCTGTAACATAAGGTGTAAGTCTCACGGCTTTTTTACCGTTTTTCGTAATAATAACTTCGTTGTCTTCAATTACGTAATCAAGGTACTTGCCTAAATTTGTCTTAAACTCCGTAGCTGTAATAGCCTTTGTGGTATCCTTCATATTCATCACCTCGTACGAAAATCATATCAAATAGAACGAAATAATACAACAACAAAAAAACGTACGAATTTTTCCCTTACTACCTTTTTTGTGGATAACCTGTTAAAATAGAATATAGATGTATCTATGAATCTATAAAATAACTATTTATTGCTAAATGAAACAATAATGACATATTCGCCTTATATAATTAAATGATATATATGTTGATAGCCGATGAATTTTTTCTTTTTATTAAAGTAGCTATGAATTGAAGGAAGGTGGGCATATGAATCAGGAAAAAGTTCTAGTTATAGAAGATGATAAAAATATATGTCATATTATTGCGTTATATTTAAAGAAACGAAATTATTCTGTAGAATGTTGTCATGACGGTCTAGAGGCTTATAGAAAGTTCAAAAGCAACAGATATGATGTAATTGTTTTGGATTTGATGTTGCCAGGATTAGATGGCTACTCCCTCTGTAATAAAGTTAGAGAAGACAGCTCTACACCTATCATTATGCTTACAGCTAAAGGTACTTTGGAGGAAAAGGTGAAGGGTCTAAATTTAGGAGCAGATGATTACCTAACAAAACCCTTCGACATGCATGAATTAATTGCACGTATTGAAGCTATTCTACGTCGTAGGAAGATGGACTACCAGGAAGTGAAAATTAAGCATTCCAATCGCTTGACCTATGATAACCTAGTATTTGATGTTGATTCCTTTATTATTTATTTAAATGAACAAATCATTGATGTTCCTCGAAGAGAGGCACAACTACTTCAATATCTAATGCAGCATCCAAATCAAGTTTTAAAGAGAAATGAACTCATTGAAAACATATGGGGTTGGGATTTTGAAGGTGAGGATCGAGTAATTGACCTATATGTTAAGCGTCTGAGAAAGAGGCTAAAAACTGCTCAAAAGCAAAATTGGTCTATTAAAACCGTATGGGGAATTGGTTACAAATTTGAGGTGAATAGAATTGTTTAAATCAGTTTTTAAAAAATTTCTATTAAGCTATATGAGCTTGTCTCTCATCAGTTTATTGTTAATTGCATCAGTAATTAGTTATTTTATGGAGCAACAGGTATATGATCAGAGAAAACAATTGTTAGAACAGAAGGCAATTTATGTAAACAATCTTTTTTTTCAGCTAAAGGATGATCTTATTACATCAGATTATTTTATACAGGCTTTAAATATAATGCAATCAAATGATGGGGTAGGAGTTTCCGTTATACTTGATGAAGAAAGGAAAGTGGGAATAAAGAGCATTGGCCGAAAACCTGTAAATTTAGATCCTTCTACTATAAACTCTCAAGAACACAGAGGAGAATATTTTATAGCCTACTTTGAGTCAGAGGGAGAAGGGAATGATGTACAGATGTTAACTGTATCCATCCCCTTAAAGGTAAATGACGTTTGGATAGGAGAGGTTTTTATTTATAGTCCCGTCGCAAACATGAAGTTAATTGTCGGTCAAGTAAACAGACTAATTTTTTTAACTTTTCTTTTTACAAGTATTCCCGTAAGCTTTTTGCTTTATATTATTTCCAAAAAATTTACTAAACCCCTTATTGATATGAATGAGGTGGCTTCCAATATTGCTAAAGGTGATTTTTCCCAAAATGCTATAATTAATGGAAGAGATGAAATAAGTCAATTAGGAAAATCATTAAATCATATGGCCTTACAGATCGAAAATTTAGAGGAATTGCGTAAAGACTTAATTGCTAATGCCTCTCATGAGTTGAAAACCCCATTAACCACTATCCAAAACTTTATTCAAGGAATTTTGGATGGAGTCATCGAACCTAATGAATCAGAAGCCTATTTAAATATAGCTTTGGACGAAACAAAAAGGCTAGGCAATTTAGTGGCAGAACTTATTGAATTATCCTCCTTTGAGAAAAAAATTGCAGTGCTTGATAAATCCTCTACCAATATAACTCAATTGGTTAATGAAATCATTTTACAAATGGGATTTCATTTTCAAAAGAAAAACATTAAAATATATAGTGAAAAGCAGGATAATATTATAGCTTGTGTGGATCAGGAACGTTTTAGACAAGTAATCATCAATGTATTAGATAATGCTATTCGCTATACTCCTGACAATGGACAAATTAGTATAAGTTTAAGTCAAGAAACTGATCAGGGCTTTGTATTGAAAATACGAGATAACGGTTATGGCATTCAAGAGAAGGATCTACCCTATATCTTCGAGAGATTTTTTAAAGGGGATCGTAGTAGACAGAAAACTTCTGGTTTTGGATTAGGATTAACCATTAGTAAGCATATTATAGAAGCCCATGATGGTACAATAACCATCGCTAAAACAGAACCTTCAGGAACAGAAGTCCTTATCAAAATCGGCACTATAGAAACGAGGTATTCTTAGATTTTCTAAGAATACCTCGTTTTATATATAAAAGAGAGGGAGGGCAATTTTATAATGGACTTTATTTATAGACCACCTTCTTCTAATGCATTGTTGATTGCTTCAATAACTAAACCTATGTTTTCGGATTCTCCTGGAATTTCTTCTAAACTTAGAAACCTAGCATCTTCTATCGTAGCAAACTGCGTATTAAAGCCTTCTATGGTTTCTTCTGAAATCTCCACTCCTTCTTGTTCTGCTATGTGTAATAATGCAATTTTGCCATCTGAAACAGTAATTTCGACTTCAATTTCACCTTCAGTGTTACTGGCTTTCCCTACATAACTTCCATCGAGTAACAAGGGGGTTTCTTCCTCCATGCCTAGGTCAGATTCCTCTTCACCTAATTCTAAATCATCTCCTTCACTATATTCATTACCTAAAGAATCCTCTAGCTCTGATAATCCCTCATCACTACTACATGCAACAAAGGCTACCATACTCATCATTAGCACAGCAATAAATATTAGTTTTCTCATTTTCATCATTGATCTCCTCCTTTAAAAAATGTATAAGCTAGTTAATATTTATTTACTAGCTTGTATATAGAATAGCAACTAAATATGTCATTGATATGTCATGATAAAAACTTTTTAGAGTAACATAATCTTAAAGATTTTATAACGACTGTCCCACAAAGTTTCAAGTTGTATGGTATGTGAAAATAGATTTTGTGAATAGTTACAAATTTTCTTGTTTCTGGGAAGCCTGTCATCTGTGTTCCTTGTAGGAGTAGAACTTTTCCCTGCATCAGACGAAGGGATGGTAAATATCAGTGTAGCTTTACCAACAGGAGCAGGACTCCATCAAATCAACGAAGTGCTTTTAGAGGTAGAAGAGGGCATAAAAAACGAACAAATTTTTAGTAGCTTTTAAAGTCGAGAGTTTGAAATTGCAGCATTCCAAGGTGTTATGGTTGAACTGCTCCCTGTCTACTTGACAGGGGAGGTAGTTCAAAATGTATACATGACGGACTGTTAAACAAATGTTCTAGATTATAAGCATAATTTATTAGTAACTCCATATAATATGTAAAATTAGTAGAATTATCAAATAAATCAATTTTTCCACCTAAAACTGAAGACTAGAGATTCTACTCCACCTGAATGCAACACCATTTATATAATTAGATAATCCTGATTTAAATTTGGTGTTAGATAGTTAGTTGTTTTCCCCTTAAAATGGGTATGTAACAATCATAAAGAAGAGGAGGTAACGATATGAAAAAACTAGCTATTTTGCTATTCGCTTTAAGTTTTTTTGTTGCATGTCGAGCTGAATCTCCATCACCTGAAACTCCTCCGGTAGATGATCATGATGAACCGGCAGTAACTATCGAAGATTTTTACCCTTTTTTGGCTGACACTTATTTAACCTATGAAGGGATTGGGATGGAGTTTGCAGAAAGAGAGACCTATTTTGATTTTATCCATGATGGGAGAACCCAAATCCGTAATCACTCCACTGGAACAACAGTGGTGCAAATATTGGAATATCAAGAGGCGGCTTTAAAACTATTTTTAAGTCGTGAAGAAGCTTATTACTTATCAGATTATACCAATACAGAATTTGTTGAAGAGGGAGAAATTCTTTTGATAGAACCCATAGAGGTAGGGACAAACTGGGAACTGTCTGATGGACGAACAAGAGAAATAACAGGAATAAATGTTGCCATTGAAACCCCTTCTGGTAACTATGAAGCATTGGAGGTGACAACGGAGGGGCCCGAAACCGGACAGACAAAAACCTATTATGTAGAAGGGTTAGGTATGGTACTCACCATCTTTCAAGCTGAGGATGATGAAGTAATCACAACTCTAGCAAATATTGAAGAGGAAACTGATGTTACTTATATACTTCGTTGTTATTATCCTGATCTTGAAAATGAGCAAGTGGTTTATAAGGATTTTGACATTCCATTTCATACCAACGATGAGATTGAACCTACATACACAGAATATCTACAACGTTCTACCAATGAATCTATATCCTCAGTATTTAGTGAAAATGTCACACTACAATCCTTCTCATATAACCCTGAGGAAGAGCTGGTTGTGGTAGACTTATCAAAAAATTTTCTCGCTGAGCTGAATTTGGGTGCCGGATATGAATCATTGGTTATCCAAAGTATCGTAAATACGGTAGGTTTCAATTTTGGGGTTGAAAAAGTAGTTATTACCCTCGATGGAGCACTTTATGAATCAGGACATTTTCAGCTAGTAGAAGGAGATTACTTCCAAGTGCATTATGAAAACGTAGTACCTTTTGACTAAAAGATTGAAGTATAAATAATACCTCTTGGTAAGAGAAAAAATTTTCTCTTCAGTGATATCATTAATATCATCGTAAGGCTTATTAATGATGTTACCATCGGTACTTTTGAGGAGAACAACTCAGATAATTAATAAGTATTTTCATTAATTTAATGAACCTAGGTAAAGTGTTACTTTACCTAGGTTCATTTTTGTTCAATTCACTTTTTATGTATTTTGAATTCCTTCGAGAGTAAGAGAGGTTAAAACATGTAGAAAGAAAAGATAAATTAAAGTAAATAATATTCAATATAATGAATTTCATTTATTATATTGAATATTCGGTAATTATATAGTATAATTAATTTTAGTTTAATATATTAAACATTAAAAGGGGGAACATTTATGCAAAACTCATTTATCAGCCCAGATAATACTTGGATTTTATGGGCATTTTTAACGGGATGGGCAGCTGTAAGCATTTATCTGGAACAAAAATATCGGTGGGCTGCAAAAATTTCTGGAGCAATTATCGCACTTATTGGAGCACTTATCTTTTCAAATCTTAGAATTATTCCAACGGATGCACCAGCATATGATCAAGTATGGACCTATGTAGTACCACTTGCAATACCTTTACTTCTTTTCAAATGTGACATAAAGAAAATCTGGAGGGAAAGTGGACGGCTTTTAATCATTTTTCTAATTAGTTCAGTTGGAACAATGCTTGGAGCATTTTGGGGATATATTGCTTTGAGCAAATACATACCCGGCTTAAGCAAAGTTGCAGGTATGATGTCCGGATCATACATTGGTGGAGGCGTAAATTTTGCAGCAATGGCTGGCTCGTTTGAAGTTCCTGGTGAACTCGTTTCAGCAGCAGTGGTTGCAGATAATTTGCTAATGGCACTATACTTCTTTGTTCTCATTGCAATCCCTTCAATAGAATTTTTTAGAAAACAGTTTACACATCCTCATATTGATGAAGTAGAACGTGTAGGTACCAATAATAATGAAACATTAGCGGCAAATTATTGGGGCGCAAAAGAAATTTCTTTAATAGATATTGCTTCTTCAATTGCCACTGCATTTGTCATCGTTGCTATATCAGGTGAGGTTGCTAAATGGTTTGGTTTAATAATCCCGACAACAAACCCAGTACTTAACATTTTTAATAGTTTATTGTCAAATAAGTACTTATTAATAACAACATTCACAATGCTTGGTGCCACCTTTTTCTCCGATTATTTTAGTAATATCAAAGGATCGCAAGAGATTGGTACCTTTCTAATTTATATATTCTTTGTAGTTATTGGTGTTCCAGCTTCAATTGCATTGATTCTTGAAAAATCACCATTACTATTGCTTTTCTGTGCTGTCATGGTAGGAATTAATATGCTCGTGACATTTGTGGCAGGGAAACTGCTTAAATTTAATTTAGAAGAGATCATATTAGTATCTAACGCTAATATCGGTGGACCCACGACAGCTGCTGCTATGGCAATTTCAAAAGGTTGGGTAGAGTTGATTGGCCCTATCATGGTAGTAGGAACACTAGGCTATATTTTAGGTAATTATTTCGGAATAATTGTTGGAAATATGCTTATGTAACAATATATTTATTAGGAGGAAGCACAATGATATTTGATGGACATACAGACATCTGGACAGATATAACTAATAAATATATAGTTAATAATATGAAAGATGTATTTAGAAAAAACCATTTTAAAAAATTCAACGCTGGAAATGTTAATGGAGGTATTTTTGTTATTTGGGTGGACCCTCCTTATGATATAGACCCTGCACATAGAGTAACGCAGGTCATTGAGTGTATGCAACGTGAAATAAAATATGCTCAAGACATTTTAAATGTTATAAAGAATCATGAGGATTATTTTAAGATTGAGGACACTCGAATCAAGGTACTTATCGGAATGGAAGGGCTTAGTCATATTGATACAAACATAACTTTGCTACAGCAGTATTATGAGCTTGGTGTACGACACGCATCACTGACTTGGAACGAAGAAAATAAATTAGCTACTGGTGTCCTTGGGGATAAAAATAGAGGTCTTACTTCTGATGGGTGTCTCGCTGTAAAAGAAATTGAGAGGTTGGGTATGCTGTTGGATGTTTCGCATTTAAACAACCGTTCTTTTTGGGATGTAGTCGATATTGTTTCAAAACCAATAATAGCATCCCATTCAAATACACATGCCTTATGTGCGCATGATAGAAACCTTAACGATCTACAGCTCAAATCTATTGCAGATTCTGGAGGGCTAGTTGGCGTAAATAGTTTCAGGACCTTTGTTCATAGGTCAAGAAACAAACAGAATATTGATGGACTAGTTGAACATATTCAATACATAGCAAATTTAATTGGAATAGATCATGTAGCATTTGGCTTTGATTTCTGTGACTATATTGATAACACAACTTTGAATTCATTTTACGACTCAGCAGAACCATCACCAGGAATTGATGGTCTCAATGAAGTATCACAGGTTAATGACCTGATAACAGCCCTAAGAAATGCTGGGTTTACTAAAGATGAAATTGAAAAAATCACATATAAAAATTATGGTCGTGTAATGAAAGCAGTATTAAAATAATTGAACACATTCAAGCCATAAAAGTAGATGACCCAAATCTTTGATTTGGTGTCAGTCACTTTCACAGAGTGCAAAAAGATCACTGCTGACAAATTGTCAGTAATGATCTTTTTGTACATTCTAATGATATATATTTAAAATGTAGGAGGTGTCATTGCCCATATAGAGACACACTTTCCTTCACTTGCATTTTCAAAATAATGAGGAATTGAACTATTAAAAGAAATACTATCTCCCTCATGTAAAACGTACACCGTATTCCCTAAATGAACTTTAAGAACACCATTAATTACATATCCACATTCTTCTCCTTCGTGGTTAAGAAAATCTCTAGTTTTTTGTGATTCATATTCCAAAGTAATGAGAAGGTACTCGATTTTTCTATTTAAATCTGGAGTCAACATTTCATATAAACATTTTGATTTACCAATAAGTATTTTTTTTCTTTCATCTTTACGTACCACTGGATTAGGTAAATCCTCAACCGTTTCATCAAAAAAGTATCCAATATTAACACCTAATGTTTTTGCAATTGTCCACATTACGGTAATAGATGGGACGGCTTTTCTGTTTTCTATCTGACTAATCATTCCTGCACTTATTCCTGATTGTCTTGCTAACGCAGCAATACTCATTTTCTTTTCTTGTCTAATTGCTCTAATCTTTGAACCAACATCTATATCCATGATATACTCCTTTTCTCATTTAATTTGTTATAGTATAATCATATTTTAAAATAAATAGAAAATATATATTCATTATACTATAATCCTTTAGTATTATGATAGCCTATCAAATATTTTGACACTGTCCAAATATTTATGATACAATATATCTTCTGTTCCTATAAATGTTTTTTTTATTTTTAATTTATTTGTAATTTATTTGTAATTTATTTTTAATATTTATATTGCATAATGAGTATATCAAATGAACTTATAGAGGGGCTTATAATGAAAAAACATCATATATATATAGTTCTTACAAGGACGAACACAGCAATATCCAAGCTTATCCAATTCTTCAAAAAAGATGAATATACTCATGCAGCTATCTCGTTAGATAAAGAACTTGATTATATGTACAGTTTTGGGAGAAAACACACCTACAATCCATTTGTTGGTAGGTTCAAGCAGGAAAGTATCAATAAAGGAGTATATAAATTCCATAAAAATTTACCTGGTTTAATAATGGAGGTTGAAGTATCAAAACAGCAGTACGAAAATGCTGAAGGTCTATTGAATCATTTCATCTCTAATAGTAATCTTTATAAGTATAACTATAAAGGGTTATTCTATGGTTTATTTAACAAGGAAGCATTTTATGATAATAGATTTTTATGCTCGGAGTTTGTATATTACATTTTAAAAGAAAGTGGTATTATAGATTTTGAAATATCACGGAACCTTGTTAGACCTCAAAGTCTATTAAAGATAAATAGTAAGATTATTTATAGAGGCAATTTGAAAGAGCTAAAATCTACAAATAGCAATGATAATGCAAAAGGAATAAACATAAATGGATTGAGTGTTATTTATGAGTAGATATAGTAATAAACCTATTAATATAGCAAAAGCTATATTTAGTAAAATAGAATTTATAAAAATATATAATAATATGGTGCTTCTTGATCTAATGCTTTCAGGAATAACAGGAGAAGAGGTTCTTTCAAAGATAAAAAAATGGAGATCAGTACCTGATATTATCCCTGTCAAGTAGACAGGCTTAAAAATCTTATAGTATTTATGGGAGGAACAATTCTTCTTACAGGACTTGGCCTAAGCTTCTTTAAACAGCGTAATCAAGATTTGTAGTGGGGGCAGACATATGAGTCTGCTCCCACAATTACCATAATTTCGTGAAAATGATTAAATTAATATGTTCATCAATTGCTGCTAAAAAATATTGTAAATTAAGTGTTAAGCTGTCCTTGCTTTACTATAACTAAATCCTTTCTGCGATATACCCCCAACAATACACCTATTAAAGCCATATTCACAACAAAATTAATACCGCCATAGGAGATAAAGGGTAAAGAAAATCCTAATATAGGAGCCATCCCAATATTCATTAAAATATTTCCTAATGCTTGCAATGTAAATACAGATACTATGGAACATGCTAAATATTTACCATATAAATGATTAATTTTTCTTGTTGCTAAAAACATACGGACTACAGCTAAGGTAATGACCATAATAGTTACCATCCCTATTATCCATCCAAAGGCAGATACAATATAGGCAAATACAAAATCTGTATTTATTTCTGGTAGCGCTATTCTGTTAACACCTTCGATAGTTAAATAGAGATTATCACTTTTTCCAAACAATTTAGCACTGGATAGCATCTCATTTAAAAGAAAGTTGATATACCCTGCTCCGCTTGGATCTGAATTAGGGTTTAAGAACACCAATAGCCTAGCTGCCTTGTAACCACCCTGTCCTAATATGTGTAGCAATAATAAAAGTATTCCCAAAGTTACACTCCCATAGATAGAGGTTAAAATCCTCTTTCTATTTCCAACAAACCCTTTACCCATAACTGCTATTGTAATAAGAATAATAAATCCACCACTAAGCAGCATAGCATTTGAAAAAGAAGGGTGGAACAGTAATGTAAGCACAGCTAAAGATGCTAATCCTAATATTTTTAACATATCCATTATATTTCCGGGAACCCATTTATTTGTAAGTCCTGAAAAGGATATAAGATAAAATGGCAGTGCTATGGAGACAGGATTAAAGCTAAATCCTCCAATCCTTATGTATGGTACGCCGTACACATGGGCACTAGATTTTTGACTAATAAATAAAAAAGCAATGGTGACTATAAAAATAAACAGCGAATATTTCTCAAGCTTCGTATAATCGAAGAAATAACAAGCTGTACACACGCCAATACCTATGAATGTATAAATTAAATAGGATTTTAGAAATTGATCAAGATTTAATAATGAGGCTTGATCACTGGCAATAGAAAATAAAGCAATCCCACCAATTAAAACCATAGCACCAAGTAAGGATATGATGGACCATTCAGTTTTAGGTCTATGGGTTTTATTGAGCTCTTTTCCTATATGTACAGGATTCCCCATTTGTTTTACTGCTTTTTGTATTGCCTCATCTTCACTCATTCCATCTTCAATATAGCCATCTGTTAATTCGTAAATATGAGATTTCAATTCTTCAGAAATACTCCCTAGTACACTTTTATATTGTATCTGTTCAGAGACCTTATTTAGAAAATTAGAAATATGTTTATTCAAAGCACATACCCCCCATCACTTTATTAACAGTCTTACTATAAATTTCCCATTCTTTTTTCTTTTCCTTTAGTAATTTTTCACCCTTGCCGGTAATATGGTAATACTTTCGCTTCCGGCTTGAAGCACCTTCATCCCAATAGGCTTCAACCATGCCTTCACTTTCTAAGGAATGAAGAATTGGATACATGGTGCCTTCCTTTAAAGTAAAGGTATTATCAGAACGCTTTTCTAATTCCTTTACCATCTGATAACCATACATATCACCATTGCTCAGCAGATTAAGTATTAACATGGTTGTACTGCCCTTCATAAGATCCTTATCAATTTTCATAATATTACCTCCTCAAACTATGCATCGATAATCTATGTATAGTTTATGTTTATTTTAATAAATTGTCAAGGCTTAAAAACTTCTATAATGCTTGCCACTTTAGGGGTTTTATTATTTATGAGTTTACATGCCATAAAGGATTTATTAAGGACATCAAAAGAAACTGAATCTGTTGGTTTATTAAGTGCAAAATAAGGTATAATATAATTCAAATCAAATTGTGACGAGCAAATAGGAGGAGTGAGGGCATGAAATTTTGTTGGTGTACCATTACGGTTAAAAACATGGAAGATTCTTTGAAGTTTTATCAAGAGATTGTGGGTCTGTCGATTAGCGGTAGATTTCAAGCAGGTCCAGGGATGGAAAATTCTTTTTTAGGTGATGACCTAACAAAAGCGGCTAGTTTGTCTAAATTGTAGTGAAAATATCTTTTAAGGGTATCTCCAGAACCTCAAAAGAAGTTGATTTTACTGTATCTCCTTCCTTAAGGACTATTAAGCAATCTATATCTCTTTCTTGAGAAAAGGAGTATTGAATAATGCTTCTGTTTTCTAGATCTACAATCCAGTATTCAGAAACACCGCTTTTCATATATAGATTTAATTTCGAAACCATATCCTTGCCTTTAGTGGATGGAGACAATACCTCCACAATCAGGGTGGGTATGCCTTCATACTTGTTATTTTCATTGACCTTATCTTCATCACAAATCACGATAATATCTGGTTGGACAACATTTGGGTCTTCCTCGAACTTAGTGGCATAACCGAAAAGCCGTACATCTAATGGTGCTGTTAATGATCGACAAGGCTTTTTCCTAAAATAATTATTAAAGTGCCATGCTATTTCGTTTACCACAATTTGATGGTTAAAACTAGGAGAAGCCAACAGATAGATCTCACCATCGATGAGTTCGTACCTTTGATCACATGAATTAACCAGATTCATATATTCTTCATAACTGATTTTTTTTGTCGCTTTATATTTTTTTGATTCTTCGTGAACAAGAAAATGGTTAGGTTCATTATAGCGGATGAGTTTGGCGACACTTCTTCCGTTTTTAGTAATAATAATATCTTCCTTCTCTACTAAGGAAAGATATTTTCCAAAAGCATTCTGCAAATCCGTGGTATTAATACGCATGCTAGCACCCCACATTTCTTATTTTAGCTATTATTATAAATATTATTAGCTATTTTGTCAATTTTTATTAGCTAACAATAATTAAAGCCTACCAACAACATCATATAGCATGAAACTGTACAGTCCTTTGAGCAATTTTTTATTCTCATTATAATGAAGTCGGATTTTGCACTTTATAAATACGGTCTAACTATTGCTCAGAAGTACGTCGATCCATTTGCTCGAATTATTGAACAGGGGGTAGAGGAAGGTGTTTTTAATGTAGAATTTCTCTGTGAAACTACAGATATATTGCTAAGAGCTGTGACTTCTGTTCCACAAAGTATGTTTTTTAATGAATATATGGAGGACAAAACCAAATCATTAAAGTATAAAGCTTCTTTTGAAGCAATAATGGCCAGAGTCCTTGGAATAGACAGCAAGGAAATACGTATATATCCAAAGATGGATTAGTGATATAGTATGATTGAATAAATGGGTTTTAAACTTCTATACAGTAATCACATATCTATATTTATGGTATAATTAAATTCTAAGAATCAAAATTTAATTATTATTAATGGCTTGAGGAAAGGAGTTGTTATTTTATGTTTAATCATAGTACGGTGGAGATTGTAGCAAGTGGGGAGGTGTATACAGAATAATTTAGTGTATAAACCTCCCAGAAGTGATTATTAAAACTTGAGGAGGATAAAAAATTGAGTAAAATAGATATGAAAAATTTAGGACTCAGCGAAAGATTTATGATTGAGGCTACTTTATATACAGGTCTTTATATTGGGCGAGTAGTTTCCCAGTACAAAGATCTATACAAGGTTATAACAGAAAATGGTGAGCTAACGGCAGAGATTTCCGGAAAATTTCGTTTTGATGTAAAAACTTTATCTGATTACCCTGCAGTAGGAGATTTTGTTATGCTTGATCGAAATGAGGGTATTGGAGGAAATGCAATTATTCATCACGTTCTGACAAGAAAAAGTGCCTTTATTAGAAGGGCCGCGGGAACATCAAATGATGAACAGATTGTAGCTTCAAACATTGATACAGTGTTTATCTGTATGTCTCTTAACAATGATTTTAATCTTCGTAGAGTAGAGCGCTACCTTGGGATTGCCTGGGATAGTGGAGCAACTCCAGTTGTTGTGCTTACTAAAGCTGACTTATGTGATAATCTTTCCCAAAGGCTATCTGAGCTCGATGCTGTTGCCTATGGGGTGGATGTACTTGTTACTTCAAGTATGAGTGTGGACGGATATTTGTCTATCAAAAACTATCTTGGCAGTGGCAAAACCATTGCTTTTATAGGCTCCTCTGGTGTTGGAAAATCCACCTTGATTAATAAGCTTATTGGAGAAAATACGCTGGAAACCAAAGAAATAGGAAATGATGATAAAGGCAGGCATACTACTACTAGGCGAGAGATCATTATTCTTTCCAACGAGGGTGCCGTTATTGATACTCCAGGGATGAGAGAAATTGGGATTGATAGCGCTGATTTATCAAAAACCTTTTCAGATATTGATGAACTATCAACAAAATGTAAATTTAATGATTGTACTCATTCTAGTGAGCCCAGCTGTGCAGTACAAAAGGCCATAGAGGAGGGTTTGTTGTCTGAGGATAGGCTTGCAAATTATTTAAAATTAAAAAAAGAAGCTAAATATGAGGGCTTAAATTCTAAACAGATTGAAACAGAAAAGATTACTTCTATGTTCAAAGAAGTGGGCGGAATCAAAAATGCACGAAAGTTTATCAAGGAGAAAAATAGGAGAAGGTAGAATTTTAAAAAAAGGATGGTTTTCCTAAAGGGAAAATCATCCTTTTTTTAAAAACAACCTCATAAAATGAACTGGTCTAAATTTCAACCCCTTCTGAACAAAGTGAAGGGTCTCCTGCGAAGTAAGCTTGTTCTTAAGAAAATAGAAAGTTCAATATTGAAATCATATGCAGTCTTTAGGAGCATTGAAATTTTTAGGAGAAAAATAGTTGCGAAAGCAACTAGGTTTGGTTTATACTATAAATAGTTGCTTGTGCAACTATTTATATGGAGGGGATAAAGTGCATACAAATCATAAATCCGTGGGGAAATATATATCGATTCTTTATCGTCAAGCACAATCCTATATTGCAAATCAAATGAAACCCTACAATATAGGTGGAGGACAATATATGTTTCTAACGATTTTATATGAACGTGATGGAATTAATCAGGAAGAGCTGTCAAATCAGCTGAAGATGGATAAGGGAACTACAGCAAGGGCAATAGATAAGCTGGAGAAGGCAGGATATGTCATCCGAAAAAGAAATACTGAAGACCGAAGAGCCTACAACGTTTTCATTACCGATAAGGCTAGGGAGATAGAGCCTATATTATATCGTACATTGATTTCATGGACGAATATTTTAGTAGGAGATTTAAATCAAGAAGAGAGAGAGAGTCTTTATATGATTCTTGAAAAAATGGTTAACAGCACGATGCTTTTTGCCAAAGAAGACTCAGAAGATCAGCTTCAATTATAGAAAGAGGTGAAATACAATGGAAAGAAACCATAGACTTGAGAATCAGAAAATGATTAAACTATTGATGGATTTGTCCTTGCCAGCTACGGTGGGAATGCTTGTGAATGCATTGTATAATATTGTAGATACAATTTTTATCGGGAGAGGTATTGGATACCTAGCCATAGGAGGGTTAACCATTGCGTTTCCTGTTCAAATGATAATTATGGCAGTTGCACAGATGGTAGGCATTGGAGCAGCCTCGGTTATTTCACGGAGTTTGGGTGCCAAAAATAGCGAGAGGGCTAATCATGTGGCAGGAAATTCCTTTTTATCAGTTGCTGTTCTAGGAATACTTATATGTGTTCTGGGCTCGATCTTTATAGACCCTTTGTTAAGAATTTTTGGTGCTACGGATATACTGCTGCCCTATGCTAAAGAATATTTACAGGTAATTTTAATCGGAAGCATTTATTTTCCCTTTGCAGTTTCTGGTAATAATTTAATCCGTGCAGAAGGAAATGCAAAGGCTGCTATGTTTTCGATGATGATTGGTGCCGTTACAAATATATTTTTAGATTATCTATTTATTTTCCCTATGAACATGGGAATTCGTGGTGCCGCTTTAGCTACGATTTTGTCACAGCTGGTTTCAGTAATATATGTATTGTCCTATATGTACGGAAAACAGAGTACGTTAAAAGTAAAACTGCATCATTTAAAACCAGATTGGAAAATTATCTATGAAACTATGACCATTGGCTTTTCTTCCTTCGCCAGACAGGTGGCAGGCAGTGCTATGGCAATAATATTGAATAATTCCCTTACTTTTTATGGTGGAGAATTGGCTTTATCTGTATATGGTGTTGTCCAGAGGGTAATCATGTTCTTATTTATGCCGCTGTTTGGCATTGTCCAAGGAATGCAGCCAATTGTAGGGTATAATTATGGTGCCAAGAAAATTAGCCGGGTAAAAGAAGCGGTGAAATTATCCATTATTGCTACAACGATATTTGCATTGGTGAGTACTTTATTTGGAGAGCTTTTTCCAAACTTTATTATAGGGATGTTTGATAAGAATCCAGAACTAATCGAAAATGGTGTTTTTGCTTTGCGAATCGTTATCTCTATGGTACCTATTATAGGTGTGCAAATTATAGGTGCAGCTTTATTTCAATCCATTGGTAAAGCTATACCATCATTAATATTAACTCTTTCCAGACAAGTACTCTTTTTTATTCCTCTTGTTCTCATTCTGCCAAGAATTTATGGATTAGGATTATTAGGAATCTGGCTTACGTTTCCATTAGCAGATTTCCTAGCCACAATATTCACAGCAGTAATGCTGAAAAAGGAAATGAGAGTGATGGAAAGGCAGTGTAGTGAAGGGAACTAAAATGATGTTTTCTTACGGTGCAATTTAAGATGAAAAACCGTTGTTAAAACGATATGGAGAGCATGATCGTAAATAATGGCGGTTTCCCATGTACTTAACTTTTATATGGATAATATAGTATTTAAAGCAAATAATAACTATATAACATAGAAGAAGTGGGAGGAACACATATATGAAAAAATTGAAAGAAGATGTATATTGGGTTGGAGCTAATGATTGGGAAGTTAGATATTTCCATGGCTATGAATTATCAACCCATAGAGGATCAACATATAATGCATATTTGATTAAAGATGAAAAAAATGTTCTCATAGACACAGTATGGGAACCACTTACTGAAATATTTTTAGAGAGGCTAAAAGAAGTGATTGATATAGCCAAGATTGACTATGTGGTAATTAATCATGCAGAACCTGACCATTCTGGAGCATTACCTACGATTATGGAATATTGTCCTAATGTAACCATTATCTCATCTAAAAGTGGGGAGGAAAGTATTAAGAGACACTATCATAAAGAATGGAACATTCAAGTCGTAAAAACCGGCGATAAAATTAATATTGGTGAAAATAATATGATATTTGTTGAAGCACCTATGCTGCATTGGCCAGATAGTATGTTTACCTATTTAACAGGAAAAAATATATTATTTTCTAATGATGCCTTTGGGCAGCACTTTGCTTCTTCTGATGTATTTAATGACGAGGTTGATGAAACAGAAGTGTATCAAGAGGCTTTAAAATATTATGCCAACATCTTAACACCTTTTAGTAAGCTAGTTGTTAAGAAAATAGATGAATTAAAAACCTTTAATTTACCTATAGATATGATTGCACCAAGTCATGGCATAATATGGAGAGAAGATCCAATGAGAATAGTTGAAAAGTATTATGAATGGGCAAGTGGCAAGTCAGACAATAGCGTAGTTATATTTTACAATTCTATGTGGGGAGCCACAAAAAAGATGGCTGAGCATATAGGTCAGGGCTTAGATGAAGTAGATATAAGTTATAAAATCTATAATGTTGCCACTGCAGATAAAAATGATGTATTGACTGAAATATTTAAGGCGAAAGGGATTATATGTGGTTCTTCTACAGTGAACAATGGAATACTTAGCTCGTTGACTCCTGTATTAGAGGAAATGCAAGGACTTAAATTCATAGATAAAGTCGGAGCATCCTTTGGAAGCTATGGATGGAGCGGAGAATCACCAAAAGTATTAGATGAATATCTAAAAAAAGCTAGAGTTAAAATTATTCAAGATAGTATTAAATTCAAATATATGCCCAATGAAGAAGAGCTACAGGAATGTATTAATTTTGGGAAGGGTTTCGGAGATAAAATGCTATCATAACTGTGAGCAGGAGAATTGTAAAGTCTATATACAAATCGTTATAAAATAGTAATTAGCAAATGGGACAATGAATTGAATCATTGTCTCAAAATTTTGCATTGAAAAAGGGTTAAAGACAAGAGAGCGGGTATCTCTCAAGAGCATATTAAAAAGCTATTTGAACTTTTTTCATGTGAATGACAACTTAGATGGGAGTGAAATACTAAGATTTACTCTTAGTAGAGGGCAGGAAACATAGGTTGACAGCAAAATGAATAATTTGTATAATAACATTGAAAGATGACATTTACTATTTAAAGAAAGGGCAAGGTATTTGCAGAAATGAAGATATAATTCACTTTAAGCATTTGTGTAAAATGAAAATATCAATAAGGTCCTAAGTAGGGGTTTTATTGTCGTGCATTTTATTTGAGCTTGTGGGTGGATAGTATTTTTGTAACTGTTGATAGCTTGCTGATGTAGTATGTTTTAAATCCGAATGTTTCATTCAAATCTTAACATGTGTGTAGGATTTTTATTGCACATTTCTTTGATTTGCAAAAGCATATTAGGACGATACTATAATTAGGATACTATCCTCTCCAGGTTACAAGGAGGGGTTTTTTTATGTTATTAATGGAGTGTAGTAATATTAAGAAATATTTTAGAGATAGATTGATAGTAGAGATAGAAAATCTAAAAATCTATTCCGAAGACAGAATTGGAATTGTGGGAGTCAATGGAGTGGGGAAAACCACTTTCATGAATATGATGAGTCAGAGATTAGAACCTGATGAAGGATGGGTTAAGCTATATAGAAAATTGGCATATATATCACAATTGGGAGAGCCTGAAAATAAAAATATCAGTAGTGAAATGGCTTCGAAGTTTGGAATTTCAAATACCTGGGATGCAAGGATGAGTGGAGGGGAGAAGACCAGATTTAAGGTTGCGCAGGGCTTAGAGAAGGATACTCCAATGATATTTGCAGATGAGCCCACCAGTAATGTAGATATGGAAGGCATTGAATTAATGGAAAGCAGATTTGAAGAATACAAAGGTGCTCTGTTGATGATATCCCATGACAGAAGTTTTTTAGATAAACTATGCAATAAAATATTAGAAATAGAAAATGGTAAGATAAAAATATATCATGGCAACTATAGTGAATATAGTGTTCAAAAGGCTGAAGAGAGAGAAAGAAAGGAATTTGAATATCAGCAATATACAAAGAAAAAGAAGAGACTAGAGGAAGTCATTGAAGGTACAAAGCATAAAATAAAGGGAACAAGAAATGCACCTAAAAGAATGGGTAACTCTGAAGCTAGGCTTCATAAGATGGGAAATCAAAAGGCAAAGGCAAATCTTGATAGAGCAGTAAAAAACATAGAGGCACGAATAGAGCATCTAGAAGTTAAAGAAAAGCCTAAAAAACAAGAAAAAATTAAATTAGAGGTTACAGATTCTAGTAAGGTGCATAGTAAAATAATCATACAAGGAGAAAATATTAATAAAGCATTTGAAGAAAAAATTGTATTTAGGCAGGCAAACTTCATCATTTATAATGGTGCTAAGATCGCATTAATTGGGTCCAACGGATGTGGGAAAAGCACCTTAATTAAGATGATTATGGAGAAGGATGATGCTATAAAAATTGCCCAAGGAGCAAAAATAGGATATTTTAGCCAGGACATGAGTATTTTAAAAGAGAAGTGTAGCATAATAGAAAATGTCATGGAAAGTAGCATGTATGATGAGACCTATGGGAGAATATTATTAGCAAGGCTGTTGTTTAAAAGAGAGGATATTTATAAAAAAGTAAATATACTAAGTGGAGGAGAACGAGTTAAGGTCTCTTTTGCTAAAATACTATTACAGGATATCAATCTTCTTGTACTAGACGAGCCCACCAATTATATGGATATAAGCTCTCTTGAAGTAATAGAGGAAGCCCTTAAAGAATATGACAGAACTTTACTATTAGTTTCCCATGATAGAAGCTTTGTAACTTCCGTTGCAGATCATATTATGACAATAGAAAACCATGAAATAAAGATGTTTCAGGGAAATTACCAAGAATATTTAACAAGTAAAAATAAATGCCCGAATAATGCTAAGGAGGAAATTGAAAAAGAGATACTTGTACTGCAAAATCGCCTTACTGAAGTCACTGGAAGACTATCAATGCCATCAAAAAAAGATGACATTGCAGCGTTAGATAAAGAATACTATGAAGTGCTAAATCAACTAAAAAAGCTTAAGCTACACATAAGGGTAGAAGACGAATGATGCCTATGTTTGCTAGCTATTCAAGAGAAATTCCTCTTGCAGAATTATTTTAGACTATGAAGATTTTCAACTTCATAGAGAGAGAGTACAAGTCTATCCTTGACAAAATCCGGTAATTTCTTTCATTATCTACCTCCATCCATTCGTTTTTAATTCATATTTTGAGGAATCTTCATAAACAAGCCTGATTACAATAGTAAGATAAAATCAGCAAAGGTGTTTAAATAGTATGAGTAGAGGGAGATCTATAGAAGTATAGCATGTGGTGGAGTAATTTCCACCACTTTTTCTATAGGTTAGATAATATTTTTAGGACAGAATTTGTTATAATTAAGGTGAAGATATTAATGGAGGGAGGAGATAGAAAATGAAATGTTCAGATGTAGAAAAAAACTGGCAAGAATACCTAGAGGGTTCTTTGGATATGGAAAAGGAAAAGGAAATAGAAAACCATATAAATTCCTGTAAGCAATGCAACAATAAATTAGATAATGAACTAGAAAAAAACACAGCTAATACCAATGATAGAGAAGAAATAATAAGAGAAGAAAAGCAAATTAAAATTCTCAAGACGGCAAAATGGAAAAATAGATTTTCAACCACTGCCTCTGCGATCTCTACAGTAGTGGTGATAACATTGATCAGTGGACTTTTATCAGGCATATTCTTTGGATTAGGAGGGAGAAATAGTCGTGCCGAAAGAATGATTCAAACTGCTAACATGGTAACGGAACTAACCATGCCCAATGTTACCCCAGGAAGTGGGGGTAGCAATATAAAAAGTTTTTTCAGAATGGAGAGTAATGTTGAGTTGAGAAAACGAGTAGGTCGTGAGGAACAATCTATTGGTAGATTGAAAAGTAATATGTTTTTTAATTGGATGAATGTAGAAAGAGACTGGTCTGATGGTTCTTTAGATGTGAAGTTGTATTTTGTTTATCCTGAGATTTCAGAAGAAATTTTTGATGAAGGAAGAGAAATTGCTGCTTGGAATACTTTAGAAATCCTGCCGGAGGGAACAGTATCAGAGCTAGCAGTTTCCTTTGATAAAAGCTACTCTCTTGAAGAAGCCTATAATATTTTTGGAGAATATGATTTGGATTTACTTTGGTTTGCTGTTGATACAGGAGTAGAGACCGACTTGGGAAGAGGAGAATTTATAAGTGTAACCGGTGGACTACTGGGTTTCCCTCATTTTGCTCATTCGTTGGTTTACGAACCAGAAAGTCCAGGGAATCATTCAATGAAAGTCTATGGGGATGAAGATAAAAAAACTACGGCATTCATCAGAGGATTAGAATTTTTAGTTGAAAATGAAGCTTGGGCCCAAAAAGCTTACAGAGGAAATAGGAATCACCTTATGTTACAGGAACGATTAGATTATGTAACGAAAAATGGGGTAAAAATTTATGGTGTAGTAGTCACTGGCCCCACGAAGGAATTATTATCCTTAAAGGAGGTTGAGGAGATTAGATTTCCAGTGGTGGGAGAAGTAGACTGGTGGAATTGGGAGAGTAGATATTATAGAGGAACCATCTATAATTAATTTTCATTTACTTTTTTTCATCTTCTAAATATGTTAAACTAATGAACAAAAGGGCTGAAGATATATGAAGGGATAAAATTTTACAACAATTTATAACCTAAACGCAGCCAGTTGCCTTTTGCAAAACAGGAGGAAACTGGCTGTATAATATTTTTCATTTAAAGGAGGAATAAGCTTGTTATATAGAAGGTTTGGCAAGACAGAGGAAATGGTTTCAGTGTTAGGCTTTGGATGTATGAGATTTCCTATTATAGATGGAGATTCCACCAAAATCCATGAGGAGAAAGCAACAAAGATGATTCGTCATGCAATTGATGAAGGGGTAAATTATATAGATACTGCTTATCCCTATCATGGTTCAGGCATGGATAAGGGGGGAGAAAGTGAACCCTTTGTAGGTAAGGCCTTGAAGAATGGTTACAGAGAGAAGGTAAAGCTGGCTACTAAGCTTCCCAGTTGGTTAATAAAAACAAGAGAAGATATGGATAAATATCTAAATCAACAATTAGAGCGACTTCAGACGGATACCATAGACTTTTATTTAGTACATACCCTCAATACATCTACTTGGTATACCTTGAAGGAAGCCGGCATCAGTGAATTTTTAGATGCAGCCATTAAGGATGGAAGAATTAAACACGCAGGTTTTTCATTTCATGATCATATTGAACTCTTTAAGGAAATTGTAGACTATTATGATTGGAGCTTTTGTCAGATCCAGTATAATTATTTAGATGAAAATTTCCAAGCTGGAAAAGAAGGCTTAGAATATGCTTCTAAGAAAGACTTAGGAATTGCAATTATGGAACCCCTCAGGGGAGGAAACATCGTCAATAATCTTCCGGAAACAGTAAAAAATATTTTTAACCAAGCAGAGATAAAAAGAACACCGGCGGAATGGGGATTAAGATGGGTATGGAATCATCCAGAGGTGTCAGTGGTACTAAGCGGCATGACCATCATGGATCATGTAACAGAAAATATAAAGGTGACAAAGGAAGCCGATGCCAATTCATTAACAGAAAAGGAACTAGGTATCATTGAAGAAGTAAAGATGTTTTTTAAAGAGAGAATCAAAGTTCATTGTACAGGCTGTGGCTACTGTATGCCTTGTCCTATAGGCGTAGATATCCCTAAAAACTTTACCACCTATAATGATTATCACGTATTTGAAAATGCAAAGGCACGATACAAGTTCTTATATAATTTCATATTTAAACAAGAAGAGCAGGCATCTAAATGTGTAGCCTGTGGAAAGTGCGAAGGGCATTGCCCACAAGGTATTCCTATCCGTAAAGAGCTTAAAAAAGTTAAGGCATTACTAGAATAGCAGTTCCTTAAACAAAGAAAAACTGCAAAAATGGGGTTGTACAGCCCTACGACCTGATGACTTTATTTGTATTAATGGACATAAATCTGCCCTATCATGATGGCTTTTATTGGTGTGGAAGGATCAGGTAGCTTTCAAACGTGTCTGATCAATCTAATTCCCATGTTAAGTTTTTCTGTGTAAAGGACCCCGATGGTGTTAGGATACAATTTGTAGAAAACATGTAAAATAATTGATCGAATTTTGAACAGTAGATTAATGTAACCAAATTATATAGGGAATCAACAAAATTCCCACTTGATTTTAAGAAAATTCCATAACAAGTAAAAGAATCCTATCAATAAATTTTAAAATAGGGTTCTTTTTTATTCCCTTATATGAGTGCACCTGCAGCTATGGAGGAGGATGCCATAGAAATCCATCCAGAAACCCCAAATGTATACTTTAAAACACAAAGAGTAAAAGGGGAAGATACAAAACCTTTAATGAAAAGTTTACCTTATGTTATTGAAGATGACTTTTATGTTGGAAGACAACCCCATCTTGTTTTGGAACCAGACGTGGGCTTCACCTACATGGATGAAGAAGGCAAGTTGATTGTTCATTCTAAAAGTATTGCCATGCATTTTCACCATTTAATGATAGCGGAAGGTATTGGAATCGACCCTGACAAATATATTATTGTTCAGAAGCCTACAGGAGCTACTTTACTTAGGTAGTTAGATATCCATGTAAGGCTAAGAATATAAAACCTGTACTATGGCGTACATTGAGTTCGTAGATGGATGTTTCAACCTGATCTTTTGCTTTTTTTGAAAAAAATTTTCGTTACAAAATTTAATTTATTTTCGCAAGAAATAGGTCGGGAATTCAAAAAAATGAGAGAGTGATAAAAAGCACATTCATTCTAATAGAAGGAAAATATTAGGAAAATTTACCATAAGTCCATTAAAGCCTATAGGTATAGAACTAACATAAGGGTAACACCAATGGATAGAAGTTATAAATTTTTTATAATTCTCGCCAACAAAAAAACAGAAGCAGAATCAATAGGTCCAATTTTTCTAAATTGGACCTATTGATTCTGGACATTTTTATAAAATCACTTGCAAATAACAGAAAAAGCACAGGATGAAAGATTGAAATTACAAGGATTCATTTATTGAAAACAAGAGAAAAACCGCTTAAATGGCAGAAAAATTAAGAAACCATAGGCAAGATCAATCTGAAACCGTTTTCAATATTGAAAATCAAGATATATGGCAGAATATGAACATAAACAAATTTTCAAAAGCGTGTTAGAATATGAAATTAATTGGACTAATCCAATGAGCAATTAGATGAATGTCGGAAAGAGGTGGTGGTCAGGAAATGAAAATCGAAAGAAAAAGTGGTGTGCCAATTTATACACAAGTAAAAAATCATATTATAGACGATATAAAAAATGGCAGATTAAAAATAGGTGAGAAGCTACCGACAGAAAGAGAATTATCTCAAAAACTAAAAGTAAGTAGAAATACCATCTCAGCTGCTTATAACCTATTGGAACAAGAAGGTGTACTTATATCTTATCAAGGTAGAGGAACCTTTGTTGCAGAAGAAGGCAATACATGGAAACAACATACAACAAAAAATAAAGTGGTTAGATTTATTGATATAGCGTTAGAAGAAGCTATAGAGATGGGCTTAAACACAAAAGAGTTTATTGCCCTTGTACAAGAAAGGGTAAGAGAGAAAGAACTTTTAATAAAAAATATTAATGCTGTATTTGTAGAGTGTAACATAGAGCAGGCAAGATATTTTGCTGATGAATTAAGCCGAGTTACGCATCTTAATGTATTACCTATGACGGTATCTCAACTTCAAAATAGAAGCGAAGTTGTTGAAGAAACCATTAATAAAACCCAAATTATTATTACTGCCTTTAATCATGTAAATGAAATAAAGGGCTTGATTGTAGATTTGAAAAAAGAAGTGTTTGGTATTGCCAGCAACCCTAACCTAGAAACCATTGTAAAAATTGCAAAATATTCTAAAGGAACAAAGTTTGGACAAATAAGTCTTTCAAAGGAATTTTATTTTAAGGTTCAATATGCATTAAAATCAGCGGGTTTAGAAAATCTTGCGATGAATGCCACCACCAGTAAAGACGAAAAAGAAGTACTTAGGGTAATTGAGGGATCTGACGTAATTATCGTTTCTCCTGGAAGGGGAGAAGAGATCAGGCGGTTAGTTGGTAAGGGAAAAGACGTTATACAATTTGATTATGTTCTTGACCAAGGTTCAGTTAAAGCAATCCTATCTAGGATTATGGAAATAAAAAGTTATTTATAAGGGGAGAAAATACTATGAAAAATAATATTGTACTAGGTGTTATAGGAGCAGATTGTCACGCAGTTGGAAATAAGGTGCTTGACTATGCCTTTACAGAAGCAGGATTTGAAGTAATCAATATAGGAGTACTTAGCTCCCAAGAGGATTTTATCAATGCAGCAATTGAAACCAATGCATGTGCCATTTTGGTATCATCACTTTATGGTCATGGAGAAATTGATTGTAGAGGATTAAGAGAAAAATGTGAAGAAGCAGGGTTAAAGGATATACTATTATATGCTGGAGGAAATCTTGTAGTTGGAAAGCAGGAGTGGACACCAGTACAAAAGAGATTTGAAAATATGGGCTTCAATCGTGTCTATGCTCCAGGAACCTCACCAGAAGTAGGAATAAAAGATTTAAAAGAAGATTTAAAATCTATTTAATCTAAGGGTGATAATATGAATGCTCTATTACTGATTGACTTTGGTAGTACATATACAAAGCTTACTGCTGTTGACATGGAAAATGAGGAGATCATCGCCAATGCAAAGGCACTGACAACCGTGCAAAGTGATATTATGGTTGGTTTTCAAAATGCATACGGTATTATGAAGGACAAGTGCAAAGGTAAAGATATCCAATTTAATGAAATGCTGGCATGCAGCAGTGCGGCAGGAGGATTAAAAATGATCGCTGTTGGGTTGGTACCGGACCTTACAGCTGAGGCAGCAAAAAGAGCTGCTTTAGGGGCAGGTTCTAGGATATTAGAGGTATATAGTCATGAACTGACCCTCAGAGAGATTAGAGATATGATTCAAAAGAAGCCTGATATCATCTTATTAGCCGGTGGAACAGATGGTGGCAATAAAGATTGCATCCTACATAATGCAAAAATGATTGCGATGAATATAAAAGATGTGCCAGTAGTGGTTGCAGGGAATAAAAAAGCTAATGATGAGATTGAAGAAATCTTTATGCAACAGGGCATTGATTATGAAATAACAGATAATGTCATGCCAAAACTCAATGTATTAAATGTTGAACCTGCGAGAGAAGCTATTCGAGACGTCTTTATGAAAAAGATTATAGAGGCTAAAGGAATGAAGGGTGTAGAATCCTTTATCAATGGTATTCTTATGCCAACCCCGGCAGCGGTCTTAAACGCAGCAAAGATTTTAGCTAATGGAACCGATGAAGAAGAGGGTATTGGGGATTTAATTATTGTGGATATTGGAGGAGCAACAACAGATATTCACTCTATAGCAGAGGGAGAACCAACAAAACCTGGTATTATGAAAACCGGTTTGCAGGAACCCTATGCAAAGAGAACCGTAGAAGGGGATCTTGGGATGCGAGTAAGTGCTGAATCTCTTTGGCAAACAGTGGCAACAAGAAAAATCAAAAAATTTGCTCCTAATTTGACCTATAATGTTCAGGAAAGATGTAACTATCTTGCGCAGCATGTCAATGAAATTCCTAAAACTCCTGAAGAGATAGAATTTGATGAGGCAATGAGTATGGCAGCTACAGAAGTAGCGATGGAACGACATGTAGGTGTTTTGGAAGATGTTTATACACCGATGGGGAAGGTGTATTCTCTAAATGGCAAGGATTTATCTAATGCCAAATATGTAATAGGTACCGGAGGGGTATTGATTTACAGTGAAAATCCAGGAAAAATATTAAAGGCTGGCTTATACAGTGAAGAAAACCCTAAATATTTAAAACCAATGAAACCAAAGCTGTTAGTAGATAAAACCTATATTCTTTCAGCAATGGGTTTGATGGCAGTAAAATATCCGAATCAAGCAATTAGAATATTAAAAAAATACCTTATAAATGTATAATGGGAGGAAAAATAATGGAACTTAAAAATAAAAAGTTGACAGAAGCGGAATTTTCGAAGCAAAGAGAGGAAGTACTAACCCATTGGACAACAGGGAAAGATGTAGATTTACAAGAGGCAGTGGAATATTTGAAAAAAGTTCCTGAGCATAAAAACTTTGCAGCAAAGCTTAGAAAAGCAAATCAAGAAGATATAACTTTAGCACAACCTAGAGCAGGGGTTGCATTAGTGGATGAACATATTAAACTTTTACAATATCTTCAAAATGAAGGTGGAGCAGATCTTCTACCAAATACCATTGATAGTTACACAAGACAAAATAGATACAATGAATGTGAGATTGGTATTCAAGAAAGTATTAAAGAAAATCGTTCCATGTTAAATGGGTTCCCCGTAGTAAACCATGGAGTAGAAAATTGTAGAAAAGTATTAGAGGCAGTAGAACTTCCTCTTCAAGCGAGACACGGTACACCTGACGCAAGATTATTGACAGAAATTATTCATGCAGGGGGATGGACCTCTAACGAGGGTGGTGGAATCTCCTACAATATCCCTTATGCAAAAAGTGTTAGCTTAGAAAAAACAATTTTGGACTGGCAATATTGTGACAGATTGACAGGGATGTATGAAGAAATGGGTATTGAAATTAATAGAGAGCCTTTTGGACCTCTAACAGGAACCCTTGTACCTCCTAGTATGTCCAATGTAGTAGCTATCATTGAAGGACTTCTTGCTGCAGAACAGGGTGTTAAAAACCTTACATTAGGATATGGACAATGTGGGAACTTAGTACAGGACGTTGCAGCAATCAGAGCTTTAGTAGAACAGGCATCGGAATACTTCAAGACCTATGGTTATCATGTAGAACTTACAACTGTATTCCATCAATGGATGGGTGGTTTCCCCGCTGATGAGTCAAAGGCATTTGGTGTGATTTCATGGGGAGCTGCTACAGCAGCATTAGCTGGAGCAACAAAGGTAATTGTTAAAACTCCACATGAAGCTATTGGAATTCCTACAATGGAGGCGAATGCACAAGGAATCAAGGCAACAAAACAAACATTAAACCTATTAAAAGGTCAAAGACTGCCGATGTCCAAAGAACTTGAATTAGAAATGAAACTTATTAAAGCAGAAACAAAATGTATTTTAGATAAAGTATTTGAATTAGGTAAGGGAGATCTTGCAGTAGGAGCCGTAAAAGCTTTTGAAACAGGAGTGATGGATATTCCTTTTGCCCCAAGTAAATATAATGCAGGAAAAATTCTTCCGGCTAGAGATAACAATGGAGCCGTTAGATACTTGGAGTTTGGTAATATTCCTATGTCAAAGGAGATCAAAGATTTCAATAGACAATTATTAGAAGCAAGAGCAAAAACTGAAGGAAGAGATGTTAGCTTCCAAATGGTTGTTGATGATATTTATGCTGTAGGTAAAGGAACACTTGTAGGTAGACCATAAAATAAAATGAGACTTAATTCAGAGGACGTTTTTCCCTCTGAATTGTAGCTGAATTTATTTCGAGGATGTAGTGCTTAGACTGGCACTTGTCAAAGGGGAGTCTTAGCAATACACCGAAGTACAAATAATATAAAAACTTGGGGGAATCGTTGACATGAAAATTATTGATATTGTATGCTCATCTGGAAGAACAGGATTTTACTTTGATGATCAAAGAGCTATTAAGCAGGGGGCGGAGCATGACGGGTTTACCTATCTAGGTGAAGCTGTTACAGAGGGATTTACAAGCGTTAGACAAGCTGGAGAGTCCATTTCGGTGATGTTTATTCTAGAAGATGGTCAAGTAGCCTATGGAGACTGTGCTGCTGTTCAATATTCAGGAGCAGGTGGAAGAGATCCTCTATTCTTAGCGGATGAATTCATTCCAATTATCGAAAAACATATTGCACCAAAGCTTATTGGAAGAGAACTTACAAGTTTTAAAGAGCTGGCTGAAGAAGTTGATAACATGGTGGTAGATGGTAAAAAGCTTCATACAGCCATCAGATATGGTATCACCCAAGGAATTCTTGATGCAGCTTCTAAAGCAAAAAAGATAACAATGGCAGAAGTCATTAAAAAAGAGTACAATACAAATGTAGAGTTTAAAAGAATTCCTATTTTTACCCAATCCGGGGATGATAGATACAATAATGTAGATAAAATGATCATCAAGGGGGCAGATGTTCTTCCTCATGCATTGATCAATCACGTTGATACAAAACTAGGGAAAAATGGTGAAAAGCTTAAGGAATATGTTGGCTGGTTAAAAAACAGAATAGAAACCTTAAGAGCTAGTGAAGAAGATAGTTTTATAATGCATATCGATGTTTATGGTACCATTGGTATAGCTTTTGATAATGATACTGAAAAAATGGCAAACTATCTTGGAGAACTTGAAGAAGCTGCGGCTCCTTTCAAACTTCGAATAGAAGGACCTATGGATGTTGAAAATAGAGGGGGACAAGTAAAAGCCTTAAAAGACTTGAGAATTGCTTTAAAGGCTAAAAACATTGGTGTTGAACTTGTTGCGGATGAATGGTGTAATACATGGGAAGACATCAAATTATTTGTAGATGAGGGTGCAGCAGATATGATTCAAATTAAAACCCCAGACCTTGGAGGAATTAACAACATCGTAGAGTCTATCTTATATTGTAAAGAAAATGGAGTAGGTGCCTATAGTGGTGGAACCTGTAACGAAACTGATAGATCGGCTCAAGTGTGTACGAATATAGCTATCGCTTGCGGTGCGGACCAATGTCTTGCAAAACCGGGAATGGGTGTTGATGAAGGATTTATGATCGTGAATAACGAAATGAATAGAGTGTTGGCATTAGCAAAAAGAAGAGAACTTGCACTAGCGTAAGGAGAAGAATAAATAAATAGGAGTGCTGTACAATGAAGGAAATCCACGTCTCTGAAATTACCAAAACCGTAAAAAAACTTTGTATTGATGCAAATTACTATCTGACAGAGGATATAAGGGCAAGACTTAAGGAAGCAAGGTCTAATGAAAACTTTGCCATCGCACAAAATATCCTAGATGTATTAATGGAAAATGCAGATATTGCTAAAAATGAAGCAAGGCCCATGTGTCAAGATACAGGGATGGCTGTAGTATTTTTAGAAATCGGTCAAGAGGTGCATGTTGTTGGAGGTAGCTTAGAGGATGCCATTAACGAAGGAGTAAGGCGGGGTTATACAGAGGGATATTTAAGAAAATCTGTGGTAGATGACCCTATTGAAAGAATAAATACCAAGGATAACACTCCTGCCATTATCTACTATGATATCATTCCGGGAGATACCTTTAAGGTCACAGTTGCCCCAAAAGGATTTGGCAGTGAAAACATGAGTCAGATTAAAATGTTAAAGCCATCGGATGGAATTGAAGGGGTTAAGGATTTCGTTCTTAAGGTAGTAAAGGAGGCGGGGCCAAACCCCTGTCCTCCTATTGTTGTAGGAATAGGAATCGGAGGAACCTTTGATAAAGCTGCTTTCCTTGCCAAAAAAGCCCTTTTAAGATCCACAAATGAAAGAAATTCGAAGCCTTTTTATGCAGAATTAGAAAAAGAGTTATTAGGGACAATCAATGATTTAGGAATAGGACCACAGGGATTTGGCGGTAGAACAACAGCTTTGGCAGTAAATGTAGAAACCTACGGAACTCATATTGCAGGATTGCCTGTTGCAGTGAATATAAACTGTCATGCAACAAGACACGGGGAAGCCCATCTATAGGAGGTTGATGAAATGAGTAAAAGAATAACAATGCCCCTAACCAAGGAAAAAATAGAAGATCTGGAGGCAGGAGACAGTGTTTTACTTACAGGAACCATCTATACTGCTAGAGACGCTGCCCATAAAAGGTTGGTTGAACTTTTAGCAGAAGGAAAGGATCTACCTTTTGATGTAGAAGATCAAGCGATTTATTATGTAGGGCCTACTCCAGCAAAGGAAGGACAACCGATAGGTTCAGCTGGACCTACAACCAGCTATCGAATGGATGCCTATACCCCCCAACTTTTAGAAAAAGGTTTAAAGGGAATGATTGGAAAAGGAATGCGGAGTGGGGAAGTGATAGAAGCCATGAAGACCTTTGGGGCTGTTTATTTTGGAGCTATAGGTGGTGCGGCTGCTTTAACAGCTAAATGTGTTAAGTCGGCTGAAGTCATTGCCTACGAAGATTTAGGTGCAGAGGCCATAAGAAAGCTCTATGTTGAAGAGCTTCCACTAGTTGTGGTAATTGATGCAAAAGGTAACAATTATTATAAAATAGGACAGCAAGAATATTTAGAAACACAAAGGTAGGTGTCAGGTATGAAGATTAAAGCTCCAGCAAAGGCAGGTACGATGGAATCCAATGACATATATATCATGATTCAGCCTAATGATGAGGATGGGATTATCATTGAACTTGAAAGCATTGTGATGAAACAGTTCGGAAAGCAAATTAAACAGGTGATTTTAGAAACATTAGAAAGCATGGAGATCAAAAATATTCATGTTGTTGCTAAAGATAGAGGAGCGCTAGATTATACCATAAGAGCAAGAGTAGAAACTGCAGTGAAAAGAGCAATGTAAGGGGTGATTTCATGGAGAGACTTAGAAGAACAATGCTATTTATGCCAGGAAACAATCCTAGTATGCTGCAAAGTGCTGGCATTCTTGGGGCAGACAGCATTATATTAGATCTTGAAGATGCAGTAAGTATTACAGAAAAGGATGCAGCTAGGGTATTAGTAAGAAATGCCATAAAGGATGTAGATTTTTATGATACTGAAGTTGTTGCAAGAATCAATCCCCTTTCATCTGGCTTTGGTTTAAAAGATGCTGAGGAAATAGGGAGAGTAAAACCTGATGCTTTAATGGTAACAAAAGCAACGGAAGAAGATGTATCGACAGTATGTGAAATTTTAACAAAAGTCGAGATAGAGGAAGGATTTGAAGCGGGAAGTATCAAGATTTTTCCCTTAATCGAAACCGCCTATGGACTTGAAAATATACACAGCATCATAAAAGCCTCTCCTAGGGTAATAGGAATTCTGCTAGGAGCAGAGGATTTAACCGCTGATCTTGGGATTAAAAGAACGAGAGAAGGGGAAGAGATTTTCTACGCAAGAAGTAAGGTTGCTGCCGCCTGCAGAGCCCATAAGATAGATGCTATTGATACACCCTTTGCTGATATGAATGATTGTAAAGGTTTTGCAAAGGATATTCATACATCTAAATCATTAGGTATGACAGGAAAAGCTGCTATTAATCCAAGGCAAGTGGATACAATTCATGAAATTTTTGCACCTTCAGAGGAAGAGATAGACTATGCCCAAAGGGTAATTCGTGCAATGGAAGAAGCGCAAAAAGAGGGTAAGGGTGTATTTTCTTTAGATGGAAAAATGGTGGACGCACCGATTATTGCAAGGGCGGAAAATGTAATGAAAAAAGCAAAGCTTGCAGGCTTGATAAAATGAAACTTAATTCATAAGTAGACAACCGAAAGTTTGGTTTGCAACTTTCGTGTTGGTCAATTATGGGTAACTAACTATAGAACTTAATTTTGATATACTAAGGGCTACATTTGCAGCCCATGGTTTTGGGCGAAACCGTAGACCGTGTATATCAAAATTAAAGTTTAACATTGATTATCTATAGGTTGTTCATCTATAGGAAATTTTGTCCCCGCTGAATTGTAGTTGAATTTACTTCGAGGATGTAGTGCTTAGACTAGCGGGAGTCTTAGCACTGCAGCGAAGGAAAAAGGAGTGGTAGATATGAAAAATATACTTCGAAGAGAAATTCCTGAATCTATCCAAGGCTACGGAACCGTCAGACCATTTAAAGGAGCTTTTGCAAGCTTAGGAGAGATAGAGAAGAAATCTGTGATGCTAAAATCTACAGTACCAGGGGAAAAGAAGGTGTTAGCATCTATTCAAGAAGCTATCAGAAAATGTAATATCAAGGATGGTATGACGATTTCCTTTCATCATCACTTGCGAAATGGTGATTACGTATTAAATATGGTATTAGAAGAAATTGCTAAAGTCGGAGTAAAGGATATCAAGGTTGCAGCCAGTTCTATATTCCCTATTCATGCTCCCTTAGTTCGACATATGAAAGATGGTACGGTAACTGGGATCTATGCAAACTATATGTCAGGACCTGTAGCAGAAGCGATTTCAAAAGGAGAATTAAAAAATCCAGCTATTATGCATACCCATGGAGGAAGAGCAAGGGCAATTGAATCTGGAGACATTTCCATTGATATAGCATTTATTGCGGCACCTACCTGTGATACCTATGGTAATATCAATGGTGTAGATGGAGAGGCTGCCTGTGGTTCTTTAGGCTATGCTGTTCCAGACGCTGTATATGCTGCAAAAACAGTAGCAATCACCGACAATCTTGTCGTCTATCCTGCATGTCCTATTGAGATTACTCAAGAACATATAGATTATGTTGTACAAGTAGAGAGTATAGGAGATCCAAAGGGCATCGTATCGGGAACAACCCAAATCACCAAGGATCCTGTAGGATTGAAAATTGCTAAGATGACTTCAACGGTGATAGAAACATCGGGACTATTAAAGAATGGTTTTTCCTTCCAAACAGGAGCTGGTGGAACCTCTCTAGCGGTTGCTGCTTATGTGAAAGAATTGATGGAAAAGAAGGATATCAAAGGTAGCTTTGCAGCCGGAGGAATTACTGGTTATATGGTAGAAATGTTTGAGGTAGGATTATTTGAATCCCTTTTCGATGTTCAGTGCTTTGATTTAAAAGCAGTTGAATCCTACAGAGACAATAAAAAACACCAAGGTATGTCAGCATCTATGTACGGGAATCCCCATAATAAAGGTGCTGTTGTAAACAATCTTGATGTAATGATCTTAGGAGCAACAGAAATAGATACAGACTTTAACGTCAATGTTACAACTGGTTCAAGCGGTATGATTATGGGAGGGTCAGGGGGACATAGTGATACGGCAGCAGGATCAAAGCTAGCTATTGTTGTTACACAGCTGGTAAAAGGAAGACTTCCTATTGTTGTAGACGCTGTTACCACAGTTACTACTCCTGGAGAAACCATTGACGTCCTAGTAACAGAAAGAGGTATTGCCATAAATCCTAAAAGACAGGATCTAATAGAAAAACTAAAAGCTACTAACCTACCGATTATGACGATTAAAGCTTTAAAGGAAATAGCAGAAGGAATGACAGGCGTACCAGAAAAAATTGATCTAGATGATGAAGTGGTGGCTGTTGTTGAATATCGAGATGGTACTGTGATTGATGTTGTTAAAAAGATAAGGGATTGATTTTATGCAGGATATTCGCATTGAAAAAATAGATTTGAACACCAACCAAAGGCTAGAAGTTGAAGGTTTTCTTTCAACTTTTAACCTATTTTTTGATAAAGATATAGAGTACACAGTTGTAGCAAAAGTTAAAGATGAAATTTTAGGTACGTGCTCTTATGCAGGAAAGGTGTTAAAGTGTTTTGCGGTAAAAGAAGGGCTGCAGGGGGAAGGTATAGCTTCGAAACTGGTTACCCATATCATTAATCAGCTTTTTGACAGAGGGATATATGAGTCCTTCGTATTTACAGAGCCCAAAAATTTACCTATATTTAAAGGACTTAATTATCATGAGGTTCACACGGTGGAGGAAGTTTCCTTACTAGAAGGTGGTATGGCTAATGTAAAAAAATATACAGAAAGAATGCTTATGAATAGTGAGCTTTCTGCAGAGAAAAAAGCTGCTCTTGTAATGAATTGTAATCCCTTTACTTTAGGACATAGGTACTTGATAGAAAAAGCAGCTGAAGAAAATGAAGAAGTAGTGGTGTTTATAGTAGAAGAAAATCGTTCTCTTTTTCCCTTTGAAATGAGACTAGAGCTTGTCAGGAAAGGAACGGCAGATTTAGAAAACGTCCATGTTTTGGCAGGAGGAAGCTATATTATTTCCTCCACTACCTTCCCATCCTATTTTTTAAGACTAGAAGGAGAGCGGTTAGAAGCCTATACAAAGCTGGATGCAGGTATATTTGGAAAATACATTGCTCCAGTTTTTAATATCGAAAAACGATATATTGGAACAGAACCCTACTGTAGGGTTACAAGCCAATATAATGAAGCATTGCTTCAAATATTACCAAAGCAGGGAATAGAAATAGTGGAAGTAGATAGGCTTCATGTTCAAGATAAAGCGATTAGTGCTTCAGAAATAAGAAGGCTAATAAAAATTGGAGATTGGCACAGTATACAGAGCTTAGTTCATTCAGCAACCTATGGATTTTTAAGATCAGATGAGGCAAAACCTATCATAGAAAGAATAAAAAGGAGTGACTCTCCCCATTGATGAATAACATTTTAAAGGCCAGGGAAGATAGATACAACACTATATTGGACTTAATAAATAGATATCAATTACCGGTGGTTTCTGGTAAGATCAATTATCCCGGCAATAATAAAAATACCATGGAATCCCTAAAAGCCTTCGGAGTTTTACAGCAGTTATTAATTGCTAGATACACTCAGCATAGTATATTTACAGAAACCCTTTCAGGAGAGGACGGTAAGAGTCTTTTAATGGTGGTGCAGTTAACATCATTGGAGGCTAAAAAAACAGCGCTGAATTTAGAAACCAATCATCCACTGGGAAGAATCTTTGATATAGATGTATATAGGGAAGATGGTCGCTCAATAGGGCGAGAGAATGTAGGCTTGGAAAGCAGGCGGTGCTTCCTTTGCAATGAGGATGCCAGAGTATGTATGAGAACAAAAAATCATAGTCTCCAGCAAATAATAGATGGAGTAAACAAACTGATTATGGATATATGCTTATAAAACTAAATTTTAATAGGCACCAGTCTACGGTTTTGAAAGTGAAAATTTTTTTTTGAGGGAAACAATGTGCCTAAAGATCTTGAAGTTTGTCAGTACATCTGAACGTAGTGAAGAATCTAGGGTTTAATGATCCTTCGCTAGTGTTCAGGATGACAAAAACATTTTTCAGTGGTCTTCAAAATCAGAGTTCAACACATAAAAAAGGCGACTGAGAAATTTAAAAGGAAATTTCAGTCGTCTTTTTATACGCAATGATTTAATTTTTATTTGCTGTCACTCGTCGAATTAAATCTAAAATAAATTTACAAAAGCAGTAATAATCCCAGCATTGGCAAAGTCAATAAATAAACTTCCTACTAGAGGTATGATGAAAAATGCTGCGGGAGCTGGACCATATTTGCTTGAGATAGCTTCCATATTTGCGATAGCATTAGGAGTAGCTCCCATACCAAATCCGCAATGTCCTCCTGCTAAAACCGCTGCATCATAATTTCTTCCCATTACGTTAAAGGTTATAAAATAAGCAAATAATCCCATAAGAAGCGCTTGTACAAATAACATTACAAACATTGGAACGGCTAAGTCAGCCAACTCCCATAGTTTTAATCCCATTAGAGCCATAGACAAGAAAATAGACAAAGAAATATTACCTAAAATATCTATTTCAGTGCTTGTCACTTTGTAGGCATGGGTTATATCTGATATGTTTCTTATAATCGCCGCCGCAAACATAGCACCTATGTAAGAGGGGAATGTTAAGCCAGTTTTTTGGATAAGTATTGAAAAAATTGTACCAATGCCCATAGCTAAAATAATTTGGAATGCTGCTGTAGAGAAGTTCTTAGGGACCAAAGCTTCTGTTGTTGTTTCCTCATTCGCTTGAGTAGAAGCCACCATAGTTAGGTCTTGCATCAAATTGTTTTTTTCAATTAATCTCTTTGCAATAGGCCCTCCTAACATACTTCCGCAGATTAAGCCAAAGGTAGCAGAAGCCATAGCAACTGTTGATGCACCTACAGCCCCTCTTTCTTCAAATAAAGGAGCAAAGGCACCTGAGGTTCCATGCCCTCCTGTCATAGGAACAGATCCGGTAGAAAGACCGATTAAAGCATTTAAATCAAAAACCTTTGCAAGGGCAACCCCAATAACATTTTGTAGAGATACTAAAACAATCGCCAAAATTAAGAATAATAAAACTTGAAATCCGCCTTTCTTCAACAGCTTTAAGCTAGCAGTAAAACCTACAGTGGTGAAAAAAGCTGTCATTAAGACACTTTGAAGCGTAGTGTCAATTTGGAATTGTAAGATATTGGCTTGTCTTAAAAATAAAGCTAATATTGCAAAAATCAATCCACCTATAACAGGTGCAGGAATACAGAACTTTTCCAATACCTTTACTTTTCCTCGGATTGTTTGTCCTAAAAGTAAGACCACTACTGCTAAAGCTACCGATTGAATGACATCTAGTTGTAATACCATATGCATACCTCCTATAATTTTATAAGACAACGTTTACATATTAATTATAAGGAGTACACTACAATATACGACTAGTTGTAACAAGACTCGACAAAAGTGAGAGGGAAATTTCAAATAATTCAATCCCTTTATGAATTATGCAAGAAATAATTCATGATTCTAAAAATTCAATTTAGAAACAACCCCCTCCACAAATTTTTTCACACTAATTTTTCCTCTATCTTCTCTAGAATTGTTTATATGGTTGATTTCTTGTTTTACTTGTTTAAAATCAAATAGAACACCACTATGTTCTATAAATTTACTATTATAATAGTCATCATTACCTAATGCAGCAATATTTTCTAATGCCTTCAAGATCGTTCTTCTGATTCTTTGCTCAATGGTTCTTGCGTGAATAACAGTATTGTTAAGAAGCCTTTCTTCTTCAGCAATTTGTTGATAGATATCCTGTAGTTGATAATTGGAAGACTTTTTTTTCTTCTTTAGAGAAACAATTTCTTCAATAAGCTTTATCAAATCTTTACACCCAGATTCTCCTATGATTCCTATGTCTGTAAAAATATAATCAATCTGTTCTCTCCAATTGTCTTGAACATTTGTCTGTTTTTCTCGTTCAATATGAAAGACTGCATCCTTAATCATTGCGACAGATCTTTCTAATTGAAGGGTTTGACATACGCCTTTTATAACATTAATAGCTTCAATATTATTAATAGGTTTATGTATAAAGAAAATAATGCCATTTTCGTAAGCCTTTGCAATCATGTTATCATTATCTACTTGAGAAATCATAATAAATTTTCCTTTATATCCAAGAGAACGGCAGGATTGTATTATCTCAATACCATCTTTTTGTGGTAACAGAAAGTCAATGAGGACAATATCAGGTTGATAAAACATAATTTCTTCAGGTGCATGCTCTCCGTTGTCTAGTTCTTCTACAACCTTGCCTAAATTATTTTTTATAATTAAGTAAGTCAGCATTTTTCTTACATTGATATCATCATCAATAATCAAAAAAGTACTTGTCATCAATATCACCCAATCAGTATTTGTTTTGGTATTACAATTTCAAAAATCGTTCCTTCTTTTATTTCATAGGTCACGTTTATTTGCCCTTTTAATTCATCCACCATGCTTTTTACATGAGATAAGCCAATTCCTGTAGAGGGGGTTCCACATTTTTCATCATACTTTGTAGTAAATCCTGGATTAAAGATATAAGGAAGAATCTCTTCTTCAATGCCTTTGCCATTATCAATAACTTGAAATACGATATGATCTTGAATGGTTTTTTGAAATACTTGGATTTTTCCATCGCCTTCACAAGCGTCTATGGCGTTGATAATTAGGTTATTTAAAATGGTAAATAGATGATAATATTTTTGTACTTGAAAATTATCTTCATAACTAAAGGCAATAGAAATATTAAGGTGGTTTTCCTTTAGATATCGCCAGGTGTTTTCGCGGATAATAGCAAACATATCTGTCAGCATCATTCTGCCATTTTCTTCGAAATTATCTAAAAAGCTTTCAAAACCCTTTAGCACCCTATAATAATCTTTTTTTATCTCGTGGATCTCTAAGGCAATGTTTAGCGTTTTCTCTTTTAGAGCGCTATCCTCTTTAGAATCTTCATAAAGAGCATAGCTTTTTTTCATAACATTTTCAATATCACGAGTAGATTTTTTTAAATAAAACATCTCTGCTTGGATACTAGAAACCAAGAGGTTTAACTGTGCATACTTTTTCCGATGTTCTCGAGTAACCAAGGAAAGCTCTTGCCTCCGATAAAAAAGAAAAAGCAAATAAGCACTCACACTTCGAGTAATTCCTACTAAAATAATCATTTGAAGAAAAGGAGCAAGAAATTTATCTTGTCTGATGAGAATTTCAGTCGTATTACTTATTATATCACTAAAGGCTAAAAAGATAATCATCTTTATAAGACTGTGTTTGTTTTCTTGTATCTTCAAAAGTGATACAAATATTCCATAGATAATATAGTAGACAATAGAAGGACCATGCAGGAGAAAAATATCTTGTGGTGCTAAGGAGTAGAATAGTACCCCCAGTAAACTTCTTTGCAAGAACACAGCAATACCTGAGAAGACACAAGTGAAAAAAGGAGAAATTTCTTCATCTACCAAGAGAATTAAATTTAGTGCAATAATGGCTGCTGAAAATCGCAGCGTACTATTAAAGGGATAAAAATAAATTTCACCGAAGACTGCTACAGCTAGGGAAAAAATTAAATATTTTTTAAAATTCTTCATAATCTCCTCCAATGTAGTATTCTATAGAACCATTAGCTGCCTCATGAAGGCGTTACTCCGATATCCATTGATAGTAACAACTTGCTCAGACATAATTATCCCCTATACAAGTTGAAGAGATACAAGAAGATAATTTGGCAACAAGCATCAGTCTTTATTGATTCATTTTTATATTTTATCATAATTAAAGCATTGAGAACTACTCCTTTTGGCAATCAATGGGACGGTTCTGCCGATTAATTACTCCTGTTGTAGTATAATAAAAGAAAACATAAAGGAGCAATCAATATGCCACGAACTGCCAGAGAGAAAAGCAAAAGCGGTATATATCATGATTTAATCAAAAGAACCGTCTCTACGATAAAAGAAATGTACCCTGCAGAGTAGGCTCTTTTGAGGATCTATTCTATAGGGTGCATTTTAAAGTTTGGGGGAATGCTTTGTTATGGAAATTGTTTTCTAGTGTGTTCATAGCCTTTATTAAAGTATTTTCTTCTTTATGCTTGGTATATATTTCTGATTAAGATAGTTCATATTGAGTTCACATTGACTTTTTATAATAGAAACACAACAAGCTAAGGAGGAAGACAAAATGAAAAGAAAAAAATCTAATAAAAACAAGACCATGATTATAGGGATTGTGTGTGTGCTGATAGCAGCTTTAATGATAGGGGGTACATTGAGACCACAGGCAGAAAGCTATAACGAAGAAACAGTAAGAAAACAAGACATTGAAACCTATTATCGTTTCAACGGTAATATTGAAGCAAAGAATAGACAAATGGTGATAGCAGAGAGTATGATGCAAATAAAAACAATTCATGTTGAAGAGGGAGACATTGTAGAAAAAGATGATATATTGGTTGAAAGCACCCAAGGCCAACAAATAAAAGCGAAGATTGACGGCCAGGTTGGCGAAGTTTTAATTGAAGAAAGTGCTACCCTAATGGCAGGAGCAAATATGGTAACTCTTACAGATTACTCAGATTTACAAGTGGTGATCAAGGTTGATGAATATGATATTGCCTCATTGTCACCAGGTCAAGAAGTAACTGTACTAGTCAATGCACTGGGTGAGGAAATTACAGGTGAAATTGCTAAGGTATCCAAAGAAGCAACATCGGTAAATGATATCGCTTATTTCACAGCTTCCATCGATCTGGAGGATCATAGTGAGTTATTAATGGGCATGTCCACAGAGGTAAGCATCCTTAGTCAAAGCGCTCCTAATGCCACTACCCTCTCTATGAAAGCACTACAATTTGATCATCAAAATCAGCCTTTTGTATATTATAGGGACAACAGCGATAAAGTTGTTACCAAAGCTGTTAAAGTAGGAATCAATGATGGTAATACTGTTGAAATTCTTGAAGGAGTAAAGATAGGTGAAGTCGTTCTCATTCCTAGGGACAATAGGACAATTACATCTCCTTCTAGTATGATGAGAAACCAATAGGAGGTGCTAAATGATGAGTAAAGAAATTCTTTGTATGAAAGACATTGTAAAAGTTTATCAAATGGGAGATGAAGAGCAGGCTATTTTAAAAGGAATTGATCTTAAGGTTTGCAAGGGAGAATTTATTTCTATCCTAGGGCCTTCAGGTTCAGGGAAATCTACAATGATGAATATTATCGGTTGCTTAGACATGCCTACCAGTGGAGAATATATTCTTTCTAATCGTATCATTGCGGACCTTGGTGAAACTGAATTGGCTCAAATACGTAGTAAAGAGATAGGCTTTATCTTTCAATCCTTTCAACTATTACCAAGACTTACAGCAATTCAAAATGTAGAACTCTCATTAATTTATTCAGGAGTCCCCGCAGTTGAGAGAAGAAAAAAAGCCCAGAAGATGCTGGAGCGGGTTGGACTAGAAGAAAAAGTAAACCATTATCCAAACCAATTATCTGGTGGTCAGCAGCAACGGGTGGCAATTGCACGGGCATTGGCTACTGATCCAACCATTCTTCTGGCAGACGAACCAACAGGAGCCCTGGATCAAAAAACAGGACAGCAAGTGATGGAGCTTTTTCGTGAACTACATGAAGAAGGGCGAACCATTATTATGATTACTCATGACGTGAATATTGCTAAAAAAGCAAGTAGACTTGTAAAAATTCTTGATGGTAATTTGTTAGAGGAGGTAGTTGAGGATGATTAGAGAAAGTATAAAGATGTCATGGCAGAATATATCTCATAATAAAATGCGGTCCTTTCTGACAACACTAGGTATTGTCATTGGTGTCACCTCTATTATTGCCTTGATTACAATTGTACAAGGCGTAACAGGTGAGGTTACTAACCAGTTTGAAAGTTTAGGTGCTGGTAAAATTACGATACAAGCTCCTGGTACTCCTCTCAAACAAGGGTTAACCGACAACGATATTAAGAGACTCTCTGATATTGAAGATGTCGAAGGGGTATCTCCCACACTTTCTATTCAGGGCTCCGTTGTTAGAAATGCCTCGGTAGAGGAAGGAATTAGAATTGAAGGTAAAAACGAAGTCTATTTTCAGCATAACCCTGATTTGATTTCTCGAGGTAGAGGATTCAATATTTTGGATATGGAAAGTAAAAATAGGGTAGCCATCATCAATGAGACTCTTGAAGAAGATTTATTTTGGGGAGAAGATTCCATCGGTGAAGCAATGCAAATTAATGGGACCACCTATACTGTAGTAGGTGTAACAAATAATGATATTTCAACAGATATGATGTCTATGGGAGGGTCGGGCTCGGAAAGTAAAGTAATTATTCCTTATCAAACTGCAATGGGAATCGCAGGGGTTGGAAATACATCCTCTCTTGAATTACTGGTTTCTGATTCAAATAAAACAGATGAAGTCATTCAAAACGTAGAGCTCATATTGAATCAAGCTTTCAATTATAAAGAAAACAGTTACAGTATTATTAATATGGAGGATTTGCTGGATGTGATGAATAGTATGACTGATATGATGACTATGATGTTGGCAGGTATTGCATCCATTGCATTGTTAGTAGGTGGCATTGGGATTATGAATATGATGTTAGTATCTGTGACAGAACGAACCACAGAAATTGGGTTACGTAAAGCACTAGGGGCAGAACCGAAGCGTATTCAGCTACAATTCTTGATTGAGTCTATTTTTCTTTCTCTACTGGGTGGTCTGATTGGACTTGTATTAGGTTTAGGTATATCATGGATTGTATCGAATGTAATTGGGTTTACCTTTGTTCCATCTAGTGGAGCCATAGGTCTAGGCGTTGGTTTTTCTGCTGCAGTGGGAATCATCTTTGGATGGGCACCTGCAAGAAAGGCAAGTGTGTTAAATCCAATTGATGCCTTGAGAAGTGTGTAAATAAATCAATTAAAAACTTATTTTATGACGAAAGGTAAGCCCTTGATTGGTATCTTGTTTATATTTTAAAGGAATACTATTGGCTAGGGGTGAGATATATGGTTAATATTCTAGTGGTTGAAGATGATAAAAATCTTCAAAAATTGATGATGGCTGTTTTAAAACAACATGGGTATGAGGTCGTAAGTGCTAAAGATGGGTTACAGGCTTTAGAGATGCTGGATGCATCCCATGTAGATTTGATGATTAGTGATATTATGATGCCAAATATGGACGGGTATACTTTAACCGATGCACTCAGAAAATCAAATTATAATTTACCAATTCTGATGGTGACTGCAAAGGAAACCCTTGATGATAAAAAGAGAGGGTTTTTTGTGGGAACTGACGATTATATGGTAAAACCCATTGATATGGATGAGATGGTTTTACGAGTAGCGGCATTATTACGTCGCTCCCGGATCATCAATGAGCATCGTCTAACAATTGGTGAAGTAGAACTTGATTATGATACTTTAACTGTTAATAAAAAAGGGAGTTCTATCCTTCTACCTAAAAAAGAATTTTATCTCCTATTTAAGCTTTTGAGCTATCCTAAACACATATTTACAAGGCAACAGCTCATGGATGAAATATGGGGGTTGGAATCAGAAGCTGACGAACGTACAGTAGATGTTCATATTAAGAGATTAAGAGAAAAATTTGCTGATTTTCCAGAGTTTCAGATCGTGACAGTTCGAGGTTTAGGGTATAAGGTGGAGATAAAAATATGAAAAGGATTACCGTGAAATTAGCCTTGTTTTTTATTTTTCTCATTTGTATTTCCTCAGCTTTATCTTTTTTTGTATCAACTCTTTTTACTCATAATATCGAAAATGAAATGAAATTGAATCAAGAAGTAATAGCCATTTCTATATTAGGATTAGAACAAAAAACAGATTTAAGTATAGAGGAAATTGTTAACATTATACCTACTTCTATGTATGATGTCCGTAGAATTGAAGATATTGGCTTAATGGAAATAACCAAGGAGGAATTAGAAAAAATCCAAAATCATGAAATTCTTTTTATGTCCCACAGCAGATTTCGTGATCCAACTACAATACTAATGTTAGGGGATGATTATATCCAAATCAGTCTTCATCCTCATAATACGATCTTTAAAATTGTTGCATCTCGTGTATGGTTTTCACTGTTTTTATACGTTGTTATAGGAGCATTGTTAATTATATTATTAGCTAAAAGAGTAGTTAAACCAATATTAAAACTAACTTCAGCTACACAAGAAGTGGCAAAGGGTAATTTTGATATACAGGTTGAAAATAAAAGTTATGATGAGATTGGACAGCTTACAAAGAACTTCAACAAAATGACAAGGGAACTAAAAAATATAGAATATCTTCGCAAGGATTTTATCACCAATGTATCCCATGAGTTTAAAACACCGATTGCATCGATCCAAGGCTTTGCTAAATTGTTACAAAAAGGCAATTTATCCGAGGAGGAGAAACAGGAATACACCAATATTATTGTTGAAGAAACGGCGAGATTGTCTAATCTTTCTTCCAATATATTAAAGCTCTCAAAGCTTGAAAATCAGGAAAAAGTCGAGAAAAAGATTGCATTCTCTTTGGATGAACAAATAAGAAAAAGTATTTTACTTCTTGAGCATCAGTGGAGTAAAAAGAATATTGAATTTGATATTGAACTTGATAAAGTTCAGTATCAAGGAGATGAGGAACTACTTCAACAGGTTTGGATGAATCTTTTAGGTAATGCCATCAAGTTTTCAAATAGCAATAGCATAATCGATATAAGACTTAATCAAACAGCCACTACTGTAAAAGTCAAAATAACTGATCATGGCATCGGTATGAGTGAAAAAACCATGGTGCGTATTTTTGAGAAGTTTTATCAAGGGGACAAAGCTCATTCTTATGAGGGCAGCGGGCTAGGCTTATCCCTTGTAAAGCGTATTCTGGATTTGTGTGGTGGTAATGTCTATGTGGAAAGCAAGCTGAATGAAGGATCTACCTTTACTGTTAAGTTACCGTTACAGTATTGAAAAGTTGTAGGCTCTCTAGGATTTCGTGTCAGTCGCTTACTTGTTTCATCGAAAGCCAACCTATGGATCTTCCAAAGGAAGGCTTTTTTATGGCTAAGATAAATTCTTGTTTACAATAGTTCATATTTAGTTCACATTAAATTTATATAATAAAGTTATAACCTAAAAAATCATGCAAGAGAGTGGTAAAAAATATCGACAGAAAATTATTTTGCAAAAGGGAGTTGTGACTTGAAAAAAGAAAAAAATCCGAAAAAGCCAATAATTTATTATTATATGGCAACGATGATAAAGGAGTGAGAGAAAATGGAAATCAAACAAAAAAACATTGACTTAAAGCAAATAGAATCAATAAAAACAGAGTTAACTCGATTTATGATGTCTTATAAATTTGCATTGGATGAGGTAAATACAAAAATTGATATTTTGAAGCAAGAATTTCATTATATTCATGATTATAATCCCATTGAACATGTTAAATCTCGACTTAAAACACCAGAGAGTATTGTAAAAAAAGTTTATAGAAAAGGATATGGGCTTTCATTGTCTTCGATAAAAGAAAATATTCAAGATATCGCTGGCATTCGAATTACTTGTTCTTTTATCTCTGATATTTACGAATTAAGTGACATGCTACAAAATCAAAGTGATATAAAAGTTATTGAATGCAAGGACTATATAAAAAATCCTAAGCCTAATGGCTACAAAAGCCTGCATTTGATATTACAAATTCCCATTTTTATGTCTGACAGAGTAGAAGAAACCTATGTAGAAGTGCAAATTAGAACTATCGCTATGGATTTTTGGGCAAGTTTAGAACACAAAATTTACTATAAGTATGGTAAAGAGATTCCTGAAAGATTAGTGACAGAGCTTAAGGAAACAGCAAATTCAATATCACAATTAGATAAGAAAATGGAAAACATCCATAAGGAGATCAATGAAATTAAAGAAGCAATTGATTTCAATGATGGTACTCAAGAAATCTTTATTAATAATGAAAGATTTTATCTTCCCCATGATTTTTTAACACAACATTTCAATTTAACAAAATAGATTGATAGTTAATATTGAATGAAAGAAATATGTTTGTTTTAATAAGAAGTTTATCAAATTATATTAAGGAGTGAGAAAAATGTTTTTTCCATATGGTTTTTTTCGATTTGATCCAACGATGATTATTTTAATTCCTGCAATTATCTTTACCCTCTATGCTCAAGGAAAAGTAAAATCAAATTTTGCCAAATATTTAAGGGTACCAACACGAAAGGGATATACAGGGGTTCAAGTAGCCAGAACACTTTTAGATCAACATGGATTACAGCATATACCGATTGAGCTTGCAAGGGGACAGTTAAGTGATCATTATGATCCAACAAAGCGTGTATTAAGGCTGTCTGGGGAAGTATACCAAGGCAGTTCTATTGCCTCAGTTAGTGTTGCTGCCCATGAGGTAGGGCATGCAATTCAGCATGCAAATGGATATATACCATTGTCTCTAAGAAATATGGTTTTTCCTGTGGCAAGATTTGGATCTTCTGCTGCTTGGTTTTTCATTATGATAGGGTTACTGATCCCAAGTCTTGGAGGGTTAATGGATGTAGGCATTTTACTCTTTGGAGCAGCAGTTGTTTTTCAACTTATTACCCTACCAGTAGAATTTAACGCTAGTAGTCGGGCTTTACGGTTACTTGACGCCAATGGACTTATTGTGGATGAAGAAGCAAAGGGAGCACAGAGTGTACTTAAGGCTGCAGCTTTAACTTATGTGGCAGCTATGGCAAGTGGAATCGCACAACTACTGAGACTTATTTTGATCAGAAATAGAAGAAGATAATAAAGTAAGACACAGTAGGCTTAATGAACGCTATGGAATATTGAAGTCATATTCTATAAGCATAATTTTTTTGCTGGCCTATTACCCTCCATAGAAGGATATGAAGAGCATCAATTTAAAAATTTATAACGGATTAAGAGGGCTGTAAGCGAACAAATTACTAGAGAATAATATTTGATAATTTGGCAGCAGACAAATCCCTGTCCCTTAGTCTGTCCTTCAAAAATGATGAATTGTTATTGACATGATATTAACTGTGTGTTAAATTATGGGTAGATTCTAAAAGGGAGTAGCTGTGGCTAAGCCAAAAATAAAATCAACACACTGGAGAAATCCTGGTTTTATTTGCTTTAAGACTATCTTAAAGAAGCGAGACTTTTAGATTAGTAAGTCATTGATAAATGGCTTGTTAATCTAAAAGTCTCGCTTTTTAATTTTTAAAGAAGGAGGAGTAATATGTATACTGGAAGTGATTACTGGAAGAATTATATAGAAAGATGGTTTGGAAAAGAGGTGATTGAAAAATGGGAAAAGCACGTAGTAATTGAAAATGCATCTCATTTTCCAACTGATAAAAACACTATGATTAATGGGCGGAGGAAGTTGATAGTTTTATAAAAAGCATAGAGGGATAATTATTAAGTAATCTTATTGAAATATTAATATGATGAGGTGGAGACTATGATCCAAGAATTATTAAAGGCATTTATTCTTATTTTTATAGCTGAAATGGGGGATAAGACTCAAATACTAGCAATGGCTTTTGCTACAAGATATCCAGTAAAAAAGGTGTTACTAGGCATCTTTCTGGGAGCTTTTTTGAACCATGGTTTAGCTGTACTTCTAGGTAATTATATTTCTTATTTTATTCCAATAAATACAATTCATATAGTTGCTGGTTTCGCATTTGTTGGGTTTTCTCTTTGGACATTAAAGTCAGATGGAGATAAGGATACAGATGAAGAACAAAAATTTAACTTTGGACCAGTTATAACTGTAGCCTTAGCTTTTTTTATAGGAGAATTAGGAGATAAGACTCAACTAACTGCGATAACCCTAGCAATTAGTGCTACCTACCCATTAGTTATATTAGGAGGAACTGTTTTAGGTATGATTGTTACTGGTGGAATAGGTATTGTAATCGGAAAAAAATTAGGAGATAAGACACCTGATTTTGTCATAAAAATAATGGCAGCTTCTGTATTTATGTTCTTCGGAATAACTAAGCTCTACCAAACCTTACCAAGTGAATATTTAAACTTACGAAATGGTTCTATCTTTATTGGAATATTAACTATTATAGTTTTAACGATGCTAAGACCAATGATAGTAAGAAGACAGCAGGGTCAGGAATCTGTATTCAGAAGAAAATCTAGAGAACTATATAATTATTATCATCAAGTTGAAGAAAATATAGATAAAATCTGTTTAGGACTAGACACATGTGGAGAATGTCGAGGTAATAACTGCATAGTAGGTTATACCAAAACATTAATTAAGAATGGCTTAGAAGAAAATGAACCATTTAAACAGGAAATTTTTATATTTAGAGAGGAAACTTTAAACAAGCATTATGATAAAGAAAAGGTATTGGAGAGCTTAAGAATAACACTTGTATTACTGAAAAAAGATCTCTGTAGTAATGAATATGATAATATACATGAAATAAGAAAGAAGCTTGAAACGATATTATTTGGGAGAAGTGTTGAACATATGGATAGCTGGGAGGAATATAAAAGATGTTTGATAGACATTGATGAAACTATTGCTATTAGGATTTTTGAAGCTATGAATCATTAGTACTATTTATACAGGGGGAATAATATGGAGATTATTAATATTGGCAATCGCATAAGCAACAACTATATAATAAAGCTGGAAAAAGGTTGTTCGGGTCAAAAATATCTTTCATCATTTTTAAAAGGTTAGTAGACTGTGCATTTTTGTTAAGCTAAAGCTTTGACCAGATACCGTATGGTCTAGAGAAATATGTTCCCATACCAGAAAATTCTTCACTGGCTGTGGTAAACAATTTTTCCATTCTGTTTGCCTCATTTTTATTTTCGGGATTATATGGAAGACTGAATTCACAATGGTAGGATGTTCTCATATCCTGAGGCTGTAGGTATACGCCGATGTCCTGGTAGGGATAGCTTGCCTCTTCCACTAATGAGTACATTTTTTCAATGAATTCTGGAGCCGTATCTAATGTAGTCGCATATACCTAAAATCCTTAAGGCAATGATACAATAAGCATGTTTATAGAATAATTAAAAAGAGGGCAGTTTAAAATGATCATAGCTTTACCTTTATTTTATAATAAGGTCGAAATGCTTTAAAAGCGATATTGCATCAGGTAACGTAACTATGGTTTTATTTGTTTTATTATTCGATGGGTTTATCTCATAATCCTTAGCAAAAGAAAAATCTGCCTTTGACAAATTTGAATTACTAAATTTTGTTCCAGTTAATATTGAATAGGTAAAATTACTTTCTGATAAGTCTGTATTGATGAAGTCACTTTCTAATATCTTACATTGTTGAAAAATACCTTTTCTTAAGATAAGGTCAGAAAAATTACAATTTTGAATTAAACAATCTTTAAAGCTTATATCAATAATAAATGAATCAATTTTATTAAAGCTTATACCTAATAATTTACAGTTTTCAAATTCAACAGTTCTTAGTTTTGAATCACTAAATTGTGCCAAGCTTAAATTACACTCTTTAAATGAACAATCTTCAAAGAATGCCAAAGAAAAATCTGATTGTGAGAAGTCACAGTTTGTAAATTGACAATTGACAAATGTTTTATTGGCCATGTTTTGATTAATTGCCTTTATATGTGTAAAAACTATATCTTCATGTTCACTTTCGTATAATATATCTATCATTTCTATTCTCCTTTTTATCTTCTATATTGTTTAGAACACATTCTTTGAAACATTTTTTCTATCAACTATAATATGTGACATTAAAGTATTCCACATAGATTTGCAAAATTCCTTTACAAAGAATATAAATATGCTGATAGGGAGAGGGTTTACCAGATCAGTTCTTCTAAATGGTAAATCTAAAAAGTATTAGTCAGTATTATGTGGTTAATATATAAAATATAAATTGCTTTAATTGATTAGGAGAGTTCAGTATACCGAAACATGTATAAGTAACGGGGTATAATATAGATCTAATTAATTAAAGATTGGTAGAGTATGAAAATATTTGACATAACAAGTAATGTATATTAATATTACTATGGATGGATTTAAGATAAATAAGTGAGGTGTTTGATGCGCAGAGTAGTTCTTTAATATTTATATTTAGAGATATATTTTAATTTGTCATAAATTAGGTGGATATAGCACCTTTATTTGTGATGTCATTATTCTAAATAACTATGAAGATACTATGTCCGCTCGTCAAATACTATTATAATAGATTAAATATATATCTACTTTTCTTTTTAAAGTTTTGATATATGATAATTTTATATATTGTATAGTTTTGACATTAAGCTGTGGACCATTGCTACAGCTTTTTATTTTTTTAGAAAAAATCTTAAACCCATCTAGTGGATATATATTTTCATAGTGAAAATAAAAGACACTATGAATTTGGAGGAAAGTATTATGATAAGAAAGTTGAATGTAAATGAACAAGAAATAAATAAAATCATGGAAATCTGGAGAGAGTCAACTATTGAGGCACACAGATTTATTTCCCAGGAATATTGGTTAAAAAGCTATGAAGTTGTAAAAGAAAAATATCTCCCAATGGCTGAAACTTATGTGTATTTAGACGAAAATGAAATAAAAGGTTTTATCAGCATATTACAAGGGGAACATATAGGAGCATTGTTTATTGATATAAATTGTCAAGGTAAGGGTATTGGGAAAAAATTGATTGAGCATATCAAGGAAATATATGATAGCTTAACATTAGCAGTTTACAAGGAAAATAAAAAGGCAGTCAATTTCTATGAAAAAGTTGGATTTATTAAAAAGTATGAGAAATTAAATGAAGAAACTAATGAATCAGAATATAGTATGAGTTTTGAAAAGCACTAAAAGTAAAGCTTAAGGCAGGGAGTTAATCCCTGCCTTAAATTTGTTTTCTTCTGAGTAGTAACATCCTTTCTCCTAAAAGTGCTTGAAGGATGTTTTTCTTTTTAAGAGAGAATATAGATGCAAAAAACACCGAATATTGATACAATAAGATTATTATAACCAATAGGAAATTAAATCAATTTTATTAATTAAAGATTAAAAGGAAAAAATTGATAAAACTAGCGTTATAAACATTTTAAATCTGTAGAAAAGTTATAATTTTCGTTATTGGTTTCAAATAAGTCAACCAATAAACCTTTCAAAGGAAGACTTGTTTATAACCAATAGGAAATTATAAACATTTTAAATCTGTAGAAAAGTTATAATTTTCGTTATTGGTTTCAAATAAGTCAACCAATAAACCTTTCAAAGGAAGACTTGTTTATAAAGCAAAATTCTATAATAGGGGTTGAAGCATATGATTAGAGTGATAATAGCAGATGACGAAACTCGAATATGCAAGCTTATAATCAAATTTATAGATTGGGATAAACTAGATATGCTTATCGTGGGAACTGCCAATAATGGCATCGAAGCACTTGAACTTATTGAAAAAGAAAAACCAGACATCGTTATTACCGACATAAGAATGCCTGGTTACGATGGGATAGATATGATAGAAAAAGCAAAAAAAATGAATAATGATTTGGAATTTATTATAATAAGTGGATATGGCCAATTTGAATATGCTAAGAAAGCAATAGAGTTTGGCGTAAAAGATTATCTTCTTAAGCCTATAAATAGAGATGACTTACTTAAAGCACTGCTTAAAGTAATGGGATGCGTAAAAAAGAAAAACGGACAAATTAGCTTAGAGAAAGAGTATGAATTAATCCTTAAAAATGATGTAAATAAAATCAGAGAATCATTTTTAAATAATTTTATATTATTTAATTCAGAAAGCTTTAAAGAGTATACTTTAAATGAGGTCAATGAAAATTATCATTTTAATTTTCAAGAGGGCTTTTTTAGTATCGTTGCATTAAAAATTGATTATATGGGTAAAGAGGATTCAAATATTATAAAAAATATCATTGATAACACAGTAGATATGACTAAACCAAAGTTGCAAAACATTACTTACGAATTAGGCATCATTAAAGATAAAAGCAATTTATATATTCTAATTAACTATAATCCAAATGAGAAAAAACAAATTGAGGCAGTTCTTTTAAAGATTTTAGAATATTTTAATCAAAGGATTTCTACTGCTGAGAAAATTGAGGTCACAGTTGCATTGGGAGAAGAAGTAGCAGATTTAAAGGACATTACACAATCATTTAAATCAGCAAAACTATTAATAGAAGATAGAATACTAAAAGGAACAGGAAAAATAATAGAAATTGATGGGAGAAGAACGGATCAGACTGAAATAGAAGATATTTTCTATTATTTCTCCAAGAAATTTATTAAAGCTGTAGAATTATTAGATATAGATGAGGTAAAGAAAATAATATTCAATTTCAAAAAGGATATAAGCTCTAAAAATATAAGGGGTGCTGAATTAAAAAAATTGCTCAATGAGGTAGGAAATATTTATGATATAACGATGAAAAGCAATAATATGAAAATTGATCATGTTCCTGAAAACGATAAAAAATTAAAAAATATAATAGACAATTGTAACTCTATTGACTGTTTGTTTAATGAGTTATTGGCGTATATTACTTCTTCTTTAATGATTTTAGCTGGAGATAAACCCTACAATAATCTTAGACAAATAAGGCAGGCCAAAAAATATATAGAAGAGAACTACATGAAAAATATCACTTTAGAGGATTTAGGTGCGCATATAGGATTTAATCCAAGCTATTTCAGCAGTCTTTTTAAGAAAGAAACTGGAACCTCCTATATCGAGTATCTTTCTAAGATTAGGATTGAGAAGGCCAAGGATTTGTTAAAAGAATCAGATTTAAGGATACAGGATATATGCCTCATGGTGGGATATAATGATGCCAAATACTTTACCAAATCATTTATTAAACACACAGGCTTAAAACCTAATGAATATAGAAAAATATTTGCATAGGAGAATGAGATGAAGGATAAAAAAAGACTTTATTTATTTGATAGAATTTTTATTGTTCTCATTACCATGACTATTATGCTTCTAATAGCTTTTTTACACTTAATATCTAGTTCTATAAGTAATGGAACCTATATTTTTTTATTCATCTATACACTTTTTATAGCCGGGGTTTTATATCTCTCCTATGAATGGATATACAGACCCTATAAAGAAAGCAACAAGGTATTAAGACTCTTTCATGAAGGATATATTTTTAAAGGGGTCTTCGACCTTAGAGTACCTTTCAATCACGAATCATTACTTGCCTTTCAAAAGTTTAAAGAGATTATTGATACAAAAGAACTTATAGAAGGCTCTAAGAAGCATGCTGAATATTTAGCTCTTCAGAATCAGATTAATCCACACTTTCTATATAATACACTGGAAGGGATAAGAAGTGAAGCTTTAATTGAAGGTGTAGATAGTATTGCTAATATGACTGAAGCCTTGGCAACTTTTTTCAGATATACAATATCAAATGTGGATAAACTTGTAAGCCTTGAAGATGAAATAACAAATGTGGAGAACTATTATAAAATACAAAAATTCAGGTTTGGTGAAAAACTAGATTTTAGTACCGACTTTCAAGTTGATCATGATAAAGAAATACTTAAAGCAAGAATTCCAAAACTTACTTTACAGCCTATTTTTGAAAATGCTATTTTCCATGGAGTAGAACGAAAAATGGGAATGGGGATATTGACATTGAAGGTTCTTGCCACAAGTAAAAGGCTTATTATTACAATATCTGATAATGGTGTAGGGATAGAAGAAGAAAGAGTTAGAAAACTGAATAAAAAGTTTAGGGGAGCCTCTCTTGAATATATGAAAGAAGATAAAAATAAAGGCGGGATTGCATTACTCAATGTAAACAATCGGATTAAGCTTATTTTTGGCGATGAATATGGAATTTATGTGTATAGCAAAGTAGGGGCAGGAACAGATGTTGAAATAACAATACCTTTTATAATGGATTAATATTTTTAATGGGTTCAATATGAGGATGGGATCATGAGAGAAGAAATATTAAGAATTGAGAATGTAACAAGAAAGATAGAGGGCATTACATACTTAGATAATATAAACTTCCATGTTTTTAAAGGGGAAATTATGGGTTTAATCCCTCTTAATAATCATGGGAAAAGGCAGCTTATAGAACTTATATCACAAAATCTATCCATTAATTTTGGGAGAATATATTTTAATGAGGAGCTTGTAAATTATTATGAGCACAGCAACATGACCAATAACAAAGTTTATTCAATTGATAAAGAGACGAAATTAGTAGAAGATCTTAAGGTGACAGATAATATTAATGTTCTTAATCATACTTTTCACGATTATATTATAAGAGAAAAGAAGCTAAAAACAAAAACTGATGAATTACTAAAACAACTGGAAATAAAGATAGAGACATATGAATATGTTTCTGAATTATCTCTCTTTCAAAAAACAGTGATTGAACTTATTAAAGCAGTGATAAGTGGGGCACAACTCATCATATTTAATGAACTGTCAAGCTTTTTAAGTATTGAAGAACTTTCCAATTTTCAAAAGTTAATCTTATATTATACGAAGCGAGGTATATCCTTTCTCTATATGGCCAATCATCATGAAGAGGCTTTTAAGATATGTGATAGGGTTTGCCTTTTAGAAAATGGAGGGATCATCAAGGTAATCGATAAAAAAGATTTTTCTGATGAAATTTTAAAACCTTATATTATATCCTTCGATAATAGCACAGAGCTAAATGAACTAAGTGAAAATTCAGGAATTTTTGAATTCAGAAATTTTATCACAGAAAATCTTAAAGGCATAAGTTTTTCTGTAAAGAGAAGTGAATGTATAACGATTCTTGATATTAATAATAAAGGGATTCAAGATATTGTTGAAATATTTAGTGGGCTCAATCAACCTATAAGTGGGGACATCCTATTAGATCATCATACTATCGATCCTATAAATGCTAATAATCTATTGATAAACAAAGTAGTGTTTATACCTGAAAACCCTGTTAATAAAACATTATTTTATGATATGTCCTATTTGGAAAATTTAACATTTCTTATAGATCGTAAACTAAATAAAAGTATTATCAATAGAAAGATATTAAGAAATATAAAGGAAGAATATAGATCATTCGTAGGAGATAATGTAGATGTAAGGAATCTTAGAGGAATGGATGCTACATCCTTGTATGAACTAGTATATTTCAAAATACATATATTTAGCCCTAAGGTTGTTTTTATCATGCAGCCCTTTTCTGATGCGGATATGTATTTAAGAGGAAGAATCATAGAACTTATCAATAAACTTAAGAAAAAAGGGATTGCAGTGATCATTCTTGCTGTCAATATATCTGATACCTTAACTGTTTCTGATAGACTTTTAGTCATGGAGAATGGAAAACTCTTAAGAAATTATGATAAAAAAGATTTAGCACTTTAAAAAAGTAAACATCTAATAAATGTCCCCCTAATTCAAAAGAATCTCTACCATGTAATTTTTTAAATTGTGATATGATTTATTTAAAGAATTACATCGTAGAAGTTGAATTAGGGGGTTTTTATGGATAATTATATTGTTGAATTAGAAAACGTTTGCAAAAAATTTCCGGGAGTAAAGGCTCTTGATCATGTCTCTTTTAAATTAAAGTCAGGAGAAGTTCTTGCGTTGCTTGGAGAAAACGGAGCAGGTAAATCTACACTGATGAAAATATTATCCGGTGTGTATACCAGAGATCAAGGTATAATGAAAATATTCGGTGAGGCCATTGATGATATGAATCCAGTTAAAGCCCAGGAACTAGGCATAGCAATTATTCATCAGGAACTTAATATGTGTGATCATCTTACAGTTGCACAAAATATTTTTCTAGGAAGAGAAGTAACAAAAAAGGGTGTTTTATCTGAAAAAGAAATGAATGATGAGGGTGGGAAGATTCTAAAAGGATTAAATATGAATATTGATCCTGAAACAATCGTTGGAGATCTATCTGTATCTAAACAGCAAATGGTAGAAATCGCAAAAGCACTATCTACAAAGGCAAAAATACTGATCATGGATGAACCTACATCAGCTTTAACATCAAAGGAAATTGGCGATTTATTTACCATTATTAAAAGGTTGAAGAATGAAGGCCATGGTATCGTATATATATCCCATAGACTTGAAGAACTTCAGTATATCGTTGATAGAGTGATGATTCTAAGAGACGGACAATATATAACTTCCATGGACTATAAAGATACAAGTCTTAGAGAGATTATATCTTATATGGTGGGAAGAGAAATCACTGAGAAATTTCCGCGAATAGATAAAAATGTAAAAGAGAAAATACTTGAAGTTAAAAATTTAAATGCAGGAAAAATGGTTAGGGATATTAATTTTTCTCTTTATGAAGGTGAAATAGTTGGGATAGCTGGGTTAATGGGGGCAGGTAGAACAGAAACCACCAGAGCATTATTTGGAGCTAATCCCATGGAATCGGGAGAAATCATCATTGACGGAGTAGAAGTCAAAATTAATAAGCCCATAGATGCAATAAAATCTGGAATTGTACTAGTACCAGAGGACAGAAAAAAAGACGGACTATGTACAAAGCTTAGTATAAGGGATAATATAGCTCTTCCTAATCTTGATATCATAGCTAATAAACTAGGGATTGTGAATAGAAAAAAAGAGGAAGAGATGACAACAAGTTCAGTAGAGAATCTTGACATAAGATTAGCTAATACAGAGATAGATGCAGACAGCCTTTCAGGTGGTAATCAGCAAAAGGTTGTTGTAGGTAAATGGCTAGTAAGAAATTCTAGGGTGGTTATATTTGATGAACCTACAAGGGGCATTGACGTCGCTTCAAAGGTTGAAATCTATAATCTCATGAATGAATTAAAGAGTCAAGGGATCGGAGTGCTTTTCGTTTCATCTGAAATGCCGGAGATACTTGGGATCAGCGACAGAATACTAGTTATGGCGGATGGAAGAATTACGAAAGAACTTGATATTAAAGAGGCTACGCAGGACATTATTCTTGAATATGCCACCAAATTTGACAGAAAGATTAAAGAAGGAATGGAAGCTTGAGAAAAGATGGGAGCGATTATAGTATGGAAAACAAAAAAATACCTAGTAAATTAAGGAGACTTTTTTCTAAAAGAGGAATGGGGCAAGTTGTTACGGTAACAATTGGGCTTTTGGTTCTTATTATCGTGTTTGGTATATTGAATCCTAACTTTTTTTCCAATAGGAATATTTCCAACTTATTAAGACAGATTGCGCCTATTATATTAATTGGTATCGGACAGTCCTATGTACTAATTACAGGGAATATTGATTTGTCAATTGGATCTGTTGTAGGAATGAGCTGTATGATTTCAGCCACACTTATGACGAAGGGCATGAACCCCTGGCTTGCAGTAGGTGTTACTTACATATCAGCTCTTGCTATAGGATTATTAAACGGACAGCTAATATCAAAAGCTAAGCTTCCAGCCTTTATAGCAACACTAGGTACTATGACCATAGCAAGAGGTATAGCGCAGATTGTCAATAATAACTATAATACTGATTCTATAGGACCAGGGGCTGAAGGATTTAGAAATTTCTTTTATTATGGCAAAACCTTTGGGTTATATAATACCATATGGATTGCTCTTGCTCTTTGGATGGTATTCAATTTTCTACTTAGTAGAACTAGAACAGGAAGACATATATACGCAGTAGGAAGCAATATTCATGCTGCACATCTTTCAGGAGTAAGCATATCAAGTACAATTACCAAAGCTTATCTAGTAAGTTCAGTATGCTCTGCTACTGTAGGACTTGTGATGACAGCTATTAGTGGTATGGGTACGATGGATGCTGGAACAACCTATGAACTTTATGCAGTAGCAGCATCAGTGATAGGGGGAGTCAGCACCCTCGGTGGTCAAGGAATACTTCTTGGAACAATTATTGGTGCATCAATCTGGGGGGTATTACAAAATGGACTTCAATTTGCCGGTGCTCCTGTAGCTATAAGGAATATAGTCATAGGAATTATAGTTATTATCTCTGTTCTTCTTGATATCGTTGTAAGAGCCAATAAAAACAAAGCAAAAAAAGTAAAAGTCAAAGCTTAATACATTCAAGTTATTAAAGCGAAAGCTTTAAAATAAATGAAATGGGGGGATTAATGTGAAGAAGAAACTTATAGCAGTGGTTTTAACATTAGTACTTATTATTGGAGTAGTGGGATGCTCCAGCGATACTGGTACAAGTAACCAAGGTAGTGAAGGGGGAAACTATAAGGTTTACCTTATAACCATGGATCAGATGGATCAGCACTGGGTTACTGTTGACGGAGGGGCAAAAAAAGCCGCAGAGGAACTTGGCAATGTAGACTATACATGGCTTGCTCCTGATGTTAAAGATGATGCAAAGCAAATTGAAAGTATCAATAATGCCATCGCTGGAGGAGCAGATGCAATACTTCTTGCAGCAAATGGACCAACCGCAGTAACATCAGCACTTAGAGAGGCAGAGGCAGAAGGCGTTAAAATAGTATATGTTGATTCACCTGCTGATTTTCCAGCAGTACAGACACTAGCTACTGATAATGAAGCAGCTGGTAAAATTGCAGGAATAGAAATGTTGGAAGCTTTAAAAGGTAAGAGTGTAACATCAGGTAAGATTGGAATAGTAAATGTAAACGCATCAACAGCATCTACTGTAGCAAGAGAAAAAGGATTTAGATCAGCATTTGAAGGAACAGTTTTTGAAATTCTTGAGACACAGTATGGAGATGGAGATGCAGCAAGATCAAAGGATATAGCAGCTAACTATATTACTGAAGGTGTTGTTGGTATTTTTGGAGGAAACGAAGGATCGACTGTAGGAACAGGAAACGCAATTAAAGAAGCAGGTGGAGAAGTTATAGGTGTTGGTTTTGATAAATCTGATACAATACTACAGCTTATAAAAGAAGGACATCTTTTAGCTACAATGTCACAGAACCCTGATGTTATGGGATATGAAGGTGTGAAGACAGCTGTTAAAGTTCTTGAAGGAAATACAATTGACAAGGACTATGTGGATACAGGAGTTTCTGTTATAAAGAAAGATTCTTTATAGAAAAACATTCATTTTAAGGGGTTACCTAGGTAGCCTCTTTAACATATAAGGGTGAGATAATTTGACAAATAAAACAGAATTTATTATAGATGAATTTAAAGAAAAGTATCCTATGATGACCTATCTTGAAAAAGATATTAGAAGGTTAATAGATGAATTAGTATATAGAATAAAGCTGGGTGGTAAAATACTTGTTTGTGGAAATGGTGGAAGTGCTTCGGATAGTGAACATATTGTAGGGGAACTTCTGAAAGAATTTTATATAAGAAGACCAGTTGATGAAGTTTTTAAAGAAAGACTCAAAGGGAATGTCCATGAGGAAGACTTCGAGTACATAACAGGATGTCTTCAGGGAGCAATACCTGCAGTGTCATTGGTATCACAGACAGGATTTATAACAGCCTATGGGAATGATGTAAACTTTGATATGGCTTATGCACAGCAGGTTTATGCCTATGGAAAGAAAAACGATGTATTGATTGTATTATCTACATCAGGAAACGCATCTAATCTTTGTTATGCTGCAAAGATAGCTAAGACAAAAGATATTTTAGTAGTTTCACTTACTGGAGAAACAGGAGGAGAACTTAGAAAATTAAGTGATATTTTATTAAACGTCCCCGCGCAGGAGACCTATAGGGTACAGGAATACCATCTTCCTTTGTATCATTTTATTTGTAGAGCTCTGGAATACGAAATATTTGGAGGGGATTTATGATTGTTTTAGGATTTGATATTGGAGGAACAAAGTCAGCTGTTATGTTAGCAGAAGTATATAGTGACAGCGTTAATTTTCTAGATAGAAAAGAAATTAAAACCACAAGGAATTGGAAGGAAATTGTTGATAATTTAATAATAGAAGGAAAAAATATGTTGAAAATCAATGGTACAAGGGATAGAAATTTTAAAATCGGTATTTCCTGTGGTGGACCACTTGATAGCAAAAATGGTATTATACAATCACCACCTAATCTTCCAGGATGGGATCATGTTCCCATCATTGATTATATCTATGAAAAGCTAGGTGTTAGGGGAAAGCTTCAAAATGATGCAGATGCTTGTGCTCTAGCAGAATGGAAATATGGAGCAGGAAGAGACTATGAAAATTTAATTTTTCTAACCTTTGGAACAGGGTTAGGCGCAGGATTGATTCTTAACGGGAATTTATATACTGGTGTTAGTAATATGGCTGGGGAAGTAGGACATATACTTTTAGAGGATGACGGGCCAATAGGGTATGGAAAGCAAGGAAGCTTTGAAGGGTTTTGTAGTGGTGGTGGAATTGCCCAAATAGCAAAATTAAAAGCATATGAGCTAGAAGAACAAGGAATAAAAGCATCATTTATTAAAGCAGAAATTAAGGATATTACAACAAAGGATGTTGCTGAATCTGCTGAAGCAGGAAACAGAGATGCATTGGATGTATTTAGAATTTCAGGTAAGTATTTTGGAAGAGGGTTATCAATACTTATAGACATCTTAAATCCTGAAATAATCATAGTAGGTAGTATATATGTACGAGCAGGAAAATTTTTAAATGAAGAAATGTACAAAGAGATTGGAATTCAAGCATTGGAGCTTTCCAGAAAAGTGGTTAAAATCGTTCCGGCAGAATTAGGTGAAAAAATTGGAGATTATGGGGCAGTAGTAACTGCACTAGTATAAAATGAGACTTAATTCATAAGTGACTGCCACTGACTAAGCGGCAGTCTTAGTACTACACCGAAGAGGAAAATTAATTGTTTTAAGTGGGGAGTGATGGACATGTTGGGTGCTATCGAAGCAGGTGGAACAAAATTTGTTTGTGCAGTCGGGGACGATGATTTTAAAATAATTGACAAAATTTCTTTTCCTACAACATACCCAGAGGAAACTTTACAAAGAATTTTTAACTTCTTTGATATATATGCTAATCTAAATGCTATAGGAATAGGTTCTTTTGGACCTATTGATACAAATAAAAAATCAGAAAAATATGGTTATATTACTTCTACGCCTAAAACAAACTGGAGAAATTTTAACTTTCTTGGTGAAATGAAAAGGCATTACAGCATACCAATCGGATGGACTACTGATGTAAACGCAGCTTGTTTAGGGGAATATGAGGTTGGAAGCGCTTCATATAATAATAGTTGTCTTTATTTAACTGTGGGTACTGGAATAGGTGGCGGCGCTATACTAAATGGAACAATTGTAGAAGGGTTTGGTCATACGGAAATGGGACATATTATCATTAGAAATCATCCTGATGATGATTTTGAAGGCGTGTGCCCCTATCATAAAAATTGTCTCGAAGGACTTGCAGCTGGCCCATCAATTGAAAAACGATATGGAGTAAAGGCTGAAAATTTAGATTCTAATCACAAAATTTGGGGGATTCTTGCATATTATTTAGCGCAAGCTCTGGTTAACTATACACTCATATTAAGACCAGAAAAGATTATATTAGGAGGAGGCGTTATGAATCAGGCTAGCATGCTGGATTTAGTAAAGGAAGAGTTTTCTTTGCTATTGGCAAACTATATTGAAACGCCAGATTTAGATTCATACATAGTAAGACCTTCCTTAGGAAATAATGTAGGAATTGCTGGTGGTTTAATATTAGCTCATCAAATTTTATAAAACATCATAAATCTTTAAAAATTTGATTAAATTGAGTTAATAAACTATGATAGTATTGGTAAAATATGTTATAATAAATCAAGGAAATATTTGGAATTTATTACAATGTTTTTTGCCTAATAGATAGATAAAGCTTTTGTCTTTAAAATAAGAATTTAAGTTTTGCTCTTGTTAAATATTTGAATGTTTTTGTAAAGAAGGTGGTTTTATTCACAGAAGGATTCTGATACTTATAATGATTTTGTTAATGACTTTTTACTCCCTTAATTTTATTAAGAAGGGAGTAAATTTTTTAACTGTAAACACAAGTGACGGAGGATCTTTTTTTATTTTTAAATTGCTTTCAGTACATATTTTAGGTACAACATCAGGAGGGAGTTATCAGATAGTAGATGTTTCTTTAGAAAAGAAAGCGGAGGTAGAACAATTAAAATTTGAAGAACAAATATATGCTGCCTATCTGAAGGACCAGACAGTACTTATCTTATCTTCAAATGGTGAAATTCTAGAAAGGTACCATCTGACAGGAGGGAACAGGAGTATTATTAGTAGTTTTATTGATGATCTAAACAATGATGGCGATGACAAGATACTCTTAGTCATTGGTGAAAAAGGGTCGGAATTTGGCGATACTCTGATTATTTTAGGCTTTGATGGAGAAATGCTTAAAGAAGTATATAGTCAGTCTTTCCAAACTCTTAACCCATGGAAGGTGCAAACCTGTGATGTAGATGGCGATGGTCAAAAGGAAATTTCCCTAGGTGTTTATAAGGAAGCTCAATTACATCCGGTTATGGCTAAAAGGCCATTTATCTATGAATGGCAGGACAATGAGCTAGTTCCAAAGTGGAGGGGCTCCAGGTTATCTAGGCCTTTTACTGACTATATTTTTTCTGATATGGACGGAAGCGGTAGCGATGAGCTAATAGCCATTGAGATTTTGGAGCGTGGAGAAAAAGTTCTCCATGTTTATAAATGGAAAGGCTTTGGTTTTGAAGGTGTGGGGGAATCTCTACCTTATGAAGATATTGAGACAATCAAAAAAGTACAAGAAGAGAATACCTCCTTCCTTTATGCTTTAATAAAGGAAGGAGGCAGTGCAAAATGGCATTCATTTTGTTTAGAAGGAGAAGAAATACAGGTTTTTATGAAAACCAAGGGGGAAAGATAAATGAGTTGTAACCAAAAAAATTCTGCAAGAGTGGTAAGTTTCTTATTAGTTATTATGATGCTGGTATCTATCGTTGGATGTAGTAAACAGGAGGAACCAGTAGAGCAGGAAAAGGTTGTAGCTAATTCTTTGCTAGACGAATTTAAAGTAGTTTTTACTGGAGAAGAGAATCGTAGGACGGTAGATGTTCCTTATGAACAGGTAAAATTTACTGCTCAGGTGAAACCTTATCAAGTAAAAGAGGACCTTTCCAATATAGTAAACTTACAGCAGTTTGGAGAATTTACTACAGAACAGCGACAGTTAATTGCAAAGAATGGTTTTGTTGTCATGCCTACTCAAGAAGAACAGTTATTTTATATATATGAAAATAATGAGTACAAAAAACTGCCATCCTTTGTTACCACTGATTCAGTCCTACAGGTTTATCATGTATTTTTTGACTATTCCCTAAGGACCTTAGAAAGTGAAAAGCTCTTAGGCATTTTGGAGGAGCTGACGGAAAGCATGTATAAAAAGTCATTGGCTCTTTACAATGCTGTTACTAATGAGGAGCTCAAAGATCCCCTTATAAAAAATATTGCTTTTTTCACTGTTGCATTGCAAACATTGGAAAAGCCCCTGCCTGCTGATTTGCCTGCCCAGGCCAAACAATTGGCAATAGAGGAGTATCAACTGATTAAAGGGGAACAGGGATATACTGGTTCGGCAATTTTTCCTTATGATTTGGACTATAGTCAGTATAAGCCCCGGGGACATTATACCCGCAGTGAAGAGCTCCAAAGGTTTTTTAGAACAATGATGTGGTACGGGCAAGCACCCTTCCCTTTATATAAAGATATAGAAGAGACTACCAGAAATGTTGAGCAGACCCTGCAGGCTCTTTTGATTACCTATAGCCTCTTTATGGAGAACGGAGGCACATCCGATGTAACCAGGTGGGAGAATATCTATGACCCTACAGTATTTTATGTAGGTAATACCGATGATTTAAATATTTATCATTATCAAGATTTGATTGTAAAAGTATATGGTGCAGATTTTGACTTAAACATTCTGAATCATCCAGAAAAACTGGATGTATTGTATCAAGAGGTCAAAAAGTTGCCAGAACCCAAAATAAAGGCAAAATATACCTCGGTAACCACCCCCGTAGGTAAACAGTTTCGCTTAATGGGTCAAAGGTATATTCCTGATTCTGAAGCTATACAGGAACTGACTGAGCCTATAGCAAGGCCTATCCCTTCGGGGCTGGATGTTATGGCAGTGCTAGGGTCACAGCGGGCTTATGATCTGGCAGTTAATGAGCTAAAGGCTATAGAAAAATGGCTTGGTTATGAAAAAGCCTATAAAAAATATAAAGAGGAATTTTCGCTTCTATCAGAAGAAACCTGGCGGTCAAATATGTATTATGGCTGGCTGTGGGTTGTCAAAAGTCTCTTAGAGCCCTTTGGTGAAGGATATCCCTCCTTTATGACTAATGAGGCTTGGGCAGATAAATCCTTAAGTACTGCTTTAGGCAGCTGGGCAGAGCTTCGTCATGATACGATCCTCTACGGCAAGCAAAGCGGTGCAGAGTGCGGGGGTGGGGAAGAACCGCCTCAGGTGCGGGGTTATGTAGAACCTAATATTGACGTTTATGAAAAGCTTTTATGGCTGACCCAGTATTCCAGAACCAATCTACAGGAAAGGGACATTTTAACCGGCAGCTTAGAAAGCAAAATGCAGCACTTTGAAGACCTTTTGCAATTTCTAATTAATTGTTCGGTAAAACAGCTGCGAAATGAAGAATTAACTACAGATGAATATTATCAGCTGTTAACCTACGGAGGCATGCTTGAGTATTTAACCAGTTCCTTTGCCGGTGATGAAATGCGCTGGTTTGAGATTACCTCCGACACCGATAAAAATATGGCGGTCATTGCCGACATCCATACCATTGCTCCTAATGCTTTTGGTTTAGGGGGATATTTCCATGTAGGTGTAGGCCCTGCTTACGAAATTTATGTGGTTGTTTCTATTGGAGAAGAACTACAACTGACTCGAGGGGCAGTATTTAGCTATTATGAATTTGATGCCACAGAGCGGTTCACTGATGAACAGTGGCAGAAGATGCTAAAAGAAGATAAAGCTCCGGCCCAGCCCAATTGGTTAAAAAGCTTTATTAATGGCGTTGAAAAAGACACGCCATTGCCAGCCAACCCCTATAGTTCTGGATGCTGATGGGGGAGGAGATGAAGAAGATTCTAATGATCGTCTGTCTTTCCTTGGTTATTTTCGCTCTATTGTTTATTGGGACTGATAATGATAGGGATATTACCCTGGTGGCTGTTGGAGATATTCTGTTAGACAGAGGGGTTAGAAGGAGTATAGAAAGACACGATCGCAATTATCCTTATCTTAATGTGCAGGAATATTTTCAAAAAGGGGATATCTCTTTTGCTAATCTAGAGTGCCCTCTGACCCCAGGGGGTACCTCTGTCCTAAAGGACAGAACACTGATCTTCAAAGGAGATATTGAAAATGGCAGAGTTCTAAAGGAGGTTGGATTCACCATACTTAATCTGACCAATAATCATACCCTAGATTATGGTCCAGAAGGCCTGGTGGATACCTTAGAGGTACTAAAGGAAAATGGAATTTTCTCCTTAGGTGTAGGGCTGAATGCTCAGGAAGCTAGACAGCCAGTGTTTATTAGCATCAAGGGCTCCACCATTGGTTTCTTGGGATATTCCCAGTTTCCGCCGGAAGGCTATTTCTACTTTCCTGATAGACCGGAAGTGGCTCGAATAGATCCAGACCTTATGCCAGAAGAAATTACTAGAGCCAAAGAAAGCTGCGACTTTCTAGTGGTTTCCTTCCATTGGGGTAAAGAATATGATTTTTATCCCAGTGAACAACAAAAAGCCTTAGCTCACCTTGCGGTGGACAGTGGAGCTGATCTGATCTTAGGTCACCACCCCCATGTCCTACAGAGTATAGAGCAGTACCAGGATAAGCTGATTTTTTACAGTTTAGGTAATTTTGTTTTTGATCGACAGATACAGCCGGGAGCCGATGAAACTGTTATTCTTAATCTTAAAATAAGCAAAGGCCAGTGGCAGGAGGCTATCCTTATTCCAGTGAAGATAATAGATTGTCAGCCTACCCCTGTAGATGGTGAGGAGGGGGAACAGATTTTAAGACGTTTGCAAAAATATTCAGAAGGGCGCAATAGCTTCATGGTTATTCGGGATGAGAAAGGTTATATTGTTCCTCTTTCATATTGAAATCAATAGACGGTTCTATCGATTAATTATTCTTGATGAAGTATAATAAAGGAAAAATCAGGAGTAATCAATATGCCACCGATTGTTAGATAGTGAGTTAATACTGGGATTATTCTCAGAAGATAAGGACATTGCAATAAAAAGATTCAAAGAATTTAATGAGGAAGAAAATGAAGATATTACCTAAAATAATCGCAAGAACTATCCCGGTAATAAGTCATTAGTTATTTTAAAGAAGCTTCACCTTATACTCTACCAACTTTTTTTGCACACCGAATACAGCTGCAACATGATCTAAACTGTACCCTTCATATTGCATCAATTCATCATCAATAAGCAGCTCAGCAGCGAAGGTGTTCGCCTCTATTTCAATTTTATCGACAAGTAAATAAGTACACGTATCCCAAAAAATTGTATTTATCTTCTTATGTAATAAGGCGTGCCCAAGTTCGTGGGCACATATTTGACGTTGGATGATTGGATCAAGATTGCAATTTATATAAATAATTTTTTTACAGTACTTATGTTGAAATATTCCTCTTACATTCCCAAGATCTTTGAATAATACTATGATACCCAATTCAGCGCATATTTCAAATGGATTATTTGATCCACATCTACGAATAAGCCTTCTGACAATCCCCTTTATATCTGGCATGAAAATCACGCCCCTTATTCTTTTTTATTTCTGTATTTTTTAGGGGTATACTTTTCCTTTGCTTCTTTTTTTGCAAGTGATAAGCCTTCTTCAAGGGCTTGCATGATTTTAACGAGGGTTTCTTCGTCATCTGCTTTCCCATCAAAAGCAAGCCCAACTGAACTCATTAAACTATTTTTAATATGTTCGGCTTGTTGCTTTATTTCCTTCCTATCCTTTTCAGTAAGAGTAGCTTCATATGATTCTTGTTTTTCAAACTCCCTTTTTTGAGAATGCTCCCTACCAAGTAAGTAATCAATACTCACATTAAAAAAATCAGCAAGTTTTCTAACTGTTTCAAAATCAGGCTCGCTATCTCCAGTTTCATATTTTGAATATGTGCTTCTGTCTACGCCTATTGCTTGGGCTACAGTAGCTTGATTGATTTTCTTATTCCCTCCGATACTAGTTCGCAACTCTTTTAGCTTGTCTTTAAATTCCATAACAACACCTCTTAAGTATATTTTATGTGAAAATAATTCACATTACAATTATAGTGAAGAAGTTTCACGTTGTCTATTGACACGTGAAGATACTTCACATATAATTATAGACAAATATGTGCCGTATCTTCACATATGCTGGAGGTGATTGCATGAACCTAATGAGGAAAAAACGTGAAGAACTAAACCTTACGCAGGAAAAATTAGCTGAAATTGTTGGTGTTGATAGGTCAACCATTACAAAAATTGAAAATGGCGGAAGAACATCGGTAAAAACTGCAAAGAAAATTTCCGGCATACTGGGTTTTGAATGGACAAGTTTTTTTGAAAAACAGGAAAAATATTCTGCCTGATCAGAAAGGAGGTAAAAGATTTTGAATCGGGCTTAGGTCCGTCTGCCGGTGATGGCCTACCGGTGCTGATGAGACAGGCCAGAAAGGAATGGAGAAAGCATGAAAACTATTACTATTAACATCGTGAACTTATAACCATAATAAAAGAGGCATCGACCGATACCTCTGAAAGAGAGATTGATTTTAAAAGAATGTGTGAAAATGCTAAACCAACGTCTGCAGAGGGCGTAAAAATTTGTCAAGGGTGGGTGAAAGAATATGTCAAGTGCTAAAGTGTTACAAGATGCTAAAGAATTACAAAAGGAAAGAATAAGCATTTTTCAGAATGTATATGACAATAAGATTCCAGAGAGGCTGCCAGTAAATATAAGTGTTCCCTTTGAGTTATTAGCTGAATTTGGTGAACTCGATATTGTAGAAGCCCAGTGGAATCCTATAATCGTAGAGGAAGCCTTAGATAAGCTTTGTCAGACATTATATACCGATGTTTGTCCTGGTGGAAGCTCTCTGCGATACCCTTCTTATTATCAAACTCTACAATCTCAATCTTTCGTAATGGGTTCCAATGGATTTTTCCAACATCCGGAGGTAGTGGGAATGTTGCCGGAGGAGTACGATTATTTAATCGAGAAGCCTTATGATTGTTTGCTTGAAAAGGTAATTCCGAGGCAATACAAGGCCCTCAACTTAGGGGAGCCTGTTAAAATGATGCTAAGTTTTGCTAAGGCAGTCTTTGGTTATACTAATGACTTGATGACAGGTGGTGCCCTTATGGGTAAAATGATCGAAAAATATGGGTATTATCCTGGAGGGCCTGTGGCATCTGGAGGCTTTACAGAAGCTCCCTTCGACTTTTTAGCAGATCAATTGAGAAGTTTTAAAGGAATCAGCATGGATGTAAGAAGAATGCCTGAAAAGGTAGCGGAGGCATGCGAAGCTCTTTATCCAATTGTGCTTAAAAAAGGTATGCCTAAGACAATTTCAAATTACTCTCAGGTATTTTTACCACTTCACATGCCTACCTTTATGCGGGAAAAGGATTTTGCAAAATTATGGTGGCCAAGCTTCAAGAAACTAATTGAGGAGTATGCTTCCATGGGGATCCACTGTAGAATTTTCTGTGAGGATAACTGGGATCGATACCTTGATTATCTTTATGACCTGCCGACAGACACTGTTATCATGTTTGAATATGGCAATCCTAAGTTGATTAAGGAGAAATTGGGTAAGAAACATATCATCACAGGTCTATATCCAGTAACCATGCTTAAGACTCACACGAAGGAAGCTTGTGTAAATAAGGCCAAGGAATTGATCGATATTCTGGCTCCAGGCGGCAAATACATATTTGCCTTGGATAAAAATCCACTTTCTATTAAAGATATCAATATCGAGAACTTCAATGCCGTTACAGAATGTGTTCGTGACTATGGGGTATACAGTAATTCTGGAGAAACCACTGGTCTTCAGTTTAATAAAGAAGATTATAAACCATCACCTTCTAGAAAATTAGAAAGCAAATACTACAAAACCTGGGAACAGTATAAGGCTGAAAATCCAACAGTATCTGATTTCGGGAAAGAAAAACTTCAAGGTTTTGAGGAAAGAATGTTCCAATTCCTGATGTTCTTGTTACTATAATAATTCCTTCAGAAAAGACATTATGTTTAAAACAGTAAACGTTTTTTGACTGCTAAAGACAATAGTACTGTTTACTGTGAAAACTCTAAAAAGGAGTATAACTCTATTGATATAGCAAAATTCAATAGAGTTGTATTCCTGGAGAAATAAAGTTTTAGACTTTTCGATTTATGAAGAAGTTGGATTTTTATAAACAAACATTGAGGAGTGAGTATTTTATGAAAAAACCATTAAGTAAAGCTATAAAAAATTTTTATGGTATCGGGGATATGGGTTTTGCTCTAATGACCAGTGTTGAACTTTTCTGTTTCGTATTTTTCTTGACAAACGTAGCAAAATTCTCTCTTCCTATGGTTGCCCTCATCGGATCTGTGACAAGTATCGTTGATGCGGTTCTATCTCCATTTTATGGTGCTATCATCAGTGGTACAAAAGCATTAAAATGGGGACGAAACCGTTCCTGGATGCTCATAGCCCCACCAGTAGTTGTAGTATTATATATGTTTCAGTTTACAAGAATTGGACCGGAACCAGTTGCAGCAGCCATTGTATGTGCTGGATTTATTCTAAGTCATATTATCTGGAATATAGCATGGGTTGGAAACGTTTCCTTAATTTCTGTCTTGGCAAATAATCCTGAGGAACGTAGCTTTTTGGCTGCAAAGCGAGGTACTTGGACCAGTTTGGCAGGGGTGTTTTTCTCTTACATAGGTATGCCTTTAGCTTTGCTTCTCGGTAGCGTTACCGGTAACGAAGTATTAGGATTTACAGTATTAGCAGGGATTATGGCCTTCCTGATGATGCTTGGTTATTGGACTGTATTTAAAATAACAGAAGGATATGAGCCAATAGAAGAAGAAAAGGAAAGTACTGCTGTAGGTGCTCCAAAATCAGAGAAAATATCTGTTAGTATTATGTTGAAGAGCATTTTTCAAAATCCACCCCTTATCGTATTACTAATAGGAGATTTTTTTAGATATATGGTAAACTTTATTATGACAGCTGCCGCCGCATATTATTTCATCTATGTAGCACAAAATATGGAGCTGTTTCCGATTTATCTTTTAGTTGGAGCTATAGGGCAGGTAATAGGTGCGTACTTCAGTGGAATAATTGCCCAAAAATTGACTACAAGAACTGCAGCAATTGTTGGTCTCTTTGGACTGGCTGCATCCTTGATTGCATGTAAATTTGTAGCAATGAATATAACAATGTTTTTTGTATTTGTTTCAGTCTCAAGAGTATTCCTTGGACTATTGACAGCAGTTATGGTAGGGCTTTATTCAGATGTAGTTGTATATGGCGAATGGAAAACAGGAAAAAATGCCAATGCCTTTATTATGGGTCTGATGAATTTATCTCTTAAAACAGCTATCATCTCAAGAGGAACAATCATTCCTATCGTATTAGCCGCAGCAGGCTTTGTCGCAGAAGTTGATCCGGCAGTTGCTACCCTTGAGCTGAAAACAGCAGTTATTAATGTATTCTTATTTATCCCTGGCATATTTGCACTAGTGGCCGCATTCATTATAACAGTAGGCTATAGGCTAACAAGAGAAAAAGTTGTTGCCTATCAGAGGGAAATAGATCAAAGAAAAGTACAAGCAGAAATCTAATCTATGGGACGGTTTGATTAAACATTAGAACCGAGACTGCAATTAAGGGCAGGGAGCTAATCCCTGCCTTTAATTTTCTGAGTAGTAGTGATATTTTTTCTCTTACGATATATTAAATATGAAATTCTATAGCAGTTTAATTGTACCATTCAGTCCATCAATTTCTACCATTTGACCATCCTTTAAAATGGAAATGGCATCTTCTATTCCTGAAACACAGGGCTTGCCATACTCCCTTGCCACAAGGGCTCCATGCTGCAGCATGCCTCCTACTTCTAGGATGATCCCTCCTGCATTGATAAATAAAGGGGTCCAGCCTGGATCGGTAGCCCTTGCTACTAAGATATCCCCTGGTAGTATAGGCTTTTCATCAGGACTTCTGAGCACTTTCACTTTTCCTCTTACTGTGCCTGGTGAGATTGGCTCTCCAACTAGTTTACCTTCCCGGGCTTCCTTTTTAGGTGGAGGTAATATTTTTCCTCTGGAGTCTATTACCCTTGGAAACTCTTTAATGTTTGCAAGCTTTTTTAGAAAGATTGTATTTTGGGAAGCCAGTGCCCTAAGATCAACAGATGGATTAGTCATTCCCATATTTAGGTCATCTATGGTGAGATCGAATATCTGGTCCCTGTGATCAATGCGACCCGATGCTGTTAGCATTTCTGCAGCTTCCATTACTTTCTTTCTTAGCTCAGCAACAGTCATGATCCAGTAATATTTGGGTGCTTCTCTATATCCTGAAAAAGTAATTAGCATTTCATAATACTTCTTAAATTTTTTTGCCTTTCCTTTCTTCTCTGCTTCTTTCAGCAACTCTATAAAATCATTTTCACGTTGCTGCCTTGCTTCATCAAAGATTACCTGTGGATTATGCTTTGCATTCGTATTTTGGGCCATTGTTTTCAACTGGTTATAGAATATTTCAACCTGCTCATAATAACGTGGCGTAGCGATATCAAGTTCCTTAGGGCACCTGAAACCGTATTTTTCCATAAAGCTTTCCCATGCATTTATAAAAGCTTTTGAAAAAGATTTTGCTTCTAACCCTTTCTTAAAGACTTCAAAAGATGAGCTTTGATTAACTTCTTCAAAAAGGGAGAGACGGTACATGCTAAGACCCATCTGGGTGGTAACATTATTTGGTAAAGCCTTCTCAAGAAATGTTACCTTACTCTTTATCTCTGGGCTGCTGTCTTTGAAAATTTTTACTATACCTGATTTTGCAGCTGCTATAGCTGCCAGTATTGGAAGAGCAATAACAAAGAAAGAAACAAACTTCTCCGTAGTCCTTTCTGCAAATTCCTTGATGGTTAGATCCTTCTTTCTCTCATTTTTCAATTCTTCAATATACTGTTCCGCCCTTTCAAGAAACACTTTCTCATATTTTGCAGGGGCTTTCAGGGCCTTGAGAACATTGAAACCCATACCAAAACTGTTCAATATTGTTCCCCGTAAGACCCCTCGTAGTTTCGGAGGCAGTACTTTTGGAATATACTCATCCTCGTCTATATTTGCTATGATTTCGGCAGACGTCATATCCAGGAGACTGTAGGTATCTATTAATTTCTTTTTTCCGTAAAGCTTGATATTGTTGGAGATATTTAAATACATTCTACCTTGAAAGAATCCTTGTATACCATCCATAACTCCAGAGATATTTTTACCAGTCATAGCTCCCTCTATTTTTGACTGAAATATGGAAAGATAGTCTGTACCCATAAAGGATAGGGGGTCATGAATTCCTTGTTTGGCAAGAGTAGCATCAAGGTATAATAGTTTCTGTTGACCTGGAGCCGTTTGCATCTCTTCAGGAAGCGGTATATATGCCGTAATGGGACGGGCTTGAAGCAGATACAGCTTTCCCTCTGCAAATGCCCATTCGATATCAACGGGTTTTTGGTAATAGTTTTCTACATTTGAAATCATCTTTAGTAAGGATAATAGGTCTTTATCCTTTAAACAGATACCCTTTCGAGAAGGGGAAGGTTTTTCATAGGTTCCACCATTAGGAGCCAACCAAATAGAAGTTTCCTTTCTTCCAAGTCTCTTCTCTATGATTTTTTCAGACACCTTGTCTAGAATGAATGTATCAGGAGAAGCTAAGCCCGACACAACGGTCTCTCCTTGACCAAAGTTACCATTGATCACCACTTCGTCGTAGCAGTTGTTAATCGGATTTAGAGAAAAGGCCACACCAGCAGTCTCAGATGGAATCTGAAGCTGTACAACAACGGCAATTCTAGGGTTCTCTAGGGGGAAACCATGTTCCTTTTTATATAAAAAGACACGTTCATCGAGGCTTGAGGCAAAGGAATGACGTAGGGCGTCCTCGATTGTTTCTCTTTTCACGCCAAGGGTCGTTTCGTAGCCTCCTGCAAAGGAAGCTCCCTCAAGATCTTCTTCAGGGGAAGAGGATCTTACTGCAAATAAGAGATTTTTACTGTTTCCTTCAAAAACATTTAATGCTACTTCAAAGGCCTTTCTACGATCTGGATATAACTTTAGATGTATACACAGCTTTTTTAAAGCATCTGTATGGATCTTAAGCTCTCTAGAAGAAGAGTTAATGACCTTTTGCCATTCCGGAGTACATTTTATATAATCGAACCAAGGTTTAAAGAAGTCCACTGATAGGACAAACCCAGGAGGAACAGGTAATCCCTGCTGGGTCATAAGTATCAGCGACATTCCCTTTCCACCAACTTCTGTAAGTTTGGGAGGCTCTTTAAAATCAAAACTATACACAAATCTCATAGGATACACCTCCTTAAATTTTCACTCTAGCAATATAGTGGTTCTAATTTTCATTGACTATAATTATACAGTCTATAGTCTATAGGTGTTTTTCAAATATTTTAATGATTTCTGAAAGGTTGATGGAGCCCCTTTGTATTCCTAGAATTCTTTCAATTGCATCTCCATAAGCTTCAATTTTTTGCACGATGATTTCAACGTTATGAGGTTTTTCTTCAATGTTAGCGGCCAATCTTGTAACTGCTGAATTTAAAATCACAATCAGGTGCATGATTTGTTCTACTGTTTCTTCCGTGTGAAAAGGGTGGAAGGTACCTTCACTGATTCCTTGCTCTATAATAACTCTATAAGGTAGATGTAATATTTTAAATTTGTTTTCTACAACTTTACGTTGAAATTTTACATTCCCCTCATCTTGTAAAACGCTGGAGATTTTTAAGCGCTTCTTTATGTTTAAAGTTTTATATCCCAGTACTTCATTGATTAGTCGACTAAGTTTTTCTATAGCATTTAAATCATTGTTCGCCGCAATGTCGTGGGTGATTTCGATTTCTTTCTCAATATGTTGCTCTACTACTGCCTCCAGTACTTCTTCTTTTGATTTAAAGTAATGATAAAAGGCTCCCTTTGAAACACCAACCTTCTCGATAATGGCATTTACTGAAGTGGCATCATAACCCTTCTTATAGAAGAGCTCCATAGCAGTATTGAGAAGTGCTTGTTTCACATCACTCTCTTTTTCTACCGGCATATTTCTACCTCCTTAATCAATTGATGTTATCTTCTAACATACCAACCGTCGGTATGTCAATTATAAAAAACTATTGTCATAAAGTCAAGGGGTAATTTCCTTAAACCCAGAATAAGATCAGGGCTGCACTATATGATTTGTCAATAGGACTGTTACTTTTCAGCATATTTACAGCAGTGATTGTACGCTTTGCTACAGGGGAAATATATATTGCAATTGCTTCTTTAATGGTATTTTCTCTAATAGGAATAGGATTGTCTCTATTTTTAATACTTACGGGAACTGATCGTCGTAAGATTGGATAATATAACCAAGAAAAAATATGATAAACAACAATAATGCCAGTAATCTAAGCTAAGGTAGTAGAATAACTCCTTTGTTTTTAGATTACTGGCATTTTAATTAATGCAGAGAAACGAAGACATATGATTAGAGGATGATATTAATCTGTCCCATTAGGAGAAGAAAGGTGTTGGAGTCTTTCTTCTATTAACCATATTGCTTCTGATACACCTGTATTTTCTACTGGAAGATTTTCATACCAGAGATCTTTTTCCTCATTAGCAAAGTACAGTGCCTTTATTATGATTTCTGGTCGATACTCGAAATGAAATATATCGAATTGGCCCCATTTACCTCCCCATATAAAGTAGTTACTCTCCATGACATTTACTATAGCTTCAGGATAATTTTTTAAGCGTTTTTCTCCTGTAGCTCTTGTCGTCCATTGCCAGTAATCATTTGGGTTGCTGGACAAGTCTATTGATATACCAAAGGAATGAGGGCTTAGCCGATTGGTTTGGGCTATATACCTAAAATTATAAGTGCCACCTATGGGGTAAAGATAAGACCAAAGCTCAGGATTATTATTTGCTCTTTTATTTAATTCTGTAATGGCATGATTAAGAAAATCTGCTGCTGAGTTATTTCCATTAAAACGATGGTGAGAAGAATTTATTCTTATTCCTGTAAGATTTTTTTCGATCTCTAATTGATTAGCTCCATACACTTCTTTCAATAGGGGATATACTCTTATTCTACCAGGATTATAATCCTGTGGCATAAGAGCATCTATGGAGCCAAGGAAATACTCCTGCGACAGCATATCTTGTAGGTCAGGATTTTCTAGCTTTTCTAACTCGTTTTTTTCTTTTCTGTCATCATATAATAATCTTTTACCTGATTTTAGAATAAGGTATACTTGATTGTTATCTACCACTTTTATATCTACAATATATTCTGGATAAGCCATCATTAGCGAGAATAGATCCTTTCTTAATGTTTTCCCATATTCTTCATTTGAAGTAATAGATACTTTTTCTGCTGTTTTCCCAAAAAGGAATATTGTTTTTACGCCAAACATTCCTAGTAGAATGAATATTAGTATAACTATATATTTTTTCATTACCCACCTGCTTTTTAAGATTTTCTTCTATTTTTCACTATTAATATCATCTATTTAAATACTATTCAATTCCTTTAATTTTTTTCCTAATATTTTAAATTTTAGCCTTGTGGGATGATGCCTTTGGCAGATCATGAAGGTGACAAATATAGATGATCTAATGCCTTAGAATGATCAATATATCAAGAGGCACCGAATTACTAGGCTATAGATATATAGAATTAAGAGCATCAATTAGGAGAGAAATGCAATTAAATAAAAAATAGGATAAATAGATGAAGTTATTACGACCCATTAGGAGATATTTTTTAAAAAAAAATCAGCTTGAAGGAAATATTATTGTACTGTATAATATTAAAGGCTTATAAAACTAATGCAGAATAGTAATGTACAAAAAGATAGATCTTATTTTATTGGATAGAAGGGAGTCGGGTTTCCAGTGAGAAAAATTAATCAGTTGATAGAAGGTAATATTTCGCAAGCCTTAATAAGATTGGCCTTACCTATTATGGGAACATCTTTTGTCCAAATGGCCTACAATATGACAGATATGATCTGGATTGGCAGGGTAGGAAGTAGTGCAGTAGCAGCTGTAGGAACAGCAGGTTTTTATACTTGGTTAGCATTTGCATTTATTCTTATTCCTAAAATTGGAGCTGAAGTAGGCGTAGCTCAGTCTGTTGGAAGGGAAGATTTTAAGGAAGCTAAACGCTATATTCGGCATACTCTTCAGTTAATAATAGCTTTGGCTGTTCTTTATGGAACCAGTCTCATAGTATTTAGAAACCCTTTAATTGGTTTTTTTAATCTAGGGGATATGGAAATAACAGAAATGGCTATATCTTATTTAGTTATTGTATCATTTGGAATGATTTTCTATTTCATTAATCCAGTACTTACTGGAATTTTAAATGGATATGGAAACAGCAGGATACCATTTAAACTCAATGTTATTGGATTAATAGTGAACATGATCCTCGATCCTATGATGATCCTTGGATTAGGCCCGTTTCCAGCTTTGGGAGTAAAGGGAGCTGCATTAGCAACAGTGATAGCACAATCTATCGTAACCTTTTGTTTTGTGTACAATATTATTAAAGCTAAGGGAGAAATTTTTTCTGGAATCTATCTGCTTAGAACACCAGATTTGGTTCATATGAAAAGCATAGTGAAACTAGGATTACCAGTGGCTATACAGAGTGGACTTTTTACTGTTTTTTCAATGATCATTGCAAGAATTATTGCTCAGTGGGGGGCAATACCAATTGCTGTTCAAAAAGTAGGATCCCAAATTGAAGCAATTTCATGGATGACAGCAGGAGGTTTTTCAACGGCGATTAGTGCATTTATAGGACAAAATTATGGAGCTCATAAGTGGGATCGAATTCAGCAGGGATACTATGTAGCATTACGAATTGTTGGGATCATTGGTATAGGCGCAACCTGTTTATTGATATTTGGTGCTGGGCCGATATTTAGCTTCTTTCTTCCGGAAGCAGAAGCGATAGCTTATGGTGTAGTGTATTTACGAATTTTAGGTTTATCCCAACTCTTTATGTGTATTGAAATTGCCACCTCTGGAGCCTTTAATGGATTAGGAAGAACTGTACCGCCTTCTATTATAGGGATTTTGTTTAATGGCCTCAGAATACCTCTTGCTCTAATCCTTTCGTCAAGCACTTTCTTAGGTCTAAATGGAGTATGGTGGAGTATTAGTATGACGAGTATATCGAAGGGAATTGTATTAGCTGCTTGGTTTATGGTTTTATTGCGGAGACAATCTTACAAACTTGTGAATAAAGATATACACTCCATCTAATATTAAATGGAGTTAGCATAGTTCAACTTCTAATCAAGCCCAGTACATCTTTGTGCTGGGTTTGATTAAATAATCTCATTAAAAAAAACTAAAAAGTTTGAACTTTTTAACTTGACATAATATTTCTAATATATTATTATATTTTATATGAATTAGCTATTTCATAAAAATAAATATTGGACAGTAAGTACTAGCTTAGTGATAGCAGTTCATCAAGCGTTTCCAGAAGGCGATGGAGTCTTCCCATGATGGTTTCACCTTGATGAAAGCGATCAATAGAGCATTTTAAGAAGGCAACGAAGTCTTCTCATTACTATTATTGTAATGGGAAGACTTTTTTTGTTTAGAAAAGTAATGTTATTCAAAGATATAATTATATTTTGCTGAGGAATATGTTTTTGCTATGATTTATTCTTTATAAATTACATGAATAGATTTCGGGTTCTACTTAAAATTTAGTGTTTAATGTAATACAAAATAAAATGTTAGGGGAGTGTAAATGATGAAAATGAAAAAGATTAGTTTGATTGTTTTAGTAGCTTTAATTATGCTTTCTGTAGTAGGATGTGCAGGCGCTACAAAGGCAGCTGATACTGGAACTAATGGTGAAGAAACTAATATAATTAAAGTTGCCTCAGTAACTCCATTATCTGGTTCACAGGCAGCAGTTGGGGAGTCCATCAAAAATGGAGCCCAATTGGCACTTGAAGAAAGAGTAGCAGAGTTCAAAGAATTAGGCTTTGAGCTTCAATTTGCACCTCAAGATGATCAGGCTGACCCCAAAATTGGAGTTGCAGTAGCTCAGAAATTAATTATGGACAATGATTTGTTGGCTGTAGTGGGTCATTGGAATTCTGGTGTTGCCATACCGTCATCAGAAGTATATGCTAAAGGCAATTTGGTTATGGTATCTCCTGCAAACACTGCTAATGATGTGACAGACAGAGGACTTGAAAATGTAAATCGTATCTGTGCTAGAGATGATGCTCAGGGTCCTGCAGGTGCTGATTATCTCTACAATGAATTAAATGCTAAAACAGTTTTTATTCTACAGGATAAAACCACATATGGGCAAGGGGTAGCAGATGAATTCAAGAAGCAGTTTGAAAACATCGGAGGAGAAGTATTAGGTTATGAAGGAATTACCCCTGGAGAATCTGATTTTAGTGCAGTGTTGGAAAAAATAAGGGTATCAAAAGCAGAAGCAGTCTATTTTGGTGGTATATATCCTGAAGGTTCATTAGTATTAAAACAGTTGAAGGAAAAGGAAATCGAAGTAAAGTTTATTGGTCCTGATGGAATGGATTCAGGTGAAGTGATTAAAATTGCAGGTGAAGCAGCAATTGGTATGTTCTACACGTCCTTAGCTGCTGATATTTCAGGAACACCAGAAGGAAAAGTATTTGTTGAAAATTATACGAAAATGTTTAACAAAGCTCCAGAAGCATACTCTTCCTATGGGTATGATGCCATGAATGTTACTTTGAATGGTATTGTAGCCGCAATAAAAGAGAAGGGTGGAGAAAAGCCAACTAGAGAGGGAATTGTTGCTGCTGTACGCGCCACAAATGGATTTAAGGGACTTGCCACTAATGTTACCTTTAACCAAATAGGAGATAATACAGAAGCCAATATTTATGTTTTATCCTTCGAAGAAGCTAAATATCCAGCAAGTGTTGCTAAAGAGATTTCTGCAAAAAGCTACTTAAAGTAATAGTAATTTATAGAAGGAGAGGAAATATTGAAATATTTCTTCTCTCTCTTTTATCACAATACAGAAAGGTTGTCTGCATATGGAAGAAATGACTGGAATGATACCACAGTTATTAATAGACGGATTAACGCTTGGCTTTGTTTATGCTATCGTCGCATTAGGATACACAATGGTATATGGAATTCTTGAATTTATTAACTTTGCTCACAGTGAAATATTTATGGTAGGAGCTTTTGCTGGAACAGAAGTACTTTTATTTATGCAAAGTGCAGGATACCTTGAAAAAATACCAGCACCGTTAGCTCTTCTTATTGCAATAATCATCGCTATGGTATTCAGTGGAGCTCTTGGAGTATTTATTGAACGTGTTGCCTATAAACCAGTACGAAGCGCACCGAAATTGGTGGCTTTTATATCTGCAATAGGGGTTTCATTTTTTCTGCAGGATGCAGTAAGGCTGGTAGAGGGTTTGTGGAAAAATGCTTTTTATCTTTCCACTCCTACACTTTTCACTACAAGTATAAATATTACAAATACCTTAAAAATGCCTGTAAAGGTTATTTATATAATGATTATAGCAATAATAATTATGGTTTCTCTGAATCTATTCGTAAACAAGCATAGGTTGGGGAAAGCTATGAGGGCTGTAGCACAGGATCGTGACACTGCATCATTAATGGCTATTAATGTGAACTCTATCATTTCGCTGACATTTCTTATTGGTGCAGGACTAGGAGGAGCTGCAGGAACTCTTTTTTCGGTACAGTATGCTTTAATACATCCCTACGTAGGTTTCATTATTGGAATGAAGGCTTTTACAGCAGCGGTTTTTGGAGGAATTGGAAGTATACCTGGTGCGATGCTAGGAGGCATATTATTGGGTCTTTTGGAGGTCTTCGGGGCAGGGTTTCTAGGAATACTTACTAATGGTGTTCTTGGTGCTGAGTATAAGGACGTTTTTGCTTTTGCAATACTCATTATCATACTGATTTTTAAACCCAGCGGGCTTCTAGGAAAAACAGTTAGAGAGAAGGTGTAGAACATGGAAAATATCTCAAAACTTTTTCATGAATATATAAAAAGAGAAATCATTCAATTAGGAATTATCTTCTTATCACCTATATTGTTGTATGTTTTTAATGGTAATGGTATTGCCTTTATCCTATTTTTACTATCATTATTTTTACTTCATCAGTCGAATAAATTGAACACTAAAATTAAAGCCATCATTGCCATAGTGGATTTAATCGTTATAATACCTTTAGTAGGGTTTGCCAATAGTTATTATTTAGATGTCATTACCCAGATAGGGATTTACGCTATTCTTGCTATTGGTTTAAATGTGGTGGTAGGGTTTACGGGCTTGCTTAACCTAGGTTATGTGGGGTTTTATGCGGTGGGTGCATACACATACGCTATTTTTGCCACATCTCAGGCCAACAATTTCATCTCTCCTGCCATTCTGAAATTTCCTATATCAGGCAACTGGTTCTGGTTGTTTTTAATTATTGGGATGGTTGTATCAGGATTCGTAGGGTTTCTATTAGGATTACCAGTACTTAGGTTAAGGGGCGATTACCTTGCTATCGTAACATTAGGCTTCGCAGAAATCATTCGAATTGTACTAAACAACTTGGATAAACCAATCAATTTTACAAATGGACCAAAGGGAATCACACCAGTTCAGCCGCCAGCGTTTTTCGGGATTGTTTTAAATCAAACGATTCATTATTACTTTATCGTATTGGTTCTGTTAGGCTTGACAATTATTGCTGCCAACAGACTGAACAATTCCCGTGTGGGAAGAGCATGGACGGCTATCCGGGAAGACGAGCTGGCTGCCAGAACAATGGGTATACCGATAGTAAAGATGAAACTTCTAGCTTTTTCAATAGGAGCTGCATTTGCTGGAATGATGGGGGTTTTGTTCGCCGCCAAGCAGAGTTTTATAGATCCTTCAAGCTTTGGTTTCATGGAATCCATAGGAATCCTAGCCATGGTGATTATGGGAGGGATGGGTAATATATCTGGTGTTATCATTGGAGCATTGGCGGTGGTTGTTCTTCAGCTTCATATCTTGAAGGAGTTTTCAAATTTTTTAAGACAGCTTACTGTTGCAGGCATTATAAATATTCCTTCCCAATTGGATCCAGCAAAATACGAAAGACTAGTTTTTGGTTTAATTTTAGTTCTTATGTGTATATTTAGACCTCAGGGATTTCTGCCGGCAAAGAGGACGATGGAATATATAAAGAAGCATGTGAAAAAATTAAAGAAAACTGAGAATAAAAAAGATGTATTTGTAGAATAGGAGGGTATAATATGGCATTGCTAGATGTAAAGGGACTGACAAAAACTTTTGGAGGGCTGGTAGCTGTTAATAATATTGATTTCCAAATGGAGGATAAGCAAATTGTCAGTGTAATTGGTCCTAATGGTGCAGGCAAAACTACTTTTTTTAATGTTATTAGTGGATATTATCCTGATCATGTTGGAACAATTACATTTGGTGGACACAATCTTAAGGACCTCAATCCTGAAAAGGTAGCAGCTTATAGAATGGCTCGTACCTTTCAAAACATAAGATTATTTCCTGATATGTTAACGGTAGAGAATATACTTGTAGGTATGCACCTTCATTTATCTTCAAATCTATTTGATATTGTATTAAATACTAAACGGTTAAAGAGAGAAGAGAAGGAAGCATACGAAAGAGCTATGGAGCTTCTTAACTATGTAGGTTTAGAGGGGAAGGATAATGAACTTGCCAAAAATCTGCCCTATGGAGAACAAAGGCTGCTGGAAATAGCCCGTGCACTTGCTATCAAGCCTAAACTCTTATTACTTGATGAACCAGCTGCAGGACTAAACCCAAAAGAGACTGAAGCTATGAAGAACTTTATTATAAAAATACGGGATGAACTTGGACACTCTATCCTTTTGATAGAACATGATATGAAACTAGTTATGGGACTTTCAGATAAGATCACAGTAATCAATTATGGTGTTAAAATTGCAGAGGGAACCCCTGATGAAATAAAGAATAATCCAGAAGTAATAAAGGCATATCTTGGTGATGACACTACAACAGATGCAGTAGCATAAGGAGAGGGTAATTGTATGAACAAGACAATACTTGAAATAAATAATGTAGATACTTATTATGGTCAAATACATGCTTTAAAGAATATCTCTTTTGAGGTGAAGGAAGGTGAAATTGTTTCATTGATAGGTAGTAATGGGGCAGGTAAGACCACCACATTAAAAACAATTTCATCCCTTTTAAAGCCTGCAAAGGGAGAAGTGATTTTAAAAGAAAAAGTTATTAGTCGTATTCCTTCACATCTGGTTGCAGAAGGTGGTATTGCCCATGTACCAGAGGGAAGAAAAATATTCCCAAGAATGACTGTAGAGGAAAACCTTGAAATGGGTGGGTTTCGTTTTAAAGATATAAATAAGACAAAGAAAAATATGGATTATGCCTTTGAACTGTTTCCTAGATTGCAAGAGAGGCGGAAACAAAAGGGTGGTACCTTAAGTGGAGGAGAACAACAGATGCTGGCAATGGGTCGAGCCCTTATGAGTGAACCATCGCTACTTTTATTAGATGAGCCTTCAATGGGTTTGGCACCGCTATTAGTTGAGTTGATCTTCCAATCTATCCAAAAATTAAATTCAGAAGGAATAACCATACTATTGGTTGAACAAAATGCACATAAAGCATTAAAAATTGCCCACAGGGGATATGTACTTCAAACTGGAAGCATTGTTCTTACGGGAACAGGAGAAGAACTACTGCAGAATAATATGGTGAAAGAAGCATATTTAGGTTAAAGGTGTGTTAGGAGATATGCTTGATAGTATTAAATTACAGAATAAAAAAGGATATTTTACCTTGAAAACTACCATAACCTATGTTAAAATAATATTTATCAAAATTGAATAAACATACATTTGCAAACGAAAAAGGGAGTAGCTGTAGTGTAACTACGGATAGGATCAACATACTGACCTTTGGTCTGGTGCTATTCACTTTAGATTATCTAAAGGAGCGAGACTTTTACGTTTAATGAACCAGTATTATTCTAATACTAGTTTATTAAGCATAAAAGTTTCGCTTTTTTGTTTTAAATTTTGAAAACTAAGATACAGTATTGCAAGAAAGGAGCGTTTTCATGGTTTATGAAACAATTCAAGCATTTCTCTTTATCATTATGGCTGAAATGGGAGATAAAACCCAAATGCTGGCTATGGCCTTTGCCACTAAATATTCTCTGGGCAAAGTTCTTTTAGGAGTTTTTATAGGTGCAGCGCTTAATCATGGACTAGCAGCACTGTTAGGCACATACTTAACCAATGTAATTCCTATTCATACAATAAAATTGTTGGCAGCCCTTGCCTTTATTGGCTTTGGCTTATGGTCTCTAAAAATCGAAGATAATGAGGAGGAGGAAACTAGATCCTCTAGATTTGGGCCTATATTAACCGTTGCATCGGCCTTTTTTATGGGAGAAATTGGGGACAAGACACAATTAACTGTAATTACCTTAGCATCTCAGGCTAACTACCCTCTATTTATATTACTAGGAACTGTGGGAGGCATGATAGTTACTAGTGCTATGGGTGTTTTTATAGGAAGTATGCTAGGTAAAAAGGTACCAGAAGTTGCTTTGAAAATAGCTTCAGCCTCTGTATTTATTTTATTTGGACTACTAGGTCTTAAAGAAACGGTACCACAGGAATTGATGACAATACCAAGTATAAGCATATTTTTAGTAATTCTTACTACCATTGTTTTATGGATGATAAATAATATTCGAAAACGATCTTCCTTAGAAGACACACCCTATAAAAAAGCAGCTTCAGAGTTATATTTAAATACAAAAAGAGTACAAGAAGCGTTGGCCAGAGTATATCAAAGCAATAAAGAGTGTGCTGGATGTAGTGAAGAGGAATGTACAATCCGCTGGCTTAATCGGTATTTGCAAGAAGCTCAGAAAAGGGAAAAATTTATTACGGAGGAAGAATGGCATATTCCTTTATGTAAAGGAATATCCTGTAATCCAGATAAGTTAAAGGAGAGTTTGATAGAGACAATAAATACTTGTATGGAGTGCACTGTCCATCAAAAAAACTGTGTAGGAAATCAAACGAGAAAAACTCTAGAAATTTTATATTTTGGCAAATCTATTCCTTATAGAGGTAATAGTAAGAAATACTATGCTCAAATTAAAAAAATAGATCCTCAGTTTTTTCAATTGGATTGATGGATTCTATAGGAATCCTAGCAAAAGAATCAGATTTATGCTTTATCGCAGCCAATCAGGATTACCAGGTACGAAAGATTTTTTGCCATATTTTTTCGTTGTAAGTAGAAATGTAGCAAGATTTTTAAATCAAAAAAAGAAGTTGCATTAATTAGGCGATTTTGAAAATTTTAATAAAATTTGATATAATATTTGTTATGATCCAATTATCTTTTAAAAGCAGAGATATACATATAGTATAGAACTTATCTAGAATAATTTCCAAAATTATCTAGTATAAACCTATGATAAAGAGGTGGTATATAATGAAAAAAGTATTGTTGGAGGTGAAAACATGAATACCTTAATTGTTTATGCAAGTAAGTACGGGTGTACGGAGAAATGTACTGCAAATTTATCAAAAAAGCTTACAGGAAAAGTTGATGTATGTAATCTAAAAACTATAAAGACTATTGATATTTTCCAATATGATAAGGTGGTTATCGGTGGATCCATATACATGGGAAAAATTCAAAAAGAAGTAAGTGAATTCTGTTCGAAAAATCTGGATGTGCTTAAAGATAAAAAAATTGGAGTTTTCATCTGTTGTATGAGGGATGGGGATACTGCACAAAGGGAATTGAATGATGCTTTTCCACAAGAGCTAATAGAAAACGCTGTCGCAAAAGAATACTTTGGAGGAGAGTTTATATTTAGCAAGATGAGCTTTTTAGATAAGATAATAACGAAGAAAGTGGCTAAGACAGATCAAGATGCCTCAACCATTTCAGAAGAACGAATTAGCAGGTTTGGACAGTTAATGAACAAAGCGTGACAAGGATTTTGTTGATTATTTTAGCAATCACTTGACATTTTTTCTATAAAAGCTTAGTATGTTCTTTAAAGGAAAAAACTGAAAATTTACACGAAAGAAGGAGTTTTTTATGGGGAAGACAATACCAACTCGACAAGAGGCATATGAGCTTCTAAAAAAATATAATAAAAATGATAGTCTCATCATTCATGCTTTGACGGTAGAAGCTGTAATGCTTCACTTTGCTGAACTATTAGGTGAAAGTGATAGAAAAAAGTGGGGAATCATTGGTTTAATCCATGATATTGATTATGAAATGTATCCAGAGGAACATTGTAAAAAGGCAAGAGAAATTTTGGAAGAAAATAATTATCCAGAAGAATATATCCACGCAGTTCAAAGTCATGGATGGGGCATATGTGTTGATGTTGAACCTGTTGAAACAATGGAAAAGGTACTATATACTATTGATGAATTAACAGGGTTGATTACCGCAACTGTGCTTCTTCGTCCAAGCAAAAGTATACTTGATTTAGAAATAAAATCAGTTAAGAAGAAGTGGAAGCAAAAGGGATTTGCTGCTGGAGTAAACCGTGAGGTTATAGAAAAGGGTGCTGGAATTCTAGGCATGGATATGGATACCATCATTGGAGAAACGATTAAAGGTATGCAAAAGGTGGCAGAAGATATTGGTTTAAAGGGAGCAGAGGCGTAAGAAGATATATAGATTGTAGGAATAGAGCCTGTAGAATGTACCAAGCAAGGGAGAGAATAAGTTGGGAGAATTCAACAAAGCAACGTATGTATCTAATGCGGGACTGCTGTTAGAACTATATGATAAGAAAATTTTAATCGATGGTTTTTGCAACTCAATATTGCCTATTTATAAAAACCCACCTAATAGGTTAAAGGAGAAAATGATTTTAGGAGTGCCTCCTTTTGACAATATTGATATACTATTATTTACGCATCATCATAGTGATCATTTTGATTCCAAAAGCACAGGTGAGTTTTTGAAAAACAACAAAAATACCCTTGTTGTATCTACCAGCAAGGTAATAGAGGAAATAAATAATGTATATTGTGAGATAGAAGAAGATAGATTGATTATAGCAAAGCCCCTCCTATATAGCGGAGAAGATACTTACATAAAAGGAATTAATATTCAATCAATCTCTATGTTGCATCAGGGAGAGGAATACCAGGATGTTGAAAACCTTGGGTTTCTTATTGAAATAGGTGGAAAGAAAGTTTTGCATGTGGGTGATGCAAAGCCTATAAAAGAAAATTATATGGAGTTAGGTTTGACACATAAAAACATAGATTTACTTGGAGTAACATTTCCCTACGTAGGTGTTCATACAGGTAGACAAGTGATTGAAAAATATATTAAACCCCAGAAAATTGCAGTAATCCACTTGCCTCACAGAGAACTTGATCAGTATGGGTGGATAGATGCCACAAGGAAAAGCTATAGGAGGGTTCAACATAGCTTTGTGGAAACAGTATTTTTAGAAGAAATAGAAGCTACTATAGAGATATAGTAGCAGATTAGGGAGTTGGTTAATCATCATCAAAGTGAATAAATGAAAAATATAAAGTGGAAAAAAATAATTATTATAAAAGCATTGTATTTTGCAGAAATTTGTCTTATAATTGTCTAAGAAATTTAAATATGGAAAGCCTAACTAGCGCTCTGCAAAAGCCCAAAACTAATGCAACGAAGTAGGGGCTTTTTTTCTTGAAACAAAACAAGGAAAGGCTGGTGTTGATTCATGTACAAATTTGATCAAACAAAAACTCCATTATTTGATGCTCTATTGGAGTATGTAAATAATGACACTATCCCCTTCCATGTGCCGGGTCATAAAAAGGGGCAAGGAATGGTAAGCAAATTTAAAGATTTTATTGGAACCAATGTAATGTCGATTGATGTTACTGTATTTAAGCAGGTTGATAGTCTGCATAAACCAACCGGAGCAATAAAGGAAGCTCAAGAGTTGGCTGCTGATGCCAATAATGCTGACCATACCTTTTTTTGTGTTCATGGTACTTCTGGAGCAATTCAGGCAATGATTATGAGTGTTGTAAAAGAAGGAGATAAAATTCTCGTCCCCAGAAATATCCATAAATCTGTTACAGCTGGCATTATATTAAGTGGTGCTATGCCTGTGTATATGCAGCCAGAGATTGACAGTAATGTGGGCGTTGCCCTTAATGTTACCCCTGAAACTGTCAAATCAACACTAGAGCAAAACAGAGATGCAAAGGCGGTTTTAATCATTAATCCAACATATTATGGCATTTCGACAGATATTGAGAGGATAGCGGACATTGTACACAGCTATGATATTCCTCTAATTGTTGATGAAGCCCATGGGCCACATTTACATTTTAATGATAAACTACCTATATCTGCGATGGGTGCTGGTGCAGATATATGTGCTCAAAGTACCCATAAGATTATTGGCTCCCTTACCCAGAGCTCTATGCTTCAGGTAAGAGAAGGATACGTAGATGTAAATAGAATAAAAACAGTAATGAGTCTTCTTCAAACTACGAGTCCATCTTACATTCTATTGGCTTCCTTAGATGCTGCAAGAATGCAAATGGCCACTGAGGGTCAAGAGCTTTTAGATGAAACCATTCGGTTAGCTAAATATGCTAGAGCTGAAATCAATAATATTGATGGATTGTTCTGTTTTGGTGAAGAGATCGTAGGTGAGGAAGGTGCTTATGACTTTGATCCTACTAAGATAACTATTACATGTAAAGACCTTGGAATTTCAGGCCATGAGCTTGAAAGAACTCTGGCTGAGCAATACTTTATTCAACCAGAAATGTCCGATTTATATAATATACTTTGCGTATTCTCAATAGGAGATACCCGTGAAAAAGTTGATGCATTACTAAGTGCATTAAAGGAAATAAGCAAGACTTATGCGAATAGAGATAGAAAGAAAATAGATATCATTGATGTTCCCAAAATTCCTCTAAGAGTCTTATCCCCACGGGATGCTTTTAATGGAAGCACAATTTCTATGGCTTTAGAAGACAGTGTGGGAGAAATAAGCGCAGAGTTTTTATTAGCATATCCTCCTGGGATTCCAGTGCTTTGCCCCGGCGAGATTATTACTGACGAAATTCTAGAATATGTAGAGACTCTTAAGGATGCTGGGCTTTATGTTCAAGGAACAGATGATCCTGAAGTGAATTATATTAAAGTAGTAAATGATTGCGATCAGCTAGACATAATAACATCTGCATAGCATTTAAAGCATCTACTTGAATTTAAGCCGCTAGTTTCTATAATTAGAAACTAGCGGCTTAATAATAAGCTTCAAAATATGAGGCAACTACCAGTAGTTTATATAAAGAGAAGACTGTGTTAATATTGTGATATATAAAAACACATAACATCTTGACTAGGAGGTATATTATCTAATGACTATTTTTAGCGCAATACAAAGTATTCTTAGCATTATTATTCTAATTTCAATTGGTTATATCTTAACAAGAAAAGGCTGGTTTGACAGTAATACGTCGAAAGTGTTTGCTAGACTTGTCACAACAATTTCACTTCCTGCACTAATGATTTATAATTTTACAACTTCTTTTAGCAAGCAAATGTTTTTAGATTCGGCTACCGCCCTTATTATTCCATTTTTATCTATACTTATATGTTTTATCATCAGCGTTATTCTTTCCTACTTTTTTGTAGATCCCAGCAGACGTGGAATGTTTGAAACAATGTTTACAGTAGCAAATACAGTTTTTGTGGGACTTCCAGTTAATATTGCTTTGTTTGGAGAGGTTAGTATCCCCTATGCTTTATTGTACTTTGCAGCCAACACTTTATTTTTTTGGACTATTGGTGTTATGAAAATTAGCCAGGATGGAGGAAAAGACAAGAAATATGTTTTTTCAATTCAAACCGTCAAATCTATTTGCTCTCCCCCTATGATAGGTTTTTTTATCGGTATACTTCTTGTTCTCTTAGAAATTAGATTACCAAGCTTTATAATTGATACAAGCAGATATCTGGGAAACTTAACGACACCGCTATCTTTACTATTTATTGGGATGACTTTTCATTCTATCGACCTTAAAAGACTTTCCTTCAATATGGATCAGTTATTATTGTTTGTAGGCCGATTTATTATTTCACCCCTTGTAGTGTATGTTTTATCTATGTTTTTTCCAGTTCCACCATTAATGCTTAAAGTATTTATTATTCAGGCTACAATGCCTATTATGGCACAAGTGGCTATTGTTGCTAAAGCCTATGATGGAGATTATGAATATGCAACAGTTATGATTACACTTACAACCTTAGCAAGTGCTTTGGTGATTCCTTTATACATGGTGTTATTGAGTAAGATGTAATAACTAATAATGTACACGAACTAACGAAAATTTTATTCCATTATCACTCCAGCCTAAGTCCCAGGGAACCCTATATCGGTCTGAATTATGGGAATTTACTAGAATATATCCCTTTGAATCCATGCCAGTTACAACGGATATATGGGTAACCTTTCCCTTTTTTTCATAAGCAATATAATCCCCAGGCAACAGTCGATAGGAGGACTCTAATACTTTTTCATAGGATCCATGGGTCATAACAGATCCTCTACCACTATAAACCATATAGTTATGAAAAGCACGAGCATTTACCCAGGCTTTACTACCCGCCCCTCGCTCATAGTTCCATGTCCCATTCTTTCTAAAGCCTCCTCCTTCATATAGCATTTGAGATGCAAAGTTCGCACAATCTCCCCCTTGGGGATTATAATCTCTATATTTGGAGTTATATTTAAAGCCATACTCTGGCAAGCCAGCAGCACCACAGTATTGGTCTGTATAATCCACTGCTTTCACTCTTCTCTCATTAAGGTCTGAAAGATTTTTTGGTTCTCCTGAAAGAATAATTTGCTGTACATCCTGGCTTTCAATTTCATCTAAATGCAAAGAATCAGCAAAGGGATCGGTATACCATTCCCTTGTTATGCCCCAGCCTTCTCCGTAAGGCATTAGGTCTAGGGAGTGGTATGTGCCGATTCTAAAGGAATTATCTACATTAGATGTGTCCTCATAAACATATTGATATTCTGTGGAAACCAATAGATTTAGTGAGAATCCATCCTGCTTCTTGCTAGCATTTCTTACAATGATTTGAGAATCTATCTTTGTAATTTTTATAGATTGTTTAGCTGACCAATTATGGAGATACTTCATTTTTTTTAGTTCATGCTCATAGGCCCATAATCCATTTCGAACCTGTATGTTATATAAACTTTCGAGAGTGGCTCTATCCCCCTTTAATAAGGCTGTATTTCTTATTTCAAATATTTCTTCTATTTTTAGTGCTAACATCTTATTGATATTTTCATCTAAAAATACTGCTGAGGTTTTTGAAGATAGATTCCATAAATGAATTCCTAATCCACAGATTACTATGAAAATAGTGACCAATAGAAGAATAATAATTTTTTTAAATCTAATGATAATGATCATCTGGTTCCCTCCAAAACATACTCATAGGAGTATATGTGTAAAGCTTAGCTACTATGACCAGCGATTTTATTTCTCAATGGATTTAATTTTAAACTTAAATTTTTTCTCATCTATAAATAATTTAGTTCCTGAAACTATAGATAACCAATTTTAAACTTTAATTGCACTCTGTGAAAGTGACTGACAGCAAATCAAAGATTTGGGTCATCTACTTTTGATATACACGGTCTACGGTTTCGCCCAAAACCACGGGCTGCAAATGTAGCCCTTAGTATATCAAAAATTCACCTTGTATAAGCGACTGACATGAAATCATAGATTTCAGTCATCTGCTTAAGTTCTATAGTTGGTTACCCATATAATAGAATGATTGAATTAATAACAGAGAACAACTCAAACACTAGAAAACCTACCTAAAAGGAAAATAGAGTCTATTTGACAATATAAGGCGTTGGAGGTATAATACGATGATAATATTAATATGGAAATTTATTTCGGAGATGTAGTGATTGATCTCCTGCTTTCATATTGTATAAGCGACTAATACCAAATTATAGATTCGGGTGATCAACTTATGGAAGCAGCAGGCTAAGAGCAATACACCGAAGGATCAAACAGAGAAAGGTACACTATTTATGACTAATATTTTTGCAAAAGTAATACCAATACTTTTATTGATTTCGCTTGGACAGTACTTAAGGTATAAGGAAATTCTTCATCAGAGTAGTATTGATGAAATTAAAAAAGTAGTAATTGATATAGCTCTTTCAGCAGTGCTTTTTATAGCATTTATTAATATGGAGCTAAAGGCTGAATATTTTCTTGTCTTTATCATCATGTTTATTTTAATGAACATTTTTTATTTTGTGGGAGGGGCATTAAATCGAATAAATCGACTAAGTCATCCTTTACTGCCCTTTATTACATCAGGATTTACCTTTGGTTTGTTAGGAATACCATTATTTACTACGGTTTTTGGCATCGAGAATATTGGAAAGTTATCTATTTTAGGGGTTGGACATGAATTTTTCGTATGGCTTTTATTCTATCCCTCCATGGCTATGAAATTTAAAAACCAAAAATTTTCTCTAAAGACTGTAAAAGAAATTTTTCAATCTCCTTTAATGATTAGTATTATTTTGGGTATGACTTTCAATATTACAGGTTTAGGAATATGGATTCAAGAAAACCCCGTTGTAAATGGATTTTATACTACGATACAATATTTATCCAATTTAGCTACTCCATTAATTTTGATCATTGTGGGTTTTGGATTGAAATTTGATAAAAAATATATGAAGCAAAGCATAAAGTTTGTTATGGTTCGAATGATTAGCATTTTAACCGTAGGTTATGTGTGTAAATACTTAATTATTGATCGTATTATAACAGCAGATCTAATGTTTGATTATGCCTATTTCACTTTCTTGATTTTGCCACCACCACTTTCTTTGTCAATATTTGTTGGTGCTTATAGTACAAAGGAATATGAGGAATTAGCTAACAATACTGTTGTATTAAATACGGTAGTTAGTATAGCGATATTTATTTTATTTATTGTAATTAAGCAATTCTAGAAGTGTAAACCAACGAACACCTGCTAAAAGCTACTGCAGGTGTTTTTTTGTTGTACAAGAAGGCATAAGTTTTTTAGAAAAACAATAGTAGATGCTATAAAATGTGCAGATTTTTATGCTAATAAAGACTTCTGCTTTTTATCAATATTTTGGTAAGGTAAGAAAGCGCAATATATGGTATAATATGGATACAAATGTAAAGACTTGCTGAAATAGGCGGTGATTGATTTGAAACTGGATAGATTGATGTCTATTCTGGTGATTTTGCTTAGAAAAGAACGTGTACAGGCTAAAGAATTAGCTGAAATGTTTGATGTTTCTGTTAGAACAATACTCCGAGATGTGGATACTCTAAATCTTGCGGGGATACCTATTGTTACCTATCGAGGCTCAAAGGGTGGGATAGGGATTGTTGAAGGTTATCGCTTAGATAGAAGTATTCTTACTGATGAGGAGATGACTACAATTATAACTGCATTAAGAAGCTTAGCCACTACCATTTCTGATCCTAAACATGAGGTATTAATGGAAAAGTTCAAAAACACCTTGTCGGCATCTCAGTATAGTTTAATGAATTTTAAAATCAATCAGTTTATTGTGGATTTGTCTCCCTGGGGCGGTGGCGATGAATTAAAACTAAAAACTGATATTCTTCATCAGGCAATAGAAAAATGTAGAGAAGTTGTGTTTACATACAATGATTCTAAAGGTGTAAGCACAGACCGTAGGATAGAACCCTATTCACTTGTTTTAAAGACTCAGAAATGGTATTTATACGGATGGTGCTTTAAAAGAGAAGCGTTTCGTCTTTTCAAGCTATCAAGAATGAGAGAAATAGAAATACTAGACAGGGTTTTTATACCTAAGGAGGTGTCTTTAGAACAACTTCCCTGGGAAAGCCAATGGAAGCAGCCAGATAATATGATTCAGCTGCAATTGATCTTTGAAAAGGAAATGAAAAGTATTGTAGAGGAGTGGTTTGGTGCTGAGGCTATTATTCTGGATGATGAAAGGCTGATGATTAGTGCAACACTTCCAGAAAACAACTGGCTTTATGGTTTTATCTTAAGCTTTGGGACAGCAGTGGAGGTTATAAGTCCTCCTCATATTCGAAGAATTCTTGGGGAAATAGCAGAAGGAATTCAAAAAAAATATTTTTAGAAACATGACCGACTGTTGTCATGTTTGAAATGGTATAATTTAGAAAAACCTAAAGGAGGTACCTGAAAGTGAACTACTAACTAGGATTGTGTTTCCTATTAAATAAGAGAAGAAGGGATGAAGTATAATGATTGTAAGGGATTTGATTTTAGACGGTCTTCATACACCTACATATGATGAGATATGTCAATACATCAGTAAACCTGCAAGGATTCTGTGGCAGGATATCAATTCATTTATTCAGCAAGAATACAAAGCGTCCCCCAAGATCGCATACAGTAAGTGTTCTGGCAAACCTGGATGGAATGTAAAATATAAAAAATCTAACAAATCCCTTTGCACACTGTATCCTGAAAAGGAAGGCTTTGTTGTATTGCTTGTAATAACATTAGAGTTGCTGCCTGTTATTGAAGCTATGGAGAAGGAATTTGAGACTGATGTTTTGGAGGTAATAAGATCTGCAAAACCTTTCAATGGTACACTTTGGTTGATGATACCAGTAAATAAAGCTTCGAGCTTAGAAAATATAAAGCAACTTCTATTGATTAAGCATGATATAGTTTGTCATAAATAAATCAATAAAAAATTATTGTAACAGTGGATAGTTTTAAGGCTTAGTATAATTCTAAGTCTTATTTTTTTGCAATTGATGATAAAGGGAAAGGAATTGAAAGAAAAATGTCTAATTATAGTAGTTGAGGAACTTTTAACGTATACTAGAATTTTCATGAAAAACTACAACTAAGGGAGAGAAGATGATGCCAAAGAGAATTACTGTTTTTGTGGTTTTATTGATTTTCGGCATTTCAACAGCAAGTCTAAGTGCATATGGAAATGATTCTGCAACGATCTATATTAAAAATGGTCAACAAACAAAGTCATCTGATTTTAGCATTCAAGATGATTTCAAATCCATTAAACCTATTACCAGTACGCACAATCAATATATTGATTATTCCCATGGATATTCTATGTATTATCCTAATCATATGTCGGTAGATACGACGCTGTCAGAGGTTAGAACAGTTATCGCTGATCAAGATACACGAATTGAAATATATTATGATAATTTCAAAGGCACAATTCATAATGCTGATAGATATATTAATTATAGCAGCCGCTTCAAAACCAATAAAGAAGATCATACAGTGGAAAAGGATTTAAGCCTTCAGGTAAATGGTCTAAGGGCACACTTGTTAAAGTGGCAGAGGGAAAAGCTTGAAAGCCTAACAAATGATAAAAACTATTATGTTAATGCCAAGATTGTTAAAAATCAAAACGAGGTTTATACAATTTTTATTAAATCCGCCAAGCCAGTACAGGATTATATGACCATTATTAATAGTTTTAATGTAATTGAAAAAAAGGCAACCCCCAAAATTCATACTACCTATAAAGCTACAGAAAAAAAGCTGAATCAAGAAACAAGAGACTTTTATAATAAATATTTTCTAGAAAGTGATTCTCTAAAATGGGGAATATTTGAATGGACAGCAGCCTCCAATTACAATTTTTTAAATAGTCTAGAGGAAAGGTTAGATTATAATTTTGAATTTATAGTACGATATCAGGATTTAAGTACAAATTTTCCAATGGAGGAAATGATGCATGCCTATAATAATAACAAATATGTAGAGCTGACCCTTCAGACAAAGCATGCCCATCATAGTGATACTGATGATCCAAGCATTACCTATGATTTGCTCAATGGAAAATATGACGAATTTTTAAACCAATATGCTAGGGATGTAAAGGAGTTCGGGCATCCAGTGCTTTTTAGGTTAAATAATGAAATGAACGGAGATTGGTGTATCTATTCAAGTTATTTCACCTCAAATGATACAGAGTTATTCAAAGCAACCTGGCGTTATATTTATAATATCTTTCAAGAAAATGGAGTGGACAATGCATTGTGGGTATGGAATCCTCATGATCTGTCCTTTCCAGGATTTCAATGGAATCACTATTTAACCTATTATCCTGGAGACCAATATGTAGACATTATAGGGTTAACTGGATATAACCCGGGAAATTATTTCAAAGGTGAATCATGGAGAAGCTTTAATGAAATATATCCTAGCCTTTATAAGGAATATAGTTCTATTTTTCAACAGCCATTTATGATCACGGAATTTGGTTCCAATTCCTTTGGTGGAGATAAGTTGGGCTGGATTAGAGATATGTTTGACAATATTGATCAATTTGAAAATATAAAAGTCGCTATTTGGTGGAACGGCATAGACTATGATCATGAAGGTAATCCAGGAAGAATCTATAGGTTAGATCAGAGTGATGAAATGCTAGGAATTTTCAAAGATGGTTTGACAAAATATAAATAAGGAGGACAGTATGGGAAAACCACGGAATTATCAGAAGGATGCCTACTGGGGATTAGGATATCTATTTATATTAATGATATTGTATATACGGGGGATCAACGCTTTTCCTGATGGAGGATTTCCAGCTATATGGATAGGCTCTACGATTGGAGTTTCTCTTGGCTGTTTAATTCGAAAAGATAATTTAAAAGAATTAGAGTTTATGGCTGTTCCAATACTGATGCTAGTGAATTATATGCTTTTTAGAAATTCAATTTATATGCCTAATTATATCGTACTTTATGTAGGTATTACGGGATTAGTTATTTATTATTTTTACAAAGTTCCTTCTAGTTGGAGGCTGTATAAAATTATGGCTGTGATACTTTTGTTAATAGGGTTTCTAGCTTTAGATTATCATACATATTCCAATCGGATCATTAAAGATAGAAATTTTGATAGATACGTAAAAAAGGAGTTTGACATAGGAGGCAGTATCACAGAGGCGGATTTATGGGATATAGAGGAGTTATTTCTATCGGAGAGAGATAACATTGTAAGCCTTGAAGGTATCCATCATTTTAAGAATTTAAGAAAATTACATTTATGGGGTGGGAATATTATAACGGATTTTAGCCCTTTAGGGGATTTAAATAATTTAGAGAGATTAATGACTTGGTATATGGATATGGATAAGCTTATAGAAACAGGAGAAATGACTTCTTTAGAAGAACTTGAGCTTTTATATCCCAAAAGAGGTAAAATTACTGGCTTAGAAAACTTTCCTAATCTAAAAAGCTTCCGAATACAAGGAAAATCCTTTGAAGACCTAAGGGGATTGCAAGGACCAGAGGACTTAGAATTATTGTTTATTGGGGCTGGTCAAGTTATTAGTTTTGAAGGAATTGAAGCTTTTCCCAACCTAAGAGAGCTGGGCCTTTTCAACCTAAATGTAACAGATATCAGTGAAATATTTGATTTAGAAAAGCTAGAGAAGATTCAGTTTGAAGGAGGGCGTATACACAATCCAAAACAATTTGAGGAAATGGTAGAAGAACGGGGTATTTATCTGAAAAAAATCAAAACCCTCGAAGAACAAATAAGAGAAGAAATAAATGAGACAGCTCATCAAAAACAAAAATCGCCTAAATTGAAATAGATATAAAATAAAATATCTATGGAAAACATAAAAAATGTTTACAATAAAAATAGTATGTGATAGTATATTATTAATTTCATATGTAGCTTATCGAGAATTAGGGGAGAGAGTTGGCTCTATGATCCTATACCAACCTACTAATAACGTAAGGTGGTCCGGCTGACAACGATAAGAGGGTATACTTATTTATTAGATAATTAATAAATCCTTCTTAGTGTTGTGTTAAGAAGGATTTTTTCATTTGTATCCAAGTGAGGAGACCTTCATTAAAAATTGAATAAATAAATCTTATCAAGAGAGGTAGAGGGACTGGCCCGATGAAACCCGGCAACAGCTAGCTTAAAGTAAAGCTTTAGGCTGGAAATGTGCTAATTCCTGCAGCGTTAAGCTGAAAGATAAGAGTGTCCCCTATGCAACGCTATATCCTGTTGTTTAGAGCCACTTCTTATCCTAAGAAGTGGCTTTTATGATTTAAGGCAGAGACTAAAAATATAATTTGAAAGGAAAAATGAAAAATGAAAATTGGACTTTTAGGATTAGGTACAGTAGGGAGTGGTGTCTTTGAAATACTCCATGAAAGAAGAGGACATCTTGAAAAAATTTATGGAGAAACCATTGAAATATCTAAAGTTCTTGTAAAGAACCGTGAAAAGAAAAGAGGTATTTGTAGAGAAGGTGACCTTCTTACTACGAATCCTTATGAAATCCTAGATGATGAATCTATTGACTTAGTAGTGGAAGCAATTGGAGGAATAGAGGAGGCTTATGATTATATTCAATATGCTTTAAATAAAGGGAAACACGTAGTAACTGCCAACAAGGCAGTTGTAGCAAAACATATAGATGCGTTATTAACCTTAGCGGAAAATAATCATAGAGCTTTTCTATTTGAAGCTAGCGTAGGAGGAGGGATCCCCTTAATTAAACCTTTAAAACAGTGTAGCCTTATTAATGAATTTACTGAAATTAAAGGAATATTGAACGGAACCAGTAACTTTATTTTAACAAAGATGATGGAGGAGGATTTAGATTTTCAAGAAGCCTTAAAAATAGCACAAGAATTAGGATATGCAGAAGCAGACCCAAAAGATGATATCGAGGGAAATGATGTAGCAAGAAAATTGGCGATTTTAACTACAATTGCTTTTCAAAATAACATTAGATTAGAAGATGTTAAATACAGAGGAATCAGCAATATTTCAAGAAGAGATATAAAAACCTTCAAGAAAATGGGCTATTCTATTAAGCTGATAGGCAAAGCAATTGTGCAGGAGAAAAATATATCTGTACTGGTTGAACCAGTATTGATTAAAAATACTTCACAATTTGATAAAGTAAAAAATGCTTATAATATGGTCTTACTTAAGGGAAATAATGTAGGAGAATTGAGACTCTATGGAGAAGGGGCAGGAAAAAAGGCAACAGCAAATGCAGTAGTCTGTGATATTATTGATGTCATAACGGATGGATGCACAAAAAATACAATTCTTAGAGAGGAAAAATTTAAAGCAGCAGAGACTAAATTTTTTGAAGGTAAATACTATATTCGAGTTACTGAAATGAATGGAGATATAAAACAGGAAATTGATGATTTGCTTAAAAATAAGCAAGTGAGTTATAGGATTGCTGAAAAAGAAGATTTTACAATAGTAACAAGAGAGATACAGGGTGATGTTATGGAGGATATTGTAAAAAAACTAGCTGCTTATGGGTTAAGCTTCTTTTATGCAAGAATAGAGGAAGAATAGATTTTTGGTCATCTACTTTTCCGCCAAGGTCGAAACCGTAGACCGTGTATATTAAAATTCAAGTATAGAGTCACATTCCTATAGCATGAAGAGAGTGTAAATCATAACTTCAACCTATGCTTGATGATATTTCTTTTAAATTAGGTGGATTTGGGCATAAATATATCATATAATGAGTTTGATACAAATATGCTCAAGGGAGTGATCATATGATAAAAAGAATAGAGATAAAACTAGATGTGATTGAAGCCATGCTCTATTTTTGGCAGACAACGAATGAAAGAGAGAAGGTAGGAGAAGCATATATCAACAATATAGCTGAATTTCCTGCTATGACTTACATATACGATGAAGAGTTTAATAAAGAATCTGTTAGAAAGGTGCTTAGTGCTATTTCTAATAGAGAACTGATGAATAGTCCTGTTAAAAAGGAGAGAAAATTTTGGAACAACAATATGTGGATGATGGAGGATTTAGAGTATACAAATATGATGATATCGCCTCTAAAGGTTTTAAATCTAGATACTCTTATTTCAAAGCTGAATAGTAAAGAGATAAAGACAAAATATGAGATACTAGAGGTAGCATTTGTTCCTGGACATCAAGATGAGTATTTGATTCGTGAAAACAAACTAATCGTTAACTTTTTCAGAGTAAAGTCAGATTTGTATGAGGAAGGTAAAGTAACGATTGAGGATAAGCTACTGTTGGATTATATGGAGGAAAAGCTTACAGAATTAATTAACGACTAGACCTCCAATACAGATCGATTATTATATTAAGCAGAGTATTGAGGAATGATTAATTTGGAGTAGTATAATCTATATTATTCACTCTAAAAAGTCGGAGAGGATGGAATATGATAAAATTAGGTGAGTTACAAAAACTTCAGGTTGTAAAAAGCACGGAGATAGGAGTATATTTAAATTCAAAGGATCAGCCCAGTAGAGAAGGTATTCTATTACCACAAAATCAAGTGGAAGAGGGACTGAACATAGGTGATGAATTAGAAGTATTTGTTTATAAAGACTCTCAAGACCGAATGATTGCTACCACAAAGAAACCTAAAATTCACCTTGGGGAAGTCGCTTTTTTAAAGGTAGTGGAGGTTACGAAAATAGGTGCATTTTTGGACTGGGGATTAGAAAAGGATTTGTTGTTACCCTTCAAGGAACAAACGAAGAAAGTCCAACAGGGCAGAGAATACTTAGTAGGCATGTATATAGACAAAAGCGATAGACTATGTGCCACAATGAACATTTCTAAGATATTAAGTAGTGAATCACCCTATAAGGTGGATGACCGAGTTCGAGGAATAATTTATAGTCTTAATAGAGACATAGGCGCATTTGTAGCAGTTGAAAATAAATATCAAGGACTTATTCCTAAAAATGAACTCTATGGAGATTTTGAAAAGGGAGATAGAATAGAAGCAAGGGTAGCCAAGCTTAAAGAGGATGGCAAGCTAGATTTAAGTATAAGAGAAAGAGCATATAAGCATATCGAAGATGATGCTCAACTTATTTTGAATAGACTACAGATGAATAGAGGGTTCTTACAGTTAAACGATGATAGTTCACCACAAAAGATTAAAGAAGAATTAAATATTAGCAAAAATGCCTTCAAAAAAGCAGTAGGAAGATTATTAAAAGAAGGAAGAATTAAAATAAAAAATGATGGAATTGAAATAATAAGAAAATAAAATGAGGCTACAGTTCTGAGGGAGTATCAGCAATATATCGAAGGATAATTAAAGGGAGAGTATAGACTCCCCCTTTTTTTACCATTTTTTATTAAATCCACCATCTCTGTTACTGCTTCTACCACTGTTTCGTTGTTGCTTTCTTGCTTTTCTACAGGATGGGCATCTCTGAGGTTCATTATCAAATCCCTTTTCCTTATAGAAAGCTTGCTCGCTTTCGGTGAAAACGAAATCGGTGTTACAGTCTTTACAGCTGATTGTTTTATCTGCCATTGATATACCTCCATAATTTATTTGGGTTAATTAGTTTTTGTTCTTCATTCCAACTAAACTATAGAGCGTCTTACAAAAATTAATTAATCCGATAATTTAATTGACTAGTCTAATCATAATGCAAAAAACCAATATTTGCAAGATTAATTTCCAAAAATTATGAATTTTTTTTGGTATATTTTAGCAATAAAATTAATTGAACATCCATCTATAAAATGATGGGTGTTTCTTGTCTTTGAGGCCATAGAGAATGGTGTCAAAATATAATACATTTTGTAAACTTTACTATTTATTGTTAGAAAAAATCGAAAAAGAGAGATTATTTATGATTATACAATACAATGTTCGAGAAGTTTTTCAGGCTTTTTTTGTTACTATTTACTTACCTAAGTTTTGTACAAATAACTAAACTGTATTTAGAAAATCATGGAAGCTTAATTGAACATACTTAGGTTGTAATGCTTCAACAAATAGTTT
>NZ_FZOJ01000006.1 GCF_900188145.1 Anaerovirgula multivorans | reverse complement strand
CTAGTTTCTTCTTTACTCATGATAATCATCCTCCTTTGGGAAAATTATCTCATGATCTTGAGCTGATTAAAATGTGGGTTGGAGTTGACGCTTACAATCTTTATAGCAAATATGGATTTTTGATCACCTCAATACTGTTTATGACATTTGGCGTTTTGCGCCAGGAGCATTGGGTTGTACTGAAGAAAGCCATAAACATTTGCTTTGAGTGTATTGGATTGGGGTGACACTATGCGAATTATTAATTTCATAAAGAGCCGCCCCTTTATTCAAGCATTAGCTGCCGTTATTGCCAACGCGAATATTCAAGGGTTTTTTACAGGAAAGATTTGGCAAGGAAAAAGTAAACTTGTGTGCGTTCCGGGGCTGAACTGTTACTCTTGCCCCGGGGCGCTCGGCTCTTGCCCGATAGGCGCACTGCAAGCAGTAATTGGAGGAAATAAGCACAACTTTTCATTTTATGTCATCGGGATAATTATTTTCTTTGGAGTTACACTTGGGCGTTTAATTTGCGGTTTTCTGTGCCTGTTCGGGTTTATTCAAGACTTGTTATATAAGATTAAGGTACCCAAATTAAAAATCCCTCTAATAATTGATGCCCCGATGCGGTGGTTGAAATACATCGTATTGTTGGTGGCTGTAATTGCGCTACCGATATTCTTGACCAATCAGTTTGGCATTGCACCGCCGTATTTCTGCCAATGGATATGCCCAGCAGGAACCTTGGAAGGCGGTATCCCGTTGCTATTGAAAAATGAAGGCTTAAGGAGCATGTTAGGATTTCTCTTTATCTGGAAGATGGGACTGCTCATTTTTATCATGCTTGCTTCAGTTTTTACTTATCGCCCTTTTTGCAAATATATCTGTCCTTTAGGGGCAATCTACTCGCTTTTCAACAGGTTCAGTTTTTATCAAATGAGTGTTGATAAAGAAAGATGTAATGGCTGTAAGATTTGTGAAAGAAAGTGTAACATGAATGTAGAAATCACAAAAAACATTAACTCGCCGGAATGTATTCGTTGCGGTGAATGTAAAAAAGCGTGTAAACAAGGGGCAATTACATCAGAATTTTACCTAAAATCAAGAAAGCCTGACAGTGAATTTCAAGTTCACATGTAAATACAGTACGAGCTTGACGAGTATAAAGAAAGCGCTCAAATAATAAATGACCTAACCCCGATTTGCAGGATAGGTCATATCAAGACCCTTTCAAGGGTAGCAAGTAATCATTATTGGGGCTTAAACGAAGTGAAAGTCAGCGTCATTTAGGCGCTAGCTTTGTCACGCACTTATAGGGTGATTGTCACACCACCCCTCTTAGGGGTGGTCATAACTACCTAACGAAAACCTAACAATCCATATGCTATACTGTGTTATGTCAACAAACAAATACTGATTAAAGGAGAGACCAAACAATGTACATTATTGCAAATGCCGTTAAGAACATCGGCAGAAATAAGGGCAGAAACATTTTAATGGCAATCATCATTTTTGCTATCATTCTCACGACAGCCGTGTCTATTATCATTAACACAACAACATCGGCTATCATTGCAGATTATAAGTCGAGATTTGGTTCGGAGGTTTCGATTGAAACCAATTTTGAAATGCTTCAAAACAAAAAAGTGGCTGAGAGCTACAAAGAACTCACGGCCCAGCAGCAAATAGAATTTGGAAAGTCTGATTTGTTGCAGAGCGTAAACCTTTCGGCAACAATTGATATTTCACCAAGAAAGCTATTTTCCCTTAGTGAAAGCGAAATGGATAATTTTATTTCTAATTTTCTAAGCGGAGCAACAAGGGCGGATGGTACAAAAAACCCTGAAACAGTTACAATAAAAGGCAAAATAATTGCGACAGACAACCCTGAAGCAGACAACGACTTCAAAAAGGGAACTCGTAAAATTATCAGTGGGGAAATGTATAAAAATCTCAACGAATGTATTGTCAGCCAACAATACGCAGACCTTAACAGCTTATCCGTTGGTGACACCATTGAAGTGGACAGTTATTACGAAAATGACCCAATGACGCATAGCTTGACCATTACAGGTATTTATATGGACAATACTATGCTTGGCTCAAATCTTGAAGTAATATCTTCGATGGAAAATAGAAATAACGAGATTCTTACCGGTTTTGATACGGCCGTTAATATGGAAATGTTTAATGTACACGGAGGTGTTTCGGTGCAATATTTTTTGAAAGATCCCACGCTGCTTCCTGCTTATGAAAAAGAACTCAGGGAAAAGGGATTGGCTGATTATTACAATGTTGTCACCGACGAAGCCGGATATAAAAAAGTTGTAGGCCCTGTTGAAGGACTTGCTGGGGTAACAAATACGTTCTTGATTGTTGTTTTGATACTCGGTTCAATGGTTCTTATTCTTTTATCAAGTCTTGCAATTCGTGAACGTAAATACGAAATCGGTGTCCTTCGTGCTATGGGTATGAAAAAATCCAAAGTCGCTTTTGGACTGCTTACAGAAATGCTTGTTATCACAGTGATATGTTTAATGCTTGGTTTAGGCGGAGGATTAGCGGCATCGCAACCTGTGGCAGACAGCCTGCTTACAGGTCAAATTGAACTTGCTGAAGAAAACAATAATACAAACGGCGGCGTGCCAACGTCAGGCAGAACGGGACTTGGTGCACCAACATTTTCATCAGACACTAAACCACTTTCAGAACTTCAGGTAAATTTAAGTGCGAACGCCATTACACAGATTATTTTAATCTCTCTTGTTCTGGCAGGTATATCAAGCGTTGCAGGTATCATGTATATCACAAAATACGAGCCTATAAAGATACTTTCAGAAAGGAATTAAGGTGAATACTATGATGAGTCTTTTAACAATAGAAAATGTATCCTATAAATACAGCGGCACAAAAAAAACCGTATTAAAAAAAGTTTCGGCGGAGTTTAACAGTGGTAAGCTCTACGTGATTATGGGCAAGTCAGGTTCAGGAAAGACTACCCTCTTATCTCTTATTTCAGGGCTTGATAATTGTACGGACGGTACAATAAGTTTTAGCGGCAATCCACTTTCACAGATTGACCGTGATAAATACAGAGCTGAAAGTATTGGCGTTATTTTTCAGGGTTATAATCTTTTAACAAACGCAACCGCTGTTGAAAACATTGTGTTGTCGATGTGTATTAGCAGAACAAAGGAAAACAATAAGAAAAAAGTCGCATATAAGCTGCTTGAAAAAGTTGGAATTAATAAAGAAACCGCTGACCGTAAAATCCTCAAGCTTTCCGGCGGCGAACAACAGCGAGTTGGTATTGCAAGAGCTTTATCTCATAATCCTGACATTATCATTGCAGATGAACCCACTGGTAACTTAGATACAGATACGGAAGACAATATTTTATCTATATTAACTTCGCTGGCCCATAATGAAGGAAAATGCGTAATAATCGTTACCCATTCCAAAAAGGTATCTTCTGTTGCGGATGAAGTATGGGGTATGAAAGACGGGAACCTGACGCTTGTAAAATAAAGGATTTAGAAAAAAGTATGATTAAAACAGAAGTTGTTTTCTCAGATGATGGGAAAGATAGATATCTTTTAAAGTCAATATCTTTACTAAAATAGATACTAAAATTAGCATCAAAGAAAGCATACAAGAATCAGTGGATGAAGAAAATGATACTCAAATTCAAAAATCTGCTGGTAAGGTAGATATAATCATTGCTTGGGGGAAGGTAGGTGAAATAATAAGAAGGTGAAGGAAAGACAGGAAGATGTTATAAACCTCTTAACGGAGTATAAAGACAAATTCCACACCATCCAAGACTGTAAAGGCAGGAAAGGCTTCCATCCCCTTGCCCCACAAATCCGCCACAGTTGGAAACTGAAAAAATTGAAACTAGAATCAGAAAAAACACCAACAGAATCAAACAACTAGCCCAAGAGAGCCGCTAAAACCGCTTTCTTGGGCTTTTTCTGTTTCGCCGAACAGGAGGGGGGCCACAAAGAATGCCAAACCGAAAAAACGAGAAAAACAGCACTGGAAGCCACCAGTAAGCAAATGGAAGAAACGAGCAGAAAGGAACTCCACCAAGACCTTGGGAGGAAAGCTAAAACAACGAAAGGAGCAAGGTAAATGATAAAAATAGCCCATGTGAAGGAAGCAGAATTCCTAAAACTGCCACAGGAGGCAGTAGAAGTAATTAAGGAGATTGCAACGGTTCTTGATACTGAATACGGAGAAGATCGAGACGTAGATGGTGCGGATGGAGGATATATTCTAGTGATAGAATCCAAAAATGAACTAGAAAAATTAAAAGATATTTACATAGATATGGAGGATGTCATTGCCGAATATGTTGCCCTAATTAAGGTGACCGACGGAGAAAATTTCACCAAATCATTAATCCTACTAAATAATGATTTTTCCATTATATTAATCATACCAGTTGTAATTACTCCAAAGAGATTACTTGATGAAATGAATATTAATGACTAACGCCTAAGGAATAAACACTGCTTTCCTTAGGCTTATATTTTGTGTAATTTTACAAACCTCAATCTGAAGCAATGCTTAACAGTCCTTGATAATAAAACCATGGTAAATTATTCGCCGGATATTCTTGTGAAGTTAACAGGTATATAAGTATTTATTACCTTCTTCAGGTATAGAAATTGAAAAAGTGGTACTGTTAGCATGAAGCTAACAGCAGAATTCTAGTTTGTCAATGGTAGCCACACAGAAGAATAACTGGAAGCCATTGACAAATTAAGCTTCTGATCATGATATGAAAAACCGCAGATATACCCGTTACGGTGAATCTTATTATAAATGACTGCGGTTTTTTGATAATGGAGTTCAGTTACTTCATAGCCATCAATGAAACTCTCGATCGTATTGAGTTAAAAGACTTGATACGATCTTTTGTATGTTTTTGAGGAAAAATCAAATAAGTGAGTGGGTTTAGGTAGATATATAAGAAAATATCTATTGAATTTTATGTAGGATTAATAACATTTTTGCAGAAATATATTGTAGAAGAAATGATTTGTGTTGGTGTGGCAGTCAAAACAAATACAAATATATACACGATGTACACAAGTATATATATTATGCTATAATATGTAAAACTATTGGTACACAATAGTTTTGAAACAGGTAATTGTTTATTATACGTTTTTTGGTAGGTTAAAGGGATATTCAGGAGGTGATATGCATGCTTGCAAATGAATTATATAATCGATTAGACGAGGATTTTGATATTAAGAATATCAGAGATGACTGGAGTTTTATGGACTTTAATAGCTATATTGCTCCAACTTTCAAATCAAAATATATGGGACTTATTTTAGACAACTCCCATAATATTGAAAAGGTCTATACGGCTACTTTCCCTGATAAAGAGATTATTGAGAAGATTCTAAATACTAATGAGTTTGATGTTTTATTGTTCTCTCATCATGCTATGGGTTACAGGGGAAATATGGAAGGATTTCCGTTTTATAATATCCCCATTGAGTACTTAAAGGAAATGAAAAAAAGGCGTATTTCTTTCTATATGCTTCATGCACCGCTTGATAGAAACGGGGAGTATTCAACATCCGTAAATTTGGCAAAAGCATTGAATTTGGAAGTGGTTGATGAGTTTTGTCAATACGATAATATTAAGGTAGGAGTTATTTGTAAGACAAGTTTCAAATCAGTTTTGGATTTTTCAGACTATGTTAAAAAAGTGATTGGACATGATATAAAGCTACGAAATTATGGCGAGTTGGATATAAGAAAAGGAAAGGTTGCAATAGCGGCAGGTGGAGGATCATATCCGTTTGTAGCAACAGAATTAGCAGATCTGGGCATTAATGTATATTTAACTGGTTTTACAAAACCACTACAGTATTTTGAACTGACAATGGAATTTCATAAAATAGCAAAAGATAATCAAATTAATGTTATTGGGGCAACCCATTACTCAACTGAAAAATATGCATGCATATCAATGGTTGATTATTTTAAAAAATTGGGAGTATGTGCAGAGTTTTTAGAGGGTAAATATTTCTTAGAGGATTTGTAAAAGTAAAGATATAATTAATGTGTTTTTATGTTTATAGTAACCAACAATGAAAGTAATCTCAAATGATTGCTTTCGTTGTTTAAAAAGCTATTATAATTTCGATAATTAGAAGTGTTCCATAATAGTAAAAAATAGTGATTGGTCTATTATGGTAGCTGTTACCTAGGCAGCCATTAGATATAAAGACTAATATTTTGAAAAAACTAGCTTATTGGTATAATATACAACCAATAGAGGCAGATGATTAATTCTGTCTCTATTTATTTAATACCGTATAATGGAATTGGTATAAAATCTATGATTTTATACCAATTCTCTATTATCTATATCTATCACTAAGAGTAAAGAACAGATTTAGATCTAAAGGTGTATATCTATAATTAAGATAAGAAAAGGGTATAAGGTAGTTAAATAGATAATATAATGTAGTGTATAAAAAACATACAAATGTCAAGATTATGTAATAACGAAAAAGAAATAGAATAGAAGAGAAATTTAAAGAATTTTAAAGGAATTCATAAATAAATGTAGTATATATACAGTAATAGTATAAGGAAGGTTGTATAAAATGATGAAAACAATTAGGAGGACTACAGAAGCCTTCGAGGAAAAATATTTTTCACCTTATGCTCAATTAAGTATAAACACGAAAGGTAGAAAAATACTAGAAGAAGAATGCACTGTTCGAAGTCCTTATCAAAGAGATAGAGATCGTATTATTCATTGTGAATTTTTTCGGAAGCTTAAGGGGAAAACACAAGTATTTATTGTACAAAATGATACCTTTAGAACTAGGCTAACCCACACACTGGAGGTTAGCCAAATATCTAGGACAATTGCAAGAGCATTAAGATTAAATGAGGATTTAGTGGAAGCCATTGCTTTAGGTCATGATTTAGGACATACTTGTTTTGGGCATAGTGGTGAGGAAGTATTAGAGAAGATTATGGGTCGTTTTAAACATAATGAACAGAGCTTAAGAGTGGTAGATGTTCTTGAGAGAAATAGACAAGGTCTGAATCTAACCTTTGAGGTAAGAGATGGCATATTGAACCATACTGGTGAAGGCGTTCCAGTAACACTGGAGGGTAAGCTAGTAAAACTAGTGGACACAATTACTTATCTATGTCACGATATTCAGGATAGTATTAATGGGGAAATATTAACAAAGGAAGATATTCCTAAAGATATAATAGCCCTGTTAGGAGAAACTCATAGTCAGCGGGTCAATACATTTGTACATGATATTATTAAAGAGACCACTCTAAAATTAGAAAAAGGGGAGAAACCTAACATCTATCAAACAAAAGCCTTATATAATATTATGATGAAATTACGATCCTTTATGTTTAACACCGTCTATAATGGGGAATTATGCCTTAGAGAAAAAGAAAAGGCCACTCACATTGTAGAGTTTTTATTTCAAAATTTTATGGAAAAGCCTGAAGAACTGCCTCTTCTGTATCATAAAACTGCACAAGCAGAAGGATTTAAAAGGGCAGTGATGGACTATATAGCCGCTTGTACGGATAATGATGCAATAAAACTTTTTCAAAGTAAGGTGATTCCTTCACCAAAATACTTCTAGTCATTTGCGGGATGATATAAAATATTCTGAATTTATTTTTTTTAGCAGATAAGAAGGAATTAGGAAGATAGGTGTCGAAATACCTTCGACACAGTTTAATGGAATTATGAAATTTATATAGGAAGATGATTTTGGAGAAGGATATTTAGAAATAATAAAGAAATATAGTATAAAGTCATTCATTATTAGGTGATTTAGATGGAAAACTTTTTTCCAGAAGAACTGATTGAAGAAGTAAAAGACAAAAATGATATAGTAGATGTGGTATCTCAGTATGTACAGTTAAAATCTATGGGGTCATCCAGTAAAGCCTTATGTCCTTTCCACAATGAGAAAACGCCCTCCTTTGTAGTAAGTAGGGAAAAACAAGTGTATAAATGCTTTGGATGTGGTGAAGGTGGAGATGTTATTGGATTTATCATGAAAATTGAAAATCTAGATTTTACTGAAGCATTGAAAATGTTAGCACAAAGAGCAAACATATATATAGATGAGTTGCCTTCTTCTCATGAAGTAAAGGAAAAGCTGAAAAAACAACAACTTTATTATGAAGTTAATAAGCTTGCAGGTAGATTTTTTTATAATAATTTAGTGCAAAGGAAAAATCCAGCCCTAGAGTATATATTAAAAAGGGGGTTAACTACTAGAACAATAAAATCCTTTGGATTAGGTTATGCTTTAAATAACTGGGATGATCTACTAAATCATCTTAAAAAGGAAGGGTACAAAGAAGAAGAAATTGAAAAATGTGGCTTGATTATTAAAAACAAACAGAAGGACGGTTACTATAATCGTTTTAGAAATCGAATTATGTTTCCTATATTTGATATAAGAGGAAATGTTATAGGCTTTGGAGGAAGGGTATTAGATGATTCTTTACCTAAATATCTTAATTCACCCGAAACAGCATATTTTAACAAAAGTGAAACATTATATGGTCTAAACATAGCCCGCAAAAACTGTGAAAATGGACAAGTGGTGTTAGTAGAAGGTTATATGGACGTTATTGCTTTACATCAACAGGGATTTAAAAATGTTGTAGCTACCTTAGGTACGTCATTAACAAAGGGTCATGGATTGCTATTAAAAAAATATTTTGATCAGATTATCCTATGCTTTGATGGTGATAGTGCAGGTACAAAAGCTACTTTGAGAAGTTTAGAGCTACTACAGAATGTCCATAAAAATATCAAAATCATATTATTGCCTAAAGGAGTAGATCCTGACGATTTTATTAAAAAAGAAGGGAAAAATGCTTTTCAAAGGAAAATAAATGAAGCAGTAAGTGCTATAGATTATAAAATATATTTAGCACAACAAAAATATAGCTTAAACACAATGGAAGATCAGATTAACCTTGGCAAAGAGATTGCCAGCATCATAAAGGAAATAGATAGTCCCATTGAACAAGAAGCTTATATAAAAAAAATTGAGGAAAAAACTGGAATATCAAAGGATGCTATTACCAGAGAAGTATATGGAAGAAAGCCAGCAACTGATATAGCTAATAATACTAAGTATAGTTCCAACTACAAGAGAAATAATAAATATATAGAAGCAGTACCTTTAGTTGAACAAAAAGGGCATATTATAGCTACAAAGCAGTTGATTAAATATATGCTGACAAATACACACTTTATTGTAAGTATTATTGAAAAGTTTAATCCAGAAGATTTTATTCTTGAACATCATCGTATAATCTTTGAATTTATTTTGCAGAACCAACAAAATATTGATGCTTTAAACAAAATATTAGACTATCTTCCAAAGGTGGAAAATGAATTAAAAGATATTCTTCAGATAGATATTCAACAGATAGATATAGAGCAAGTCGTTGAAAAGTATAAAAAAGATGTACAGAGATACAAATTATTGTATCAAAGAGGAAAGCTCAAGGAAAAGCAAAACGAAATTATGCAAATGGAAAATCTAAATAAGGAAGAGGTTGAAAAACAATTGCTAAAGCTAGGTGTGGAAATGATGAAGATCAACATAGAGCTGCAAAAACTGCAATCGGAGGAAAGGAGGGAACAAAATTGAGCAATTTAAAGGATAATAAGGATAAGAAGGAATCTGTAAAAAAACTGGTTGAAAAGGGTAAGAAGAGAGGCATGATTACCTATACAGAAATTATGGATACGTTAGAAGATATAGATATAGATAAAGACCAAATAGACGAAATCTATGAGCATTTAGCGACTATGGGTATAGACGTAGTAGGAGATAAGGAAGAAGATTTAGATGTAGATGAAATAGAAATAGATAATGATATTGCAGTAGAGGAAAATATTGAAGATGATGTTGCCCTATTAAAGGGCGTTAATATTGATGATCCAGTTAGAATGTACTTAAAGGAAATTGGAAAAGTACCTCTATTATCCGCCGATGAAGAGATACAATTAGCTAAAAGAATGGAAACTGGAGATGAGGAAGCAAAAAAACGTTTAGTAGAAGCGAATTTACGATTAGTAGTGAGCATTGCAAAAAGATATGTAGGTAGAGGAATGCTATTTTTAGACCTTATACAAGAAGGAAACCTTGGACTTATTAAAGCTGTTGAAAAGTTTGATTATGAAAAGGGCTTTAAGTTTAGCACGTATGCTACATGGTGGATACGTCAAGCTATCACAAGGGCTATTGCAGATCAAGCTCGGACAATAAGGATTCCAGTTCATATGGTGGAAACTATTAATAAATTAATTCGTGTTTCTAGACAATTATTACAAGAATTGGGAAGAGAGCCAAGACCAGAGGAAATTGCTGAAGAAATGGACCTTTCCGAAGATAAAGTTCGCGAAATCTTAAAAATAGCTCAAGAACCTGTATCATTAGAAACACCTATAGGTGAAGAAGAAGACAGTCACTTAGGGGATTTTATACCTGATGATGATGCTCCAGCACCGGCTGAAGCAGCTGCATTTTCCTTATTAAAGGAGCAACTTATAGAAGTACTAGATACTTTAACACCAAGAGAACAAAAAGTTTTACGGCTGAGATTTGGTTTAGATGATGGGAGAGCAAGAACACTAGAAGAAGTGGGTAAAAAATTTGAAGTAACAAGGGAAAGAATTCGTCAGATCGAAGCAAAGGCTTTAAGAAAATTAAGACATCCTAGTCGTAGTAAAAAGTTGAAGGATTATTTAGAATAGATATATATAAGACAATAGATTCGCAAAATGCGAATCTATTGTCTTATAGCCTTAAATATTTTAAACATTGACTACCAATATTGTTTTTGTTTAGCATATTCGATTTTTTTCTTCAACTCCTCTTGAGTTTCCTGATCATCTATTTGATCCTGTAAAGTATGCATGATCTGATCTGCTTCTTCTTCCCATTCTTGAGTACGACCACCCCAGCTGAAGTGTACCATTTCTTCTGGGGGAACAATTTTTTTCTTCTTTTTATCAATATGTGGCATGAATAGACCTCCTTATAAAACCAAGATACAAATTCCTTAATAAAAGAATTTACTATTAGTGTAAGGAGAAACTATATAAAATATAATGTTATATTTTACTAGACTCTATTAAACTCTATTGTTGCTTCTCAGAATGTCTTCACATTAATATCAAATAAATTTTCATGAAATATCAACATCTATTTTTGACAGAGGATTTTACTAAAAAATAAAAATCAATAAAGGAGTAAAAAAATGCAATTAAAACTAACTCCAAGGCTAAAGAAAATTACAGAATTAATAAAGCAAGATAGTAGAGTAGCAGATATCGGTACGGATCATGGCTATATACCTATTTATCTTCTGGAAAATAAAATACCCGCTTATGTTATTGCCAGTGATGTAAATGAGGGGCCGCTAGAAACAGCTAAAAAAAATATTGAAGCCTATGGTTATGCAAATCAAGCAGAACTCCGGTTAGGTAGTGGATTAGAGACATTACAACCTGGGGAAGTGGACACGGTTATTATTGCAGGGATGGGGGGCATATTAATAACAGAACTGCTGCAGGTTGTACCACAGGTTACTAAAGAGATTGAGACATTTATTTTGCAGCCGATGCAGGCACAGCAGGAATTACGCAGATATTTAGCAAACAATGGTTTTACAATAACACAAGATTTATTAGTGAAGGAAGACACAAGAATCTATGAAATCATTGTAGTTCAAAAAGGTGAACAAGTCATAGAAGACGAAATATACTATGAAATAGGATTTCATCTGAAATCAAACCCTAAAGCATTAGCAGAAGAGTTTTTACTAGGCAAGATGCATGCACAGAAGGAAATTATAGCCAGTGTAGAGAGACAGAATTCTCCTGCTGCTATAGAAAAGCATCAGGAGTGTGTAAAGAAAGTAGCCAAGTTAGAGGAGGCATTGGAATGGCTGAGAAATTGAAAAGCATTCTTAAAATCATAGAAACATTGGCACCGAAGCATTATGCAATGAAATGGGATAACGTAGGACTACAAATTGGCAGTGAGAATGACGATATCGAAAAGGTAATGATCTGTCTAGATATAACGGAAGAAGTATTAGAGGAGGCAATAAACCATGATGTAAACCTCATTATTGCCCATCATCCCATGATTTTTTCTCCTTTGAAATCTGTATCAAAGGAAGATGTTAAGGGAAAACTCGTTTATAAGGTCATTCAGCATAATATTAATATTTATGCGGCTCATACCAATGTAGATATTGCTCCAGAAGGATTAAATGATTTTGTTGCTAATAGGATTGGTCTAAAAAATATAGAGGTATTGGATATCATAGAAAGAGAAAAGTTATACAAAGTCGTTGTCTTTGTACCAGAGGAATATGAAGAAAAAGTGGCAGATGCTTTGGCACAAGGGGGAGCAGGTCATATTGGAAACTACAGTCACTGTAGCTTTAGAAGTAGTGGTATGGGAACCTTTAAGCCTTTAGAAGGAACAAATCCTTTTATCGGTGAAAAAGGAAAAATAGAAAAGGTACAGGAAACTAGATTAGAAACCATTGTTGCACTAAATGATCTAAATAAAGTCGTATCAACTATGCTACAAGCCCATCCTTATGAAGAGGTTGCCTATGACATAATTCCCTTAGAGAATAGTGGAGAAAAAAGAGGAATTGGAAGAGTCGGAGATCTTGAGGCTTCTAAGATTTTAAATGAAATCGTAGTGGATATAAAATCAATTTTTAATACAAAGCGAATAAGAGTTGTAGGTGATCTACAGCATAAGATTAAAAAAATTGCTATTGTCAATGGGAGCGGTGCTGATTATATAGAACTAGCAAAAAACAAGGGCTGTGATTGTCTCATTACTGGTGACGTGAAATACCACGATGCACAAACAGCACTAGAACTGGGTATAGCTGTTATTGATGCCGGCCATTTTGAAACGGAGATATTTTTTGCAGACTTAATAGCAGATTATTTGCAAAGAGAGTTTAAAAATAAAAAAATGAATATAGAAATTATGAAATCTCATACAAAGATCAATCCATTTAAGATACTATAAAAAAGGATAGGAAGATCATCATAGAGGCAATCATCTATACAGATTCCAAATATTAACTTTTGACATAAACAATAATTCATGGTATGATTATATTCCTGATTAAGACAAATAAATATAGCGAGTAAGTCAGATGATCGCGTACACAGTTTATCTGTGGACGAGGAAAGTCCGAGCTCCAGAGGGCAGGGTGCTGGGTAATCCCCAGTGGAGGTGACTCCAAGGAAAGTGCAACAGAGAGATACCGCCCTCTACATCAATAAAGTGATATTCACTTTACGTTGGTAGGGGGTAAGGGTGGAAAGGTGAGGTAAGAGCTCACCAGCAGCTAGGTGACTAGTTGGCTATGTAAACCCCACCTGGAGCAAGACCAAGTAGGGACAAAAAAACGGCTGCCCGTCGTGTCCCGTGGTAGGTCGCTTGAGCCAATTGGCAACAATTGGCCTAGATAGATGATCATTTAATACAGAACTCGGCTTATAGATTTACTCGCATGAATGATATGAAAACTCAAGGATTATTGCCCTTGGGTTTTCTTGTTTTTGAGCCGATTTTATTAATAAGCGAATTGAGTTCTGATATTGACGTGTTATACTCCTATTATGCTCATTATATCTATAACGCTACTTTTCTTAAAATTTTATCGTATGGATGAGATGCATCTTTATCTGCAACAATTTCTAATTTATTTTCAGCAATCATCTTTTTGATGCGCAAGGCATACCAGCCATCTCCAACTCCTAAAGGGCATTTTCCCAAAATAGTCCCGATAAGTTGAGCCATAACAAATTCTCGGTCGGGAATATTATTGAAAATGATATGGTCGTAAAAATCTTCGGGAACAGAAATCAATTTACCATTGACCAGAGCCCGTAATGGTGCATTTTCAGCTTTTAAATCATTCCAAAGACTGCTTTGTAAGCGTTTTTCAATGTTGGATATTTCACGTTCCAAAGATAAGAATCTATAAAACTGACCAGGTTCAAGTTCCGCCCAATCAGTAAAGGATTGAATCGTATTATCAGAAACTTCACAATATTCAGGTATCGAGACAATACTAATCTTGCATTCAATATTTCGCAAAGTATCACAGAGAAAAGCAAAAGCACAAACTGAAAATGGTGTATTACTTTTCCAAACTCGTATAGGTTCTCCGTTTTTTGCGGTGATAAGTAGTTTTTCAAAATCTTCACGCTGCGAGTTGAAGAATCGTTTTATTTTGTTATCCTCAAAATTTACAGACCCAAGCACTCTGATAAATTCATTTTTGCGTTCTTCGCTGTCAATTTCATTGGCAATATCACCTATATCCAAGTTGAATCCAATGCAGACGACATCATTGGAGCTTCCTCCAATGGCTTCACCTTCAAACAGTTTTTCCAATTCTTTTTTTGTTGGCTTTTTACCTATATATCCGATAGCGCCGCCAAGTATATTTTCTTTGTTGTAGTTTTTTGCCATTTTCATAGTACCTTTTGTGCTATCGCTAAAAACGACTTCGAGCATATATTCACCGCCTATTATATAAATAATGGGAATGTGGCTGTAAGACGAAAGTCATGTTATCAGCCAATTTTATACAATATTATACCATAAATTATTGCAAAAGTGAATTGTTAATTCCAGAGCCGTCACTGAAATGCGACGGCTTTTCATATGCTCAAGTCAAAAATAAAAAGAAAGGAATGAACCCTTATGGCAGGAAAAGCAAGATATCAATTTCTACCACAGGAGGATGTGGGTATTCAGGAATTCCTCGATCGGTAGAGTGTTTGATAGCATTGATGTCTCTAAAATCAAACTTGGGAGAGGAATGGCAATGGCGGTGGTGCTTCTCGCAGAGCTGCACAGCCTTCTAAAAAAACAAGTATAAAGGTTGGCAGCTCCATTTGCTCGTTGGACTTGCCGTGGGTGGTTATTCCAAATCAAATGTCAGGTAGTACGATAGATTAAGTCTTATGAAAATCTTAATAAAATCTCATGATAAAAATCACCATTAGGGCAGCTTGCTTTGATATAATGATAAAATACTTAGCTATGCTGGAAAGGAGCGTTATTCCATGAATGATAAAATTCTTGTCGTCGATGACGAACACGATATTGCAGACTTAATAGAAGTCTATTTGAAAAATGAAAACTATGCTGTTTACAAGTTCTATTCTGCTAAAGATGCTTTAGCCTGTATCGAAACAAAAGAGCTTGACCTTGCTATTCTGGATATTATGATACCAGATATAAATGGCTTTTCCCTTTGCCAGAAAATCCGTGAACAATATACTTTCTCGGTTATTATGCTGACGGCCAAAGACGAGGAAACCGATAAAATCACTGGTTTAACTTTAGGCGCCGATGATTATATCACAAAACCGTTTCGCCCTCTCGAATTGGTCGCCAGAGTAAAAGCGCAACTTCGCCGCTATAAAAAGTACAATTTCTTCAAAGAAGAAGCAGAGATAAGTCCGGTTCTTTCATATTCTGGATTAGAGGTAAATACAAAAACGCATGATTGCTTGTTAAATGAAAAATCTATTTCGCTGACCCCTACGGAATTTTCCATACTCCGTATTTTGCTGGAACGCAAAGGAACTGTAGTAAGTGCCGAAGAATTGTTCCATGAAATATGGCAGGATGAATATTACAGCAAAAGCAATAACACGATCACTGTTCATATCCGGCATTTGCGTGAAAAAATGGGCCATACGGTAGATGAACCGAAATATATCAAAACGATATGGGGAGTGGGCTATAAAATTGGTTAAGAAAAGTCATCCTATAGAAAAGAAATTACGGCTCCAGCTGTATATTACTCTGTTAATCTATACTCTGGTTGGTTATGCCTTAGTCGTGGTAGCTGACTATGCGTTCAGTCAGTTTTCAAATCCGTTTTTTGCGTGGCTTCATTGGAGAATTGACTTAATCTATTTTTTGTATCTGGTAATCGGATATGGTTGCATTTTCTATCACTATTGGGGAAAACCTTGGGGATATTTGCAGGAAATTATAGATGCTACCAAAACTGTGTATCAACAAAACGATAGTACAATAGAGCTGCCCGAACCGCTTAAGGACATGGAAAAGCAAATGAACAAAATTAAAATGTCTGTCCTATTAAGCCAGCAGGCGGTAAAAGAGGCCGAGCGAAAAAAGAACGAATTGGTTATGTATCTGGCTCACGATATTCGGACACCGTTGACTTCCGTTATCGGCTATTTAAGCTTGCTTGATGAAGCGCCCGATATGGCAGTTGAGCAAAAGGCAAAATATGTAGGCATTGCACTGGAAAAGCTCATCAATGAATTTTTTGAGATTACACGTTACAATACGCAGCAAATCAAGATAATCAAAGAGAATGTAGACTTATACTATATGCTCGTACGGTGGCTTTGGGATAGGAGACTTTTATGTATCCCAAACCGCTACTTTCTGTTCGTGAGGGGCCGTCACCATGCTGTGACGGCTGGATGTAGCAGAAGTTTTTATCCTACATAATTTCAAAAAAATACAGAAATTTATGGGCGGTTATTGCGCCTATTTTTTAGTTTGCGAGGCATGTTGCCGAGCCGATGGTTTGAAAGAAAACCTGACACCTAGCTAATGGGAAGGCAAGCTGTAAGCAAGGACGCTTTCGGCGACGAAAGGGTCTGAAAAAAGGATATTGCCCGAATAAACTTCCCTCTTGACAAACATAGGTCTAATGCGTTAGACTGATGATGAAGTCTAACGTATTAGACTTCACAGGAGGAACTAAAATGGAGAACTTTAAAATATTCGATGCCGAATACCGCTTCATGTGCATTGTCTGGGAGGAAGAACCGGTCAACTCGACGGAACTTGTTAAGCTGTGTCATAATGAATTTGGGTGGAAGAAATCCACTACATATTCGGTTATCAAACGGCTGTCGGAGCGGGGCGTGTTAAAAAACCAAAATGCCGTTGTGACGGCTCTCGTCAAACGTATACAGGTACAAAAATACGAGAGCGAGCAGATACTTGAAAAGACTTTTGACAACTCCCTTCCCTGCTTCATCACCGCGTTTTTACAGGACAAGAAGCTCACGCAGGACGAGGCTGAACAAATCAAGAAAATGATTGAGGAGGCGGTGAAATGAGCGGACTGTTTATTGAAATCTTGAACATGAGTTTTAGCGCGAGTTGCGTCGCGCTGATCGTCATGTTGATCCGGCTGGCCCTGAGAAAAGCACCGAAAATATATTCATACGCACTTTGGGTTGTGGTATTTTTCCGACTCGTTTGCCCGTTTACTCTCCAATTGCCGGTGAGCGCCGTTCCTGTGCAGCCGCAGACTATACCGTATGACATCGTTTCTTCCGAGAGTCCGTCCATACAAAGTGGAGTGCCAGTCGTTGATAATGCCGTAAACACCGTTATTGAAAGATCGTTGCTTTCCGCCAGCCCAGCGAACAGTGTCAATCCTGTTCAAATCGCGCTGGAGATTGGGACATATCTTTGGCTTGCGAGCGGTCTTGCGCTTTTGCTGTATGGGATTATCAGCTATCTGCGTTTGAAAAAACGGGTCATGACCGCGATCCGCGTCCATGACAATATTTACGAAACCGATCTTATCAAAACGCCGTTCGTGCTGGGGTTCGTCCATACCAAGATATATATTCCCACAGGGCTTGGTGAAAAAGAGATGGAATATGTTATAGAACATGAGCGGACGCACATCAAGCGCCTTGACTATCTGATAAAGCCGTTCGCTTTTTTGATCTCGTCCGCCCATTGGTTCAATCCCATTGTATGGGTTTCCTACGTGCTAATGGCGAGGGATATGGAGTTGTCAGCAGACGAGAGCGTAATGAAGCGTTCGGATTTTGACATCCGAGGCAATTATTCCAATTCCCTTCTTGCGCTTTCGATTAAAAAAAGCGGGCTTCTCAGCCCCCTCGCCTTTGGCGAAACGGGAGTGAGGGCAAGGGTGAAGAATGTGTTGCATTATAAAAAGCCCGCGTTTTGGGTAAGCGTTGTGGCGACTGTGGTTGTTGTTGCGGTCAGCCTTTCTCTTGTGGTCAGCAAGCAAATGGAAACGTCGCCTGAAAACTTATCAAATCAAGGTGCCGAGCTAAACTCAATATCAGAAACTCTTTCAGATGCACCGGAAGCGGCATATGATACGAAGTACAATAAAGTAAAAATTGGGTTTCTATCCGATATGACGGGATTTAAGTCGGCATACGAGTTTGAAACAACCGATTCCAAAATAGTAGCATACATTGATTCAACGCTTAGAACCAGTCAAACGCCTACAGAAGAGGCTAACTTGAACAACAATCATATAAATCAGTACATGATAAAATTGTCTAATGAGATTGGCGGATATAGCTGTGGGCTTTACTACGATACGTTGTATGATAAAGCCTATATCGTAAAAGACGGCGGTCTTTACGAAACAGGGACAGATTTTGCGCGTTATATTGATTCGTTTCTGGAGAACACAAACATCACCTTCAATATAGATGAAACTGATGCTGTAGCACTGTTTAAGGAATATGGATGGACGCTGGATTATCAGATTAGCGCGATGAAAAACAAGCTCAACGACATCAACATCTTGTCTGTTTTTAATCCAAACGCCTATTATTTCGCATATAACAATGAGCTTTCAAAGGATATTGGCTTGGACATGAGCGAATATTCCAATACCGCAGACATTGACGTTGAAATTTATAGAATCCATGAGAGTATGCCGCAGGAGTTTTATCCGATACAGAATTGCAGAGGCATTGTAGTGAAAAACGGTGACAAAATAATCGGCGCGTTCATCAGCGCCGGGCGGCACAGCGCCTTTGACGCTTGTAGTCTGAAAGGAAACAGCTTTGAAAAAGTGACAGACCAAACGCTTTACGAGTGGCTTGCGGGTATGATTAAAGCCGACAGCACCGAAGAAAGACTGTCCAAATTAGAGCCGGAACAGGTTATCGAGGAATATTTCACGGCGCTGGACAATAAAGACGCTAAGACCGCGGGATACTGTATCTCGAAAAAAACTCTGCTGGAGAATTTGACATCAAATATGCTAAACGAGGAATTGTTTAACGAGGGGATCGGATTACCTTTAACTGATGTTGAGATTGGAGTTAAATCAAGTTTTGATAACCTGAAGTCCGCAAAGCTGTCAAAAGTTGAACAGATTGATGAAAACGATAAAAATGTTAAAATCTTTAGGGTAACTGTGAACCTTCAGTACAATGAGGAGTGGTCCATAGGCAGTGGGGAGCAGTTTTGGGATTGCAGCATGGTTTATGAATCTCCTCAGACGGGATGGAAAATAGAAAGTTTTGGACATTAGGGATTAGCGGTAAAAGCAGTTATTTCTGCACCATTAATACCAATCTAACATCGTGATTAACGATATTGACGAATCCACACTGGACAGGGCAACTCACACCCTGTCCTTATTTGTGCCCATTTGAGTAAAAAACTTCCTTGGCAAACTACATCGGCTACCGGGCACGGACAAGGGTTTCAAAGTTCCACAACCTGCCGGGAGCTGATGGCTGCTGCGCAGATATGCCAGAGAACACGGATATGACAGTCTTGAATATTATCTGGATAACGGTTACAGCGGGCTGAAGGTAAGGTATGTAGGAACGGATATAGCATTCCAAACATGCAGATACGAAAAAAACCTAAATTATTTTTCGGTGTGTACTTGACATACGGGTGGCGTAGATCGTGGAAGCGGATATTTCATTTCAAAATTTGTACAGAAAGCTTAATTAAATATTTTTCATACCCTTTTACAAATAGCTCGTCTAATAATACATCTTCATAGAAAAAACCCTGCAAGTCTAGATTCTTATCCACTGCAAACTCAAGTATTCTATTATAAGTTTTAATAATGCTTAAGTACCCATCTTTGTGATAGGCAGTTAAGTATGTCCCCTTTTTTCTTATAAAGTTATAATAAGCTGAGTTTTCTGAAACTTTAGTGAAAAAATAATCATAATTATATATTTCCTTTTCTAAAACCTTTTTCCTGTGGGTTATACAGCCTATAGAATGAGGGCTATAAATATTGTGATCATTCAAATAATTGAAATGTTTCATGATGGAATCAGATATACTTTTTTCCCCTGTGAAAGGAACTGCTTCTGTCACTACCAAAAAGTCATCATAATTTTTTTCTTCAAAAAATATTTCTGATGTATTGATTCCCATCGCTGATTTTATAATTCTTGATTTTTCTGAAATAAAGTTTTTTATTTTTTGCAGATGTTTTATCTTAACATCAAGAGATGCTTCTTCTCTTTCTAGTAAAAGAATGAGTTCATCAGGAGATCTTCTATCAAGATAATCCTTTATTTCCTTTAGTGGCATATTCAACTCTTTAAGGGTAGATATAACATAAAAAACATCTGCTTGATAAACTGAATAATATCTATAACCATTTTCTCCTTTAATTTCAGGGGAGAAAATACCAATTCTATCATAATGAAATAAAGTGTCTTTGCTGACACCAATCAGCTTGGCAAACTCTCCCGTAGTAAAATGAATTTGCGAATTTTTGATCATAATTATTAATCCCCCCTTGACTATGGTGTTACATTATATTTTATATAGACTTTATCGGTTTAGTAATCAATAAAGGAGATGTGTACTTCATGGAATTTCCAAAAGAGAAAATTGGAAAAGAGTATGATTTTGTTTCACTCATTAAATTTGCCATTCCGACCATTATTATGATGGTCTTTATGTCTGTTTATACAATAATTGACGGTATTTATGTATCAAGGTTTGTTAGCACAAGTGCATTGTCAGCTATAAATATTGTCTATCCTATGAACAGCATAATATTGGCAATTGGGTTAATGCTTGCTACAGGAGGAAGTGCAGTTATAGCTAAAAAAATGGGTGAAGATAAACTTCAAGAAGCAAAAGAAAACTTTACACTTATCATCGCTTTTGGTAGTATTATTGGCTTTATCATTATGATTTTGGGGCATGTTTTTATCAACCCTATGCTTAAAATGCTTGGAGCCGGAGGGAATGAAGAACTTTTTAAATTTAGCTTCAATTATCTCACAGTTCTTTTATATTTTTCTCCTCTAGCCGTACTTCAAATGATTTTCCAGAGTTTTTTTATAGTAGCGGGAAAGCCGAGCGTTGGGTTAACCATAACGCTCTTAGGGGGATGCGTAAATATCGTGTTTGATTATATCTTTATTGTTCCTTTACAAATGGGGATTATAGGTGCAGCAGTTGCAACAGGCATAGGAATGGCAATTCCTGTTGTATTCGGGCTGATTTACTTTACATTTTATAAAAAAGGAATACTTTATTTTGTAAAACTAAAAAAAGTATCGGCAATAATCTCTTTTATGCGTACCTTTGTTTTTATATCAGTAAGTTTGTTATTATTGCCGTTAATAATAGGGGTAAAGGGTGTGTGGTTGGCAGTTCCAATTACAGAGTTATTTTCAATGGTGATGTGCATTATTTATTTAAACGGACACAAAAAAAGTTACAATTATGTTTAGATATTAAAACAATGTATAACGAAAAAATAAGCAACTAGAATTTTTTCTAAATAAAGTCAGTATGAGAGATGTCCTATAATTTCGAAAATCACGGAGATGGGCAGATTAGAATGCGAGTATTTTACAATAAACTCTAAAGTACGAGATTAGATAGTATAATTTTAAGACCGTTGCTATTAATAATGCAGTAATACCATTTTGTAAAAAAGCATTAGAAAACAGTGGTGTTCTTTGTGATGCAGCAGTTGAGGTTGACTATGTTGTTAATCTTGTAGAAATAAAGAATGGTAATTGGGTTATGTTGAAGAAGAAATGAAAAGAATAGTAGAAGCTTGTAATGAAAGAGGCGTAGTTTCCAAAGTAATATTTGAAACTTGCTATTTGACTGATGAAGAAAAGAGAAAGCTATGTGAGGTTTCTTTAAAGATAAAACCAACCTATATTAAAACCTCCACAGGATTTGGTACCCATGGAGCCACGGCAGAGGATGTTAAATTAATGAAGGCTTGTGTGGGAGATCATATAAAGATTAAGGCATCAGGAGGCGTTAGATCTATGGAGGATGTATTAGCTATGATTGAAGCAGGTGCAAGTAGAATAGAAACCAGTAGCGGTGTGAAAATTGTTGAAGAATATAAAGCGCTAAGTAAAAATAGATTTGATTAATAAGCGCTAAAGAATATAGGGGGGGAATTTAAAATGGATGCTAGTTATACTACGGGATTGCAGCATATAGGGATTCCAACCAACTGTTTAGAGGCTTCAACCAAATAATTGGTGATATGAACTTAACTTATTAACTGAAAAGCCTGATGGCAGAGGAGCTTCTGTAATACTTGTAATTACAAAGTAGACAAGAAAAGTGACAATTTTAATCAAAGAGTAAGAAAGAAAAATATAGTTAAAATCCTAAATGCATTTAGTAATGCAAGCAGGAGCTTAACTATATTTTTTATGAAATTTTTTAAAATTCTTTGCATGGGTATGAAGAATTCTTCTCCTTACAACAGGAGAAGAGTCATTAGCCGTTATAGGAAGTCAAACAGGGGTGTTCATACCTGAGCTCTAATGCAAATTTATAGAGGTAGTACACCAATCTATAATCCATGTAAATATATGTAAATATCCCATTTATTGAAAAAATCAATAGAGTAAAGATTTGTTATAGATATTATCAATTAGTGAATTTTACTGCAATCGTGTATAATTTTAAATGATTCAACAACAAAAAAACCATTGTGTTTTGATGCAATCACTGATTAAAGTTATGCAAGAAAAGACTTGCAAAAACTATCATGGCATAAGCGACAGCAGAAAAGGGAGGAAATTTATGTTAGATGTATCAGTAAAACACTTAAGTTTTTCTTATGACAAGGATTTGATATTAGATGATATCAATATGAAGGTAAAAGCTGGGGCCTTTGTCTGCCTGCTAGGTCAATCTGGTTGCGGAAAAAGTACCTTTCTTCGTTTGCTTGCAGGCTTGGAAAAACCAAGCTCCGGAGAAATTCTTGTGGACAATGAATCGGTTGCAAAAGCAGGTCTGCAAAGAGGTGTGGTCTTCCAGGATTACGGCCTTTTCCCTTGGATGAGTACTGGAGAAAATATTATGATAGCGCTTAAACAGAAATTTAAGAATATGAGCTCGGACGAACGTAAAACCGAAGCACTTAGACGGATGAAGGATGTTGAACTAACCGAGGTGGATTTTGACAAGCTGCCCAAGGAGCTTTCCGGCGGCATGAAGCAACGTTGTGCAATCGCCCGTGCCTTCGGCATCGATCCTCCCATTCTTTTGATGGATGAGCCCTTTGGTGCATTGGATGCGGTAACAAGAGTCAAACTTCAAGATTTAGTTTTGGACTTGTGGAAGAAAGAGACTGCAAACAGAAAGACGATTTTCTTTGTGACTCACGATGTGGATGAGGCGTTGCTTCTGGCAACCGATATTTTTGTATTTGGTCAGTCACCCAGCAAGATCATTTACAGTTATTCCTTTAAAAACGAGAAAAAACTGGATAGAAAAACAATGCATGATGATTCCTATGTTATGGAGTTGCGCAACCAGCTCATGAAAATCATACATAATGAGGTTCGAACGAAATCAAGTATATAAATAAAAATAAAGTCAAGTAGAGGAGTATGAAAATGAAAAAAATTGTAAAAACCATCACATTCTTAATGATAGCATTGATGTTTCTGACAGGCTGCTCCACAAGCTCTACAACCAATTCTGGAACAATGACTACTGAGAAGGTTAATATTAAATTAGCGGCACAGGCAACCTCTGGTCAGGTGTTCCAGTTTCTTGCTGAGGACAAGGGCTATCTGGAAGAAGAAGGTGTCGACGTTGAGCTTGTTTACATCAACAACGGTTCAGATGCTTTTTCAGCTTTAAGTTCAGGTCAGGTAGATGTTATTTCCACCTATGGTACCGGTGGTCCTCTAATACAGATTGCAAACGGTCAAGAATTTACCATTTTTGGCGGCTATATGATTATCGGCGCAACTCCTGTTTTTGCTATGCCTGATACAGTGTATAACAGCGTGGAAGATTTCCGTGGCAAAAAGATTGCTATTATGAGAGGTGGGACCCCTGACATCGTACTGAAAGGTATTCTGTATGATGCGGGCTTCGACCTAGAAAAAGATGTTACCTTTGTTGAAATGAAAAGAAATCCAGATGTCATGGAAGCGGTACGCAACGGCGAAGTGGATTTCGGTGCGGTATCCACAGGTTTTGAGCTTCAAATTGCTGAGGCGGGAATGGAAATTGTTTTGTGGCCCGATGAATTGTGGCCGAACCACTCTTGCTGTCGTATGATTGCAAAAACAAGCTGGCTTAATGAAAATCCTGAAGCGGCACAAAAGCTGCTCCGCGCATATTTGAGAGCCGAAGAAGCGATGCAGGAGAATATGGATCGAGTTGTTGAATTAACTGTTGAAAATTTAGATATGTCTGTTGAAACAGCAAAAAGCTTCTTGCTCAGTCCACACATGATTTATGAAACAGACCCATATGAAAACAGCGTAATAACAATGTGGGAAAAGATGCAGTCTTTCGGCTACATCGTTGATCCTTCCATTGATATTCAAGACCATATTAATACCTCCAATTATAAAGCAGCTTTAGACTCTTTGGCTAAAGAGTATCCCAGCAGCTCCTTTTTCCAGGAGAAGTTGGTAATGTTCAACGAGAATAATCTGTAATTTTAATTACATAATTAGCTGCATCAGACTTGGTATGCAGCTGTATACCAAGTCTGACTTTTGCATGAAAACTTAAAATCCAAATATAATGTTTTGTATTTCCGAAGGAGTGGTGGCATGAAAAAAATTGTAACGGATAGGTTGGGGCAAGTCTCCCTTTTGGATGAAAACTTAAAATCAGAATATAATGTTTTACATTCTCCAAAGAGTGTTGGTATGAAAAAAATGATAACAGATAGGTTAGGCATAGTTCTGATTTTTATCGGAATAGTAATCTTGTACTATCTTGCAACCGATGTTTTCGGCATATTAGATTCATTTTTATTTCCAGGACTTAGCAAAATCTTATCAGGATTCATTTTGTATTTTGGCAAACTAGTGCAAGGGTTGAAAAGCTCCCTGAAACTACTTATCCCTGCATATACCATGGCGTTAACCTTAGGAATAAGTCTCGGTGTACTTATTGGTTTAAAAAAGCTGTTACGGAAAAATATTACTCCCTACGTTAATGGGTTCAGCGCTGTTCCAGCCACACTTTTGACACCTTTTGCAATTAACATTTTCCCATCCTTTCGGAGTGCGTCCATATTTATTATCTTTTTAGGAGCATTTTGGCCGATACTAGGTACAACCATTAATGCAACGATGACTATCGACAAAAGATATTTGGAAAATGCAGCCACGTTGGAAATAACTGGAGCAGAAAAATTGTTCAGAGTAATACTTCCTGCAGCTTCTCCCACTATACTCCCTGGTTGCGCTGTTGCACTTAAATTTTCGTTTGTACTGCTTACAGTGGCAGAAATGTTCGGAGCGACCTCCGGCATGGGCTATTTTATCCAATATTACGCTGATTTCGCACGCTTTGATCTTGTAATAGTAGGGTTTATCTTTATGGGAGTTGTATTGGTTGGGATAATGTACTTGTTTGATATGATAAAATCCAGAATTTTGCGTTGGACTATAAATAACTAGCATTGTCCTCTAAATCAAAGCACTTGATGCTTTATAGTGTCTGTTGTTCATTGCTAGTATTATTTATATCGATCTAGATGTTGACCTCGTTGTTTATGTAATTACTAATTTTATAAACTGTTTAGAAAATGATTGCTTAGATGAAAATAAAATGAGACTTAATTCATAAGTAGATGACCAAAAGTTTGCACTTTAACTTTTGTGGCAGTCACTTAGTTTGTTTATCTAGAGGGAGTTTTTACTCTCACTGAATTGTAGCCGAATTTACTTCGAGGATGTAGTGCTTGATCTCCCGCTTTAAGTAGACAACCGAAAGTTTGGTTTCTAACTTTCGTGTTGGTCACTTAGTTTGTTTATCTATAAGCAGCGGGAGTCTTAGCAATACACCGAAGGATAAATCTGAGAAGAGGGGGATTATTATGTTGAATACAGACTCTATGACTCCAGCGGAAAGAGGAGCAGCTATTGCCAACGGAGAGGAAGTAGACAGATTACCCTGCAACCCCAATATTGCAAATGGAGTTGCCAGAGTCTATGGTTGCAAGATTTCTGAGTTCAATCACAACTCTAAAACCATTGCCGAGGCGCAAATGGCGGCCTATCGTAAGTTTGGCTGCGATAGTCTGCGTATCTTTACCGATTTGTTCACCTGGGCAGAAGCAATGGGTGCAACTGTTACCTTTCCCAATGATGCTACGGCTGACTTGGCAAAGCCAGCAATTCTTGGCATAGAGGATATTGATATTTTACAACCCGCTGATCCCTATAAGGATGGACGGCTGCCGGTGCATTTAGATGCAATGAAATATCTGAGGGACCTTGCCAAGGATGAAATAAAATGTTCAGCCGGTATCGTTGGACCCTTTACCAATGCATTTTTTCTGATTGGCGTCAACGAAACGCTTAGGCTGCTTCACAAAAATCCAGAAGCGGTTCATAAGCTTTGCCGCATTTCGTTAGAAACCTGTAAGGCATACGCTAAAGCGGTTCTGGACATTGGTCTGAACCCCACTATATCCGAGCCGATGTCCTCCTGTACTGTCATCAGCCCAAAGGTATTTCGTGAATTTTCGTTACCATATATGAAAGAGTTGATTGACTTTATCAAAGATTACGATGGAACCAAAGTGGTTGTTCACATCTGTGGGAAAACTGATAAGATATGGAAGGATGTTGCCAATTTGGGAATTGGTGGCATGAGCATTGATAATGTTGCCAGCTTAAAGGATTGTAAGCTGGCTATTGGTAATCGTACTAAGATTTTGGGCAACGTGGATCCAGCCAGCATCATGTATTTGGGAACGCCTCAAGATGTACGCATCAAAACACTGGAGAGTATTTTGGATGCCTATGACTCTCCCAAAGGATACGTGGTTATGTCCGGATGCAGCCTACCTGTAGAAACACCGCTTGAGAATATTCAAATGATGATGGATACCGTGCGGGAAGTCGGATATCCTGTGGATCCAGAGCGGGTAGCAGAGATACTGAAGCGGTACAACAAATAATACCGGAGGTTAAATAAGGAGGGATTAGATCGAGATGATGAACAAGGAAGAACTCTTAAAGGTATTGTCGGAATGCGTAGTGGAAATGGAAGACGAGAAAGTCATTGGGATGGCTGAAGAATACATACAATCTGGTTACCCCGCCATCGACGGGATTATGCAGGGTTTGGTGGATGGCATGAACAAAGTCGCTGATTTGTATGAAAACGAGGAATATTTCATCCCTGAGTTACTGATTTGCTCGGACGCCATGTATAACGGTCTGGATGTTTTACGTCCCTATTTAGAAAAATCTGATTCCCAGCAGCAATGCAAAGTGGTGATTGGCGTTGTAGAAGGGGATACCCACGATCTTGGCAAAAATCTGGTGAAGATCATGCTGGAATCAGCTGGTTATGAGCTGATAGATTTGGGTCGTGATGTCCCGCCAGTAGATTTTATTAACGTGGTAAAGGAGAAAGATGCAAGCGTGGTTGCACTGTCTACCTTGATGTCTACCGCCACCAGCAATATGAAAAGGGTTGTGGAGCTGCTGGTTAAAGAGGGTATGCGTGACAGTGTCAAAGTGATTATAGGTGGTGGACCGACTTCCCCTGAGTTTGCCAAAAAGATTGGCGCCGACGGTTACTCGAAGAATGCAGTGGAAGCAGTCAAACTGGTAAATCGCTTAATGGGTACATAAGATGAAACAGGAACTAACACAAAAAAGCCGCCTGATTGTTGCTGCCTAGAAACAGCTTATCGATTGTTTGCTTTGCATCTGTCTGGTCAGGATGATAAACATGATGTGATTGAGAAAGGTAAATGGTCTCTAATGTTTCAGGGGATTGATTGAAATATTTGACAAGTCTACTTACATGGCTTATGTAGTGTTTTGAGGTAGTTGGACTATATCCCCTAAGTTCTAATTCTATTTTCATCTTTTTCCTTAATTTAGATACTAGGAACATTCCTTTCTTTGTTTTTGTCTTATTAACTTAAATAGTACACCACTTTACAAGTAATACAGTGATTTGAAAATAATTCCATAAGATAACAAAATCAGACACCTGAATCCTAGGAATACTAATTTCACCAATTCTATCGCCTTATCCTTAATACCAGAGGAATTAAGAGAAATCACATTATTTATAACAATTGACGACACCCTTCAAGCAAAATACGGTGATAAATTTGATTGTTATGCTAAACATTTTGACCATACCAAAAAGAAGGGAAGTCAATATCTTAATGGTCATTGCTTTATTTCTGTGATGCTAAATATTCCCCTATATTATCAGGATAAGGTAAAATACTTGAGCCTTCCTATAGGCTACCGCCTATATTCAAAGTGATGTGGCTTTTAAACAAGCTGTCACCAGATTTTAGAACCATATCCGATTTCCGCAAGGATAATAAGAAAGCCCTTAAAAACGTATTCAAGGAATTTAACCGCCTTTGCGACAAACTGAATCGTAGCATTTGAGGTTTTTTGAAAGTTTGTGTAAACCTACGAACTGATATAAAATTAAATCAGTTCGTAGGTTTTTAAATGGGAAAAATTAACAAACAATTTTGTAATTACAAAATTGTTTGTTAACTAAGTTATGAATTACATTAAAGCATACCAATGCGGTGAAAACGTTGGCATTTAAGGAAAATATAAAAATTACATTTTATTGGCATGCATATTGCTTAAATAAAAGATAAGATGTGAAAACACATTTTAATAATTTCTGGAGGTGAAATAAATGAATGATGAAATTAAAATCGTATGCTGTTGCGGAGCTGGAATTTGCACTTCGAATTACCTGAGAGAAGAGATAGAAGACAGATTGAAGGCAGAGGGGTTTAAAAAGGTACGAGTCGTAATCAGCAAGGTAAATGACCTGGAGGAATCAGTGGTTGGAGCTGATCTCTTAGCAACTACCGTTGAATTGCAGCGAGATTATGGAATACCACAGGTAAGAGCATTAGGTATTATGTTGGATGATGATGCAGCAAAAGAGGCACTGGATAACATTGTAAAAATCCTTAAAAACAGAGACACAAATAAATAATGTATCTGCTGATAAGGATGGCACTGGAAAATTACTAAAGTTAGTAATTAATTATTGTAAAAGGAGGGCATAAGATGAATTTTATTAATGTAATAACTCGAGGATTATCTTCGTTTTTCGGTTTTGATTCAACTGTTACGATTGTCGGAGTAATACTTATAGTATCTTTACTGGCAAAAGTAGGGATTAAGAAAGCAATAACCAGTGCACTTAAAGTGTCAATAGGTCTTCAAGGAATTTTCCTAGTCGTTAACATTGTCCAAGGAGCCATGGTAGAACCAATAAACAACATTGTTACAATATATGGCCTTGACAAAAACATAATAGACATTGGATGGGGAACAGTTGGTTATGCATTCGGAAATCCATATGGTTATTTTGGAGTTTTTGTCTTTTTAATCATAAATGTTATTCTTGTCTCCATCAGGTTTACCCAAACATTATATGTTGATGTTTTTAATACTTGGAGAGGGATGCTTCTTGGAGGTATGGTTGGTGTAGCTACAGGTAGTATTTGGATTTCAACGCTTGCAGTAGTTATATTTCATATCATCGACATTAAGACAGCTGATATAGCAGCACCATATATTGAAAAAATTAATAACTTCCCTCCAGGTGGATCATGGCCCCATGGAACACATTTCTCATTTCAAGCTGTAATGGCAATGCCCATAGTATGGGTTTTAAGAAGGATACCAGGAGTTAAAGATATCAATATTCAAGCTTCATTTGTTGAAGAGAAATTTGGAATTCTTGGCGAAACTACAGTGATGGGAACTATATTAGGTATAGCAATAGGCCTCTTCAGTCAAATAGGCATTATGCAATCCCTGTTATTAGGAGTAACAATGGCAGCAGCCTTTCTCCTCATGCCAAGAATGTGTGCCATTTTGGTTGAAGGATGGTTCCCAATTATAAAATCTGCTCGTAAAACGCTTGTTGGAAAACTTAAGAGGGAGGATGTACGTATTGCTTTAGACTGTTCAACGGTTATTGGGCATAGTGCAGTAATTCCTACGACACTTATTATGTATCCAATTGCGCTATTGATTTCTTTATTCTTGCCAGGTAATCAAATGATTGCATCAATTAGTTTGATTATTGTGCTTTGGGAGAGTGCAGCAGTCAATTCAATTACAGAAGGAAATATATTCCACAACATCATTACCTTATCAATTATTATTTGTTTCTTTTGTTGGGGTGCTACAATCATGGCTGGACCGATGACAGATCTGGCGGTTTCATTAGGATATGATGCTTCAGGCGGTATGGTTTCTGCTTGGGATGCAGCAGGAACACCGGGTTTAGTTCTAGTATACAAGATAATCGGAAAAATTTTTGGTTTTTAATAAATTGCAGCATTAGGAGAGGATGCAATGAATGGGATGAAAGAAAAAGTATATCATGATGTATTAATACTGAATGATTTGACTACAAAAGAAGAAGTTATCGAAAAAATGTCAGATTATTTATTAGATAAGGGTTATATCAATGAAAAATATTGCAAAGCAACTTTGGAACGAGAAAATATTTTTCCAACTGGCTTGTCTACAAAACCAGTAGGGACTGCAATTCCACACTCTGATGCAGAAAATGTTGTAAAACCTGCCGTGCTTTTAGCAATATTGAATAATACTGTAGAGTTTTCAGATATGGGTAACAAAGAAAATAAGATTAGTGTAGGGATTGTTTTTCTTATGGCACTTAAGGGTGAGAATAATCAAATCAATTATCTTAGAAATATTGTAGAGTTTTGCAAACATGAAGAAAATATCATGGGAATCTATGGTATAAAAGATACGGAAAAGATTATGGAGATATTTTTGCAAAAAATACTTGTATAAATTATCTCAAAATATTATAAAGCACACAAATTATGGATAAAGCTATACCTGCCTTAATTATAAGCATAAATACTATTAGGGCAGGTGGAGCCCGTTCTTAGAATAAAATGGGAGGTAATTATATGAAAATTCCAAAAAAGATCAGAACACTAATTGTTGGAGATGACTGGGTAAGTACGGAGCATCTAATCAAGGCAATGGAAGATGTTTTAAAAGGATATGATTATGAAATTACTACACACACTATTGTGATGGATAAGCCGATGAGTAGAGATAAAAAAGAAGATATCGGCGATGATACAGTAAATGAGTACTGTGGTACTCCTCAGGAAATTATCGATCGAATTGATGGTATCAATTTGCTGGTAACACACACTGCTCCTATTACAAAACAGGTTATTGATGCAGGTAAAGAGCTTGTTGCTATTGGATGCTGTAGATCAGACATAGTAAATATAAATGTTGACTATGCTACTGAAAAGGGAATCTATCTATTTAATGCTCCAGGCAGATCTGTTGAACCTGTTTCAGATATTACGATAACCTTCGCTTTAACCCTTGCAAGAAATATTTTGCGGGCAGATGAGTACGTGAAATCAGGAAGGTGGTATCGTGACATCAATAGGACTGAACCGAAATGGGACGAATTCTACTCTTTTAGGGGGCCCGTTATTAAAGGGAAAAAATTTGGAATCCTTGGTCTAGGTAAAATTGGTAAGAGAGTAGCAGATAAAGCAAAAGGAATAGGATTTGACGTACAGATATTTGATCCTTTTCTTCCTGCTGGGGTAATTGACCATTACGGAAAAAATTGCACGCTAGAAGAACTCATTTCTACAAGCGATTTCATTACTATTCATGTACCACCAGTAGAAAGTAACCAAAAGCTTATTGATAAAAAAATGTTGGGGTTGATGAAGAACACTGCTTATTTGATTAATGTCGCTCGGGGTGAAATTATCGACGAAATTGCACTGATTGAAGCACTTAAAGAAAAACAAATTGCAGGAGCTGCCCTTGATGTATTCTGGAAGGAACCACTGGAATTGGACAGTGAGCTGATGAAACTGGACAATGTAATCTTAACACCACATATTGCTGGGCAAAGGTATGATGTGTCAGAAGGTTCTGCAGATATTTTAAGAGAACAAATGCTTCCGTTTTATCAAGAAAAGTCTTTAAAAACTTGTATAAACATGAAAGATATAAAATGATAAATCAGAGGAAGGAGAGTGATGAGATTGCTTTTAACAATGAAGGAATTACTTGATGATGCAAATAGGAACAATTATGCAGTTGTGGCACCAAATGCATGGAACGAAGATACCATAAGGACGGCAATAGAGGCGGCTGAGCAGGAGAATGCACCATTGATTATCGCACTATACCCTGTTATGGCAAACATAGAAGAATTCGCATCAATAGCATGTAAATTTGCATCAGTTTCAAAAGTACCTGTAGCTGTTCACCTAGATCATGGAAGTCGATTTGATGAAGCGATTAGAGCTATCAGATCAGGATATACTTCAATTATGGTAGATAGATCCCAGTTGCCGTTTGATGATAATGTCAGAGAAGTTAAAGAAATTGTTAAAATTGCCCATGCTGTAGGGGTTGCAGTAGAAGCAGAACTTGGTCACGTTGGGCAAGGAAAAGACTATGCAAAGACCAGAGATTGTGGACTTACAAGAGTTGATGAAGCAATAAGGTTTGTCCAAGAAACCCAAGTGGACTGCCTTGCAGTAGCTGTTGGAACATCCCATGGCATCTACTGTGGAGAACCTAAAATTGATTTTGAACTACTAAAAGCATTAAAAGAAAAAATCAACGTTCCGTTAGTTTTACATGGATCTTCCGGAACAGGTGATGAAAATATTGCGAAGTGCGTTACTGAAGGGATCAATAAAATTAATTTATTTACCGATTTAGATTTATCAGCATCGGAAAAGTTGATTGAATATATGACGGATAAACGGTCTATTAGAATTGTCGAAATATGTAATGTGTTATATAATGGTTATAAAGAGAAGTTGGTACATAATATCAGATTGGTTAGATCAAACAATAGAGTTTAGAGAGCAATGCTGGGGGGTGCAATTTTGGAAATCAGTAATGAGGAAAAAATTCAAAGCATTATCGCTAGAGAAGATAAATTTAATCCATTGACTGATGAAGAAATTTCAGGAAAAATGGATGTTTTAAGGGAGACAGTAACCAATCTGCGTAAGAAATTAGATATTCCTAATTCACGGGAGAGGAAAAAGGAAATGCTGGTGAAAGAAGTTGCAAAGCTTCTCTCAGAAAAAGGAGGTTTGTCAATCAGAGAACTTACTAGTGAATTAGAAGTGCGTGGAGCGGTTGTGACAGGATTTCTTCTCGAAGAGATTATCAATAACTTGTCATATTATAAAGAAAAGTATTCCATCGAAACAGAACTTTCAAATAAAGAAAATACATTTAGTAGATTAATTGGTTTTGAAAGGAGCCTATCTAAAAGTATAAAACAAGCCAAAGCATCACTATTGTACCCCCCTTTTGGTTTGTCAACTTTAATTATTGGTGAGAGTGGTACAGGTAAGACACTATTTGCCGACTGCATGTATGATTTTGCAATCGAAAATAATATCATAAAAATGGGATCGCCATATGTTACCTTGAATTGTGCAGATTATGCAGATAATCCTCAATTGCTGCTATCAATCCTATACGGTTACAAAAAGGGTTCTTTCACAGGAGCCGATGAAGACGCTCCAGGGTTAGTTGAGAAAGCAGACAACGGAATTTTATTTTTGGATGAAATACACCGGCTACCACCTAAAGGTCAGGAAATTTTGTTTACCCTTTTAGACAAGGGGAAATTTAGAAGATTGGGTGAAACTTATAATGAAAGAAGTGCAAAGGTACTTTTTCTTTGTGCAACAACAGAAAATATCGAATCCTCCTTACTTGTTAGTTTTCGAAGAAGAATCCCGATGGTTATCTCTATACCTTCATTGGAGGAAAGAAGCATTGAGGAAAAAATCGAACTAGCTTTCAGTTTTTTTCAGGAAGAATGTAATAGAACGAATTTAAAGATTTTTGTTGATTGTAAAGTTATGGAAGCATTTGTATTAAAAAAATATCTAGGAAATATTGGACAAATGAGAAGTGAAATCAAAGTGACATGTGCTAACGTATATGTTGAAAATATCGGTAACAAGTCAAATGAAATTCATATTGGTTTAAACGAGATCCTATATAATAATATCTTCAGTGATAGCTTAAATTTTGATAGTAGTAGCATTATTAAGATTAAGTCCCTTATCAATAACGCAGTCTTTTTTCCCAATATGAATGAGAACAAGATGCCTATTAGGAGAGTAACAAATGAAAATTATGATATTTCAAGAGATATTTACCATGAAATCCAAAAAAAATATCATGAAATGAAAAGTCTAAACGTTGGTATTAAAGAAACAAAAAAAATTTTATGGACATACATTTTAAACACTTTTCATAAGATTGAGTCGGAAGCTGTAAGCAATGAGGAAATGGAGAATAATGACATAGAAAGTCTAGTTGATAAGAAAATACTTACTATTATTGATGAATTTATATTGTCAGTAGCACAGGAAAAAAAACAGAAAAATATAGTTAACAGGAATATACTTAATCATCTATGTATTCATCTCAATGAAGTTATACAAAGAATCAAATTCAAACAAATAATCATTAATCCCAATTTGATTAAAATAAAAAATGAATACAGTGAAGAGTTTAATATGGCTAAAATTTTAGTAGATAAATTAGAAAAAGAATATCAGATTTGTATACCGGATGATGAAATCGGTTTCATTGCCATGTATATGAAAGCATTGAAACAAACAGAAAGTAAGGATAATAAGATTGGAGTCATCGTTTTATCACATGGGAAGGTTGCAACTGAAATGGTTTCAGTTGCTAATCAACTTATGAATGTTGATTTTCCCATAGCTATTGACATGCCTCTTGCGGAGAACCCTTCAAAAATATTGGAAAAAACTATAGAAATTGCAAAAATAATTGATAATGGTAACGGTATCCTATTTTTCTCAGATATGGGGTCTCTAGTGAATATTGGTGAAGTTGTTACTAAAAGAACGGGAATAAAAACGAGAACGATTGATAGGGTTGATATTGTTACTTTAATTGATGCAGTTAGAAAAATATATATATCAGAGAGTACGCTGGACAATATATATTTTAATATTGTTAATTCCAGATATATTATTAGTGAGTCAAACAGTGTCTTAGACAAAGGAAAACCATCCGTTATAGTAACATTGTGTCTCACTGGAAAAGGGTTTGCACTAAGAATACGACAGAAAATCCTTGAAATATATAATGGGCTAGAAATCATTCCTATTGGTATGATGACTCAAAATATTTTTGAAGAAATTAACGTAATTAAGCAAGTGTATAATATTATAGCGATAATTGGAACAGTAAACCCAGAAATAGAGGGTGTAAATTATCTACAATATAGTGATGACTTGATAAAGAGTAAATATTTAGATGTTCTTATTCATAAGGCCGCCTTTAATGTACAGAAAAACGTTCTCAATAAAGATTTTATTATTTTAAACAAAAATTATAAATCTAAGGATGAGCTTCTTGCGCATGCATATTCTCTCCTCTATAATGGTGGATTTGTTAAAAAAGATTATTTGAACTCATTAAAGCAGCGGGAGGAAATGAATACAACATTTGCTAAGGGAGGAATTGCTATACCTCACGGGTTACCTTCCTATGTAAGTGAAACTACATTGATGGTTATAAAACTTAAAGAAAGAATCAATTGGGATAAAGAACATAGGAAAGTAGATATCATATTTATTCCTGTAGTAAAAGGAAATGATATCAAGTTAATTAACAAAATTTTCAAAATAATTAGAACGACAGAAATATTAGAAAAATTGAGAAAAAGTAACAACAAAGCAGAAATTTATTCTATAATCAATGATATAGTGAGTGAGTAATGTGATATTTGATTGCGCTGAAAATCTTTCACTATAAAGCTGCCGTCATTCATTGTTTACAACAGAAAATGGGGAGATCAGCAACAAAAAAATAGGCCAATGAAATGCTTAAAATGATTCATAGGGTGTATACCTATGATAAGAAACCAAATATTGATGGAATTTTACAGCAATGGATTCAATTGAAATATAATAGATATTGTTATGAAAAGTAGATATGCATACTTAGGTTGTGCAATTTTATGATTAAGGAAGGAAAATAGATTAAATCAATTGGAAAGGAAGAGGAAAATGATTTCAAAAACTGTTGTTTTGAAAAATGATACCGGACTACATGCAAGACCAGCTACATTAGTTATTAAGGAGGCCTCTAAATTTCAAAGTAACATCACATTTATTAAAGGTACACAGGAGAGTAATGCAAAAAGTATCATGGGGCTTATGGCAATGGGTATAAAAAAAGGGGAGGAAGTAGAAATTAAAGTTGACGGACCAGATGAAAAAGAAACCTTAGATACTATTATTGCATTATTTGAATCTAATTTTGGTGAATGATAGGGGGGGACTCAAAGTATGTTTAAAGGTATTGGTGCTTCATCAGGAATTACGATAGGAAAAGTACTTCTTCTAGAAAAAGAAGATATTCATATCCAACGAACAACAATTGAAAATGTTGAAGAGGAAAAGGACAAGTTTAAAAAGGCAATAGATATATCTAAAGAACAAATAGAGGTCATTAAAAGCAAGGCAGGAGAAGAACAGAAAAGTATCCTAGACGCTCATTTAATGGTATTGCAGGATCCAGAATTGATTACCAGTGTTGAAGAGAAAATTACCTCTAAAAAATTAAATGTTGAAGCGGCTTTAGAGGATGTGTTGAAAACATTTATTTCTATTTTTGAAGCAATGGATGATGAATATATGAGGGAAAGAGCTGCTGACATTAAAGATGTAGGACAAAGAGCAATGATGAACCTTTTTGGAAAAGAAATGACAAATCTCGCTGAATTAGATGAACCAGTAATTATTGCAGCTCATGATATTACACCGTCGGATACAGCACAGATGAATGGAGAAAAGGTATTAGGTTTTATTACAGACATTGGAGGGAGAACTTCCCATAGTGCTATTATGGCAAGATCTATGGAGATTCCTGCTATCGTTGGTTTAGGTAGTATAACAAAAGAAGTTAAAACTGGAGATCTTGTTGTATTTGATGGTAATGAAGGAATTGTTATGGTAAATCCAGAAGCATCCATCATCAAAGAATATGAAGAACGCAAAGAAAAGGAAATTGCAGAAAAAGCAGAATTGAGGAAGTTGGTGAATAGCCATACTGTTTCTAAAGATGGAAGAAAAATAGAACTAGCTTCTAATATAGGAAATCCTAAGGATGCTAAGAAAGCCAGCGAAAATGGTGCAGAAGGGATTGGGCTTTACAGAACAGAATTCTTATATATGGATAGAGCCAATCTTCCTACAGAAGAAGAGCAATTCCTAGCTTATAAAGAAGTATTGAAAATTATGGGACAACGTCCTGTAATCATTAGAACATTAGATATTGGGGGAGACAAAGAACTACCCTACTTGAACTTACCAAAGGAAATGAATCCTTTCTTAGGTTACAGAGCTATTAGAATATGTCTAGATCAAAAATATATCTTTAAAACCCAATTAAGGGCATTGTTGAGAGCCAGCGTATATGGAAACTTAAAAATAATGTACCCTATGATTTCTTCTCTAGAGGAAATTAGACAGGCGAATTCAGTGCTAGAGGAAGTAAAGCAAGATTTACAAAAAGAGAACATAGATTATTCTTCTAATATCGAAGTTGGAATTATGATCGAGATTCCAGCAGCAGCTGTTATTTCTCATATGTTGGCTAAAGAAGTAGACTTTTTCAGCATAGGTACCAATGATTTAATTCAATACACAACTGCTGTTGACAGGATGAATGAAAAAATATCTTATCTATATAATCCCTTTAATCCGGCTGTCTTAGCATTAATAAAACTAGTGATAGACAATGGACACAAAGAAGGTATTTGGGTAGGTATGTGTGGAGAAGTTGCTGGGGATCCAAGGCTTATTCCTGTATTGCTAGGAATGGGACTTGACGAGTTTAGTATGAGTGCAGCTTCAGTACTTCCTGCTAGGAAACAAATCCAAGGTTTATCCTATGAAGAAATGCAAAAGGTCGCTGATAAAGTATTAGAAATGAATATTGCTGATGCTATAGAGGCGTTCGTAAAACAGTATCAATAATACAGGGAAGTCTACTGGCATATAGGCTAAACGGAGATACAATTGCTCAAATGGTAGTAAAGCTATACTTTGAGCCAAAGGTAGAAGAAATATTTTACGAAGATTCCAGTGCGGTAGTTTCGCACCCCGAGATCTGGGCGGGGTGCTTCGGGTAACCGGCGTATTTACCATGACCGTAACATTGCGTGCCAGTAGATAATTCGAATACTCATATTTACTGGAAGTTGTTACTTCTGTGGTTTTATGAAAATGGCTGCTGACTTTTTTAATACTTCTACTGTGTCTTTAGCATCGTCTAGTTTTTTTTATTTTTGCCACTGGAAATTTTCAGCTCAGTAATTTCTTACCAACAGTTACTTTTAAGTGGTACACCATAATTTGAGCTTTAATAAAGGAGAATGCTATTTACATAAGAAATAAATACTTGTATGAAATGGTAAACATTGCTTAAGCTAATCTCTGTAATCACCAAGATTGTAAGACAATATATATAAAATACAAATAGACGACCTTATGATAGCAGGATATTTATTCCGTTGCCACCATAAGGTCGTCTATTTGAAGAAAGATATCAAAATAATATATTAGAAAATTCTTAAAATATTATGGTATAATATGGGTGTATTACTAGTATATCGCGTTAATGTTTTAAGGGGGGGAATTATGGAGATTGATAATAGGGTTATGCAATATGTACTTAATCATTCCATTAATGGTATTTTAATATTTAATAATAATTTTAATATTGCTTTTTCAAATAAGGCAGCTCAAAAAATCTTTGAATATAATGAAATGCTAACTGGTAAATGTTTATCTGAATTCATACCACAGGATAATCTTAATAAGATAAGGCAAAATAATACAGAAAGATTTTATAAAATAAAATTAAAAACAAAGGTAATTGCTTTTGATGTTATACCTATTTTTGAAAAAAACATAATAGAGGGGTACGCAGCAGTTTTTCAAGATGTATCAAAATATGAATCAATTGTTGAAGAAATGGATAAATTTAAAGAGCTAAATAGAAGGTTAGAAGCCATAATAGATTCCTCCTACGATGGTATATATGTAACGGATGGTGAAGCGAATACAATTTTACTTAATAAAGCCTATGAACATATTACGGGAATCAGGGGCAAGGATATACTAGGTAAAAATATGATGGAATTAGTTAAGCAGGGGTATTTCAGTCAATCGGGCTCTTTACTAGCTATTGAGAAGGACAGGCAGGTAACTCTTAGACAGAGACTTGTATCTGGAAAAGAAATTCTTATTACCAGTACTCCGGTTTATAATACCAATAAGAAAAGGGAATTTATTGTTACAAATGTTAGGGATATATCAGATTTAGTTAAGTTGCAAGAAAAGCTATCTGAAACGAAAGCTCTAAACGAAAAATATAAGTCTGAATTGGAAAATATAAAGGAGCAAACTATAGAAATTCCAGAGCTTATTGTAAAAGATAAAAATACAATACAGACCGTAAGAACTGCCCTAAAGGTTGCAAGGGTGGATACTACAGTTTTACTTATGGGAGAAACTGGAGTAGGTAAAGGACAATTTGCTAAACTAATTCATAAAAATAGTACAAGATTGCATAATAGGTTAGTTGAAATAAACTGCGGAGCTATTCCACGGAATTTAATAGAATCTGAACTCTTTGGATATGATAGAGGCGCATTTACAGGTGCACTTCAAAAAGGAAAAATGGGTGTATTTGAACTTGCAAATAATTCTACTCTTTTTTTAGATGAAATATCTGAATTAGACATTGATATGCAGGTGAAATTACTAAAGGTATTGGAGGAGAAGATCGTTAAAAGAATAGGTGGAGAAGAGAGTATACCAATTAATGTTAGAATAATTGCTGCCTGTAATCAAGATTTAAAGAAAATGGTGGAGAAGGGGTTGTTTAGAGAAGATTTATATTACAGATTGAATATAATCCCTGTAGTTATTCCTCCCTTGAGAGAAAGAAGAGAGGATATTATCCCTCTATGCTTAAGTTTTTTAGATGAATTTAATTCTAAATATAGAATGAATAAATATATTACAGTTTCAGTTTTAGATAGTTTTATGGAATACTCTTGGCCAGGAAACGTCAGGGAACTTAGAAATCTAATAGAAAGATTAGTCATAATGTCACAAAATGATAAAATCGACAAGAGTTTACTGCCTCAATATATTTTAGGAAAAAACCATACGGAAAAAGAGATGGAAAAGGAAATAAAAGAAGAAATACAAGAAAATTCTATAGATGAATACGTAGGAATGAACCTAAAGGATGCCACCATAAGGTTCCAGCAAAAATTAATCAATCAAACAATAGATAGATTAGGGTCTCAGAGAAAAGCGGCCAAATATCTAGAGGTTGATCCATCTACAGTATCTAGAAAATTAAATGAATAACAATATTGCATATATACAACAGTTGTATATATGCAATGCAAAACAGGTTATTGTGTTTTAAATTTACAACACAATAACCTGTTTTTTATGAAATCTCGAGGACATTTTATGGCTACTGAATCATAAATTTGGCATGTTAATTGCAATATAAAACAATGTATTAAAAATATAGTAAAAGGGGGAAAAATAAATGTCTTTAAAAACTACTGAGCAATATGTTGAAAGCTTAAGAAAAATGAATATGGAGGTTTATTTATTCGGTGAAAGAGTTGAAAATCCAGTTGATCATCCAATTATTAAACCATCACTTAACTCCGTAAAGATGACTTACGAGGCAGCTCAAGACCCTCAGTATGAGGATTTGATGACAACCACTTCCAACCTAACCGGAAAGAAGATTAACCGTTTCACCCACATACATCAAAGTTCAGATGATTTAGTTAAAAAAGTAAAAATGCAAAGATTATTAGGACAGAAAACAGCATCATGTTTCCAAAGATGCGTAGGAATGGATGCCTTTAATGCTGTATATAGTACCACATATGAAATGGATAAAAAATATGGTACAACATATCATGATAGATTTATTAAGTTTTTAAAATATGTTCAAGAAGAAGATTTAGTAGTTGATGGCGCTATGACTGACCCAAAGGGTGATAGAGGTCTTCCACCATCAAAACAGGCTGATCCAGATTTATTCTTGCATATCGTAGAAAAAAGAGATGATGGAATTGTAGTACGTGGTGCTAAGGCCCATCAGACTGGTATCGTTAACTCTCACGAGGTATTGGTAATGCCCACCATAAGCATGCGGGAAGAGGATAAGGATTATGCCGTATCTTTCTCAGTACCCGTTGATACTGATGGAATAAAAATAATATATGGTAGACAATCCTGTGATACTAGAAAATTAGAAGAGGGGACATTGGATAGGGGTAATCCTAAGTTCGGTGGTCATGAAGCCCTTGTAATTTTCGATAACGTATTTGTTCCAAATGAAAGAATATTTATGTGTCAAGAGTATGATTTTTCTGGAATATTAGTTGAAAGATTTGCTGGTTATCATAGACAAAGCTATGGTGGATGCAAGGTTGGGGTAGGGGATGTACTTATAGGTGCCACTGCTTTAATAGCTGATTATAACGGAGCCCCTAAGGCATCTCATATTAAGGATAAAATAATTGAAATGATACATTTAAATGAAACATTATACTGTACAGGAATAGCATGTTCAAGTGAAGGACATCCAACTGAAGCAGAAAATTATGAGATAGATATGCTTTTAGCAAATGTTTGTAAGCAAAATATAACCAGATTTCCCTATGAGATTGCTAGACTTGCTGAAGATATTGCAGGTGGGTTATTTGTAACAATGCCTTCAGAAAAGGATTTGAAGAGTAAGGAAATAGGTCAATATGTTGAAAAATACTTAGTGGGAGTCAACGGTGTTCCAACTATCAATAGAATGAAGGTCCTCAGACTTATAGAGAATATTACTTTAGGCACTGCTGCAGTTGGATACCGTACAGAATCAATGCATGGCGCAGGCTCTCCACAAGCACAGCGTATCATGATCAGTAGGCAATCAAATATAGGTATGAAAAAGCAATTAGTCAAAGATCTGCTTGATATAGAGGAGTAAATCAGATGATACAGGAAATAGAAAATGTATTAGATAAGCATATCAGACCTACACTACAAAAGGATGGAGGAAATATAGAAATACTTTACTATAATGACGAGGAAAAGGTTTTACAGATGAGGCTAATGGGACAATGCTGTACTTGTCCCCAAGCTTCACATACAAGTGAAAACATAATAAAGACAACCTTAAAAGCAGAGTTTGAAGAGATAAAAGAAATCATAGTAGAAACTGGGCTATCGGAAGAAATGCTTCAGTTAGCTAAGCAATATTTAAGGGGGTAGGGAAATTGAACTGGAAAGAAGCCTATAATCAAAAATTATGTGATGCCAGTCAAGCAGTAAAAAATATAAAATCAAGAGATAGAGTTGTGATTGGTCATGCTTCGGGAGAACCTCAAATATTAGTAAAGGCTATGGTTGATAATCATAAAGCCTATGAAAAGGTAGAAATTGTTCATATGGTTGCCATGGGAAGCTGTGAATATGTGAATCCCAGCATGGAAAAGCATTTTATACACAATGGTCTTTTTTTAGGTGGCAATACCAGAAAAGCCGTTGAAGAAGGGAGGGGAGATTATACGCCTAGCTTCTTTTTTCAAATACCTAATTTATTTAAAGATGGAATTTTATCTGTAGATGTTGTGCTTATTCAAGTATCAAAGCCAGATGAACACGGGTTTTGTAGCTATGGTATATCCTGTGACTATACTAAATCAGCTGCCGAAAGTGCTAAACTAGTCATAGCTCAGGTCAATAAAAACATGCCAAGAACATTGGGAGAATGCTTTATTCATATAGATGATATGGACTATATTGTTGAATCAGATGATGAATTAATAGAACTAAAGCCTCCTATGATTGGGGAAATAGAAAGTAAAATTGGTAAATACTGTGCAAGTCTGATAGAGGATGGAGCCACACTACAATTAGGTATTGGTGCAATACCAGATGCAGTATTAAGCCTGCTGAAGGAAAAGAATGATTTAGGTATTCATTCAGAAATGCTTTCCGACGGAATACTGGGGTTAATAGAAAATGGAAATATCACAAACCAAGCTAAAACATTGCACAAAGGAAAATCAGTAGTAACATTTTTAATGGGGACTAGAAAATTATATAATTATGTTCATAATAACCCAAGTGTCATGCTATGCCCAGTTGATTATGTTAATCACCCAAGTATAATTTCACAAAATAACAAAATGATTTCAATTAATTCGGCTATTCAAGTGGATTTAATGGGCCAAGTTGCAGCTGAAAGCATTGGATATAAACAATTTAGTGGGACAGGAGGACAGGTAGACTTTGTTAGAGGAGCGTCAATGTCTCAAGGTGGAAAGTCTATCATTGCAATGCCATCTGTGGCAGGCAAGGGAAAAGTATCAAGAATAATGCCAATACTTGATGAGGGAGCAGCAGTAACCACATCTAGAAATGATGTGCAGTTTATTGTTACAGAATATGGTATAGGTGATTTAAGAGGTAAAACATTAAGAGACAGGGCCAGAGAACTAATTAAAATAGCTCATCCAAGCTTTAGAGATATGCTTTATGAAAAGGCAAAGGAGAAGTTTAAAGAATTTTAATGATTAAGGGGGATTAATGATGAAAAGAACGAATGGGACTGAACAGCCTTATTTTTCTGCGGGAATATTTAAAATAAGATTTCCATTTATACATTATAAGTGGGAATAGTCGGAGGCTTTTCAAGCTATACTTATGTACGCAACATGTATTGGCGACTAAGGGTGCTGCATGGGGTTTTGGAGTTGGAATATTATTACATCTTCTTATTTCAGACTTTAGCAAATCGAAACAAACAGCTGAATAGAGTGTAATAAAATGAATCAAAAGATAGTATTTAAATTTTATTGGGGGTATGTAGGGTTGAAAAACAAACGTTAAAAAAGCTAACTCATTAGAAAAGTTAGCTTTTTTAACGGAAAATACGCAAAGGATATGAAAAAACAAGAATGATGATAAATTAAATGTTGTAAGTTTTACTAGCACAACAGGTTAACTTAGATTTTTTTATAATTTTTAGCGATAGCATATCCAATATTTAACTTATATGCTAATATTTTAAATGCCTTCCAATTATAAGGTCTATAAGTTGATGAAAAATTTTGATATAATTACCATAGTCAGTAATCTCCTTAGTTAATGTGGTTAAAGATCATTATATTAGACTAAAGGTTGTTGACTATTTTTATATCTAAATTTAAAAGAATAAATGATTTTTCGCTATTAAGTTTTGTCAAAGAATGTCAAAATCACAAGACTTTTTAGAGTTTAGTAATCTGGTAAAACCTAGATCTAAAGGGGGATATAAATGTTAGCTAAAAATAAGTTGAGTAAACTTATAAGTATGTGCATTGTTACTATATTAATTGCGGTTGCTTTACCTATCCATAGTTTTGCGGTATCAGAACCATGGGACCAATACAACCAATACTTACCAAATGAAACACCAGTTACAAAAAGGCATCTTAGAGGAGCCTGGATTTCTACTGTTATAAACCTAGACTGGCCATCGGTAGAAGCAAGAAAAATAGGAGATGATAAAAAACGGATCAAAAAAAGCAAGGATGAGCTAATTGCTATTTTAGATAAATCAGTTGAGATGAATATGAATGCTGTATTCTTTCAGGTAAGTCCTGAGGGAGATGCGCTTTATCAATCAGACATTGTACCGTGGTCCCGTTATCTTACAGGAACCTTTGGTAAGGATCCTGGTTTTGATCCCTTGGCCTTTGCCATAGAAGAAGCTCATAAACGAAACCTTGAGATTCACGCATGGTTTAATCCTTACAGAATATCTACCAATACGAATGATGCTACAATAGAGTCCCTTAATATAGACAAAAGTGTTTTCAAGGAACATCCTGAATGGATTAGGACTTCCATGTCTAGGTTTGTTGTAGACCCAGGTATTCCAGAAGCAAGGGAGTGGGTAAGTAGAAGGGTTATGGAGGTAATGGATCATTACGATGTAGATGGAATACATTTTGATGACTATTTCTATTATGAAAGCTATCTAGGAGAATTAGAAGACCAAGACACCTTTACTAAGTACAATTCAGGTCAGTTTTCCAACCTAGGGGATTGGAGAAGAAATAATACCTATTTGCTGGTAAAGGAGCTCTCAAATGAAATAAGAGCAACAAAGCCCTGGGTAAAGTTTGGCATAAGCCCTGCGGCAGTTTGGGGAAATAAAAAGGATGGACACCCTAGTGGTTCAAATACAAGCGCTGGATTACCCAATTATGATAGGAGCTTTGCAGATACGAAAAGGTGGGTAGAAGAGGAGCTTATAGACTATATCGCTCCCCAGGTTTACTTTACCTTTGCTAACCCTAGTGCTCCCTATGGTGAAGTTACTGATTGGTGGTCAAAGGTTATAAAAGAGAGAAATGTACATCTGTATATAGGGCAGGCTCTTTATAAGATAAATGATAATGCTGACCAATATTTTCAAGGAAATAATGCTGTTCAAGAGTTTCAACGACAGCTTAACTATAATGCTGTAAGACCTGAAATAATGGGGAGCATCATGTATAGATTCCAAAATTTCAATGACTCTAATAAACAACAGGTTGTAAATGTGATGAAGGAGGACCTATGGTTAACAAAATCCCTGGTTCCTGTTATGCCTTGGAAGGGAGGACAGGCTCCTCATCATCCTACCCAGGGAAAGATAGAGGCCCTTGCTAATGCAAGGAAGCTGTCCTGGGTTGACAAAGATCCAAACACAGCCTATTATGCAATTTACAGGATCGATAAGGATAGCAGCATAGATGTTAACTCTGATGAAAGTGCTCTAAAGCTTATAGCAACTGTAAGGAAAAGCGATAAAGCTGTTCAAGAGTTTATAGACAGAGGAAGTAATGATCTTGATAAAGTAGCCTATGCAGTTACTGCCCTTGACAGACTTCATAATGAAAGTAGAGAGCTTATCATTAGTACAAATCAATCTAATTATTTTTATGATATTGGAAACCAATATGCCTGGGCTATAAATGCTATTGATAACTTGTACGAAAGAGGTATTGTAAGTGGTGTAGGAGATGGAAAATTTGCTCCACAAAATAACGTGACTCGTGCTGATTTTCTAATCGTGGTGATGAAATCCTATGGTATAGAACTTGACTCTTATATCACTGGCAACTTCGCTGATGCAGGTGACAAGTATTATACCAAATACCTTGGAACAGCAAAAAGACTTGGACTTGTATCAGGTGTGGGTAATAACCGCTACCTACCTGAAACCACAATAACACGTCAAGACATGTTTGTAATCCTCTACCGTGTGTTAGAAGAATTGGAACAGCTTCCGAAGGCGGGTAACAGTGGCAGAAGCTTGGATCAATTCAATGATACAAGTGATATTGACAATTATGCATTAAAAGCGATGAAATTATTTGTCGAAGCTGGAATGGTTCAAGGAGATGGTGTTAATCTTAAACCTAAGACTACTTCCACAAGAGCAGAGGCAGTACAGGTATTATACAATCTGTTTTCAAAATAGAAAAAAGCAAAAAGCCTAACAAAAAAATTGTTAGGCTTTTTGCTTGAGCTTGTTGAAGAAAAGGCTACTTTAAGAAAACAAACTAAACGGCAAAGCAAGCACTACAACGTCGAATTTTATAACTATATTTACAGGTGCATTCAGAGAAAAATTTAGATTTGTTGCAAGAGAAAGAACCTTTTATGTAGGTATGAATTATCTAGATAAATAAGGGTATATTTTGGAATATAAAGACTATTTCTTATGCAATATAAAAATAATAAATAGTTTTATATGATTTGGTAGAATCTAAATAATACTCCAATAAAAATCAATGATGAAGTAGATATTAAGTATAGGAGGATATAATGGCAAAGATTGTTGATTTAAACAAAACGATTTATGAACTACATAAATCCAACCCAGATATAATAGAAATCATGAAGAAGATAGGCTTTGAAGATGTTGCAAAACCAGGGATGATAAATACAGCTGGCAGATTTATGACGATATCAAAAGGAGCAAAAATGAAGGGAGTAGATATCAATAAAATAAAAGAAGTTTTTATTGAGCATGGATACCAGATTATAGAATAGGAGGTTTGTTTATGAGTGAATTTATTAATAACAGAGAGTATCGAAAAAAGGTTCTAAAACAGCTCATAATGGAGTTGCATGAGGGTAAAAAACTTGAAGAAGTAAAACCTAAATTTGAAGAGACTTTTAGCGGAATAGCGGCAACGGAGATAGCAGAAATTGAACAAGAGATTATTATGGAGGGGATGCCGATCGAGGAGGTACAACGACTTTGCGATGTACATGCATCCATATATAAAGGGAACATTGAGGATATACATAGGCCAGCAGATCGTATTCCAGGTCATCCAGTACATACCTTTAAGTTAGAAAATAGAGCATTAGAAAAGCATATTAGTGAAGTGGTGGAACCACAATTAGAGGTTTTTTACCAAGATAATAGTGATGAAAATACTTATAAGCTAATTGAAGATCTAAATTTATTACTCGACATTGACAAACACTATAGTAGAAAAGAAAACTTACTTTTCCCTTATCTAGAGAAGTATGGAATTACTGCACCACCAAAGGTAATGTGGGGTGTCGATGACGAGATTAGAAATGAGATCAAGGCAGTTAAGGGATTACTTCATAAATTTAGTGATAATAAAGATGAAATAGTAGATAAATGCAAAGTAGTATTAGAAAAAATTAAAGAAATGATCTTTAAGGAAGAAAGTATACTATTTCCAATGGCATTAGACACATTGACAGAGGATGAGTGGTTTAATATTATGAGAGAAAGTGATGAAATAGGACATTGCTTAGTTGAACCCGAAGGAATATGGGTACCTGATAGAGTGGACATAGCAAAGGAAGAAGAGGAGGACGGGAATCAGATCGCAAATGGATACATAAAATTTGAAACAGGTATATTAACGGCTAAAGAAATAAGTACTATATTTAACAATCTTCCCTTTGATATAACCTTTATTGATGAAAATGATGTCGTTAAATATTTCTCCCATGGAAAGGAAAGAATATTTGCTAGAACAAAATCTGTTATTGGAAGAACCGTGCAAAACTGTCATCCTCCAGGTAGTGTTCATATCGTTGAAAAAATGCTAGAGGATTTCAAATCAGGGGCAAAAGACCATGAAGACTTTTGGATCAAGATGGGAAATATGTTTATCTATATAAGATATTTTGCAGTAAAAGATAAAGAGGGGCAATATATGGGGACAATTGAAGTAACTCAAAACATAAAGCCTATTCAAGAGCTAGATGGAGAAAAAAGGTTGCTCACAGAATAATTTTGATGAAGTTTACAAATGAAAATATTAATAGAGGAGGTTATACAAAGGAGATGATGCTATAGCATTGTCTCCTTTTGTTAACTAGTTTTTAATATGCTTTTAAGATAAATCATCAAGATTATAACTTTTCCGTTAGCTATTAAAAAGCTACATACTATCTGCTAAAATATCAGTTATAGGGTTCTACAACTGTTAAAAAACTTATGATTAGTTATTTATTGTAGTTTTTTTATGATGTCAAAGTCTTTTATTGTTATGGAGTGGGGAGTAAATGTTATAAGGCCATCTTTTTTCATTTTATTCAATTCTCTAGATAGTGAAGTTCTTTGAATACCAAACTGTTCAGCCAATTCTTTCTTTGTCATAGGAAACTTAATGGTAAGGCTATTTTGTGAGTAGTATTCATAGTTTAAAAAGTCTATGATGGATTCTCTAATAGACTTCATGGTAATAGATTTAATTTTGTTTGTTAAAATAGATGTTTTATCAGATATACAGGCTAAAAAATGGAGTAAAAAATTTTGGTTATTCTGACAGAACCGGAGTACTAAGTCTTTATTAATATGAAGTACAACTGTATCTATCTTGGCTATCACATTCATAGGGTAATAAGGAATTTTAGAGAAAAGAAGATTACCACCAAGATTGTCTCCGACAGTAAATTGCGTAACCGTTAAAACATTTCCTTTGTCGTCAATTTTTTGGATGATCAATTTTCCTTTTAGAATAATTTCCCATGATGTGCATTTTTCACTTTCAAAATGTATAATTCGGTTTTTTTCATACTTGCAAATTTTATGGTTGTTTTTCGTAAAAAACTCTAATAGTTTTTCTGAGGAAAGATCTTTAAATAAGTCACTTAACTGAAGAAAATAAATATAGTTTTTGATATCCATATGAACCACCTTTTTTGAAAATTAGTTACCATGGTAACTGTAAAACTATTTCTGATAGTATACTATAGAATTAATAAAATTTAAAGGAGGCAATCAATAATGATAGAAAAAAATTATAAGTACAAATTGGTGAATGAAAAAATAGTAGAGCGTATCATCGACGATGGGAATATCCATTTAAATCATATGGTACTCACTAAGGAAACAGGACTTCCAGAGCATTATTCTAACTCAAATGTGTATATGATTATCATCAGAGGAACAATGACGCTCAAGTTAGGTGAAGAAGATAAAAAAATGTATGAAGTAGGAGACATTATCAACATACCTTTTAATACTAAAATGAATGTGAATAACTATGAAGAAGAGGTTTTAGAGTTTTTTGTTGTAAAATCTCCTAATCCTAAAGACTATAGGAGTGAATAAGGATGGATATATTTACGGTCTTTTTTTGGATTATTACAGGAATTTTCCTTGTTGTATCTATCAAGAAGGATAAAAACAAAACGCTAAAATCTATGAAAATGGCTAAAGGTATGATGAAAAATATGTTAGGCCAGATAATAGCAATCTTGTTATTAATAGGGTTGATAGTAACCATGATTCCGCCAGAAAAGATCCAAGATTATTTAGGAAAATCAAATCTATTTATATCAACTGTTATTTCTGCTACTGTCGGAAGTATCACATTAATACCTGCTTTTGTAGCTTTTCCATTGGTTGGATCTTTTATAGATGTAGGTGCTAGCATTGTACCTGCAGTGGCATTTTTGACGACCTTAACGATGGTAGGGGTTGTTACCTTTCCATTAGAAAGACAAGAGTTTGGATTGCGGTTTGCTGTCACTAGAAATGCATTAAGCTTCCTGTTCGCCGTGATTATCGCATTTGCAATGGGGGTGATACTGTGAATAGGATAGAGCTTATTAAAAGAAACAAGCTGTTAGCGGCAGTATCCTTCCTTTATGTAGTTTTGTTTATTACGATGCCTGATAAAGGAATCTTATCAGTAAAGAACAGCATGTATTATGTATCAGAAATGCTACAAATAATGCCTGTGGTTTTTGTACTGACTTCAATTATAGAGGCATGGGTTCCGAAAGAAGTGATTATAAATGGTTTTGGAGAAGGGTCTGGAGTAAAAGGAAATATTTATTCCTTTCTATTAGGAAGCTTCTCAGCAGGACCAATTTATGCAGCATTCCCTGTGTGTAAAATGCTGTTAAAAAAGGGAGCTAGTATTACTAACATTGTTATTATCCTAAGTGCATGGGCTGTCATAAAGATACCAATGCTGGCAAATGAAGCAAAGTTTTTAAGTTTTCAGTTTATGGGATTAAGATGGATCTTAACAGTACTTTCAATAATTCTGATGGCCTATGCTGTATCAATTATTGTTAAGAAAGAGAGCATTCCTTTTGGTGTAGAAATAGAGGGAGAAAAAATCAGTAGTATTGGTGTACATGAAGAATATTGTATCGGATGTGGTTTATGTATAAAATCGTCTCCAGATTATTTTGAAGCAAAGAATAAAAAAGTTAAATCTAAAAACAAAAAGTTAGAAGAAACTGAAATAGAAAATATGAGAACTATAATCGAGGAATGCCCTGCTAAGGCAATTAGCTTTAAGTAAGTTAAGAAAACACCTTCATTTCATGAAGGTGTTTTAGGTTTTTGAATAGTTGTGTAAGCCATCGATGCCATGTCGAATTAAACCATCAATTTGCTTACATGCATAATCAATTCCCGCTGAAAACATAGAAGCATCGTCATTTTCGTACTTAACTAAAAGTGCTTCTAAATCATGAGGAATTTTTGCGCCACACAGACTTACTACTCTTCGAATTTGTTTAGAATTTACAGCTGGCATTTATCCAGAAATTTCATAGCATAATTTTATATTTCAACTTGGATATCTATACAATTATTATTTACAATGAAAATTTCCTATGATATGATTGTTGTATAAATTATCAAACAATAAATAATATTAGCACTATTTTTAAACTTAATAAAAATCTAGATGAATAGACTAGAGATAGTGAAAAGTCTTTCTCGAAGAAATCTAGTATAGCAAGGATCATGAAATATAGGAATACATAGATTACTATTACAAAATAGCTAGTGCCAAATTTAAATACACACTTTTATGCAAACCTTTGCATAAAAGCAGAATTAACAAAGAATATAGATTTTATACATCACAGCGCAAGCGATTGCATAGAGAGGGTATTAAAGTCTCTATAGCAAAGGCTAAGGGGTGAAATGTGAACAGTGAAGTTTCATTCATTTTGAATTGGTAATACAATGCTTATACAATGCATGTAGCTACTAATATCAAATTGAAATAAATTGGACCTTGTTATATGATCAAACAATTAATTATTAAGGAGGAAAAAAGATGAAAATTTGTTTTAATCAAGCAACTACTATGAAGCATTCAACACTACAAAAGGATTTAGAATTATGTGAAAAACATGGTTATGACCTCATTGAAATCAGACTTGATAAACTGAAGGATTATTTAAAGGATCAGACTGTACAGGATCTTGCTAATTTTTTTAACAATAGCAAACTAAAGCCTTACGCGTTTAATGCTTTAGAGTTTATTACATTTAGAGATGAAGCAGGCTATAGACAAATTAAAGACGATCTTCAGTTTTTATGTGAAATTGGAGAACAGATTCATTGTAAAAAAATCGTTGTAGTGCCAACCTTTGATATAGGACATTATACAAAAACACAAATTAAAGAAGAATCCATCAAAGTATTAAATGATTTAGCAGATACAGCAGAAAAATTTGGCGTGAAACTGGCCTATGAGTTTGTTGGTTATCCAAATTGTTCTGTAAATACCTTTGGGCAAACCTATGACATTGTAAAAGCTGTAAATAGAGAAAGTATAGGAATGGTACTAGATTGTTTCCATTTCCACGCAATGAATTCAAAGCTGGAGGATTTAAAACAAGCAGATTCTAGCAAAATATTTATTTTTCATATTGATGACACAGAGGATTTACCTGTAGGGGCTTTGAGAGATGATAGTAGATTATGGCCAGGTGAAGGAGCGATTGATTTGGATTCAATACTTAAAACCTTAAAAGAAATTGGTTATAGTGAAATGGTATCAGTGGAGCTATTTAGACCAGAATACTGGGAATGGGATATTGAAGAGACAATAAAGGTTGGAAAACAAAAAACGATAAAAGTTGTTAGCAAATATTTTGAAATATAGTGAATGATTAACAAATTCATAAGCGGGCAAGTAATCTTATAAAAAGAAAGAGAGATGTTTATAATGGAAAGAAAAATAAAAGTAGGAGTAATAGGTGTAGGCCGGATTGGAAAACTCCATGCTGAAAATTTAATAGCACACTTTCCAAATGTTGAAGTAAAGTCAGTAGCTGACCCTTTTATAGACAATAGTAAAGCGTGGGCTGACAATGTAGGAATCAAACATACTTATAAGGATTATAAAGAAATTCTAAATGATTTTGAGATCGATGTAGTTCTTATTTGCTCTTCAACTGACACACATGCTGATATTAGTATCGAGGCTGCTAAAACAGGAAAACATATTTTCTGCGAAAAGCCAATTGACTTAACTGTTGAAAAAATTGACAAAGCATTGTCTGCTGTTGAAAAAGCAGGTGTAAAGTTTCAAGTAGGTTTTAATAGAAGATTTGATCATAACTTTAAAAAGGTGAAAGAAATAGTAAAAGATGGAAGAATTGGAGATGTACAAATCCTTAAAATTACTTCAAGGGATCCAGCACCACCTCCAGCAGAATATGTAAAGGTATCAGGAGGAATCTTTTTAGATATGACAATTCATGATTTTGATATGGCGAGATATTTATCAGGTAGTGAAGTAGAAGAAGTTTATGTAACCGGTGCAGTGTTAGTGGATCCAGCTATCGGTGAAGCTGGAGACATTGATACAGCAATTATCTCTTTAAAATTTGAAAATGGAGCTATTGGTGTAATTGACAATAGTAGAAAAGCTGCTTATGGATATGACCAAAGAATAGAAGTATTTGGCTCAAAGGGAAAAGTGCTAGTTTCTAATGATACGGATACATCAGCAATTATCAGCACTGAAGAAGGCGTTTTTAGTGATAAACCCAAATATTTCTTCTTAGAAAGATACCAAGGTTCTTTTAGAGAAGAAATGAAAGAATTCTTTAATGCAATTATAGAGAATAAAGAAACTCCAGTAGTTGCAAAAGACGGACTTAAACCAGTACTTATAGGTTTAGCTGCTAAAAAATCCTTCCAGGAAGGTAGACCTGTTAAAATTAAAGAAATAGAAGAAGAGTATAGTAGCAAGTAAGAATAATTAACATATCCTCTATATAATTAGATAAGGCTGCAGAAAGAGTCCACTCCAAAGAGTGGATTTTTCTATGTTCGCATTTGCATAAAAAATAAATGAGAACATGATGTTTAATCAGGATTAAAGGGGGACTAAAATACCTGAACATCACATTCTCATTAATAGTATATTCTCCAAATATTAGAATTTTATACATGGGTAAAAGGATCAAATGACATTTATTAATAAAAGAAGGACAAAAGAGAACTGATAGAGAATATAATGGAAGGGATGACTAAAGGACATGATATATATAACACCCTAATTGAGTAAAAATAGGTAAAGATAATAATGATATCATGGGACATCAGAAGGAGGGGTTTTGTGAAAAATATTACTATTTACACTGATGGAGCATGTAGAGGTAATGGTAAAGAAAATGCTCTAGGCGGGTATGGAATTGTATTAATGTATAAGAATAATAAAAAGGAAATAAAAAAAGCATTTTCCAATACTACTAACAACAAAATGGAGTTATCTGCTGTTATAGATGCTCTTGATATGTTAACTGAAGCATGTAACGTGGAAATATACAGCGATTCTGCATATGTAGTTAATGCTATTAATCAAAACTGGATTGAGAATTGGTTGAAAAAAGATTGGAAAACAGCAAATAAACAGCCAGTGAAGAATAAAGAATTATGGTTGAAGCTTATTGAACTGCTTCGGTATCATCATGTAAAATTTATAAAAGTTAAGGGACATTCGGACAATGAATATAATAATAGGTGTGATCAGTTAGCAAATGAAGCTATGGATGAATATATTAAAGGCTTGTCCGAAGAATAAGAAGGTTTTAATAGTAGCACTAAAGGATTAAAAAAAGCAATCCAGTTGTAGACTTGTAAGAAAAAAGTCGGAATTGCTTAAAAAAACTTTACAATTAAGTTGCAATATTATATGATAATATAAAGTGCAAACGATTGCACTATGATGAAAAATGTGCTAAATGCAGAAACTTTAGAAAGTAAAGGATGAGGTTTATGGCGGTTACACTAGCAGACATAGCTAAAAGTGCAGGAGTAAGTCAAGCTACTGTCTCACGTAGTTTGAATGACAGTGATCTAATCCCGGATAAAACTAAAAAAAGAATAAAGAAAATTGCTGAAGAACTTGGTTTTGAATTTAATGCAAATGCTAGAAGTTTAATTACTAGTAAAACAGGTACAATAGGTATCATTTATCCAAATAATTCTGTAGATTTTAGTTATAATCTTCACTTTACTTCTTGGCATAATGAATTGAGAGATCAATTAGAAAAAGAAAACTTAGATATCATTGTTTCTTATTTTGAAAATAAGTATACGGGCCAAAACAATATTAGGAAATTAATTTCAGGGAAAAAAGTAGATGGACTTATAATTATACAACCAATATTTGATATCGAGACCCTAGAGCTTTTAAAAAGGAGTAATAAACCCTTTGTGTTTTTGAAATATATTCCAGACATTGATGGTGCAGAAAAGGATATAGATGTTGTTTATATAGATCATTTTCAAGGAGGATATTTAGCTACAGAGCATTTAATAAAACTGGGACACCGTAACATTATGTCTATATCGGCAGATATAATCGGAGGAGAGTTTAATTTAAGAAGTGAAGGGTATAAAGCTGCTTTAAGTAATCATGGCATTGCTTTTGATGAAAAAATGCTAATATTAGGAGATACCAGCTTTAACTCAGGTTATCAAATTGTAATGGATAATATTGATATAGTAAAAAATGCAACTGCAATATTTTCCCAAAATGATTTGATGGCACTTGGGGTTATCCGTGCATTAAAAGAGTTAAAAATTAGAGTCCCTGAGGATATAGCAGTAGTAGGCTATGACAATATTGAGTTCGCTACATATTATAAGCCTTATCTTACAACTATTCATCAACCAACAAAGGAAATTGCTATGTTGACTTGCGAACGATTGGTTAGCTTGTTAAGCAATAAAGAATCATCAGTAAGAAGAAGAATTGTTCTTCAACCCAATTTGATAGTAAGAGAATCCTGCGGCGCTTTTGAGCAAATAGAAGTAACGATTTAAGTACGGAGTGTATCAGGCTTAAATTGAATTATATAAGAAAAGTATCGTAAAATTCTTATGTGGAAAGTAGATATAAAAGATTAAAAATTCTGTTAAATTATTATTTATTGTTTACAAATAAAAATTCATATGATAATATTATTTCATAAATAAATTCAGAAAAACGCAAACATTATGAAAACTACAACTGATTAACACTGTTGAATCTTACATAACATGATATTATGAATTATCTAGAGGGTATGATGAAATTTTTGAAAGAAGGAAACAGTAAAAATTATTAAATTGAAGCCCTCGATGCAAACCATTGCATAAAATACGAGTATAATTTAGGGTTGTTTAGATGTGAAGGTAAAGATAGCCAGTACAAAATCATCGCATATAATAAGGCGCTATAGGTTTGTGTGAGAGATTGCAAATAAAAGCTCAATATGCAATATAAATTTGAAAAAAATGCAACATAGGATATTTTTCAAGTTTTATGCAAACGGTTGCATGAAATGAACGTTAAAAATGCTTGTTTTCCTACAAAAGTCCGCTTTCTTCGAAATTTAAAGGATATAAACTTAATTTCTTAATTGTATCTTTCATAGAGAAATTAAGCTTATATAAATATTAATAAAGAATTTAAGGGGGAAGAAGTATGAATCTAAAAAAAGTATTAGCATTATTATTGGTTTTAGTATTAAGCATCACTATGGTTGTAGGATGTGGTCAAAAACCAGCTGCTACTGAAGGTGGGTCTACTGAAGAGGAGAATGGCAAAATTAGAATTGGTGTAGCAATTTCTACCTTTGATGACGTGTGGTTAACTTATATGCTGGATGGAATGAAAAAGTATGAGGCTTCATTGGGAGATAGCAATATTGAAATATCATATGTAGATTCTAAAAATGACCCGAATGTACAGTTAGGACAGTTAGAGAACTTTATTGCACAAGGATTTGATGCAGTAGTAATAAATCCCGTAGATACCGAAGCTTCAGGTCCATTGACAGATTTAGCTAAAAGAGAAGGTATGCCGTTAATCAGTGTAAACAGACCTTTCCAAAATCAAGAGGATGCTACCTCTTATGTTGGTTCCGATAGTATTATCGCAGGTATTCTGCAGATGGAAGCATTAGGTGAACTGATGGGTGGTCAGGGCAATATTGTAATATTACAAGGAGAATCAAGTCACGAGGCAGCAAGAATGAGAACAGAAGGTGTTAAGCAGGTTATAGCAGAAAAATACCCTGATATCAAAGTTATAGCAGAACAAACAGGTAAATGGCAAAGATCACTGGGCTTGGATATAATGGAGAACTGGATTCAAGCTGGTTTAGAAATCCATGGGGTTGCATCTAATAATGATGAAATGGCAATTGGAGCTATTATGGCATTGGAGCAAGCAGGAAAATTAGATGAGGTATTTGTTGCTGGTATTGATGCCTCACCTGATGCACTGGAATTTATGAAGGACGATAAATTAGATATAACGGTATTCCAAGATGCAAATGGACAAGGTGGTGGAGCGATGGAAGCAGCTGTAAAAATCGCTAAAGGTGAATCCGTGGAAGATGTAGTATGGATTGATTATCAATTAGTATTACCTGATCAAGTAGATGAATATATTGCAAAGTGGCAATAAAAATAATTTGAAATAGTAAGTTATCTTACTTAAAAATCTATAACAATACCGAAATTGCCCATATACTTGTAATAAACATGAAATAGGGCTTCAGGGAAACATTTAAAACTATATAAAAGACTTTCTAACATAATAAAATCTCCCCTATATAGTAAAAACACCCCCATTTGCAATGCAAATGGGGGTGTTTTCTTGATACAAAAATAAGCAGAAAGATTAAAATCTTCCTGCTTTTATATAACTATTTGTTATTATAATGATCTTCTAATGGGAATATGTGATGAAAATGATGTAAGGGTCCAACACCTTTACCTATTTCTAATCCGGAATCAATGGCCTTTGTAACATAATCTTTAGATTTAGAGATTGCAGGGGTAAGGTCATAGCCTAAAGCTAGATAGGAGGCAATGGCTGAAGATAAAGTACAACCAGTGCCATGGGTATTATTCTTATGAATCCTTGGAGAAGATATTCGGTTGATTGTAGTGCCATCATAAAACACATCAATAGCATCTCCTTCTAAATGACCTCCTTTGACTAGTATGCTCTTAGGCCCTAACTCATAGATATCCCTTGCTGCTGCTTCCATATCATCTACTGTTACTATTTGTCTATTGAGTATCACTTCGGCTTCTGGAATGTTAGGCGTTACTATAGTGGCTATAGGCAAAAGTTCTCGAATAAGGGCATCCTTTGCCTCTGGTTGAAGTAAATGATGACCGCTTTTAGATACCATAACTGGATCTACCACCACAAAGGGAACTTGCCACATCTCTAGCGAATATCGAATCTGTTTGATAATCTCAGAATTTGACACCATACCGATTTTTACCGCATCGACAACAATATCTTTAAAAATAGCATCAATTTGTGCCTGTACCATAGATTTATCTATTTCAACAACAGCATCTACTCCCTGTGTATTTTGAGCAGTAATTGCAGTGATCACACTCATTCCATAAGTTCCAAGTGCTGAAAAGGTCTTAAGGTCCGCCTGTATACCAGCGCCACCACTACAATCGGAACCAGCAATTGTTAATAAATGCTTCATTTGGTTATCTCCTTTTCCCAATAGTATAGTCTTTCTAGTATATCATGAAAGCTCTCAAACTTATCAACCTGTCTTCCCAGAGATACACAGTAATCATAGAGCTTTTTTTTGGCAAATACATAATCTGCTTTTTCAGCAGGACAGAAATCTGATGAACCATCACCGATATATATTGACTTTTGAAAGGTTTTTTTTAGCTCTAACATTAATTCTGTTTTGCATACACCACATAAATCACAATGATCTGATTGATAAGGTACTTGAATCTCTATTTCTGAAGAAAATATTAATTTGTTGGCGTAGTAGGGAAGGGAAAGACCTTCTCTTTTTAAAATATAATCAATATAATAATCATAGCCATCGCTTAGAATATAAATAGGATATCCTTGATTTTTACAATAATCTACGAAAACAAGGAATTCATCATCAATTTCTATCATATCTGCAATTTCTTTAAAAGCTAGAGAATCTTTTCTTTTAAAAAGCTTAAAGGTTTCTCTAGCACACTCTAAAGTGGATAATTGTTTGTTTTCCCATTGATCGTTGATTTCTATCCAACCCTCTGATGCAAGCTCAGTAACGATAGCCTCACAGACATCTCTTTTTGTGATGGTACCATCAAAATCCACAAAAAATACTAGCTTTTCTTTTTCCATTGTTGGATTAACTCCTTTGCAGCTTTATAAGTATCCTTTTGGGATAGTATTCCTGATATAAGGGAGATACCTTCAGCACCCACAGCTTTTATTTCTGATAGGTTATTGATAGATATGCCGCCAATACCAACTACAGGTATGTGAACATGCTCTACAATTTCTTTCAACCCTTTTAAACCAATAGCATCACCAGCATCTAGCTTACTGCCAGTGGCAAATACAGCGCCAGCTCCTATATAATCAGCCCCCATCTTTTCTCCATAAAGGGCTTCTTCTACATTTGAAGCTGAGTAGCCCAGAATCTTATCTTTCCCAAGTATACTTCTTACTACATCAATAGGGAGATCGTTTTGTCCGATATGAAGTCCATCAGCATCTATAGCTAAAGCAATATCTAATCGATCGTTAACAATCAAAGGGACATTAAATTCTCTCGCAATTTGCTTTAGTTTTAAAGCAATGTTATAAAAATTTTTAGAATCGATATTCTTTTCTCTAACCTGCAGCAGTGTTACTCCACCGTTTAAGGCGTAAGTAATGGCATCAAAAAAGTCCTTATCTCCTACTAATAAACGATCAGTGATTAGATATAAGCTATAATCTATAGCCATTCTATATTACCTCCTTGTTCAATAGCCGCTTCATCTATTTGATAGATTTCATCAAATAATTTCATTCTAAAGGTACCAGGCAAATTACCTTCTTTAGCTTTTACAGCTTTTTCACCTGCTAAAGACATAACTAAATGACTAGCTGCTGTAGCTATTAGCAAATCATCATTAGCACCGCAGAAGCCTGCAGTAAGAGCACCTACCATACAACCAGCTCCTGTAATTTTTGTAAGCATTTCTGTACCATTATTAACAAGACAAACCTTTTCTCCATCGGTAATGATATCGGTTTTTCCAGTAGCTGCTACAATACAGCTCCATTTTTTTGCCAATCGCTTACATACCTCAACGCCATCTGTTCCATCGTCAATTGAATCTACACCTCTAACTTTACTATCTACACCTAAAAGAGACTTGATTTCTCCTAAATTTCCTTTTATGACATGAATTTTTCCAAATTTCCTTAACTTGTTTATGTAGTCAATTCTTCTTGGTATAGCACCACAACCTACAGGGTCTAGTACTACAGGAATTTTTTTTTCATCCGCCCCTTTAACTGCCAAAGGCATTGCTAATTCTTGTTCTTTTGTAAAGGTGCCAATATTTAAATAAACAGCATTGGAGATTTGACTAAATTCATAGGCTTCATCCGTTGCTTCGCACATGGCAGGTGAAGCGCCTATTGCCAATAAAATATTTGCACAATCATTGATGGTAACATAGTTAGTAATTGCTTGTATTAACGGGGTTTTTTCCTTAACTTTACTTAAACTCATAGCTAATTCTTTCATTTTATTGCCTCCTTATTTTTAGATAAAAAATACCTCCCACTGTACTGGGAGGTATAGAAAAATCTTTTAATTATCAACAACTAATTTATAAAGACTCATTATCAGCTCCCTCCGGTGGCATGATCCACATCAGGTTCAAGGGTTAATGAAAAAATCTTCATTTCTCAGCCCAAAGGGCACCCCTGCCAATGATACTATTCATTTTGTTTTAGTATAGCATTGCTAACTTCACTATGTCAACTGAAGGAATAGAAAATAGCCGCTAAAGCATTTTTCTACACATTTTTGCTACTCCATTAGCAGCTATCATGCCGGTTTGCAACGACCCTTGCATCCATGCTCTTGCAGTAGAAACATGTTCTCCAGCGAAGAAAACTCTACTTTTATATTCAGGTTCTATTGATACCTTTGAAAATAATCGATGCTCACTAGGGGAAAGGAAGGAAAATGCTCCCCAAAACCATGGTTCAGTATTCCAATGTACAGTTTTATAGTCCTTTAATAGAGGATCAAGGCTTCCTGGATAGAGACCGTGTACTTCTTCAACCTGTCTTTTTATATCGTAAATCCTTAGTGGATTTGGTTCGTTACCAAGCCGCACAGCATCCTGTCCCCAGTTATAGGAGGCTAGTAATACTCCAGGAAGATTGGGGTTTGCTTTAGTGTTCAAATCCCATGTGCATCCATAAGAATCGCGGTAGCTTTTTCTATAATCATATTCTTCATCTCCAATGAATTTGCCGTCATCAGAAGGGTACCAAATACTACTAATTGGTAAATCTGTTGATGAACTACCACCGATAATTCGTTCATCCGGTCCTCCTATTTCCCAAAAACGTTGATTAAATAAGCAAGCAGTTTTTTGTGATGATATATAAGATAAAATTCTAATCGCTTGCATTTTTCTACTGCTAAATAACGGATCCAGCCGCAAACGTCTTACACTAGAAAAAGGTAGGGTGCAAATAACATAGTCAAAGTCCTCCTGATGAATTTCTGGACAGTCTTTTTTCTTATAGTGAACTGTAACAGCACCATCTTCTCTGTATTGACCTAGACCCATAATTGCATGGCCCATTCTTAAATCAATGTCTCCTAGATGATTAGGATAAATATCAGGATAATAGTTTTTAGGACAATCTTGTTGGAAAGAATCAAGAAATGCTTCTGGAAACTTTGCCATTCCTCCAGGTATTTCATACATAAATGAAAAGTTAATTCCATATATCTCCATTAATATTTCGAAAAAGCTATAGTAAAAAAAGGAACCTGTAGAGGGGTTAACATTGCTGAGCATAGCTATAGCACCATCACTTAAACCAGCTTTCTCCATGCTTTGGCGAATATTGAAAAAGTCCGACATGTTGATCTGAGGACTATAAATATCTCTAATTTCTAATATTTGCTTTCTTATTTCCGAAGGAATAGCTAAAAGAGGTTCAAAAAAAGCGATGTTTTCTAATTCTTGCCATGATAAATCTTTTTCTTCGGGGGTCATGTTGAACTTAGGATATATGTATTTTTGAACATTTTTACCTCCAGGATCATTTCGAACCCTTACTCCTCGTACATAGATGAAGGCGTTTTCATTTGTTTGTATAAAGGGGCGAGTGTTCAATTTGAAAAGATCAATATAATGCCATGTGGTGTTGTGACTTACTGGAAAACGCATGGCCCCTAATTCACCGTATAATTGTCTTTGCTGATCAAAGTAATGGGTATAGACCCGGCCTCCAATCCTTTGTTCATTGGCTTCAAATATCGTTGTATGAAATCCTAATTTTCTTAACTCAAAAGCTGCCGATAAACCAGCCAAACCGCCTCCTAAAACTGCTACCCTGACATTTTTACAAGAGCCAGGCGGTGCAATGGTGAGAATATCCTGTGGCGGAGCAAGTAATTCTACAATGTTATCAAGGTCTTCAATACGGTTTTCTGACTCGAGGGCAAAGGCCATCATCTCAAGTCGTTCTTTAGCACTAGGGTTTCTAGGTTGTGATGGAATAATCACATTATTACCTCCTTTAATTTCATCAATGATTATTAATTTATATGTGAAAAGTCTTTTATATATTTGCACATATTTGTTACAGAAGACGAATAAATCTTTATTTAGAAAGAAAAAAATTATAAGATTTGAAAATTTGACAAATACTAAACTAAGGATTGAAGTAATAAGAAGGGAGAATGGAGAATGAAGAAAAACATTAGTTGGATAGTGATTTGTTTGACTATAATAGCAATAATAACCATTAATGTAGGATGTGCTAGACAAGAGGAAGGACCGCCACAAGCAGAAGAACCAGGTGAAGGACTACAAATACCATTAGGAGAGATCCCCGCACCAGAGGATATGATTTTGGATGCTGCCCATTGGGAAGAGGAGTATCCAATGATTTATGAATCCTTTATTAGAACATCAAGAATGGGGGATTTTACTGTTGAGGACAGTACTTTAGGGGGTCTACACCCTGTTGATTATCTAGAAAAGTATCCCAATATAAAAATACTCTATGATGGAATAGGGTTTTCAAAAGAGTATTATGCAGCGAGAGGCCATTATTACTCCCTAGAGGACGTAATCAATACAGAGAGACCGAAGCCAGGGGCTTCCTGCTTGGCATGTAAGACAGCAGACTATGAGAAATTGTTTGTAGAACATGGAGAAGATATGTTTGCACTAGATTTTCATGAAACAGTTCAAGGAATAGAAAATTCTATTAGCTGCTACAATTGTCATAGGAATGAACCTGGACAAAATATACAAGTTACTGCTCCTCACCTTGCGGTAGGTTTAACAAAATTAGAGCAGGAACCACCTGCAGGTACTTTAGCCTGTGCTCAATGCCATGTTGAATACTATTTTAACCCAGATACAAAGGAAGTTGTTTTGCCATGGGACAATGGTATAGAAATAGAAGATATAGAAGCCTATTTTGAAGAAAGAGGTTTTTATGATTGGAAGCATCCCAGAACTGGAACGCCTCTTATTAAAGTACAGCATCCAGAATTTGAAATGTATACGGGAAGTATTCACGATAGGATGGGTGTTAGCTGTGCAGATTGTCACATGCCGACAGTTGAGGAAGAGGGAGAAACCTATCGATCCCATTGGGCCAAGAGTCCACTTAAAACCGTTGAAGAATCCTGTGGAGGATGTCATAAGGATGGAGAAGCCATTATAGCACAGACGGAAGAAATTCAGCGAGAAATTGATGACATGCAAGTAGAGGTCAGTGGTATGATCGTAGAACTTGTAGAAGATTTTGCAGCTGCACTGGAGGAAAGGGACCTAGAGGAAGCTACTGTAGAAGAATTATGGGATTTGCATAGAAAGGCCCAATATCGTTGGGATTTCGTAATGGTAGAAAACAGTACAGGTTTCCACCATTGGGAAAAAGCCAGGAAAGCTTTAGAGGAAGCTAAGGAATTTGCACAACAGGCATTGGACATTTTAGCAGAACAACAGTAGAAAGATTTATAAATTATCTACCACTATCTAAGCAGTATAAAGATAGTGGTAGTTTCATTACTTAGTAAAATAGAGGATGTGATGTAATGCAAAATAAAGTAGGTTTAATAAATATAAGGTCTTTTTTTAAGTCTATGAGATTTGGGTTAATATTACTAGGGGTTCTAGGATTTCTTTCAGTTGTGGGATCTTTTATACCTCAAGGAAGAGATATCGCATTTTACCAGAACAATTATACTAGTATTGTAGCGAAGACAATACTAGTATTAAGGTTTAATGATCTATATCATTCTTTATATTTTAGCATTTTATTTGGAACATTGTGTTTAAATCTATTGTTATGTAGTATAACTAGATTCAATAAAACATTTAATAAAATTTTTGAAGTGCCCGATGTTAAAAAGATGAGAAATATTTCTGCACAAAAGGTAGAAGAAGACAAAAAAACAGCTGTAATTGGAGAAATATATAGAAAATATGGATTTGAAAGTTTGAATAAAATGGAAAAAGTTAATAATAGAACAGTATACTATGGCAAAAAGAATCAAATGGGATATTTAGGCTCATGGTTTATTCATGTAGGGGTACTTTTGGTAATCGTTTTTTATGGATATGGACAATACACTTTTTTTTCAACTCATGTATATGGGGTTCCGGGAGAGGCTAAGGAAGTATTAGGTACAAATTACAGCTTAGAAATCAATGACTTTAACATACAATATCGTGAGGATGGTTCTATAGAACAATATCTTTCTCATGTTAATTTGAAAAACAATGGGGGAGACATTTTAAAGGCAGAAGATATTTTTGTAAACAACCCAATGCGACATGATGGATATGCTATTTATCAGACTGCTACTGGTTGGGCTGCTGATATAAAGATATATGCTAATGATCAATTATTAAAGGAGGATATCTTTTATGAAGCAACGACTATTTCAGACGAAAGAGGACCTGTTGCAATTCAGTTTACCAAGTTCTATCCAGACTTTATATCAACTGAGAATGGCATATATAGTAGTTCTAACCACTCAAATAATCCTAAAGTGTTATATACTATATTTTTTATGGGGCAACGGGTAGCTATGAATATAGCCTCAATAGATGAAAATATTCACTGGTATGACTATACATTTGTTTTTGAAAATCCTCAGATGTATACTTATTTTCAAGTGAATAAAATGAAGGGTAAGATAGGGGCAATTATCGGTGCGGTACTTATCTTACTTGGGTTAATTCTATGCTTTTATATAAAGCCAAAGGAAATAATTATTACAGAGGCAGGAAAACACATTGAAGTTTTTGGAAACAATATAAATCATCTGCTGAATACTTAAGCCAAAGGAGGAATATTGTGTTTGATGAAAGATATAGCTTTATCATTACTTTAATATTGTATAGTCTATCGATGGTGTGTTACTTTACTTTTTTTATGTTTAGGAAAGAAAAATTTTCTAACTATGGAAGTTTGTTGGTCAAGGTAGGCATTGTTTTTCATACCATCGCTTTAACTACACGAGCAGCTGAAGCTAGTAGATTACCCTTAGCCAATCAATATGAATTTGCAACAAGCTTTGCATGGGGGATTGCAGTAAGTTTTGTAGGATTTGAATGGAAATATAGATTCAAAGCATTAGGCACCTTTGTTACTCCCTTATTACTATTGGTGGCCTTTTATGCTGCACTACAATCAAGAGAAATAAGACCTTTAATGCCAGCTCTACAAAGCAATTGGATTACAATACATGTGAGTACTGCAATTTTCAGCTATGGAGCTTTTGCTATCGCATGTGGTGTATCTATTATGTATTTAATTCGAGATAGATTTAAACAGGATGCTTTTCTTGCTAATTATATGCCTAGTTTTGAAAAACTGGATTTAATAAGTTATCGAGCCATAGCATTAGGATTCGTTATGCTAACTGTGGTGATTATCAGTGGAGCCATATGGGCAGAAAAGGCATGGGGGAGATATTGGCAATGGGATCCAAAGGAAACATGGTCATTTATTACATGGGTTATTTACTCCATTTATCTACATGTTAGATTGACGAAAGGGTGGAAGGATAAGAAGGCTGCATGGTTCGCTGTACTGGGCTTTTTAGCTATTCTTTTCACCTATATAGGCGTGAACACGTTGTTAGTTGGTTATCATTCTTATGCATAATATTGACAATCTATGATATAATAGAGGAAATAATTGAGGAAGGTGAAGGCAATGAGGATAAAAGTATTATTAATAACAGTGATCATAATGCTTTCTCTAATTGGTTGTTCTACAGAAAGAGTTCCAGATACAAATGATAATGCAGATATCAATGACACAATTGAGGATATTAATTATTCTATTATTGTAGATACAAATCAATTTTCAGATAGTGAACAACTAAAAGAAAGATTAATGATGGCTGTGGCTATAGAACTGAAAAATACAGAAAATCAAACAATGGGCATGCTACAGGAAAAAGAAAAAATATCTAACTTAGTGGATAGCTTTTTTACATATAAGATTGAAAAAGAACTAATTGCTAATCAGCAGAGTCAGGTTATTGGCCCAATCAACTTTTATTTTTCTGATAGTGAGGATATTTATGGTTTGATGAATAATAATTATATATATATTGAAGGCTATTACTTCGTAATAAACACTAGGATTGCACAGGAATTACAAACTCTTTTTAAGGCAAATATTGCAACAGCACCTGTCGGAGCAGAATAACAGGTGCTGAGTTTATTTAGTATTCATTTGATATGATATCTAAAAAGTTTTTTAGCATTTTGGCTGTGATACCCCATATAACATAATCTTTATATTTATAAAAGTATACATAATAGTCATTCACCCTCCAACTATAGTCTTTTCCCTGTTGAATAAGATGAAAAGGAAAATCTTCATCTGGAATTGTGTTGACCTTTAATCTATGCACTAAAGGTTTTTGTGTCACTAACTCTTTAAGAGGAACAGCAAAAATGGAATCAACTTCATCTATACTATAACGAATATCTTCTAGTTTTACATTATGAAGAATAGCACAAAAGGGATAAACAATCATATTAAAGGTGGTAGCAATAGGATCCAAGTTTCCAATAAGTTGAATATTATCAGCTGAAATATTCAATTCTTCTACAGTCTCTCTTATTGCTGATTGTTGAAGCGTTTCGTTATCATCAACTTTTCCTCCTGGAAAGCATATCTCACCAGGTTGACTTTTTAGCTGATGAGAACGCACTTCAAACAATATATGAGGTTCATTATCCACATCGATAATAGGAATTAGAACAGATGATCTTAAAAAGGTGTGGGGAGATTTTTTGTCATTATTTTGAAAAGCTTCTATAATTTTTTTATGTTTCATATCTAATTGCACCTCAATCATATTTTGTAGTAATTAAATAACTCTACCATATAAGAGTATCATATTCATTAAACATATTCAAAGTATTAATAGGGTATCTATTCTCTATATTTAATTTATATGGTTAGAGGAAAAGACTTAGAAATGTAGAAAGTATATAATAAATTCATTAAGGACTTATATAGATAACCAATTTTAAACTTTAATTGCACTCTGTGAAAGTGACTGACAGCAAATCAAAGATTTGGGTCATCTACTTTTGATATACACGGTCTACGATTTCGCCCAAAACCATGAGTTGCAAATGTAGCCCTTAATATATCAAAATTTCACCTTGTATAAGCGACTGACATGAAATCATAGATTACAGTCATCTGCTTAAGTTCTGTAGTTGGTTACCCATAAAAGAACATGATTAAAAATTGACTAATTATTTAAAGGAGGATTTTATATGATTGGGAAAAAAATAGCTGAGCTTAATATCGGGGATAAAGCTAATTTTGAAAAGACGATTACTGAAACTGATGTATATTTATATGCTGGGATCACTGGTGACCTAAATCCAGCCCATATTAACCAGCCAGCAGCAGAAAAATCAATGTTTAAAGGAAGAATAGCTCATGGAATGTTGATAGCAGGTTTAATATCAACCGTCCTAGGCATGTATCTTCCTGGCCCAGGAACAATTTATTTAGGACAGGAGTTAAAGTTTTTAGTACCTGTTAGATTTGGCGATACCATTAAAGCTGAAGCAGAGGTTTTAGAAAAGAATGAAGAACGCAATCGTATCAAACTGAAGACTACTTGCACAAATCAAGAGGGAGTTGTAGTGTTAGAGGGCATTGCTACTGTAATGCCTCCAAAATAGAATTATAAATCTATTAAGAACTGCCTAGATTTGTCTAGGCCTTCTTCATGCGTTCAAATTTATTTTAACGAACATATAGTCGCATATAGAAAATAGAATACGGTATGGATATATATAGTAAATAAATTTTTATGAGGAGGATGCATATGAAAATTTATACCAAAACAGGTGATGGTGGAGAAACTAGTTTGTATGATGGAAAAAGAGTAAAAAAGGATGATATTAGAGTAGAAAGCTATGGAACGATTGATGAGCTGAACTCTACATTAGGCTTTGCACGAAATTTTATTGCACAAGATAAAATTGTTGAGATTATTTATAGAATACAGAGAGAATTATTTGATGTGGCAGGTGAATTAGCAACATCAGATCAAGAAAAATTTCCGGAAAAAATAGAAAAGAGACATGTTGAGTTTTTAGAAGAAATTATAGATGAATATTTAGAAAAAATAGAACAGGTAAACGCATTTATTATTCCAGGAAGTAATAAAGCAGCAGCTAGTTTACATGTTGCACGAACAGTATGTAGAAGAGCTGAGAGAAGAATATTAACCTTAAATAGAGAAGAAACGATTAATCCTATGTTAATTAAATATATAAATCGATTATCTGATGTGATTTATACTCTTGCAAGGTATTTGGAAACTGATTTAAAATATGTAGAGTTTAAAAAGTAGCGAATCTTATGAAAAGGAGTTGAGATTTACTTATGAAAAATGATATTAAAGAAATCTTATTTACGAAAGAAAAAATCCAAAGCAAAGTAAAAGAAATAGGACAACAAATAGAAAAGGATTATGCTGGAAAAGAGATGGTTGTAATTGGAGTATTAAAGGGAGCAAATGTTTTTTTAGGAGATTTGATTAGAGAAATTAATGTACCTCTGTATATTGATTTCATGGCAGTGTCTAGCTATGGACATTCAACAGAAACTTCAGGAGTTGTGAGGATTTTAAAGGATTTAGACCTAGAAATTGAAGATAAACATGTCCTTATTGTTGAAGATATTATAGATACTGGTTTAACTTTAAAATATATAACAGAAAACTTAAGGTCACGAAAAGTGGCAAGCTTAAAAATATGCACGCTACTAGATAAGCCATCTAGAAGAAAATGCAGTTTAGATATTGATTATATTGGCTTTGATATACCAGACGAATTTATCGTTGGATATGGTATTGATTATGCAGAAAAATATAGAAATTTACCATATATTGCTACTCTTAAAAATGAAATCTATGAATAGTATAATAATCCTTGTATAGTTTTAGAAAAAAATCTCCATACTATTACTAAATCCATAGCTAAGGAGGATTTAATAATGAATGCAGTTGTAAATTTTCAAGAGGTGAAACAACGTTTTATCAATGCAGATGTAGACGGTAAAATACAGATATACACAACGACACAAGGGTTAACTGTAGATCAATTTAAAGAATTATTAAAACATTTTCCTCTACAACATCTCGATAAGTTAGAAAGAGCAATGGGCTAATATAACTTTTAAAACCTTCTTAATTTTAAGATAAGAAGGTTTTATTTATGAAAAATTAGGAAGGATAAAGTGTATAGTAAACTAGCATTTTAAAAATCTATTGAGGTGAATAATAATAATGAAAAGCAAATTAATAGCTGTTCAAGAGGGATTGCATGAAGCTGCAAAAATATTAAGAGAAAAGGGATATAGAGTTACAACGATAGATAAGGCAAAGGAGCCTATTGATGTGATAATTTATTCAAATAGAAATAATGATTATCTTGCCCACAATACAACAGGAGAAATAAGAGTTCCATCCTATAATCAATTTGTTAAGATGATTAATGTAGAAGAAGTAGATATCAATAATTTAGTTAGTACGATTGAAGAATTAGAATAGAAGGTTTATAAAATCCATAGTAAAAGCATACTATGGATTTTATTGGAAATAATTAATGATAGAGGAGCGGTGAAATATGAAAAAAATAGAGAAATGGATAATAAAGTTTAGTGAAATTTACAAGAACTTTAAAAAAAATCGTTCAAACAGCAGAAGATTTAAGACCTTCTACAGCAGTACACAAGAAGACAAAAGAAATGATATAGCTAAAGTAATCGACTATGTTTTATGGAGATGTTTTATTTTTTTTATAACCTTTACTTTATTTTTTTTAAAAAATGCAAATATCTATAGTGCAATAATGATGGCGACAATGGTATCCTGTATTTATCATGCAATTTCAATAAAGATACGAAGAGGAAAGTTGAATGAACTAAAAATAGAAAAAAGAAGAATTGTTGCGTCTCAAAGAGTGTACAAAGAAATTTTAAATAAAACGATTGATGAAATGAAGGAATACATAACAACAATTTTTACTAAAGTAGGCTTCACTGAAATACAATACATAAACAATGATCATAAATCAATCGTATTAATAGCAGATTATAATGATCATAAAACTATGCTTTCCTGTTATACCTATAAAAATGACTTTGATGTAGAATTAAAAGATTTAAAAGAATTCTTATGTCAGTTAATACGAGAAAATATAAAAAAAGGCATTTTTGTTACGACATCTGACTTTACTAAAGATTGTTATGATTATTTGAATCAAATAAATGAAAATTATAATATCATATTAATTAATAAAGAAAAACTGTTAAAGATTATAGAAGGGAAGGATATGTTTCCATCGGAGCAAGAAATTGATGAAGCTATTGAAAATCAAATAAGTAAAAGGAAGAAAAACTGGGGAAGATATAAGGCAGCAGCTTTATCAAATAAAAAAATTAAAGGATATTTTACTTTAAGTATATTTCTTATGGTAGCTTCATTATATATTCCATATACGATATATTATATAGTTGTAGCTAGTATTACTATGTTTTTGACGATAATAACTTTTATATTCCATATACATAATAAAGAAAATAATCAAGAAGAAAAATGGGAAGAGATAGAAAGTTTATTTCAAAACCTTTAATGCTTTGTATATGTTGAAAACCTATAAAAAATTTGATTTTTTTAACTAAAAACCGTATAATAGTGATTGTACATACAAAAGTAGATGACCATAAGTAGACAACCGAAAGTTTAGTTTGTAACTTTCGTGTTGATCACTTATACAGAGTGCAAGTTTGATTTATAACTTTTGAGTCAGTCACTTTCACAGAGTACAACAAAATATTAACAATAATTATGTTGGGAGGAATTATGATGAGCGAAAAAATGTTGCCAATTGCATTATCAAATCGTCATCTTCATTTAAGCCAAGAAGATATTGAAACATTATTTGGCAAGGGCTATGAGTTAAATAAATTTAAAGATTTATCTCAACCTGGACAATATGCAGCAGTAGAAAAGGTTGATATAGTAGGCCCAAAGGGGACTTTAAAGGGTGTCCGTGTTTTAGGTCCAGCTAGACCAAGCACACAAATTGAAATATCGTTAGCTGACGGATTTGCTTTAGGGGTAAAACCGCCGGTTAGAGATTCAGGCGATGTGGCAGGAAGTCCAGGAGCAAAAATTGTTGGCCCTCAAGGAGAAGTTGAATTAAAAGAGGGCATTATAGCTGCTGCTAGACATATTCATATGCATACAGATGATGCAGAAAAATTTGGTGTAGTAGATAAACAAAGAGTAAAGGTAAGAACAAGCGGAGAAAGAGCAATAGTTTTTGAAAATGTGCTGGTAAGAGCACACCATACATTTGCACTAGAAATGCATGTGGATAATGATGAAGGAAATGCAGCTGGTGTTAAAAATGGAGAAATGGTTGAATTAATTATTAAATAAGATGGGTGAAAAATTGATATGAATATAGCTCAATACATAGATCATACAATCTTAAATGCAGATGCTACACAGTCTGATATAAGAAAAGTATGTGAGGAAGCTAAAGAATATGGCTTTTATTCTGTTTGTGTGAATAGTAGTCATGTAGATTTTGTTGCTAAACAATTAAAGGGAAGCAACGTAAAAATTGCAGTAGTAGTAGGATTTCCTTTGGGTGCTGCATCAATTGAAACAAAGGGATTTGAGACGAAAGATGCTGTTTCAAAAGGTGCTAATGAAATTGATATGGTTATTAACATAGGAGCTCTAAAGAGCAGGAATGAGAATTTCGTCCAAAAGGACATTGCAGCTGTTGTAAAAGCCGCGGGTAAAGATGTAATTGTGAAGGTTATCATTGAAACAGCTCTTCTGAATGATGAAGAAAAAATATTGGCCTGCAAAATAGCTAAGGCAGCAGGTGCTCATTATGTTAAGACGTCTACTGGCTTCAGCACTGGAGGTGCAACGGTAGAAGATATAAAATTAATGAGAGAAACCGTTGGACCTAACATAGGAGTGAAAGCTTCAGGTGGAATAAGAGATTTTCAAAAGGCAAAGGCAATGATTGATGCTGGTGCCACAAGACTAGGTGCTAGTGCTTCTGTTAACATAGCCAAGGGTATCGAATCAGAAGATAATGGATATTAAGAAAAGAAGTCCTGTATTTATGGAATATAGGATTTCTTTTTTTGTTTTGTTAAACTCTGTGAAATCATGAAAAAAGTAGTTAAATAAAAAACTTGACTGGAGACAAAATATATTTAGGAGGTGATTATTTGAAAAGCAAAAAATTAATATTAACAATATGTGTTTTTCTTATTATAGCCATGGCTATAACTGGATGTAGACCAGCTGAAAGACCTGTTCCTGAGACACAAGACACACCAGGACAACAAGTTCCAGGAGAACAGGCGGACGATGGAGTGATTAGAGATGCAAGAACTCCAGAGGACGATAGAACAGCACCAAGAAATATGCAGCCTGTAGAAATGGAACAGGATTTAATGGTTAGAGCTGATAGAATAGTAAATGAAGTTGTACAACTTGAAGAGGTACGTAGCGCTACAGTAGTTATTTCTGAAAATACAGCTATAGTAGGAGTTAACTTAACAAACGATGAAACTGGTGAACTTGATCGAGAAATGGAAAGAAGAATTGAGGAAGTAGTCAGAGAAACTGATAGAGAGATTGACAACGTGGCAGTTACAGCTGACCCTGATTTGTTTACAAGAATTGAAAACATTGCAAGGGAAGCAGGCAGAGGTAGACCGTTAAGTGGGTTTGGTCGTGAAATAGAAGAAATTTTTAGAAAAATAGTACCTAAAGCATAAAATGAATAAAGATGGAGCATGACTCCATCTTTATTCATTTTATACTAATAGAATACATATTATTTATAATAATCATATCCAAGTAAACGTTACTATAATTATAATAAAAATGTATAATAAAAATGTATAGTAAAAGGTAGGATGATATGTATATTTTCTTTATATCGATGATGATTACCATAGCCATAACTTTAGGGCTAGTGACAAAAGGGCTCGTAGAACGAGGATTATGGATAATAAGTGCTGCAATTTTGGGAGCGCTTTATAATGGATTAAAAAGAAAGGGACTAGCTGTTTATTTGAAAAGCTATAGGAAAGTTGTTAGAGGAATTATACTAGGATATATACTTGTTTTATTATTACTAATTTATATTCAATATCCTTTAAAAGAAGCTTATGTTGGAGTAAATTATGTTGATACCAATGAAGCAGCCATTATATTAGTATTTAAAGGAGAACCTGATGCCTATGATCTATCTTTATCTATTAGAAATTACAGGACAAATAACAACCTATGGAGAACAGTATTAATGCCTTTTAACATGTTTATAGAAAAACTTAATTATGAAAAAACTGATTTTATAAAAGAAAAGTACTATACTATTGGATTAGAACAGAATCTAAAGGAAGAGTTTGGAGAAGAATATAATATATACAGTACTTATCTTTTCAATAAACCATATTTGTCCGAAATTATATTTAAAGCAGTGGCAGATGGCAATCAAAAAATAATACTTTGTCCCATCTTCATGGCAGAAAACAACGAGTTTAACTTAATAGAGAATACAATTAAAAAGATGAATCTTCATGAACATCAAGTAGAAATTCATAGAATTGAACCCATGTGGAATAGTGATATTATAGCGAGATCTTTTGTAAATCAAGTTGATAGTTTTAAAGAAAGCCAACATAAACATAATATAGGTATCGTATTGATCGGTGAAGAACTGGAAAAGAGAGATTATAATAAACCTTTTATAAAACAGGATCTACTATTTAGAGAAAAAATAAAGGATTATTTAATTAGGAGTGGATACAATAACAATAAAATTAGATTGACATTTTTTGATAAAAGAAATATTCATAAAGAAATTGAAGAACTAATGGAGTATGGAGTGGGCGAAATTCTATTAATTCCTTCTACAAATACTTTGCAATCTAGTCATTATCAATTGAAAATCGAAAGGTTAATAAAAGGAATGGACGCTCCTTATACTGTAAAAATTCATGCCGTTGATCCTTGGAGCTTTAATCATGATATTGGAAGAGAGTTGGTCAATAGAATACGATTATTAAATCTATAGATTTGACTTTTATTATCAAATTCAATATAATTTATTCTGATTATTGATAAGAAAAGTAAATTTTTAGCAAAGGGTGGTAAGATATGGATCCAATAGCCTTTAGAGTATTTGGAATAGAAGTAGCTTGGTATGGTATCCTCATATCGATTGGTATTTTTTTAGGTATATTTATTGCTATTATTAGGGCGAAGAGGGAAAATTTATATGAAGATGTTATTTTAGATATGGCGTTAATTGCTATCCCTTTAGCGGTAATAGGAGCAAGACTATATTATGTCATTTTTAAATGGGATTATTATGGACAAAATCTTAGAGATATTATAAAGATACGAGAAGGTGGATTAGCAATCCATGGAGCTATTATAGCTGGTGTATTGGCAGGCTATGTTTTTTGCAGATATAAGAACATTGGGTTTTGGAAGCTGGCAGATATTTGTGCTCCTAGTATAATTTTAGGTCAAGCTATTGGCAGATGGGGAAATTATTTTAATCAAGAGGCCTACGGTAGACCAACGGATTTACCTTGGGCAATAGAAGTAGATGGTGTCATGGTACATCCAACTTTTTTGTATGAATCTGTATGGAATTTCTGTGTTTTTGCTTTCTTGCTGATTTATACAAAAAAGAAAAAATATGAAGGACAAATATTTTTATATTATTTAGTGCTGTATTCTATAGGGAGATTTTTTATTGAGGGACTTCGAACCGATAGTTTAATGATCGGTCCCTTAAGAACTGCACAAGTCATAAGTATTATTACTATTGTGGGAGCAATAGCGCTTATGAAAATTTTAAACAAAAAAAGATATTTTACTAGCAGATAAATTGTGTTATTTATTGATGTTTGTATAATGATAGCACAATATGTTGGAAAACTTTAAAGGTAAAAATCAATGAAATCCGAAGGAATTTAGAGGAAAAAACAAATAGTCATCGATAATTTATAGAAATTTTCAAAAAAAGAACTTTGACAAATTATGTTATTTTAATCTAAGTTTATATACAAGAATATAAAATGGGACATTAAAATAGCGAAAGGAATAATTAGGGTGAATATTATGACAAAGGATGGGATTGAATATTTACGAAAACTTCTACCGACCCTTAAAACAAATGATGAGAAAAATGACGTTAATAGTTTGATAGAAGCCAGTAAAAAGCTGGACATGCTAATAGACTGTTACGAGGAAAGTATTGAAAATTAAAATTTTAAAAGAGTAACTGCCATTGATTTTGGCAGTTTTTTTCTTTTTTTGTCATAATTCATCGATAGAACTTTAGTACTATATAAAAATAATTTCAATAATTAGAAGGATTTTATAAAGAGCTATAGAAATATATAAAAAGTGGTGAATAGTGGTATAAAGTGGGAGAGATTCCCTAAGGTGGGATGAAGATGTTTATTGGTGAATACAATCATTCGGTTGATACAAAGGGCAGATTAAGTATTCCTTCCAAATTTAGAGACGAATTAGGAGAAAATTTCATAGTAACCAAAGGTATGGATAACTGTTTGTTTGTATATCCAATCGACGAATGGAAAGTGTTAGAAAATAAACTTAAACAGCTTCCTATGACGAATAGAGATGCTAGAGCCTTTGTTAGATTTTTCTTTGCAGGGGCAACAGAATGTGAATTTGATAATCAGGGAAGAATAAGGATACCTACCAACCTAAGAGAACATGCATTGTTAGAAAAAGAAGCAGTTATTATTGGTGTTGCTACACGATTAGAGATATGGAGTCTTGAACAGTGGAATCAATACAATAATGATGCTAATTTAAGCTATGATGAGATTGCTGTTAAAATGCAGGAGTTAGGAATCTAAAGATGAAGGTGATGAGATGGACTTTCAACATATATCAGTTTTGCTAGAAGAGTGTATAGAAAACTTAAATATAAAAAGTGATGGCGTTTATGTAGATGGCACATTAGGTGGAGCAGGCCATTCAAAAAGAATTGCTGAAAGATTAAGTAGTAACGGATTATTAATCGGTATTGATCAAGATACAAATGCTATTAAAGCAGCAACAGAAAAATTGAAGGATAGTCAATGTCAAATTCAATTAGCTCATAATAATTTTAGAAATCTTGAAGAAGTTTTAAATGATTTAGGAATAGATAAGATAGACGGCTTATTATTGGACTTAGGCGTATCTTCACATCAGTTGGATGAAGCTGAACGAGGATTTTCCTATATGCAGGATGCTGAATTAGACATGAGGATGGATATCCGAAGATCTTTAACTGCAAAAAACGTAGTGAATGATTACTCAAAGGAAGCGTTAACAAAAATTTTCTGGGAGTATGGAGAAGAAAAGTGGGCTAAAAGAATTGCTGAATTTATAGTTGAACATCGCAAAGTTCAAGAAATTAATACGACCTATGAGTTGGTTGAAATCATTAAGAAAGCTATTCCAAAAGCAGTTCGCAGGGAAGGAGCACATCCTGCAAAACGAACTTTTCAAGCAATAAGAATTGAGGTAAATGAAGAACTGGAGATTATAGGAGAAACAATAAAGACTGCCACAAAGTATTTAAATCATGGAGGAAGAATATGCATTATTACTTTTCATTCTTTAGAAGATAGAATTGTAAAAAATACTTTTAAGGAATTAAATAATCCTTGTAAATGTCCTCCACAGTTTCCCATATGTCAGTGTGGAAATGAAAAACAACTAAAAATAATAACAAGAAAACCGATTTTACCTACGAAAGAAGAACTAGAAGCAAATCATAGATCAAGAAGTGCAAAATTAAGAGTAGCACAAAAAGTATAGAATAAAAAGTATAGAATAATGGGAAAGGGGGATGAATAAATTTGGTAGTAGCACGAAAAACATATGATTATTTACAACCACAAGAGCAACAACAGGAAAAAGTTGTAAAGAAACAAAAACCTTTGAAAAATTACAGATTTGAGAAGATTATGCTAGGGATTGGTATAGTAGCAGTGTTTAGTTTAAGCTTAATGCTGTTAATAAGATTCGCTACTATAACAGAAACTAGATATCAAGTACATAGCCTTAATAATCAACTAGAGCAGTTAGAGACCCAAAAAGAACGATTGCGGATTGAAGTAGAACAAGTCTCAAAGTCTAGATGGATTGAAAGGGAAGCTATAGAAAGACTAGATATGCAGTACCCACTACCAGATCAAGTTTTATATATTCATGTTCATCCTGCTGAGGTAGCTATGGTATCTAGTCAAATCAAAAAACAATACGATGAAATGCTTCCATCTGAAATTGCCTCAGACAATATCATCTATACAATGTTTAGCAAGATTGTAGGTTTGTTTAGAATTTAAAGGGGGAAAATCCTAGTGTCACAACCTAATATTTCTACGAAGAAACGACTTATATTCATCTTTGTCAGTGTATGTGTAGTAATGTTTGGTTTAATCATACGGCTAGGATGGATACAAATTGTACATGGAGAAAGATACAAAGAATTAGCAAATACACAACAGACAAGGGATATCCCAATTCCTTCTAAAAGAGGAACGATTTACGATAGAAATGGTAAAGAATTGGCCATAAGTGCCAGCAGTAATACAGTTTGGGCAAAACCAAGAGAAATAGATGATGCTGAAGAAGCAGCTAGCGTGCTATCAGAGATTCTAGAATTGGATGAGGAAGAAACTTTTGAAAAGTTGAAGGATACAAGGTATGGCTTAGTAAGAATAGCTCGATGGATAGATGATGATGTAGCAGATAGCATTCGTACGAAGAAAATTGCTGGTGTTTGGATCGCTGAAGATAACAAAAGATACTATCCTTATGGAAACTTTGCGGCATATGTCTTAGGTCATACAACGGATGATAACAGAGGTATGGCAGGGGTTGAACTTGAGTATGAAAAGTACTTAACTGGGCTACCAGGTAGATGGATAAAAAATACTGATGGCGCTGGTAGGCAGTTAACTTTTAATGGAGAAAGATATCATCCACCAGAGGATGGATTAAATCTTGTGCTAACAATTGATGAGGTTATACAGCACTTTGCAGAAAAAGCAGTTGAAAATGCTTTAGAAATAAACAAGGCTGATAGAGCAACGGTTATTGTTATGGACATAAAAACTGGAGATATTTTAGCCATGACTACAAAACCTGATTATGATCCTAATCAACCTAGAATTCCTTTAGATGAAACTTTAAGGCAACAACTTGAAGCGATGGAGGAACAGGCAAAACTGGAAGCATGGTTTAGCATGTGGAGGAATCCCATAGTTAATGACACCTATGAACCAGGATCTACCTTTAAATTGATTACAACAGCTGCAGTTCTTGAAGAAGGAATAGCTACCCCACAAAGTCAGTTTTATTCAAACGGATATTCTATAGTAGCTGGCCAAAGAATACGAAGCTGGAGATGGTATGATCCTTTTGGACAGCAAACTCTCACAGAAGCAGTAAAAAACTCGGATAATCCTATTTTCATTGAATTAGCACAGAAGTTGGGTGCTGAGACATTTTATAATTATGTTGAAGGGTTTGGATTCTCTGATGTAACTGGTATTGATTTGCCAGGAGAAAGAAAATCTATTATGTATAGTTTAAATAATGTGGGGCCTGTTGAGTTAGCTACAATGTCCTTCGGTCATGGTATCGCTGTAACGCCTATGCATGTAATAACATCTGTTGCTGCAATTGCGAATGATGGTAAACTAATGAAACCAAAGATAGTTAAAGAACTGATTGATAACGATGGTAAGGTTGTTCATCGCTTTGAAGAAACCATGGTTAGACAAGTAATCTCTCAAAACACGTCAAAAGAAATTAAAGAAATAATGGAATTTGCAGTGGCAGAAGGTTCTAGTGCTTATATACCGGGGTATCGTATTGGAGGAAAATCAGGAACTGCAGAAAAATATGAATCTGATGGTTTTATATCCTCTTTTATAGGGGTTGCACCAATTGATGATCCGAAATTAATAGTACTGACAATCATAGATGAGCCTAGGGGACATAGCCATTTTGGTGGCGTGATAGCAGCACCTGTTGCTAAGGAAGTATTAGAAGGAAGCTTGAGGTATTTGGGTATCAAACCTAAATATACAGAGGAAGAAACAAAAAAATTGATTCAGAATGAAGTAAGTATACCAGAAGTAAGAGGATTAACGATTAAAGAAGCATCACAGATTTTGCTGCAAAACAAATTGGAGTATCGTGTTGGAGCAGAATTCACGGGTGATGGGAATGCAATTGTTGTAGATATGTTTCCCAAACCAAACGCAAAGATTCCAGAAAAATCTATTATTATGCTATATACAAAAATCGATGATAACCTTCTTTCTACAGTTTTAGTACCAGATTTAAGGGGAAAAACCATAAGGGAAGCAAATACTATATCGAATGCAATAGGGTTGAAACTTAAGATTGCTGGAAATGGTTTAGCCAATAATCAGGTTCCTGAAGCAGGAACCCAAGTGGAACCGGGAACAATTGTAAGCGTAGAATTTAAGTCTAATTGATGCATCGCTGAATTTGTTTATCTAAGTCAATATTCTATAGATAACCAACCTAAGAACTTAAAATATACATTTTTTTATTTATCGTTATATTGATAGTTAGTGGTAAAGCATAATTTTGATACACACAGGTCTACGGTTTCGCCCCTAGCCGAAAACCACAGCTAGGGACTGCAAATGTAGCCCTTTAGTGTATCAAAATTAAAATATGAAACGATAGATTTATCCAGAAATTTCATAGCATAATTGTATATTTTAACTTGGATATCTATATATTTGAAGTTAATTCTTAGAATATAATTGATATAATGTTTAATAAGTTTGTTGATTTGCTTAAAATTTAAAGGGGGAAAATCCTAGTGTCACAACCTAGTGTTTCTACGAAGAAACGACTTATATTCATCTTTGTCAGTGTATGTGTAGTAATATTTGGTTTAATCATACGACTAGGATGGATACAAATTGTACAAGGAGAAAGATACAAAGAATTAGCAAATGCACAACAGACAAGGGATATCCCAATTCCTTCTAAAAGAGGAACGATTTACGATAGAAACGGTAAAGAATTGGCCATAAGTGCCAGCAGTAATACAGTTTGGGCAAAACCAAGGGAAATAGATGATGCTGAAGAAGCGGCTAGCGTGCTATCAGAGATTCTAGAATTGGATGAGGAAGAAACTTTTGAAAAGTTGAAAGATACAAGGTATGGCCTAGTAAGAATAGCTCGATGGATAGATGATGATGTAGCAGATAGCATTCGTACCAAGAAGGTTGCTGGTGTTTGGATCGCCGAGGATAATAAAAGATATTATCCTTATGGAAATTTTGCAGCATATGTCCTAGGTCATACAACTGATGATAATAAAGGTATGGCGGGAGTTGAGCTTGAGTATGAAAAATACTTAAGTGGATTGCCAGGGAGATGGATAAAAAATACAGACGGTGCCGGCAGGCAATTAGCTTTTAGTGTAGAAAGGTATTATCCACCAGAGGATGGATTGAATCTTGTATTGACAATTGATGAAGTTATACAGCACTTTGCGGAAAAGGCAGTTGAAAATGCTTTAGAGATTAACCAAGCAAAAAGAGTGACTGCCATCGTTATGGATATAAAAACTGGAGATATTTTAGCCATGGCAGTGAAGCCGGATTATGATCCTAATGAGCCAAGAACACCTCTAGATGATGCCTTGAGACTACAGATTGAAGAAATGGACAATGAAAAAAAGTTAGAAGCATGGTTTAGTATGTGGAGAAATCCAGCAACTAATGATACCTATGAACCGGGTTCTACCTTCAAATTGATTACAGTAGCTTCGGCTTTAGAGGAGGGGGTAGCTACTCCCCAAAGTCAGTTTTATTCTGGTGGAACCGTCAATGTAGCTGGTCAGATAATAAAATGCTGGAGATACTATAATCCGCACGGGCAACAAACCTTAATTGAAGCTGTACAAAACTCTTGCAACCCCGTGATGGTTGAATTAAGCCAAAGAATGGGTGCACAAACCTTTTACAAATACCTAAATGGTTTTGGATTTTCTGATACTACTGGAGTTGATTTGCCGGGAGAAAGAAAGTCTATAATGTACAATATAAATAATGTAGGGCCTGTTGAACTAGCAACAATATCCTTTGGACAGAGTATTTCTGTTACACCTATTCAACTGATTAGTGCTGTTTCTGCAATCGCAAACGATGGTAAACTAATGAAGCCTCGGATTGTAAAGGAATTAGTTGATGCTGAAGGGAAGATAATTCATCGTTTTGAAGAAACAATAGTGAGGCAGGTTATTTCACAAAAAACTTCAGAAGAATTACTAGATATCATGGAATCTGTTGTATCTGAAGGGTCAGGTAAGAACGCTTATATTCCTGGCTACAAAGTTGGAGGAAAAACTGGAACCGCCCAAAAGGTTGTTAATGGAAGATATGCCCAGGGGATATATGTATCCTCCTTTATTGGAGTTGCTCCAGCCGACGATCCAAGATTAGCAGTTTTAGCAATAGTAGATGAGCCTGGTGGGTACAGTCACTTTGGTAGTGTAGTAGCAACACCTATTGCGAAATCAATATTAGAAGAGAGCCTAAGATACTTGGATATCAAACCTAAATATTCAGAGGAAGAAGCAAAAACCTTGATACAAAATGAGGTTGTTATACCAGATGTAAGAGGCTTAACAGTGAAAGAAGGTTCACAGATACTATCCCAGAATAAGCTTGATCATGCCACCTGGCCAGAGATTTCTGAAGATGGAGATTCGATTATTGTAGATATGTTTCCTAAACCAAGTGCAAAGGTTCCTGAAAAATCGATCATTATGTTGTATACAAAAATGAATGAAAATCTTCCTTCTGCAGTTGTAGTACCAGATTTAAAAGGAAAAACTATAAGGGAAGCAAATACTGTATTAAATGCAATGGGATTGAAACTTAAAATCACTGGTAGTGGCCTAGTCAATAGTCAAGTTCCTGAGGCAGGAACTGAAGTAGAACCAGGAACAATCGTAAGCGTAGAGTTTAAGCCCGATTAACACATAGTTCGTTTTATTTATCTGGATATTTTTTTCATAATGATTCTATAATAAAAAGGGCAACTGAAATTAAAGAATTATGCTTTAATTTTAGGTTGCCTTTTAAAAAGTTTAAGAAATGGTAATACATCATAGATAAGCATAAATTTTTTAAATAAAACTGTATAAGACAGGAGGATATCCATGTTGTTGAAAGAATTATTAAGAGACCTTGAGATAGAAGGATTAAAAGGTAGTGATGAACTATCAATTGAAGCAACAACATATGATTCCAGAAAAGTTGTAAATAACAGTCTGTTTATATGTATTGAGGGATTCAAAACTGATGGACATTTATATATAAAGGATGCTATTAAAAATGGAGCAGTAGCTGTAATTGTACAAAAGGATATCGATATAGAGGGTGTAACTGTAGTAAAAGTTAAAAATACAAGAAAAGCTATGGCGATCATAGCAAATGATTTTTATCATCGACCAAGTGGGACATTGGCATTGATAGGTGTAACAGGAACGAACGGAAAAACATCTACAACCTACATGATAAAGAAAATACTTGAGGCTAGTGGAAGAAAGCCAGGATTAATCGGCACGATTTCCAATTGGATCGGAGATGAAAAAATAGATGCCGATCGTACTACTCCTGAATCTTTGGATTTACAAAAATTATTTCGCAAAATGTTAGAAAATGAAATAGACAGTTGTGTGATGGAGGTTTCTTCCCATTCCTTAGAACTACAAAGAGTAGAAAAATGTAACTTTCAGGTGGGGGTTTTTACCAACCTTACACCTGATCATTTAGACTTTCATCCTACTATTATAGATTATAGAAATGCAAAGAAAAAATTATTTCATAAAACAGAATTATATAATATTATTAATGTTGACGATGAACACGGTAGAATCATCATTGATGAAATTAATAGTCTAAAAACTCCCATATTAACATTTGGAGTAAATAACAAGGCAGATATATCAGCTAAAAATATAGTTATGACGATGAAAACTGTTTCCTTTGATATGATTACACCAAAATATAAGGGAAAAATTGAACTGAATATTCCTGGCTTATTTACAGTGTATAATGCACTTGCTGCAATCGCGGTGACCTATGCTATGGGTATTGAGTTTAAATATATAAAAGAAGGACTAGAATGCATGAAGGGAATCGCGGGAAGATTAGAAGCTGTTGAAGAATTTAAAGATTTTGCAGTTATTATTGATTATGCTCACACTCCTGATGCATTAGAAAATGTATTGAAGTCCGTAAGAGGATTTGTGGAAAACAAACTGATAACAGTATTTGGGTGTGGAGGAGACAGGGACAGAAGTAAGAGAGCAGTTATGGGGGAAATAGCTGGTAAGTATAGCGACTTAACAATTATAACTTCTGACAATCCTAGAAGTGAAGAACCAATGCAAATACTTACGATGATTGAAGATGGTATAAGTAGGACTGCTGGAAAATATCATGTAATAAAAGATCGCAAAGAAGCCATTAGTTTTGCATTGAAAAGTGCCCAAAAGGGTGATATCATTCTTATAGCTGGTAAAGGTCATGAAACCTACCAAGTTATTAATAACAATGTGTTTGAATTTGATGATAAAAAGGTTGCTTTAGAGGTTGCAAGAGAGGAAGGATTATTATGATTAAACAACCTATAGATAAGATAGTAGAGGCATGTAGAGGGAATATATTACAAAGAGGCTTAGAAGAAGACATCGCAGGCATTTCTACAGATTCTAGAACGATAGAATCCAACTATTTATTTGTTCCGCTAGTGGGAGAAAATTTTGATGGACATGATTTCATTGCTTCCGCTAAGAAAAAAGGAGCATCCGCTATTCTTTGGGAAAAAGATAAAGAAATCCCATTAGATGCATTAGAGAATATTTGTGTAATAGAAGTTGAGGATACATTAAAAGCGCTACAGGACATTAGCAAATACTATAGAGAACTTTTCTCTATGCCATTTGTTGCCATTACAGGCAGTACTGGAAAAACATCTACAAAAGACATGATTAGTAGCGTCTTATCCTACAAATACGATGTTTTAAAAAACATTGGTAATTTTAATAATCATATTGGACTACCCTTAACTCTTTTTAATTTAGATGAGCATCATGAGATAGGAGTTTTAGAGATGGGGATGTCAGGTGCTGGAGAAATATTCACTTTAACAGAAATAGTTAAACCCAGTATAGGGGTTATTACAAATATTGGTGTTTCTCATATAGAGAATTTAGGTAGCAGAGAAAATATTATGAAGGCTAAGATGGAAGTCGCCTCTTTTTTAGGTGAACATGACTATTTATTATTAAATGGAGATAATGATCTTTTAAGTACACTTAAAAATGAGCGTAGTGTTTATCATAAAATCTTCTTTGGATTGACTGAAGAAAATGATATTTTCCCTAAAAATTTAGTGGATCTAGGAGAAAAAGGATTCACCTTTAGCATTGAGGTAAAGGGAGAGGATCATTTTTTTATGATAAAGCAGCCGGGTATTCATAATGTGTATAATGCTTTAGCTGCTATTTGGATAGGACTTTATAATAATATGGAGATTGATGCTGTTAAAGCAGGTTTAGAAAACTATGTGCCTTCTAAAATGAGAATGGAGGTCCATAGCATAAATGATGTAAAAGTTATTAATGATGCTTATAATGCTAGCCCAGATTCTATGAAGGCTGCGTTGAAGGTACTAAGAGATATGAAGGGAAAAAGAAAAATAGCTGTATTAGGAAATATGTTTGAGTTAGGAGATTTTTCAGAAGAGGGACATCGGATGGTAGGAGCTTATGCAGTAAATAAAGTAGACATACTGATTACAGTAGGAAACATGGCACAGTGGATTGCTGACGAAGCTATTGCTTTAGGTATGAAGCGTCAAATATACACAACGACGTCCAATAAGGAAGCAATTGAAATACTAGAGAATATTATGAATGAGAAGGACATTATATTGATAAAAGGTTCAAGAGGAATGATCATGGAAGAGATTGTTCATCATCTACTAGAGAGGAGTTAATTAAATGTTACAGCAAAACCAACTAATCTATACAATAATCATTGGCTTTTTTATCACGTTACTATTGGGACCATTAATTATTCCTTTTCTTAGAAGACTAAAAGTAGGCCAAACGATTAGAGAAGAAGGACCACAAAGTCATTTGACTAAAAGTGGAACACCAACAATAGGAGGGATCATAATTATTGTTTCTATAATTATTACATCCTTTACTGCAGGTATTATTAATACGGATTTGTTGGTTGCCATAGGGGCTACTATAGCATTTGGATTAATAGGATTTATTGACGATTTTATTAAAGTAGTGTTAAAAAGAAATCTTGGTTTAAGGGCTTACCAAAAATTGTTATTACAAATTTCTGTAGCTGTGCTACTGGCAATCTATCAATCGAACACCTCTGTTGTAGAAACAAAGATAATTATTCCCTTTATTGATGGTAGTCTACAGATCGGGAATATTGTTATACCTCAATATTTAGATTTAGGCATTTTCTATATTCCATTTATCGTATTCGTAGTAGTGGCAACCGTCAATAGCGCCAATTTGACAGATGGATTGGATGGTTTAGCAGCAGGGGTAACTTTAATTATTACTGGATTTTTTAGTTTGTTAGCTATGAGCTGGGGATATACCAGCTTAGCAATATTCGCTAGTGCCGTAACTGGGGCATGCCTAGGCTTTTTAAGATACAACACCCATCCTGCCCAAGTTTTTATGGGAGACACAGGTTCCTTGGCTTTAGGTGGTGCTGTAGCAACAATGGCAATACTAATGAATGTGCCATTGATCATACCTATCGTAGGAGGAATATATTTTGCTGAATCCTTATCAGTCATCCTACAGGTGATATCATTCAAAACTACTGGCAAGAGAATCTTCAAAATGAGTCCATTGCACCATCATTATGAGCTTAGCGGTTGGGCAGAAACAAAGGTTGTAATTGTATTCTGGATCGTGACCGTCATTTTATGCTTAGTGGGAATCTTAGCACTACATTAAGAAGGAAGGTGCCAATATGAATTTAAAAAATAAATCAGTATTAGTAATAGGATTAGCTGTAACTGGCGTACCATTAGTAAAGACCTTATGCAAATTAGGGGCTGTTGTTATGGTGAATGATCTAAAGTCGGAAGAAGAACTAAGAAATAGCATTAAGACGTTAGAGGGGTTTGAATTTGAGGCGATTTTGGGAAAACATCCAGATAACCTTGATGAACTAAAGAAATTAGATTTAGTTGTGGTCTCTCCAGGGGTACCATTAGATATTCCTTTTATTAAAAAACTTAGAGAAATAAAAGTTGAAATTATTGGTGAAATCGAATTAGCTTACCGATTAAACAAGGCTCCTATTGTGGCGATAACAGGAACAAATGGGAAAACAACGACGACAGCTTTGACAGGTGAAATCTTTCAAAATGCAGGTGAAAATACATATGTAGTAGGTAATATCGGAGTGGCGGCTATTTCCAAAGCATTAGAAACTACTGAGGAAGATGTAATGGTAATGGAGATCAGCAGTTTCCAACTAGAAAGCACCATTGATTTTCGTCCAAAGGTGGCAGCTATCTTAAATCTAACGCCTGATCACTTAAATCGACATAAAACGATGGAAAACTATCTAGATGCTAAATTTACTATATTTAAGAATCAAGGAGAAGAAGAATATGCTGTAGTAAACTATGACGATGAGCTATGTAGAAATGCCAGTGATAGAATTCGTAGCAAACGAATCTTCTTTAGTCGTAAGGTGCAGCTTAAGGAAGGTGTATTTGTAGAAGATCATCATATTACTATTCTTTTTAAAGGTGAAAAGCATGTAGTTATCCATGTTGATGATATTATGATTCCTGGTCAACATAATTTAGAAAATGCTTTGGCGGCTACCGCGATGGCTTTTGTAATGGGAGTAGATATTGAAGTGATTAAAAAAACTTTGAAGAGCTTTAAAGGTGTAGAACATCGTATTGAACAGGTGGCTACTTTCAAAGGGGTGCATTTTATTAATGATTCTAAAGCTACTAATACGGATGCTGCTATAAAAGCTATTGAAGCTGTTAGAGAACCTATCATTCTGTTAGCTGGAGGATTAGATAAAGCCAGCGAATTTGAAGACTTTATTAAAGCATTTAATGGAAAAGTGAAAAAAATGTTTGTTTATGGAGAAACAGCTGAAAAAATATTTGCTACTGCGAAAGATTTAGGCTATCAAGAAGTAATCATTGTAAAAAACTTACAAGAAGCAGTACTTGATGCATATAATATAGCAAAGGATGGAGATACGATATTACTTTCACCAGCTTGTGCCAGCTGGGATATGTATAAAAATTTCGAAGAAAGAGGTAATCATTTTAAGAAAATAGTGGAAGACTTAAGGAGGTCCTAGTATGGGAAAGAAAAATCCCTATGACTTCACAATTATTATAACTGTTGCGATTTTAGTAACTACTGGTATCATTATGGTTTTTAGCTCCAGCTTTTCCCATGCTATGGTAGTGTTGGGAGATGGATATTATTTCTTGAAGCGGGTTCTAATGTGGACAGGAGTTGGACTTTCTGCTATGATTTTTTGTGCTAAAATAGAATATTGGAAATGGGCTAAATATGCTCCTACTCTTTTATTAGGCAGTATTATATTGCTGGTTTTAGTATTAACACCTGTTGGCAAGGAAATAAATGGTGCTCAAAGATGGATTTATGTGGGTATTAGTATCATGCCTTCAGAGATTGCAAAATTTGCTGCTATTATTTTTGTAGCCACAACCTTAAACAATAAGAGAGAAAGAATTCAGACCTTTGCATATGGCGTAGCGCCTTATTTACTGTTGGCGGGCATGTTTTTTGGTCTTATTTATCAACAACCAGATTTTAGTACTGCTTTTGTAGTCGTAGTGATTATTGTAGCAATGGTTTTTGTGGGAGGAATGAAGCTATCTCACTTTATTGGACTTACCGCTGCTGGAGTTGCAGGTTTAGCTTCCATGATTGCTTATATTTTTATATCTGGGAAAGGATATAAGGCTAAAAGAATTACAGCATTTTTAGATCCATGGGCAGATCCAACCGACAGTGGGTTCCAAGCAGTACAATCTCTACTTGCTTTAGGTTCAGGAGGACTTTTTGGCAGAGGGTTAGGTAGAAGTGTACAAAAACATTTTTATTTACCAGAACCTCAGAATGACTTTATATTTGCAATCATAGGAGAAGAATTGGGGTATATTGGAGCCGTTGCAATTATACTACTTTTTATGGTGTTGATTTGGAGAGGAATACGCATAGCGATTAATGCTCCAGACCTTTTAAGCTGTTTAATGGCTACAGGAATCGTTACAATGATCATTGTCCAAGTGATTATAAACATTGCGGTTGCTACTTCATCTATGCCAGTTACTGGAATGCCACTGCCTTTTATAAGTTTTGGGGGAAATGCTCTTGCTATATTGATGGCATCGATGGGTATCTTATTAAACATCTCAAAACACACAAACATGAATAGGAGCTGAAAAACGTGAAAGTAATCATTAGCGGCGGAGGAACAGGAGGTCACATTTACCCTGCTATCGCTATTGCAAATAAAATTAAAGAAAAAAATCCCAATTCGCAAATACTATTTATTGGTACAGAGAAAGGCTTAGAAAGTGACATTGTGCCAAAGGCTGGATATGATATTAAAACCATAACTGTAAGCCACTTGAGGCGTAAACTATCTTTTCATAATGTAAAAAGTGGCGGTATGTTATTGAAGGGATTATGGCAAGCAAGAAAAATCATTAAAAATTTTAAGCCTGATATTGTTATTGGTACAGGCGGATTTGTATGTGGCCCTGTGGTTTTTATGGCGGCTCAAATGGGAATTAAGACCATGATTCACGAACAAAATGTTTTTCCTGGTATAACCAATAAAATATTAGGTAGATATGTAGATCGAATAGCTATAAGCTTTGAAGAAGCATCTAAATATTTCAAGGAAAGAAACAAGTTAATTGTTACCGGTAATCCAATAAGACAGGAATTTTTCAGCATCTCTACTGAGGTAGCTAAAGAAAAATACAAGTCTGAAAAAGAAAACCCTTTGGTTCTAATTGTAGGTGGAAGTGGAGGTTCTATTGGTCTTAATAAGACAGTTACGGATATGATGATTAAACATCCCTCCATTGACTTTGAAATATTGTTAGTCACAGGAAAGAAGCACTATAGTGAAGTAATTAACAACATTTCGCAACACAAGCATATATTAAAGTATTATAAAATCTTAGCATATATCGATGATATGCCGTATGCATTGAAAGCCTGTGATTTGATTATTTGCAGTGCAGGGGCTATCACGATAACAGAAATTAATGCGGTAGGAAAACCTTCAATTTTAATACCAAAGGCTTATACAGCTGAAAATCATCAAGAATATAATGCTAGAGCATTAGAAAAAAGAGGAGCTGCCTTAGTTATTAAAGAAAATGACTTAAATGCTGACCACTTATATTCTAGTATTCAAGAAGTTTTACAGAATAAAGAAACCCTTAAGGCTATGGAAAAAGCCAGCGTAGATGCTTCAAAGAAGCATGCAACAGATTCTATATATTTGGAAATTTTAAAACTTACAGTAGATAAATAGATTGATTATTAGGGAACACCTTTAGAACTTTTGCATAATATGGTTATATATTTGTTTTATATTACATATTGACAAATTAATTACTATAAATGTAATTTTCATATAATATATCATTATGTTCTGGAGGTGACCTAAGATGAGTAAGATCATCATTGAAGGAGGACGCAAAATTCAAGGAGAATTAAGGGTAGGCGGCGCTAAAAACTCTGTTTTACCCATAATGGCTGCAACTGTTCTAAATGGGAAAATAAATATTGTTCATGATATTCCTAAGCTCTCTGATGTAGAGGTTATGTCAAAAATTTTAAGGGCTGTAGGTTGTGATGTTAAAAGGGAAAATGGAACCATGATTATAGATTCCAGTAAACTCGATAATCACAGAATTCCTGAGGAATTGGTGCGAGAAATGAGATCCTCCATTGTGTTTTTAGGAGCTATGTTGGCTAGGTGCGGGGAAACGATTGTTAGTTATCCTGGTGGTTGTGAAATAGGACCAAGACCTATTGATTTGCATCTGAAGTCCTTAAGAGAAATGGGTGCAGATATCGAAGAAAAACATGGTTTTTTAATATGTACAACAAAAGGGTTAAAAGGTTGCGATATACAATTAGATTTCCCTAGTGTAGGGGCCACAGAGAATATTATGCTGGCAGCAGTATATGCGGAAGGAACCACCACCATTAGAAATGCAGCCAGAGAACCAGAAATTAGAGATTTACAGCAGTTTATCAATGCTATGGGAGGAAACATTTCAGGAGCAGGCAGTAATACTATACGGATCGATGGGGTAAAGGAATTGCGGGAGGTAGAGCATACGATTATTCCAGATCGTATTGTTGCAGGAACCTATTTAACAGCAGCAGCCATGACTAGAGGAGAAATTGTGCTTAAAAACGTTATACCAGAACACCTCCAATCGACTATTTATAAGTTGAAGGAGTCGGGTTGCAAAATACTGTATACCCATGATACGATTAAACTTGTTGCTCCTAATAAATTACATGCTATCGAATCTATTAAAACCCTACCCTATCCAGGCTTTCCAACAGATATGCAGTCACAGATCATGGCTTTAATGACCATAAGCGATGGTATTAGTATTATAACAGAAAATATATTTGAAAATAGATACAAACATGCCTATGAGTTAATAAGAATGGGCGCCAATATAAAGATAGATGGAAGAGTAGCTATTATAAAAGGGGTACCAAAGCTTACAGGAGCCACAGTAACTGCTAATGATTTAAGAGGTGGAGCAGCGTTAATATTAGCAGGATTAGTGGCGGAGGGTACAACAATCATAGAAAATGCTAAGCATATTGAAAGAGGTTATGATCATATAGAAGATAATTTAAAGTTTGCAGGAGCAGCGATTAAAAAAATGTAACTTTCTTCAAAACCTTCCTAATATTTAGTTTGACTTTATATTTAATTTATACTATATATTAGATATTCATATATAACATATATTTTATTAAATTGACTCATTGTTTTTTAAGTTGCAGCTGCAAAGCTGCCCTTAAAAAAAGAATAAGTTGTACAAGCTTATTATTTAAAGGTAGGAATAAATTATGGAATATAAAGACATTAGAAAAGAAAAAAAAATAAGACGCAGGAGGTTAAAAAGAATACTAACAGCATTTTTTTTAAGCATTGTTTTTTTATTATGGGGAATTTATTATTTATTACAGTCGGACTTATTGAATTTACAAATGATTGAAGTTCATGGAAATATAGAATTAACAGAAGAAGAAATTATTGATGGGGCAAAATTATATACAAAAAGAAATATTCTCCAATATAATTTGTTGGAGATCAAAGAAAATGTAGAAATGCAACCTTTTGTAAAGGAAGCAATTATAAAAAGAAAATTGCCGAAAACAATGATAATTACAGTGAGAGAAAGAGAAAAGTATGCTATAATACCATATATGGGATCCTTTATTTATATTGATCAAGATAAAGTAGTTTTGCAGGTTAATGATGATTATTTATCAGAAGATTTGATTTTGATTACAGGTGTGGAGTTTCAGAGTTTTAAATTAGGAGACAAAGCAGATATAAACAATCCTGAAATGTTAAATACTGCCATGGAACTTATTGAAGCATCAAGAGCGACATCTATTGTGGAGATGATTTCTGAGATTAATATAGAAAAAGAAGATTATATCCAATTAATTACTTTTGATGGTATTGAGGTGCTATTGGCAGATACCATAGATCCGGCATATTCCATGGTAGCATTAAAAGAGGTACTAACAAGCCTATATACGAGAGAGATAAAAAATGTTATCGTAGATATGAGGTATAAGGGACAAATCTCTATTAGAGATAGAGAACAATGGGAGGAAGATTGATGAATTTAAAAGGAAAGGTTGCCATTGCAGTACTTTGTGGTATACTGGGACTTACTATATCCTTGCAGTTTAATACTGTGAAAAATGCAACTGGAGGAGGTTTTTTATCTACTCAAAGAGCTCAGCAGTTGGCAATGGAACTTAGAAATCTAAGAACCGAAAAAGAAAAATTAAATGAAGAGCTTACTAATTTAGAGATACGTCTAAAGGAATATGAGATTTCTGAAGCGGATGAAAACTTAATTATAAAAAATCTCAAAAGAGATTTAGAGCAATACCAGCTATTGGGGGGATATAAAGAAGGAGAAGGTCCAGGCGTGGTTATTACTATTGATGATCCTCCAAATGATTTTTTTATGGGGGGAGAAGGCAGCTTTATTATGTACAACTATGATTTAATCCTAGAGTTGGTTAATAAACTGAATGCTGCGGGGGCAGAGGCAATAGCTATTAATGATCAAAGATATATTTCAACTACTGAAATTTATTATACTTCCAATACAATGTTGATTAACTCTGTACCTACTCGACCTCCTTTTACTGTTAAGGCGGTGGGTAATCCTGAAACATTAGAGGCGGCTTTAAATATGAAATATGGCATCGTTTGGGGGATGCGACAGTATTACAATCTACAAGTAAATGTAAAAAAAGAAAACAACATTACGATACCAAGATATAATAAAGTCATTCATTATGAATATGCAAAACCCATTGAACCGATTCAGTAGGAATTGAGATGAGGGGGAAGTTATGAAATCTATATATCAAAAAGCAATTGTCACACTTATGTTCTTTATATTAGGTTTTACAATTGTTTTACAGTTTAGAAATGATTTGGAGGGTTATAGCTTTGTTAGTGTGAAAACATTAAATGATACGCAGGGATCAATAAGTAAGGAAAAAGAAGAAATAAGTAATATTAAGCAATTAATTATTTCAAAAGAAGAAAAATTGCAAGAGTATCAACGAGCATTAGAAGAAGAGGGTAGTATTAAAGAAGTATTAATAAATGAAATTGATACAATGAAGCTTGTAAGTGGTTTTGTAGACGTAGAAGGGCCTGGAATTATTATTAAATTAAGTGATAGCGAAAGAGAGCTTTATGAAGGTGAAGATCCCAACGATCTTATTGTTCATGATGGAGATGTTTTGACGATATTAAATGATTTAAAAATAGCAGGGGCTGAAGTCATATCTATTAATGGGCAAAGACTTTTAAACACCTCAGAAATAAAGTGTACTGGTCCAACAATTACTATTAATAATTATACCTATGGACAACCCTTTATTTTTAAGGCTATAGGTAATCCTGAAACCTTAGATGCAGCTATAAAAGCTCCAGGGTCCTATGGTTGGAAATTAAAAGAGGTTTACGACTTAGTTGTAGAATCATACACAAGTGATAGAGTAAGAATATCAAAATATCAAGGGGATACTGCTTTAAAACATATAAAGCCGATGGAAGGGGATTAAAAAATGTTGTTTGCTATTATTGGTTTAATGCTAGGGATATTTTTAGGACTATATCTACCGATTACTTATCCCGCCACTTATTCTTTATATATTTCGGTAGCTATACTAGCAGCTTTAGACTCCGTTTTTGGAGCTTTAAGATCTGGTATTGAAAATAAATTCAATACAGACATTTTTGTTTCTGGTTTCTTTGGCAATGCTATTTTAGCTGGACTTTTAGCATATATAGGGGATCGTCTAGGGGTACCTTTATATTATGCAGCTATTTTTGCTTTTGGCGCTAGGTTGTTCCAGAATTTTGCTATTATTCGTAGACATTTATTGGAAAAATTACGTGCAAGATAAGGCATACTATATTTTTCCAGAAAATTCATGTCATAATTTGAAAATGAAAAAAAGGAATAATTAAATTTTTGTTGAATGTATAATTAATAGATTTTCTTAGAAGTTAATAAGTATGAAGGTCAACATATGAATTGCTAAAATGAATATTAGTCTTACGACCTATAGATAAAATAGCAGAAGTGTGATAATGTTGAAAAAATTATACTTAACTACTGTTATGAAGAGATTCAAATGAAAACAGGGTATTTACATAACAAGGGGGTAATATTGTGTTAGAATTTGATGTAGATATGGATCAATTTGCTCAAATTAAAGTAATAGGTGTTGGAGGGGGAGGAAATAACGCCGTTAATCGTATGATAGAATCAGATCTTAAGGGTGTTGAATTTATTGCAATTAATACAGATAAACAAGCTTTATTTACTTCCAAGGCCGAACACAAAATACAAATTGGAGAAAAACTCACGAGAGGTTTAGGAGCTGGAGCGAACCCAGAAATTGGGAAAAAAGCTGCAGAAGAAAGCAAAGAAGATATTCATCAATTGTTGCAAGGAGCCGACATGGTTTTTATTACTGCTGGTATGGGTGGAGGAACAGGAACAGGCGCAGCACCGATTGTAGCAGAGGTAGCTAAGGAGCTAGGTATATTAACCGTCGGAGTGGTTACAAAACCCTTTACCTTCGAGGGTAAGAGAAGGATGCTTCATGCTGAACAAGGTATTCAAGAATTAAAAGGTAGAGTAGATACATTAGTAACAATTCCTAATGATCGATTATTGCAAGTAATTGAAAAGAAAACTACGATGTTGGAAGCCTTTAGGATTGCAGACGATATTCTAAAGCAAGGGGTACAGGGGATTTCAGATTTAATTGCTGTTCCAGGTTTGGTAAATCTTGACTTTGCTGACGTGAAGACAATTATGCTTGAACAAGGCCTAGCTCATATGGGTATAGGCAGGGCAAGTGGTGAAAATCGTGCTGCGGAAGCAGCTAAGCAAGCAATACATAGTCCATTGTTAGAGACTTCTATAGAAGGTGCTAAAGGGGTATTATTAAACATTACTGGAGGATCTAGCTTGGGGTTATTTGAGGTAAACGAAGCTGCAGAATTAGTTACCCAGGCAGCTGATCAAGATGCAAATATTATATTTGGTGCTGTCATCAATGAAGAGCTAAAGGATGAAATAAGAATTACTGTTATCGCAACAGGCTTTGAACAAGACCTATCAAAACTGCAGGATAAGCAAGATAAGCAGAATAAGACAGGCATGAATATTGCTAAAAAAGAAGTTGCAGCTGCTAGTGATGGACAGGTGAAACAAATGGATGAACTAGATATTCCTATCTTTTTAAGAAGAAAAAAGTAAATTAATAAATATTAGTAAAAATATTTTCCTATAATATTTAATAAAAGACTTGCTAATGGCAAGTCTTTTATCTTTTTTTGATCATTGAGGTAACATGTTTCTTTATAAACAGAATAAGAAACAAGGATTTCGACTTCACAAAATGACAAAAAAGCCTTCTAGAATTATATATAATATACATAAATCAACTTTTAATTGAATACTTGTATAATAAGAGAGTTTTGTCCCTTAGGAGGAAGTCATATGGTAGTTTATGCTGAGTATGTTTTTTTAGAGAATTTTATTATGAATTTTATTATTTTATCTTTGACAGCCAAGTTTGGTAAACATCCTACAAAAAAAACAAAATTACTTATTGCTTCTTCCATCAGTGCATTATATGCTTTTATTATTTTTTTTCCATCTTTACACTTTTTGTTTTCTATCATAATGAAGATTGCTTGCTCTATGATCATCATTGTATTAGCCTTCACTCCATATAAGTTTAAAGACTTTTTCAGGCTGTTAGGCGTATTTTATTTAATCACTTTAGTTTTTGGAGGTGCTGGCTTTGCCATATTCTATTTCAGCAGTTTCAATGGGATTATAAGCAATGGTATATTTTACATAAGTAACATTTCGATAAAAAACATTTTTATTGCTTGTGGAGTAGGATATATTCTTATCAATTTTTGCTGGGGTTATTTTCAAAAACAGTTTTCAAGAGAAAAAATAATCATGAAAATTAAAATAGAAATTGATGGAATTACAACTGAGGTGAGGGGTATAGTGGATACAGGGAACTCCTTAGTAGATCCAATTAGTCACTATCCTGTAATCATAGTGGAATATGATGCCATTGCTCCTTTGCTACCTTCTGAGGTGCAGAGGGTATTTAACTGCTCTGGAAAGCCCAATTTTACACAAATGGCATTGGTATTGAACGGAAGCAATTGGATAACCCGTTTTCGAATGATACCCTATAATGCATTGGGCACTGAAAATGGCATGTTACTTGGCTTTAAACCTGATCAAGTATACATCCAAAAAGAAACTGATGTGAAAAATATTAAGGAAATTATTGTTGCAATCTATGATAGAAAATTATCTAAAGCAGGGGAATATAGGGCGCTCTTGCACCCTGATCTAATATAGTAGGAAGGTCATCAAGATTATTAACTAAACCTAGGGGGTAAACTAAATGAAACAGTCTATTGTTAGAATAAAGCTTTTATATCGTTATTATATTATTAAGATTTTAAGGTTATTCAAAATATATAATGAAGATAGTATTTATTATATTGGTGGTAGCGAAACTTTACCTCCACCCTTAACTAACGATGAGGAAAGCTTCTTGATTGAGAAATTAAAGGATGATCAAAGCACTGTTAGAACCATTCTTATAGAAAGAAATTTGAGATTAGTTGTATACATAGCAAGAAAGTTTGAAAATACTGGTGTGGGAGTAGAAGATTTAATTTCTATAGGAACCATAGGTTTAATTAAAGCAGTGAATACCTTTAACCCTGAAAAAAATATTAAATTAGCTACTTATGCTTCTCGGTGTATCGAAAATGAAATACTGATGTATCTAAGAAGAAATAGCAAAGTAAGGATGGAGGTTTCCTTTGATGAACCATTAAATATTGATTGGGATGGTAATGAACTGCTACTGTCAGACATTTTGGGAACAGATAATGATATTATTCATAGATTCTTAGAGGAAGAAGTGGATAAAGAATTACTAAAAGTTGCATTAGATAAATTATCTAAACGAGAAAAGAAAATTATGGAGCTACGTTTTGGACTAAATAGTGGAAAAGAGAAAACGCAAAAAGAAGTAGCTGATATATTAGGGATTTCTCAATCCTATATTTCTAGACTAGAAAAGAGAATTGTTTCAAGACTGAAAAAAGAAATCAATCGCATGATTTAAAGGGCTTCAGTCATTACGACTAAAGCTGTTTTTTCTTTCAAATAGCGAGTATAAAAAAATAACAAATTTTATATATCAATGAACTGCATAAAAATAATCATTAGGTCAATAATCTTAATATTAAAGGGGTAATTCAAAGTGAAAGGACTGATATTTTACAATGCATATTAATAAAGTAGAAATTTGCGGAGTAAACACATCAGAATTACCAGTGTTGACAAACCAAGAAATGCAACAGCTTTTTGGTAGAATTCAACAGGGAGATAATAGTGCTAGAGAAGCTTTTATTAGAGGCAACTTAAGATTAGTATTAAGTGTGATTCAAAGATTTAACAACAGAGGTGAACACGTAGATGACTTATTTCAAGTAGGGTGTATCGGTTTAATAAAAGCTATAGACAACTTTGATCTTAGTCATAATGTAAAATTCTCTACCTATGCAGTACCGATGATTATAGGGGAAATAAGAAGGTATCTAAGGGATAACAACTCTATTCGAGTCAGTAGATCTTTAAGAGATACTGCATACAAGGCATTACAAATCAGAGATCAACTGATAAATAAAAACTCCAAAGAACCAGTGATTTCAGAAATTGCCGAGCAATTGAACTTACCAAGAGAAGAAGTAGTATTCGCACTAGATGCTATTCAAGACCCCGTATCCTTATTTGAACCAATATATCATGACAGCGGTGATGCTATATTTGTCATGGATCAAGTAAGTGATGAAAAAAGTGAAGATGAGACATGGATTGACAGTATTGCTATAAGAGAAGCTATGAGAAAGTTAAACGATAGAGAAAAATTAATTCTTACCTTAAGGTTCTTTGAAGGGAGGACACAGATGGAGGTAGCAGAGGAAATAGGAATTTCTCAAGCCCAAGTATCAAGGTTAGAAAAAACTGCAGTAAAACATATGAAAAAATATATATAAAATCACCCATAGGGTGATTTTTCTTTTTGAAAAAGCATAAATATTATAGTACTAGCTGTATATTTAATAATTGGAGGTGAAGACATGATAAGAGCATCTGATCTAACTGAAAAAGAAGTAATTAATATTACCGATGGTAGAAGACTTGGACTTATTTCAGATATTGATGTAAACTTAGAAAAAGGAAAAATAAATGCTATTATCGTACCTAATAGTGAAAAGGTTTTTGGATTGTTCGGTAAAGATTATGAAAGTGAAATAAAATGGGCAGAAATTAAAAAAATAGGAATAGATGTGATTCTAGTAGAAGTGAAGGGCAACATAGAACCTCATAAAGCTTCCTACATAGAAGATGAGGAAGAAATGAATCAACTTTTATCAAAATATAATGCAGAAAAAAAAGATAAGTATTAATATAAGAATATATTGAGATCTAATAAAATCATTAGACATACTGCAAAGGGTATATTATAATGAAAGAAAAACTATGGAAAATGATTTTGGGGGTGAAAACAAGATGAATTGTCCCTTTTGCAGTCATTATGAATCAAAGGTTGTAGATTCGAGACCAACTGATGAAGGCCAATCCATTCGTAGAAGAAGAGAATGTATTGCCTGTGGTAGAAGGTTCACTACTTATGAAAAGATTGAGGAAATACCATTGATTGTAATTAAAAAAAGTGGAAATAGAGAACCCTTTAATGGTAATAAAATTTTGAAGGGAGTCATCAAATCCTGTGAAAAAAGACCTGTGGCTTTAAAGGATATAGAGAATATTGTCAACGAAATCGAAAAACAGCTATATAATTCTATGGAGAAGGAGATTAAAACAGAGCTCATTGGTGAACTAGTAATGGATCATATCAAGAAGCTAGATGAAGTTGCCTATGTTCGATTTGCATCTGTTTACAGGGAGTTTAAGGACATCAATACCTTTATGGGAGAGTTAAGAAAACTATTAAAAGAAAAGACAGATTAAACAAATGAGAGGAAGTTAATTTAACTTCCTTTTTGTTATAGTAAAAAAGCTTCAATACAAGAATTTTATTGTCCTGGGAAAACTATTTAAATAGCCAATTAAAAAGGGAGTGAGTAAATGCCTTATAAGATTAAAGAAGTAGATGGTATGAAAATAGTAGTTATTGAAGAATTTCAAGAAACCGATTTAGTAAAACATGGTTTCAGCACAAGGATCGGAGGCGTTAGCGAAGGAATATTTAACACTTTAAATTTAGGACTAAAGACAAAGGATGATAGAGAAAAGGTATTAAAAAATATACAAAATTTTTGCAAGGCAATTGGTGTAAAGCATGAGAATTTAGTATTAGGTGATCAAGTACATAGTGATGGGATTAAAATTGCAAACAAGGAAGACAAAGGAAAGGGTATTCTATATGAAAAGGATTATCGTGATATTGATGGACTAATTACTCAGGACATTGGGGTTCCACTTATGACATTCCATGCTGACTGCGTACCATTATTGTTTTTAGATCCTGTAAATAAAGGGATAGCCGCTTCCCATGCAGGATGGCAAGGAACGATGCTAAAAATAGGGCAGAAAACCATTATAAAAATGATGGAGGAATTTAATTCACAACCAAAGGATATCTTAGTAGGAATAGGACCCTCCATAGGAAAATGTTGTTATGAAGTTTCAGGAGATGTTATTGAAAAATTTAACATGAATTTTACAGAAACTTCAGAATTTGTATTTCCAACTGCTGAAGACAAATACATGCTAGATTTATGGGAAGTTAACAGAATAGCATTAAAGGAAATAGGAGTATTAGATAGAAATATAATTACTAGTAGATTATGTACTGCCTGCGATACAGATCTCTTTTATTCTCATCGAAAAAAGAAGGGATTAACTGGAAGAATGGCTTCTGTAATAGAACTGGTATAAAATGAGACTTAATTCAGTGGGAGTTTTTACTCCCACTGAATTGTAGTCAAATTTACCTCAAGCATTACACCGAAGGATAAATTAGGAGGGGTAGGAATGACTAAAAAGACAATTCTAGCAGTTGATGATGAAGAGCATATTTTAGAATTGATAAAGTTCAATCTAGAAAAAAATGGGTTTCAAGTTATTACTAGTGATAATGGAGAAAAGGCTTTAGAATTACTTGCTAGGAATCCAATTGATTTAGTTGTGCTAGATTTAATGCTTCCTGGGATAGATGGTCTTGAAGTTTGCAAAGAAATAAGAAGGATGGAAGGATATAATAAGCTTCCAATTATTATGTTGACGGCTAAAGGGGAAGAAACAGATCGCATCCTGGGCTTAGAATTAGGGGCAGATGATTACGTAACAAAACCCTTCAGCGTAAGGGAATTAATAGCAAGAGTTAAGGCAGTATTAAGAAGAAGTGAAGATGTGAAAAAAGATAATACAAAAGTACTAAAATTCAAGGATATTGTTATTGATTTAGAAAAACATGAAGTGACGGTTGGTGTAAAGCAGATAGAGCTTACTCTAAAGGAATTTGAATTATTAAAAATATTAATGGAAAACAGAGGAAAAGTGATGACAAGAAATGTATTACTAGATGAAGTGTGGGGTTACGACTATTTTGGTGAAACTAGAACGGTAGATGTACACATCCGTCACTTGAGGAAAAAGATAGGTGATGATGAAACAAGTGAATATATTGAAACGATAAGAGGCGTTGGCTATAAGATGAAGTAGGTGAGAAAATGCAAAAAAAAATATTTACAGTCTTTTTTATTATCTTGTTAATTGGTATATTGCTAACTGGATTTTTATCCCTAAGCCTTATTCGCAATAGCTATATAAATCAACTGGAACAAAAACTTATTTCAAATGCAAAGCTAATTGAAGAGTTTATTAAAGAAGAGGATAACGATCTAGCTTCTAAAATATTTCAAAAAAGAATGGAAGATTTAGGGGGTAAGATAGATGCTCGGATTACCATTATTGATTACCATGGCAACGTATTAGCAGAAACCTTCAAACGGGAAGGATACATTGAAAATCATCAAGATCGTCCTGAAATACAAATCGCCTATGGAGGAGAAATAGGTAAAGCAGTTCGATATAGCAGTACAGTTGATTTAGATATGCTCTATGTTGCTTTACCTATAGAAGCAAATGGGCAGACTATTGTGGTTAGATTAGCTGTTAATTTACTGGAAATAAAAAGAATTAATCAAACTTTATTTTATTATATTGCATTTTCTATTGTTTTTGGACTTGTTATATCTGCTTTAATTGGATACCGATTTATTGATAAGATTATGGAACCCATTATAGAGATCACTGAAGCCTCAAAAAAGATGGCGATGGGTAGGTTGGGAGTCCGGGCCTGTGTAAAATCGAAAGATGAAATTGGAGATTTAGCAGATCATTTTAATCATATGGCAGATAGACTGGAGGAAACAATAGAGCAACTATCCGATAGTAATACAAAGTTTAAAGCACTATTAACTAGTATTATCAATCCCATCATTGCAGTGGATAATAAAAAAAATATTATATTATTAAATCCTGCTGCTGAGAAGTTATTCAATATTAAAGCTGAGGATGCTATTGGAAAACATATTTTAGAAATCATTAGAAATAATCAGTTGGATGAGGAAATAGAGAGAGTTTTTGAGGATAGCGTTGACACCCAGATAGAAATCAATATGAAAGATCCTAGTGAAAAAACATTGAAGATCTATACCAATTTAATAAAGCTAGAAAATGATCCAACAAAAACGATAGGTTTGGTAACCTTAATTGAAGATATAACAGAGATTAGAAAACTAGAAAAAATGCGCTCTGATTTTGTTGCTAATGTATCCCATGAATTAAAAACCCCTTTAACCTCAATTAGTGGTTTCGTAGAAACCTTAAAGTCTGGTGCTATAGAGGATGAGGAAGTAAAAAATCGCTTTTTAGACATTATTGATATCGAGACAGAACGATTGGCTCGATTAATTGATGATATACTAACTCTGTCAGATATAGAGAACTCCCAACATAAAGTGCTACATCAGGAAATATTACCTAGTGATACATTAAAAGAGGTTGAAGAAATGATGAAACCTATCGCTACCAACAAAGCAATAGAGTTATTAACAGAAATAGATTTAAACCTTCCAATGATTTATGGAAATAGAGACTGGTTTAAACAGATGCTTATTAATCTAATTGATAACGCAATAAAGTATACCCCTAGAGAGGGGAAAGTACAGTTAACGGCTTATAAAAGGTATTCTAATCTTATTATATCTGTAAAGGATACAGGCATAGGCATCCCTAAAAAAGATATACCAAGGCTCTTTGAACGTTTTTATCGAGTAGATAAAGCCAGAAGTAGAAAAGTAGGGGGAACTGGACTAGGTTTAGCAATCGTAAAACATATTGTATTATCCTTCAACGGCAAAATAAAAGTAAATAGTGAACAGGACAAGGGATCGGAATTTATTATCATATTACCAATAAGTAGTGCAAAATAGTCTGTGTTTAAGTGAAAAAAGAAGCTCCTTTCTGGGGAAAATTAGAAAATGATTCTAAACCAGAAAGGAGTATTTTTATGAGTGTATCACCAAGAGAAATGATAAGTAAAATTACTGATAGAATGCTACCCAAGGCAAAAACATGGTATAATAATAGAACGATTGAATCTAACTTCCCTAGAAAGGCTAAGGGTTTTATAGTGGATTGGGCGACACTTTAACAGTGGCTAATATATGGTAGATCAAAAGACCGATCAAACTACCAGTTAGTAATTTGATTGGTCTTTTGATTGAGTATTAATTCTTCAATTGATTTAAATAAGACTGCAGTTCATCAGAAATAGGCACATCTTGATGCAAACCATTTAAATAAAAGGAATAGGTCGGAAAATCTTTAATAAAGAAGTTAACGAAGATGGACTCTTCCCTATAACTGTAATCCATCACAGTGTCAAGCTTTATCAACTCTTCTATCACTTCAAGATCCCTTATTTCTACGCTCTTTGAAGAGGATTCCCTGAAGCTTTCTAAACGAACAAAATCTATATCTTCAGGCAAGAGCATTACATCCTCGTAGATTCCTTTATCTTTTAACCATTGATAGACAGAGGTATAGCTTTTGTATATTGGATAACTCATTCTAGTGTCATCGTTGGTCATGATAGTAACAATAGGGATGTGTTTTGAGGCTATCATAAGTTCTTCATAGGTACTACGATGTATATCCATTCTAAACAACTCTACAAATTCTTCTATTTCCTCAGCGTCTGTAAGCATAAATGACTTTTTCGGAGAACGATCATCTGTGATTTCAAGCCACTTAATTTCTTCGGGGCTTTGTTCAATTATAGGAAATCTAATTCGCTTATAATCAATAGACTCGTAAATAGGCTTCAGCGAGGAAGTATGCTGTTGGTCGCTTACAACATATTGGCGTATTAGCTGCTTTCCATTCTTCAAAGTATAGGCAATATAACGATAAGTACCTCCTTGAGTAGATGGTTCATCTATCAGTGTTTGGTGTAGGGTGATAATATTTTTAATACTTTCTGGATCAATAAAAATGTAATCATCGCTATAGTAAATGCCATCCCTATAGTAGGGACCATTTGCACCTTGCATTTCCTCAAAATGTTCCCATCGATATATGTTGGAGCCAAAAAAGACATTTTCAACATCTTCCGCCTTAGGTATACGTCCTACATAGCCTGTAACATCGGTGTGAATACCTATAAGGAGTATCAAAAGAAGGATTGTGTAGGTGACATACCCCTTGTAAGCTGTCCAAACCTTAAAGGATTTTTCCATAATTATTTCAGCAATCCAATAACCTAAAAAAGAACTGAATAGATAGCCAAAAGCGATAATAGAGAAAGTGCCTCCTGAAATAGTTGCAAAGTAAAGCCCACCTAGTAACATACTACACAGTGTTACACCATACTTAAAAACAGGACGAACTCCTGTAAAGGCAATGATATCACCTGCTGTTTCTATATTTCTTATTTTATACACATAATAAGCGATTGTAAAAAATAGTATGATAATAGCAATATAGCCTACGTATTCTCTAACCGCTAGAGCTTCTCTTCTTAACAATCTAAATATTGGAAGATTTTCTAGTGCTGGTTCCCAAAGTTCATTCCTACTATAACCATAAAGCAAGTGGGATAAATTAAACCGAAAAAGTACATAAATTCCTGCAGGCAGTATATGAAGTATATAGGTAAATACCTCATGAGCCACGGAGTTGCCTGTGAACATTCCTACAAAAACTGTAGTACTAAAAAATAAAATATTAAAAAGTAATGTATAGTTCATCCAGCTTAGTATATCAAGAAAGGAATAGTATTCTCCCAAAACAGTGGTAGCTTGCAATATCATAAGTACAAAGCCAATGAAAATAATTGGAAGACAGAGCAAAAGCAATCCTGCTGCACTATGACTGCAATATAGTGTTTTTCTGCTATAGGGTAAACTGTGAATCATAGCAGCTGCATTGGTTTTTTGTAGATACCGAAAAATCAACACAGCAAGTGTTATAGGTATCACCAAAATTAGCAGGACTTGAGTCAGATTTGAGGATGTAAAGCTAAGAGAATTTTGTATTTGATGTCTTATCCACTCACTATCAAGAGCATTTTTTCGCATCATATGCTTGAAAGGTAATATAAAAAACAACAATCCAGCATATAGGCCGCTCACCCATGAAAAACGCTTTATATCACTTAAAATCAAGCCTTTATTAAATAAGGACGTTTTGAATGTCATAACCCATTCCCCCTAATTCATAGATAAAAATTTCTTCCAATGTCAGCGGTAGAACATCCAATATAACAGGATTTATCTTTTGCAACATTGAGAGCAATTTTTCTTTATTTCCTTTTACAATCAAAAGTAACACACTTCCACTTTGGGAACGGTGCAGAATATCTAACTCTTCTAAAAAATCTTCAGGAATTTTTCCGGTAAAAGCCAACTGAAGCTTATGAATATCTGATTTCATATTATCCAATTCTCTTTCCACCACAATTTTACCATTATGCAATATACCTACATGGTCACATACATCCTCTAACTCTCGTAAATTATGGGATGAAACCAATATTGTTGTTTGGCGTTCTGCTACATCTTGCAGCATGAGGTTCCATACCTTTTTTCGCATAACTGGATCCAAACCGTCTACAGGCTCATCTAGAATCATGACTTCAGGCATGAGACAAATACCAAGCCAAAAACTAACCTGTTTCTGCATACCTTTAGACAGTTTAGTAATTCTTCTTTTAGGATCAATAGGGAATACTTGCTTTAAAGCTTCATATCTTTCTTTATTCCATGCAGGGTAAAGATTAGCATAAAATTTAGCTGTTTCCTCAATACTGTATTGAGAAAAAAAGTATAAATCATCAGGTATGTATACTATGGAGGATTTCACTGCAGGATTTTCATATACCGGTTCTCCACCTACTGTAACAGTTCCTGTATCCTGCTTGTATATGCCTACAAGATGTTTAATTAACGTAGTTTTTCCAGCACCGTTAGGACCTAGTAGACCGTATACTGATGCTTTATTTACATGAATACTTAAATCATCTAATGCTTTAAATTTACCGAAGGACTTATTTAAATTAATAACTTCAATCACGGGATTCAACCTCCTTTTGATAATAAATGTCATCAATGTAAGCAATTAATTTGCTTTTAGGCACATTCATGTACATGAGCTCAGCGATAATTTTTTTAAGCTCCTTCATTAGCTCCTCTTGTCGAACAGGATTGATAGCATGTTCTAAGGGGGCCACAAAATTTCCTTTACCACGAACTGAATAAATAAACCCTTCTACTTCCAAGTCCTTATAAGCTTTTTGTATGGTGTTAGGATTGATAGTAAGAGATTGGGCTAGCTCTCGTACAGAGGGTATTTTTTCGTCTCCCTTAAGTACACCTTCTATGATTAAGAGCTTAAGTTTTTCTTTTACTTGCTCATATAAAGGCCTTCGATCTTTAAAATCTAATTGAACCATAAATACCTCCTAACTGTATTAATACACATAGTACACTTAATACAGTTATATATTATTAAATAATAATTAAAATGTCAATAGGAAATTTTATTGTAAAATAAATATGATGGCTATAGATATATGCATATAAATTTAGAATTATCTATTTCATAGAAAAAGAGTTCCATAAACAGGGAACTCTTTTTAATAAAGCATTTATACTATGAATTTTTCAACTGCCTTTTTAAGATTGTCTGCAAGACTATTCAAGTTTAGAGAATAATTAGCTACTTCTTCTATAGCAGCTAATTGTTCTTCAGTAGAAGCTGATACCTGCTGAGTAGCTGCCGATGTTTGTTGAGATATAGATGAAATGGTATGAATCATATCAACAAATTCATCCTTCTTAAGGTCCATATCATTGTTATATTTTTCAATTTCGCTTAGTTTTTCCATGATAAGCTTTATAGAACTAGTAATTTCATTAAAAATATTTTCTGTTCCTATGACAGCATCGTCTTGATCTTTCATGATAACTTTTGACTTATCCATAGCTTCAACGGCAGTTTTAGATTGAGTTTGTATGTTATCAATTAATTCCTTTATCTCACTGACTGCTGTAGCCGATTGTTCTGCTAATTTTCTCACTTCTTCAGCTACTACTGCAAAACCCTTTCCATGTTCTCCTGCTCTGGCTGCTTCTATAGCAGCATTTAAAGCAAGTAAATTGGTTTTCTCTGCTATTTCTCCAATAGTTTCAGTGATAACTCCTATTTTTCCAGAACTTTCGTCTACTCGTAATACAGCACCATTAATCTCTTTCGACGAATCACTGGTATCTTTAGCACTTGCAATCAATGCGTTTACTATGTTTAAACCTTTTGTACTTAAGTTATTTGTCTCTTTAGATATATTATTTATATGCTCGACAGAGTGGATAACCATTTCAATATTATTCGATAGTTCAGTGATTTTCATTGCACTCATTTCAGCATCTTTGGCTTGTTCTCCGGCACTTTTGGCTATTTCTTCTATGGCAGTGGCTACTTCGGTGGTTGCAGTATTTGTCTGAGATGTTATATCAGTTAAGCTGTTAGAAGATTCAAATACTACCTTGGAGGAATTCTTTACTTCTTTAATAAGTTCACTTATATTTTCTATCATCGTATTGAAATTCTTCGAGGCTTGACCAATCTCGTTATTAGATTTAACTTCTGCTCTAACAGTCAAATCTCCTTTGGCAGCTTTGAAGAAAGCTTCATTTAATTTAACTAGAGGATTTGTAAGACTGTTTGATATAAAGTAACTTGCCAATATAACAATCAGTATTAAAGCCAGCATAATGCCTAAAGTTCTTTTTTGCAAATCTCTTATAGCAAGAAAAGCATCTGCTTTATGTTCTGTAGTAATAACTGCCCAATTACCCGAATCACCTGGTAAAGAGATGGTGGCGTAGGCGCTTATTACTAGATTTCCCTCATTATCTATATACTCACCTACGCCAGATTGTCCAGCCAATGCTCTTTCTATCATATCCCTTAACTCAACAGGCACTTGTATTTCCTGTATTTCAGTTTCTTGATTACCCTGTGTGTCTGTTACTACGTTACCATTACTATCTTCAACTAATACAGTGCTGTTTGATTCTAGATAGTTATATAGGTTTTTCACTTGTGTTTGGTCAGGATGGGCTATAACAACACCATCACTATCAATAACATATGTATATTGATTTGTACCTTCATTTTTTTCATCAATGAGATTTTGTATTGCATCTAGCTTGATATCAGACCCCATGATACCGACTAAATTATTGGTTTCGTCATAGATAGGCATAATTACGGAAGTAACGGCTATATTTCCTGCCACTGAATAATAGCTTTTTGTTATAAAGGGTTGTTTTTCGTCCATAGCTCTTATAAACCACCATCTGTTAGAACGATCCCCTAGATCGCCACTAGACCTAGCAGTTTGCATACCATCCGTACCTTGTATAAATAGCAGATCGAAGAAAGGATATCTCTTGATTGTATCTACTAATAATTTCTCTTGTTCCTCTGGTGCGAAATTGTAAATATCATTACTGTTGGCCAACATGTCTGTAATACTGTAAGAATTTACTAAAAATCCTGTTACATACTCTGACACCGAGTTTGCTGTCAGTACACTTTGGTTCTCGATATGCGCTTCTAATTCATTTGAAACAAAAAAGTAATTGATTCCATTAGAAATAAGAAAAGGAATTATTACAAGAAGCAAAGTGACAATAATTAATTGAGTTTTGATTGATTTCATTTTTTTCTCCTTTCAAATATATATTGCTATTTTTTGCCTTTCACAAAATTCTACATGCTTTGACAGATTTCCTTCTATATTCATTATAAAAAATATAATACTGAGTTATATGAATATACGACTCTATACTCTAATTTTTCCACACATGGTCTACATTTTTGCCATAACTGAAAGACATAGCAAGGCAATGGAAATTTATCCCTTAGTGTATTGAAATTTACAAGCATAGATCGCTATACAAAGAAAATCCTATTATCGTTGCTAAAAAGAAAAAAATATTTAAATTGAATACTATATTTATTTGTAAGTAAATAGCAACGCTAGTTGTAAATATAGCTTTTTGTATAGTTTAATCTAGTGAAGGGAAATATAAAATGAGACTTAATTTAGAGGGAGTTTTTATTCCCACTGAATTGTGGTCGAATTTACTTTGAGGATGTAGTACTTAATCTCTCACTTATACAACTATACAACGTGAAAGCGGGAGCTTTAGCAATACACCGAAGGATAAACACAGGTCAAGGAACTACTATTTTATTTATAAGGAGGAAAAAAGTATGCCTATAGGAATGATCTTATTAATCATTGTAGCGATACTGATTTTTGCGGGCTTAGCGGAAAGGGTGCTGGATCGATTGAGGTTAAGTGATAAAGCTGCTATAGCCATCATTATTGCAATTGTTGTATCTACAATCTTTATTCCTGACATTAATGTTACTCAGAATATCTCCTTTAATATAGGAGGATTCATTATTCCTGTTGCTTTGGCTATATATTTATTTATTAAAGCAGATACGGGAAAAGAAAGATGGAGAGCTATTATAGCTGCTGTTGTAGCAGGAGCTGCTATTTATGTAACCCAAAGATATGTGTTGCCAGCAGAACCAGAAGCACAGAATATTGAACCAAACTATGTTTATGCTATTATAGCAGCGGTTATTGCTTATGTCCTAGGGCGTTCCAGAAGAGGAGCATTTATTGCAGGTGTTATTGGGGTCGTTATTAGTGATTTAATACAGATGGTACTAAACATTATGAACAATCTCCCCGCTCCAACAAGATTTGGTGGTGCTGGGGGAGTAGATACAACAGTTATAGCAGGTGTTTTAGCAGTATTATTAGCTGAAATCGTTGGAGAGATTAGGGAGCGATTACAGGGTGGTACAGCGAAGAAGGATTTGCATTTTGAAAAAGGGCATTTTGTCAGTACTTTAGGAGAAGGCGATAAAAAGTCTGAAGAAGGCGGGAAAGAAAAAAGAGGTGATAAAGATGAAAAATAAGATGAGCTTATTTTTAATATTTCTATTACTTATAGTTTCAATTCCAACAGTTCATGCAGATGACTGGTATAAAGAATATGGAACATATTATAAAGTTTATGATGTAGAAAATAATGAGCTTCTATTTGAAACTGCTAGAGAAGTATCAAAGGGAGATCAATATCTAAGCGGTGATAACAAAATGTATCATGTGGTTAGAGTAAATACAAGAAACAATATGGCCTATGCAGAATTTATTGAAGAGGTACAGCTACCTAAAGTGAATAGACAAGCATTGCAGCAGATTCAATTAGCTTTAGCAGAAGGAGGCTTATCAACTCTATTGTTAGCACAAGAAGACGGGGGAGAAAATCAAGAAGATAGACGGATTGGAATATACGCTACCCATAGCGCTGAATCCTACACACCTACTGATGGAGCAGAGAGCATGGAAGGTGGGGGTGGAATATTGAAGGTAGCTGAACAGCTAAAAAATAGCTTTGAAGGTCATGGAGTTGAAGCCCAATTCGATAATACTTCCCACGAACCCCATGATGCTGGAGCTTATAAAAGATCAAGAAGAACTGCGGTGCAATTAATGAGAGATCAAGGAATTAATACTTTAATAGATGTTCATAGGGATGCTGTGCCAGCTGAACAGTATTTAACAGAAATAGAGGGAGAACCAGCCTCTAAAGTTAGATTAGTTATCGGAAGACGTAATCAAAACTTTAAAGCCAATGAAGAGCTAGCAATGCAGGTTAAATCTGTAGCTGATGAGATGAGACCGGGCTTAGTTAAGGATATTTTTTATGCAAAAGGCGATTATAATCAGGATTTAACTCCAAGAGCTATGCTAGTCGAAATGGGTACCTATGATCATACAAGACAAAGAGCAGAGAAAGCTGCAGGGTATCTATCAGAAGTAGTTACAACTGCATTGTTTGGAGGTGTAGTGGAGGCAGAAGCTGCTCCGGAAGGTGCTGCTCCAAGAGGACCAGGGGGGGTGCAAACAGGAAATAGAGGCTCTGGTTTAGGTACAATCGGTTTGATTGCAGCGATTGTCATTGGAGGATTGGCTTTCTTATTCCTGAGCAGCGGTGGAAAAGAATGGAAATCAAAGGTATCCAACTTTAAACAAGAGTTTGCTAACTTGCTAGGAAGAAGAAAGAAGAAATAGGTGGGTGTTTAAATTTGGATAAGCATTTTATTACAATTGGGATATCAATCATTATGGGGGTCATAGCTAGGACCTATATGATGCGAATAGATTATAGACAATATCCTACATACCCTCAAGCTTATTTATCCCATTTTACTTTAGGGATCATAGCTGCAGGATTAGGTGCTGTTGTCATACCAGCAATCGCTGAAAAAGAATATGTAGCAGTAACCTTCCTAGCTATGGCAGCCCAACATTTTAGAGATGTGAGGAGCTTAGAAAGACAAAGTCTAGATAATATTGAACCTACAGAATTAGTTCCAAAAGGAACAGCATATATTGAAGATATAGCAAAAACTTTTGAAGCTAGAAACTATATGGCAATCATAACTGCTACAATAACAGGTTTTGTAATGTATATAGGAGAATTATTGGAGTATTCTATTACAATCAGAACAATACTTGGTATCATTGGGGGAGTTATGATCATTGTTTTCCTACATAAATTATTAGAAACAAAAGTGATAGAAGATATAGCAGATGTGAAGGAAGCAAAGATTAGCTTTGAAGGGCCTATTTTAACGATTGGTAATATTGCTGTAATGAATATAGGGTTAAAAGGCTCCCAAAAAGTTTTTATGCAAAAGGGTATTGCAGTAGAGATTATTCCACGAGATCCAAATGCTACTGCTATTTTAGCGAATGCTGGTCAGCGACAAGCAATACAACACAACGCAGCTATTCAACTGGGGATTAGAAAAGATATAGATGAACCAGATTTTACTCCTATAGCGAGACGAAACTCAGAGAATGGGAATGTCGTTATGGCGATAGTAACAATGGAACCAAATGTAGAATGTCTAATTGAAGCGGTGAGAAGAACCCCAATACTAGAATCCTCTAAGCGGAAGCCATTGGATTCCTATGTGGGGAAAAAAGTAGATGACCATAAGTAGACAACCGAAAGTTTGGTTTGTAACTTTCGTGTTGATCACTTATACAGAGTGCAAGTTTGATTTATAACTTTTGAGTCAGTCACTTTCACAGAGTGCAAATGAAAAATAAATAGATGTAAGGATTACACTAGGATATAATGGGGAGGTAAGATTTATGGAAATTGGTATTAAAGAGTGTATTATAGCCATAGTTACTATGAATAAAGAAATGGTAAGCAGTGGAACTGCTCCAACCTTTTATGCTAGCAATGAAGAACAGTTAGAGAGATTGGCATTATTAGTTGCTAAAACAACCCGAGGGATGGTCCATGACCTAGAGAGAGGCACTTACATTATTGTTAAACATTAGGTGATTTATATGAAAATAATATATGCATATAAAGGAAATATTTATGCAGCCTATAGCGCTGCATATCTTCGTTTAAAATTAGATACTGCTTTACTTAATGAGATACAGAATGAATTAGGAGAGAAACATAAAGAGATTAAACCCTATTATTTAGGTCTTGATGAAGACTTGAATGAAATATATATAGCCAATTATGGAAAAAATCCTACGATATTTAAAAACACTATGGAGGGTTTAGGTAAGCTTTATGAAGCAGAAATTAAAGTTATACCAGTAAATTAACCAATATTGAAGAAACGGAGAAACTTTATTATGAAAATTGTCTATAGCTGTTTTGGGGGCGCCCATTCCTCAGTGGTAACGGCAGCTATCCATATGGGGTATTTACCCATGAATAGGTTACCATCTAAGGAGGAAATTTTAGCTGTACCCAATTATGATAAAGCCCAAAATCATGAAATCGGCATGCCTCACCATATGGGGGTGGATGCAAGAAACCATATGATTTATATTATGGGGATGGGTCATTCCCGTGGTTATTATACAAAAATGCTATATGAATTTTATAATGAAATAATCCCTAATAAAAAGAAAGATATTGTAATCATTGATGTGACTTCCCTACTAAATAATAGAACTAGGTTAGGGGGATTTATGTCAAGAAGGCTAAATATAGTAGGAATAGGTAGACCACTAACGGTGTATGGTATTCAAAAAAATTATAGGTATTTTACTGAATTAGTAAGAACTGTAAAGGAAACCATCCAATAAAAAGGTGCTTGACCATTGTAAAAACAAAATGATATATTATTTAATGGTAAATATTTATATTTGTGATATAATATTAGTATCAGGTACTAAACGATAAAGTGGGTGTTGTTTTGAAGGAATCAAATATAAGAAATATTATAAGTAGAGTATACCCAGAAAGTATTGCTGAAGAAGTGGGAATTGAAGAAGGGGATATTTTATTAAGTATTAACGGAGAAGCAATAGAAGATATTATAGAATACAAATTCTTTTTATCAGAAGAGTATCTTGAAGTAGAGATTGAAAAGCCTGATGGAGAACAATGGATTATTGAAATTGATAAAGAGTATGATGAAGACTTAGGCATCGAATTTGAAAATCCTATTATTGCTGAAGCCAAAAGCTGTAAAAACAAATGCATGTTTTGTTTTATTGATCAACTACCTAAAAATATGAGAAAAAGTCTCTACTTTAAAGATGATGATTCAAGATTATCTTTTTTACACGGCAATTATATTACGTTAACAAATATGAAGGATGAAGACATAAACAAAATTATTCAGTATAGAATTAGCCCTATTAACATCTCTGTACATACCACCAATGGTGATTTAAGAAAAAAAATGCTTAATAACCCGAAGGCTGATAACATAGTATATATTTTGAAAAGGTTGGCTGAGCATCATATTGAAATGAACTGTCAAATTGTTTTATGTCCATCTATTAACGATAAGGAAGAATTAGATAAGACAATAAAAGATTTAGAGGAATTAAGTCATGCAGTAAATAGTGTGGCGGTTGTGCCAGTAGGTTTAACAAGATATAGAGAAAAGTTGTATCCAGTAAAACCTTTTGATGAAGAGACTGCATTAAGCACCGTGATACAGGTGGAAAAGTGGCAGAAGAAGTTTAAGAAAGTGTTAGACAGAGATTTTGTTTATTTATCAGACGAGTTTTATCTTTTGGCTAAGAGGGATTTTCCTAATAATGATGCTTATGATGGATTTCCTCAACTAGAAAACGGTGTGGGTATGGTGGTAAAATTCAAACAAGAATTTGGTGATCATTTAAAAACCATAAAGGATAAGGTTCTTGATCAGCCTAAAACAGTGACTGTTTTAACAGGGACTTTAATATTTGAAACGATTGAGGGGTTAGGGAGATTGTTGGCAGAGAAGATAAAAAACCTTAACCTTCAAGTAATATCCATCAATAATGATTATTTTGGTGGAAAAGTGTCAGTTACAGGATTAATTACAGCTACTGATATAGTAAAGACTTTAAAAGACAAGGATCTAGGAGACAGAATCATCATACCTGAATCTATGTTGAAGTCAGGAGAAGAAGTGTTTTTAGATGATTTAACTGTGACAGATATAGAAAAAGAACTTGGAGTAAAGGTACAGGTTTGTGAAGTAAATGGTGCTAGCTTCATCAATAGAATATTAGAAGAAAATTAACTTGCTAAGGATAAAGAAAGTATGAGGTGAAGGAAATGGCGAAACCTATTGTAGCAATTGTTGGAAGGCCTAATGTTGGTAAGTCAACACTTTTTAACAAAATTGCTGGAAAACGAATTGCAATTGTAGAGGATGAACCGGGTGTTACAAGAGATAGAATCTATACAGAAGTGGAATGGCTGACCCACCAGTTTACTTTAATTGATACAGGCGGAATCGAACCAGAGTCAGAGGAAATTATTCCTGCCCAAATGAGAAGACAGGCGGAGCTAGCTATAGAAACTGCTCATGTTATTGTTTTTATGGTGGATGGTCGACAAGGACTTATATCTTCAGACCGTGAGATTGCAGATATGCTAAGAAAATCAAAAAAACCTGTTTTATTGGTATTGAACAAAGTAGATACAAAAGAGCAGTCGGCACACCTTTTTGATTTTTACGAACTAGGCATTGGAGAACCAATAGAGATTTCTTCTGCTTTGGGACTAGGAATCGGAGATATGTTGGATGAGATTGTGAAACACTTTCCTGAAGAAGGAATGGAGGATTACGATGAAGAGGTCATTAAAGTTGCCATTATTGGAAAACCTAATGTGGGTAAATCTTCGATCATCAATAAAATTTTAGGAGAAGACAGAGTTATTGTAAGCAATATAGCTGGAACCACAAGAGATGCTATCGATACTCCTTTTACTGATGGAGAAGATCAGTATGTTTTTATTGATACTGCTGGAATAAGACGAAAAAGCAAAATTAAAGAGCATGTTGAAAAATATAGTGTTGTTAGAGCTATAGCAGCTGTTGAAAGAGCAGATGTATGCTTATTGGTAATAGATGCAGAAGAAGGGGTAACGGAACAAGATAAGAAAATTGCTGGTTTTAGCCACGAGAATGGCAAAGGATTGATTATTGTCATCAATAAATGGGACTTAATTGAAAAAGAAACCAATACGATGAATCAGTTTACAAAGGATATAAGGAATGAGTTATCCTATTGTGAATATGCACCTATATTGTTTGTATCTGCTGTAACAGGACAAAGAATGAATAAAATACTCGAAAAAATTAAATTTGTTGCAAATCAAAATGCTATGAGAATACCTACAGGTACGTTGAATGAGGTAGTTGGAGAAGCTATGCTGTTAAATCAACCACCCTCTGATAAGGGTAAAAGACTTAAGATATTTTATGCAACACAGGCTTCCGTTAAGCCGCCGACTTTCATTTTGTTCATAAATGATAGAGAGTTAATGCATTTTTCATATCAAAGATATATTGAAAATCGCATTCGAGAAAATTTTGGCTTTGAAGGCACACCTATAAGATTTATTAATAGAGAAAAAGCAGGAGGTGACAAATAGGTGTATTTTTTGATCGTATTACTGGCTTATTTCCTAGGAAACTTTTCAGCCTCCTATGTAATAGGAAAGCTAACTGCTAATATTGATATCAGAAGTCATGGTAGTGGTAATGCTGGAACCACCAATGTCATGAGGACTTTGGGGTATAAAGCAGCAATTATGACGCTGATTATAGATTGCTTAAAGGGCGTTTTAGCTGTTTATATAGCTAGAAGATATGGATCGGAAAATCTAGCACTAGTGGCAGGTGTTGTAGTTGTGATAGGTCATAATTGGCCTGTTCTGCTGGGCTTTAAGGGCGGCAAAGGGATTGCGACAACTATCGGAGTGGGACTTAGTATTCATACTTCTATAGCATTAATATGTATTTTCATTGGAATTATTTTACTTATAAAATTTAAATATGTATCCTTATCGTCGGTTGTTGCAATAACTTTTTTACCTATACTCATGATTTCTCAAGGTTGGAATTATTTTATTTTTGGGTTGATTTTATGTCTATTAGCAATATATAGGCATAAAGAAAATATTCAAAGATTATTACATGGTACTGAGCGGAAAATTACTGAAAAATATAAAGTCAAATAAAAGGAGCGTTAAAAATGAATTATTCTTCAGTGGCTGTTTTAGGTGCTGGCAGTTGGGGAACAGCATTAAGCCTTGAATTAAATAGTAAAGGACATAGGATAAATCTATGGATGAGGCGAAAGGAACAGTTGGATGAAATTATTAAAACAAAAAATAACGAAAAGTATTTGCCAGGGGTTGATATACCAACGAATATCAATCTAACCATTGATATTATTGAAGCTGTTAAGGATACAGATATGATCCTATTGACAGTGCCAACCCAGAAGGTAAGAGAAGTAATAAAATCCATCAAACCCTATATAAAACCTCAACAAGTGATTGTGAATGCTGCAAAGGGAATAGAACAAAACAGTCATCTAAGGATTTCACAGATCATAGAAGAAGAACTACCTCAACAACCCTATGCAGTTATTTCAGGTCCATCACATGCTGAAGAGGTGGTTAGAAACATGCCTACCACTGTAGTTATTGCTTCAAAGGAAAGAGAAATCGCTGAATTTGTTCAAGATATGTTTATTAGCTCTACCTTTAGAGTATATACAAACCCGGATGTGGCGGGTGTTGAACTGGGTGGTGCTTTGAAAAATGTTATTGCCTTTGGAGCCGGCATCGCAGATGGTTTAGGCTTTGGTGACAATGCTAGAGCAGCTTTAATGACAAGAGGTATTCGGGAGATCGCTAGGTTAGGAAAAGCCATGGGAGCTGACCTTGCCACCTTTGCAGGGCTTTCTGGCATCGGAGATTTAATTGTTACCTGTACCAGTATGCACAGTAGAAATCGTAGAGCAGGCATACTTATTGGAAAAGGTAAAAGTTTAGAAGAAACCTTAAAGGAAATTGGCATGGTAGTAGAGGGTATTACAACAACAAAGGTTGCCTATGAGTTAGCTCAAGAATACAATATTGAAATGCCCATTACTAAAGAAATATATAATGTACTATATAAAGATACAGACCCAAGGGATGCTGTTACGAATCTAATGACAAGAAGTAAAAAACATGAAATGGAAGAAATCGTAGATGATAGCAGTATAAATTGGTAGCGTAGAAAGTTTTATTATTTATATGAATAGATTGCGAAAGAGAATTCTCATTTAAAGAGGGTTCTCTTTTGTTTTTCATTAGAAAGGAATTTACAAGAATAAAGCACTGAATTTCTACATAAAAATTATAAAGCAGTAAATAGGATGAGTTGTCATATTTTCTTGGAAAAGTCATATATTTATAGTGTTATAAAGTATGAAAATTTAGCATTCATTTATATAATAAGGAGGGATAGGATGGAAAAGTACAGTATATACAGTGATATCGCACAACGTACACAAGGAGACATTTACATAGGTGTTGTAGGACCTGTTAGAACAGGTAAATCTACTTTAATAAAGAGAATGATGGATTTATTGGTTTTACCTAATATAGAAAACACCTATAAAAAAGAAAGAGCAAAGGATGAACTTCCACAAAGTGGTTCAGGAAAAACAATTACTACTACAGAACCTAAATTTGTTCCAAATGAAGCTGTAGAGTTAGTATTAAAAGAAAATGCTTCCTTTAGATTGAGAATGATTGACTGTGTTGGTTATTTAGTAAAGGGCGCATTAGGACATCAAGAGGACGGACAGCCACGCATGGTAAATACGCCTTGGTTTGAAAAACAGATACCTTTTGAAGAAGCAGCAGAAATTGGGACAAAAAAAGTAATTCAAGAGCATTCTACCATAGGGTTGGTTGTAACAACAGATGGTTCCATTACTGAAATCGAAAGAGAAAATTATTTAGAAGCTGAAGAAAGAGTAATAAATGAATTAAAGGAAATCAATAAGCCCTTTGCTATTGTACTAAATAGTATATATCCTGATGGAGAAGAAGCATTAACATTAAAGGATAGCTTAGAAGAAAAGTATGGAGTTTCAGTTGTTATAAAAGATTGTGCTAAAATGGGGATCAATGATATCCATGAAATACTAGAAAATGTATTGTTTGAGTTTCCTATTACAGAAATTAACTTTAATCTACCAGGGTGGTTAGAGAGTATTGAATCAGGACACTGGTTAAAATCTTCTATTATGAAGGGGATTAAAGGTATAGCTGCTGAAGCAAGAAGGCTTAAAAACATTGAAGGCATGTTGACGGGATTAAAGGAAATCGAAAATCTTAAAAAAGTCACTTTAGAAAATATCAAGATGGGTGAAGGTTCGGCTCTTATTGACTTGGCAACGGATGAAGGTTTATTTTATAAAGTATTACAAGAAAAAACAGGCTATGAAATAGAAGGAGATCATCAATTGCTAGGACTGGTAACAGAATTAGCAAGAGCTAAACGAGAGTTTGTCAAGGTTGAAAGGGCTTTACAGGACGTAAAAGATATTGGTTATGGACTTGTACCTCCAGCTCTTGAAGAACTGGCATTAGAAGAACCTGAGATATTCAGACACGGTAATCAATTTGGTGTTAAACTTAGAGCAAATGCTCCATCTTTACATATAGACAGAGACAAAATGATGTTGGGCTTTCCAAGGGATACAAACAATATTATCAAGCCGCCCACCCGAATTAATATAAAAGTAAAAGATATAGAAATACTCCTGCCAGTAGCATAGTAGCAGGAGTATTTATTTAACACCCTTTAGCTTATTATTATCTTATAAAAAGTTGTGTTTAGTTGCTAAAATTTTAAAATTCGGTTATAATATAGATATAGAAGGTGAGAGAGCAGTTCGTAGGAATTTAATATAACGTGTTAACGAAGATATATTCTTATTGGGGAATTAGGATATATCTTCTCTTTTTGTATCTGTTTCATTAGTTACTTCTATGTTGAGTTTTACAACAAAAGAAAATTTAATACATAATATAGTAAATAATCTTTTGATTTTCTCGACAGTATCTCTTAGTAGTATCTTTAGTATGTTCATTAGCAACCCTCCCTCCCTTATCCCCACAAACTGCTCTCTCATGTTATGGGAGGGGGTATCGAAAAATACTATATCTATGCTATTGGGAATCCCTACAGACCCAATGCTACAATGTGCACTTCCTATATTATACCATTTACACATAAATAGAAAAACATTCTATTTTTCTATACAGTCTTTACCTGTATGTGGAATCAAGTTTAGAACATAGCATCTAAGTCATTTTTGACTTTACATAATCTATTAACTTATCCTTTTTATTGAATTCGGGTTCTTCCAACACAACGTCTAATAATTCATTTAGTACTTTCCCTATTTGCTTACCTTGTTTAAATCCTAATTTAATCAGATCATTACCATTAATATCTAAATCTTTAATAGATAGAGGCTGCTTTTCGTTCAAGATTCTTTCACATGCAGCTTTCATATCTAATACTTTATCTATACTGTCCCTATTTGTTGATCCTTTAATATCTGCAATCTGTAGTTCAAATAAACTATTAAGATTATCAATACCGACTCGATTAATGAGCTTCTTAGCGTTTTTTATTTTTAAAGAATCATATCTACTCATATGTTCTCTAACCAATATACAAACATTATCAATCGTCCTGTTGTCAAATCTCAATCTGTCTAATACTTTTCTAGTAATATCTTCGCTTTCCAAATGATGCTTGTAGAAATGTCCTATTCCGTTTTCGTCTAGTGTGAATGTACTAGGTTTCCCTATGTCATGTAGTAAAGCTGCAAGTCTTATCTCTAGTTTATTAGATGTATTTTCTAATACATTCAATATATGATAATATACATCCTTATCATGATTTGGATTGCGCTGTTCAAATCCATAGCATTTTTGAAACTCCGGTAGTATAATCTCCAGCAATCCCAACGACCTAAGCAATTCAATTCCCGATAGTGGGTTACTCGGGATAAGAATCCTAATAAACTCATCTCTTATTCTTTCCGTACTTATATTTTTGATTAAATTTCGGTTTTTAAAGATTGATGTGGATGTTTTAGAATCTAAACTAAAACCCAAAGTAGTAGATAACCTAACCGCTCTTAACATTCGCAATGCATCCTCATTAAATCTATCATCGGGTTTACCTACAGACGTTATAATCTTATTGTTGAGATGTTTAATGCCTTCAAAATAATCAATTAGACCAACCTTGTTATTGTATGCCATAGCATTAATAGTAAAATCTCTTCTTGATAAATCTTCTTTTAATGATTCAGTAAAACTTACACAATCAGGTTTTCTACAGTCCGAATACTTTCCATCAATTCTAAATGTCGTTACTTCATAATGATTGTTGTTTATTACTACAGTCACTGTACCATGCTTTAGTCCTGTTTCTACTACTTTACAATCCAAACTTTTAAAAATTGTAATTATCTCTCTTGGACTAGCATTTGTTGTCACATCCCAATCTTTTGGTATTCGTTTTAACAAACTATCCCTTACACTCCCTCCTACAATATAAACTTCATAATTAAACATTTCGAGTGTTTTCATTATATAACTCACTGAACTTGGAATGTTTATTTTTATATTTAATTTATACATTCTAATTTTCAACTCCTTTAGGAGCAAATTCTCCAAAATATTTCATTTCAGCATCTTTTCTTACTTTTACCGCATCTTCAAATCTTTTATATAACCCCAATTCAAGTGCTTGTTTATAAGCTCTCCATCTATTTCTATCCTTTTTCCAACACACTCCTGTAATCCCCCAGATGTATTATTTGAAGCTATACCTCTGTTTTGACTATTTTCAATTCGTGTTGTAACTCTTAAATTTTCATCTCTATTGTCTAATTTATCTCTGCTTACGTGGTCGATTTCTTTGCCATCTTCAACTTCTCCCATTATTAATTTTTGTATTTGTACTTCTTTTCCATTTAAAATACCACAGACGTACCCATGACCATTAATTCTCCATTTATGTTTTTTAACTAAATCTATTTTATCAATAGATATCAAGCATTTTCCTTTAAGGTTGTAATAACTATCTAAAATAATGATTTCAGCATAATTATCTTTTATTATTATTTCGTTTCTTTCATATATACTTTTAGGGGAGTTGTCTGATATCCTACCTTTATTGTACATTTGTTTATAATGTTTTTCGCAAAGACATTGATTCGTTTTTTTATATCTTCTCACACGGTTCTCACTGCCACAAATTTCACATATATCTTCTTTAGCCAAACACTATCACCTACCCATTCTATTCTTTCTATTAATTTCAACAACTAATTCTTCAACTTTATTAAAATTTGGTTTAGATGGCAATGGTGAATTATCGGCTGCATATTTAAGTTTCTTCTCATATTCATCTATCATTTCAAAGAATTCACTGTAAAATGAACCATCTTCTTTTTGATATTTTCCACTTCTAATTCCTAATAAAAAATCACCATCTTTTTCTCTGTAAGTATTGATGCCTTTTCCTTCTAGTAACTCAGTTCCCATAATTAACAACCTAATAAGATGCATTGCATGTTTGTTTAAATGCAAGTCATCTTTCTTTTTATTCCTATGATTTAGTTTAGCATAATCTTTAACTACATTTCCCATCTCAGAATAGATATTTTTAAAATCTCTCAATGGATAGTGTGTTAATTGAATATCCATGAAAATTTCTTCCTCATAATCTTCTTTATTTGATTTGTCAATGTATAGCTTAATTTCTTCATTGGTAAATTCGGTATAGTGTTGTTGTAAATGTTTAATTTGAGTCATGATACTATTAAATATATGTTTTTCTTTTTCCACTTGAGGATAATTATCTCTTGCTAAAGCATTTTGCAATCTTCTTAATTGAGCAGTTGCATATCCTCCAAATGAATGCATTGCCTTTTTAGACAAAAATAAATCTACATTATCTCTTAATAATTTTCCTTCTTCCGATAATATAAATAAATGTTCATCTTTTGTTCCTAACATTTCTACAACATTAGGATTACAATTTAATAATAATCCTACTACTTTTTTAAGACCATAAATAGTTGTGTCTGTAGCATTGTTCTCAAACTGTTCAAAATTAGATAAACCTAAGATTTCTTTTTCTCTTTCTAGTGCAATACCCCTAATGTCTAAATCCGAAGTTTCTACATCTGTACCATAGGCATGTGAACCTCCTGTAGTAAGTAAAATTATATTATTACCCAAATGTTCACTTTCTCTTAAAAAACTATATTCTTCTGAATTTAATTTATTTTTTATTTGTTGTAATTCCAACATTTATCTCTCCTTTAATCAATATTAAGCCTTAAAGTTATATATAGGTTTAATTATTTTTAGAATCTCCACTGTATCACCTATGTTATTTAAAATTTCTTCTATAGGTTTATATGCCATAGGTGCTTCATCTAATGTATGTTCACCAACTGAAGAACTATAAATATCTTTCATTGTTTCCTTAAAATCATTTAATATAATTAATTCTTTTGCTTTGCCTCTACTCATCAATCTTCCTGCACCATGTGGTGCTGAATAATTCCATTCAGGGTTGCCTTTGCCTTTTGCTATTATACAACCATCTCTCATGTTAATAGGAATCAACACTATTTCATCACATTGAGCAGATATAGAACCTTTTCTCAAAATCATGTTTTCTAAATCTATATAGTTGTGAATTGTTTGGAACACATGTAGTTTATTATATTCCAAACCCAAACATTCTTCTACAATTCTTTTTGCCATCACTTTACGATTTAAATTTGCATACTGTTGAACAATTTTCATATCATGTAAGTAATTTTGCATTAAAATTCCTTCTAAGTAACATAAATCCTTTGGTATTTTACATTCTTTCTTATGTTTTAATTGTAATTTTTTTAATGCGTTTTGTATTTCTTTTCTTTTACCCATTGCTTTATAATTTTTAATTAATTCCAATTTCGCTTCTTCAAATTTTTCATCTATACCATTATGATAGTCATATGCTTTATTTTGATAATATCTTGCAACTTGATTTCCTAAATTTCTGCTACCACTATGAATTATAAGATATTTGTTGTTTTCATCATCAATATCTACTTCTATAAAATGATTCCCTCCACCCAACGAACCTAACGCTCTATTAAATTCTTTAGATGACTTTGGTATATCTCTAAAACATTTTAAATTAGTTATTTCATCTTTAAAATCTACCTGCGCATGTTCATTTATATTGAATCCACTAGGAATATTACTTCTTATAAATTGGTCTAATTTAGGTAAATCCAAATCTACATCATCTAATTTTATAGTAACCATACCACAACCAATGTCAACGCCAACTAAATTCGGTACTATCTTATCTTTAATTGTCATTGTAGTTCCTATAACACATCCCATACCAGCATGAACATCAGGCATTATCCTTATCTTACTATCCTTTGTAAATTCTTGATTGCATAAATTTATAATTTCTCCAATTGCTGTTTCTTCTATATTATCTGTAAAAACTTTAGCTACATTATATCTCCCTTTTAACTCTAACATCTTGTACCTCCTATTTTTTATTTAATTTTAGTCTAATTATGTTGAAATTTCAACATTTATTTTTAATATATCCTGGAATATCCTCAACATCGCATTGAGGTACAACGTGCCAATCATCATAAACGTAAACATGCCACAGATTTCCCACTTTGTGCCCTTTTACGATTTTATTTATGTCAACTGTCCCAAATTTTTTTAACATAACACTTGCATCATTCATATCAGCACCTCCATATAAGCAAAAGGGGACTACTTAAGTCCCTTTTTTGCTTTACCCTTATCTTCTGTCTTGAACAACTCTAACTGATTTTCAATCTCTCGCCCCGCCATGTCCCATGCTCTACCATACACATCTTGTGTTTTGTCACCTTCCTCTACATTTACGACAGCACCAGCAGTTAATCTTACGTTTTCATAATTTGGTAACGACTTAAGGTAAGCCACCTCAACGCTAACCTCTTTAATTTTTGCCATATACATCATCCCCCAATTCATCAAAGTCAAATCCGTACACTTGCTCATTAAACTTTACCTTAACGGGTAAACCATCTTCAGGTTCTATAGCCACTACTCGTCCACACCACCCACCAAATTTGACAGAGTGGGCGGGGGAGATGATAACTAAATCTCCCACCTTAATCATTGTCTACATCTAACTCTTTTAGAGTCAACCTAGTTTCTGGTGTTTTTGCCACCCATGCGGCCTTTTTAAGTTCGTCTAAGTCTATCTCCTCAGCTTCAATTAGTCCAACTAAAAGTTCTTCGTCAATTACTTTCTTAGTGCATTTTGGGAGCAGGGCGGGGGAGAGTTCCTTGATGTAGTCATAGACTAAGTCCAGATCAAAGTTAGACTTGTCTACAGTAGCAACAGACACCCTGACCTCATCAAAATCAGCCTTAGCTCTGTCTCCCATAAGCTCTAACACCTTTGTCTTGCTCTTTTTTAACCAAGCTTCCTGCTCTTTTTTAATCTGATTTCTCCTAAAATACTCTTTTACTAATTCCGTGTTTTCTTTTATTAAAAAAGGGTCTTTCACGGTAAACCACCTCCTATTAATACTTACCGGTAAGACCCTGAAAAGTTGAGGTGCTATTTTATTAAATTACAGATTTTACAAAATCAAAAGCTTTTTGTTGCTCTATGCTATCCACCTTACTGTCGAGCAACGATTCACTGATGCCTTTCTTGAGCATAATAATCTGGAAAATCTTCTCATCTACTGTACCTGAACACATGATATTATGGACAGTCACAGCATTCTTTTGTCCCAGTCTATGGCATCTGGAAAAGGACTGTTCATATATTGCCCAATTGAACGGATAGTCAAAGTTTATGACGTGGGTGGCGGCAGTAAGGGTTAGACCCTCTGCACAAGCAAATATACTACCTATAAACACCTTACAAGTATCGTCGCCTTGGAACTTATACACTTCTAGTTGTCTATCACTTGTTGTTAAATCTTTTATTACTTTTTGTCTATCTTCCTCCGCCCACATATTCCAATCTTTGTATTTCTTCTTTGCTTTTGCTACTGCCAAGTCTGCTGGAAGTGCGTGACTGTCAGTACCACCTGTAATTACAGCAGGGTTTAGCTTTTTAAACTTTTCTGTAAGCAGTTCGATAGTGGGGCGGAACTTAGAGAATATGATCACTTTCTCGCCCGCCTCAACAGCATCTTCTACAATATCCATAAGGGCACTTAACTTAGCATTGTTAGAAGCTGTGGTCGCTATTCCAACATTGTCTAGAGCTGACGTTACTTGCTGTAGTCTTGTGATCTTAGCTAGCATGGAAGGTACTTTCTCTAAGTCTGTTTCCGCTAAGTCTGCTAGAATTTCCTTTCGTACAGCATCGTATATCTTCTTCTGCGCAGCAGTAAGCTCTATCCTAACATCTTTGAACATTACGTCAGGTAGGTCTTTAAGCACGTCTTTTTTCAGCCTTCTGATCATGTTGTCTTGTATGACCTGTCTAAGCTCACCTATGTTATCATACCCTACAAGCTCCATGCCATTACTCCCCCCGTAGACAGCATATCTGTCCTTGAAATTCCACCATTCCTGCACAATACTACTACCACTTACAGGTAATTTCTTACCTAGTTTTAGATAGTTAAATGATTCCAGTGGCGTGTTTAGAATAGGGGTGGCGGTGAGTAGATAGACATACTTGAAGTAGATATGGTTAACACACTGTCCTATCCGTGACATGGGGTTGCGTATTTTATGAGCTTCGTCAAGGAGTAGTGCGTCTATAGGTAAAGCGTCATCTATGCTTGTTACGCTAATGTTAGCTATCCTATACGTCTCATAGGACATGATCAGGAACGTCCAGCTTGTGTCTTTTTCTAACTCTATTAACATTTTATGTCTCTGCTTAGGTGGTCCTGTTAAGACTACTGCTTTACAATCTGTGAATTTTTCTACCTCGTCCCGCCAGTTATAGAGCAGGGTAGCCTTAGTAAGCACAAGGCACCTTTGCAATTGACCAAGTTTCTTCCTAGCCTCTATTGCGGTTATTGACTGAAACGTCTTCCCCAAACCCATATGATCTCCAATAATAGCAAAGTCTCTCTCTACCATAATGTTAAAACCCTGTACTTGAAAAGCACCATACGGTGGAACCTTGAACCCAGTCGCTCCCACCACTTCCCCTGCTTTGTTATACTCTACACTGTACCCTGGTACAACTGGCTGTATAGGGATAGTGGACATATCAATACCACCATTGAAGGGGGTATCTTCATCTTCCCATATGAGTAGGAAGTTACCTAGTTTTTTCTCTATATCGGGGCGGGCAGAGTAGGGGAGAGTCCAAGATTTTGTAACCCTGTCATAGAAAGCCCCTTTCATTGTAGCAAGTACCCTCTCGATCAATTCGTTCTTTCTAAACTCTAGCTTAACCCTAGCACCTATTTTAGTATCGATTTTTTTAGCTTTTATCATCCGCATACCTCCGCCATAGCTTTCTAGTTCCTTTAATGTAGCCTAGTTTATTCAAGTATTCACCCACAGACATTTTATTTTTATTGGCTAAATACCACACTTTATTCTGTATATCCTTAGGTAGCCTTCCCAGAATGTTGCCCCTGATAACATACTTCTGCAGATCTTTTTTTAGAGAGTACTCAGTTGCCTTTCCTTCATAAATAACTGTAAACCCCCACCCCTCTATAACCTTCTGGACGTTACCCATACTGACAATCTTGTTGTAAATATAGAGGGCACCCCTCCTGAGGCGTGACACATCTACAACCTCACCATAGTAGTGGGTTAGGTACTTTTTGATATCACCGCCCTTTATTACTTTTGAGTCATCTAGTATCTCTATACCATTATACTCGTCACCACAAGTAAGCATGTACTTGTAGAGAGCGGGGGAGACCTCTTTAAGTTTCCTTAACGATAATACGTTATTTTGTATATAAGGTTCTAGCCTTGTCCGCAATTACATCACTTCCTTTCTTATTAATACATACCCGACTAGCCACTAAAAATTAAGGAAAAATTTAGCAGTCGGATAACTTCATTAACAAGTATAAGGCACCAAATAGAATTGCTACAGCAAAAATAAGCTGAATTAAGTCCACAAAACTTGTCAAAAATAGATTAAGGTCTCTTTTTTACAAAGAGACACTTAGTAAGTTGTTTAAGACTATAGAAAATGAGTTTAGTATCATCATCAGACATATAAATACAACAAAAAGAAATAACAACATGCTGCTCACCTACCTGCCGATTTAATTATATCATCTATCATATCATCATCCACTAGTTCTGAAGCTTTTACAAGGGAAGATAATACACCTTTTAAGTTATCGAAATGTACGAACATTAGAATGTCTAGAATATCTTCTTCTCCAATCTTCTCTGCTTTAACAAGTGTAAGCAGAGCAATTACTATTTCGTATCCCTCGCTTTCCCCCGCCATAAATTTGTCTCTTAAATGCTTTTTCAAAGTCTCCAAGAATAACCACCTCCCCTCTGTATATCGGTTTAACCACATAATATAGCAAGAGGGGAGGGGTTGTCAATAAATAAACTTCGACAGATATATTTTAGCTACTCGTGTACTTAATCGAATTATATATTTCTTCTTTAGTTACTCCTAGTGCCACACATAGTTGATCTACCCCTATATTAAAACTAAGATTTTGGTCAGCTACTTCGTAAGACATGATTACATTATCTGAATCATAGCTGAAGGAGCTGCTATGATCCAAGGCTACACGCACCCACAAGCATACATGGTTGCGAGCAGTTTCAGCTAAACCACTCTCTGCTAACTCAGAAGGTATGAACTTGCCCAATAGCTCTCTAAAAATAGCTACATAAGTTCCTAGGGCGGGGAGATTGAGAGCAAGTCTCATTTTATCAGCCTCTAACATATATGTCCTATAAACAAGTGAATTTTTATTACTCCCATATTTGATTTCAACGTTAGCCTCAAAATCTTTAAGCCTCTTGTAACCTTCATAAACACAACCACTGGAAAAGACAATGTTAGGCTGACCTTCGCTGTCCTCATAGAACTCTACTACACGATGTCCATTGAAGTTACTAAGAACTGAGCTGTATAGTTTCCTTTCTTCAATACAATGGGGTATAAGCAAATCACTAAACTTAGTCACCTCACTACCACTCCTTTTGTAAAAGCCTAAACTTGCATACTGCACCATACCGCTACCGATGCTATAACAAGTCTCTTCCTTGTGTATTCCCCAGCTAGCATGCAATGTTAAGCTACTACCAGACAACCATTTATAACCTCTTCTATCTAAATCTTCTAGTAGTCGTATAGCTTGTTGCTCTGTCTCACAGTGTATTATCATACCTTTTTTAATATTCAGCTCATCCTCCCACCCTTCAAATTCATATATCTTGAAACCATTACGTTCAAAATAAAGGTCGTCAGAATAACACAATTGCTTACCTTCCACGAAGTAGCATGTTTGGCTACCGTACTTATCCCAGTTGCTCTCACCAACTAACGAATCATGTGAAGCCCATCTATACCCTTTGCTGTGCAGCTTGGCTAAAAACTCTGTAGCCAAGTCTAGTGTTTTACACCTAATAACATCCTTTTTCCCTAGCTTTTGTAGTTGCTCAATTGTTTTTATTCTCAACTCTTCCTCCCACCCTTCAAATTCGTGTATCTCGTAATCCTCACTTTCGTAGTAACTGTAGCGACCATAGTATACTTTGCCTTTGTAGATACTGTAGCATGTGTTTTTACCGTATATATTCCACCTGTCACTTAGTAAGGTGTCAAAGCCAGATAACTCAAGCTTGTTTAAAAATTTATCAGATAGTTCTTTTGTTTTGCAATGTACAGCCATTTTTTTACCCTCTAGATCAGAAATTTTCATACTCTTTCCCCCAATCCGAGGCTTATAGACAAAGCCTCATTTACTTTCAACATCGTCTCACCATCTATATGGCCAATTTTTTCCTTTAGCCTCTTTTTATCTAGTGTTCTAACTTGTTCCAGTAATATGACAGAATCCTTTGTTAAACCATATTCTAGAGCATTAACCTCTACGTGTGTTGGTAACTTTGCTTTGTCAATCACGGATGTAATGGCTGTAATGATGACCGTTAGGCTATGCTTGTTCCCTACGTTATTTTGCACTACTAGAACAGGTCTTGTACCTCCTTGCTCAGACCCTACTGCTGGACTTAAATCTGCATAATAAATATCGCCCCTTCGCATATGCCCCCTCCTTTAATATTCGTCCCTAGCCCAAGCCGCCCAGTATGTATTAAATCGTCCTTGGGTAGTTATGCGGAATACTATCTCGCTGTATTTGTCTGACAGTTTGTCAAACATCTTTCTAGTACCTCCCTTATTATTACTTACCTGAACAATTGCAAAAAGTTAAGACCCCACCCAAATTTTATGGGTGGGGGTAGGTGAACTATATAACGTTTATATCTAGCGAATAAGTTCCGTCAAGAAGATCTATCATTTTCTCAGCTACTATTCGCTGTGTGGTAGAACTCTGTACTTTTATATCCAGACATGCCCAGTCAGCACCAACATTACCTATGGAAGCTACTGTTACATATACACCGTTAGGCATTAATAAAATTAACGTGCTATTATCACTTACATCAATTAATTTATGTGCTCCTTCGTTATAAGTAGGCAGTCCTTTTTCCACAGCTTCTGCTTTTGACATTGCAATCACTGTTTAACACCTCCTTATAATTTTGAAACTGGGGTAGGGGAGAAGTATAAGTCTCTTTCGATTCGTGGTGCTCCCATGAAATCAATGCTTTCTAATTCATTTAACGCAAAGTAGCCATATTCTCTTTCAAAACCATGTACCAATCCAAAGAATAGATAATCGCCATTTTCCTGTTCTTCGCCCTCAATGACATACCACGTCCACGAACTGTAGGGGTCAAAGAACTTAACGACTGCAACCTTTTCCTCAACTTCCTCAGTGGAGTAGAGGGGCAGGATAAGTTTTCTAATTTCTTCTGTAAGTAATTTCAATTTAAACACCTTCCTTCAACAGTTTTATTACTAATCTCTCGGCTTGCTCGGTATCACAACAATTGACTTCTACCCATATGCCATCTACATTAAATGATAGTATATGGTCTCTAATATCAATCTTTGTTATCATGCTATTCTTCTCCCTCTCAAACAATCTAGGCACAATACTTCAGCCATCTCTCCTACATTATGCTCATTTTCAAACAGGCAGCTAAAACATATATACTTGTCACAATTCTCACACTGATAAATGTTTCCTCTTATGTCATTACCCCTGTCCCATGTAAATTCGTGTTTACAACTGTGGCAAGTAAAGGTAGTAATTTCTTTCTTATCCATCTTTACCTCCTCCTTCCAAAATACCAGTCATCACAGTAATGTCCTTGTCCTATTCCTTCAAACTCCCATCGCACTTGACAGCTACTAGCTACGGATAAATTAGAACACAGGTCGTCAAATATGTCTCTAGCAGTATCCATATAATATGAACCTGTGTCATACCTAAAACCTTCAATTTCTTCATATGGAACATCTTGCTTTTTTAGTTTAATTATTCCTACATAACTCATCTAACTCCCTCCTTACTTCTCCCCCGCCCATATAGAAGGGTAGGGGGCAGTTTATTTAATTGCCTCAAGTGCTCATTGTACATAACGTCGAATAATATAGAGTCAATTCTTCTTAGCCAGCTTCCGTATCTTTTACCTCTAATTCGCCCGCCATTATTATACTTTTCTGACTCAGGCACGCCGAAATCATTGAGGTATCTCTCATATTGTGCTCTAGTCTTTTTCATACTTATCCTCCTCTTTCTATCTCCACAGAAGGGTAGGGGAGAGGCTAATCAGTCATCCTGTTACTGAATTCAAAATCAATATAGTAGCATTCCCCATCTTTCTCTGATTCACCTGTTGTGAAATCAAGTCTAAGCAAGTCAAATGCGCTAACTAGTGTATAATAACAATCTAAATCTTCTGTAAGTACCATGCTACCGTCAACACATACCGTATCAGAGCCATCTTCTTTTTCAGATAATTGGATAAGCTGTAGTATGTCTCATATTCCGCTTAACTAAAAGTGGAAAATATGGAATTTAAATGCAAAATATTTCCAAAAAGGATTTTTGAGTTTTATGTCGAATACCCTCAATAAGAATATAATCTAGGAGGGTTTATGATGGTTGATCCTAATATTGTTGAAACATATGAGAATTACTAAATAGTAGGGTGGGGGAGGGGCAGCCTATTTGACTGCCTTAATCTCCATAGTAAAACCCTTTTCTTTATCAATACCATTCTGAGCGAGGGTGGACTTAGGTATATAAATAGTACCTACTTTGGCATAACCTTCTTCCTCTACCTCTGCAAATCTTACTGTGTTCTTAGTTTCTTTCTCCATTTCAAATTTAACTTTTAACATGTTATTTTTCCTCCTTCATCAATTTTCCAAGTCTACTAATACAGTGTGTACATACACTGATCCCATCTAGTTCAATCTCAGTTGATGTATTGCAGAATACACAATAATTATGTTCTGTGTACTTCTTAAGCAAAATACCCTCAGTTGTGTGTATTATTTCCAGCGGGTCACCTTCCTTAATTTTATTTGCCCTACGTATTTCCTTTGGGATTACCACTCTACCTAAATCATCAACTCTTCTAACTATTCCTGTTATTGTCAACACTCCGCCCCCTTTAGTTTAATTACTGAATTAAATAGGTCACCTACCCACTCAAAATCAAATGAAGTATTGCAAGCTGTGCACATTACATCAGTATGTTTATCGCCATAAAAGCTACTGCTGTCAAAATCAACAAAACCGTCGTCGTAAATCCTGTTTGTAAAGGAGCCGATTACTTCTTCTATATACCTTAACTCCCCACCACACTTAGGGCATATCATTAAACCACCTCCTGAATACTCAAACTGTAGCTTGTTAAGTCACAACGTATGTCGTTTACTTACTCTCTTGGTTTTTTTCCACCGTTCCACCACCAATACGGATTTCCTAGCATTTATATCACCTCCAGTTCACCATCTTCAAAGTCAAGATAGTAATTTGCCCGATTAGTGCAGCCTTTCACACCACAGTATTCTGAACCAATGCCGTCTAACTTAGACCATGAAATTTTATGCTTACGTACACAGGGGATGCATACTGATGTATAGTCATTGACATCCCCGCTCTCTTTCTTTAAAACTGCGTCATCAAATATAATACCCTTACACTTGTACAACACTATTATCACCCTCCTAAAACCAACTCGCTAATGTTGGATATTACCTTTAGTAGCTTCATCAACTATTAGTCTTGCGTCCTTATAGCTAGCCATCATAAAGGTATGATGGTGTCTAGATTTTATAGCCTGAGATAATATCTCCCTTGTAACTCGCCGAACATTATCTCTGTCGTACATTTCACCATATCGTCTAGCACAATCGGTGTACAACTCACAAAAGTAAGGCTCATTTTCTTTTGCTTTTATAATAGCTATGGTGGCTGACTTAGGCGTAAAATACCCTAAGCTCTCTGCTATTAGATGGGATACTATTCTTGGATACTTCTTTAAGATATCTTCAGGTTTCATCGGCATACCTCCTACCACCCCATATCAATTTAAATGTACATTTCACCAGCACAATCAAAATGATCCTCTATGACCTTAACAATTTGCTCCCTTTTTGCATCTCCGCCACCCTCAAGGTATAATCTTTCTATTCTTCCGTATGTTAAATATCTATAAAGCACTTCCGCTACATCAATGTGTAGGTAATCTACTAAATTAGTACGCCCAAACAATCTAACTCTCTCATTTAACATACTATTATCCCTCCTTTGGAAATCTCCAACATCTTTTTTCTTTTGACCAATCACACCTCGTTATGCCGTCTATGTCATCCCAACAGGTGGAGCAGGGGAGAATGGGTTGATCACAGTTCGGACAACGTGAGGGCGTATCGGCAGGTATCTCTACCTCACGCTCACAGCAACTACAGTATTCATACGTAGTGTTTTCTCCATCTACAACTTCAATTAAGTCTACTAGTAACTCTTTTAATTGTTCAAATGTGTGAACTGACATAATATCATGCTTAAGTCTCTCAAGCTTATTCATGCCACCTCAGCCCCCTCGCTTTGTATAGCGGTATCCAATGCTTGTACCCCGCCCCGTCAATCCCTAATAAAATTCCTACTTCATCGCACTCATAGATTCTAACGCCTAAGTCTGATACAGTCTGGAGATTATCTACAACCCACTCTTCGTCCAGAGAACTTTGTGGATTCCACATCCACCCCCACATAGGTAGCCATGCGTCATAATAAACCTCCATAGCATATTCATCTACTAAACTAACTGAACCATCAGATGTAGTAACTTTGTATTTACCTGTATCGCTGTCATAACCAGTAATTTCAGCTTCACTGTTTAAGCTAAATACATGAACGTAATCTCCTATAGCTGGCTTTGTTAGCTCGTAAAAGCTGTCTATGTCATTCTTATAAGCTTTTTCAATAAGTGCATAGGGAATAGCATTGAACTCACCCACACATGCTTTTGTAGCTTCTTCAATAGTTTTATACTTCATCATCATCCTCCTCCACCCTGAATGTAAAGTCTTTTCCGTATGCCATTTTGTACTCATCAAGTAAGTAATTTAACTCACAGTCGTCTTTTGCATAATCACAGTGTTCCCATGCACCGTTCTTGTATCTTGTAAGTATTTGGTATTTCATCGCACCACCCCTCCCACAGCTTTGTCGAGCAGTTCATGAACTGCTTAAATTTTCTTTTATATCCTGTATACTGTAGTAGCCATGACAGCTATCTACATATTCTAGTACTACGTGTCCACAACAATTACACTTAATCTTTTCGCTGAGCTCATAACCATAAATATCACCACGTAAGTACTTGTCATATGTCTCGACTTCTTCCTCTAGTATTTCAGCAGCTTGGTAGGACATTACTTCTATAATTTCATCATTACGTACTATTTTTATGTTCTTGGAACTTCTAGCTGAGGGTATTTTATTCCAGTCAAAGTCTACAGCGTAGCTATCTTTATACACACTAACTACTTGCCCCCACCACTCGGAATCTGCTGTTTTAATTCGCTCACCTATGGCTGGGTGGCGGGAGGAATCAGTATTAAAAAGCTCATCCTCAGTGTATCCAGTTTCTTCTCTAAAGCGTTCTTTAGTACAGAATATCCACCCAACCTGTACGCTATCCCACTGACAAGAGAAGGGGGAGGAGGACATCGTAATTCCGCTATGGTCATATAAGTAAAGCGGCAGTATAACGGCATATTCACTAATAATGCTTAGTAGTTCAGCGTCGGTAGCGTACTCAGTAAGCTCCTCAGCAGCATAATTCAAAGCAAGCTCTCTAGCTAAAGTTAGGTTCTTAGTAGAGCACCTAGTATACTTTAGGCTAACGTCAATTACATCATATTTATTGCCTCTCTGTTCTACCTTAAATAAGCCACTAACACTTGTGGGTTCTGCTAGTTGTTCAACCTGTAATAGTTCTCTAACAAAGCTTTCTAAAAAAGCTCTGTGGTCGTAGTAATTATGCTTATCACCTAAAACATGTCTACTGTGCCAACAAAACATAGTACCCAAGTTGTCCCACTCTCTGGGGCTTTCCGCATCGTCATAACGTTCTATTCTCAAAATGTAATTTTCATTCTCAGCTTTCATTCCGCATCGCTCCCCAACCATTCAATTTTAGTTAGTTTATCACGATAAAACCTTAAAATGTCTAGTATATAATCGGTTACTGCTAAGGTGTCTAGTTCAGGTAAAGTAGTATGCACTACAGCACCATTGTTTAGATATAGCTTCATTCCAACCTGCCTCCTTATTTATAAATTCTCTTTACAGCTTCTTTCTTACTTCTTGCTGCACTGCGGTGAACAAAAGTAGGGTAGGGGCAGGATAGCTTAAGCTTTTTAGGCTCTCTATTGTCTTTAGGCTTGGCCCTCGCCCGCAATTCCTTATGCTTATCTTCTAGACCAAATTCCCTCATATACACTCTAAGCGTCTGAGGGGTGAGTATGATACCCACCATAGATAACTCATCTAGAATGCTATCCACGCTAAGGTGTAGATGCATCTCTATTAAAGATTTAAGATCATTACCCAACGCTATCACCACCCAAGGTGTAGTCAAAGATAAGTGCATAACCGCTATTAGGTAGGTCGCAACGTATCATGTTCTCTGACTCTATTGGATTCTGTAGTGCTGTGATAACAGCTAACTGAATGCCTTTGTAGCCATATGTTTCTGCTGATAAATCAAGCTTGAAGTAATCGAGAGGTTGCATTATCTCAAAAACCCATTCTTTCGTCCGTCTTACTTTGAAGTTTGTTTCATGTATTGCTCCTGCTCCGCCATAGCCGCATAGCTCGAATAACTGGAGGTTGGTGGAGGTAAAGCTGAGTATATATCCAATGTCTTTTACTACGGTTTGTCCATGCTCAATTATGTTAGTGACCTCATCTGGTGTGAGTACGAAAGACTTTATGAACTCACCTCTATGAAATACTACTAAACCTTGGTTTAACGGAACACTTCCTTTGTCTCTATACACGTAAGACACTAGAACAAGTTCACCCAACATACCTGTATGGCTGTTTAGTACATTCTTCACTTCAATAATCACCTACACCGCCCCCTTACGTTTACATAACTTCTTTGATTTTTTCTTTTTGGGTGCTTTATATTGTACTACTGGTTTGTAGAGAGTTTTAATATCATGGTAGTTTCTTATAAAGTGGCTAAGCCAATTTATAATACCTGCTACCTCGCTTAGCACCACATACTCTTTTTCTGTATGAGCATCATGGTAACCAGCAGACACATTTACAGCTTCTGGAACAACATTTTTTAAGTACATGGTATCTGATATACTTCCATCCATTACCTGAACGCTTATACCCGCATCAACACCTCTCATTGCAAGTTGTGAAGCAAAATTATTACTACAACTTTTACTGCCCAACTGTGACCATAAAAGATTATCACCACCCTTACGATCTATCACGAGAGCATACAGGATGTCTTTAAACCACTTTTTATTTTTAACCGCATGTCTCACACCAACGCAGCCCTCTTCCTCTTGCACAGTGAATAGGATTTTGAAGGGTTGGCGGGGGAGAAGCCTAGCCAGCTCAAGGGCTATAAATATACCACACTTATCATCACCACCAAGAACCCTCTCACCTGAACCTGTTAAAACCCCATAAGATTCAGTGATGCAAAAATTGTCAGCCATATCCACATCTTCGGGCATGAGATAGTCGAGTTCTGCTATTTCTAGTATATACGCAGCTTCACCGGTAACCTCAAAGTGTTCACACAAAAGAGGATTAAGAAGTTTACAGTAATTGTAGTTGACACAGTCTCCGCAGGTTAAACCGTAACTCATTAAGTTTTCGTAATAACTGGCATCATAGATATTGTCATTTTGCCCATAAAACCAACCATAACCTTGTATGTCTACTATATCCATATGTGCATTAAGTAGTGGATAAGGACCTTTTCCTCTAGTAGCAAATACGTTCCCAATAGCATCTTGGTGGGCGGTGAAACCTAAACTCTCTAGTTCATCTAATATAACGGGTACTACCAGCTCTTCTTTACCTGACACTGAGCTAATCTGCAATAAGTCTTTCAATAACTGTTTTCTCATCTATGCCACCCCTTCGTTTGTACAATTTTTGCATACAAAGTAACCATCAGATACTGGATACTTACTACCGCACGAACTGTAAACTGATACACAGTCTTCACAGTAGTATTCATATTCTAATTCAACTGCATCATTGTAACTGACAGCTTCACCACAATTTGCACAGTAAGTGTGGTGTTCATCAAAACAGCTACGGCAGTAATAATCACCGTTGTATTCTTCCATGTGCTCGGTATATGCCCACTCCCCACAACCTTCACACTGACAACCTCTTACGTTAGCGTGGTACTCACAGTAGTAGTAGCCTTCTATCTCAATTGCATTATTGATTTCTACAGGCTCCCCGCAATATTGGCAACTAACATATCTATCATTAAAGCAGTAACTGCAATATATGTTACCACCTACTTCGTACCTGTCATCACTATCTGTGGAATCCCCACATTCACAACAATAAACAGCTTCTATGATTCCGTCTATGTTATCATCGTAGTCATAATCCATTCTACAACCGTTTAAATAGTACAATGTACCAGATGTAATAGCTACGTTATCAAGGAACAATGCGCCACCCGACTTATTTGAGTAGTTATTCAAGTTTTCACTATCTTGGTAATCAAATTCTTCTGTATTGCAGGATTCTTCTTTTACATCAAAACCTGACTTGGTTAATGCCTCAAACCAGTCACGTCTCCTTTCGTAACATTTAGAAGGGTATACCCTTTCTAAGAAGAGACTACTGTTTCCGCATATCTCATCAAGCCAAACATGGGATCTTTCTGAATAACCGATAAAATCGAAGTCTGTGCCGGGAACATTAAGTGTCCTACCATTTTTTATGAATAATATACCTCGGTTTGTAATTCTTCCCATGTTCAAACAAGCAGAACCTGATGAATGACAACCAGATCTGTCAACATGAATTTCATCTGAGGCTAGCTCCATTTCAAGTGACCAGCATGAGTCAAATCTTGTGGGGTTATCCCCTTGATTACCCGAAGAAGTAATCAAGTCTAGCGGGTTAATAGAAAGCCACATCTCAGTACCCTTTTTTATAGCGTTCTGAAAGTGGTCGTAGGCAACATAGAAGTTACCTATTTCTAGGCTCTTTTTCTTCTCACTTAGATCTACTAACTCAAGACTGTTTGAAAAAGTGAGCCCTTCTTTTCTTAGCTTCTTAATTTCTTTTCTTAACTCTGAATACTCAGGACATGTTTCCTTTTCCCATATTGCCTGTATTTGTGCAAGTATCTTTGACAGTCTCATATGCTTGTCCTCACCGCCCGCCGTACTACATAGGTACACTTCGCTGTTCGCAACAAGGCGAGTGGTACCGCAGTTAAACCTTTTAAGGGCTATGTCAAAGTAATTTGGTAGCTTCAACTCATTCTTGTTCTCCCATATCTTTATCGCATTAAAAAAGCTTTCACTCAATACAAAGTTGTACAACTCTTCTGCCAACGCTGTATCATCTACCTGTATGTTACCTACACTTGCCCGCCCAAACCTATCAAACTCAAGGAAGGGAAACAGTCTCAGCCACTCTTTCTTTTTCTCCTCTGTGATATGTAGGTACTTATCTACCTTAGCTGCATTGATTCTAACCATCTAACATTCCTCCTTTACTATACTTACTGGGTACTCAGCAAAAAGTTAAGGGCTAATAAATTAGCCCATACAAAAAGACCACTTGTTAGTGGTCTAATATTTTTACATCGATGTATTTCACGCCAAACGACATAGCCTCACTATAGGTGTCCATAAATACATCTATAGCGTAGCCATCATACTGTCTCAGAGCACCTCCTGTATCCTCTGCGGTGACCTCACCATACCCAGGGACTAATAATCTTGAACCATATGGAATCTTTTTTGGGTCTACTGCCGCCACCCCAATACGCGGGCGGGTGCCAGTAGCAGTTACGCTCGGGTCACCACTAGAATTAATACCATTCCTGTCATCGTAAGGAGAATAAGCAGTAACCTTTGCTCTAAAAGTCCTAAGCTTTTCATTTTCTACTTTAAGTTCTACCACTTCAGCTTCAAGTGCCTCAGTATAGAGTAATGCTTGTGTAAGAGATATCTGTAGATCACTATTTGCAGTTCGTAGTTCTTCTACCTGCAGGTTTAAATCATTAAATTCGTCACCTAGCATGTGAAGCAGGAACGCTATTACGCCTATCATAAGTAGGACAGATACATTACTGGCTACTCTGTATCTATCTATGAGTTTAACTCTTACACTACTCTCCACTAACACCCACCCCTACTACTAGCTTTTTAAAATTTAGCGGGGGGCGTAAGCTTAATACTGACCTGACTATATCAGCAGTAGGTACTGACAAAACAATAGCTAGCGTGTCTAAGCTAATGCTCACTTCGTAGTATTTACTGTATGGAGTATGTGATGAACATGCCACTGCAGGTACCTCCATAGTCACACACAAGAGGTATTCTGTTTTATCATAAGAGAAAATATCTAAATTGTTGTCCTTTACCGCCACGTATGCAAGTTCAAGCCAGAATATATCAGTATCTGTCAGGCGGGCGGGGCCCATGTTATCAGCAACATTCTGTGCATTATCCTTTAGGATATCTATTATACTAATAGGTTGCCCCTTAAATTCAACTATCTTACAATTGTGTCTTTCATATAGGCTCCTGCCTCCCCACGTTACTGCCTTACTGATGATGTCAACCCTATAGCAACTACTGCCACCACACCATAAGTGATGGTCCAAGTTCTCACCAGACAACCATGTGTAACCTAAGTTATCTAAGCTAGATAGAAGGGTAATGGCGTATGATTCATTTGTGCAATTGAATACCACAGCACCATTTACCTCATGATCTTTTAACAAACCTTCAACATATTTTCTCAAGAATACCACTCCCTAAATTTATTTTAACTATGCTACCTAACCAATAGCCTCACAATTAGGTAAGGTGACATGACCAGCATAGCAATTAATATAGCACCCATTAGACATCTTCCAGTGTATATTCTGTGACTACTTTGACAGGTTTAGGTACAACCACATTTCCTTTAATAATAACGACATGATTGTCGTCCCCCCACATAAAGCTACCAGCATATATGTCTGGTAGATAATCCAAAAACTCCATGTCTGCCCCATAATACGACTCACCTTGCTCATCTGTTCTCAGTCTTTCCAGCAATGTTTTCTCATCCACACTGTCGATACATACGCCGTCTGCATTATTTTGTATTACAAAGTATCTAGACATTTCTCCGCCCCCTCATAGTTTTCAATAAGCTCAATACTATGTATGAACTCTAACTCACTTTGTACGAGCTCTTTGAGCTGTTTATCTCCACATGTAGTTACTCCGTTGTAATATATAACTCTCCATTGTCTTTTCACACATTAACACCTCCTATACTTATATACCTTACAGACCAGCAGAAGTTAAGTGGGTTTTTAGACTTCACTCCTAATATTTCTCCACAAAATAAAGAGGGTGCTTATAAGCACCCCCTGAAATAACAACGTACCTATTCTATTTACCACAATTGCACCCCCCGCTACAGTTACATTCTGTTCCTTCGTCATCTGTGTTTTGTAGGCAGTAAAGGTAGACCGCTGCGGCAGCGTTTAATTCGACTATACTTTGCTCTAGGCTCTCGGGGTCTTCATCCTCTACCGCATTACACAAGGTAATGCCAGAATCCATTATATAGTCACCAGTTAGTTGTTTTATTAGCTCTTTTTGCCTACTGGTAAAAACCTTTGTGGGTGGCGGGCTACCTACTAAGCCACTACCTGCAATAGCTTTAACAATTCTATCCCTTACGCCACTGGGTTTTAAGTAACGCATATCAATAAACTCACCGTCATCAAACTTACCTGTATTGTCATTTAGGTAATACCTTAAAGCTTCCTCTACTACACTTTTTAAATCCATTTTAACTCCTCCTAAATTTTTATTTGATGGTAGTGACTAAGTACGCTATACTGAAATCTGTGAAATTTGGTGGTAACTTTTAGACAGTAGGCGGTTTAGCTCAGCATAAGTTATTTTAGCAGTACCTTTTTTAGTACCATCTAGCCAACTGAAACTAAATCTATTTTCTGCTTCTACTGTATGCAAGTGCCTAGTTTGATCTGGTATGTCATACCACATAATCTTAATCATATCTCGGTTTCTATTCGCAAATACATACATCTGACCATTTGTAGGGTCCATTTTAAAGTGTTCTCGCACAATTTCAGATAAACCGTTGCTACAATTTCTTAGGTCAGTTACACCTGCCGCTACGTTAACTTTCAACGTCTTACCCGCTAAACTCATTTTCATAAAAACACTCCCTTATAATATATTTTCACTAAATGCACGCCATCGCACGTTCAAACATGTTTTCAGGTATTTCAATAGCCTTACCATTTATTTTAAATGACACTGTACGGCTTCGCTGGACCTTATCAACTTCTGGTGTCTTATCAGTTAATTTGTCGATCTTTGTTGTATCTGTTGTCTCATTTGAGGAGGTAAAACCCTCTTTGGTGGAAGGGATGTATACCTCCTGACTAAAAGTAAATTCAATATCATTGTTGTTGCTGGGTTCATAACCATCGTATACAGCACTGAGTAGCTTGAAATGACCAGTAGACTGGGTGGGGGCAGAACTACTAACGTAACTCTCAAGTGATTCACCTGATGCCTTAAAGTCTTTCCACCTGCTGAGCTCAGTTGTGACTGATCCGAACCTACCCCTAACAGTACTGTAGTCGCCTTCTGCACACTCTACTGCATCTACAACTTTGCCATTAAACTTAAGATACTCGTCATACCAATACCTTTTAGCCTTGGTTATAATGGGTATAATTTCTGCGTCTGTTGTGCCATACCTAAACCTAGCGGACATTTGCTTTGACACGGTAGACAACTCTTCCTCGCTCTTACCGTTATGTGTGCACCAGTCTGCTAACTTCTTACCACTTATGTAATACTCAAACCAGTCATTTAGTGCAGACTTGCATAATTTAATATCATCCATTTTAACCCCTCCTAATTATTTAGCTTTTTAACTTTGTTTTTAATCTCTTGTAAAAGCTTAATTACGTCACCAATACCTGTCCATCACTAGACAAGATTCTTAGGCATGAATACTACGAAGACAGGGAAAGGCTATAATTTTTCTAGGTCTGCCCTAGCTTTAGTATAAAGTTCATAGTCAATTATTCCTGCTTCATACGCTCTTTCATTGATTCCAAGCAGTATTTCTTTTTCAATATTTCTATCAGTGACACCTAAAATAGTATTCATATGCAACCCTCCCTCTATAGATTTTTATGCATGAATGACTGATGACAATAAAAAAGACTTCCAATTAAGGAAGTCAGTGGGTAGGTGGGGCGGGGCTAGACAGACTCCATAAGAATACTAGTGGTATCATATATAGAAGTATTACTACTGATTGCCCCACCCACAACAAGACTATCAAACAATCCTGTTACGTAAATAAGTGGTAACCTCGTGTGGGCGGCTACTGCACTAATGACAATACTCCGTTTTAACTCTAGTCCCATACTTTCACCTCCTATGTTATTACACTCTGATTCCAGTAATCTCAAAGAACTTTTCAGCATCAAAGTTTGGAATGCTCTTGATAACATCTCTTCTTGCTTCGGGCAGTCCGTTCCACCAGTTAATGCATGAATCTTTATTGTTACGTTTCTTCAAATAACCGCCTGTTGTTTCATATTCAGGGTGTGCCGCCTTTTCTTCATCAGTCATATCTTCTTCATAAATCCATTCAGTAGGTCTGAAATCAATTTGGCTCATTAAGTAATATGCATCTGACATTCTCCATTGTTCAAAGGTCATGTCTGTTTCTTTGTCAAAGAACACTAATTTGTGCTGCTCTGTATTGAAACACCCTGCAACATTGGAAGCCTTGTTCCAATCACCGCTGTTGCGATTACCGCTGTTGCAATCACCGCTGTTGCGATTACCGCTGTTCCAATCACCGCTGTTCCAATCACCGCTGTTCCAATCACCGCTGTTGCGATTACCGCTGTTCCAATCACCGCTGTTGCAATTACCGCTGTTCCAATCACCGCTGTTCCAATCACCGCTGTTGCAAAGACCTGAATTGCCTTTTCCAAGGTTCACCAAAGATAGCAGTTCACCCCAAGGAATTTCCCTGACAATTTCAATCTTGTTAGTGCTGCATTTGTCACCTTCTTCTGCAATTTCACCTAGTGCAACAACTTCTGCAACCTTATTGTTTGGGTCAAATCTGTAATAGTTGAAACAATCCTTTGCTTCTTTACAAAAGTGAAATCCAGTGTCACAAATACTTGGTTTTCTTTCCTGCTTATACGTTTGACCCACTTCATATTGAAACTCTCTACAAGTCCAGTCAGGATTAAAAACTTTAAAACCTCTAATTTCTTCCATTTGCAATTCTCCTTAAATTTTATTTGCTGAGATAGGCTCCCAGCAGGTTACATTAATATATACCGTGATAATCGCAAGAAGTTAAGGGGAAAAGTAAACTTCCCTCTACGACTCTTTTCAAGGGTTGTTTTTAAAGCCGCTATAGCAGCTTCGCTACTTACTTAATTTTTACATTTTTATTAAGTTGTTTCACGATACGGAACAACAACTAAGCTGTTAACAGAAAGTTGTTCCGCATTATGAAACTATTCGTTACTGTATGCTTATACCACGTGACATAAGTCCATCTAAATCAAAAGACAGTAGCATCTTAGCCACTGTCTTCTTAAAGCCACCGTCCTTTTTTATCTGGTGGGGCGGGATATGTAGTTTAAATCCTTCTTTCACAATAGTAACACCACTAAAACCACAATGATTCATAACACTATACGTATTCTTTCCTCTGGTACTAATTCCTCTCACAATAATCTCCTCCTTAAATTTTTATCTGGTGGGGCGGGGGGCTAGAAATCCTCTAGCCTGTATAATCCTTACCCTCATCTTTAATAACTATAAATTTACATTTTGGTACAATAGAATTACCATTGACTTCATTCTTAACTAAATAATTTTCTTCACTCTCATATATAGGTGTGTATATCTTATCCTTAAACAAAGCATAAGCTAATCCATCATTACCAATAAACTTTATTTTTCTCATGTTTTAACCTCTTTTCAAATTTGGTGGGGCGGGTAGTATCAGTCAGACCATCCATTAAATCTAGCAACACTATAGCCATTATCCAAGAAATGACCAGTGCTACCATAGGATACTATACCCTCAGACAGCTCATAGCATGTGTTCTCTTTATATACATCCCAATACACTGTTGATACACGATCTTCATTAAGTAGTGTACGTAGAAACTCAGTAGCTTGTAATTGTGTAACACACTGAAATACTGTGCTCTCAGACATGTTAAATACATCTTGTAACTTCATAATATCTCATCCTTTCAATTGTTATATACCACATAAGCCCCCTAAAAGTGGGGGCGGGGGCAGAGACTACAACTGATAGTATATAATTACTGTAATAACATTATCATTACTTTAGCTATATCCTTTCCTTTAGTATCATACTCACCAGTCCTTTCGCTATTTTTATCTGTACATTCTACGAATGATCCTCCTTCGGAGGTGCAATCTTTGATTGATCCTGCTTTGCAGGTAGATTTGCTATTTTTATCTATAGATTTGCTAGGCTTCGTCAGCTTATTCACCTCCAATAGTGTAAAATTACACTTTTCAAGTAATATTTCACTTTTTAAGGGTTGTTTTTAAAGCCAATATAGATGGTTATGTACTAGTAGACATCACATAATATGACTAATATGCAATATTGATACCTAGTTGGCGTCACTTATTCCTAGTGTGAGACTCCGATTTTAGCTGTTTTCTGCAAGATTAACATAACAAACTTGCAAAACCAAGGGTTGTTTTTAAAGTCGATATAGTAGCTTTGCTACTAATCCTGCAGGCAGGTATAGGACTTTCAAGGGTTAATTTGAAGGGCGATATAGGGCAAAATAAAACCTCTCATAATGTATATTGTGAGAGGTTAAAGAATGAAACGTTGAAATTTCAAGGGTTGTTTTTAAAGCCACTAAGTGCATTTTCAAGGGTTAATTTTGAAGCCGCTATAGTATACAACTCATGGGCATAAAAAAGGACACAAAAAAAGAGGCTAGATGCCTCCGAACATATAATTGTACTCATCCCAGGACCCGAACACTTGCGTGTTAAGCAGGGTATAGGGGAAGTGCCCCATACGATTTTCTAAATGTGTCTTACATAAAGTCTCTGTCGGTGCTTGTATAGGTATAAGTCTTTGTTTATGGTCAATCTCTAGTGCATACAGTACTACCACGCTTGCCACCTCCGCAAGGAAGGAAGGCACTATGCCTTCTTTCCTTTCTTCTTGTCTGCCATTAATTCATTTAACATAGCCTGCATATTCGCTAGTTGCTGCTTTAAATCTTGGTTCTCCTTGATAGCAGTTTCTCCCTCTAGTCTTTTCTTTTCTATTTCTCTTGCTTGTTTCAATTCCGCCGCCCGGTTTAATTCTTCTTCTTCTACTTTAACACTCAATGTTAGCTTCATTTTAATACCGTTTACTATTACTTCGTCGTACTTCTGATAAGGTGATTTACCTTCAAACTCTGCAAAGAATAAACAAGGCTTTCCTTTTTGACCTGTCTCTGGGATATACATTCTGCCTACTTTCTTTAAATCCTCGATGTTTTCGTGCAGTTCTTTGTTAGTGTCTACCCCTGTTAATACTGTGATAACTATGTTACCCTCTTCGTTTACTTCTACTCTACTGTTTTTAATCATTTCCATCAAACTCCTCTTGTATGTATAGTAGGGATTTTATTCCCTCCTGCCTACCACCTATATTAGGTGGTAGGGAGCAGGAAACAAGTCCTACCGTACTTTTATAAGGTTACTGCCTTTAACAAAGTAATATGTACCACAAGGACTTTTTATTTCTTCGTAGCCCCTTGCAAGGTATAACCCTCTTATACAAGATATCTTTTCGTTACGTGTCATATTGACTTCCTCCTTTATTAAATTATCAAGAATCTATGTTGCTGTACCGTCGTGGTACATTGTCAACATAGCAAGCATCACGAACTCCGTCAATGCTTTTAATTAAAAAGAATTTAAGTAATTTAAAGGGAAATATTGTCAATAAGCATTTACCCTCCCCAGTGCCTTGGAATTGTTGTACACCGCCCTGCGGGCGGGGGTGCGTTGTGATACCAATGGGAAATTTTTTGGAAAAAGTGTTTCAGTGGGGGAGGAAGACCTATGGGAAATTTTTTGACAAACTTGTTTCAGTGAGCTTAACTCTTGTCGCTTTATACGGTATATAAATAAGAAGACAAAAGGAGGGAAAGTAGCATGAAAATATCAAATGTTAAAGTTTACGGGCTGGAGGAGTCAATTCTGGCCAGTGGGTACCCAATGATGTCTGGGACATACCCAGAATACGAATTTAATGAGATATGCCGAGTATTAAAAGATGAGGAATTGCCTCCCACATACGACCAACATTTAAAAAGAATGAAACACTTAGGCAACGCCACACCTAATAGTGGCCATGACTGTGGATTAAAGGGTATTATCGTACAGTACGACATGGTCGCCCCTGAATATTTTTGGAGACAGTTTGACCGGTATCATTTTCACGATTATATAGCCTCAATGAGCAAGATGCATAGGATATTGAGAATGGATATCAATGAAATGTGTAACCCTTATGTAAGGGAAGATGTTAAAGAAAGCTTAAAGGAAGAAATAAACTTGTACAACCAGATGTATGGAGCAACAAAAGCAGAAAAGCAAGAACAGTTCCAGAGAGTAATATCAAACTGTCCTATGGGACTAGAGTTGACAGCAAGAATTACTGATAACTATTTACAACTTAAATCAAAGTATAATCAAAGGCATAACCATAAGCTGGAAGAGTGGCAGTACTATTGTGATTGGATTAAGACTTTACCTAGATTTACAGAGTTATGCCTGGCCCCCGCCCACAGATAAATTTTTATAGGGGGTGACTGGGATGAAAGGAGGAGAGAGAAAATGAGTAAATTTACTACAATGGCATTTTACGAGGGTGGTTGTGGTTCTTTAACTGGCATAGTTGGAAGAAAAGACTTGTTTAAATCTAAGAAAGATTTTCTAGATTGGTGTATGCATGATTGTGATGAACTAGAGTCCGACTTTTCATTTTTAGACGAAAACCCAGAATTTACAACAGATGACATATCCGAAGATTTTATTAGATACTATCCTAGAATGCCCGAAGGTTTTGAAATTGAAAGTGGCTGGACATTCTGTAAAAAGGGTAGAGGTGCAATAGAAGTATATGTATTAAATGTTGCTTAGCTCACCCGCCCACGTAGGCACGCCTAAGAGTGGTGGAGCCTATGGATCACTTACTTTGTAAATATTAAATAGAATGGGAAGGGGATAGATATGGGAATTAATGAGAATGTGGAAAGAGACGTTTATATTAAGAGCGAAGAAGGATGGCGTAAAGAGAGGAGGGTAGTCACTGAGGTTATTATAAAAGCTGATGACTACCCGCCCGCAGTTTCAAGTAGAACAGATATTATGGTTGATATTGAGACACTAGGTAATAAACCTGATTCTAATATTATCCAGCTTGCAGCCGCCACATTTGATATTAGAACAGGGTATGTAGGAAGAATATTTAACGAATGTGCAAATATTACTATGAATGAAACAATGAAAACAACCGGATCAACTATTAAGTGGTGGCTAAACACCAATAAAGAGCTTCTACAGGATATTTTAAATAGAGGAAGTATGTCAAGTGATGATTTAGTTAGATGTTTTTGTAGGTGGCTGAACGAGCAGGAAGGTGCCGTATACTTGTGGGGGGATGGGACACTGTTTGATAACAACCTCATTAGAACTCAGATGGAGAATCTCGGACTTAAGTACCCTATAAACTACAGGAACGATAGAGACGTGAGGACAATTTTAGAGCTGGCTTACACTAAGGTAGGCAAGACAAGAGAGCAGTTTCTGGCAAGATATGAAAACAACAACGCGCATGATGCAATTGACGATGTGTTACACCAGATTGAAATTGTAACAGATTGTTACAACATTCTTACTAATGATTAGGGGGCAACAGTATGTGGTCTTGTTTATGCAATTCATGCCACAAAAGAAAAACTTGTTCTGACTGTAAGCATATAGCTTTACATGTTGGTGAAGAGTGTTACAGGAAAGGGATTACAGATTGTAGTTTCTACGTCGCCTCGCCTGTAATACCCAAACAAATAGATGAGGAGGATAAATATGAAAGTAGATAAGAAAACATTAATGGCAGTAAAACAGTTTTTAGAGCTTCAAGAAGGTTGGGATTTAGATGAGGTAATCAGTGAGATGGTAGATGATACAAAGCTCCTAAAACACAAAGAGATGGGTGAACACACTTTAGCAACAGATGAATGTGGCATTGAATGGGGTGGGGATATTATTTGTACACTAGATGATTTTGTTAGGGAATACACCGAAATTTTTATTGGTAATATGTGCAACATCTTAGATTCATTTGTTGATGAAGACTTATCTTATGGTGACTTTGATTGATCCCGCCCACAATTTAAATAAACTTGTACTGATAGAAAAAACCCCCGCCAAATAAAAGGTGAGGGTTGCTCTTTAAAAGAGCTATTTATATAATAAGGAGGTTATTATTAGTATAGTGCACTTTCTAAAGATATGAACACACTATTGGATAGCACCAGTGGGCGGGGACAACGTAACCACTTCATTACTGTAACTCTCTCGAATCCAACAGCGTAGTTTCCCCACGTTTTGTTCACATGTATTCCTCTAGACACACAACCACCTCCATAAAGTAATAGAAGCTAGTAAACACTAACTTCTATCATCTCCCTTTTTACTGAATTTTAACACTTTTATTAGGTGGTGGTGGCGGAATTATACCGGATCTTAAGCCACAGCACTTTGGCGCAGGTATACTAAAAGATCTTGGGTTGTGTGACTTCTCAAATTCCTCTTTATACTTAGCGTATAAGGCATCTCTTAGAGCACATAGCTTCACATGCTGTCTCTTTTTCTTACTGCTAATACCATTACGGTAATTATACTCTAGCTCAATATCATATGCCCATGCATCTAATTCTTGAAAAAGCATTGCACCACCACCTATTCTGGATTATCCACATCTTGGTAAATAAACCCTAAAGCTTCCCATCGTTGTTTATGTTTTCCTGCGATAAAGTCCTGTGCTTTTTTGATTTTATCAGCAGGGAAATACTCTTTTGAATAAAGCATTCCTTCTGGGTCATCCCGATAATCCTGTATGCCGCCAAGTTTTTCAGTGCCATCATCTTCTATGCACACCTCCAAGGCCAATCCCAAAGGATGTAAGAAAGCCCTATTAAGCTCTGCTAATAGACCCATTTCTCTAAATTCTTTAATGTCCATTCGATTTACCTTTTCACTCATATAATTTCCTCCTCTTATTTTACTGGTTCCTATATCTTAATTGCCTTTTCCACTTGGCGCACTTCTATACATTCTACTAAATCATCATATTCCCAAGGTTTTCAGCCTGCATAGCTTCAAATAATACCATTTTGCCAGATGCAATACTATACTCCATTTCTAGTTTAGCACCTCTGCTATCCTGCCAGTTGTCTAGAAAGTATACTGCATCGCACACGTCTATCATGGCATAGCAAATATGCATGTAGTCATCGAAGTCAAACCGACCGGGTAGCACCGCAGGATTCATTACTATGTGCCCCTCCGCACATAGTTTCTCTTCTGCGGCCCCGAACTTAGCCTTGAAGTTAAGGCACTTTGTTATCTTACCTGCAATGTAAATTTTCATTGAAACTCCATCCTCCCCCCTCTATAATTCCCCTAAGTCTAAACCTTTGAATACCACTAAGAACAGCATTAGTACTGCGATCAAGTTAAGCACAGGCAGTAATCCTAGCACCATAGTTCCTGACAAGGAACTATCAGATTCAGGTTTATCAAGTCTGGTTGATAAGTGACCATAAAACCCTCCATCAGCAATACATTTTAGGTGCAAGGCAAAAATGAAAGAATAAAAAACAACCACAGATGATAAGTAAAATATGGCAAGAAAAACCAATAACATCACTTCCTTTCCTATTATTACTTACCGTGCTCGCCCGCAAAAGTTAACCCTTAACTATTTATTATTTTTCCGGTATATAAAAGTAAGAAAGGAAGTGGTGTTTTAGTGAAAGTTCTAGGCAAAGAAGAAGCTGTAAGCCTGATTTATAAGGGTTTAAAAGCAAGGCGGGCGGCGAAAGAAAAGCTATCAGAAGATGAGTTTTTAACATATGCTGCCAACAGGAAACAAAAGAGGATAAGGAGGAAGGGTAAATGAATAGAGATGAATTAAGGTATAAATATTCTCAAGCGGATTTAAAAAAGAAGTGTTATAACTGTAAATGGCTTAAGATGTATAATGGCTCCAATGGAAAGTGTGTGTGCCCACATATCAGAATCAGAAACAGAGACAGGAACCTATTGTCAGAAGCATGTGTGTACAAATTCAGGATAATGGCAGGGGTGAGGAAGGGTAAATGACCAGAGATGAACTAAGGTATAAGTACGAAATATATCTAATAATACACGAAGACTGGTGCGAGACACAGGGAGTAGATGATGCCCCTATTAGTTTTGAGGAATTTTTAGAGGATTATGGTTGTGAAGCATTATTTTCCAACATCAATCTAAAATAAGTAAATGGATGAAGGGAATGAGAACTTCATCCGTTTATCTTTATAAAACCTTTTGCAGAATTAGAAGGATGGTTGGTTGTTAATTCTATATGAAAGCATTTTTAGATATGATTTTTATAGTTTATCCAAAAATTTCAGTTCTTGTTGTCTTTTAGAATCTTTTGTTATTATTTTTTCTTTCAAAGCTTTTTTAAAATCTTTTTGAAGTATCCCAATTTGAAGCTTCTCAAATAATATAAATTTAAAAATAATGTTATATTCATTGGTTTTTATAATCATATATTTATCTTGTGCCTTTGCTTGACTTAGGCCACTAAGACCACCAATAATAGCACCTAAGGGACCCGCTACTAAAGTTCCGATAATACCTCGACCAATCACAGACCTTTCCTCAAAAATTTCTTCGCCATCTACAAAATAGACGTTCACTATTTCTTCTTCTAGTAAAGCAAATACATAACCTATCTTTTCTGAGGTACTAACAATTTTAAATGAGAATCCTTTTTCATGTTGATGTATAAGTAAACGCAAATTTCCAGATAACTCGGTTATTGGCAAACATTGTGAATAAGATAAGGTAAGACTAGACATTCTTTTCATTCTCTTCCCTAAGGTCTTCTGCATCCTCTTATTGAACTCTTTCTCCTTCTTGCATTGCGTAATTAGATTTGGTTTAACAACCTCATAGTCCACAATATCACCTCCCACCTACTCGATTCTCCAAAACAAACCAAAGTCCTGCAACTTTCTACCGCAAGTTTCGACAAACAGCAGGACTTTAGTCCTGCAAAATATAATGGTTTTCAGGCAATTGTGAAACTAAATTTTATAAAAATGTGAATAACTTTTTTAAAAATCAATATTTTTAACGAAACAATGCGAGGTTTAGAGATGGAACAAAAGCCCAAAAAGACGTATCATTTGGGCTTTTCTACATATATAGCATGAAAGTTTGGTCCTGCTAAATACACTCTAATACTATTTAACCTATCGTATAAAGGCTGTTCAATTAAAAAATCTATACCATGTAATTGAATTAAAACATCATTCTGCCTCTGCTCCCCCGGAGCAAGTCCTAGTTTAAAACCTTTTCAGTTTCTTCCTATTATAAGTACACGTATTTTTTCTGTTTTTAATTGTTTTATTAGTAGTTCCGCTACTATCTTTTCTATTTGCACTTCCATATTGCCGCCCCTTCTTCTAAACACAAGAGAGCTGTTTAGAGGCTCCCTGCTAAAATTCACTAGCTAAATGCTTTATAAATTTATCTATGAAGTACTGCTGCCCTTTACCTGTTACACGAGTGGTTTTTCTAATAATTGGTTCTTTGTCTGGTCTATTGATGGTAGATTCGTTAATCTCAAATAGTCCTAAGTCCATAGACCTTTGAGCGGGCATGTTATAATCGGCACACTTTCTTTTTATCAGATAACCATTTTCACGAAGCCATGCGTATAATCTTTTCTCCCCAGTGTCGATACCATTTTGTTTTAATAACTTTGCCAGATCTGCTACTAAGATAGTGGTACTAGATGCTGATACTGAATCAGCGAATAGTGCTTTAGGCTGCATAACTTGAATCTCTGCCTCCGCCGCCATACGCTTTTGTTTTTCTTCCTTTAATGCAGTAGCTAAACCAATGATGAAATCAGGATCGGACAATGTCTTTTCAATCACCTCTGTTGTCATGTACGCGCCATGCTTTCTAACGGCTGGTAGAATCTCATCAGCCACCTTAGCTTGAAAAGCTTCTGCTACTGCATTTTTCGCTTTCATACATAACCTGTAAAAAATGTTTTCTGGGATGTACTCTGGCCTTTCTCCACAAGTGGAGAAATCAAATTCCGCTAGGTATCCCTCTAGTCTCTACCATCTAATGTAGTCACCTTTAGTTTCTGTGAAGCCTAATCCTCTAGCACAGTCTTCCAAATTTAGCATTGCAACGCCATCTCCGTCTAAATAACCTCTTACACCTCGAATTACTTGCAAATTTTTCATTTTACTCCTCCTCGAATTAAAATTTAAGGCTTAACTTTTAGCCACTAGCGACAGAGCATCTATATCTCTACCGGTTATGTAGCACCTCCCCCAACCTGCATTGGAGAGGGGAAGGCGAAACACAAAATATAACGGAGGATTATAATTTTGGTACATTATTATATACCGCGCCCGCCGCTGAAAGTTAAGTAAATTTTTATCTGGACTAACCTATATATGTAGAAAAATTTTTGGGGAGGGGTTAAAATGGCACAATCTAAAATAGAGAAGTACAAACTAGAAGAAGAAATAGCTTCTCTATACTACAGTGGGTTAACATACAGACAAATTGTAGATGAGATAACATCTTCTGGTAAGCTGCCTGATGGTGAGGAATTAAGTGCAGCCACTGTTAGTAGGTTTATTGAAAAGGTGGCGGGAATAAGCAAGGAAGTAGTAAAAAGTAACGAAAAAAGACTAGTAGAAGTTGTAAATAACAATATAGATATAGTGCGTGAGACTTCTGACTTGTATAGTAAAGCAAGAAATATACTTGACACTATGGAAGAAGCAGCAGCAGACAAAGGTAGGGTAATGAATCCACATCACTTTAAGGCTATTTCAGGTGAGATGCGGGAAACACTAAAGCTAATGATAGAGATACAGAGAGAAATTAGTGACTATGACAACATAAAACAGTTTATGGAAATTATCATGGAAACAGTAAAAGAGGTTTCACCCGAAGCAATACCTATTATAATAGATAAATTAAAAAATAAAAAAGGTACTAAGTGGTTTGGTGATATGTTCGGTGGTGGTGGCAGATGAAGAACTTATTACAAGATTTTATTAATCTAGCTGAGAATAATATAGTAAAAACTGGTGCATGGCGAGAGGACCCAGTTGATCTAGTTACTTTCTTTAAAAGCAAAGATTATTTAGGTGAATCCCCCTACCCTGGAAAGCAAACAGAGTTACTTGAAGTGGTAAACGATGTGATCCAGTATAAACTTACAGGCGATAAAACAGCTTGTGATGAAACATTACAACAAATAACAGAAATCGCATGCATGCTGGGAAAAGGTAGTGGTAAGGACTTTCTTGCCAGTGGAATTTTGGCATATATGTGTTATATTCTGTGTTGCATGAATGACCCTCAAGGTTATTTCAACTTCGGCCAAGATGAACCAATCGACGTTATTAACGTAGCAATTAATGCGTACCAAGCTAACAGTGTATTTTTTAAGAAGTTCAAGGCCCGCCTCACTAACTGTGGATGGTTTAAGAAGGTACTATACAATCCCGCTGAAACACCAGGTGCATTACCTAACGAGTTCCAGACAACTAAAAATCAAGTAAGATTTTATAAGAACATAACCGCCCACTCCGCCCACTCCGAGGCAGACTCTTTTGAGGGTTTCAACCCATTGGTTGTAATATTTGACGAGATTGCAGGATTTGAACCAGAGAAAGCGGAGGACTCATATTCAATATTAAGGTCGTCTGCGCTATCGAGGTATAATAATAATATTTTACTAATTTTCATTAGTTACCCCCGCCATGAGGGGGACATGATGAACATGAAGTTTAATGAGTCATTTACAGATCCGCAAGTATACGGTATAACAGGTGCCTCTTGGGAGGTTAATCCAACTATTAGCAGGGAAAGCTTACAGAAAGACTACGAAAGGGACCCTGAAGGCTCTGCCCTTAAGTACGAGTGTATAGCACCTAAATATGCAGAGGGATTATTTAAGTTCCCAGAGCGTATAGATGATGCAATACAACTGGGTAAGAAAGCACAATGTTCTGGTTTAATAATAGAAGAGGTTATCACCACCCGCACCCTCCATAATGGGGTACAGAAGCATTTTACTGGATTACAGTTGCATAATCTTGTACTTGACCCTGCTTACACTTACTACATTGGCGGGGACGGTGGGGTAAATACAGACAGTTATGCGATTTGTTTAATGCATGGGGAGCCCACCCTCATAGAAGTAACTGAGGAGGGGGAGACAGTAAGTAAATGGGTAAACAAACCTGTAGAGGATTTACTCATAGAATGGAAGCCATCCAAAAAAGACAGGTTACCAGTAGACTTACTAAATGTAGCAGATATACTGGAGCAGATATGCACACAGGTATTTGTTAAAAAGGCTATATTTGATAAATTTAACTCTGCAGATGTAGTGCAGAGGTTGATGATGTACGGGGTGGACGCGGAAGACAAAAACTTCTCTAACCCATTCCAAGTACAGATATACCAGAATCTAAAAGGGCTAATATATACGTCTAATATAGAGCTACTGGATCATACGATAGATGACCCGGAAGATAAGCGTAGAAATGCTAATGAGGAATTAAAGTATATTCAGTTAATTAATGGAAATAAAATAGACCACCCGCCAGTAAAGAAAGGTGGTAGCAAAGACTTCTCAGATGCTAGGTGCGGGGCGGCATGGATTTGTTCAACAGATGAACCAGAAGCAGTAGAGAATTGGAGTATGCCGATTATAGCAGGTGCTAATAACAGGAGATAAGCTTAACAAAATAAAGTTTTTCGGGTATATAAAAATAGGTTAGATTTTTACAAGACTGACCTATACTATTTATGTGGGGCTAGACTAGCTATCGAAAAAAGTGGTGATCCTCCGTAACCACCCGCCCCACCATTTTTAAAATACGGAGAACTAAAAATTTATCGGGGGTGTATTTTTATGGAAAAAAACAAGATGAAAGAAATTGCAGGTACTGCGATGAAAGAATCCTTAGAGGTTATACTGGAAAAGAGTAGCAGTATTGATACGTTGGGAAATCTTAACATGGTGTACTTCCTTATTAAGGACAACCAAATTATATATATAGGGAGGTCAGTTACTGGCTTAGCTTCAGTACTAGCTAAAGCTAAAGACATAGAAGCTGACAGCTACTATATAACATTAGTAGAACCAGAGTCACTGGATGCACTATGGGCATACCAAGTGAACAGATTCAAGCCTGTTTACAATAATTATATAAATAGATGTAACGCAACTATAGCTAGATCAAAACTCAGGGATAAGTACAGAGCAGATGGTAATGTGATGAACTTGCTAGAGAGGGAGTGCGGATTACCCAGACTGTATGATGGAAGCTACCTGTTTTGCAACGTAGTTGAAGCAATGGATAATGCACTTTCAACAGGTAAGATCATAAAGCCAGCAGAGGGCGGGTATAAAGTCAACACAGAGCGTAAAAATAGGCAGTACGTGGGAGGGGACTATATTGAGTAAAATATTATTAGACTCCCAACCATTGGTAGTAATACCAGAACTAGCGGCTGAGATAGGTCTAAACGAGGCTATAATATTACAACAAATTAACTACTGGGTACTAAAAAATAAAGCAAAAAACAGCAATTTAAGAGATGGTTACTATTGGACGTATAATAGCTACGTAGAATGGGAAAAGAACTTCCCATTCTGGAGTAACAGCACCATTGTCAGAGCTATAAAAAAACTGGAGACTAAGAAACTGCTAATAACAAGTGACAAATATAACCTTGTTGCCTCTGACAGAACGAAGTGGTATAGAATTGATTATAAAGTGCTAGATGATATCTTTAAAAATACTGAAAATGTTCTCGGATTAACAATTCCCCTTAGTCAAAATGACAAAGCCAATTTGTCAGATTGCCAAAGCCAATTTGTCAAATTGACTAGCTCTAGTAATACAGAGACTTCTTCAGAGACTTCTTCTAAACATACAAAACATACAGGTCATATGGATAATTATGGAAATAAGTTAAACGATGAGCTAAAGGTAGCAGAAAATAATTCTCCTATAGCCTATAGTGTTAGCACAACTGATAATGCTTCGCATTTAGAAAATAGTATTATTTTACCCCAGAAATCTAAGGAGGGGGCAGATGATAATGAAATTCAATTGAAAAGACCTCCAATGTTTGTAGGTGATGATGCTCTATTTAGCTACTTGATGAAGCATACTACTCTAGATGTTATAGAGAATAGTCTTGAGCTATTAGATATTATCCCTAATAGAATGTCTCTCAAGGAAGGCAGTAAGTTAAGGAACTTCTATTTAGGTTATATTGATTGTGTAAAGGCTTATACTCATAACGATATAATGAAGGCTTTAGATATGTACCTTAAACAACTTGAAGAGGGTACTAATAAGTTAATGTGTCCTACTAGTTTCGTTAGTGTAGATATTATTGAAAATATTATTAATAGAGGCTATCCTAAGCCCGCCACCAAAAAGAAGTCTAGTAGTGAGAAGTCCTTGAAGATATATGCTGATAAGTTAGGTATAGGTGAAGAGCTGTTAAGGGAAGAGCTAAAAGGTATTAATAAAGCATATCCTTTTACTAAAATGACTAATAGTGACATGACTAGTGAGTTTTTAGATAGTTATGTGGAGGCAAGAGAGAAATATTCTCTAAATGACCTACTTGACTCTTTTAAAAATGTAGAAAAGGCGGGGGGAAAGTACCCATATAAGCTAAATAATTTTATAATAAAGGGCGTTTATAATATGTATTTAGGTGAACAGTGGAAAGCTAAGAATACGCATAAGCTGTTTCAGAAGGATACAGACCACTCCAGTGTCCCTAATAATAGGGAAGTTAAAGTAGATTACTATGAATTCTAGTAAATAAGCCCCTCTAGGTGAGGGGCCTTCAAGTAGTAGCTATTTTGTGAGTCTCATTATCTTAATATTATTATTTAATCTAGACCATGCTTTAGCTGTAAACATTGCTTCGATGTCGATTATATCGTCCATACTTGTAGTTATTATAGTGGGCTTACCTATGTTGTATCTAGACTCTATAATGTCTGATAATAGGTTTATTGAGTGTATATCGTCAGGAGTTACCTCAACATCGTCTAGCAAGACTAACCAAGATTCCTTAGCTTTTCTAAGCATTTCTTTTGTCTCATAGTCGAATCTAAAGTTTCTTGCCTGCTCTGATAGGTCCCTGAATCTTATAAAGTATATAGGGTCTAGTTCACTTATCTCTTTATCTTTTTTTAATGCTAATAAGTTAATATGCTCTATTATAAAGTACAGGAACTCATTTAACATTGCACAGCCAGCATATGTTTTACCTGCTCCCATCATGGTACCATGTAATATAATATTTAACCTTTCATCAAATATTTTGGTGGGTGGGGTAAAGAGTTCATTAAATAAATCCTTCAATCTTTCTTTGTATATATTAGCTATACTAGCTTCTTTATATATCGGGGGGATATTCATTCCATTATAACATTCATTTACTGCGTTATACTTATGACAAATAGCACACTGAAAAAGTCTACCCCTTTCTTCTTGTATTATACCTTCTTTGCCTTTCATATCACATCTGTGACTAAATACACAATCATTACATTTAGAGTATCTCACTCATACAATCCCCTTTCTAGGTTAATTTTGCTTTCTGCAAACTGTTTCATTTTCTTATAGTTATATACCTTACAAACTTAGACAAGTTAAGTAGCTAAAAAAGTTTTTATTTTGCGTTACGTTTTTACAGTTTGTACCTATACTAAGTGCGTAGGGGGGTGAATCAGTGAAATTTTTGACCAAATTAGGCAGTGTTATTAAGAATATAAAAACTAGCTATGCAAGTGGTGAAATATCCACTTCAAATACTCCTGAGTATGATTCTGTCCCAGATTTTGGTGGTTCTAGGACTACTATCCCCCGCTTTACGATTGGGGGCGGCGGTAGTTTTGGTGCTTTACCTAGGAAAACACAGCAGGATCTAGAACTAGATGACAAGCAGTTAGGTAAATCCTCAGTAGAAGATTTGACTGATGCACTTATAGATGCTCATCCAGATGTGTCATTTGCTGTCTGGAACTTTGTCAGACTGGCTAACTCAGAGTACGTTATTAGTGTCACTAATGTAGAAAATGATGACGAATTTGAGCAGGGTAAGGAAGAAGTTGATCTACTTATTAAGAGACTGGCACAACCGAATGTTGAACAGTTTCAGAGCTCTAGAGATATACGTAAAGTGTTAAATCAACTAATACTTACAACAGTTGTACGTGGGGCGGCATCTATGGAACTAGTTTTAACAGACGGTTTAGATGATGTGGCTTTCTTAGCTCCTGTAGACCCTGTTACTGTAGACTTTTTGTTTGAGAATGACAGATACGTGCCGTATCAAGATGATGAGAGCATATCTTTAGACAGTCCTACATTTTTCTACGAGGAATTAGACGCTATGGTTGATGACCCGTATGGTAGATCACCAATACTAGGTGCACTAAACATAGTGTTATTTCAACTTCAAGTGTTAAACGATATAAAAGCAGTTGTTCACAATCAAGGCTACCCCAGGTTTGATGTTACGATTCTCGAAGAAGTTCTTTTAAACCGTATGCCCATAGGTATCAGGAGTAACGAAGCAAAGAAGCAAAAGTGGTTAAGTGATAAGTTAAATGAGATTATTAACATGTATAATAACTTAGACCCGGATGATGCCTTTGTACACTTTAATTCAGTGACAGTAGATACTGCTGGTGGTGGTAAAGGTGGCGGGGCGATGATAGATCCAGATAAGCTAATGAGTGCTTTAGATGGTCTAGTGACAGCAGGTTTAAAGACACTATCTACTATACTAGGAAGAAGGTCTACAGGTAACACTGAGTCATTTGCAAAGCTTGAGATTAAGCTTTACTTGAAGGGTATAGAAGGTATCCAAAATGTAGTAGAGCGAGTTATAAGCAGGGCTTTGACACTTTTCTTGAATATTAAGGGACTTCAAGGTGTTGTTGAGTTTAAATTTAAGCCGTCAGAAATTCGTAGTGACCTCGAACAGGAACAGTTTAGGCAGACTAAACTTATAAATATACAATTTATGCGTGATCAAGGTTGGATAGACCAAAAGGAAGCAGCTAAGCTGGCAGTAGGCCACGCCCCAGTAGCTGATGGGCCTATAGACAATACAACCCCCACTAATGGTGATGGTGAAACACCTGCGGGTACTACAGACACTAACCCACAGGCGGGCGGAAATACCGAAGAATAGAGAGGAGATGAATAAATGCCAAAACCAACAGCACAACAACTGGAGAAGATTAATAAATTTTCAATGGTGCCTCTTACTGAGGAAAACACTTATGTCTTTGATGATTTGATGATTGATACAGGCGTTACGTCTTATTACTCAACTGTTCATGAGAATTTGTTACGCAAGTTTACTAAAGATGCCAACAGGGGCGTAGGGCTCCTGATGTCACACGATAATTGTAAGTTACCTATAGGTAGGTCTTTTGATGCAAGACTGGTGGAGGAAGAAACTGAGGGTGGCGACCTTATTAAGTCTGTCTATGGTAGCTTTTACATGGATTTAGGCAGGAACACCGAAAGTGGCATGACTACAGATGATGTCTCAAAAGGCATAGATGCAGGTACAATTTTTGATACGTCTATAGGTTTTAACGCCAAGACTTTTGAGTGCAGTATCTGTGGTAACGACATAAGACAGTGGTGGAAATGTGAGCATATACCTGGTAGAAAGTATGTCGTTGAGACTGATCAAGGTGACGAAGCTGTTACATGTCTTGTAATTGTAGGTGAGGATGGTGAGGGTGAATTACTTGAAAACTCTCTGGTGTACGCGGGGGCGTGTGACAGAGCAAGTATTGTTCGTAATTTTTCTACTGAAAGTGTTAAGGAATTTGATAAGGGGACTAACCTATATGTAGTAGATAATATAAAGAATGTTCCTCTGGAGAGTATTATATCAATGTACTACTCAAAAGATGGCCCGGTATTTTTTACCGATACACCAGAAAGGAATATGAAAGGGAGTGAAGAGTTGGATTTTAAGCAATTTCTAGAACAAATTAAATCTGTATTTGGTTTGCAGTCTGATAAGCCCGAAGAGTTTGTTGCTTCGTTGAAAAAGTATAAGTCAGACGTTGATGTTCAGCTTAGTGATCTAAATACTAAGGTGGGCGAGTACGAGGCTAAAATCTCAGAGCATGAAACATCTGTAACTGAACTCACAGATAGCAAGATTGACTTAGAGAAGTCTATTGAAGCTAAGAATGCTACAATTGCAGAGCTAACTACTGAGAATGAAAAGTTGACTGAGAAAGCAGGTCTTGCGGACACTTATCGAAGTGATTTAACAACTTCTACATTAGAATTAGGTGTTAGAGCACAAGGTAATGCTTTCAACAAGGCTATGTATGAAAGGTTCTTGGGTACTCTTTCTATCGATGAAATCAAAGAAGTCGCACAAGGCTTTGAGAAAGAAGTAAAGAGCAAGTTTGAGGGTACTAAGATCAGTACAACTAGAGTTAAAGGTGAGAAAGGTCAGAATCTTACTAAAGAAGACTTTGAGGATGAGCAGGAGTTTAGGGATCATGTGGCGGCGGAGGCAGCTAAGTATGCCACTGAGAATAAAGTTTCTATAGGGGAAGCTACTAAAATTGTGTACGCGCAGTTGAAAGAAAGGAATGAAGAATAATGGCGGGTCAATTTACAAGACTTCAAAAGACTTATCAGATTGAAGATACAGACGGTGTTAAGCTATATACTGGGGTAGTACATTCTGGTGAGAATAAGTGCAAGAAGCCTACTGCTGACAATGAGATACCTTTAGGTGTTATAGATAACGATGAGAGAGCTAATGATTCTGCTTTTAGTGCGGGCGGCAGCCAGACTAACAGAAATGTTGCTGTAAAACTTGAGGGCATTGCTTCTATCAAGGCTAGTGGGGTCATACCTGCTATGAGTAGGGTAATACTAGGTGCTGGCGGGGTAGCTAAGGCTATACCGAGTGATGCAGGAACATACAATGTTTTAGGTTTTGCAGAGAAGGCGGCCGAGGATGGTGACGTTATTCCTGTTAGAATGGCTTACCACGTAATTACGATATAATAAATTTTTGGAGAGTTGAGGTGACGTAGATGCCAGTAGTACAAAGACTTCATATAGACAAAGCTCTGTCCAACATTTCTATTGGGTACAGCAATGAGCAGTATATTGGAGATAAGATTTTTAAACCTATAGTAGTAAACAAGCAATCTGACAGATTCTATGTTTATGGTATGGAAAGGTTCAGAACTAATGATGACCACAGAGCACCTGGTACAGAAGCAAACGAGATCAACTGGACATTCTCAGATGAGTCTTACTTTGCTGAGGGCCATGCTTTAAGACATGCAATCGCCGACGAAGAAAAGCAAAATGCCGATGATGAGTTTAACCTAGAAACTGAGGGTACAGAATTAGTTACTGAGGGTATTCTCATGAACAAGGAAGTGGACGCGGCTAACAAGGTGCTGAATCCTAATGCATACCACGCTGATCTTAGAATCACTTTGGGTGCAGCGGGTGCTCCAGCTAAGTGGTCTGACTACACAAATTCTGACCCTATTTTAGACGTTCAAAAAGCTAGAGAAGCTATTCATAAGAAGTCTGGGCTAAGAGCAAATACTATTATCATGTCAGAGCCTGTTATGAATGTTTTAAAGCTACATCCTAAATTAGTAGACATCATAAAGTATGTGCAGAAAGGTATTGTTACCACTGACTTAATGTCTACAGCTTTTGGGGTAGACCAGATTTTGGTCGGTTCAGCTCTTGTGTCCAGTGTTAATAACCCTGGTCAAGTTGAGGCAGGACAGTTAGAGCCTTTAGATTACATCTGGGGTAATTCAGTAGTACTTGCTTATATTCCTAGTAGACCAGGTAAGAAAACTGCTGCCTTGGCATACAGCTTTATGTGGAATAAAGATGGGGCGGGGCCAGTACAGGTTAGAAAGTGGTATGAGACTAGTAGAAGGGCTACTGTTGTTGAGGCTGAAAGATGGTTTGACCAGAGAATGATTTCAAATGTGGCAGGCTTCTTGTTTTCAGATGCGGTAGTTCCGCTAGGTACTTTTTCATAATAACTAGAGAGCCACTACACAAGTAGTGGTCTTTTTACAAGGGGGTAGATAGTTTTGATTAAGCAAGAGCTTATAAGTAAGCTAACACAGTACGGTTATGAGATGTCTAAGCTTAAAAGGATGCCGAACACTAAACTAGAAGAAATGTTAAGTGATTGTATAAATAAAGAAACTGATACACAAGTTGGTGAATATGATAAGGGTGTTCGCGAAAGTGATAGTGTTGGTGAAATATGTAATAGTGCTGCGGAATCAAACGAAGGTGAAATTCAGTATGAAATGATAGAGATATGCCAGTTCACGTATCAGCCTAGGTTAAATGAGCAAAAGACTTTTACGCCAATGAACGGCACCAAGCGTGTTGTAATAGACGTAAGGTACGGAGGATCTGCACAGGTAGAGTTTAATGACAATGCGGGCCCTATACCCTTAATGCCAGGTGAAAGCACTCTATATGACTCAGGTGACCCATTTAAAATAAGCTCAAGCAGCAGACCTGTTATTTCTATAACCTATTTATGTTAGGACGTGTTACTAATGTATGAGCCAAAAATACTAACAGAGGGCTTTGAAACTGAGGTAAGGTCTAAACTAAGTGTTAAGAAGAGCGAGCTCTCTGATCAATCCATCCAATCTAAAGGGGTGGCGGGTTTATCAGAAAGTATGGTAATCAAGAGAGTACCTGCCTATAGTACGATAACAGATGAATCTGATCTAATGTTCCTAGAGGCCGCTGTCCAGTACTACATGAGCTACTTACTATGCCTTACTATGGCTAACAGACTGAAGCATAAGGTATCCACTATTGAAGTTAGCTGGGAGCGTAGTAAAGTTGATTGGCAGGCACTAGCTGCTGAGTTTTTAGGTCTATTTGAACACGCATTAGCAAACATTGAAACTGTCGAAGTGGTAGTCCCTGACTCTGCATTAATGGCGTTAGCCAAGATGGAGCGTGATGAATAGTGTTAGAAACCAAACGTGAGATTATAGAAGATGAAGGTTTACCTGTTACAGTATTTGACGGGCGTAACAATGAGCTTTTCAGTACAACAGCTTTGGTGGGTAAGGCTACCAGACAGTTTTTTAGTGAGATATCACTTGAATCTCACCGGCAGGGTCAGTTTTTTCCCGAGTTACAGGTGAAAAATGGCATGATTGTTAGGAACAACGTTACATCTGAGCACTACCTCGTAATGGCTAATTACCCAGAAGTAATAGAGGGTGCTCTGGCTACTACTATCACAAGGATGATCTCCTGTAATAGCAAGCTGAAGGTATTCACAATATTTGAATCAGCAGATACGAAGGGTAATATTACTAGGAGTCCTGTTGATAAGTACAGTGATATCAAAGTTTATATTGAGTTTATCGGTGGCGGGCTTGAGCAGAAGAAACATGGACAACATTATGAAATGATCTATAAAGTACATGCTCCGTATTTGGAGCTTGGTAATACAGATAGGCTTAGTATCGAGATTAATGGCAGCTACAAGGAGTTTAAGTTACTTAGTATTGACACCACTACATTTTTAGGTACTAGCCATATCACAGTGTCTACAGAAACGAGGTAATTATAGTGGCAATAAGAAGTATGGGCGGAGCAAAGAGAGGGTATAGCGGATACAGAAGTAGTGCCAAACAAAGTTATAGCAACTTTAGATCTGCCAATGTAGATTTTAAACCAACTAAAGCAGTACCCAGACACGGCAACCAGTTACTAAGGTTCGACAGTGTTAAATACGTAAATGACCTTAGGCAAGCATTAAAAGCTGCTACAAAGGAAATAAGGGATCTGCTTCAAGATGTTATTAAAAGGAATGTTAACTCACTACCTCTTAAGTTTAATACTGTTAAACTGGCTGGCGGGCTAGAGACATCTGACGCGGAGAGAGCTGCTGCACTAGCAAGTTCCATAGCTGTAGACTACCTTAAATGGAAGTCAGATGATGTGCTTGAAACACAGGTAAAGGCAATGGAGAATAATTTTAAGGACTCACATATTGGGTGGTACTACGAGATAGGTACAGGGGAGTACTCAGATGCTTCCCTATACAGTCAATATGGCTTTACACGTAGTCTTGGTGATCCCAACCCTTATCGTATTGCTAGTGTAGGTTCCTCTATTGTGAGTAGGAGCAAGAAAGATGGTCAGTGGAAAGACTTTGGAGGAAATATCCGAGAGACTGGTTCTGCAATTGGTGGGGTTGGCGGCACAGACCCTCCAAGTAAGAAAGACGGTACCAAAATAGCTCCAGATAAGTATGCTGAGATGGTGTCTAACTTTAGAACATATATTGGTGAGGATGTGCAAGCCTATAGATGGTTTGAGAAGTCTGTTGAAGAAGTTAGGGACCAGGTTGTAGACATCTACCTAAAGCATATAAACGACGTAGATATTACGGATTACATTTACACCAATACTTTGAAAGTGTAGGTGGGCGGCATGATAGTAACAAATTTATATAATAATGTGTATCGGATGTTATCAAATTCAGAAGCTGTACTAAACTATTTACAGATAGATAGTAGTCTACTCGAAGAGGAGTTACTCCTGCTTAAGGCAAGAAAGATTCAGAAAAGGTCAAAGCCTCAGAATTTAACTGAGTATATCCCTTTGATTACTTTCTATACCCCACCAGGGGGACGGATAGATACGGATAACTATTTGGTTTATTCTACACCAGTTGTGTTCGATGTTTATACTACAGATAACGTAGACTTAGCACACAATATATCGTCTTCTTTAGTTGAGCTTTTCAATAACAAGTTTCCTATTATGTGTGGTTTAGAGAGCTATGAAACAAAATTTTTAACTGCATATGAGAGTAGCGTAGACCAGAATAATGTGTACTGCTTCACTACTGTCATAGAGTTTTCTGTCACAGTTTAGAGAGGGGTGGTAGTCGTGGGTGATAACGACTTAAAACTTTACAAAGATGTTCTGGATAAATTAGATAGGACTAATCAAAGACTTGCTGAGGCTGTGATAATAGCTGTAATTGCTTTTTCACTAGCCTTTACACTGACTGTAGTATCTATCACCTATTTATTTTTCAGAAGTGACCGACCCCATTTAAGTACTGCGAGTACTAATACAAGTACTCGACCAACTGTCTTAACAAACAGCAACGAAATCAAAGTATGATGCTGAATATATTTTAGAGGGGGAGGTCGTAGTGAGTGAAGGATTAGAAAATCGAGTGGAGCAATTAGAAAAAAGAGTGTATAGGCAGGCGGAGAGCTTGAGTGACATACGTACAGATGTTGCTGTAGTACGTACTACGGTAGAGTCAATGTCACAAAGCATGATACAACTACAAGCACAAGTAACTAAGTTACAGTCATTACCCGAGCAGCGGTGGAATACTGTGGTAACTACTGCTATAGCTTGTGCTGTAACAACCTTCCTAACTGCCTGTATGTCATACTTCTTGATTGGAGGTGGTTTATAGTGATCTATACAGTAGACCATATCCCTATAAGCAAAGGGAAAAGACCAGGAACTACCCTAGTTCCTACTTCTATAACAGTTCACAATACTGCTAACACATCCTCCACTGCGAAAAACGAACGAGGTTGGCTTACTAACACCGAAAATATCAGAAATGCGTCCTTCCATATAGTGGTAGATGAAAATGAGGCTATCGAGTGCATACCGCTCACAGAAGTTGCGTATCACGCAGGTAAAGCAGTCGGAAACCGTACATCATTGGGTATAGAGCTGTGCGAGAGCGGGAACCAGGAAGTAGTGTGGGATAACGCAGTAAAATTAATTGCCAAGATGCTGTATGAACGAGGGTGGGCTGTAGACAAAGTATGCACACATAAGTCATGGAGTAGTAAAAATTGCCCACGATTAATTTTACCTAGATGGGATCAGTTTACAGCGGATATTCAAAAGGAGTTGTTAAAATTGAGTGTAGTTAAGGAACCAGAGAAGGTGCTGGATGAAGTATCAAACTGGGCGAAACTTGCACAATCATGGGTAAAGGAAAATGGCGTAAGTGATGGAACTAAGCCGAAAGATAGTGTCACAAGGGAACAAGTGTGGCAAATGCTATATGATTATGATAGGAAGGTGAAAAAATAATGATGGGTGGCTGGCTAATATGGATGATGCTAGCCTTGTGTGTACGACAATGACAATCATGGCAAAGATACACAGAGACTTGAAAGGGGATGAGTAAATTGAAGTATCGTAATTATGGATTATGGGTTTCTATCTTTTCACTTGTAGGTTTATTGTTAGGCAACTACGGTTTATATGAAACCATTGGACTTGACACAGAAAGCTACCAGACTATAGTAGACGCTCTACTAGCCACCCTGGCTATGGCGGGTGTGATATCAAACCCAGAGAAAGGTGATTGGTATAAAGATAGCAAGTAAGTTGTAACAATCAGAAAGGAGTTGAATTTTTTGGCTAATAAAAAAATGATTATAAAAGGTGTCGGAACAATGCTGGCTAAGCGAATCTGTGCCGATGGTAGTCCGGAGTTGCTAACCCTAGGTACATTACAGGACTTACGTATTACAATGAGTGTTGATGTAGACGAGATATTTGGTGGTGACGGCTTGTTTGCAATAGATACCATAGTTACTAGAAAAGGTATTGAGATAGTAGGTACAGATGCCAGTTTCGACCTAAACGCTGTATCCTTAATGATGGGTTCTACTTTAGAGAAAGGTACTACTAACATATGGGTGCTTAATGAGCTAGCCACTGTAGAGGACGTTTCTGGTACACCTACTATTGCCGTTGAGCATATTGTATCAGGTAATGATGTAGATATCTCAGTACGTTCTGCTGAGTCAAACTTAGTTATTGCAGGTGCTTTTACAGGTGTTGGTGGCTCTGCGATAACAGGAGCAGGTCTATCTGCTTTAGTAGGTAAACAAGTGTATGTAGCATACAAGCGACAGGTTACAGATGCAACATGGACTGACATTATGGCAGACGAGGTTCCTTTCCCTGTACACATCATACACCATGGCTCCTTCCAGCAGAAGGATGGTACCTTCCAAGGAGTTGAAACAGAGTTATACACTTGCCAAGCTAAGGGTGCTTTCTCTATAGACGCACAGAGGGCTACAGCAAGTACTTCTGCCGTTGAGTTGCAGGTTATCCAGCCTACAATAGGTAAAAAACTAGGTACTATCAAGCGATTCACTGACATCAGGTCTGGTACCACGTGTGGTGTGCTTAACGACTAGATAAGTTTTGGTAAGGATTAAGGATATAGGTAACATCTCCCCGACCTATATTCCCTTACCATTTTAATACAGGGGAGATATAAACGGGGAGGTTTATGTAATGGAAAAAACTAAGGCACAGTTAGAGAAAGAGCATTCAGAGAAGATAAACAAGGAAGCAGTAGCAAAAGTAAAGGAAGAAGTACTTACACAGGCAGAGGCTGATAGGATGGAGACAATATTTTTTGAGGATGATGCAAAAATAAGGCTGCGTGATGGTAAATTTTACCGTGTACATCCAAGTACACTTGGGGATGCTAGGCGTATTATGCGTTTAGTTAAAGTAGTTAATCTTGATGTTATATTGGCAAACTTTCTCCCTGATGAGAAGGGAAATGATCCAGATTTAGATAATCTATATGAATTACTTCTCATAGCATTTAGAAACTACCAGCATGTGGATGCTGATTATCTTGACAAGTACGTAGACCTAGCTATTGCACAAGAGATAGTTGAGGTAATACTAAATATTAACGGTATAGTAACAAAAAAGTAGAGGTTGGTGGGGCGGAAAACGAAACAGGTATAGTGGATGTTGAAGAGCAGAAACCATTGCATTGGGGTGAGATATTCTTTAGGCTCCACAGGTATTGTAACTTAGACAAGTGGAAGATATGGGAGTATACCCTGCCGCAGATAGCTGAGTTAATGAAACAAACTAACAAGCACATACAGTTTGAAGTCTCTACCCGAATGGGCCCAATGTCCTTATTTGGCGGGGCACAAGGTGCGTCTGATGGTACTAGTGACCAATCAACTACTGAAGGTGGTTATGAAGTAGCTACCGAAGAAGATATAAGAATGCTAGAAAGTTTTCTTGGTGGATTTTAGCCTGCTCTGCCTACTATTAGGTGGGCGGGCTATTGTTACATACTGGAGGTGATATTGTGGCAGGGGATAAAACACATTCTTTAAAAACTCAAATACAAATGAATCTTACTGGTCAGAAAAAGTTTACAGATATGTCTAAGGACTTTGAGAACTTGTCAACTAGTGCTTACGCAACAGTTGAATTACTCAGAGAGTTTAAGCGTGAACTAGGTAGCGTAGGTAATGTGGGAACTGAACAGCTAAAGAAACAGCTACAATCCTTGTCTGATTCTACGCTTGCATTAGATAGCACTAATTTTAGTAAGTCTCTCTCTAACAAGATAATGAAGTATCTTGATAAAGCAGATGTTATTCTTGTAGACAAGGGCGGGGCCGAAGTTAGCCAAAAACTAGAAGTAAACATGCCTGAAAATTTCTGGACTAAGAATAAACAATTATTTAAACAAGTAGTTAGTAAGTCGCTAGATAACGTTAAACTTACAGGTAAGTCAGGTAAAGTGCCTGAGTTTGATATGCGAAATGTTACAGGACAGTTTATGAATAAGTTCAAAGATTATGTGGATGTGCTTATAAACGACGATAAATTGTTTGACTTCTACACAAAAGATAAAACAGGTAAGATGGTTCCAAGACAGATGGCACCTATGAAGATTTCAGACGAAAACATGCAGAAGGTGATGACATCACTGGGTGCTCACATAGGTAACTACCTAGCAGACCCCAATAATCTTAAAATGGGTACGCCAACACCTATTAATATAGGTCAAGTGCAACTTGATTATATAATGCGTATGGTGGAGGAAAGGATAGCTGAGGCACTTAGACAGACTACAGTTGATTACACAGTGGCGGCTAAGGTTGACATAAACGCTCTTGTACAGAGTGTAGTTACTTCTGTTGAGCAGACACTAACAAAAAGTGGTGTAGGGCTTGCAGACGTAGACGAGAATAGAGTAAAACAGGTGGCAAAATCACTACAAGTACCTATAGATAAGGCATTGAAGGATATAGTTGGTAGGTATGCCACTACTCTAAAAGAGGCAACGCAGTCAGAAATGTCCTCCGAAGGTGTGCAGAAAGTGGCGTCTAAGATAGACACAGCACTTAATAAACACATTACCAATAAAGCTAATGAGGTGGCGGGGCAGTTATCAAGTTTTGACCCTAACATGTTTAGTGTTAAGACCAAGGATTTACACAAGGATGTTAAGAAGTCAATAGCTGCATCTATGGATGCTAGTGTAAGAGAGTTTACTCAAGCCTTCCCTAAACTAGAAGGTAGCGAGTTTAAAAGTGTAGTATTAAGAGAAAATTTAAAGGTTATTCAGCAAAGTATACAGGATTTGACTCACAAAAGTATAAAGAGCTATCTAGAAGATTTTAAAAAGTCCACAGCTAAAGTAGAGGTTGGACCGGACGTGTCCGTTGTAAGTTATACTAAGCAAGAAATGGAAAAGCTACAAGCTACCATAGTTAAGGTAACAAGAGCCATGATAAAGAAGCAGTTTGATGCACTAACAGCAGAGATTAAGGGTATTAAGCTAGATGCAGTTAGCCTGGGGTACAAGCCACCACAGGACTTTACTAGGTCTTTTGCTAGACCTTCGGTACCTAGGGGATACGAGTCTATTGGTGCAGGTGCTACAAGTTCGTTTGGCAGTAGTGCAGTCACTAGTGGCAGGGGTATAGCAACACCTAGGTTCGGTACAGATTTAAGTACTAGAAGTTTTTTAGGCTCTATAATGAACACTATGCGTTACATTACAGCAGGTGCTGTGATAGGTGCCCCTACCAGAGCTATTTATACAGGTGCTAGGTCTACGTCAGATTATGACTATGAGATGGCTAAAGCTAAACAGAATATCTTAATAAAAGACCCTACCATGAGTGGTGTGGCGACTAAAAGAGTCTACGAGGATTCTGTTTCAACAGGACTTTCTACATCAGGTACAGATTTCGATGACAGAGTTACAACAGAATCGAAGAGTCTACAAAGGTATATGAATGGCGGCGTAGACAAACACATACAAGCAATATCTAAAGCATATACAAGGTCATTAAGTGATATGGGTAGGGCTTACCATATAGCATCACGTAGAGCTACAGACCCATACGAAGCACTAGCAATGACTAGAGAAGTTGCAAAAATATATGCTGCGGAGGAAGACATAGGTATAGAAACAGCGGCAAAAGGTCTTGAATCTATATCAGCGCAGTGGGGAGTCAGCATGTATGACATGGATAGATACAGTAACATGATGTTAAAAACTGCTATGCTATCCAATACTACTGTCAAGGATTTAATCTCAACACAACAGTTGTCTGGTGCGGCTTTTAGGGGTGTTTTACCAGGCATGGATGATGAAAGAGCATATGCTACATCAATGGCTTTATCCTCACTATTTGTACAATCAACAGGTAGAACAGGTAAGGAGGGTGGAACTTTCTGGAGAGCAATACTACAAAGACCCTTTACAGGTGACGAGTTGTCACAGCTAGAAAATCTTTCAGGTGTCAAAGGGTTTGAAAATCTAAACCCATACTATATGGAGGACGGGGTTAAGAAGCAGAAAGACTTCTTAGAAGTGTTCTCAGACATAGTAGAGACAACTAGAAGAATAGACGACCCTTCTAGGCTAAGCTTAATGCAAGATATGTTCCCTAGGAGACACGGTGCCACAGCAGAGGCATTGTCTACAATGATAGAGGATATGCAAGAGGATTTAAACCTTACTGTGGAAAGATTACAGGCTACAGGTGCACTAGACCCTACTAAAACAGTTGCTGATTTCTCTTTTAAAGAGACTTTAGAGGCATACGTAGATAATATAATGAGTGTTACAGACGAAGAAATATCTGGGTATATAGCAGGGCTTCAGGATACATTTAAACTTACCACGCAAGGGTTACAGAGTCAGTGGGAGATAACTTCTTTTGAAATATTCAGTGACTTAAAAAGCGATTTCAGTAATGCCTCAACTTATCTGACTGCTATTTTAAGAAAATTTGAGGAGAATGGACACGAAGCGGCAGAGGTGATAAGAACTTTTGCAAAAGTTGGGGCGGCGTTAGTAGCCCAAGTAGCTCGGGGTAAGTTTAAAAATGCCATGAATGTGAAGTATAAGAAAGAAATATATGAAAAAAACTTACCCTACATGCAACACCTCACTAATGAAAACACTAGCATTGAACAAGATGTTCGTGATCTAGAAGTCCGTAGAAATTACTACAACAAAGAGTATACTGCACTTGGTGTTAGAGAAGCAGAGCTAAGCACAAATGGTCTTGGTGACACGCATGAGTATCAGAGAATAGTTGCAGAGAGGGAAATGCTAGCAAAGCAGGAGCAGGCTGTAGCATCTCAACAGTCTAGGCTACTTTTGCGGCGTAGGGAAAATGAAGTGTCTCTTGCTCACTTAGGGTCAGGGTTTACACTAGACGACGAAGCAAGAAAACGAAGTGCTTTGGCTGGTGAACGTGGTGTAGGTGATGCAATACTCAATGAAGAGATAAACAGAACATCGTCGCAACTAGTAGCGGAGAGCACTAAGCTCAACGCTATATATACTAAAATGGAAAGTGTACCAGAGAATGCACTGAAGGGGTTAGGCGAGCAGGCGGCGGCGACGGAGAAAAATATACAAGGATTAAACAAAAGTATGCACCAGCTCCTTGCCGAAAAAGAGTCACTAGGTTACGGTTTTAATAGACTAGCAAGTACACCTAGGACAGAGGATTTTGCTCTAGACGAATTTGAAAAACGCTATATGACACCAATAGATGAATTGTCTGGGCAGCTAAACCAAGGTAAAATAACCAATGAGCAGTTTAGGGAAGAGATCAGGTTACTCGGGGAAAGTGCTGGTGTAAGTGGTGAGGGCATAAACAAGCTACAAGTTAATGTAGAGTCGTTAAATAGGCAGTTAAGACAGGGAAACATAGATGCTAACACATATGCAGCGGGGTTGGATAATGCTACTAGAAACGCTTTTGGAAAAAACACTGTGACAGGTAAACCATTGAACACTAACATGGAGAGCGGACTAGGCTTACTAGATAAGCAGCTACCTTTAGATAATGCTGGTACAGCGGGATTTGCTTTAATGTCTCTAGTCAAGGCTATACCTAAGTTAGCCTTAATGATGGCAGCTTTCGACTTGGTTGGTGTAGGAATGGAAGCTGTGGCGGCAAGAGGCATGAAAAACTTTGAGATAGACAGTCTAATAGCTGGCAAAACAGAGAAGTATATTAGTAAGAGTGTCAGCAGAAGCGAGAGAAGCTGGTATAATCCACTTAGCCTACTTCAAACTATCAGTGGTGTGGATATAGGTGAGTTTTACGGCGATACTAAGTATTACCTAGGCAAGCTAACAGGTGCGCCGACAGAAGTTTCAGAGGCTCGTGATGCAGTTTTCGACGGTAAGCGGATGGGTCTAACAGACGAAGCACTAGAGGAGTATATATTAGATGAGTTAGGTAAGAAAGGACTTGACCCCACAACTATCAGTCGTAAGGCTAAGATGGAGATGCAAGAAGAGTACTTGAAGGTCATAGACCCTTTCACGGATAGGAAGGGTAATGTACTTGAGGCGGGGGACCCTAGATTAGCACAGATACCTTTGGAGGATATTACGGAGTTCCTGAATCATGTAATAAGTGAGCTACAGAATGAAATGTCTAAAGCTGATTATGAGTTTAACAGGGAGAGGTATAAGTTACTTGCTAAAGGTATGGCTGAGGATTCTGCCGAGATACGTAACATGCTAAAGAGGAAGCTGGACTTAGAGACAGAGTTAATAGCAGGTACTTTAAATGAACTAAATGAAAAGATCAAATTACTGGTGCCCGGTAGTTTACAAGAAACTGAAATGAGTCTGAAAATACTTGAGCTAGAATCTAAGCTGGGTGAGGTTGAGTATCAGACCGTGCAAAACCAGTTTGGGGCATTCGATGAGTATATGCGGAAACATGGTGTAGAAACATCATTTGCTCAAGCTAGGGGTGAAATTAAGCGTAACAATGCTATACTAGCGGGGGTAAGGTCAGGTTCAACAGCAAGTCTACAACTGGAAGCGAGGATGGCGAAAGAACAAGCAGGTATAACTAGCACAGCTATATCAAAACTAGAAAACTTGAAGCAGTCATTTCTAGACAACCCAGAGCAACTTGAGAAGATCAACCTACAGATTCTACAGCTACAGGCTGAACAAACAAGGTTGCTTGTTGAGATTGATGAGAAACTCAAAGGTCAACTATCTACATTTAACTTACCATCGGGCATGGAGCCTATAACCTATTATGAAGCAATGACAAGAGGAAACACACACAGGAATGTGAGCGTTCAATCCGGTGAAACGCTAGTGAATATAAATATAGACAACATGTCAGGTAGCGAAGAAGATGTAAAAAGAGTGCAGAGAGCTGTAGAGGATGGTGTATCAATGGTACAGAGAAATATAGCCAATGATTTAGCTAGGAATGTTCAGCAGAACATGGGTTATAATTACTACCCGATTAATCAATAGGGGGCGGCGGAGAATGTCAAGACAAAAACCTTTTTTAAATAGAAATGATGATGAGTCTACTAATGAACATGGTCAGTATAAGAAAAGACTTTTTGTAGACGTGGGGACGGAGTTCGAGGAAGTTGAGGCTCGTGTTGTTGAGCCTTACTCTCCACCCACACCGATACCGAAAGTAACTGAGCTTAGAATACTAGACGGGCCATCACACATTCACCACTCAGGTATGTCGGTGTATAAAACTTCGTTTAGTCTACTTTTTAATAGTAGGCAAGCTTATGCAAAGTATATGTCTTACGCGGGGTGGACGCATAAGTTTTATGATGAAAGAGGGCAAATATATACAGGTACAGTAGAAGACATAAAGGCTGTATCACATGAAGCCAACCGAAGGTATCTTGTAGAAGTTTCGTTAATTTTAATCAAGAAAGATAGCTTCATTAAAAAAGACAGATTTAGTTACACCGATATAGGAGGACACTGGGCGGAGCACAATATACGAGATATGGCTAATCTAGGATTAGTCTCAGTAGTATCATCTAATGGTGACCCAGTACTACTGTTTAGACCTAATGATTATATGACAAGAGCTGAGTTCACGCTTACTCTAAATAGGACTAAAAAACTTGTAGAAAGATTGGTCAGAGAGTAAAACTATTTCTACATTATATATTACTTTTGAATTTCCCGTCCACGTGTGGCGGGATTTTTTTATTAATCCCCTTAACTTTTGCCTACTGCACCAGTATATAAACATAAGCAGTAAAATAATATTTTGAGAGGGATTGGTTAAGTGAATTAATTAATTAAAGTAACAGCAAATGAAAATCTGGAACAAGTAGTAAGTGCAAAGGATCTATATTTAGGTTTGGGTCTTAATAGGACACACTGGAAAAGGTGGAGTGAGCAGAACATCGTGCAGAATGAATTTTTTCCAGAAAACGTACATTGGGTGGGGTTCGCCATTATGGCGAACGGTAATGAAACTGTTGATTTTGCAGTATCTCTGGAATTTGCGAAGCATATTGCTATGATGGCACGTACAGCAAAGTCACATGAATACAGGAGCTATTTTCTAGAGCTGGAGAAAAAATGGAATAGTCCAGAAGTTGTGATGGCTAGGGCGTTAAAGATGGCAGAATCCCGGATATCTCAACTGCAGGGCACCATAGAAGAACAAAAACCTTTTGGCATTAGCTGAGAAGAGAAGAGAATAGACAGAACAGGTACTGTTAGCTTAACTGATCTAACAAAGACCTTCGGTGTTAAACGTGGACAGATAAGTACGTGGGCTAAAATGAGTGGTTATCTACACAAAACTATAACGGAGGTTAATAAGACAGGTGAGAGCTACTTTAAAGTTGTTGAGTCGGACGATGGATTCAAGTCAATTGGTGTACTCAAGAACGGCATACAAAAGATATATGACAGCATGAATGATATAAAAATCTCCCCCACCTCAATAAAGCGAGTAAAGAAATAGTTTCTCTAAAATAAGGTAGAAGGCTGATATAGTATTCTACTTTTGTACTATACTAATGGTACAGGGGGTGGTAGGTGTGGCATGGTTAGATGTGCAACCTGGTGATTGGTTTTTTAAAGATGTAACAGAAGCAAGTAATATACAGGATGAGGATGGCGGCTTTCTAATCGCCAGTATACCTTATAATGCCTTTGAGGGAGGCTCGCCTTATTTATATACAGAAATAACTTCGCAGGGTCAAAGTGTTTTTACCCTTGATGTAAGTATAGTACCTACCTCAGATAATCCATTATTTGTATATATAGATGGTGTTCAGACAGTTTACAAAAGTGTAGAACAGGAGGGCGGACAGACGAAAGTCACGCTGTATTCACCAGCTAGGCAAGGTGCAGTAGGATCATTCATCAGCCTAGGGACACCTAGTGTGGATAGGTTCGGAAAGCCATATGGTGATACGTCTGGTGCAAGTTATCCTTCGTATACGTTAAGTAAAGCAGTTAACTATAAGTACGATAAGTTTTCGCGCAACTTACATGAGCAGGTTACTGCTTTCGGTAAGCTTTTAAGAAGAATAGATATATCGGATGCTGATTGGGCGGGGAATGTACAGAATCTGTTAGAGGCTAAAATAAAGTATAATACTGATGTTTATACAATATCACCACAAGGTGTAATGTATGTACCATATAACTTGAACAATGTGACATGTAGCATAACTTACTCTACTACGGATAGTTACGCGCAGACAACAGAGACCTTCAAGCCTACTTCTGCAAAGGTGCTGTTTTTAAATAGGTTTTTCCCTAACGCACAGATAAATAGAGCAGAGGCATTTATACTTGTTAATAAGCTAATGAAGATAATGTACCAAAGATTTACTGATGTAACACCACCGTCTAGAGTGATAGACGAGACCTTTACAGCTTATGAGGGTCAGGTAGCTTTTCTTACAAATGGTAAGTACCCATCAGGTAAAAATGAGCTAAAGGTGTGGAAAAATGGTACGTTATTAACTTACAGTGCTGACTATACTGAAACAAGTGATTACTCAGTTACACTGAATAGCCCACTATCTAGTGTTGACACGATAAGATACTTTTACGAAAGGTCTAAGAGTGACACCTTAGTAGATGTGGGGGAGGATACCAAGTACTACAATACAGCCACCTCAAGTTACATTGATGTAATAGGTACTGCTAGTGGATCGTGGTGGGCATCTCATATACTCGATCTTGAGAATGAGGTACTCTCGGATGGATCTAAAATGGTGTCAGGTACACCTGTTACAAGTACCTCTACCCATGAAGGGCAGAAAGTGGTTCACGTAGATAATGACTACAACCCTATAAGTGGTTCAGGTGACACAGAAACGTGGTTTCTTCCTTATACACACATAACTAGGGCGGAGGGTGCAAGTATTTTAAACAGGTTTAGAAAATTATGCATGGATAGGTTCTTGTAAAGGGGCGGGAGTATGCAACTTATAACAGATGAGTTCAAAAAATTAATAAGAAATAGACTTAAAGCAGGTAGCCAAGCAAGACCAAGGTGCGTAGTTGAAGTAGACCGTCTGTCCTACGTGCCGGGTAGGGTAGAAACGCTTGACTTCACCACCTTTGATATACAAGAGATAAAGAAGGTACAGCAGAGGTGGATAGCTAGTGACGGGTCAGGTGATTTTGATGGCACTACACAGCTACAAGGTGCATCGGCAGTCTTTCCCATACACGGGCACACACACGAGACAGCTACAAAAACCAGCGGCTATAAGACATCTTCAAGACCTTCACATACAGGTGTTGACTATGTATTGGCCAGTGGTACTTTCAAAGCACCACTAGTAGCTGTGTGGGCGGGTAAAGTTAAAAAGGTTGTATATTCTAACAGTACTACAGGTTATGGAAACTATATAGATATATTACACCCTAATGGTCTGTTATCTAGGTATGCTCACCTTAATACAGTTTCAGTCACAACAGGTCAAGAAGTGAGTGCTGGTGCTATCATAGGTACACTAGGTAACACAGGTAATGTTAGGAGTAAAGGTAAGGTTCCCTCTGCTGCAGAGAGGGCAGCAGGGGCTGGTGCACATCTACACTTTGAAGTACACAAAAGCATTAACAATACTTATGTGACTGTAAACCCAGAACCCTATCTAGTGGGTTCGGCAAAAGCTTACAAAAGTGTTCAAAATGTGGGAGGCGGGGCATCAGTAGGTGAGGAGATAGAAGGTTACCCTGGAGAGTTAAGGCTGTATGAAACCTTCGCAACACGTAACTGGCATACACTTTCAAGGTACGCTATAGATACTAACTTTAACGACTTGGTCACCTACGAGACAATAACTAATAGGGAAAGAGGCAACTGGCTGACTTATACATTTGGTTTTAAGCAGCTACAGCAGAAAATAACAACTGGCTTTAACATCACTTTAAACATGCTTAATGCTGGTTTTATGAATTTAGTGGTAAGGTCAGATTTTAAGTACGCTGAGGGAGACCGTTTTAGAGTGTTTGTTGGTAACTCAAATGATGCTTCGGTTAATCTAGGTACATTTGAAGGACTAGATAATATACAGGAGCTAAAAGATATCTATGTACCTAGAGGCGAAGTCACTATACGTATTGAGGTAGTTTTTGGTGGCAAGCATGACGCACTGCCGACTAATTATGCACCGCGGTTTGGCACTAAAAAGCTTTCTATCGGATACATTGAGGTACAAGAACTAGGCTCTATGAGTGTTAGCAGAAACAAGACAGCAGAGCAGTTAGACCCTACAAGTGGTGGTAGCACAATACAGCAAGGCTATTGGGTGGAGGAAGAGATAGACGACATTATGTTTAATAAAGTGTCTAACAAGATGGATATAGTGGTGGGCGACTTTGTCTATATGGACACACGTACACTAGATAATGTAACCAGTGTAAGTGTTAACAATTCACTGGATCAAGAGACTGCGGGTGCATCTGTCACTATCACCAACGAGAATGGTTCATACAGCCCTACGCATAGTCCATTTTACTTTCCAGAATTAAATCTAAAAAGTGTTTTCACTTACTGGGCAGGTAATTATTTGATAGGTGTTCTAAGTAATAACACGCCAATTAGAATTTATCTAGGCTACGGTAGCCACTTAGTGAGGGTGTTTACAGGTCTTATAGATAGGACAGATGAGGTGGGTGAGGGTGTGTCACTCACAGTTACAGCTAGGGATATGTACAAAAAGGCTGTAGATAAGGTACTGACAGAAGATAAGAATTACCCTGACGTTAACTTTCTAGAGGACGACACACCTGACTTTGAGATCTTAGACATAGAGAAGGTGGCGTGGCTTAAATCGGCTGTTATACATGATCTTATAGCACATGCAGGGTTAATTGGGTGGCGGGTAGTTGCAGATGATCTAAGGTACCCAGATGCTGTAATAGAGGAATCATATATAATACAGATTAATGAAAAGGCGGGTACTGTACTAAAAGCGGTACCGGGCGAGGAGGGGCAGTTTGAAGCAGTGCCTATTGATTCAATACCTACTCCACAAGGATGGAAAAATCCTTATGTAGAAGCATATGGTAGAAGCTTCGATCAGTTTTCTGCTAGGGTTTCAGACTGTATAGTTGAGGTGCTAAAGGACACAAATTACAGGGCATACTGCGACAGGTATGGTACTTTTAGACTGGAGCCTATACGCTTCAATAACCCTGTTGTAGAGTCAGTAGACTGTACAGAGAACCTAATGAGTATATCAAAGAACACTGACTACTCAAGGGTTAGAAGTCATATAATTATCGTGGGTAGTGATGGTAAGCCTCAGAGTTTTGTAGATAAAGAATTGCTGATGGAATTGAAAGGTGAGGTAAGGACTGCTGTGGTACAGCTTGATTGGGCGGATACATTAGAAATGAAAAGACAGGTAGCTCAGAGACTTTTTCTAGACATGAAGAGAGTAGCTAGAACGTTACAGGTGCGTATCCCTGGAAATCCTGCACTTGATGTGCTAGATAGAATAGATGTAACAGATAGAAACACGTCCACATATGCCACTTACACAATCAAAGGCATACAGGATGCGTACGATGCTGAAAGTGGTGAGTATACACAAACACTCGACTTATTTTGGGCGGGAGAGGACGTGATCGTATAATGATCAGAGCAGTACCTAATGAGAATATTATCTACCCAATCCTGGATTTAATAAGAAAGGAAGTAAGGCAAATCACACCTGATTCTAGTTTAGGTATGCCTAATGTAAAGCTGTATAGGGAACATCCTCTAGACAAAGACACTGTAACTAGTATAGAGCTTACGTATGAATCAGGTCATGTAGAGCAGGTGACATTAGGTTTAGGTAATGATGATGTAAATACCTACCCCGAAAACATGCGTAAGCAAGAATATGAGTACTACAGACACTTTAGGCTTAACTATGTAGTAATAACATTTCTTTCTCCTTCGTCAGATGTTATTACTGACTATTATATAGGTTTAGACTACGCTAAGGATGGCAATTTAGAAGGAAACAAAGTTGTAAAAAGGTAGCAAGAATGGGGAGGTTTACGTATGTCATTTAATGTTAGTTATTTATCGGGCGGGGTAGTTGATAAAGTAAGACAGCTACCTTACCCACATTTTTCAAAACTTACTGTCCCGTACATTAAAGGTAGGATGATTGCGGTAAACGGTGCGGGTACGTATGAAGATACTTTTTCTTTACCTTTCGATACAGAGTTCCTATCTGTTGCCTTTGCCTGTAGTGATTACTGTAAGGGTGACTATTGGGATTTCTATATAGGTGATGTTAAAGTATGTGAAACAATATATACTAAAGAACTGCCTGAGAGTGTATCAATGGGTAATAGTTTCGGTATTGTATACCCACTGGAGCCTAATGCTGTGCTGAAATTTGTTTTCACTAGTGTAAATACTGGGGAGAAGAGTGTATGGTACAATGTAAAATTTTTAAGGTCGGATGGTGATGCTTAATGAACGAATGTTTAACACCTAATAAACCATGTGCTTGGATTACAGAAACCTCACAAGTAAACAGCCTAGTAAAGGATATTGTGGAGAAAGTTTCTGCTTCAACTATACCTATTGCGGGCGGGGGGACAGAGACTAACAAGTGGAAAAAAATATTCACTGAGCTTCAAAGAGACTGGATTACTTATACACTTTACACACAAAACACAACTGTAGACTATACTCACACAGGTGGCGGCTTATCTAGGATAAACAAATTAGGTACGCAGACAAATCATGTAGATGATAACGGGTACGTATGGGAACTGTCTCCTGACACACCTTATACAGGGTATGACGAGTCGTATCGAACAGGCAGAAAAGTAAACGTGAAGAGCTTTACACATGGAGGAACAGTTTATAATATACCTGATGCTTTAGTAACCTTGGTGGATATGCAGCCTAATTTCCCAGAGAGCACGTTCAGCAACCCTTGGGAAAAGTATCAGGCGTATGTGGTAAAGCACGCAAGAATAGACTACACAGGCAATGAAGTTGAGGACGTTAACTGGAATCAGTTTAAACTATTAGCACCTATGCCTGACGACTGGACGTACTACCTATATTTGAGGAGCAAGGGTTCTAACTTTCTTTTGCACAGATACAGAGAATACAGCGATGGTAAATGGTCAAACCTGTCTATTAACCTTTTGATAGTAAGCACTTATACAGTAACCCTTAACAGGTTTACTCCTACCCACAACTCTATACCTGCTATAGGGGTTTTACAGCATGAGGGCGGCGAGATCGTAAACGTACTTTTAGAACAGCCAGAAGACAATGCTAATTACTTCAAGATCAGGTATGGTTTTGCGGTAGAAGGTGACATAGTACCTAGCTCGGATAACCAGTATGCGGTGAATACGTATAATAAGGCTTGTGACTTAAGTACAGTAGGGGCAGGTAAGACACCAGTAGTGATTGACCAGTATGAAGCATACTTAGCGTGGGAGCGGCAAGTATATGAATCTAACCATTTTGTACCTAGAGTCTTTAACATTGTAGACGGGTTCACTAGTCCAAACACGTTGGCGTTTACTAGTGCTGACTACACAGAATCGTGGATAGCAGATAAGAAACGCCCTTTCTTCTCTACGGTGGACTATTATATAAGTGTGGATAATAGTAGACTGGTAATGATTTTACAAGGGGACCCTAGTCATGGTATAGATAACTATTATAGAAACTTAGTATATATAGGGATGACAGAGGACCTAGCTACTACACCATCTACAGGAAACTTTGCGGTAACGGCGGGGACAGGTGAGTTAACAGCAGCAAAAGCAGGTATGACTTATAATAATATAGATAAGACAAAGAATAATAGTTACTCTGCATTTGGTAGACATTCTTCTAATGGGATGGATTCAGTATCGATGTTTAAAGGTAAATCAGGACTATACTTCCAAGAGTATCACCCTGCCTTCTTGACACACTTACCAAATTACCCAACGGTGGGAACTATACCTAGCCCACTACAGAGACTAGTACTAGATATACATGGTTTTAATGCTTCTCTTTGGACGGAGGAGATACACTCAAGTCCAATATATTTAGTCAATTTTTATGAAGGTTACAGATGCAACTTGTATGGTGTTGTAGCAATACATGACCACAATATGATCGACGGCGAGGAACTAGAAATGCAGATAGGTAACACAACAGAAGTCTATAAATTTTTCAGTCTGAACACACACATTAATATGTTTAGTAAGTCACCTACTACATTTAACACCTCAATAGCAATACTCAAGGAAGTAAAAAATAATTAGTCTGGAGGAATGCAAAATGGCTCATTTTAAGTGGGTGGAGAAATACGATGTCAAAGCTAAGCGATTTTTAAATTTTTTGAAAGAAGAAGTAGTAGATAACCTCACAGCATACCCTTTTAATGCAGATGCTGGCGAGACTGCTGAAAATAACGTATGGACTGTACAGTCTAGCGAAACTGACACAGATGGTAATATTACTTCTATTATATTCAAAAGGGGAGTGGCGGACGGGCAAGTAGGTAAAGTATTCTATGTTAAATTCTTTAATGAGACTTTAGCCTCTGATAGCACTTATGCCACGTTCAGTGTGCAGGTTTTGGAGAACTATAATGAAGGTACCAGCACATTTGGTAATGCTGGTCCAGTTGCCAAGTATCAGTGTGCGAATGAGAGCATAGCTAATACAGAGAGGTCAAAAGAAAGTGCTTTGCATGTCTTTTTGAATATCACAAATAAAAGACTAGCTATGGTTATCGTAGCTGACCCTGTTGTTAACTTTAATGATTACAGAAAATCTTTTATGTATGCTGGTGAAATAGTTACTTTTGAAGGTAATGTAGATGATATCGACGGCAACGTACTACTTACTGCGGGGTGTGTTAACGTGGAGCCTACTATGGCACAGCTTCAATCTAAAACACCTTCTGAGTATTTCGGGGTGTATACCTCACCAGGTAATAATACTTTCCAGATGTTAGGTACTAAATCAGGAGTAAGGTTCCAAAAACATTACCCTGCTTTTATAACGCAGGCACCTAAGCCAGGTAATGCATTTGTAGATTCAGTTTTGGGTGATACGGGTCTTGAGCTAGAAGCACAAGGCTATCAAGCGTCTAGGTGGACGGATAAGTACCACTTATCTCCTATATACGTAGCCCACCCATATGAAGGTTACAGAGGGCACCTATTTGACTGTATATCCGTTATAAGACACAATATACTCCATATGGATAAACTTATTATAGATGTGGATGTGTGCAAGTATCCAGACAAGAAGTGGAAGCAAGAAGTTTTCAGATACTTTGACATAAACACTGAACAGAATTTCTATAAGCTCTCTCCGAATCAAGGAACTGCGGTAGCTCTACTAGCAGAAGTCAGATACTAAGACTACCTAAAGGTAGTCTTTTTCGTCAGGTGGGTGATGTAATTGAGTTATAACTTTAAACTAATAGACTACTATGTTTCCAATCAAAGCTATGTTTTTAAGATTTCAGCCCCTACATTAAAAGATGGTTTCGAGTTCGCTTATATACCAATATCTAAGTTTCCTAGTCTTTTAATGCTTGACTACTTTATTGGTAAGCGTTTAGACGAGCCTATTCTGGCTGGCTACTTTACAGATATGCTTGAAGCAAGTGATGGCGGGTTTGTGACTTTGGATAATTTTAGGAGGTCAACCTTTTCTAATCTGTTAGGGGTGTCTAAAAAAGAGTTAGGCTGCAGTAAGGTTTACCCCAAGCAGTTTACAAGAGACATATACAAGCGTGGTATCTCTGACGAAAAGGATAACTTGCGGGGGGATCTGGAGAGAAACCTGCATTTTCAGAGCATCTATGTAGATGCATATTCTTCAAGTAAGCAGATTATTAATAATTCTATAGATATGTTTCAGCGAGATTCTACAGAGTGGCACAGTGTTTTAAGTAAAGCTGTAACGAGCTTAATTGACATACGGGGGTGTGACGTTCAGAGCCATATAAGTCCTGGGCGTGTAAACACGTTTGGTGGCGAGGTTGCTAGTGTCACTGACATCTTACGAAGTGATTTACAAATGGGGTATAAAACTGAAAGTAGCTATTTGCTTGACCGAGACTATAGCTTGCAAGCAACAGTCAGTGACACACTGTCTAGTGACAGACCACTCGAACACATAGCTGGTCTAGTAGACTTAGCTGTGTCTGATAATGAACACGAAGGAGAATTTGTGACTAGTAAACAGTTTGGCAGGGATTTTACTATATTGGTTGAGTCTGTGAGTAGCATAGTAGCTACCAAGACTGCTGAACAAGGTGTTGAGTACAGTGATCTTGTATTATCTTCTTCGGATTCGTTTAGAGAGGCTAGTACACACGATGCCTCACTGTACTCGAAACCCCGACGTAAGCTCAGAAAAAATATGGGTGGGGAGGCAAGTAGAGAGCAGGGTAGGCCTATATTTAAAACATTCACACCTATGGCTACACATCGAAGAAACACTGACAGGTTGAGAAAACACTATATGGACAATGCTATAACGCAACAAAGCAAAGACCTGACGAAGCATTCTATAGGCTCTTATTTGAAGCCCCGTAGCAAAGGTTTGAGTAACCACGGGGCTTACTCCTTAATAAGGCAGGAAGATAAGAGTATTAAGCAAAACTATGCCATAGACTCTATCAGACCTAACTTCAAACACTTAAACAATACACAGAGGAACCTAGAGTCAAAATGGGTGGGCAGGGAGAAGCTAAACAGAAAAAATATAGACATTTACAAGAGGGAGAAAGTAGTACCACTGACCAAACAGCATCAGGTATCGCTATACAATGAGAAACTAGGTAGTTTAGTCGACGACATCTTATCAGACAAGTTTAAGGATTTTGTCATCACAAATGATAAGGATATACCAGTGACAAAAGGGCAAGGATTGATCCATAAGTATGATGACATTTTAAAAGAAGGTATGGATGTCTCAGAATGGGAGAATGGATTCTTTGTACCCGAAGATTATGATTCAAGTGATCCATTTAATCCTTATTATCCTTGGGTGGAGAGCTATAACAAGCAGACAATACAAGATAAAGATTGGTGTAAAAACTGGCAGTTTAACGATAGAGACGAGATGGAATCTAAAGAAGGCATGTGTGTTATAGGTACTGAGGGTGACTCTTTTAAGCTCAGTGTGGATGTTGAGATAGGGCAGGGTATAGAGTGTATTTCTGGCATTGTATTTAATTACAAGGATTCTTCAAACTATTATTTACTAGAGTTAAAACAAGGTAGCCTAAATCCTGTGTCACTGTACAGGGTTGTGGGTGGTGTGAAGAAGAAAATTTTGTCACCCTTGACAAAAATGTCATTGGTGGCGGGGCAGTTCTACACAGTGTCTATAGAATCTTTAGACAGTAAGGTAAAAATAAAAGTAAATAATAGATTGGTATATGAGTTTAACTTTTAGCATCTTCTCTGGTATATAACTATGAAGTCAAATTTATAAAATAACAAAAACTAGGGGGGAATTATTGATACCTGGTAAAGGGTTACAAGTAATCACAAGAAGTTCTGAGGAAGTCGAGGGATGTACATGAGCAAATTAGGCTTGTATAGTAGTGGGGGCTGTGACCCTAAGTTTAAAAATATGCTTTTAAATGTAGTAAACCCACAGCACCCTAATCACCCTTCTAAGGAAGGTAGCCCCAACCAACCCAGGAAAACTAGGTTGCCAGGCTACCAGAATCCTTTGTTGGGAGACGAGGGTAATGGAGAAATAGGACGTTGGAGCAAGGTTGACAAAAAGGCTTTAAGGAACATAGTAGATCAAATGATAGAGCACTTTACGCATAATAGAGATTGGTATAAAGACGTAAGGTGCAGAGAAGCTTTGTGGAATATGTACCGCAGACTTATGTGGTGGGTGCGGCAGAACACCGAACCTTTAGATAGTCAATACTCACAGGCATTAAGTTTTATTAAGGATTGTATATTGAAGATACTAGATACAGGTGAAAAGCCTTATGTCATATATTTCGCTGATTTTAGTAACTCCATAGACAATAGCTTTACGTATAATGGTAACTGGTTTAGTGAGTATAACTCTCTGACAGGTAAGAGCAGGGAGGGCCAAACACTATCTCTTTCTAAGCAAGTAACGTACAATGATGCTGGCTTGGTTGTATTCAACATGGCGGCTGATTTAAACGGTGGTATTGTCAAGCTACTTCTGGACGGTGAGGTTATCTGGAGACACGCAGATCGTGTTGGTACAGAAGGACAGTGGTATGTGCGGAATAAGTCTGGTGATCTAAAACCTTTTGTAGACGTTAAGCATGGGATACATGACACGGGCACCGTGGGGGCTCTAGTAGACAGGTACTATTATTACCAGACAGGTCCCAATCAGTGGAAAGTTGTGTTTGTGTCAGCTTTTCATACAACGCCATCTAAGTGGCAGAATATCAACCAGATAACGAAGTCTCATGATGGTAAGTGGACAGAAGCATTTATAGACGAGCTAGGCCAGCACTATCCCCTATCAGTGTATACGGATGTAGAGTTATTGGAGGTAATTGATAGTGTTTATCGTGAGGGCGGCGAGGAATCAGGTCTATGGGAAGATAAGACAGCAGACCTGTACTTTAGTGATAGTACTGTAAACGTACCTGCAGGTACACATACTTTCCAGTGGGTAGTTGAGGGGGCGAAAGGTAGTAGTACAGTTAGATTTAAAAGTATACAGTTTACAGGGCTAGGCATAGAGGTAGAAAAAGACTTCATACCAAAGTGTCCGTTACCTTATAATCATCATTTTAGTGCTGACTATGTTAACTACTTTAATGGTGTAGATGCAGAAGTACCCTTATTCTCAACCAAGGGACAAAGTACTACTACAGACCTTATGGATATGCTGAGATCTGTGTCATCTAAGGAGAATATCGAATGGGATTTAGTTAATTCCGTGGACGGCGGGGCTGGAAACGAGAATATACTTAAACTTCCTTTAAATAGGTTACCTGAAACACTATCTTCCAAGCTTACATTTAATTGGAGGCTGAAAAAGAAGGGATACATTTCATTTAAGTACTTGATAGAAGGTGGTAATCAAAGTTACCTATCCTTGTACATTAATGAGAATCAGGTGGGCGGCCCGTGGTTCGACACAAATGGGTGGCAGGAAGCTAAATTTAACATGAGTGAAGGACAAACCTATAAGTTTGATATGATGGTAAGTAAACTAGCTTCTATGGGCGTGGGCTTAGATGCAGTATTTATTAAAGATATAGAAGTGGTGGAGACAGTTGGCTATGCTGATGATCCTATGCCACAAGACTATGACAAGCATGGTGAAATGATAGAAGGTAAGTGGAAGGTATACGCAAAAGATAGCTCACTAAGCACTTTCTACAGGGGTTTTACTGATGGCAACAATGATAATTCTAGAGAATTAGAGGTAGAGCTGCAGAGTGAGTGTGACGGTATTTTCTCCTTTGGTTATGAGTTAGGTGTGAACGAACCCGATAGGGAGTGTATTGGTGGCTTACTGTTTAATGAGGATTTCATGTTAAGCACTACACCCAGACGATGGGAGGCTGACACATATGGTGATATACATGTAATTATTACACCTGAGTATGGTGATGGGTGGCGGGTGCTAAGCAAATCTTACGCTACACCAGAGGATAATGCTACTATAACGTATAACATAGAGTCGCTAGGTATGAACAGGTTGTCCGTGGCGGGGGAGGTGGAGATAATATGTCCTTCTCGCATACCTTATGATTATAGCACAGAGTTAAAAAATATCGTGCCAAGCGGTGTAGAGCTTAGTGGTTTATGGAGTTTCGATGGGTCTTTGGTTTTAGATATACCTTCCGCTAGTTACCCTGTAGCTGATTATGGTTACGGCATGTTCATCCTAGCCGCGCCCAGTAATGCTTACTTATACTTTGACACTAGTAATCAGTTGAACGAGGACGAGTTTGTTGATGTTTACTCGAATGGCGATTTTGTGGAAAGATTCTATGGAGGCGAGGGCGATAGGAGTCTAGTACCAGTACACTTACACGATGACACTACCTTAGTTGAGTTCGTGGCAGGCTCAGTTGATACCAGTGGCAGTATACAGTCACCTGTTCAGTTTTATAGTAGTCTGTATGTGGATGGAGATCATGGTAACTACCTACCAACAGAGATGGATAAAGTAAGCAACATTTTTAATTACGCGTCAGACAACCTAGGTCTAAGGCAGTCTTACAGCCAGAAATTGGTGGGCGGGGAACGTGGTTTAGATTTACTGTTAAATACTGGGAAGCTAACCTCAAAAACCACTTGGGTATCATCAGGTGATATTCTTGGTGAGTTTACAGTAAGACTAATGCCAGGTGACGACTTCAGGTTTTACCTTCCATTTAATACTATACCTTATATAGATAGTGACACCCTTACTGAGATAGACGAGGTACTAGCTACCGAAGTTGTATTATTGGAGTACTTCAATGATCAGATGGAGAGTAACGCTTTGAATAACATAGAGCACTTTACCTTTGACTCAAGTGTAACGCTAGACTTCTCCTATGCTGAACAATATGCTTGGGAGTGGGTAGATATATTTCAGTTTTTTGGCACTGGCGGATCAGGTGACGGAGTTGTAATAGTTGATGGTGTCAGCAAGTCACAGTTATTCGATAAAGACTTCATACGTCACACGATGAAAGTAGATTTGCCCAGCACTCCACCCAGTGGATACGTGGATAGGCTATCTTTTGAGTATGGTGCTAGATTTCAGTATGGCGATCAGTTAAATGTCTATGCTTACTTTGGCGGGGGGGCAAGACAGTTGTTGTTCAGTACCAAAGAGAGCGAATTTTCTATGTCAGGTAAAAAAGTTAAGAATCTAGATGTACCTAGTGGTACGTCTAATGTCGTATTTGAATATTTACAGTTAGGTGGTGGTAGTTAAATGGCTCGTTATCCTACTATCAAGGAAGTAATGGACGCAGGAATTATAGAGTATAAGAAGGCTGATGGTAGTACAGTGACACGAGGTCAGGTTGCAGGCACACACAAGATAGTGAGGCAACCATCTTCTTACGGAAGCAATAACGGTTCAAGTAGCACAAGTTCTACGCAGGGTAACGCATGGACAGGTAGGAGCAGTAACGTGGTCACGCCTAGAGACTCTGCTAACGGTATTGTACAGTCAATAGACCATATGAGTTGGCAAGAGTCCAGAACACATGTTAGAAGTATTGTAGATAAAATACATGGACTGGATTGGGTTGGAGATAACAGTGTAGTGTTTACTGATTCACAGGGTAGGCAATATCTAATGTTTTTACGTGACCCTAAAACGTTGCAATACTTCTATTCACTAATTTATGAGGGTAATGATGCATCAGTACTCTCCCACGCATCTAAGGTATACGCTACATTTAATAAAACATACCCAACACTTACAAAGCTCCTAAGTGAGGTGACTGCTGGGGATTTAAGTGACGCAGGAATATACCTCAGTGATGGCAGTAATGGTTCGCAGAACATTGAGATAAAGGATGGGTTGGTTCACATTCCGCTATCTGGAGGGTCTGTCGCACACGTTCCTTATTACAGAGCATTTAATGTTACAACTAAGTTTGACTATGATAGCGAGGCTGGCCGAATATATAACCCTGTGAGTAAGAGTACTGTTGACTATGGCGGGGACTTCGTATACTACGACGGAGTATCTCACCACGCTTATCATGATGGCGCAGTAGTTTACAGGGATATCGCCTCGTCTAGTTATGGCCCCATAAGCTACAGTGAGTTTCTGTCCGTCTATAGCGGTTATGGCTACAACTACGGTCAGCAAAAAATTAATGGTGGGGGGTATATAACCTTTGACTCAACCTCCACACCACACAGAGATAATGATATTGCATATAAAGCAATAGACATATGGACCATAGACTCTCATAGGTTCGACTTGGATATTGATTATAACACATATCTGAGGCAGTTAGGTGACTCTTTTGGGCGGGGAATATTTAAAGTACATCTTGTAAAATATGATGGCCTGGACTGGAAAATAGTAGACACAATTATAGATGTAAACGGAAATATAGGTTGTGTCTCTGTCAACCCTAGTACATTATGTGACCCCGGCAAGATAAGCAAGTCTTATAATAATATGCAGGCGGGGGAGTACGGGTTGGTTTTGGAGCTTGAAGATACCTACGAAGATATGAACAAGGACGCAAATGGTATAAATTTTTATGGCTCTGTCAAGTACAGCTTAAATATACTAGGCACAGCACAGCAAACAGCGAAGGATAATACACAAGTATTAGTAAAGGTAATAGACCTTAGTACTAATAATGTAATAAGTGAAAATACCTACGGAGAGGTAATGGGGCAGCATATAAACTTTACTGTGCCTACTGATAAGACTTACAGAGTTGTATACTATCTGATGAAGGATTTTGGTACTGCGGGCGGGATAAAGGATAAGGGGGGCGGGTTCACATTAAGTGGATTAACTCTCACAGAACAATTACAAGAAGTCCCTATAACAGATATACCTGCTGACTATAAGGGGGCGGAGTTCAAGGTAGCTGACCTAGCTGACTTTCTAAAAACCCCTAGTCCCGACACGTTTAAAGCACAGGACAATGTTCAAGTAGGTAGATGGTTGTGGTTAGATGCTATTAAGGTAGAGAGACACAAAGAAGGTACACTAGGCGATCACTTACAGGACGGCATGTGCTATCCAGATGGTATAAGACTATTTTTAGATAATGTGAGCTCAAGTAGCTCTGGTGCAAACAGTTATTTTAAGAATAGGCATGATGATATACTCTTTGACGGCGGTAGGATAGAACTGGATGTTACTAATCCTTTCGATGATCCTGTGGAGTTAACATTCTCTTACCACACTGAAAACATTATGAACGAGTGTGAGGGTATGCCTCTTTTCGAGTTCTTTAATGGCATGTTCTGGATAGACGGATATGACTACGAAAAGGTGAAAGAGTACAAGGATTCAAGATTTGAGGCAATTAATTTTAGGTTATATGAGTATGAGCCAATATATGGTGGGGGCTGTAGTGGAAGTAACATAACTGTAGATGTAGACGGTATGACGGAGACGTATACAGACGAGGGAGTATATGAGTTTCATTTTGATGGCTTACCTGATAGCTTTGAAGTATCCATCTCTACAGAACAAAAAGGCGAGGTATTAAATGGTATTGACTTCAGGACGTTGTTCGTTATAAACAATTTTGTCGTAGAAGGTTGCTACGAGCTAGTTGCTAGTCCGTTCTCAAGTAAGTTAGACTTTTATATTAATGGCGCACTTAAGAATAGTTTAGAGCACGAGAAAAGCGGCGAGGTAGCACATCCGGTCAATAAAGGCTTAAATAAATACAGATGGGTTTTTCAGAATGATAATGATGATTACACATGGGACTATGCAAAAATTAACTGGTTGCGCTTAACTAATTGGGTATGTGATGATGTAATGGTTACACCTTACTGCGAACCAAAGGGCGGGGATAAGTGTGTAGAAGCCCTAATAGGATGTCTTTTAGACTTACTACCAGCCGAAGGTTGTGCAATAGTACGGCATGTGGATATAGATACTGGTCAAGTTTTACTGAGACAAGAATTTAAAGATCTTAAAGAAGGTAATCGTACATTTGAAGCTATTACAATAAACCACTACGAGTTGCGGGACGATGCTTCAAAAAGTATGTATGTGCCAAAAGATGATGTTTGTGCCGAAGTTGAGTTTAAGTATAAGCGTACTACCATTAAAGATCCAGTACTCGATTGTATAGAAGTACAGCATATTGATGTAACAACAAGCCAGCTTCTGGAAACGGAGTATCTGTTTAATCTTATGCCCGGAGTTTATACAGTAAGCAAAAAAGAATATGATGGTTACAAATTTGTGGGGGCGGAAGAGTCATATAACGTAAACATTGTACTGCTAGAGGAAGAGTCTGACAAGTGTCAGATATTTACCTTTGAGTACGAGCCAGTTATTGAAGGTTGTTCTATAGGTAAGAAGATTTGGCTGTTTACCTAAGCAAGTTTGTACCTATACTAAAGGTAGGTAGGTGGTTAGTGTGGCGATAGTGACAAAACTAAAGTCGGGTTTTATATATCAATCGGATTTTTCGAGTTCTCTAGGTGACCAATGGGAGGCTTCTCCCAATGTCCCTAGTAGGTACTATACGGATGGCACCCGTCTTCATCTTGAGGGCGGGGGTACACCACTATATCTGTTCTTTAATCAGTTAACAGAAGAAAAACGCTTTGTGATGGATGTAAAGAATACCTATAACCCCACTCAGGCGGGTGAGATAGGTGGCATAGTGATATACTCGGATGCGAACAATTTCATTGCTCTAGAAGAATATTTTGACGTAGATAAAGGTATTGCCAACACCTACCCATGGCTAAGGTTAGTAAGGGACTATAATGTCTACACAGGCTACTGGTCGAAGGATGGTAAGACATGGCAACTAGTGGGTACCCAAAATTTCGGTGAGGTTTCTCCCAAGATTGGATTATTCGTAGATGGTAGTACTGAACACTTGTTGGTGGACTACGTAAGGATATTCAGAAGTGTGAACGTGTATATAGAGAACCCACCAGCAGGTACTAAGCTAAAACTACTTGACGAAGATGGTAACGAGGTAACAGAAAAAACTAATTCAGCTCACTACCCCACAGCTTTTGATTTGTCGTTATTAGGAATACCTGTCACAGGTAAATTTAAGTGGGAGGGTAACTCAATACTACAGGACGAGAGTAACAGAGAATTGTGGGGCGGGGATGAGTTTAGGTTTCAGTTAAGCCTTGATTTATATTACACAGACAAGGACGGTGTTTACAAAAGGGTAGATGCTAACGAAGAGGAGTTTCTTGGGTATCTGAACTCAGTGGCAGGTTCAGGCACTACTGAGTTCAGGGATATAGCTATGACAGTTAAAAATCCACACAGTGCTATTTTTAATAGCGTAAGTATAGAACCTTCTATGCATAAAGACACAGACCATTATAATCAGTTCGTTTCTGTTTCAGTAGACGGTAGTAATTTTAGCAACATCGCAGCATTAGGCAGCATACCTGCTTTAGGAGAAAAGAGCTTTTACCTTAGAGTTAGAAGGGCAACTGAGTTAGAGTCAGCAGTTCCAGAGTTTTACTTTGGGCTTAATATAGTTTCAGGATCGGTAGGTTGATAATATGTCAGTGAGATTTAACAGGGCGGGTGAAACCGCCACAAATGATCATAACGATCTTATTAATAAGGGACAGAGAACACATGCTGTTATAGACAGTTATCTAACTGAGATAGATGAGGCTAGGGGCGACAAGGCTAGTTTAGCCGAAAAATTATCAATAAAAAAGACAGCAGTTTTCTATATTAAGCAGATTACGCAAGAGAATCATACAGTGTCACTGTATATTCCCTATAAGGGTACATTAAAGACTATGTATGTCAGCTTCCCTAAGCCTTTTGACATCGACTTGGTTGTGGTGTTATTAAAGGGTGGCGGGACGTTGGAGACTATTACAGTACCTGTGGGAGCTACTTTTGCTCAGGCAAGTCTAACAGGTAGCTTAGATTTTGAATCATTACAGGTAAACGCAAATGGTAGTCTTGGTTCTGCTGATATTAGTATTTGTGTGGATTTTATGCTTGACTAAATTTAGAAAAGGGGTGTTATATATGAGTGCACCAGTTGTTTCATGGAGGCTAGGTGATAATTCAGATGCTATTTCACTATGGCAGATAGGCACATTAAACGCAGGTCAGCAAAGTGCCGAACAGGAGATATTGATTTGGAATAACTTCCAAGGTGCTGAAGACGTAGCACATATGCAAGATTGTAAATTTACTACTACTGATGGTGCCGCCGACACGATGGATGTGGTTGCGAACAAGTGGGTCTATACAAGGGTAGATTCGTTAAATGAGAGCACATTTACTCAGGTTGGGGGCGCAACTAAACATGTTATAGGTGCTGCCGGGGCGGCAGAAGGTACTATACAAGGAACTGCGAATACTGGAGTTTTAGCAAACACAGTAAACTTTGCCAAACTTACGAACTACTTTCAGTCTGACTTGCATGGTGTGTCCGCAGGGTTAAGGCAGTTCAAGCTTCGTGTAGAGTATTTTTACGTGTAAGGGGGGCGGGGAGGATGTTTAGAGATTGTCCCAATTTCTCCCCTGTATCTCAAGACTATGTGTGGCTAGCAGAATATTATAAGGGCGGTCTAGCCGAGTTTGACTTTGAGACTATAAGGGAGAATAGCTTTTACGATATAGAGAAGGAAAAATTAGTAAGATTCGGTTTAGTAGGAAGAAAGAAGAAGATGTGGTTTGAGTGTTCAAGAGGTACTTTCAATATACTAGGTAAGCGTGTTGATATAAGGTATAGGACTAAAGATAATATCTACGAGTTAACTAACCAAAACATGTACCAAAGAGACATTATTACCTACAAAAGAGCCTACTCAGAGACTAATGTGGGCGGGCGAAAGAAGAAGGGAAAGTTTTTAAATGGCATTATAAGTTATAGTTTTGGCTATAAGTCTGAAATGGTTATTGGTGAAACAACTTTTAACTTTAAGCCTATTGTTACCCTGCCACATGGTAGAGATAATGAGTATATACTTACTGTGCATCTAGTATCTGACAGGGATTTGAACGGGTGTCTAGAGTTTGTTAACGGCGACAGAGTTTTAGATTCTTTTGAAGCTCCTCTCATAGCTAATGTGGGCGGGGAATTGAATTGGGAGGTAAAAATATGAGTGAACACAATTTAAATCAAGTAGCTCCTTGGGGGCAGTTAGCTAGGTGTGTAGTTAATCCAGATCATTCCGTAGCGTACTTTTTAGATGCCGATAACAGTAACTTGAAGTCAGACGGCACTGAAGTAGACTGGGAGGAAGTTGAAACACTGAGTCAGAACGCCATGGTTCAGATTCCCAAAGCATATTCTGTTAAGAAGTATGATGCGGATGGTAATATATTCCATTTTGGTGTGTCCGGTGACCCGCAGGCTACTGACTACGTCGGGGCGGACGAGTGGGAGATAGACCATGCTTTTTTTAGGGACAGAAGTGTACACGTGGACGCTGCGGGTACACCCGTGGAGGTAGACCACAGATATATAGGTGCATTTCTTGGCTGGATTGACCCGCAGGGTAAGCTGCGGAGCCTACCAAACAAGACACCACGAGGGAGTATTACCATACAGGCTGTACGGGATGCTGCTAAAGCAATGGGGCTAGGGTGGACACAGCTAGACTATTACCTATGGCGTTTTATCCAAATGCTTTATATAACTGAATATGGCCACCCAGACTCTCAGAGTCAAATAGGCTTAGGGTATACTAGTGGTGCGGCATCGGTTAGTACAGGTGGTACACTGGAAAGAGGCAACAACACCTACGGATCTACCGCAGATGCTGTTCAGGTGTCTTACAGGGGCATTGAAGATATCTACGGTAATCTGGCTGTAATGCTGGATGGATGCCGTTCCCCTAATGGTCCTTTGGACGTGTCTAATGTTTATTTTAATAATGGTGGTACAGGGTATGAAAGGATATCAGCATCGCTTTCCATGAATCTAGGTAACATAAGAACAATACGTACTGAGCCTAAAAGTGGATTTATTCCACGCACATCTGGGTTAACCAATACTACTGGCGGTTTGTACGACAGTGGCCGCAATTATAGTGATGGCTATGGCCATGTTTACTTCTATTTCGTTGGTGGGGCGTATAGTTCAGGTATGGGTGCGGGCGTGTTTCGAACGTTATCAAGTCGCCTTGATTTGTATACCTCCGCAGAAGTAGGTTGTAGGCTGTGCTTGTAGGGGGAGGATGATATCGTATGGGACAATCTATAGTTAGGTGGTTGGCATACCCAGATACTTGGGATTTTACGGACAATATAGAACCAGATGCACAGAACCCACACGTGTCGGGCAACGGCTATGCAACGTCTGTGTGGGATGTATCTCCTGATACGTGGGCACACCATTATGAAATATACAGCACTCCACCGTCCATTAGTGCTGCTGGATTCTCGCGCACTAACATATGGGACACGGATGCATCAAATGTTGTGCTGACTTGTGAAGTAACTAGTGACGGTGGTATAGGTATAAACTACGCATTAATAGTTAACGGTGTCGACATAACTTCAGGTGATACACAGTCCACACCAGCAGACTTAAGTCTGCAAATATCTACAGAGAATCTTACATTGACAGATAATACAGTGTTGTTGACAGTAACGGATGCCAACGGACTCACTAATACTTTTTCCTATAGTATTATAAAAGAGGATAGGGATACTTTTACGTTTCAAAGAAGGTTTCAACATGACTTATCCCCCACTACCACAGGAGATGTAATACTCGACCACGGAGAAGGTTTTACCTTTGAAGGTGAAGGGGCGGGGGAAGTCAGCCTACAAGTTCCCACAGAAGGCAAAGCTAAAATACAGTCTATAGAAGTAGAGGCCAGTGAAGATAAAGAAGAAGAGATAGAGATAGCAGAAGATATGATTTTCAAATATGCCGTGGGGGAAGGTAGAGTGCATGAATATCAATTAGACTTAAATAGATTTAAAGATATACTGAGTATATCGTCAAATCTAAAGCAAGGAGGAGATTAACAGTTGAGTGAAAATAATATTGGTGCTGTTGTGAACAACGGCAGTTACAATACTGGAGTCACAATCCCAGAATCCTTTATTACGGATAGTCTAGCAGGAAAGACAGAAATGACTATCCAAGCTGCTTGTATAGTCAGTGCAGGTGGTGTACATGACGGTAATCATTTTTATATATTTCAGTCACGCATCGGTGGTAGTAACACCAAATTCAATTTTTACGTAGACGTGAGTACAAAACTTCTAGCTTTTGGTGGAAGATTGATGACTACTGATTCTCTGGTGATTGCTACTGCACTCATTCCGAATTTTCAGCTAGGTCAAGTTTATATCTTTACAGCAGCAGTAAATACCGAAACAAACAAAGTAAGACTATTTAGCAATGATGAGTTTTTAGGTGAAGGATCACCTTTTGTAAGAAGCGGTGTGATTTCGTCAGCTAGTGGTACTTATCCGCCAAGGTTCCTAAGTAATACTGTATCTACAACACACTACGCTAGTAAGGGATTAATAAACGATGTTAGATTTTGGGATAGGGCATTAACTGATGAGGAGGTAGCACACTATCATAACAGATATTTAAAAGGCAACGAAGAAGGACTTGTTGGACTTTATAGATTTGATGAGGAAAGTGGGACTACAGTAATAAATTCAGCTAATGTGAACTATAACGGAACTCTTCAAAATATAGCTATGCGAACAGATGCCATCTATAGTTTAAACATGTTTAAATATTTAGTGAAATCGACCAGTAACATATACACCTATCCAGCTAACGAATGGATAAATACGGAACTTCAAGAACCACTAACGCAAGCCAACTTTGAAGAATATGGCATGGATAGCTTAGCTAGCATAGTCACCCCAACCACCAAAGCAGTAAAAACTATGGAATATGACAGGGATGAGGGGGAGGGTAAGGTATATACTAGAAAGATTGCACCAGATAAATGGCAAAATGAAATACAAAGTATGACAGTTAAATAATAGTTTGATTTTATTAGAGAGGAAGTGACATAAATGAGTTTAATCGGACAGCAATTATTACAACCAGAGAATGGTTGGGAAAGATACGATGATACAAATAGTTATATTGAATATACAGGTACTGGATGGGGTATACACTATAACTCTGCTTACTACAATGGGACTCTTCATTATATACCCACCAATCCAATAGATACTGATGTGACCGCAAGATTTAAGTTTAAGGGTACTGATTTAAGATTTATAGCTTCTGTACACACTGAGTATACTACAGATCTAACATGTACAATAGATGGTGTAGAGTACCCATCATTTTCAGTCAATAGTGGAACCTCACATCAAAAACTAATGTTTGAAGTAACAGGATTGGTTAGTAAAATTCACGAAGCGGTCTTCAAAGCAAAAAACGACCTAAGAAGATGGTCATTTGATGCTATTGATATTAATGAAGATGGTGAATTAGTAGATATTGATGCTTATAATACAAAACACCTCATAAAATCTTCAAATAAAATTCACACTTTATTAGACAATGCATTAACATACCCTAACCTATCAACTCCTACACAAGAGCAATTTGAACAGTGGGGAATGGATGCTCTAGAAGGGTATGAAAAAGAAGTTAGTAAAGTTGCTATTGAAATGAATGAAGCAGGGGTTTTAGAAGATGGTAGAGTTGTTAGGAAGACCATAAATAAGAATGAGTGGAAAATAAACGGGATGGGGGTGAGATAAATGGCTAATTTATTCAGAATTGTTCCTAAAATGACAGGATACACACAAGACGGTTTTTCTGTAAACACTAATTCGCAACTTAATGAAACCCATGCTATATGGAAGCTATTTGACAGAGAGCCCCCTACAAACTTTGAAAACTCTTGGTTTAGTGGGAATAATGCTCCCATAAATACAACGATAACTGTAACAATGCCTAAAAAATATTGTGTTAAAGAATACAAGCTACAGGCAGATAGTTTAGCAGGGTCTTTTAAGTATACAACTTCCATGCCGAGAGGATGGATTTTACAAGGTAGTAACAATAATGAAACTTGGACTGATTTACACTCTGTTTCAAGTGAGCCAACGTGGAGCAGTTCAGAAATTAGAGAGTATCAAGTAGATAGTTTAAATGCGTATTCATTTTACAGGCTTTATCTTACTGAAAAGGGCGTAGACCCTAATAATGGAAGATATATCATAGCAGAGTTTGAGATATGGGGTATAGACACATATAAGCACCTAATAAAATCCTCTAATAAAATCCATCTATTATCCGAAGGTGAATGGGTTGAAACTGCTCTATTAGAACCACTAACAAAATTAGATTTTGAAACATATGGTATGGATACTTTAAATGGTATCACTGATGAAAAACTTCAAGAACTTGAAGGTGAAGAAATTGAAGTAATAGCTTGGACCGATAGGGAAGGTGAAAAACCTAAATTCTTAGTGATAGAAACAGACCCATTCTCTCCAATGGAAAGGTTAAACCAAGAAGAGGAATTTGAAATAATAGTTTGGACTGATGCTGAGGAAGAAAAACCTGCTAGTGTTAATTCAGCAGAAGAAATGGTGGATGAAGGTAAATTATTTAAAGCCACTTTAGAAGACTTTATTAAAGTGACAGGAGTAGAGGTTAATTAATCTTTACTCAAAATTAAAAATTAAATAAAGGAGAGAATGAGTAAAAATCAAAAATATGGCTTGAAAGAAGCAGGAAAATTCATCTTCTTTTTTAATGACGATGATAAGGTTGTTTTAAATACAGTTAAAAATCAAATTTAAGAGTAAAGGGGTTAATAATTTAGCTGTAAGAGGATTTAAGGGAATTGCTGATGTACAAGGTGAGTATATAATGAGAGACTCTGAAACTTTTCAGATGAGAAAGTTATTTATAATTACACAGGATGTATAATTCATAGGTATGATATTGAGGAAAGTTCGTTAGACGGAACGTATAGAGTACCTATTGTATTAAATGTTAAGAGTGTGAAAGAAGCGAAATAATAGAAATGTTTTAATTGAAGTAATATGCTAAAAAAGGACGGTGAAATAAGTGGCAGAAATACATGTTGATGGATTAAATGGTGACGATTTATCTGATGGGTCTTCACTTAATCCTTTAAAAACATTAGACAAAGCTTTAGACATTGCTATAGACAATGACGTGATTAATTTAAAGCCCAACTCTATTTATACAATTCCTACAATGAGTAAGTTTGAGTCTAAGATATTAACTCTAAAAAGTGAATCTGAAATCAGTTTGGCAATAGTAGACTTTGAGGGAAAAAGTTGCAATGTAGCGGGAAATGGAAAGATATTATATAAACTAGAAATTAGAAATATTGGTGTTTGGAATAGTTATTCTGGGAATATTGCTATTAGTGTGGATTACTGTAGACTTATTGGAACTTTTGATACAAGTTCGTGGTGGACTAATAGTGCTTTACAAAGAATAAATAATAGCGTATTAATGAATTTCAGAAACATCACGGCTACTGGCTGTAGCGTAAACTTACAACACGCAGGAGGAACTGAAATACCATTTTATAATAATGCTTTTATCAACTGTGTAGGGATACGCAGTGGAAATGGGAGTTCTATGTTATATAATTGTATTGTGAGTAGTGGAACAAGGTTCCATGGTGTTGATAAAGGCAATACCATTACAAGTGATAATGAATTTGATATCATTGACGATATTTTATATGGTGTAAATTTACCTTTTCTGGTTTTACTTATTCTGATTAAATCATTGGATAAAATCTACACTTTCTCTGATAGTAATTGGGTAGAAAAAACAATTCAAGAACCTTTAACTAAAGAAGATTTTGAAGAGAATGGGATGGATGATTTATCCATAATTCCTCAAGAAAAGTGGGCAGAATTACAAAAGCCAGTGGAAATTTACACTTGGACGGATAATGAAGATGTTATAGAAAGTAAAATTAGTTATACTTATATTCATTTTGAAAACTCCAAATTAGAATTAACTGTACCTGAATATAAGCCAATTTACTCGTTAGCCTCGCCTACAATACTGACGTGGACGAATAGTGAAGAAGATTTACAGCTAGAGCAAAGGGTATTAGCAGAGACTTATACAAGGTACTTGCTGTCAAAAGATAATACTACATGGTATGGCTATGACGGTGCCGAGTGGGTAGCGGATAGAGAAATGACTAAAGCTGAACTAGAAGCTTTAACATCTATAGAGTTTAAAGAGCTGTTCGGCAATAAGATATACGGGGAGAGTATGTATGTCAGAGCTATACTCTCCAGTCAAAATCCTAACGAGCCTCCTGTAGTAAGAAATATGACGATTACTTTTAAACCTAACGTCGCCCCACTTATCGTTGACCCTACTATAAATCCTGATACCGTCCACAACGAGTACGCTACGGTTACAAGTACGATCGAGGACTTGGAAGGTGACACAGTACAGTACAGGGTTTTGATACAAAAGGCGGGGGAAAGTTATGAAGAAGTAGATACTTGGACCAGTATAGCTAGTGGAAATAGTTTTACCAGAGCATATAACTACCCTTATTTTAATCCCGGTCAGAACAGTATAAAGGTAGAGGCTAGGGATCAGCGTGGCGAGATATCTGAGTGGGTGGGCAACCTAGTTTTATCAAATGAAGACCCTACACTAGTGTACACCTACACAGAATTTAGTGTAAACGGTACAATAGGAGATGCGGACGGAGATGATGTAACCTATAGGGTGTCTATTAATGGAGTACTAAAATTTGACTATATTCCTTTTGCCCCCTCCCCAAGAAGCTTTAGCTATCTATGGGATAGCGACGACTTAAATAAAGGAGTAATGAACGACATCAAACTGGAAATAAAGGATACTCATGGAGGGTACTACACAGAGACATTCCAAGTGTTGGGTACCTATAAAGGGTTAATGTTTAAAGATGAGAATGGCAGTTATTTCACAGATGGCAAAGGAGACTTACTTGAGTGGTTAGACTTCGGTACTATAGTAGGTGGGCAGACTACACCAGCTAAGAAGGTGACACTAGAAAATAAAAATGGTTTTGCTGTAGATAGTGTGGAGATTTCCGCCAAGGATGTTTTCGACACAGCGTTCCCATCTACTGGGGTTACGCCCGAGCTAATACCAGACGTTGCAGTAGAGTTTAGTGAAAATGAAATGCCTTTTACCCCATTGCACCTGTTACAGCTTACAGACGTAATGGCTCATAACGATACTAAAGACTTATACGTACGAATAGCGACAAGTAAACATGCCCGGAGGGGCGGGGAGTTCAAGATAACATCAAAAGCAGAACCTGTATAAGCTCAATACAATGAGTGGATGTGATTAAATGGAAGGTAAGTTATACGGTAAGATAGTAGTAAACTATAATGAAGAGCTAGATAGGTTACCTGTAGAGGTTGATATACAGCAAAAGACAGCTCAATATGAGCTAGACTCACAGGTAACCATTGTAGTAAACGAAGTTAGCGAGCTAGACTCAGCAGTTTTTATAAGACCTGATAACGCTATGTACGGTAAAGTGGGTGTAGTCCCACCTCCATACATTACTGATCAGCTATCACCTATAAAAGATTCTCTTGTTAGAGAATTTGCTCCACATATTAACTATGGTTCAGCATCTAGTTTGGTGGCGGGGCAAGCAGGTGAGGGAAAGTTTAAGTCTTATTTAGGCTTTTCTCTTGAAAATTTACCAGAAGATATAGAGGTAGAGAATGCCAAGCTAATCCTTACGATAGTGAGTGACATAGAATCTGTTTTTGACCTAGGCTTATATGAGACTTCTGATAACTGGGAAGAACTTACTGTTAAGTGGAACTATATGCCTAATGAAGGCAGTAATATAACTAGTCGCATGACCCATTTGGGTGGGGGAAAGATAGAGATAGACTTAACAGAGTATGTTAAGGAATGGTATAACACAAAGGAGAATAGGTCTTTTGTTATAAGACCTATTAACTACGAAGAATCCACTCCTGCATATTTTGGGTCAAGGGAATCAAGCACACCACCTGTTTTAGAAGTTTCGTACTTTAAGTTTTCTGACAACGTAGGTATATACCACTTAGACACAGAGGTTACTCTTAGAGCTACGGACAGTAGTAACCTAGACGCTGAGGTAGATATACTAAGTGACTTTAATGTATCTGACATGGATGCCGAAGTAGAATTTAGTGCAAAAGAAGATTCAAGTGACGTTGATGCAGATGTGCTTGTAGCTGTAACCGATGTTGCAGAACTAGATACAGAGGTAGAGTTTATAGCAACGGCGGGGGGAGCAGAACTAGACGTAGAGGTAGATATACTACTTCCTGACTATAATGATATAGACGCAGAGGTCACAATAAGCCAGTTAAGCGGTATATCAGAGATGGATGCTGAGGTTGTTCTTCGTGTTTACAGTGACAGTGACCTAGACGTTGAAGTCAATCTTGCAGCAAAAGAGCTTGTGTCAGACTTAGATGCTGAGGTAACGATAGGTGCAGTAGCGTTAAGTGATCTAGACTCTGAGGTAGTTTTTGAGTTAAAGGAACTTGCGGCAGAGCTGGATGCAGAGGTTACTCTGTGTGTTTACAGTGACAGTGACCTAGACGTTGAAGTTGAGTTAATTGCTACTCCCGGGGAGGCTGAGCTAGACACAGAGTTGTATCTAAGAGTCTACAACTTTGCTGACCTAGATGCTGAAGTAACCTTTGAAGCAAAGGAAAGTTCATCTGAAATAGATGCTGAGGTATCAATCAAAGCTTACGGGGATAGTGACCTAGATACCGAGGTAGGTTTCGAGTCAAAAGAAGGTTCTTCTAAAATAGAAGCTGAGGCTGAGCTTATTGCAACTGATTCTTTTGATGACCTAGATGTAGAAATTATTCTAAGGCAGTTTTGGGCGGAGGAGTTAGGTGCTGAGGTATATCTTGAGGCTTCAATAGACTTAGGAGGAGATTATGCATTCATAATTTAGGAGATATGTAGAAAGAAGAGGATGTTATTCCTCTTCTTTTGACATTGGGTGGTGTTTCATATATTCTTCTTTATTTCTCTTATGGTTTATTTTAGTGTATATATTAGTAGTATCTATAGATACATGACCTAGCATATCCTGTATAGATTTTATGTCTGCCCCATTCTCAAACAGGGTTGCCCCAAAGGTGTGTCTGAACTTGTGGGGGGTGGCTCCACTAATATTAGCTTCTTTGCCCCATTTACTAATTATATCATTTACCTGCCTCGTAGATATATGCCCTTTTCTCTTATGTCTCGAAGGGAACACCCATTCACTTCTTTTTTGCTGTAATAGAATCTTTAAGTTTTCCATAACGTGTGGGTGGACAGGTATTACTCTCTCTTTATCTCCTTTTCCGATGACTCTGATAGAACTATCAACAAAGTCCACACTGTTAACTTTTAGCTCTGCTAGTTCTTCTCTCCGTATTCCTGTTGCAAAGAGTAACTCTATCATTACCCTATCTCTTAGATTGTCTATTTTATCTAGCATATTTTTAATGTCTTCTACCTTAAGTGTTTCTGGTAACTTTTTAGTAGTTTTAGCCACTTCGATATTTTCTGCTGGGTTGAATGTAACAATTCTGTTTCTAACCAAGAATCTGTAGAAAGCTTTTATTGCGGATAGCTTTCGATTAGTTGTGGTGGGGGACAGTCCTTCCTTTCTTCTATCTGTAAGAAAACTCACTACATGATGTTCACTAACCTCAGTAGGGTCTATCTTTATAAACTCAAAGAACTGGTTTAAATCCCTTCCGTATCCATCAATAGTGTTGTCAGAGTTATTCTTTTCAAACTCCAAGAATGTTTTGAACTTTTCTATTAATTCCACATTATCGACCTCCTTATCTCTCATAATATAATATCACATAATATTTTTGCTGTAAAGTTTTATTTAAATTATTTAACTTTTTTATTTTCATCCGGTAAGTATAAGTAGAACACTTAAAGAAAGGGAGTGGTTAAATGTTAATGGTATTTGAACTGAGTATGCCACACGTGGGAAGCTGGAATGGGAAGTGGACGGGGGAGGATAACTATTATGCTAAAGTATTTAATTTCAAGCAAAGGTATGGCACAAGTAAAAACGCACGTGAACTATTTGACAAAATACTTTCCAATGGAAGCTACTGCTATAGCTTCGGTGATGGGTGGGGGATGTCAATAAGTGTGAGGCAGATAGACAGTAAGGAAGCAACTAAGCTAAGGAAAAAGACAAAGGGCTTTTGTGGGTATGATTGGGCTATTGAGAGTATTCTACAGCATCAGAAAATAACAACTAAATAAGAAAGGGTGGGGCGATGCTACCAAAAGTAATTAAAGCTTCTTTAGAAGTAGATGTTGAAAGTGAAGGTAAGAAACCTAAGAAAAAAGTAAGCTTTACTGACCCAGTAGATGAATGGGGCTTCCACCATTTTAGAAGGTACTTTGAGTATCTGTACCAGTTTAAGCTTAAATCTCTGTATATGCCTGTGGGCGGGGATCTAAAACAACTTTCTAACCTATTGAAAGTAAAAGACAAAGACATTGTTAAACAGTATATGGAGTACTTTATTGAACTGGACTTTTTTGAAGTTAAGCATTTGAGAGTATTTTGTTCATCCTATTCTCAAGCGATCTTGGACGGCTACCATCAGACCGGTGACTTGCCAGAGAAGAAGAAAAATGAGTTTGGTGATATTTTTGGGGGTGATTAGTTGGAAGAAATTCAGTTATTGAATCACTATATAATGAGGAAAGATGTTAAGTTTTTGCATAGCCTTGAAATTACCCCTGACCACTTCATTACAACAGGACACATCTTTGAGTGGGTGGAGCAGTTTAGGAAGGAGAATAATGTATTTCCAAATCGTGGTACTGTTGCATCGGAATTTGAGGAGTTCGATGTTTACGAGGAGCTAGAGAGTCCAGAGTATCTCGCAAGTGTAGTGAAGAATAACAAGGCTTTTGTAGACTACAAGCCTGTCTTAATTAAGAACGCTGAAATGCTACAAGAACAGAATGCAATAGACGTTATGTGGCGTATGCGGGCAGACCTTGACGGTTTACTCAAGGAGCATATCAGTAAACCAACTAGGTATGACTGGGTTAAGGATGCTCGTTCGAGGTTCGATGCTTATATGGAGAAGCATGGTAAAGAGGGGCTGACAGGACTAACTACAGGGATACCAGGACTAGATGAGGCGACAGGTGGGTGGCAGAATGATGACTTAGTGTTGATATCAGGAAGACTAGGAAATGGTAAGAGCTTGATAGGGTGTTACTTCCTGTACCACGTATGGCTGTCTTTTGTAAGAGCATCCATCAATTCTCCAGTTATCTATATTTCTACAGAGATGCCTAAGCTGTCTATAGCATATAGGCTAGACACAATGAGACAGCACTTTTCAAACAAGGCATTAAACAGGGGGAAGTTAGCTGATATTGAGTTGTATAAGGAGTACCTTGAGGAGCTGGAAAAGAAAAATAATAGTCTGCTTATTCTTACGCAAGAAGATAACAAAGGTAGGCAGTTCACCCCAAATGACATTAGGTCTATCATAGAATTAGAGAGACCCGGTTTCATTGTCATTGATCAGCTATATGATATCTCTGATGGCACCAGTGAGCGTGATACAAGGAAGCGAATTGTGAATACTTCTAATGCCATACGTGAGATTAACTTGAATACACTAACGCCTGCCATGCTGCTAGCTCAAGCAGGAAGAGGGGCGGCGGGGGATAGTACTCCTGAGATACACCAGATACAAGAATCTGATAACCCTGCACAAAAAGCAACAAGGGTAGTGACTGTAAACTTGTCTGGTGATTTGTTTAAACTGTCTTTAAAGAAAAATCGTGAGGGAGAGAAGAATTTGGACTTTTACTTGTCTACTAACGTAGATCAAGGTATATATATGGAAACAGATGAAGCTTCACTAAATATGTGATGAGAGGAATGGTGTAAATGGAATTTAAGATGACACTTGATTATACACTTGAGAACAGCTACAGGGCTGTTATCAGATGGACTGAGAAGAATCCTAGACTGGAGCAGAAGGACAAGGACGGAAATGTTGTGAGAGAGATTGAGTTAACTGCTAACGAGTTAACAGCAGCTTTTGCAAAGCGTATTGATAGGCTAAAAACAGATGGAGAGCCACTGGTTCTTTTAGATAGTAATAGCACCTTACAGTCTCTGTACTTGGATAAAGTTGTGTCCTTTAGCTTATCTGCGAAAGAGGTGGGGGAAGATGAATAAAGGTTGTGCTAAGTGTGATTATAAAGAAGCTTGTCGTAAGAGCGTGAGGACTAGCGAGGGTCTTGTACCTGCTAAATCTCAAACACAAGTATCAATGAAGTGTGTATGCACTGTAATGCCTATATGCAAAAAATGTAAGCTGTTTAAAAGTAGAAAATGTGCTTACTGGAAAATATTAAACGGAAAACAGCAGCAATTAGGCGAAGTTGTTGTCTGTCCTAAGAAGGATAAGTTGGCGAAAGCATAAACCAGAAAAACTTTTCTGGTTTTTTACTTAACTTTTGCCAACTTAACTGGTAAAAATAAGTAACACAGAAAATTATTGACAATAGAACATACGTTCTGTATAATTAAGAAAAAGTTTTCTGTAATGGTTGACAAACGTTTTTGAGTGTTTTATAGTAAAGGAGACGGTATTATGAGAGGTATACTTCACATAGAAGGTATTGATATACAACAAATCATTCAAATGTTTCAAAGTGACTACTCTAACAGTAATAACCCTAATGCCTTTGGTAAAGCTAAGCCTTCGGGTGAGGATATAATGTGTTGCTGTCCTTTTCACTCTGAGAGCAAGCCATCTTTTGGGGTCTCGACTAAAGAACCGTATTCGTATAATTGCTTTACCTGTGGTGAGTCAGGTACTGTAGATGACCTAGCAAGGTATGTATATGGTGACAGTGGCTTAGACATGCTTGGGTTTCTTAAGAGGACAACTATAGAAAAGTCTCTCAAAGATAGACTCGTAGATGTTAAAAGCATTTTATCAAAAGAAAGTATTCAGTATGTAAGCGATGAAGAAGTTCTAAAACTTATGAAGAAACGCCACGCATATATAGAAGGACGAGGATTTACAAATAGGTCATTACTGACATATGAGGTGGGGTACGACAGTGTTAATAGTGCAATTACATTCCCTGTTAGAGACCTAACTGGAGGGTGTAGATTCATAGTGACTCGTTCAATTAATTCAAAACATTTTCATATTCCTAACAATGCTGTGAAGAAAGATGTACTTTATGGACTATACTACTTAAAGAACAGAGGTTTTAGGGAGGTTTTCATTAATGAAGCCCCTATCGACACAATCTCATGCTACCAATCAGGTCTACCAGCAGTAGCAGTATTAGGTAAATTCTTGTTTAAAGAGCAGGTAAGATTGCTTATACGCTTAGGCTTTAATGAGGTAAATCTGTTCTATGATAATGATAAGTGGGGGGTGGACTGTACACACAAGTCCTATGAACTACTAAAGGATACTCCTATAAAAGTAAACGTGGTGAAGTATCCCAAAGGAAACTTTAAAGATGCAAATGACCTACTGAGGGCGGGCAGAATGAAAGATATAGAGAAAGTATCTTACGTTAAATACTTACTAAGTATGAAAAATTTAAAGGGGGAACATGAAAATGGAAAGAACTTTAGATGAAATGGTACTTGTAAACGATATTGATGCAATTTTATTAAAGACTAAGGAATTATGCAATTTCAAGATGCGGGGTAAATTTACAGGCGGGATGGAGGCAGACGATGTAGCCCAAGAAGCCATGATAAAGGTATACAGATTTATGGATATGTATGACCCAGCTAGATCCAAGTTTGGTACATTTGTGGATAGGGTGGTAAGCAACGTTATAAATAGCATGATTGACAGGTCAAATACAAAGAAAAATGTTATGGTCACAGAAGCTGTTTCGATAGTACCTACTTTTGAGCAAGGTTCTGTAAGTGAACAACAGTTACTTAGTTTAACATCGGATGAAGTTGGTTACTTTGAGGTAGAACTTACAATGCTTGTCGATAGCCTAGGTCTAACAACCAAGGAGAAGGAGGTTTTTGAACTTAGGTGCGCAGGGTATTCATTTGTGGAGATAGCACAGTTAACAGGGTGCTCTAAGGCAAGAATAAGCCAAATATGGAAGAATATACGAGAAAAATACGAAAAAGCATAGAATTTCTATGCTTTTTTATTGTATTAAATATAGTAATTCCCGTAATTACTATCCGGTAACCTTTTTCCTCATATCTGAACCTTTTTTTACAACATAGCACTTTGCCAATTTGTCATGCAGTGTTTGATTATGTTCTGTAAAGGCTGCCATGATATAGCCTATTCCAAAGATAAGATTCGATAAAAACTTTCCAAAAAAGCGACTGCTGGCTGCTCCAAAGGAAATACGATTCATATTTGTATCTACTACAATTATTCCTAAAGCCCTTTTACCAAGGGTAGCTTGTTTTTGGGAGGATTCTGTTAAGGCAAAGTATAACCAGAGAAATGGGATACTTGGAACAAAAAACGTAAACCTATATATATCGCTAAATTCCGCCGTATATATTCCAATAATCATGAAAACAATAGGCAATATGATGCTATATATCCAGTAAATCATTACTGAAAAGATAACATCAAGTAGCATTGCAGCCAAACGTCGAAAAAATCCAGCATACTCTACAGGTAATTTATTATGCAGTTCAAAACCGCAGGTTACGCAGACCTTTTGATTTTCCTTTGTAGCATCTCCACATTCCTGACAATAATGACTTTCTTCCAGTGGGTCAAACCCACATCTACTACACAGATTTGAATTTTCATTTACCTTTTTTCCACAATTTCTGCAAAACATAGTGTTTCCCTCCTTTTTATACCCCAATGGCTGGAGTTTTTTATGGTTTATATTTATGTGCTGTACTGCCTATAAGATTCCCCCCAGACCAAAAAAGAAAGTCCAAATTACATGGGCATTCAGCAATGTTTCTTTGTGGCACATTGAGAAACATATTCTTCTCATTTAAGGAATAAAAAAATTATACAATTTAGGAATACTTTACCTATATCTAGTTAAAGTATACCAATATATGGTTTAATGGTCAATATTTCCATTGTTTATATTAATTAGGGTAGTTTAAGGTTATCATAAACAATTTATTTACTTAACTTTTCCCACTTATTCCGGTATATAACTATGTAGCAGAATAAATGAGAAAAGGGGAAATGTAAAAATGGCGTATGTAGGAAAAGGATTAAGTGCTATCAAGGAAGCAAATGAGGGTGGGGTAGCCTACCTAAAACTGAAAGATGGAGAGTCTACAGAGATAAGGATTATAACTCCATTGGATGAAATCATGTCGGTATACGAGCACGCAGAGCAGATTGATGGCAGATGGAAGAACTTTACTTGTTTGGGTAAGGATAGATGTCCTGCTTGTAAGATGGGTAAGAATGCAAGCTTTAAGTCTTTCATCGTAGTCTATGACAGAAAAGACGACAAAACTAAAATATTCAAGGCAAGTAAAACTGTAGGTACAGCTCTTCTTGCTCTTGTGGAAGAGTACGGTGATATCACTAAGAGAGATTTGAAAATCAAAAGAGAGGGAGAGAAGCTGAATACCAAGTACCACTTCTTTGCGAGGGACATCAAAGCTTTTGACTCGTCTACACTAGAGCTACCTGATGTAGACGAAATAGTAGCACCAAAAACACCCGAAGAGCTAATGACGTTGCTTAACTCAGGTGCAAGAGACATAGATGTCGAGAGTGACGTTGCTGAAAGTGATGATTATATGTTCTAGAAAGCATGACAAAGTAGGGCCCCAAAAATTTTGGGGTTTTTTCTTTGCTTAACTTTTTATGTTCTGTCTGGTAAGTAATTATAGAGGAGGGATTTAATGGATGATGTTAAAGACATTTTAGAAAGTAAGCCAAAGAAAGCCAGGAAAAAACCAGTCAAGAAAGGACCCACTAAAAAAGAGCTTCAAATTATGGAGCTGGCTAATAACACCGTACTGCCCGACCATTATATTACTGTATGGACAGAAAGCGACTTGGACGAGTTATGCGAATGGCTAAGCAAGCTGAGTAAGCTAGGTAAAGTAGCCATAGATACGGAGACTATGGGGTTAGATTGGTGGAAAGATGAAATAGTAGGAATCTCTTTCTATGCCCCCCACAGAGGGTACTACATTCCGTTGAAGCACAAGGACCATGTAGAAGAAGGGGCGGGGGAAGTAGGGGTAGACTATGTGAAGTGTCTAGATAAAACACTAGTAGCAAGTAGGTTAAAGCCATTACTAGAGAGATATAGCTTAAAGACTATATGGCATAATTACTGTTTTGACTGGTGTGCACTGAAAAAATGGTTAGGTATTGTAATGCCACCAGCCTACTTCGACACTATAGAAGGACAGTCTCTACTAGATGAGAATGAGGATAAACAACTAAAACCTTTGGCAGAGAAGTATCTTAGGGTACCTGCTGACACATATTCCAAAATTTTTGGTAGTAGGACTACTTTTGACACTGTTCCGATTTTATTGAACCCTGCGACTAGGACAGGTAACTTGTCCGCCTACTATGCTACTAAAGATACTGAACTGACGTATAAGTTGGCGGAGTTCCAAGAAAAGCACCTAAATATGCCGCATCTAAGTAAGATCAAGTCCTTGATGTTTAATATATCTATGCCATTTCTTGACATAGTAAAAGAGGCAACATATGACGGTGTTCGTACAGACGTCGAGTACCTCGTAGGCGAGGTTTCACCAAAGCTCCACGCGGGTCTAGATGAGTTAGAGGCTAAGATAAAAGCTGTCATCGGGGACATTAACTTAAACTCCCCAGCACAGTTGGCACCAGTATTCTACGATAAGTTGCAGTTACCCAAGATGAACAAAAAGAAGCCTAACTCTACAGATAAGAAGACTATGGCTAAATTGATGACAGGACTTCGTATCTTTACAGCAGATTTAGAAGGTACATTAAAGCGTATAGAGGCGGGGGAGCAGAGCGACGAGATATACTACGCAAAACTGTTTAAAGATAACTTACCTTACTTCTTAAAACCAGATATGTACGACAAGGCAAGAGAATACTTTAAGATGTGTTTAGATCTGTTGCAGAACATAACAACATATAGGAAACAATCAAAGCTTACTAGTGCCTTTGCAGACTCGTTGCCTACTAAGCTAGATGATGATAGGATTCATCCGAATTTCAAACCCAGTCATGCTGTTACTTGGAGGATGTCGTGTGCCAATCCGAATTTTCAAAATTTGCCAAGCAAGGATGGCGGGATGATTAGGAGAGCGTTTATAGCAGATGAAGGCAGATTACTGGCTAGTATAGATGCTAGTCAGCAGGAGTTACGATGGCTGGCACACCTGTCTAAAGATCCCGTACTTTTAGATGCGTTCGCAACTGGTAAGGATATTCACTCCATTACTGCTACATCTATATATAACAGACTACATCCAGAGAAACAGGTAACCTATGAAGATTTTCAAGCTTATAGAGGTCTTATAGACAAGTTTACAGATGCGGACGGCGGCGTAGACAGCTCAAAAATTACAAATGCTGACATTGCTACCTTATATGATGAGAAACTGATAGTCGAACCAACCGAAGAAGCATTTGTAGAGGCTGTAGACTTCGGCAAGTACCTCGATTTCATAAGAAGTGCTAAAGCGAAAGCTACAAATTTTTCAGTAGTTTATGGCACGACACAGATGGGCCTTGCTGATAATTTACTTGTTACTGCGGAGGCCGCCGAAGGTTATATTAACGCATTTTACGACACCTATAAGGGAGTAGCTAGGTGGATGACAGTAGAGAGGAAAAAGATTCTAAAAACCAAGTTTGCAGAGTCTTACGGCGGTAAAAAGCGAAGGTTGTATCCAGAGATAGGCTTATGGGAGAGGGATAAAAGTTATCGTCACTGGGATAAGAAGTTACAGCGGGGGGAGCTAGGTTCTCATTGGGCACTAGACTCAGCATATAGACAAGGTATTAATAGCCTCATACAAACCCCGAGTGCTTACCAAATAAAGAAGGCATCTATAGATATGCAACCTTTATTGAAGGAGCTAGACTGTAAGATCATTTTATGGGTCCACGATGAGCAGATATTAGATGTTCCAGAAAACATCGGAATGGATAACCTTAGAAGGATAGCTGATGTTCTGTGTAACACTATCCAGTTAGACTGTGGTATGAAGTCGGATATAGAAGTGGGGCGGCGGTGGTCGCAGAAGATGAGTGATGATGAAGTAGATTCGTTAAGGGAGGGCGATTTTAGTGAATGTTAAGGAGTACGTTGATAAAGTGAAGTTATTTTTAAAGTTAGGCACAGAGATAGGTTCTTATTCTGTATCGGAAGGAGCTGCCATACATGTGAGTGCAAAAAGGCTAATACAGTTAGCAGATGAAGCTTCCTTAATTGTTGATATAGAGTATATGAATGATCAATCATACCCATACAGGCTGAGAACCACTGTAGACAACGTGCCATTTATAGCCTGCATGAGCCAAAGGGAGTTCGCAGAATGGAAAAAAGATGAGGCTGCGTTATGTTAAAAGGGTTGGCAAATGCCATTAGAGAACCTATTACACCTAAGCAAGAGGCAGCTATTTTGTTCATAGAGGAAGTGTTGGACGTAGAGTTTCACGGAAGGTATAAACACGAAGCACAGAAGTTTATTTCTGAGTATCTAGATGAGGCTATAGAGTACGCAGAGCTTGCTGAGTGTGATGCAGATTCATGGTTCGACGAGTGTGACTGGTTTTAGCCAATATTTTGGAAAAGAGTGGAGGAGATATGGTGGCTAACTTAGAAGGTGGGAGCTTTAACAAATTTATTATATTTAAGTGTGAGGATGCAGACAAGTACCTGCCTCTTCACGACAAGATAGACTTGGTGCATATACAACGTCAAATTAATGAAGGTAAGGCGGTACAAGGCAAAAAAGATAATACCTATCTTATTATCAATACTGATGAGCCATATGCAGATGAAGTAATAGATATAATGAAAAAGCACGGACATTGGGGTTAAAGACTTATCTAATAGAATGGAGATGGTAAATTGGGATTAAGAAACTTAGCAAAACAAATAAAACAAAAAGAGAAGGAAGCTTCTGTCACTATAGAAGAAAAGTTTATAAAAGCTATTGATGGATTTCTGCTAACGTCGCCCAAGAAACCAAGGGTAGATCGGTTGGCATTTAAACCTTCTCAGTATTATAAGTGTAAGAGGCAGACTTATTACTTTCTGGGCGGGGAGAAAGGTATCAAGAAAAAGTATCCAAGATCAGAAAGAATACTGCAGGTAGGTACTGCATTACACGAGTGGGTACAAGAAGATGTATTTATGTCTATGAAGGAACTTATGGGGGGCGAGCTAGAGGTAGAACTCTTGCCTAAGGAAGAGCTACCTAATTTTGGTAAAGAAGGTCTTGAGTTCCTCAAACAGAGTGATGCACCAGACATGGAAATCAAGTTCTTGGACCATAGTTACACAGAGAAGTTCCCTATATCAGGTATGGTGGACGGGTGGATGGAGTTTGATAATATTTCCTTCCTATTTGAATTTAAAACTATAAACTCAAAAGACTTTAGTCTTCTAATAGAGCCATTGAAAGACCATGTCAAACAAGGAGCCTTATACTGTCTAAGCTTAGGTGTTAAACGCGTAATGTTTTTATATTTGTGTAAAGATACACAGAATTTGAAGGCATATCTTGTGACATATACTGATGAGCAAATAGAGTGGGTGCGTAAACATATAGTAGGCATAGAGAAAGCTATAGATTCCAAAGAGTTACCAGACAAAGAGGTTAACCAATCGTGTAGGTTTTGTCAGTATAAACATTTGTGTGATGTAGATAAGAGTGTGGAATTGAAACCGTAAAAGGTTTCTTTTTCTTTTTGCTTAACTTTTAGAGATTTCCCCGGTAAGTATATATGTAACCAATTAATCAAAGAAAGCAGGTGATAAATTGTATTTTATAGGAATAGATCCATCACTAACAGGTACAGGACTTATTATATTAAATGAAGATGGAGAGATTGTTTTGAGCAGGTGTATTGTTACTAAGCAGTCTAAACAAGAGAACCATACGCAAGATACAATGGCAAGGGTAAAGGATATAAAAGACTGTATTATGTCTGAGCTTAAGGGAAACGAATATAAGATCTATGTAGCTGTAGAGGGCTTCTCTTACGGTAGTAGGGGTAGGGCAGTATTCGACATAGCTTATATGGGCTACAGGATACGCGAGGAGTTACTTGACACAGACATAACTTTTATTGAACCCACCCCCTCCCAAGTGAAGAAATTTGCCACAGGTAAGGGTAACTCACCAAAGAATGTTGTGATGTTGGAAGTGTATAAGCGGTGGGGGGAAGAGTTTACGGATGATAACCTAGCAGACGCTTACGTGTTAGCACAGATAGTAAGAGCGTTAAAGACCAACGCTAGGCTGACAAAATTTCAGCAAGACATTATTAAGGATTTAAAGGGGGCGAGTGTATGTGGGTAAGGTTTGACGATATTTTAATACCTATCGGATGTGGGGGATTTCTCCCTATGATAAGTGACTTCCGTATATTACTGTTTTCTGCACGTGATGATGTCTATGCGTACCACTCACCAGATTATGGCAGTCACGAAAGAGCGGCGGAAGTCTTAAATGAGTTACAGCAGTTTATTGTAGACTGTCATGCATGTAAAGACGACAAAATGTTTGTACCAGTATTCACAATGCCAAAGGAGTGAGGGAATTGGATAGGAGACAGATAGAAGGTGAGCTCAACGAGTATACGAATAGTAGGGTAATCATTAGTAAAGTACAAAAAGCAGGTCTGCCTATCCCACCCAAGCCAGTAGAGCTTGCTGAAGGTGTGAATATATTCACTGAGTGGGAAAAAGTTAAAAAACAGCATGGCGGTATGGCTAATATACCTTTCCACATTCTAGGTGACTTCTTAGATAGGTGGACTAGCGTCCTTGCTTATGCTAGGTGGTGTGAGGCTATTACTGACATAGACCAAGCCTCTGCCCGTGAGATAAGGGACACTGTGAAACAGCAGTTGTACACCTTGCAGGATGGTGGGCGGGAGATTCGGTCAGCAGAAGTTTGTACAGAACCAATATACAGGGAGTGGGAGAAGAAATACACAGAGTCGCTAACCTTAATGCTTGCCACCAAAGCTTTGAGGGAGGGCTACGAACAAAGAGTGTTTGCATTGTCCAGAGAGCTAACACGTCGGGGGAATGACGTAATTGATATCAGGAGAGGTGACAATGGAAAGACCATAGGGAGGTATGGGCATGATTAATACAGTGCACAACCTTGATTGTATAGAAGGGTCAAAGGGCATTAAGGACAATAGTGTGGACATGGTGTTCTGCGATTTACCTTATGGTGAAACACGTAATAATTGGGATAGCATAGTACCATTTGATCTACTTTGGCAGACAAGCAACAGGGTTAAAAAGCGTAATGCTGCTGTCTGCTTATTTGCTAAAGGGAAATTCTTAGGTAAGTTGATGTGCAGCAATATTAACAAGTACAGGTATAAGGTAGTGTGCAGGAAGATGCAACCTAAAGGTCATTTAAACGCAAAGAAGATGCCTATGAAAGCTCATGAGGATGTACTAGTGTTCTACGACCGTTTGCCTATTTACAATCCCCAAAATACTGCTGGTCACAAACCTGTAAACTACTACACCAAGCACCAGACCGACGGCAGTAATTATGGTGCTACCAAAACAGGAATAAGCGGTGGCGGGAGTACTGAAAGATGTCCTTTGGATGTGCTTGAGTTTTCATGGGACACCTACCCAGTTCATCCAACACAGAAACCGCTAAAATTATGTGAGTGGTTCATAAAGACTTATACGAACGAGGGCATGATCGTACTAGACCTTACAGCAGGTTATGGGAGTATACCACTGGCGGCAGTGAAACTTAACAGAAACTTTATAGCTTTCGACAACGGTGTATGCAATAAAAAAGGGGAGTATGCAGGGAGGTATTGGGCTGGCTTAGCCAATGAGCGAATACAAACATTTTTAAAGGGGGGTATGGGGGGTGAGTAATAGAGCTAAAATAATAAAAGATTTAGCAGAAGAGGAGATAATATGCGAGTACTGCATATGTACAGACTATGGTAGGGCCAGGGTAAATACGGGACCGTGGAACCTATGCGAGGGGCGTGCTTGTGATGAGGCTTATGAAAATTATTTAGCAAATGTGGGGGAGGACGAAGATGAGTAAATTACCAACAAAAACAATGATTCTAGAGTGGGTAAGGTCAAAAAGGTACAAAGCACTTGAAAATTTCAGAGCGGTTAAAAAAGCGGAGATTACTAAATCTATCGTAGGTACTGAGGTGGAGCAGGCGTGTCTTGAGTGGGACGAGTACGTAAGGAAACTCTCAAAATTATACCGAGACGTAGTAGTGCGTAAAAGTTATTATAATCCCTTCCGTTATAGTGAGGGGCAGTATAAGCAAGAATATGTTTCTAATAAATTAGATGAACTATATCGCGGTGACATGGAAAAGATTCAGAATGAGTTTGAGAAGGTATACTCTAATGTTAAAAAGATAAACTCACCTAAAAAGATATTAGAGTATCTGAAAGCTTGTGACTTAGAGTACCCTGTTGAGTGTGATTCTGCTGTCCCGCCTGCCTTTGAAAATGTAGATGCAACAGTATTCAAACCTTGGGTAAATCTGCAGCTTGGGGGTGGGCAAGATGCAAATTCCAAATAGAGTATACGTTACAGAGTATGAGATTAATATTCGTCCATATGGCCTAGAGGGTAAGTGGGAGAAGCGTAAGAATCTGTTCCTTTATGAAGATCAGTAAGAGTTTATAGATAGGGGGTGCATAAATGAAGTGTGATAAGTGTGGTAGTGAAAATATACGTGTATGGGTTAAGGTGTGTATGTATATAGACTCAAGGGACTACGGGAGACTCACTAAAAAGGTTATAGCCAAGAGCACTACCGAGCTGTGGGCGGTGGACGACGATAAGACAAAATTTGTTTGTGGGGGTTGTAATTTTACGTGGGGAGGCGATGATGTGAGAACACTGTATGACATTATTTCAGAAGCTAAGGGAGGCAAAATGCCTACACGCGAAGAGTGCTATTACGGCATGTTAGCATATGAGAGTATGTTTAACTTTGACCACAGTAATCTTAGTAAAGTGCTAACAGAGAATAAGGAACGTTCTGAATTTATTAAGGATTTAATGCTTAAAAATTCTTTTGATATGTATAAGGGCGCATTAAATAAATCACCCAAAGAGTGGTTGGGTAAAAATTGGGACCCTATGGAGTCAGCATGTCAGGAACGTAGAAGAATTGCCAATAAACTATTTGATAAGGTTATTAAAAAGGTGGGAGAGAATGAGTGATATAGTGCAGGCTTTTCGTAAAGAGTTTGGAGAGACTTCTATATTTAGGTTAGGTGAAGGTAGGTTAGCTGATATAGAAGTTAGGTCAAGTGGGTCATTGATGCTCGACCTCGCCCTCGGTGGCGGGTGGGCTAAAGGTAGGTTAGTCCTGTTAAGTGGGCCCGAGAAGAGTGGTAAGTCAAGTGTAGCTTGTTTGGCAATAGCAGAAGCACAGCAGGCAGAGCCAGAAAAGGAGAATGCTGTAATTGATTTGGAGAACTCTTTCAATCCTAAGTGGGCTGAAACACTTGGTGTAGATACTAGTAAACTTCTTGTGTCGCAACCTGACTGCCCTGCAGAGAAGGTATATGACATGATTGAATACATGCTCAAGTCAGGCAGGTTTGCTTATATAGTACTTGACTCGGCTGATGGACTCGTTCCGAAAGATGAACTTGAAGAAACTGATTGGGAAAAAGAGAGTAGGGTGGGTGGTACATCTAAGCTTAACGCTAAGGCTATGCGTAAGCTTATTAACTCAGGAGTGCTTGCTAAGTCAGGGACTACTCTAATTATAATACAACAACTTAGGGATAAAATAGGTGGATTCTCCGCGTATGGGACCCCCACAGTAACAGGGGGCGGCCGCAGTATCAAACATGCTTCTACTACTACTGTAGAAGTGTCCATAGGTGATCTGTTTAAGAAGGGTACTGGTTTTAGTGCTAAATATTTTGGACAGCAAATTAGAACTAAGGTTACCAAGAACAAGATCGCCCCACCTTTTAGAACAGCTACAGTAGATGTTTATTATGACGAAGGTGTAGACAGAGTCAGTGAGTTAGTTGCTGTAGCCAAGGAAATAAATGTCTTGCATGGTACATCTTGGTTAACTCTCATGAATCCTATAACTGGTGAGGTTATGCAGGAGGACGGAAAAGATCTTAAATGGAATGGGACCACCAAGGCTAGAGAAGCCATTATGGACAGTATAGAAAATGGCGGCGGGGAACTGTACACTAAGATACTAGATATCGTCAATGAAGTAATAAGGGGATAGTGTGGGATGGAAAAAATGGTGATTATGCGAAGGAGGGTCATATAGTGCCCAAATGTATTGATTGCGAATATTACGAAAAAATAGACAAGATTTCTGGAAATTGTCATTTAACAAGGTCGATGACTGACTCTAATTACACCTGTGATTCTGGGATATATAAAAATAAAAAGTATGGTACAAAATGGGAAGAAGAAAATACACCTGATATGTATGGAGTGCCTAATCATTAAAGTTTTGCTTTCAAATATTATAAGACCTGAGGGTTAGGGGAGGGCAGTGTGTATGAAGAAGTGCGGTAGCAACATGAGAAAGATATCTGCTTACCAAATGAGGGTTTTAGATAAGAATGGGAAGCTAGTATATGAATTTGACGAGCCAGTGGAGGTGACAGTCGATGGATGTAAGAAGGTCATCACAGCGACAGGAAAAGCGAATAACAAGAAGCCTAAAACAGATTAAAGAAGATGCTAGAACGACTCCCGGGTCTGGCAACCAGTACTACTGTAAGTCTGACGTAGTTTCTGAACATTTTAGGGTGGAGGCTAAGACCAAGGTTAAAGACTCTAAATCCATTACTATAAAAAGAGAGTGGCTAGATAAAATTGCGGTGGAGGCTTTTGAGACAAACAAGACCCCCGCCCTTGCTTTCTCTTTTGGGGATGGTACAGATTATATGGTGTTGAGGGATAGAGATTTCTACACAATGGTAGAGAAATTACATGGAGGTGAGGCGGATGGGTAATGTGTTGCTTATAGGTTTCAGTGAGGACCTAAAGTTTGATAGCAAGCTGTACCCCTTTTCTATTTATATGTACAGAGAGGACAGTGATAGGAACGGGCGGGAAAATCTATCCGAGATGCGGAGAGCCGTGGAAGTGCCTGACTACGTAGTAGTAAATCTTTGTAAAGAAACTTTACCTCTCGACGAGGCAATATTGATATACCTGCTCTATACTAATAATACCCCCATATATGGGGTGGGAAACCATGTGGACAGCATTATGTTGTGTGAGCTTTTATGCAGGTCATTCACTTTTTTACATGAAGCTCTAGACCACATCAAGAATATATTCTAGAGGGAGGCAATACATGTTATTATCAGACAAGTTTTTGGAGAAATATAAACACATTCAACCACCAATGACAGAGTTAGGTAGCTTTGTTTATTACAGGACTTACTCACGTTGGTTGAGTAGTGAGGGGAGGAGAGAATACTGGTGGGAGACTGTCAGAAGAGCAGTGGAGTACAACTGTAGCCTAGCCCCCACTCCAGTGGAAGAAGCAGAGAGATTATACGACAATATATTCCATCTAAGACAGTTTCTGTCAGGGAGAACTTTTTGGGTCGGGCAGACACCTGTCACTGATAAGTATCCCACTAGCAATTTCAACTGTTGTGCAACAGTCGTGGATGAGTTCGAGGCTTTTAGGGATATTTTTTATCTGTTAATGGTGGGAGCTGGTGTAGGAGTTAGATTGTTACCTGAGGATGTAGCTAAGCTACCTAAGATACTGAATCATCCAAATGTCGAGCACATTCCTTATGAGCCTATGTCTAAATATTTTAGAGATGAACACACTTCCTTAAACTCTGGCTTTGATAGTAGCCATGTTTGGATTGCCGTAGGGGACAGCAAGGATGGATGGGTACAGGCACTAGATTACCTTTTACAGATGTTTTGGAGAAACGATTATAGAGAGATCAAAACTGTAACTATAAATTACAATAGCGTAAGACCAAAAGGTGAGAAGTTAAAAACCTTTGGTGGGCGGGCATCTGGTCATGAATCATTGAAAATTATGTTTGAGAAACTTGTTAACGTGTTAATGTCAAAAGGAACAGGTGAGAAGTTAGAGCCCATAGATTGTTTAGACATTGCTAATATTATAGCGGAAAACGTAGTGGTGGGCGGGGTCCGAAGAAGTTCTGAAATAGCTATTATAGATGTTAATGATAAAGACTGTATGGAAGCTAAGGCTAATTTATATAGTGGGGTAGATGGCAAGTGGGAGATAAATACAGACTTATCCCACCGCCAGATGAGTAATAACTCTATTCTATATAGGAGCAAGCCTACTAGAGAGCAGTTAAAGAAACACTTAGAGCAAGTAAGATACACAGGAGAACCAGGGTGGATGAATGAGGAAGCCGCTTTAAAGAGGAATCCGAACTTCAAGCTACCGAACCCCTGTGGGGAAATTTTACTGGATTCTCGTGGAATGTGTAACCTTACAACCGTTAATGTTCATGCATTTGTTACTCCAGACGGAGGTTTAGATTTGCTTAGCTTAGTAGCAGCCCAGATGTTGTCCGCTCGGGCGGGGCTAAGGATGTCGACGGTAGAGCTAGAACTACCTAAATGGAATACAGTCCAGCACAGAGATAGGCTACTAGGTTGTTCCTTAACAGGGTGGCAGGATACGGTTAACGCAATGGACATGTGCAAGGAACTAGAAGTCAAGCTTTTAAATATATTGAGAGTAACTGCAGAAGATGAGGCAAGGGAGTATGCTGAGGAACTTGGGGTTAGTACACCTATTCTAGTAACTACGGAAAAACCAGAAGGTTCACTTAGTCAGTTACCCACTGTATCTAGTGGCGTGCACTATTCTCATTCTCCGTACTATATTAGACGTGTTAGAATTAGTGCACATGACCCACTGTTGAAAGTGTGCGAAGAGTTAGGTTATCCTGTATTTCCAGAGGTGGGGCAGGACCCAGAAAATTGTTCTACTAAAGTTGTGGAGTTCCCAGTGAAAGCCCCAGAGGGAAAAACAAAAGCTGATGTGTCTGCTATAGAGCAGTTGGAGAACTATAAACTGTTCATGGATAACTACGTAAATCATAACTGCAGCATAACTGTTACAGTTAAAGATGACGAGTGGGGGGCAGTAGAAGACTGGATATGGGATAATTGGGATTCCATAGTAGCTATCACACTGTTGTCAGATGGGGATCATGTATATGACCTTATGCCTTACGAGGCTATAGGTGAAGAAGAGTTTACTAAGCGAGCGGGTGAAATGAAGTCGTTTGATCCTGGTCTAATCAGCAAATATGAGCAGGAGGAAACAGAGATAGACGTAGGTACGGACAGTTGCGAGAGCGGTTTATGCCCTATTCGATAAGTAACACTTAACTTTTTAGGTTTTGTCCGGTAAGTAATAATAGAGAGGGAGTGATGTAGCTTGGTAAAAACAAAAGAACAAGAGTTAACAGAGGGGTTAATCAGTGGGCTTTTAGGAAATTTTATAAGTGTCCCAACTAACGTGTTTAAAGTGAATGACCCTGTGGATGGAGAGGTAGAACTGAATTGTTGGTTTGCGGGGCGGGTTGCTGGCTATGAAGTAGCACACGTTATCTATGACCATATGACACAGGAGTTCTTAGAAGAACCCATGGAATCTTTCGCCGTACTTCTATGTGATGGTATGAGATACCAACTGTCCGAGGACTGTGAAGTCAAAAAAATTACCGAAGAAAAATTTGCAGAAATGGTGGCGGAACACCAAGCAAGCCAAATTATGGAGAAGCCAAAGTTACTGAAACCTGGGGAGGACTTTTAGATGAGAGAAACAGCAGATATAGCAGGACTTATGCAAGCTAAGCTAAATCAGCTAGAAAGGGGTAGCAAAGCTTGTGAGATGAGGTATAAGAGGTTCGACAAGAGCTTCCCTCCCCTCAGCAAGGAAGATGGTAATGCAGGGTATGATGTGTTTGCTAGACTGAAAGAGCCTCTGGTTCTGCAGCCTATGGAATCAGGTAAGGTTCCTCTTAACGTGGCGATAGAAGTACCTTATGGGGGAGTAGGTTTCTTGTGTCAAAGATCTTCCACTTTTAGGAAGTGGGGGGTCAGGTTGACAAATGGAGTAGGAATTGGAGACCCACTATTCCGTGGTAGTGACGATGAGTATACAGCAGAACTGCAGAATATGACAGATAAGCCTGTCACTATAAAGAATGGCGATAAAATCTGTCAGATAGTATTCTTACCTACACTACCAGTAGTACCTGTGGAGGTAGACGAACTAGAAAATAAAAACCGTGGGGGTTTTGGGACTACCTTCAATAATGCGGAGGAGATTAAATGATAACAGTTTGCATCGAAGGAATAGACTTTTCAGGGAAGAGTACTCAATGTGCTCTCCTTGAAGAGCATCTTAGAGGGACAGGTAAGAAAGTAAAGGTAGTACACTTTCCCAGGTATGAGACACCCGTGGGCGCACTAATTAAACAATGGTTGGCGGGGGAGGTAGATTTAACGGATAATGCCGCCCACCTACTTTATGAGGCAGACAGGTACGACTTTATAAAGGAGCTTGAGGAATATGAAAAGGAGCTAGACTACTTGATACTCGACAGGTTCACACTGTCTAACCTAGCTTATATGACAGGAAAGGGCATTGACACACAGCTTCTGGCAGACTTACAAAAAGGATTGACAAGTCCTGACGTAACCTTTGTGCTGGACCTGCCACTACATGTGTATATACAGAGAAGCAAGGATGCAGACAGGCTAGAGAGAGACTTCGAGTATACTAACAGAGTAAGAAAAGCTTACAAACTCTTTTCAAACGATAGCACATTTTTATTAGACGCTTCGAAGGCTTCACCAGAGCAACTCAATGAGTCCATTGTAAATTTTATAGAGTTGTATGTTACAGAATAAGGTTTGTGGTCTATCCTATATATGTGAGGAGTGGTTAAATTGAAGATACATTCAGAAGGTCTAAAAAAGCTATACGCTGAAAAATATGGCATATCAGAGGCGGAAGCTATGAGAAGACTCAAGGAAGTGGCGAGTGTAGTAACTTCTTGTCTAGAGAATGGTAACGACGTAATGTTTCCAGAGTTTTTCAATTTCAAGATTAGAGAGAGAAAAGCTAAAGAGGGTAGGAACCCCAGTACTGGTAAACCGATGACAATACCCTCTACTAAGACTGTTGTTGCAAGCATGTCAGCTTCCACAAAACGCAAGGTGAAAGGAATAGGCTCGTCTGTTTAGACGAGTTTCTTTCATATCATGTACTCACTCTACAAAACTGAAAATATTATCAGATGTAAGAACGACTCCCACTACATGGGGGAAGTGATATGCCAAAACGAGAAGTTAATATGGTTCGCTATCCGAAAGTATATAGCATCACCAGAGGATATACTAGAGCAAAATCATATAGAGAAAGACGACTTATTGCAGCAAGGAAGGCTAGCTTTTATCAAGGCTATAAGAGCCTTTGATGTTAACAGAGGTTTTAAATTTTCGACCTATGCAGCTATTGTAATATCTAGAGAAGTAAAGCGGTTTTTAAGAGATAAGGGCAGTATAATCCGTCCTACAAGAAGTGCCAGCAAGTTATTACTTAGAATCAGTCAGTTACAAGAAGAGATGGGCTATTTACCTTCGGTTGAAGACTTAGCCTATATACTAGGTGAGACTGAGAGTAGCATAACTAAGGCACTAACCATAGGTCGCCATGTGACACCAATCTCTGTGTGCTTAGAAGATGGATGCCGTGCGATGTTACAGGATGAGACGGGCGGGGAGATAGAAGATGGTGTAGTAGGCAAGTTGTATGTAGATAGTATACTAGACATGGTTAGAGATAAAGTAACAGAGAAAGAAATGGAAATAATAGAGCATATGCTGAAAGACTGTAACCAGACCCAGACAGCCAAAAGTACAGGAGTATCTCAGATGAGGGTTAGTAGGATTATGAAAAAAGTAGCCGAAATGCTTAAAGATATAGATTATGTAAACGAAGACTAAAACCTTAAGGTTTTAGTCTTTCTATTCCTTCATAGATATCTGATATTAAATCAAGCGTATGTCCATACATGTCAAAGGTGTCCTCAGTAGTTGCATAAGATGAGACTTGGTTAAGATAACTTGCAACCATGCTATTAATGCTAGGCAAAGAGTCGAACTGGTTTATCTGCTCTAAGCTAGCTAACCTGTCAGCCAAGGCATTTTCCATGTATGCCGCAAAGTCTTCAGGTACAGCGTAGCCACTGTCTAGTGTTATAACGTCATACGCACCCACTACGTCTAAAATTCCCCATAATGTGCCTACTAGAGCACCTGTATATCTTAATCCTTCTTCGTTTAGCCAAGTATATTTAGTTAAGTCGTAGAAGGATGATATCTCGTCAACAGTATACGTGCCATCTGTATAAGGGTTGCTGTACGGAATCTTGTACATATCCTTAGACTCTGCTAGGACGGTGCCCGTCCCCACCAATAAAACAGTGATAATAAGTACTACTGATAAAAGCTTTTTCATGGTAAAACCTCCTTTTAGATTTATATTACATTATTTTACCAAATTAGACAACCTTAACTTTTCTTTACTTGTCCAGTATATAACATATAGGACAAGCATTTACACATATACTCTAACAAGGGGGGCGAGAAATATGAGTAATATTACGAAGCAGACTATTTTAGGTGTCGCTGATAGAAATATTGAAAAAGAAATACTGCTTGGAATCAATGAAAGAGCGTATGAAGCAGGAATAATTGACTATGAACTTTATACTAAAGCTAAAGCTGATTTAGAAAAACTATAACCTTTCCTTCTTGTAAAGAGTAACTAGTTATCATATAATCGTAGGTAACAAACTTATATAGGGGGGGAGCAGTATGGACTTATACACGATAAGAAATGAGCTAATGCTAGGAAAATCTATATATGACCTAAACTTAAGAGTAACTTTTTATACCAGAGTATCTACTAAAGAGGAAGAACAATTAAAATCTCTTAAAAATCAGGTACAATACTTCGAGAGCTTTATAAAAGGTAAAGACAATTGGATTTTTGTAGATGGTTACGTAGATAAAGCTTTGTCTGGTACTAGAACAGATAAAAGAGATGCTTTTAATAAAATGGTAGATGACGCAAGGCTTAAGAAGTTTGACCTTGTCTTAACTAAAGAAGTATCAAGGTTTGCTCGGAACACACTGGATAGCATTCAGTACACTAGGGAACTACTTAAAAATGGGGTAGGGGTATTATTTGAAAGTGATAACATTAATACACTCCTCCCCGACTCTGAGTTGCGTTTGACTATAATGGCCTCGATGGCACAAGAAGAGAGCAGGAAAATTAGTGAACGTGTTAAGTGGGGGAAGAAAAGATCAGCAGAAAACGGTAAGATATATGCTAACCCTAGAATGTGGGGCTACGAGCTAGTTGATAGTAAACTCTGTATTATAGAAGATGAGGCTAAAATGATTAGAAAAATATTTGAACTGTACTGTCGGAAAATTGGGTTCAGAAGAATAGGGGAAATTTTAAAAGAAGAAGGTTATGTTAATAATAATGGCAATCCTTTGTCTTACTCCACCCTCTCTTATATAATAAGGAATCCAAGGTACAAGGGATACTTCACAGCTAATCGTACAAGGATAGTTGACTTCTTAACTAGGGAGAGGAAGTACCTAGATAAGAATGATTGGATCATTTATAAAGATACTGAGGCCGCCCCACCTATTGTCAGCGAGGAGGTATGGGACAAAGCTAACGAACTACTGGAGCACAAAAGGGGTAAGGTGATGTCGAAAGAAGAAAGCTATACGAATAAATATCTATACTCGGGTAAGTTATTTTGTAAGGAACATGGTAACCCACTATGGAGAACCCTATACAAGTATAAGACCGTGCCTGATAAAGAAGTCTGGCAATGCAAGGAATACAGGAACGGGGGGAAAAAAGCTTGTGATCTTCCCACAATCTACACTGAGGAAATAAACTTTATACTGAAACAGATATTAAATTTCGTGCTGCGACACAAGTCTAGATTTGCAGACTATCTAATGGATGTTTACAGAGCTAACGTAGAGAATGCAGACCACGATAAAGATATAAAAGGTCTAAAAGCACAGGTAGATCAGATCAATAAACGTAAAGATAAGCTACTGGACCTGAGCTTGAATGATATGATCGGAAATAATGAGTTTAAAAGGAGAAATGATGAGTTCAACCAAACTATAGAGAGTCTTGAAGAACAAATTGAGCAATACGAAAAACTCAATAAAGCTACATCTGATCTAGCTAGTCAGCTAACAGATATAGAAAAAATGTTGTCTAAAGAAGATTTTATTGAAAAAATAGATACTGAGATAATAGACAAATTCTTAGACCGAGTAACTGTAAGTAAGGGTGAGAACGATAATGAAGTTGAAATGGAAATCACCCTAAAAACAGGGGCGGCGGTGGAAGTTTACCATAGAAAGGATTTGCGTTTGTCCCTAATAAAACACTTCATTCGCGCTGATATTTCTACAGAAGTTTCCCCTGTAGTAGGTACAGAAAAACAAAGTGAAGAGCTGGTAAAGTATCTGCTAGATGAGTTTGAACAAAATCCAGAAAAAATATGGGAAACGAATATGTTTGGAAAATCCCTTCATGATATGGTGAAAGAGCAATTGCAAAATAAATTGACTGTAATGCCAGAAGATACTAGAATTAAGCTTCAAAAAACATTGCAGAAGATCATCAACGATGGTAACAGTGGTTTTATTGCTATCATTTTATAGCCATAATAAAATATGGGAGAAGAATTTCATAAAATGAGGGGGTATAGAGGTATACCCCTATATTTTTATGGTAAAACTACTTGACAACAGATAGAAATCCACATACAATATAGTAGGTAACTAAATATGTATCTGGCTGTGGCGCAGTTTGGTAGCGCGCCAGACTGGGGGTCTGGAGGTCGCAGGTTCAAGTCCTGTCAGCCAGACCAGTTTAAACCTGTATTTTCAATGAATGCAGGTTTTTTACTTTTTTGGCTGTTTGCAGTTTAGGGGCCATTTGCAAACATTTTGCAAACGTAATTTTTATTTGAAGGATTTTAGAAGAGAATCTATTTTGTTGGCGGCTTCTTTCTGAAGGTTGGGTAATACGTGGGAATAGGTATCGAGGGTGATAGAAATATTTGAGTGGCCGAGACGTTCTTGGATGACTTTGACATTAACACCGTCAGCTAAAAGCAAGCTGGCATGAGTATGCCTATTATGTAGAGCTCTACATAATAAACATTATGTGGAGTGTTTTGTTATGTGGAGTCTTTTAAATTTTCCTTACAAGCACAAGCATCTTCTATTGAATTACTCTACATAATAAAACATACTTATCCTATCTTAGTAAAGAAAGGATGAGTCATATGAATGATTTAAAACACGTTCAAGAATCTGCTGATGCCGTTCTCGCGTGGATGAGTGAAAAAGAGTATTCTGTTTACACAATCAAAAACCACTCTTGCGTCCTAAATGTATTTATGAAATTCATGTTAAACCAGCAGATATCTGAACTGAACGAGACCACTGCTTTGCTTTTTATCCAAGCGAAAACAGGTATCACGATGGAAGGATTATGGGGAGCAGGTAATCGGAAAATTAACAGATACCTGAAGCCTGTCCAAAACCTTCTAAGGTATCACGAAACAGGCCAACTTGGATTCTACATGCGATCAAAAGTACCTCCATTTCTATGCCCGGAAGAATTTAAAAAGGAATATCAGCTTTTCCAGGATGAGTACCATGCCCGCAGCTATGCCGATGCAACAATCATATCCAATAATACCACCGTCAGGAGATTTATCCTTTATCTTAAGGAAAATAGTGTTCATTCTTCTAAGGAAATCTCAGTTTCACATGTTACAAGATTTCTCAAAGCCTATTCAAATTTAAAGCCCAAATACATTGCAACCATCCTGTATGTCCTCCGCAATTATCTTGGCTTTTTACATGAAAAGGGATTTATGGCCTGTAATATATCTGGTAATCTCCCTAGTGTACGCTTGATGCGAAATGCATTCATTCCGCACTCGTGGAAAAAAGAGGATGTATTAAAGCTACTGGGTTCCATCGATCGGGAAGATTGTAAGGGAAAGCGTGATTATGCAATAATTCTTATGGTTGTCCGCCGGGGCTTAGGGCAAGTGATATATGGAAGATGAAAATCACCGACATAAACTGGCAAAGAAGGACCATCAGCTTAACCATGCAAAAAACCAGCTATCCCATTGAATTACCGTTACTTGATGATATTGGATGGGTAGTGATTGATTATCTGAAAAACGGGCGTCCGGATACCAGATGTAACCTCCTTTTTGTACGGCATCGTGCACCATTTGATGCCGTAGGTGAAAATGAAGCCTTTCATAGGGAACTTCACAAGTATATGGATGCCGCCGGGATTATCCCTCCCCAGGGAGTGCACTGCGGACTGCATTCACTGCGGAGCACCCTTGCAAGGCAGATGCTGGATTCAAATGCACCACTTCCTGTAATATCCGAAACACTCGGACACCAGAACATCAATACTACCAGTATCTATCTGAAAATTGATGTGGAAGGACTACGAAAATGCGCTCTCGATCTGGAGGAGGTGTTTATGCAATGAGTGAAAATATGCTTCCGGATACCATTTCAGGAATGGCTGAGCTTTTCATAGATCAGAAACATATGACAGGATTTAAATATGAATGGCACGAGAAATGTATCAGGAGGTTTGCTGCTTTCTATGACAGGGAAGGCTATACCGGAATCCGCCTGACAAAATCAATGCTAGAAACATTCATATATGATGCTTCCGAAAAGCCCTCCACCCATTACCGCAAAGAAACCCTCTTAAGAGATTTTGCTGAATTCTTGAAAACCCAAGGATTTCATGAAATATATGTTCCATTAATACATTCCGGATATTACAGGTGCAAACATATCCCATACATTTTTACGGATGATGAAATGAAACGTCTTTTTACAGCGATTGACACTTGGCCGGAATCGTTTTATACAAACCGTATACAGGTGGATTACCTTCTATTCCGGGTTTTATACGGGACAGGGATGAGGGTTTCAGAGGCATTGAACCTGACTGTTGCGGACTTTCACATAGAAGACGGTACACTGACGGTTTATCATGCCAAAAACAACAAAGATCGTCTGATACCCTTGGCGCAAAGCCTTGTAGAAAAGATGACGGAATACTTGGCTGTTATGCACCGGTACTCAAAAAATGATTCATACCTCTTTCACGTGGGAAAAGGCAAAGAGATGGATCAAAGTACTGTTTACCGCAGGTTCCGTCAGTATCTTTTAAAAGCAGGGATAGCTCATACAAAATCCCGCCCGAGAGTCCATGACCTTAGGCACAATTATGCAGTGAAGTGCTTAAAGAAACGTGTACTTGCCGGGGAAGAGCTTACAAACATCCTTCCCTATCTTGCCGCTTACATGGGTCATTCCGATTTCAGGGGAACCCAGTATTACCTGCGCCTGACAGCTGATCTGTATCCACACATCATCAGCTGTTCAGAAACAGGATTTGGCTATCTAATTCCGGAAGGGAGTGCTGACAATGAAAGAAGCTGATTTCCCCAAATATCTTTCTTCTTTTCTGTCAGATTACCTTCCCAACCAGAAGAATGCCAGTAAAGAAACCATAGCATCTTACCGTGACACATTCAAGCTATTTCTCAAATTCTGTGAAAATGAACGCAGTTTGAAACCGGAATGACTATGAATACTTTCCATAAACAGCAAGCTTGTAACATCTTACCTGGAATGGTTGGAGAAAGAACGAAATTGCGGTATTTCCACAAGAAACCAGCGACTGGCTTCCATTCATTCTTTTTTTCGGTATGTACAAAAGGAATACCCAGAAAACCTTCACGAAATACAGCGTATTCTTTCCATCCCAAACAAGAAAGGCAAAAAGTCGATGGTCTCATACCTAACTGGACCGGAAATGCAGATACTGTTATCTCAGCCGGACTGTACAACAATTTCCGGATTTCGAGATGCAGTTCTTCTATCAGTCCTTTATGATACTGCGGCAAGAGTCCAGGAAATGACCGAAATACAGCTAAAAGACATACGTCTGGATAACCCTGCTGTTGTCACGCTTCATGGGAAAGGAGCTAAGATACGGCAGGTGCCAATCATGAGCAAGACAAGGGACCTCCTGAAAGAATATATTGAGCGGAAAGAATACCATACGGGTATTTCAAAAGGGAATAACTATCTTTTCGTGAATCAAAAAAATCAGAGGCTTTCGCGCTGGGGTATATCCTACGTACTTGATAAGTATGTTGAAATGGCAAGAAAGAATTGTCGATTTCAAGTCAGCTTTCCGGTTACACCTCATGTAATTCGCCATGCAAAAGCAATGCATTTACTGCAGTCCGGCGTGAACTTGATATATATCCGTGATTTTCTTGGACATGTCGACTGTAATACTACTGAGATTTATGCGAGGTCAGATACTGAAATGAAAAGAAAGGCTATCGAAAACGCGTATAAGGATGTGCTTCCGAATGTGTATCCTGACTGGGAAAAGGATGGGGAGCTTATGGACTGGTTAAACTCGCTTGGTAAGTAGTGAATTTATTATTATGTGGAGTGATTTTGATAAAAGCCTGTAAAATCAAGACTAAAATCAATTCACTCCACATAACAAAACTCTCAACATAATGTCGTAAGTCATGGAATCGTATGTCAGTCAACTCTAGTTTTCTAATAAGCTTTTTGAAAGCACTGATAACATAGTCAGGGTGAAAATGCCGGCCATCCTCCCAACAGCATACATAGTTTCCATCCTGATATTGATGATGCAGCATAGACTTCACCTTTAGCTGATATTTTCTATGTTGTCGCAAGGCCTTAATAGTTTCTGCTGGTACTGTAATGGATCTTTTACCTGTATCAGTTTTAGGGTTTTGTGTAAGCACCTCTCCAGTATAGGTTCTAACTAAGTTATCCCTGATGTGAAGGATATTGTTCTCAAAGTCGATGTGATTCCATTTCAGTCCTAGGATCTCACCCCTTCGCATCCCGCAGGTGATGGCTAATAGGATAGGCATATAGATAACTGTTTCCTTTGCAGCATCTAAGAGGACATTGACCTCCACAGCATCTAATATCTCTATACTTTTTTTAGGCACCTTAGGAGGAGTAACAGCAACACAGGGGTTAAAACTAATTATTTGCCATTTTATAGCGGTATTCAGAGCACAATTCAGTATCTTGTAATAGTATCGTACATTTCGGTTGCTATGGGTTTCTAATTTGGTGGAAATAAAGCTCTGGATAAGGTCAGGCCGGAGTTTATCCAATTTAATCAGACCTAAGCCCTGTGACAGATGTTTTACTGCATCTACATAGCTGGAGTAGGTGGTGGCAACTGCGTTATGTTTTGCATAATCCTTAAGCCATTTTTCTAGAAATTCGGATAAGGTAATGTCCTTTACGTTTATAAATTGATTCTTTTCGATTTTGGATATAATCTCAGGTATATCCTTCTCAGCCTCCTTTTTGGTATTGTAGCCGGAAAACCATTTCTGCTTTCGTTTTCCATTCGTTAAATGAAAAAGTAAATTCCAGTAACCCGGAAGTTAGTCTTTTATGCAGGATTAACTTCCGTTATTGACGCTTAACAAACGCCTAAATATCCTCTATACTTATATTACAGGCTCATATCCATAGGTTTTCTTGCATGCCAAAGGGGCATCTGAAAATAGTGTGCGAGACTAAATTCCACATGCCTTTAGTGTAAGACTAAATTCTATACAGTGAAATCTGCCTGTGCTATAACTATTTTATTTCAGTAGTTCTGGTTTCAATGTTACGTCATCTGGTGCTATTTCTAATAGATCTAAGCACTGATGAAGTGATTGTTCCAGAAGAAGTTGGGACAGCTTATATGGCGTACAGCCGTTAAGACTGTCCCTTGCTTCACTATTGATATGATCTTGTAATAATGTCACTAGTTCCTGCGTCAATTCATTAAAGGACTGACTTTTTGGAAGAACCAATCGAATATATTCGTGATTCTTTTCAATCATGCCTTTTTGCCATGAGCTATAAGGGTCACAATAATAAATACGAGTTCGCCTAGTACCGCCGATTCAAGTTTTACCGGATGTTGAAATTCCGAACCACCATCTGTTAGGATGACCTGAAACATGGCTTTACTAAATAACATGAAATCAGAGATCGCAGAACAGATAGGTTTAGACCCAAAAGAACATGAAGTAAGATTTAAAGAACAAATAGAAAAATACCGAGATGCAATCCGAAAGCGACAAAAGGCGAAGACAGATCTTGACGTGCTTGAAGAAACCATTGCAGGAGGAGACAATAAATTACAAGAAGCTAAAGAAAAAATAGAGGAACTTGAAGTGAAGAAGAAAAATCTTACTAATGATTTAAATAAATTTGATGACAAAGATGATACTCAAGCTATTGAAAAAACATATGGGATTGCTGTTTTAAAACTATGGTTAAAAGATGCTAAAGAAAAACTTGCAGAAATTACAGAAACTGTCGAAATTAAGGAAAAAACAGAAATATTAAATACTATACTAAAAAAAGCTAAAATCAGCTCCCAAATAGCGATCGCAGAGAGCATTACGAAATGATTCAAATAGCCTAATAAAAAAACTATTACCAAACAATGATATACGTATAAGCAAAATTGATAAAGTACTTCATCTAGAAGGTCAAGACGCTGATAGTGTTGGAGAAACTTTATCAGTGGCATATGCATTTTTAGCTACTCTATTTAGTAATACTGAACGTCAACTACCATTTATTGTTGATAGTCCCGCAAACTCAATAGATTTAAAAGTTCGTGCAGAGGTGGCACAATTAATTCCAAAACTAACTGATCAGTTTATAGCATTTACTATTTCAAGTGAACGTGAGAGCTTCATTTTACTTTTAGAAAAAGCATGTGATGAAAAAATACAATATATAACACTATTTAGGAGTGGTGATCAGGAATTAGAAGAGTTAACAAAAAATTACGACAACGTGCAGCACACTAATGATGGCATTTGTGTTTCAGAAAGAGAATTCTTCTTAAAGTTCCACAAAGAGAGGGAAGAGGAGGATTAGACTATGTTTAGATTACCAAAGGAAGCGGATACATGGTTTGATTTTGATATTTACTATTTTTGTCTTATAGCTGGATTATCTAAGGGCCTGAAGGAGGCAATGCCGGGAAGTGAAGTAAGAGACCTCATATTAAGGTTCCCACAAGAATATAGAGCACAAAGTAAAATTATCACGGCACTTTTTTTGAAAAAGGAATTAGATAAAATGGGAGTAAGTCTTGAAGACAGAAAAACAGTACATGAGACAATTAAGAAATATATTGACTCTGAGTCACCCTCTAACTTAAGTGAGGAAGGACAGAAGGAAATAAACAAGTATGCCAATGGAGGAATAATTGTTTTAAAAGAATATTTTGAAGACAAACCATACTCTATTGAGATGTTTATTATTAATTTTTTTAAAATGATTGATACATTAAATAAAGAAAGCTAAGTTTCTTAAAAAAACAATTATCAATTATCATTGTGATAAGATTAAGAATAGGTCAGGAGACAGGAAATATAGCCTGACCTATTTTTTATATAGTAAACTTCTCTATATACGTATTAATATAATCCACTAAATCTAGTATACCTTCATCATTAAACTTACCAATACTAACTCTAATCGTATTTGATGTAAAGTCCTCTAGACCCATAGCCTTTAGGACGTGGGATGGTTCTCCAAGAGCACAAGCAGATCCTGTGGATATAGCGATTTTGTCACTAATCATTTTAATAAACAACTCGTTGTTCAATTTTGGGACTGTAACACTTAATATTCCTGGGATCTTATAAGTTTGATTACCGTTGAATATAACATCAGGTACTTTTTCCAATAGGCTAGACTTCAATAAGTTTTCTAGATCAATAATTTTAGGAATATATGTAGACATATCTCGTTTTGCGACTTCAGCTGCTTTTCCAAAACCTACAATATTATGCATTGAATGTGTACCAGATCTAACGCCAAATTCTTGGTGGCCTCCATGGATCAGAGGTGTGATTTGGGAGATTGTATCATGCTTAGTTTTTTTGATATAGCAAGCCCCGATTCCCTTGGGGCCATAGATCTTATGAGCTGAAATAGTCAGAAAATCTATATGTAATTTCTCTAAATCTATTTCAACCTTTCCTAATACTTGGGTTGCATCAACGTGAAGTAGAACATTAGCACTTTTACATAGGGTGGATACTCTCTCTATGTCTGTAAGTGTGCTAATTTCGTTATTTCCCCAGATTACTGAGACCAGAAGAGTATCATCTGTTATACTTCTTTTTAATTGTTCTACATCGAGATTACCATATTGGTCTAGGTCTAAGTATGTAATATCAAATCCTTTAGTACCTAGATGTTTACAACACTCTAATGTAGATTTATGCTCAGCTTTTGTTGTAATGATATGTTTCCCTTTATGAGAGAAAGCATCAGCTATGCCCTTTATTATAAAATTGTTACCCTCTGATGAGCCACTTGTGAAGATAATTTCATCCTCTTCACAAGTGATTAAATTAGCAATACTTTGCCGTGCTCTTGCAAGTGCTTGCTTAGCATTCTCTGCAAGTGTGTAATACTTGCTTGAAGGATTTCCATACTCTTTAGTCAAATAAGCAATCATTTCTTTAGCTACTTCTGGGTCTATGGGAGTAGTAGCAGCATGGTCTAGATAAATCATTACATGTTCCCTCCAAACTTGTAATTAGAAAGATTCACTAAAAAATTTTCAACATTACCAGCATATTTATATTCCGCATGCAATAATCGTATACCTCTTTCTAAATGGGCTTTAATATAATCAGGATAGTACTCTTCATCAGTAAGTTCCTTCTGAAGCTTATGTGAAATAAGTGCTTTGAAAACAACATCATATTTACCAGTTAAAATGTGGCGATTGAACTCTAAACCACGGGTATTATAGTTGAATTTACTGACTGGTTCAGGCTGTGCCAAAGACAAGGAGATAGCATACCGTGAAAGTATATTTGGTGTGATGTTTGTTATATCCTTCATTTCTAGCAATATTCTTTGAGCTTCGTCAGATGTTTTAAGGCTAAACCGCATGATCTATCACCTTCATTTCATTCTTGATTTTTACAGATTTAGATTGAGTATCAAAGTCGATCTTGTAGTTCTGGCTTACATAAGGGCTTAGTAAATCGTTATACTCATCATCAATTTCTGAATCAGTTGCAAGAATAATGACTTGTTCACCACAAGTATGAAGGAAATTCTTCACAATATTAGACTTGTGGGATTTATCTAATCGCCCAAGTAGTGTATCAAAGACTAAAGGAATCTTTCTTCCTGAAACCTGTAACATTCCCCAAAGTAGAGATAAAATATAAATTTGCTTTTCGCCAGCAGATAAATTATCCTCTGGCATTGGCATACCTAAAGAATTAATTAAGTAGATTTGTCCGGTTGTTTTATCAATTTCAATTTTTTGTATGAAGTCATCTTTTCTAATCAACGTTTTAAAAATCTCAGTAACATATTGTTCCAGTTGTGTTAACTTAATAGAAGTAGTTTGTCTGGTATATTCATCAATAACCTTATGAATCTTGGAGATGATATTAAAAACATTTTCATCTTTTTTCGAATCCATAATCTGTTGTTGAATCTTTTCAACCTCATTTTTGATAGTAGCCAATTGATCTTGTAAGGAACAAAGTTTTTCTTGTTCCAAAACTAAGCGTTCTTTTTGCATTATATAAGCAGAATTAATCTCTTTAATTTCTAACATTTTCTCAGTAATTTCTTTGCTACGACTTAGTTCCAACTCCTTATTTAACTCAAGCAGTTGGTCATTATACTTCTTAATCTGCTTAAAGTAATTGTCTAACGCAGCATCCTCAATAGTATCTATCTCTGTAAGTAAATTTTCTATAAAATAGAAGTCACTATTTGCTAGATTGTATATTGTCGTATTGGTGACACTTTTCTCAAAATAATCCGAGATCGAAGAGAGCAGTTCTTTAAGTCTATCAACATTATAATGTTGATCATTGGCTAAATGGTCTACTAATGAATCATCTTTCAACTTATTGGAAATTAGAATATCTTCAGTTATGGTTTTCTCATTTTCAAGCTCTTGAACTAAATCTCTCATAGTTTCTCTTATAATTAAAAAGGGTAGATATTCACTTATAATCATTTTGTTTTTGTTGGCAATATTTTGCTTAGTTTTATTTAATTTATCAATCTTCAATTGGATCTCTATAGACTCTTGCTCTTGTAACCCACCAATCAATTGGAATTCAGCCTCTAAGTTTGAAAGTTTATTACCAGTAGATGAAGTCTCTTCCGTAAGTAAACTGATCACTTTTTCTTGATTTTCTATAGCATCTATTATGTGATCATGCTCTGAAATTAAGTCAGTATAATTTCTTTCTTGTTCACTTAGAGATGAATATATATTTTTTTGCTTAAGATATTTTCTTAAATCCAGTTTTAAAGTTTTAAAGAGATCTAAATTGAAGATCGTATCAAAAACGCCAAATATTTCTCGACTTCCGTTCTTAAGTAAAAATAACTTCTCAATCTTCTCTCCATCAAAGAAAAACACATCAAATAGCAGAGGGGGGATGGAGCTATGAATTGAGTTTAAAAAGCTATGGGTTCCATAAAGATCCAATGATTTCTGATTCTTAGTAACCACTAATTCTTCTGTTAATTTTTCTTTTTCTAAGAACCATTTTCTAGTAATTGTATAAGGAACTAAGTTTCCTTTCTCCCAAAAACTAATACAGATAGAGATTGAGAAGTCTTCATTCTCTCTATTTAGGGCAAAAGCATTTAATTTACTGTGAACATATTCAAAGTACTTATCATTATAAGCTTGATATCCTAAAAAATAGGGGCCATATAAAGACAGTTTAATTGCATTTAAAAGGGTAGTCTTTCCAGAACCGTTTTTTCCATTAATTAATATGATATTCTTATCTTTGTCTACTTTAAAATCATAATAATTACTACCACTATAAATACCAAAATTAGTAATTGTTATATTATTTATAATCAATTAAGACACACCTTCTTCCTCAAATACAATCTCTTCATGAACCCAATCTTGTTTCAATGTAGAGTCTATTTTATTTAAAACACCAGATCTAGCTTTTAGACCGTAGTAAGAGTTTTCGATATTAATTAGTTTTTTGATGAGTTCAGGATCTACATCTTCTTGCTCACAGATAGAGGAGAGTAGAATCAGCTCATCACTACTGAAAAGTGGTCGTTCATCATATGTAGTTACAAAGTTTTTACCAGTAACTTTTTTATATATCGCCGGCAAGGAATCTTCCCAGTCACCATCCTGTAGCCAATGATCTCTAATAAGTTTTAACTCAAATTCATTAATTAGCTTAGTTTGTGTTCCTGAAAGCTGTTGGTAAGACTTTTCTGCAATGAGAAGCTCCTCCAATAATTTTTTGCGAGCTGCTAAGTTGAAGGGACCAAGACCTTGGACCTTCACACCATCTTTTATAATGAAATATATGCTACCGTTCATTCTTCTTTTTGACCTGTATTCAGGATTCTCACGAATATCATATAATTCATTTCTAAACTTAACTAAAGGTTCTAGTTCTGGGTGACCATTTTTTCTGAAACCACTCAAAGATTTGTCCTCTTTTACTACTGTACATACCCAGCAACCAAAACGGCTATTACCACATGATGGTGCATCTTTATCTACTTGGATAGGACACTCTGAAGCATCCTGGGAGTTTCTATATAGTGAAAGTAGATCTTTGTGGTCACCACTCCATGGACTTGGTACATTCTGTAAATAAATCCAAACATCATCCAGCGTAAAATCTTCTATAGGAGCATAGACAAAGGCATTGTTAGTAGTAGAATGCTTCTTGAGAATTTTTCCTTCTATATTATGACTATCTATAACATTAGCTCTAGAAAAACTTTCAGATCGTCTCACTCCTAAAACGACAATTGCTTCTCCAAAACGATCAACTTTCTCTTTAATAAATCGATCAATTGGGCTTATTTTTAAACGGTCTGTACACCATCTAAACTTCTGTCTAGGAGATGGATACCCCTTGCCTAGTAGTAACACCCAAAAAGTATCTGAATCAAGAGGGGTAACTAAATGAGATGTAAAAGGCATATCTTGATGTTTAGCTGACTCCTCAATTTGAGACATATTGCTGCTAATGTACTCAATGATTAGAGGGTTTTCTACAAGTGTATCTGAGGATACAATATATACAGGCTTATGTAATTGCTCTTTAGGAAGTTCGGATAGAGCATTAAATACTAACTGAACTACTGTTGTAGAATCTTTTCCACCACTATAACCAATAATCCAAGGTCGAGAGTCATTTAAGTAAACTTTTTTGATTTCCTCATGCTTTTCTTGTATTACATTCTTTAATCCTTTTTCTGCTATTAATCCATCAAACATACTAACGCTCCTTTAAAAACTTATTTTCTATTTTTTCCTCTTCTTTGGTTAATGGCAGACCTAGTTTGATCTTAATTAGGTTCGCTGTTAGCTTAATACAATTAGAATTCTTAGAAATTCTTCCAGAAGAAGAAATTACTCTTTTAGACCAATCTTCAAGATTGCTGCGATCCCAATCGATTTTGTTAATATTCTTCAAATAATCTTTCCAATGATCAACTTGGGTTTCATATAAATCGTTACCTACCATTCCAAGTGCCTCTAAAACAACTCCATATGAAATTATTGAATCATTTCTTAAATTATAAGGGCTAGTTTCTTTATTGAACACTAAATTCCACTCATATAATTCATCAGTTAAGAAATTCCAAAAATCAATAATAAAATTTACCAAGGTCGGCTCACTCAGAGAATTTTTACCAATAATTCTCTTGTTTGCACTATATAAGTTACTTAAAGTAAATAATTTATTTGAGAACTTGGGTAGGGTTGAGTTTTCAAGATCCGTAAATTTCTTTAATTTTGTATTTGAATCCAATAAATTCTTTGTAACCATTGCTAAGTCATCTCTAGAATCATATAAAATACCTATTGATCTAGAAACATTTACAGCATGTTTGTTTAGATCTGAAAAGATCTGTTGACTTCTCTTCAGACCTTCATCTATAAATAGAACAACAGAAATTGTTTCCTCTGATAATTCGGGATTAGCTTTTAAGGCATCCTCAATCGCATATTTTCTATGCTGGCCATCATTAATTAACAACCTACTGTCCATAGAAATTTTCAATACTCCAATATCTTTGAAATCCTGATTAGTGGCTAGTTGAGCAAATTCAAATTCACCGTCTATCGAGGCAGTTAAAGAAGAAAAAACGTATTCGTTTGGATTAGCAATTATGTACTCAGTAATATCAGGTATACGATTTTTATTGAGAATTCGCTGTGCCCTATATTCTGGAGGAAGCTCATCATGTTCATTAAATATAAAAAGTTTTGAAATTATGTTCAACGGACACATAATTACGAAAAAATCTCTTTTAGCTTGCCTACCTTTGACCGCAGGAAAAGAATAATAAAAATTTCCACTCATAACAAAACCACCTTACGTACGTAATATTTAATATTTAATTATATGGTACTTTAATTACTGTACAAAGTCAATAAATAATCAAAAAAAATAGAATATATGTTCGTAAAAAATGAATAGTCATAAATACGGTTTAAATACGAGCCAACTTTTAGCGCGAAGATTGTAATAAAATGTAAAACTTTGTTATCTACTGGGATTAAGTCCAAGGATATGATAAAATATTCTTGAAAATGATATTAATTTTAAATTTTATATAAGAAGTACGTATTTTTTATAGATTACTTTAGCTTATAGGGCAGAAGAAAAGGGGGAATGGGCTTGTGTTACATAACAATTGTTTAATAAAAGAGTTAAAAAAACTAAAAGAGTCCTCTAAAGAAGCTGTAGAAAACCTAAACTCTTTTAGTGCTTTTAAAAATTATATGCATGTAAAGAGGGAGGTTCAAGATCAATTATTTGATCTGATCAAACAAGCTAGTGAAGTCGACGAATCTCAACTCATTCTTGTGTGTGGCGGAGTAGGTGATGGAAAATCTCATCTTATTTCCTATCTTATTGATAAACATCCTGAACTAATGAAACGATTTGATAAGCATAACGATGCTACAGAAAGTCTAGAGCCTCAAAAAACATCTATTGACACACTCAATGATGTGCTAGATGCTTTTTCAGACGAAGGCTTGGGAAGTGGAGCAAAAACTAAATTAATCCTAGCAATTAACTTAGGAGCATTAAATAATTTTATAGATTCAAAGTATAAAGATCGATTTACTAAGCTAATTAATTACGTAAATAGTCAAAAAATATTAGAAGCAAGCATTATTAATAACACCTTTAACCAGGAAAGTAATTTCCAGTTTATAAACTTTAGTGATTATCATATTTTTACCTTAACAGATGAAGGACCTAGATCAGAATATATAAAAGAAATTTTAAATAAGGTGACAGGTGCTGACAAGGGTAATCCTTTTTATCAAGCATATGAAGATCACTGTCTAAAATGTGAGCAGGGATATAGATGTCCTATAAAAGAAAACTATGAGATGTTATCGAAAGAGAATGTAAAACAAAAAATTATTGATATTCTCGTTGAGGCCATAGTAAAGAATAAAATTATCATCTCGACTAGATCTCTTTTAAATTTTATATATGACCTTGTGGTAAACAATGAACTGGATAATGCAAATACTAATAGACTGGCTGATAGAGTAAAGAACTTAAAGTTTGAAGAGCATATAAAATATAACTTTACTAGTAATCTGTATGGACATAAGGAACTTTCAAATATTTTGGAAGCTATTTCAGATCTAGACCCTATAAAAACAAGAAGAGAATCATTGGATGATATAATTATTAATCTGAATATTACAGAGGATATGGGCTGTATTTTTAGTGAGTATCTTAATGTAGCAGAAGGAAGCTATATAAGAGACAGCATCTTTAACAACACAAACCTAAAAGAAATATTTAATCAAATAAAGTTAGTAAGAGACCAGGAAACTTTTAAAAATGATTTAATTAAATTATTTGTAAGGCAGTATCTTTTTACATGCAAAAATACTAAATTGAACTTAGAAGATAAAATATATAAAGACTATATGAAGAGTTTATACTACTGGAATAAAGGTGAAAGAAAGTCACTAAGTAGTTTATATGAGGATATAAACAGTGCTATCTATAAATGGAATGGTGTAAACCAGGATGAAAACATTGGTTTATTAATCGGGAAAAATCAAGTGAAATACAAGACCAGTCAAAAATTAAACATCGAGCCTTATTTAGATGACTTACCTTATGTACCAGAGGACGAACTTGTGAAATTTGTGCCTAACCTAATTTTAAAATTTACAAATGCAGATCGAAATGAAATTTACAATATTAATATTGATTTTAATCTCTACAAGCTACTAGTGAAGGTTAAGGACGGATATAGACCAAATAAAAAAGATAAACATAATTATATAAGTTTTGTAGAGTTTATACAGAAAATTAAGAAACTAGGAAATCAAAACAAAGAACTTTTAATAGAAGATAGGAATGGAAATGAAACTAGAAGGTTTAAGCTAACCTATAATAAGTCCTTTGATGAGTATAGATTTACAGAGATAAAGGGGGTATAGGCAGATGGAGTTATTAATCAATATAGGAGAATTTAAGAATAGATACTTCCCAAGTAAAGACGGTAAAGAAAGTGTAAGACATGATATTGGTAAAGCAATAAGTATTTTACCTTATACTACAAAATATGAAAGTAAGCATAAAGAGGTAATTGAGAATTTTCAGTATGCCCTTGGAGAATTTTCTAGAATAACTTATGAAAAAAAAGTAAGCGATGAGGAAATCAATTTAAATAATATTGATAATTATATTGCTGGAGTTGAAATTGAAGATCAAGATAAAACTGCTTTAAAAAGTATTCTAAAAGAACTATTTTTTACGGAAGATGAAATATACACTTTCTACCCATTGCTGTTTAACTATATTCAAGGTAGTAAAGGGGTAAAGGAGTATAACAATAAGCTAGGAAAATTTCTATATGATGTTTTACTTGGCAACGATCATAAAGAAATACTAGAAAAGGTTAAAACATGCTTTGATCAACAACCACTAAATGTTTTAGAAAGATTAATGTTGAATGGATTACCAAAACTATCAGAAGATCAGAGCAAGAAAGAAATCCAGTATTATAATTCACTTCCTTTTATTAGCAAGATTTTTAAAGAAGATTTGTCTTTTATGTTAGAAGATACAAAATTTTTTCTGAGTGGATTTCAAATGCTCTTAAAGTATTATTATTTCTTTTATGTAGCTCAATTATCCTTAAAGTTTTCTAAACTATGTCACATGGAAATAGATAACGAGGAAATGCTGTTCTTTAATTTAGATTGGGAGACTACCTCTAAAACAAGAACTAGTTACATGAGGGGATGGAAAATGCTTGAAAGTAATATGAGAGCATTATTTTCTCATGCAAATACTTTAGAAATTTTAAATACCAAAGATCATAAGCAGTGTTATGATTACTGGGGTATAAAACAGCAGATTATCAACATGAATACGGAGGAAAAAAGTCAATTCAGTAACAGTATTAAAGATGCAATAAATATATATAAGCAAAATATTAAGGACATTGACTGGAATAAATTTAACTTTTCCACATCTCATGAGGATGAAATATATGATCATATTAATGAACTATTTAGAACGATCGACTATCAGTTCAATGAATCTAAAACCAGCAGAAAAAAAGCTTATAATAGTTATGCAAAATGGTTTGAGGAGTTTTGTAAAAGTAATTTCTTAAGAAAAAGAGGGTCCCTAGGCTATACTCTAAATATTACACAAGAGTATCTCCTGTTTTTGACTAAGCTCTGCATTAAGAATCAAGATAAGATGAAGCTTAAGGATCTATTTGAAGCATACACAAAAAGAGGGTTATATTTTGATAGAGATTCACAAACCAAGATTATTCAATTATTTGAGAAATTAAACTTAATTGAGAAAAAAAGTGATAGTGGGGATGCTCAATATGTCAAATCAATTTTATAATTATTTAGGAAAAAAGATAATAGAATACTTTAAGGCTCGAGAATTAAAAAGCGGAGATAAGTTTAATATTGAATTTGAAAAAGAAGAACAGGTCAAGTTACTATATGAAACGTTAGAAAAGGAAGATAATGCAGACTTATTCATATATAAGATAACTGACGAGATAGAGTATAAGGCCTATAGCATAGATATTAACGGAATTAAAGTAATTATTGCTGCAACAATCGATGATGTTAAGCCAGATTTTTTAATCCGTTTACGAAATTTGGTGGGAGACGAAACTGATGTCCGATTCAAAAATACTGCGATATTGTTCATACACAATACTACACTTGATAGCATTGTCAGAGGAACAGAAAGTTTTCTAAAAGAAGGAATGCCCTTTCATACAGAATCAATAATTAAGGATATAAAAATGCAGTTAAACTATAGCAATTTAAGTATAGGTGATCGGTATATCTTAAATTTTGCTTTAGATGAAATGAATAAAAATGTTTTTGAGGATAATTCCTCGCTATTTCAGTACGAGGATATTCTAAAGGTTCTAAATAGAAGAGAAATTACAAGAGAAGAATATAAGGATTTTGGACTTTTTTATGATCCTAATTTAACTCAGTCTCAAGATAAGAATGTTATAAAAAATAGACTAAAGGAAAATGCAGATTTTTTTGCAAAAATAGATTCCATACATCAATATGGAAATCCAGATGTGGAGTTAGAAAAATTTCTTGATGACAAAGGAGTAAATCAACTTAAGGACAAACTGTGGCATGAAATAGAATATAAAGAAGTAAAACAATCGGTAGAAAACAAGTCAAAGGAAAAAGTAATTCAGTTTGAAAAAGTATCAATAGAAGGAAAGCTTAGCTTTTGGGATAAGCCTTTAGGGGACACCATCGTAAAGCAAAGGACACGAAATATTATAATATTTAATGAAAGTAAAGAAACAGAAATCCATTTAGAAGTATCGTTCGACGACTATGTTAAATCAGCTAGTATCAGAACAAACCGTAATGAGCCAATAAATGCTTGGAACTCAGGAAAAAAATTAAAAATTGCAATTCAACCTCAAGAAGGACAAAGCACCTTTGGGAAGGTTGTATATAATGATGGAGTAAAGTACGAGTTTAGAATAGCTGTCCTAACATGCAATGAGAAGTTTTTAGAAAATATAAAGACAAACTACTCTATAATTATAAAAGGTGCAGACAAATTCATTTTATGTAATAGTGACGAGGATATAATTATTTTCAACCCAGGTCAAGGTCATCTGAGAAATGAAGAAGTTAATGAAAATAATGTACAAATAGAAATAGAAGAAAATGAAGAACTACACCTTCGTTTCGATGGAAATAATGAAGAGGATGAGGAGTATATAAGATGTAATGTTGTCATTGACAATATAATCATTCCTCTGGGAAAACAAGAGGAAAAGGAAAGACCTAAAGTGATTACAGGTGTGAAAGTGTGGAAGCTCAAAAGAGAAAACAAAGAACACTTTAAGTATATAGGTAATAATAAAATCACACAGGGCACTACAGAATATTTTGCTAAAGAGGATTTTAAGTTTAATATTGAGATGGAGAAAGTTCTTGTTGAAAAGGGAGCTTTGTTCTATACATTAATTGGAGATGAATTAAGAGAAGAAGAACTCCAAGTACAAGAAACTTTAGTTGATTCTTATAAAAAATTAATCGAATATTATAGAGTTAATAATCTACTGCCTAGCTTAAGCTATTACGATGATGAGCTAATGGCTTTATCTAAACAATATATTACCGCATATTTAAATGCAGTTGATGAATTAAATAATGGTGAAGTATTATCAAAAAAAGAAAGGAATTTAATTAAAGTAGGTACGATCAAAAGGTTGGATCAATCTTATGAAATGATGATGACGCCATTACACCCTTTAAATGTAGCATATCAGGTTTTACTAAATGAAAAGTTAAAGGATGAAAAGATAGACGAAGAAATTTTAAAAAATTTACATGCTACCTACTTGATTCCCTACGTTTATAATGATAGTGGAACCCTATACAAGCCAGTTGAACAAGATCATTCGCTTGAGTGGAATTACTATGTAAATCATAAAATGCCTAGATATAAGGGTTCAAGAGACTTTGTATCTAAATTAGTAAGAGAAAAGATTGAAGAGTTTATAGAGCACTTTTCATATCTATTTGATTACACAAATTCATCTATATTAAGACTTAATTTGATAAATCTTGGAGATAGTGTAGAGATTCTCAATGGAATCTTAGATTATTACAACAGAAGTTTGAATAATGATATTGATTCTAAAGATTTAATTTCTATCGAGTTATATATTTATGGAGAAAGTAGTTCTACTAGTATTTTTGAAGAATTTGCAGCTTACAATTCAATAGAAGCAATAAAAAGTTCCTTTGGAATCAACTTAAGATCAAAATACTATAGTGAAGAAGATATAATAAACATAGTTAGGGAGAAGGTTCAGTTTTATAAGAAGGATAAAGCAGACCAGAATTATGAATATAGTCATATTACCTTCTATGAAATGGAACAGGATGTGGATATAAATAGCAGTAATATGATTGATGTAAATACTGGTGTATCACTAGATGGCTTGATTTCAGGAGTGCCGTCAGTGTATTTAAAAGATACCTACAGGACTGGATTCGGATCCAGGTTTTTACCAACAGAAAAAAATGATTTATTAAAACTTATTATGAAGACAAATGCTTTAATAAAATCCGCTGCCAGTGGAGATCCTTTTGACGATACACTAAGTATTACAACTTCTATGGGAGAAAAAAATAAAGAGTTTTTAGACAGAATATATGAATCCTCCCATTGGATTACTTTTATAGATCCAAAAGTTGACCTGAATTTTTTTAAGAATGATTTAGATGCAAAAGATTTGCTGATCATCCACTACAGTGATCAATATACCTCTTCTAGCGGATATGATGCAATTACTGTTACAAGAAAATCAAAACAGTATCAAGTGATAATAGAAGAGTTCTTAAAAAGTAAGAATGTATCTAGGATTGAAGAAAGTTTACCTAAAATAATAAATTTGTTTAATGGGGTTAATGGAGATTGGCTTTTAAGACTAATTTCAAGTAAATCTCAATTCTCAAGAGAAAAGTTAAGTATTTTATCTGCGATCAAACTCAGCTTAGCATATTTCCATCACAAAAATATTACCTGGGTACCGATTTCTCTAGAAGAGATCTTGAGGGTATCTAGTGGAGCAGGGTTAAACCAGACGGATGGGTTATTCACCATAAAAAATTTAACAGGAAAGAATGAATCCTATTCAGATGACTTATTATTAGTGGGAATAGAGAATACTAGTGGCGGGCTAAAAGTATATTTTTATCCTATAGAGGTGAAAATAGGTGAAAATAACTATAGTGTAATTGCAAAGGCAATAACCCAAGCTAGCAAAACCAAAGAACTATTAGAAAAATTCCTAATACCACGCGAAGAAGATTTGAATAAGGTGACTAAGAAGATCTATAGAAACTTCTTAATGCAACTAACAATCGTTAGTATAGAGAAGATGAAATTATATAATATTTGGCAAGAACAAAATTGGGACGGTATTATAGATAGCGATATTAGGTCAAAGTTATTGAATGATGATTATGAAATAAGCAATGCATTAGATGAATATATAGGCAAAGGTGCTATAATATCCTTTAAGAAAGGCACTCACTTTAATTCACAGCCTTTTAAAAAGGAAGATATTCTTGTTCTAGATTTCTCAGAACAAGAGGGATATAACAATATTGTAAGTAGTATAGAAGACCTGAAGAATAAATTCTTAAATAACCAAAGTGACTTTAATGTAGAAGATTTGCTAGGTAACAAATATAATCCTTTAATTGAAGTAGAATATGATGATGCAGAAACTGAAAAAGATCCTAATAATGTAGGGGATAGTAAAGAAATTTATGTATCCCAGGGTGAGCTTGAAGAGCAAGAAGATGACGTAACTAAACTTAGTAAAAAAAGTAGCAGACCAATAGAAATTTTATTTGGAAAAGAAGTTGTTAACAATCAGGCTTTAGTTTGGTATCCTACAGATACTGAGAAAACAACCCATACAAATACAGGTATTATCGGAACGATGGGAACCGGCAAGACTCAGTTTACTAAATCTTTAATTACTCAAATTCACTTAGAAGAAGATAATAATGTAGAGAACAGGCCAATTGGCATGCTGATCTTTGATTACAAAGGAGACTATATAGACAAGGAATTTGTTGAGGCTACAAATGCTAAGGTATATAATTTATTTCATTTACCTTATAACCCCTTGGCGCTGATTCTTCCCGAAAAACCAAAACCTTTATTGCCTCTTCATACTGCCAATATGATAAAGGAGACCATTTCAACAGCTTTTGGACTAGGTCCAAAACAAGAGAATGCGTTACGAGAAATAATTATGGAGGCATATGGACGGAGGGGCATAGATAAGGTTAATGTCAATACCTGGAGCAAACCTGCCCCAACCATAAGAGATGTGTGTTCTATATATTTTAATAATGATGATGTAAATGAAGATAAGTTGTATGTAGCATTGAAAAACTTAGATGAATTTGAAATCTTTGAACCTGATTCCAATAATACCAAGTCTTTATTTGACATAGTAAATGGGGTAACGGTAATAGATCTTTCGGGCTACGATGAGGGAATACAAAACTTAGTTGTTGCTATGACTCTAGATATTTTTTATACTCAAATGCTGGTCATGGGAGAAAGTAAGCAAGAGGGTAAGTATAGACAGTTATCTAAAATGGTTCTGGTAGATGAAGCGGATAACTTTTTAAGTAAAAACTTCAAGTCTATTAAAAAGATTATGAAAGAAGGTAGGATGTTTGGAGTAGGGACAATTCTATCAACACAGCTTTTAAGTCATTTCTCTACTAGTGAAAATGAGTATCAAAATTATATTTCAACATGGATTGTTCATAATGTTTCAGACCTAAATAATAAAGACGTTCGATATATATTTAATACTCAATCTAAACCTGAAGAAGATAATATATACACTAAAATTAAGAGTTTAGTGAAACATGAAAGTCTTGTTAAGCTACAAAATGAGAATAGACCAATATATATTAAGGACAAAGCTTTTTGGGAGTTAAGGAATGAACTAATACAAGAGCTATTGCAAGATCAATTGGAGAAAGCTTTATGATTTATTAAGATGGAGAAGTAATTTTTATGTATAAAACATGTACGAAGGTAGTATAAAATATATTTAGTAAATAAAACACTATTGTTGTATAAATCTATACTTTTCAACGGTTTAAAATATATTGCATCAAAAATAACATTTACAAATATACTGATATGATATACAATATCGGTATATTTGTAAAAAGAGGTGATATAAATGAATTACCTTGAAAAATTAGAAGATTTTATAAAACAAAAAAATGGAACTATATTAACTTCAGATCTAGAAGATTTAAATATCCCAAGGATATATTTATCAAAGCTTGTTGACATGGGAAAGCTGGAACGTGTTAGTAGAGGTGTATATGTGTCGCCTGAAACAATTGAGGATGAAATGTACTATATGCAGTGTAAATATCCTAGAATAATCTATTCTCATGAAACTGCTTTATTTCTACATAATTTAACTGATAGGACACCATTTGAGTATTCTGCTACTGTTCCAAGTAGCTACAAAGTTGTTAGAAATATATCTGAGAACTTCAAAATCTACTATATTAAAAATGATTTACATTCATTAGGAATTACTGATAGTATGACTTCTTTTGGGAATAAGATAAAGGTGTATAACGTTGAAAGGACAATTTGTGATATTGTAAGAAGTAGAAATAAAATAGATATTCAAATTGTAAATGAAGCATTAAAGAGGTATATAAAGCTTAAATCTACAGATTATGCACTTCTTATAGAATATGCAAAAAAATTGAAGGTCGAGAAATTAATTAAAAATTATATGGAGGTACTACTATGAGCAATAAAGCTATGAGCTTAAAAGCTAGAATCAAAAACCTAGCCAAGCAAAAAGATATGTCTGCTCAAGTAGTTCTTCAAAACTATATGTTTGAGAGGTTTTTAGAGCGTTTATCAAAATCACAGTACAAGAATAAGCTTATACTTAAGGGCGGTATGTTGATTGCAGCTATCGTAGGTATTGATAATCGAGCAACAATGGACATGGATGCAACGATAAAAAATTATCCATTGAATATTGAGTCTTTATCGAAAGCTATTATTGATATTTGCTTAATAGATGTAGATGATAATGTAAAATTCTCATTTTTAGGAACTCAGCCTATAAGAGAAGATAACCATTATGGTGGGTTAAGAGTCAGTATTCAAGCTGATTATGATACAATTATTACTCCAATGCAGATTGATGTAACAACTGGTAATGCCATAACACCAAAAGAAATTCTTTATAGCTTTAAGATGATTTTTAATGATGGAACTATTGAGGTTTGGGCATACAATATTGAAACAGTTTTAGCTGAAAAGTATGAAACCATATTAAGGCGAGGTCAACTCAATACTAGACCTAGGGATTTTTATGATATATATATTTTAGCTAAAACTCAAGATTTTGATAAAGAATTATTTGCAGATGCAGTTAGAAAGACTTCAGCCAATAGGGGAACTACCCATATCTTTGAAGATATAGAAAATAGAATAAATAATATTGGAAACAGTGAAGATTTTAAAAAACAGTGGATGAAGTATACTAAAAATTACCGTTATGCTGAAGATATATCTTATGGTGATATTATTGAAATATTGAACATGCTTACCTTAAATATAAAATGAGCAAATACAATTAAATAGTAGGTTTTATAAGACAATTGAATAAATTTAACAATTGATTTATAAGTAAATTAGGATGTCTCGCGCCTCTATAGGCGTCGATGACACCAATAAAAAATGTATTTGTGATAGTTATTCTTATCCATTTATTAAATATTGTAGGCTTCATAATTTAGAATATATGCAAAGAACTAAAAAACTTTGATTTTTCAAAGCTACTTGAGTATCCTAGGATTGATGCTGAGGATATGCCGATAATAGAAATTCAGCGCAAAAAATATATTGAATCAATTTCACCTAAAAGCGTAGGTTGCATGACAGAAACAGACTATATAGATACAGAGACTCTATGTGGTAAGGTTGAAGTTTAAAACTAATTCTATAAACAGACAAAATTTAAGAAATTTATTGCAATCAAAAGAAATCATTGATATAAACCATTTTTTTAAAATTGCTGAAAAATACAATCTAGTATTTGAAGATGTTACAAATTCAATTGCTTTTATATTCTATATAAGAGAATGATAAAAATGGCTTAAAAAAATTAGACTAGACAAAGTAAAATGCTTGTAAGCGTCAAAATGCCCACACCTTGACAGATATGGGCTTGATCATTAATTTTCAGATGGCACTTTGCAGGATTGAGGTATGGATTCTGACCAAG
>NZ_FZOJ01000075.1 GCF_900188145.1 Anaerovirgula multivorans | reverse complement strand
TGCATTTGGCTCTATTCCAACCATAAATTCAGAGTTGTTATAAAAACAACCATCGCTTGCTATTATATGTAAATGGGGATTAAAATTCAAAAACTTTCCAAAGGTTTGAACAGCAATAACTGCTCCTGGTATAGGGTCATCTACAGAAACACTTTCTTTTAAATACATTGACAGCACATTCCATGCACACTTGCTTAGCTTGGACAAAAGCTTACGGTCAAACATAAAATAGGGTCTTAATCTTTTGGGTATACTAAAGACCCATTGACGATGTGGTGCTTCTTTTAATACTTCCTCATAATTCCCTATGTATACCGTAAGAACGGTGAATAAGTAAACTGGCTTTTCACTCATAATGTAACAAATTTTACCTGTATACAGGTGTAAACCGAAGGTATAGATGGTAAATAGACCAATAGAAAAGAGGAGAGAACCTACGATATGGTTTTCTAAGGTTAAATAAATAATACCTCCCATGCTGATGGCTATGCCACCCATGATTGCTTTAATAAGTGTTTTCATTACTATGTACATCCTTTGTTGTTATTCTGTCGAAATACCTTCCCAGCTATTATGTTGGTAATGTATGACCCTGTCACATTATAGCATATGTTTTTAAAAAAACAAGGGTAAAAAGCAACTTAGTCTTGACATCATATTCATCTTATTGTATATTCAACTTATAGAATATAAGAAAAGAGGGATAATATGTCACTAAAACATGGTCTGTTAGGGCTTTTGAATTATGGATCTATGACAGGGTATGAGTTGGATAAAGCGTTTAAAGCTTCACTTTCATTTTTCTGGCAGGCAAAGACTAGTCAAGTTTACCGTGAACTGGATGCCATGGAACGGATTGGCTGGTTGATTAGTGAACGCATTATGCAAACTGAAAAACCGAACAAGAGAGTATACACCATAACAGATAGGGGAAAAGAAGAATTTTTGAATTGGATGTCATTTCCAGAATTAGATATTGCCGATGCAATGCGTGTTAAGAGCGCATTTCTTATGCGTATATTCTTTGCCGGAGAAACAAGTATTGAACAGTCACTTGAAATGCTACGGGCATACCGAGCAAAGTGCCTTGAAAGCAAAGAGGCACTCAAAATCGCTTGTGCCGCAAGTTCTGAATATGGAGTAATCGTGGATGATGATGAAAAGTCTAAATTTTGGGATATTTCAATCCTTTACGGCGAAGCTTTTTATGATGCCAGTTTTCATTGGGCAGATAAAGCAATCGCTATTTTGGAGGGGAGGAATCTATGAAAGTTTTAGTGTTGAATGGTTCACCAAAGAGTGAATGTAGCAATACCATGCGTTTGACCCGTGCTTTTTTGGACGGAGCAGGATGGTCTAATGCAGAAGTTATTGATGTGGCAAAGGCAGATATTAAGGCTTGCTTGGGGTGCTTTGTTTGTTGGCATACCACACCGGGAAAGTGTGTTATAAATGACGGAATGGGTAAAATTCTCACCAAAATGATTGCTGCCGATGTGATTGTTTGGTCCTTCCCGCTGTATTATTACAATGTTCCCAGTGGTTTGAAAAATCTTATTGACCGCCAATTACCGCTGAGTTTACCGTTTATGGAAGAGGGAAATGAAAGTGGCAGCCATCCTTCAAGGTATAACTTAACCCATCAAAAACACGTTGTGATTTCCACTTGTGGTTTTTGGACTTCGATAGGTAATTATGAAGCAGTCACTGCCATGTTCGATCACTTTTGTGGAAAAAATAATTACATAACTATTTTTTGCGGACAAGGTGAATTGTTCAGTGTTCCAGAACTGAAAAATCGCACGGACACCTATTTGGAAGTCGTCCGCCGTACCGGGGAGGAATATGTCGCTGGAGGGATTCGTAACGAAACACGCGAAGAGCTTGCAGAGCCGTTATATCCTCGCAATGTGTTTGAAAAGATGGCGGATGCTTCTTGGAGAATCGAAAAAGAAGAGTGTCCTAAAACTCCTACAGACGATAGCTTAAGTTTTACAAGGCAGATGGCGGCTTTGTATAAGCCAGACGGTGTGGAGCGTGTTATAGAATTTCATTACACCGACATTGAAAAAACCTATCAAATTCTGCTGACAAAGCAAGGTTCGGAGGTTATAACGGATAACGTTAAATCGTACACGACGAGAATTGAAACGCCGTACTCGGTTTGGCGTTCCATCGCCTGTGGGGAAATTACTGGACAGAAAGCATTGTTCCAGCGGCTTTATAAAGTCATTGGAGATTTTGATATCATGTTAAAGTGGGATGACTTGTTTGGTACACAAACGCCTCCGTTAAAGAGGACGGAATATAAGACACTACACAAAACCCAAATGCCACTCTTTCTTGTGCCGTGGATTATCATTTGGACAGGAATCCCAATAAATCCCGTAGTTGGCAGTGCTATCAGCATTGTCGCAGCAACTGTCATTCCATTACTATGGCTTTTATTTCGACCTGTTGTTTACGAGCGAATCAGTATCCTTATAGTGGCTGGGCTTTCACTGGCAGTTTTACTCGGTGCAGATGCAAGGATTATCGTATCTGGTAGTTATTTATTATTCGGATTACTGTGGATTATTGGATCGTTTCCCCAAATACCACTTACAGCGCATTACAGCTCAATGGGCTATGGTGGGGAAAAAGCCTTTGCAAATCCACTATTTATCCTCACAAACCGTATCTTGACCGCAGCGTGGGGTGCGATATACCTTGTAACACCCATTTGGACATATGTATTGATGGGAACAGAACTATCTCCCTATGTAGGATTAATCAATTCTATCCTGCCCGCACTGATGGGTCTATTTACGGCATGGTTTCAAAAATGGTATCCGGCGCAATACGCAAGAGGGTAAAAGCAAATGTTCATAGGGTCAGGCTTGAATTATTTACTTACTTCCTCCCATCTTCTAATCACTTCTTTAACATAAGCTGAGCCTTCACTATCTCCTGACCTTATTTTTGATATCATTGATGATGATAAATTAAGCTTTTGGGATAACAACTTGTTACTTGCATTACAATGATCCTCACTTAGAAGAACAATAGCTTTACGAATATCTGCTATCTTTTGGATTCTTGTTTTTCTGGTAACGTTACTAATTGTAATATTTTCATTAATACATACTGCTTCAATTATCTCATCAATATTTATATTTTCTATTAGCTCTTTCTTTTTAATCTTCTTTGTTAAATTAGTGCGCTGAAGTTCATCTTTATCCACATATACTATCTCTGTATCACCCTGGCTCATAAACTGCAAATACTGTCTTACAGCTTTATTTTTATTCTCTGCAAATATGCTTAGTGCATCAGAAGTATCCACTATATCGCTCTTCTTCCCAATATAATGTACATGACTACTCCACTTATACTCTATTCCTCCTTCAAGGCCTGCCTTTACTGGATTATTATGAATATATCTTATTAGCTGGAGTAAATAGTTATCTTTGTCACATAGCAAGGCTTTATACCTCTGTTGAAAAACATGACCCGTTCTGTTATATTTGCGATTAAACCATTGGGTATAAACCTGCTGAATTCTTTGCATTATCTGAGAGAGTGGAACATCTGTTACCTCAATTAGAAGATGAGCGTGATTATCCATAATACAATGGGCATATAGTATAAAGCTTATTTTATCTTTATATGAGGCTATTATATCTAGATACTTGTTTTTATGTATTTCTTCACTTAACACATTTTCCCCATTATTTCCCCTAACCATTACATGGTATAGTGCTCCTGGGTAATGGATTCGTGGTTTCCTCGCCATATTTATCACCAAGATTATCATATCATTAGCAAGTAAATAATTCAAGCCTGACCCCTTTTTCCCCATGACCCCTTTTTCCCCAGATGATTTGAAAAATGACTACAATTTCGGCCGTGTGATTGTAGTTGCCGACAAAGGCATGAACACTGGAGAAAATATTGCTTACAACATCCTCCATAAGAATGGCTATATATATTCTCAGACAGTTCGAGGAGCCAGTGCTGACTTAAAGGAATATGTTTTGTCTGATGAAGGATATGA
>NZ_FZOJ01000035.1 GCF_900188145.1 Anaerovirgula multivorans | reverse complement strand
TATTAGGATTCATTCAACATTAGGATATTTAAGTCCTAAACAATATAAAGAACATAACCTTAAAAAAACTGTCTAATTCAATGTTGACAATCCAATGTCCTCATAGACAATGCTGCTATGTACCCTTCGTAATGTTTCAGAACGGTATTAATAGCATCCACATCGCCACCAGAGGCTAATACGATAATAGGGTAGGAAAGCAGATGATTATTTCTTGTCTTGTTGCTCATAGGTATCTCCTTCCATAAAATTTTTTAGCTGTTGCAGCGTGCTTGTTCTTTGGTACTGAACAGTAGAACGCAGCATATTCAGCTTGTCCCCAATTTCTCGGCAGACAACTCAAGGAAATAGGAAAGCAAGATAATATCACGCTTGCGTTCCGGCAAACTTTGTAATGCCTCTGCGACAACATCATCTGTAACAATGACATCAAGACCTAAAACATTGAAAATCTGTTCGGTAACAAAGTATTTATCCTCTGTATAAAGCTGATCCAATTCATTTGCATACAAATTGGAATAGGGGGTCTGCTGTAAATAAAAATAGACATGGCGATACCTCCTTGATACCGCCGTGTCCTTAAAAAAGGGTAACTTTAATACACCCTCCGTTACTCTATTTTTTGAAAAGAAAAACGGCGACTTTGATCAATTTCAAAACCGCCGTCAGCTACTCTATTTTGTTTTGGATAAAGCTATCCAGCCGCCGCAACAACGTTTTTTTTTATTTCCCTTTGGGGAGGTTATCATTACTTTTGCATTTGTTATATAAAAAAACTATTTGTTATAACTGCTTTTTATTGAATACGACTATAGACATAATCAATAATGCAGCCGACGTAAAGATCGAAACAATAAATGGTATGGTAAAATAGGAAACTGTCACCGCGCCGGAAAGCAAATCAATATTTTTTGATACTAAAATGACCGGGCTAAACCCTGCGGTCTGCTCTATCTGCTCTAACAATCCCATAATCACCGTTATTACCAACAAAAATAGGATACTTGTAAACGCTTGCCGGAACAGCACACAACCAAGCATAAGGATACACAAATATAGTATTCCTGCAATCCACAGGGCAAAGGCTGCAAAAAAAACATGCGGCAGTGAAGCGCCCGGCCAGAGATAGGCTGTATAACCATAGGTAACACCAAAAGACAGCCAATAACTAACGGTTAAAATGACCGCAGCAGCCGAAAACTTTGACAGAACTACAGCGGGACGTGACAATCCTTTTGTCAACATGATGGTGAGTGTACCTTTGGCATATTCGCCCGACAAACAACTGCTGAAAAGAATGATTGTCAAGCTAAGGCCAAGTGACGAAACATTTTTGTAGAACTGCATCCACGAATCTAATGCGGTGGGGTTTTCAAATGCTTCTGCAAGATTCGGCATAAGGGCTTCCATAAGCTGCGGTGTGAATTTTGCCAGCAATGGGCTCATCAAACCAAAGATTAAGAAAATGGCGAGCATAATAAGCAGTCTGTAATTCCGAGTATTTTCTATAAGTTCCTTTTTTGAAAATGCAATAAATCCTCTCACCTTACCACCTCCAAGAACAAGTTTTCAAGGGAGGACTCCATAATTTCCATTTTTGATGGACACAAACCGGTTTCTGCAAGTACAGAAATAACCACACGTTGAATATGGACGATATCCTTACCCTGCAAAATGATTTCTGTACCACTTTCTTCCACTTGAGAAAGTAGCGGCTTTATTTTCTCACAAGCCTTGAACTGACTAACTTCTGACTTTTGGGAAAACTCTAGCAAAAGGCGCTCTTTACCGTGCATAGTCTTAATCTCGGAAAGCGTCCCGCTGATAGCGATGTTGCCATTGTGCAGCACTGCCACGCGGTCACAAATGCGCTCTACATCCGATAAAATATGCGTTGAAAAAATTACGGTTGTTGTGCCTTTGATTTTTTGAAGAATATCAAGTATTTCTTTACGTCCGACAGGATCAAGAGCGCTTGTGGGTTCATCACAAATCAGCAGCTTGGGGCGTGACAACAAGGCTTGCGCGATTCCAAGCCGTTGTTTCATGCCACGGGAAAAGCCGCCGATGCGTTTTTTTACACCATTAAGCCCCACAAGAGATAAAAGTTCATCGCTTCGGCCTTTGGTTTCCGATTTGGAAAGCCCTGCAATTTCGCCACAAAGGGCAAGGTATTCAAGCGGTTTCATATAATTATAAAATTCGGGAACATCGGGTAAATATCCAATATGACGATTGGTTTTTGTCTGTCCATAACTCACGGTTTCACCACAGACGGTAATCTCACCACTATCAGCTTTCAGCAGACCCAACACCATTTTCATGGTTGTTGTTTTACCCGCGCCATTTTGACCAATAAATCCGAAAACAGTACCTTCTGGCACAGAAAGGTCAAGATTATCTATGACTTTTTGAGTACCAAAACTTTTTGATAATCCTTTTATGGAAAGTACATCTTTCATTGATCTTCCCCCCTTCCAAAGACAAAATAGATAATCGGACCAAAAATATTAACGAGCATTACGACGAACGCCCACATTATTTTGTTTCCGAAGCGGTAATACGGGTGCCTCAACACATGAATGAGAGCAATCAAGCCAAAAGCGACTTGAACAACAATAAACGGAATTAAGATTGGCAAATTATCCAATAGAATATCCATCAAACAAACCTCCTTACGGTTTTATAGTGTTTTTTTGTTTTGGGCTTTGCTATCAACGTAGCATTGATTCATAGCTTATCTTTTGAAACGAGCCATTCATCAAAATCCATGCAATCACTGCCAAGAAGGCGCCTAAGCCCAATAGAATCCAAATGTTTATAAGGATAATCCCTATAAATTGCCCAGCCACTAGAAAGATTACCGGCAAAACCAGAAGTGCGCTGCTCTGCTGGGATTCTTCCATGGTTTGCGCCTTGGCAGAGCCACGCACAATCAACGTAATTGAGATTAGGGACACAGCAGGCGAAAGAAGTAATAAGACCACAAGCCAACTGATATTCGGTAACAGCAGGCTGCCTGTTGTCAGAAATATTTCAATCTGTGTCACAAGTGTCATAATGATGAAAGACAGGATGGAAACCAGTTCGCTCATGATAAACGAAGATAGTATTTTAGCCCTGAATATTTGCTTTAGAGAAAGCGGACAATATAAGAGCGTTTCCAGTGTCCGCTTTTCCTTCTCGCCGACGAAAGAACTCGCGGCCATAATCGATGCGGCCATAATGGGGATTATAATAAAGAAAACTGGCATGATGTTGTTTATAATCAGAGATATTACTGCGTGCTTTATATTATCGGTGTTTGTCAAGCTAGTTGGCGCATACCGGTAGAATAGGTGGCCAGCTTTTTATCTTTAGCGTCAGTAAGGTTTAATCGCTCTAGTAACGCAAGTGCTCGCTTACAGCTTTCTTCCTTTGAAATTCCAAATAACGTACCATAAAACACAAGGTTTTCTTGCCCCGTTAGATTGTCGTACATTTGCGCATGCTCCGTAACCACGCCGGAGATAGCATGAACTTTCTCTGGACTGGCTGAGGGATCTATGCCAAAAACATGGCAGGTACCTTCTGATGGAGAAATCATGCCATTTAAAAGTTTAACAGCTGTAGTTTTGCCAGCACCATTAGGTCCCAAAAATCCGAACACTTCACCTTGGTCGAGTTCAAAGCTGGCACTGTCCAATGCTTTTTTCCCTTCAGAGTATATTTTTGTTAACTTTTCAACGATGATTGCCTTCATGCGTTTTCCTCCCTGCTCATTAATAGAATTAGTCACATCCCACAATGCTTTAAGAATTATCATAATGATTATATTATCATTTTGATAATATGATGTCAAGAAGAAAGCTCCTTTGCCACACGAATAATAAAAGGAGCTCTGAAAGACTTATTTGTTGTGATTTTCGGGCGGTGAAATAATCAAGCCTATAGTTCGTGATTTTCTATCCGCCGTGGGCCTATTCTTATAAAGCGGCTGAATGATTTTTGCGTATTCATCTATCGCGGATGCCAATTCTTCATCGGTTGCATATATCGGCGCAAGAGAAAAACCCGACTGATCTTTTGGAATATCTATATCCGGATTTTTACAATACTCTTGAAACCGCTTAATAAAGCCAAAAACATACTGTATAAACATTTGCATATAAGCATCGCCTGCGTTTGCACCAATTAACTCCTGCCCACTTGAGTCTAAATCAATGGCAACCGCATAGGTTTTCTCTATCGTCCCTCTTACTTGATTTTCTTCGACTACTTTCAAAATACCGTCATTTGTCATACGTTTCAAGTAGCGGTATAGGGTTGCCTGTGGAATATCATTATATATTTCTGCAAGTTGTTTAGCGGTTGCCTTTCCGGCAGAATATAGCTCTAATAACAGTTTGCATTTTATTGGGTGTGTAAAGCAATCCATAACTTTTTGTTCCATAACATTCCCTCCTAACAGCTTATGACAATATTATCACTTTGATAATCAAAAATCAAATCATTATGTGCTTTGGTTGGGATTTGAAATAGCACATCATGTATCTTGTGAAATCGTTTAGCTTTCCGCATATGATTTGCCACTGGGTACGAACAGGTTTATTCATGGTGTTCACCTCCTTTCGCAACCGCGAAATCGGGTGATGATTCTCCCTTTTGTAAACCCTCAACTAATAAACATAATGGAAAGCCGACTTGCCTTGTCTGACTTTGGTTATGCTCATAATCTAATCTAAAAATTAGAAGTTATAGCTTATCTTTATATCACTAAAGGAATTTCACTGTATAATAGAATGGCTATGAATATAAAATTCTTCCTGACTTGGCTGGAATTTCTTCTCCATTTTTTCCAGACTCTCATCAAAGCGCTCGGCTTCTTGTTCGTCTATCTTCATCACAGGGCTGTCATAATAAACCCATTTCCTCCCGTCCAAAGCTTCCGGCTTCAGTTCTTTTACCATCATTGCTGCTGGGAATGTTTCATTCTCAAGACAGATATTGTACTTTTTACAACTCTTAAAGCCAAGGCTTACATAATTGCTTGGGTTTCCAAATATTACAATCACATCATAACCAAGTGAAACCGCCTGTTCAAAAGAATGCTCTATAAGCATTTTCCCGTAACCCATTCTTTGATATTCCGGAATAATGCAAACCGGACCGAAGGTAAGGATTTCTTTTTCTTCCCCTGACTCATCAACCAGTTTTGCTTTTGTGTACATTATGTTCCCGATGATCTGATTATCAACTTCAATCACCAGATCTAACTCCGGCACAAAGTCCTTGTGGGATCGCATAACATGAACTAAATAATGTTCATTGCACCCCGGAATATATAAATTCCAAAAAGATTTCCTCGTGATTTCTTCTACTCTCTCATAATCTGTTTCTTTTTCATTCCTAATCTCAACTATTTTGTTCATTTATAAACCTCCTATAATTTACCTAAGACCAGTTTTTGTGCTTTTAATTATGCCTGTCTGCTCAATAAATTCCTATTTGTCTAAATGTTATGTGAATATTTTACATTTCATATTCTCTTAAAACAATTTTTTAATAAACTCACCAACAAAGTCATCTCATAAAAGCTGGTTGTTAGACTTCTTATTATTACTATAATTCACACTTAGTTTTTATCTCCTTCCCCTAGCAGTTTCATTTCCATATCTTCTAATGCTTTAATGTAATCTCTCTCTGCCTTTGAAACATCACTTATATTTAAAGCTTTATATTTCTTATATTCTTCTTTAGCCTTAAGTTCAGCAGTCTTAGCACTAATCTTTCCCCCATAAGTAAGAATTTCATGCTTGGACAATTTTAGAAATCCATCTAATGTTTCAATCCAATCTGACATATACATCGGGATTCTTCTTCTCGCCTGCATTTCAGCAAATTCAAGATAAGCAGAAACTATGCTGTTTAATGCAGATAACTCCTCTTCTGTACAATAGTTTTTTGCTACCAGTGCATCTGTTTGTGTAGGATGGTCTCCCTTGAAACTGAGCATACCCATATGAGGTTTATCTGCATTTGCTGCGTAATAAATCTTTTCTGCAGCAGTTTGACCATGTGCAGCCCAATGCATTTTGTTTTGCACTGTTTTAAAAAACAACATTGATGATTCCATTCTTGGATCATAATCAACACTTGTCGCATAGATATCAAAAACTTTCCTCCAGAATACTTTTTCTGATGAACGAATATCACGAATTCGCTCCAACAGTTCATCAAAATAAATTCCTCCGCCATTATTTTTTAGAAGGTCATCATTCATGGCGAATCCTTTTTTCATATATTCTTTTAAAACATTGCTAGCCCAAATTCTGAACTGTGTACCTCGTAAGGATTTTACACGATAGCCCACAGAAATAATTACATCTAAATTATAATAATCAACTTGATAATCTTTTCCGTCAGAAGCAGTGTAGGCAAATTTTGCCCACACTGAACTTTTTACAAGTTCACCTTCTCTAAAAATATTTCTTATATGTTTACCAATCACACTTCTATCTCGCTGAAATAATTCAGCCATTTGGTCAATGGAGAGCCAAACGGTATCATTGTCAAAAGTAGTTTCTATTTTTGTCAATCCATCTTCGGTCTGGTACATTATAATTTCAGAGTTCATATTCATACTCCTTGCACACTTTTCTTTTATTATACACGTTTCATCAAAATATTCCCAGTATTATACAAAAAAGAGGCTAAGTTTACGTGCCATTTTATTGACTCAGACTTAGCCTCTAATAATATGATATTTTATTAAAACCCATTATTTATGTGATTTGATCCAATCAATTATATTATACCAAAATGCTTCAACGCATCTTTGATTGCTTCCATCTTTTCAGGCGTTGGATGGTTTTTGGAATTTTTCAATTCCTCTACTGCATTTGGAGCATCAAACATTGGTAACCCCAAATCCCTTTTTACTTCTGCGATATAAGCTGTATGCACTTTGAAACCATACTTGTTTTCTATATATTCTTGTATCATATTATAGGTAACTCTTTCGTTTGGTCTCTGATCCTCTGCTTTTTCAAGAATCTTACCCACAGGGATTTTCCCTTCACCCTCGCCAAACTCCACATTTACGTTGATATGACTATCTGCTTTTTTGTGGGAAAGAAGTACAACCGTCTCAACGTGGCACGAGAGGACAGCTTTGATGTCAGAGGATGATTTTTGCACCCGACGTATGTGGAAACATATCAATCGGTTTTTTGCTGATTTTTGAGGAAGCGAGGTATGAGAGAACATGTCAACAAAATATATAGTAAAAGAACGCCATTCATGATAATTCATGAATAGCGCAAATGCGTACTATATAGTTTTAAATTGATTTTTCATTTACTATCAATTCACAAAATCTCCCTTTAGAACCATTTAGCTGCAACATGAGTTATTTTCTTGCTTTGTTTCTTCACTATCGTTTGCATTATCGCTTTTTTCTTCTGCATCCTCTTCCAGTTCGATATTACAGCAACCACCTTTTTCTTTCTTAGCTCCAAACAAGCCTCCGAATAAACCTTTCTTCTTTTCTTCATTTTTCATTTTAACATTCTCCTTTCAAATTTTGATAATTTATTTACTGCCATTACATTAAATTAAAAACAAATCCACCAATGACAGCAGTAAAAAAAATAACCGATACAACTGCACCAACTAGCTTTTTCTTGAAGATTCCTGCAAGCATGCTCATTTCAGGTATTGCCATACCTGCTCCCCCAATGATAAGTGCGATTACTGCACCAGTACTCATTCCCTTTTGCATCAATGCCAAGCCTATTGGTATTACTGACTCAGCTCGAATATAAAGTGGAACGCCAATAATGGCCGCAATTGGAATGGCCAGTGGATTATCAGGACCTGCAATTCTAAGCACCAAATCTTCCGGAAGATATCCATATATTGCTGCACCAACACCCACTCCAATAAGAAGATACATTAAAACTCCTCTGAAATCTTCCCATGCTTTCATAAATGAGACTTTTACTTTTTTTCTGAAAGCATCAGGAATTTCTTCCTTCTCTTCTGAACCACCAGATTTCAATCTTACATTCTTGACAAGATTGGCTCCACCTGTTTTTTCGAGAATGATTCCAAATATGACCGCTCCGACAAAAGTAACTAAAAAATAAACGATCGTTATTTTTATTCCCATCAGGGCAGCCATCATTGCTATGATGATTGGATTTAACAGTGGAGATGCAATAACAAATGACATCACCACACCAAATGGTATTCCTATCTTCAAAAAACCAAGCGTCATAGGAATTGTAGAGCATGCGCAAAATGGAGTCAACGAACCAAAGATCGCACCTACAATATTGCCTAAAACACCTTTCCCTGCCATCCATTTTTTTATTTTCTCATCAGGTAAGTATATAAGTACCAGTGCCACAACTGTACTTATACCTAAAAATAGGACGGTTAACTCAGATGTAATAAACAAAAAATACTTGATTGTTTCGATTAATGTATTCAATACACTACCCCCTTCTTAATTTGATTTTATAAAGCCTTTATCTTGTATTGCTTTAAATAGTAATTCCAGCGTATCCTTAATGTTTTGTAGTGATTCTTCATCTACCGCTCCAAGTATCTCTTGTAAATATTCACTGTAACGATTGGATATCTTGAGTATCGCATTATTTCCTTTTTCTGTCGGCAATACACAGCATACTCTACCATCAGATGAAGATTGATGCCTGGATACATAGAGTTTTTTCTCAAGACGATCTATGATTTTACTAATCCCGCTTTTGGTAATATTTAGCGAGATCCCCAGCTCCTGAATTGTAATATTTTGTATATCATATGCCTTCTTTAATGTCATATACTCTACCAAAGATAAGTCTTCACAGCATTCGCCATCGAACCCTTGGTTACCAAAGTACCACGATAAATCTTGTAATAAATCATGTATATCTGGAATTTCTTTATTCATTATATTCCTCCTAACCTGTTTAGTTTCCATTGTCAACTATAATTCTAATGCATTTAGTTTCCATCGTCAACTACATTTTATGATTCTTAATAAATTCTGTGCATTCTAAAATTTATACATCATAAACAAAAAAACCGCCAGAAAAGAAGTTTCCTTCTCCTCTGACGATCATTTATGCTTTTATGATTCTATACTAATTTCAACACCCGACTTAAATTCAACGGTAAGCTTCTCTTCGAAAATCGTCACTTTCTCAATGAGCCTTCTTGCCAGCTGTTCGTCATATTCTTCCAATTCTCCTAATGAGCCGATTGTGGTTGACCTGCACATATCGGTACTGAATTCCTAGCTTCACGTTTTGGCTTAAGGATTGACTCTCCTGTTGCATCTCCTTGAGCATTGTCCTTGTTAGAAAACACATACAATATATAGATATTCGAAAATATATTATCACCACATATTGTGTTTAGCACAGGTGAATAGCACACTCTATGTGGTTTTTGATAGAAAGATGATAATATTTCGCAGAATAAATATGAAGTCCCCCTTTCTCCCCCCTTTTTTTCTTGAATTTAGGAAATCAACATTTTATCCGGTATATTATTAAAAGTCCTAAGTGCGTTGACTAGACAATAATGATGTCATCAGGACCTAGTGGTTTCTTGGCGGCAGGGAATCTTTCTTAAAACAGACCTAAATTCTTATTTTTAAAGAATTACGCTCCATAAATGAACAAACATATCCTCACTTATATTCTTATAGTATTGAATTCATTAACTCATAAAAATAATCAGATTCGTGAGTCTCATAGAGCTTATACCAAACATCTAATGTTTTTGGCGAAAACACATCCAAAGCTTTCAAGACATGTGCAGCAAATTCCAATGGAGCTATCCCCGAAGCAGTGATTAATTTTCCATCCGTAACAGTTCGATTACTTGAATAGCTTTTCCGTAAGAAAGAAGAAAATAAGGTACATATGCATGAATTGCTTTTTCATCAACTAAAAAGACTGCTTGGTTTGAAGTCCTCTCTTTTAGATGATGACCTAAAAACCAATGAATGCATAAGTCATCCAAAGCCTCTGCTCTGCCCTTAATAATTAATGAAATCATGCCATTTTTACTGGTCAGATCAGGCAAAAGATTTTGTAAAAAAAATGCCTTGGCAGAAAATGCTTCAGGTCGTTCAAACATCATTTTGGTTTGTTTTATCTGTACAATTCGTTCAACCCGAAAGCTGCGAATTTCATCTCGCAAATGACAAAATCCAATAGTATACCATTTATTGTTCCAATAAATTATTCCATATGGGTTAATCACTCTTTGACGAGACTGCTCTTCATTTTTTGAGCGGTATTCAATTTCTACAGAGTATTCGTTTGCTACAGATTGCTCTAATTCCTCCAACACCACCTTCACAGCAGGGGCAATATCTCGATTTATCACTTCAAACCCAATCAAATGGCGATTAAGAATATTTTCCTGTTCTTGATTTGAATACAATTTCAGTTTTTCAGTTGCTCTGTTTAAAGCCTCACTAAAGGGATATCCTGCTTCTTTTGCAAATACAGCAGCATGAAGAAGTGCCTTTTGTTCTTCTATATCAAAACACAAAGGGGCTTGGATAAAATTGTTCAGCAAACTATATCCGCCATTTTGACCTGAGCCCGATATAATCGGCACTCCACTGGCGCATAGAGAATCAATATAACGGTAAACGGTTCGTATATTTATCTCCAATTTTTCCGCTATTTGCTTTGCAGTTATTTTTGTTCCTGAATTAAGCATCCATAAAATTGCCAGCATATTATCATTTTTTGCCATTAATAGCCCTCCTCTCCTACCTCCTTTATCATCTAATCAGAGGAAAATCATACTATCTTTCCCCTATTTCTTATTTTTGATTCAATCTCACAACATCTTGTGATCAAAGTCTACTTTTTGCTCTCCGAGCCACATTTCGTCATCAGAACCACACACTCCACGTGTTTATCAATTTTTATACTTTTTTCACTTTTTTATCATTTTTAAAAGTCTCCAAATACTCCAGCTTATCATTCTTGTCATAGCGAGTCCAAGTACCATTTTTCTTCCCATTCTTAAAATTACCTACTTGCCACAATTGCCCTGTTTCCCGATAGAATTTCCACTCACCCTCCATTAGACTATTTTCATAAATTCCCTCGGCTTTCACTTTACCATTCTTGAAAAAATAAGTTAGCTTGTTTCCAACTAATTTATAGGTCTTTTGTCCATTTGTATATTCCTTATTCTTTAACATAATTACCTCCATACATACTTACTGATATACTCTTCCTTAGATTCACTCATCCTCTACAAACCTGGCTATGTTACCACCACATTTTTTGCATGATCCTTTTAAAACCAAGCCAAGCCGATCATCTTGAATATTATAATCAACTATTGTCGTAATGCCGCATTTTGAACAATAAACATTATCTATAAGCATCTGTTGCACATTCGAAGGTATTTTTGACCACTTTCTCAAACTCTTTAAATCTGTAATCGTTGAAGAACGTTTTGAGTTATGATAGTCAACAATTTCTTTACATACATCCATTAATGCATCAATAGCAAATCCGTTATTGTATTTTATTCTGGCACAGCCTTTTCCCATTGATGCTGATGGTATTAGCTCTTTTAACAAAGGTAACACTCTTGAGTCATCAGTGTAAAAGGAAAAATAGTTTTTTTGAGCTGCAAAAGCTATGAAGTACCCATCACCTTTATATGTAGGCATTTTATTATAAAATGTTTCTTCAAGTTCCGGGAACACTTCTCTTATAAATTGCACAAGCTGTTCAATCCACTCTTTTTTTACTCCGTCTAAATTGGATATGTAATCATCAACTAATCGCATTTAGTCTTACCTCCCATTAAATATTACTACCTAACAATGACAAGATGATATCTTCAATTTTGTATAGTTGTAGCAAGGGCATATTCTTCTTAGATAAATTCAAGCCATACTCTGCCTTACTTTTTAGACCTTCATAATCCTTATCACAAATCAGTGGATTTGGATTTTTCCATGCTGAAGCAGGAATAAGATAGGCTTCTGGTAAATTTCCATCTTTAAATAGTAATAGTGCTAAGTAAACATCTGAATTGTTTATGTTCCATTTTTCCTTTTGCATAAAGACATAATTTGTTTGGCGTATTGATTTAACCTGAATCTCCAGGAATCTTCCGTTTTTATTTTTTACAATAAAATCAATTCCATGATCATCAACTTCTGATGTGTAAACTTCAAACCCATAAGATGCAAATTCCATCTTTGCATAATACTCACCATATCTACCAAGCTGCAGATTATTCAGTTTAGACCAGTTTGTGTTAGGCATCTATATTCCCCGCAATCACAATAGTATTATTCAAAATACGCAACCATCGCAAAAAACAATCTGAAATACATAATCAACATCAATCTTAATTTTTTTTCATAAGACACAAGGATTTCTAATCTTACTTCTATAATTTATCATATTGAAATAAATGTAACAACTTTCAAATAACTCGTCAATATATTTATACGAACAAAAGCACCTTATAGGCATCGACTTACTTCTTACTTTATTCGTTCGTCTTGGTCTTACTAGAAGATATCTAACACGAAAAAGAGGCCGAGCATATTTACCCAAGCCTCTTCACGTTACTTTCGCTTCTTATTTCCTACTGATTTCTGTTGTACTGTTTCTTCTTCAGGGGTAATTACTGATATAGTCAAATGCCTGTACCCTTCTTCCACTAAAACCTTTTGTCCTATCCTAAAACCCAACTTCCCCAACCACTTGCCATGCAGTCTTATGGTGGGGGCTTCCTCATAAAGATAAGTGGATTGCCCTGTTATTGATAAAATCCTAGAGTCTTTTTCTGCTTTACGATTCATAATACAAAACTTCCTTCAAAGATATTTTTGAAAGGAAATAAATAAGGCGCACTGCAGAATTGATTATAACCCTACACTGCGCCTTTTGTATCATTATCATTGTTTGTAATAACATAATAAAGTATAATAAATACATGGTCGCTGTAACAGCATTATGCTGTCTGTGTTAGGTAGTATGGTACCTGCATTGGCTTTTAGGTGTTCGCAGCACCTGAAAGCCATGGCGGCCTTATTCAATTTCCTACTACACATATTAACTCTGGAAACCTTATTTTGCAAGTTATACATTCTTTTTATCAAAGCTTTTTTGAGTTTTATCATAGGTTGGAGTTGCTTCCCTTTGAATCAGGATAGGAGCATATTCATCAGCAAATATTTTCCTTCTTACACTTTCATGAATGATTTATTCAATATCACATTCAATTTCTATTCCATCAAGCAGGGTCACAATAATTTTTTCTTTTTCAAATATCGTCATTTTTTCAGTAAGCCTAAAAAACAAATCCATATCAAATTCTTCTACTGGTTCTGCATCTACTAAAATTCTTATAAACTGATTAGCCTTATATCTTACTAAAACATTATCACTTTCGAGCCTTTGCTTCCATTTATCCATAAAATAATCTTTGTTTTCAATCATGGCATTAAAGGTATTTACGAAGGCTAGATATAAAACTTTATTGTCTATGTGGTTGCTATTACAGCTTTTTTTGCCCTTCCTTTCATACTTTTTATTACATCTCCAAATGATTCTCTTTAACCTCTCATCCCTAGAGTTCCATACTTTTCTGCCAAAGGTACTTCCACAGTTGCCACAAATAATTCTACCTGCAAAGGGATTTTTAACTGTTGCATAATCTAACTTTGCTATTCCATGCTCTTTAACAAATGCTTTCCTTCTTTCCATCTCAAGCTGCACAGCTTCCCACATTTCTTTATCAATAATGGCAGGATGGCTTTCCTCTACATAGTACTGTGGAATTTCACCATTGTTCTCCGTCCTCTTCTTTGAAAGGAAATCTACTGTGTAGGTCTTTTGTAGTAGGGCATCCCCCTTGTATTTTTCATTAGTTAGCATGTTTCTTATGCTGCTTTCATACCACTTTGCTTTTCTATTCCAATTGATAATCCCTTCTTCCTCAAGTTCTCTAGCTATTCTATTTGCTCCTTTACCATCTAGAAAATCTTTATAGATTCTTCTTACAATTTTTGCTTGACTTTCATTTATGATAAGGTTACCTTCTTCGTCTTTTTCATAGCCTAAAAACTTAGTATGATTGATGTGTAGTTTCCCCTGTTCAAACCTTCGTCTTATTCCCCAAGTGGAGTTTTCAGATATCGACCTACTCTCATCTTGGGCCAATGAACTTAAAATGGTAAGTAGCACCTCTCCTTTAGCATCTAAGGTGTTGATATTTTCCTTTTCAAATATAATCCCTACTCCTATATCCTTAAGCTGCCTTACATAGTTTAGGCAATCTAAGGTGTTCCTTGCAAACCTTGAAATGGATTTGGTGATAATCATATCTATCTTACCTTCTTTACAGTCCTCAATCATCTTGTTGAATTGATCTCTCTTCTTAGTGTTGGTACCACTTATTCCTTCATCGGCATAGATTCCTGCTAGAGTATAATATGGGTGATTTTCTATAAAAGTAGTGTAGTAATTTACCTGAGCTTCATAGCTTGATAACTGTTCTAATTGGTCTGTCGAAACCCTGCAGTAGGCTGCCATTTTCTGATTCTGTGGTTTTAAACTCTCTGCGAGATTTGTTCTGTTTACCTTTGCTGGTATAACTGTAATATTTCTCGCCATTTTTCATCTCCTCCTTTACAATCACTTCTTCCTTTATATTAATCCTGCTAATAATCTCATCATCTATCTTTGTACCTTCGCAGGCATTCTTTCCATTTTTAATATAGTTACTGCACTGCCATACGATTTTTCTGCAGCTTAGCTTACTGTTCCAAGTTCTCCTTATTAAAGATGCTCCACACTTACTACAGTAGAGCATTCCTGAAAGGGGATATTGATTTATGTATTTATTCTTATCTCCAGTATTCCCTTTGGCCTTTCCTCTCTTTATAATCTCCTCCTGTACCTTTTCCCATATCTCTCTTCGAATAATGGCTGGATGGTTATCTTCTATATAGTAGCTGTCTACCTCACCAGTATTTTTAACTTTTTTCTTCGTTAAATGATCTAGGGTATATGTCTTTTGAAGTAGGACATCTCCTTTATACTTCTCATTTTTTAAGATGGTTAGGATGGTGCTGTCATACCACTTTCCACCTGTAACCGTTGGGACTTTTTCTTGATTCAGTTCCTTTGCAATAACAAAGGTACCTCTTCCACCAAGGTATTCATTAAAAATCCCTTTAACTATTTCTGCTTCTTCTTCATTGATGATTAGATTGCCCTCGCCATCTTTGTCATAGCCTAGAAACCTTGTTGTATTAACCATCACTTCACCAGCTTCAAATTTTTTTCTAACTCTCCATTTAATGTTGTCACTGACATTTTTACTTTCTTCCTGAGCAAAAGCAGAGAGGACAGCAAGCATCAACTCACCGTCCCCTGATAATGTATTAATATTCTCTTTTTCAAATCTTACCTCTACTCCTAATTCCTTTAATTCCCTTACTACCTCCAACATTACCGCAGTGTTTCTTGCAAACCTTGAGATGGATTTAGTGATGATTAAATCTATCTGACCATCCCTTGCGGCTTCGATCATTCGCCTAAATTCAGGTCTGTTTTCAGTAGTCCCTGTGATGCCTCTATCGGCAAATACACCAACAAACTCATATTCAGGATTTGATCCAATTAAGTTTTCATAGTAAGTTATTTGGTTTTCCAATGAGTCCCCTTGAGCTTCACTATCCGTGGAAACCCTAGCATAGGCACACACTCTTTTCTTTAGATTCTGTACCTTTCTAATAGGCTCTATAATCCTCACACGCACTGAAGTTCCTCCTTTCTATCAATTTGGTACTACTATATATCACTCTAAATTTGATAGAAGTCAAGCTATATACAGGGTAACTAGGCTACCTATTGAAAACCATAATGGTGGCATCAAAACCTGCTGTCTTTAACTTTTGCACCTGCTTTTCAGCATTTTTTCTAACTGCGTAAGAACCTGCCATTACCCTATAAAGGACCTGCCCATCTGTTTTTTCAGTAGCTAACTCTTCTTTATAGGAAATTCCAAGCTGAGCTAACATAGCCTTTGTAATTTCTATCACAATTTCTTTTCTTTTGCTATCAAATAGGTTATTATCCTTGGTATTATCAATAAACCCCATTTCCACTAACACTGCTGGAGCCTTGGTTTCCCTAAGTACATGAAAATTTGCTGTTTTAGCTCCCCTATTGATAAAACCGATACCCACTAAAGCATTTTGTATTTTCTCAGCCAGCTCCTTGGACTTTGTTGATGCTTTTGTATAGACAAAAGTTTCAGCCCTCGTAACTGTCTCGGGTTTAAAGGCATTTCTATGAAAAGATACAAAGTAGTCATAGTTTCCTTTGCTCTCAAATTCACTTCTTTGCCTTAAACTTACAGCTACATCAGCAGTTCTAGTTTCATCTACTGTAATACCGTGACGTCTAAGTTCCTTTGCAATTTCTCTTCCTATAGCAAGGTTATCCTCGGATTCCTTTCTTCCTTTATAAACTGCTCCTGGATCGCTTCCTCCATGACCATAATCAAAGCATATTTTTGCCATTCTACTCATCCTCCTTACTAAGCTGTGATAATACACTCTTTAACTTATCAGGTATCGGTAGTCCTATTTTTGCAGCATTCTCTAGAATACTGATTCCTTCATTTGAAAGGTAGAAAAAAATAACAGCGGTGCGAATGGCACTACCATTTTGAATAATATAAGTATCCACAGTGTGACCTACTGCCACCATAGTGAAAATCAGTACCTTCTTAAATATCCCATGAAAACCTATTTCACTAGAGAGTTTTTTCTGTAAAACTGCAAGCATTATTCCTGTTACATAATCAATGATTACAAAGGCTAAAAGGGCATATAAAAAGCCGTCAAAACCTCCTAAAAACCATCCTAGGAATGCTCCAACAGCTGTAAAAACAAACTGTATTGAATTTATAATATCCTTCAAATTACTTCCTCCTTCCAACATCCATTTGTTTTCAAATTTTTCTTGGTATTCTATATTTCCATCTTTTCAATTCTCAGCAGTGTCCTATTAATCATCCTTGGAATATATCTTACAGGGATTTCAGGCATCCAGCTATCTCTTCTAATCTGTGTTCCTGCCCATACAAAAACCTCCCTCATCCCTCTTGATAAAGCTACAACTGCTGCCCTTTCAATTAACTGCCACTGTTTTTCTATACTTTTACCAAACAGATTAGTGAACTCCTCCCAGGCAAAGCCTGCAAAGTAATGGGTTTTATGCTGCTGATATCTTAAGAAATCTAAAGCAAAATCAAAGATTTCAGGATGTCTTTCATTTTCATGGACCACCCAGTCATAATCCTCTATTTGAATAAAGTCCAGGCTGGGATTTTCCCAATCTCCGATGGGAACATTTACTATCCGTATTCCTTCTGGAACCCTTTCTGCATCCAATACTGATGGTGGGAAGAATAGAACTGTATATTGTCCTCCAGAATAACTTTTAACAATTCCCTTTACAAAATTAGAAAAGTCCCCTAATTGGTCTCTTAACCATTCAAGGACTTCTATATTTCCCTGTGTCAGTGGGATATCTGATGTTGTATAAAAAGGTAACTGCCTTCCCTTCTCACTTTGAAATTTCTGTTTTGTGGCTTCATCATAAAAACAAGGTGGTCTTCCAGGATAGGGCTCTTGAACATTTCCCGGCATAAATTCCTGCCACCACCACCAAGGTTCTCCCAGCTGCAGTATTGGGGGCATTCCCTCTTCCACCATAATATCTATTAACTCCCTGCAGATCTTCTCGTAATATATCCTCACCTGCTGATTGGTTGGGCTAAAAAAGGAGGTGGGGGGTTCCCATCCCGTTTGTCCATCCTTCCCGTCATGCATTTTCTGTCTCCATTCCTCTGGCAGCTGTAGATTTTCCATAGATACCGACATTACCAGAGTTTCAAAACCATACGCCTTCATGGCTCTGCATAAATATCTCACCCACTGTTTGGCTGCTGTACAGATACCTACTTGGTAGAAATTTTATGATAAATATAAGCATCAAAAATTTTGAAATACTTTCCGTATCTGTAGTAAAATCCTTTGTAGAAGGAACAACGTTTAAAATAGTTGTTGATTAACAAATCAATTTACTGATTTGTTCGAATGAAAATAAGGATTAATGAAAATTTAATTAGAGTAAATTTCTTTAAAAGTACTTTGTGTTGATTCAAATGTAAAGTACTTTTATTTGTTTGTAGATTATACATAGTTACTAAAAAGTACAAACACAATCTATAGAACCAAAATTTAAATTAGAGCATAATGTAATACGAGAGGATGTTTAAGTACTTTATTTTAAAAATAATCTTGGATTACAATACAAGTGGCAAAAAGTCTTTATGCAAATTTTGTCACAATTTTAAATAAAAAGAGTTTATAAGATACTGGAAATGGAACTAGTTGCAAAATAGAAGGAAGGAGGAATGGCTATTGAGGGAAAAATCATTCAGTAACAACTCAAATATAGAAGAACCTTCAACAACCAGTATATTAACAGTGCTATATCCATATATTCCCATATTATTGGTAATTCTCATATTCAGTAGAAGGGAAGGATTAAGTGGCTATGGAGGAGCAACAGGTACACAATCTAAGGGTATAACGATTGACATTGGGAAGGCAATAAAAAATCCTGATATAAAAAGAGCACTTCAGTCTGTTTGTGCATACTTAGATGAAAAAGAGCAAGTTCCAATCCATACACTTGCAGGAGCATTAGAGATAATAAATACAATGCAACAACTTCTGGATAGTTCCTATAAAATCCAAGGACTACCCTATGCAACTGTTTCTAACAAAATTGAAAAACAATTGGGAGTCATAAACATATTGAAAGACTATGCGCATGAAGAAGATAAGAATTTATTGGAGGCTGTTGAAAGTGCAATAACTACAGCAAAAAGAATCCAAAGAGTAATACAGGCAATGAAGGTATCTGAAGGTATTAACAAGGATAAAATAGACTTAGATAAAGGTACAGAAGATATAGATGTTTTAGAACCTTTACCGAAGGACAAGAATTATGATAGTGATAAAATAAAAGAAATAATAGAATTGGTAGAAATGACAGATTTATCTAATAATCAGGGGGAGGATTTACTACAGGTAGATGACGACAATCTTTGATTTGGTATTAGTTGCCTATATACCACGGGCCAAAGGGACGTTTTGATTGCCATGAACTAAAGAATTAGTGGCAATCAAAACGTCCGGGACCAGTGAAAAAGTCCCCGCAAACATCCAGTTTAACTTACACTATGTTTGTATATTAAGTACAAAATATTTTTTCGAATCATTGAAAACACTTGATTTCAGACAAAAAAACCCCGTTTATGGTATAATGTAAGTACGACCAAACAAAACCAAAAGGGGGTTTTTTCATGCTTCGACATAAGCTAAAGCAAATATCTTTTCACTCATCATTATATAATAAAATACCAGAAAATCATATACTAAAAAGAATTGATTCAGTAGTAGATTTTAGCTTTATCAATAGATTACTAGAGAATAGCTATTGCAAGGAATTTGGATGACCTGCTAAAGAACCGGAATTAATGTGCAAGTTACTTTTTTTGCAACATTTATATAATTTATCTGATGAAAAGGTTAAGGAAGAAGCGAGTTTAAACCTAGCATATATGTACTTTATTGGTATTAATCCAGAAGATTCGCTTCCGGATAAAAGTCTTTTATCTAAATTCAGAGCACAACGACTTGAAGAGTCAACGCTAGATGAAATCATCACAGAAATCGTAAGACAATGTGTAGAAAAAGGAATCGTCGAGGGAAAGAGTGTAAGTATTGATGCTACCCATATAGAGGCGAATACAATAAAGAAAACTCCAGAACGATTAATGAAGCATTTAGGAAGAAAAATTATCAAAACATATGCAGAAGAAACATCCCAAAATCTAGAAGATATACCCGTGGTGCCAGACTATAAAGAAATTGAAGATCATAAAGAGGCAAAGGCTATAATGAAAGAATACCTAGAAATAGTAATTGATCAAGCAGAAAGAAATATATCTACTAAAGAGCAAAAAACAGCAGAAGCAATTAAAAAGGCAAAAGAAATACTAAATGATCCTAAGTTTATAAATCAAAAGGGGATACGATCCTTGATAGATGAAGATGCAAGAGTTGGTCGCAAGAGTAAAACCCAAGATTTTTTTGGATATAAAACAGAATTTGTTATGACAACAAATGAGCGCATAATTACTTCAGTAAAAACAGCTGATGGAGCATATACAGATGGTAGCCATACAAAAGAAATGCTAGAAGGAACTAAAAAAACTGGCATAGCCGTTGAAGAAGTTTATGGAGATAAAGCATATTTTAGAAAATCAATATTAGATGATATAGAAGAAATGAAATCAAAAGCTTTCATACCAGTTAGCACATCTGCTTACAGGATTGATGAAAGTGAGTATACATATAATAAAGACTCAGATGAATGGCAGTGTAGTCAAGAAAATACAACCATAAATAAAAAGCATTATAAATATAAAAGCAAGACAAGAGAAAAAGAAGGATATAAATACTATTTTGAAATGAGTCAATGTAAGGCATGTCATAAACATGATGAATGTGCTAAAAAAAGCGCAAGAAAAATACTTATAGTAGGTTTAAATGCTGCGGAATTTTATGAAATATCTCAGTATCAGAAAACAGAAGAGTTCAAGGAAAAATATAAAAAGAGAGCTTCTATAGAAGGTAAAAATGCTGAACTCAAAAGATTTCATGGGCTATGTCGAGCAAGAGGATATGGCTTAATAAGTGTGTCGAAACAATCAAAGCTAGCTGCAATAGCAGTAAATATCAAGAGGATAGCAGCAATAGTCTCCTCTTTTTTATCTAGTTTTAAGGGAATTTTAGAAATGACAGACTATTTTTTACATTTGTCAAAATTTCTTGCGATTTATCGAGAAAAAGGACCAGTTTTTCACTGGTCCCAAAACGTCCCCATGGCCTTCATGGCTTCTTTGCTGAGGAAGTTATTCTTTACCTGGCCATTGCGGCTATAAGTACCTTTGTCACACCTAGTTATGAATTAAGTCTGGCTAATAGGATTTTTAGGCTTATATTTTTAATAGCAGGGGCAATATTAGGCATTTATGGGTTATTAGCTGCTGTCCTCTTATGGTTTATATTACTTGCAACCACAAAATCTCTAAATGTACCATACTTATGGCCATTAATACCACTTAATATAAAGGCCTTGATGGATATTCTATTTAGAATCCCTGTACCCCTTAAAGGTAAGAGACCAAGTATTTTAAATACGAAAGATGATACTAAAAAATAATAAGTTCTTTTAAATAAGTGTGACATATTAACTATTATTGTACAGAATAAGGAAATATGCTACTATAAGGGCATATATAAAATTTTGAATAGAAAGTAGAGAAAAAAATGAAAGATCCTGTTTTAGTGAAAATAAAAGAAACCGCTACGCAATATAAAATTCAGAATATTATTTTATTTGTGTCTAGTGTTAGGGGATAATTCAATAGTTAGCGATTTTGATATTGCAATATTTGCAGATGAGCTATCATCTATAGACAAAGTATTATTGTATGCTGATATTGAAGAAATTCATACTTTTTAAAAATTTATGTAGTATTTATAGATAAATATTTAGATGATGAACTTCTTGAGAGCATTAAGAAAGCAGGTGTAATTATATATGAGCAAATTAGAAACTAAATTGACGAATTTTTAAAATGCGCTAGATAGATTAAAAGAGGCTGTTAAGGAGTTTAAACAGGAGTATGAAAGTGATGTTATCAGAGATGGCCTTATTCAAAGGGTGTCCGAGTATCTATTCAATATGTGTACGGAGAAACCAATGATGGTCTCCTAGGCTGGAATATGGGATATCAAAGTTGGTCGCTATTTTATTAAACTTAATTATAGAGGAGGGATTACATGAGTTTAGATGAAAAAAAAGAATGGTTATTGCTTATGTACTCAATAATTCTGTACCTTAGTCTAACCTATATAAAAAAGCTATTGCTATTTTTAAATATAGACTTTGCACATATGTTCTCTTCATTTATTCTATATGGTGGAATAGTTATTTTTGTTATTACATTAGGCATACTCTACCATTTGAAAAAGAAATATGCAACTCCCAATGCAGTAATCTTAAATGATAAGCAGGTACTAATCCTATTTATCATAATTATTGTTTTAGGACTTGGAAATCTTATTATGTGATTTGTCAACTCATAAAAACTATAATGAAGACAGTAAAAAGAAAAAGTGGGCAGGACTGGTGGTCTGTTCACTTTTCCTTTGTCGAATTATTTATGCGTCTTTAAAAAATGTATAAAAATTATTCTTGACTTTACGCTTTGATTTTATGCCGTTTTTCTTCATTATGCTATAAGCTGTGTTTCGGATACAAGGGATTATTTCTTTTACCTCAGCCCAGTCATAATAACCGCTCCGTGACACTTCAAGTAGATTGTACAAATTCTTTACAGAGTGCCTAGAAGCATTAGTTTTAATAAAATCATATTTACTGGCAACTGTTACTTCCGTGGTTTTATGAAAATAGCTACTGACTTTTTTAGTACTTCCACTGTGTCCTTAGCATCATCTAGCTCTTTTTTGAGCCTTTTATTTTCAGCTTCCAGCTCAGCCAACTTCTTGTAAGTAATTCAGTACCTTCTACAGCAATACAGCCTCTATGTTTGATATCATTTGCAAGATTTCTCATTTCCAAAACATCGGATTTTTCATACTTGATAAATTTTGCTGAAAAATCCAATGTGCTCTCATTACTGCAGATCCACTTACTGATTTTTTCCAGCTTCTTGCCTCTTATTTTTTCCGAAATACGAATTATATCATCTTTTGTTTTTATTTCTTCTTTGTCGATGGTTTTATACAGTTCAAAATTAAAGTATAAAATTACATATACATAGTCAACTACTTTATTATAGGCCTCAATTGCATTTTCAAAATACATGCTTCTTTCCCAAAGAGAATCTTCTAGGTCATCTCCCCATAGGCTTTTATGATTTTTTCTATAAGCATTTATGAGTGCATAAGAACCGAAACTAATTTTTCTGTGTAAAGATAAATACCTAGAAAATGCAATAGGCAGTCCAAATCCACATAAAGGGAGCATTTCATAAAAAATCGAATTGATATTATTCATTTTCAGTAAAGGTAATCTTCCAGCAAACTCTCTTATGTCATCCTCTGTTTGATTGTTTAGCTCCAAGTTATCCCCTCCTAGGCCGATATAGATTAAGTATACCATTGGAGACATTTTTATAAAACCAATATTCCTCGTCCATCATATACACTTCCACCACTACCCTCATTTCTAATCGCTCTATCTAGTGCCATAATCATAGCTACAGCACCGTCAATTTTCTCCGTTGACCTTTCTTTATCCGGCTTTATATTCCCTGCTGGGTCTGTTCTTACATGAATATTATCCATCATCCAAGCTAGAACTGGATTACCTCCATGGGCTATTTTCTTCTCTAAGGTAAGTTCCATTAGCCTTTTGGTCGGTGGAGCCATAAACTTAAAACCTTGGCCAAATGGCACCACTGTAAATCCTAAATCCTCAAGATTCTGAGCCATCTGTGTAGCGTTCCATCTGTCAAAGGCAATTTCTTTAATGTTGTACTTATCACCCAAGTCCTCTATGAATTTCTCAATGAAGCCATAGTGGATGACATTTCCTTCAGTGGTTTTGATAAACCCTTGCTTTTCCCAAACATTATAAGGAACGTGGTCCCTTCTTACTCTTAAATGCATATTTTCTTCTGGTATCCAAAAGTAAGGTAGTACAATATATCGCTCTTCTTCTGTTCTTGGTGGAAAGATTAAAACAAAGGCTGTAATATCAATGCTGCTTGAAAGGTCAAGCCCTGCATAGCATTCTCTGCCGATAAGACTCTCCGCATTCACTTCAAAATTACATTTATTCCATACATCCGCGGGCATCCAGCGTACTGATTGCTTGACCCATTGATTGAGTCTTAGCTGTCTAAATAGGTTCTCTTCAGCTGGATTTTCTTTGGCACTAATAAAGGATGCTCTAACTTTATCTATGTCAATGGTATGGCCAAGGGATGGATTGGCTTTATACCAGCTATTTTCATCAGACCAATCATCACCTTCATCTATCCCGTAGATTACTGGATAAAATGTAGAATCATTCTTTTTGCCTTTTAAAATATCTTCTGCTTTTTTATGAACTTCATAGCAGATGGAGTTTCTGTCATTACCTGCTGTTGTGATTAAAAAGAAAAGAGGTTGCTTTCTTGCATCCCCTGAACCTTTGGTCATTACATCATAAAGTTGTCTATTTGGTTGGGCATGAAGCTCATCAAAGATTACGCCATGGACATTCAGTCCATGCTTTGTATAGGCTTCCGCAGAAAGTACTTGATAAAAGCTTGCTGTCGGAAGATACACTAGCCTTTTTCTAGACATCACTGGCTTAATTCTTTTCTTTAGAGCAGGACACTGCTCCACCATTTCAACAGCAACATCAAGTTGCTTATCAGCTGCACAGCCATACACTTCCGCCCCCCATTCTCCATCTCCACAGGTAAGGTATAAAGCAATCGCAGCTGCAATCTCACTCTTACCATTCTTCTTGGGTATTTCTACATATGCTGTATTATACTTTCTATAACCATCTTTTTTGACGGTACCAAATATATCGCTAATTATCTGCTCCTGCCAAGGTAGTAAATCAAAAGGAACTCCATGCCATACCCCTTTTGTGTGTTTAAGCTGATTGATAAACTGAATAACTCTCTTGGCCTTGTTCTCATCAAACATTTATACCAACCTCAGCAGTTCTTCCATTGGAAATTGCAGGCCGGGATGAGTTGCGAAAACGGATTGGAGATATGCGCGCATTCCTGCAGGAACAGCCCATCGCCATAACCGAATACGATGAGCAGCTTATCCGGCGGCTGATTGAAAAGGTCACCGTCTACGAGAATAAATTCACCGTGGCATTCAAGTCCGGCGTGACGGTGGATGTGGAAGCATAACAAAAAATGAACAAGGCATTCTACGAGCTTATTGAGCGTAGAGTGCCTTGTTTTCATAGTATCAAACATACTATAGCTTATCATGTCATTTCCGTATATGCGTTGAAACTAGCTTTAGTGACGCATTATTGCTGCTTTAACTCACCTGGACCATACTATTGGAATTAATTGTCTTTTTTTCTTACTGGAATCCAAATTTCGCTCCGGTAATTCGGATTTCCTGTGTCCGGACTCTCATTCCACAAAATTTCAGGACCTTCAACTGCCTCATGCCCTGAAGATGGGAACCACTCTGAGTATATCCTTCCCCACACGTTTTGAAGTGTTTCCGGGAATGGTCCAATCGATTCGAATACCGCCCAGGTACTAGCATCAATTATTAGTTCATCAAATTTTGCTGTCTCATTACTTGAGGTTGCTACACCGATGTAATGGTCTAATTCTCCTTTTTCTTCCATTCTCCCTTCAGAAAAATTAGTGGAAGCACTAATAATACCTGTTGGTTCAACGTTTGAAAGTGATTTTAATTCTTTAATAACCTCAGGGGTTAAAAGTTCATACATTTTAGCAATCTCTGGATTGACACCATTAAAAATAATTGGAACTCTCCTCTTAAATCCTACTAACTTAAATGACTCTTTTTCAACAATACGATAATTCATTTCACATCCTCCTTTAATTGATAATTGAAAGGTCATTTTAGGATAAGCTTTTAATTGTGTATTCTCACTTCTTGCTTCAGAAGGGAGAATGCCATGCATAGAATAAAAAGCACGTGAGAATGAATCAGCAGAACCATAACCGTACTTTACAGCAACATCGATTATTCTCAAATCCCTATCTTTCAACTCAAGCGCAGCAAGTGTTAGTCTTCTTCTCCGAATATATTCTGACAAACTTATGCCTGATAAAAAAGAAAACATCCGCTTAAAATGATACTCTGAACAGTAAGCAATTTTAGAAATTTTACTATAATCGATATCACCAGTTAAGTGCTCTTCAATGTATGCCAATGCATTATTCATACTTCTTAAAGTATCCATCAAACAACCTCCTTTCACCATCAATATTATCAAAGGATGCATTTATCCATCCGACAATCTGTGCACAATATAATCGACTATCTACTATTTTCTATCCACTTTTGCGTGTATATCCCTATTATCTACTATCACGCAGTTAGTCGTTTATCGCCTCGATACCAAGCCTTTTCAGCTTCTCAAGATTATCTATCATGTTCTGGAGTACCTCCGGAGGGTGTCCCTCCCATTCCAAGACTTCACCCACTACTCGCAGCTGCTGTTTGGTACGGTAAGACCTTGTAGGATTCCTTGGAAATTTCTTATCAGTCAAATTAGGATCATTCTCGAAGGTCCCGGTGGGTTCCACTTGATAGATCCGACCAGGCTTGTCGCCAACCGAAAGCTCTGCTCCCCATATAGCTGCATCCATGGTTGCGGTAAAATAAATGAAGTTTGCCTTCTTTCGCTCACCATAGTTAGAGCTATAGCCAGGTACCAACAAATCTCCCGGCTTCAAGTCAGCTTTTGTACCGTGGTAGAAAGGCCCTGGGTCCAAAGATCCGGAGGGTATCTGTTCTTTATTTGTACTCATATTTTATCCCTTCCCTTCGTGAAGAACAGGCTGTTGCAATTACCTATTCCTAGAACATTGATAAATAGCTTGCGCGTGTTGATATTAACTTCTCAGAACCTTCTCCATTGACTTACCTTTTGCCAATTCGTCCACCAGTTTGTCAAGCCACCTGATTTTCTGCATGAGAGGGTTTTCGATTTCCTCGACGCGAATGCCGCATATTACTCCCGTAATTTTATGGGCGTTTGGGTTGATTTGCGGTGCTTCTGCAAAGAACGTCTCAAAGTCAACTCCTTTATTAATTTGCTCCTGTAAGCCATACTCGTCATATCCAGTCAGCCAATAAGTGACCGTATCGACTTCTTCTTTTATTCTACCCTTTTTCTCCGATTTTTGAACGAGTAATGGGTAGACTTTTGAAAAAGCAGTCGTAAATATTCTAGGTTTCATAACGATTTCTCTCCATTTTCTTTTTGGGTTTGTTCTTTCTCAATCAGTGTCAACGCGACCTTCAAGGCGGCGATTCGCCGTACAAGAAGAGTCTGCTGTGACTTACCCAGTTTCGTGACATCCATCTTCTCACACTTGTGGAGCGTGGATAGCAAGGCGCGATGCGCTTGGCTCAACTCTTCAACTGTAAAATCCTGCATATTCAACCCTCCGCTTGCGTTTTTTATTCCTATATCCAACCCGACCACACAACCTTAATTTTTCAAAAAAACATCCAAATCGACCACTCACGAACACCCAACATCTAACCTGACCACTCGTCAAGCACCGACATCTAAATTGCTCTGTACACTTCAAAATCATCTTTTTTGACATATTCCAACGAAGCGATAAAATCGTTATTTTCAATGCTTGGGTTTCGACTCCAAAACCCCGCAAATGGCTTATTTACTGGGGTTTTGACACACCTACTTGTCCACCCTTGACATCAATACCACGCACTCAACATGCCTTGAAGCGACAAAAATGATGATGTTTGAACCTGATAGGGCCTTGTCGGTAGGGTAATCACCCGCATCTTTAAACATTGTGGCTAGACTCCTTGTTCTAGTTTTCGTATAAGGTAGCTATATCATGTATTCTACGCTTCATTTCTGTGCGGATATGTAACGGCTCTAAACACTCGCATTTATCCCCGAAACTGAAAAGAATATTGTAGTAGTATTCGTTCTCTATGAAAGGAAAACTAACAATGTAATGCTCATCACCGTCTGGCGAAAAGTGTTCATGAGTGCAATAACCAAGTACCCTGTCCATGACGGCTTTATGAATACGAATTTTGATTTTTGTTTGCATAGTTGCCAAAATATCAGCAAAATCTAACTCCGGTTTTTGATAATCTCGTGGCGTAAAAATTTCCTCTTGTATTTGTAGATTTGATATGCGAGATATTTTAAATAAGCGAAAATCATTTCTTTTAAGGCAATACCCTTGCCAATACCAATGGCTATTTTTCAATACAAGCTGATACGGCTCAGCTGTTCGTGCGGTTTTATTTCCGTAGCGGTCTGCATATTCAAATGAAAGTAGCTTGCTTTCCTGTAAAGCTGTTTTGATAATTTCTAAATATGGTTGTATGTTCCTGTTGCCCATCCACGGACTTAAATCTATATATATTTGATTTGATTTTAATTCAATGTCTTTCGCTCTGTCGGCGGGGATAAAACTCTTGACTTTCGCAAGGGCGTTTACCAGTTCATCACCTCGTATCATGTTGGAAAGACCAGAAAGCCCCATCAAGATAGCAGAAAGGTCGGCAGTCGAAAAAACCTTTCTATCAATCTTATATTTCTGCATGATTTCAAAGCCGCCGCCCACTCCCGATGCCCCGCGAACAGGAATACCCGCCATATTGATCGTGTCTATGTCGCGGTAGATTGTGCGGGGTGAAACTTCAAACATATCTGCTAACTCCTGTGCGCCTATACGCTCTTTATCAAGGAGTATCATAATAATGCTAACAAGCCTGTCAACTTTCATCTGATAGCCGCCTTCCAAAATTTCTTAATATCATAATAGATTATTGCCATACTGTTGTCAACAATTACAAGGTATAATAAAAAAGTAAACAAATCAATCTACCTATCAGGAGGAAACACTATGCAAAAAAAGCCTTATTAATAATCGATATTCAAAATGACATAACAAAGAATTACAAGGATGTTATTGGAAATATCAATAAAGCTATTGATTGGGCAGTCAAGTATAATATTCATGTTATATATATAAGGCATGAAAATTTATCAGCCGGCACGAGGACTCTTAAACCCAATACATATGGGTCTGAATTAGCTTCAGACTTGAAAATAGTATCAAAAGATGTTTTTACAAAATACAAAGGAAACGCATTAAGCTGTGAAGAATTTGCAGACTTTATTAGTAAAAATGAAATATGTGATTTCTACATAGCAGGAGCAGATGCTGTTGCTTGTGTTAAATCAACCTGTTACAACTTACGCAAAGCAAATTATGGCGTTAATGTCCTATCAGATTGCATTACCAGTTATGATAAAAGGAAAATTGACGAAATGCTGCGCTATTATGAAAGTAAAGGTAGTAAAATCATTAATTTAAATGACTTGTTACCTAATCCATCTTTGAAGTACAGAAATATTCCTGAACTCAGTCGATGAAGAAGGCCTACTAACCTTAGATTAGCTCTCAACGGCGAACTATAAGACTTCGGGCCACTAAAGCATAGCGGCCCTGGTTATCTTGTTCATTTTTGTTTTATTACTTTTTATTCAAAAAGGCTTGACTTTGCTTAACTGGTCTGTTTAGCAGAAACGCCATTTAATGCCTTATTTCGTGTTGAAAATGGGTTGACTAATGAGGAAAAAAGTAATATAATAATAATTGAATGAACGGTTCAGTAAGAGAGGCGAGCGCAATGGAAAATAGAATGAATTTGATATTTGATGCGGCTAGTCAATTATTTATCAACAAAGGGTATGCACGGACACAAATGAAAGACATTGCAAAAGAGATTGGCTTGTCAACGGGTATGCTCTATGTCTACTTTACAGGGAAAAGAGATATATTGAGCTTTCTTCTCAAAGGAACGATAGAACCAGCATTTGTTACACAGGAGTTTGAATTGCCAATTCGTTCCGAACTATTTGATTCTTTAGATAGCGAAATCATGGAAGCATTTGAACAGAATACAAAAACATTTTCTGCTCATCTTGATGACATTACAAATTATCCTTTGGAGCAAATGCTGTCCGATGCATTTGATGTCATTTCAAAGTACGGAATCGGCTACTTACTTATTGAAAAAAATCCGGATGATTTAGGAAAATTGACCGCCTATTACAAAGAATACCGACAGAAATTTTACAATCAGGTTCTATCGTACATCACACAGTACATGCAGAACGGAACTTTCCGTCAAGTTGAGTTACCGCAATATGTTACACGCTTAATCATTGAAACACTGTCATGGTGGGGAATGCACATTACAAATGACGCTTACGAGATTCAAAAGGACATTCCTGTTGAAACGGCCAAAAGCATTTGTATGGATAACCTGCTTCACGCATACAAGAGATAGATTTTTACGGGGCAGTCGCTCCGTAAAAAAATACAACTAAATTAAATGAATGGTTCAATTAATGAAAGGAGAATAATTTTTATGAAACGCAATTTAATTTCATTCGTCTGTGTAGGCTTTTTTCTCATGGGAATGTTATCAGGGTGTGGAGCACAAAAGGCAACTGCTCTCGTAAACACTCTTACATTCGATACGGGAGATTTTGAGAGCCTTCGGCTTGATTATGACGCAGATGATATTCATGTTTTAGAAAGTGATAGTGCTAAGGTGATATTGAAAGAATACATGAACGAGGATAAAAAGAGCTATTACGCCAGAACCTCCACGCAAAACGGTGAACTGCTGATTACAGAGGGTGACAGACCAAGACGTTCCAGCTTTGAATCCTATATAGAAATTTATATTCCGCAGGACTATACGGACAGCTTATCCCTGCACTCTACAAGCGGAACAATTAATTTGGGAATTGCGCTGAATTTATCGGGTGATTTCAGTGTTGATACGACCAGCGGCGTAATAGAAGTATCAAACACCAAGGCATCAACGGTAAAGGCTACCAGTACAAAAGGCAGTTTGAGTTTTAAAAATATTGATGCAGACGAAATAAACATAAAGACTACCAACGCCACAACTTCCATGAATCAGATAAACGGGGCAATCAACTATCAATCAAAAGGCGGGAAACTGACGGCTTCTGGTCTTAGCGGTTCCGGTTCCTTTAACGCTTCTGGAGAGGGTTCCATAGATATTTCTTTTGACGATGTGACAAGCGACATTTCCGCATACGCCAAAAACGGAACGCTTATGGTAACACTTCCAAGCGGACTTGATTTCAAATTTTCAGCAACAACCAAAGAAGGCTCTATTGATACCTCTTTTGCAGACCAGCTTGCTATTACAGATAACACTGCCGCCGGAACCATTGGTGCTTCTCCTGAAATAGCCGTAGAACTGGAAACTCGAAATGGGGATATTAAAGTAACAAGGTGACGATATGAAAAAAGACGATAAACCAACTAAAAGATTAATCGTTGTAATTGCTGTGTTTTTTTCTCTTATGATTGCTTTAAGCCTGATTTCTCTCCCTTATATCAATCTCCTATCAGAGCCGCAAACACAGCAAACATTTAAAGCATGGGTTACTTCTTTCGGCGTGGGAGGATGGCTTCTTGTCCTCTGCATTCAGATCATCCAGATAGTGATTGCATTTATACCCGGCGAACCCGTTGAAATTTTGGCGGGAGTACTGTATGGAGGGTTTGGCGGTATATTCCTTTGTTTGTTTGGGTGCGTCATTGCTTCATCAGCCATTTTTATGCTCTCCAAAAGGTTTGGTGCACCCCTTGTGGCAAAGCTGTTTGGGAAAAGTAAGCTTGATGAATTTGCTTTCCTGAAAGACGCTAAGAAATTAGAAACCATTGTTTTTATCCTGTTTTTAATTCCGGGAACTCCAAAGGATATGTTGACGTATGTTGTTGGAACCAGCCCCATGAAGATAACGCAGTTTTTGGCTATTTCAACCTTTGCACGCATTCCCTCTATCATATCCTCTACTTTTATCGGGTCTACCATACGGCAGGGGGAATGGGAAATCGCCGTCCTGATTTTTGCTTTAACTGCCGTCTTGGGTGTTGTTGGAATAAAGTATCAGGAAAGAATGATCGGCTTTTGTAAAAGAATAGGCCGAAAGATCAAAGGTGTAGAACATGAAGAAGAAAATCCATAGGGGAACGGCTCTTGACTTGATACAAACAGCATATATGGAAAGTCACGTTCCCCTTGTATATTGCTATATGGTACTTGATAAAGCGGTTGACGTTAGCCGATTGAAACAGGCTGTAAGAAGTACAGCGGAAATTGTTCCGCAAATTCTATGCCGATATAACGGTGTAAAAAACACATGGCTTCCGGCAAAATATGATAGTAATTCGATAGTCAAAATCGTTTCAGACAAGAACTGTTATGAGGATTTGATTTGGGATTTGCACACAGGCCCACAACTGAAAATCAATATCTATCGTCAAGGTGCTGGCGATAGTTTGTCAATAGCTATGAGCCATATTCTGACCGATGGAGCAGGGTTTCAGCAATACCTTGCCCTGCTGTGTGAATTTTATAATGAGCAAAATTCACAAGCTGTCAGTGAAGTAAATTCCCGAAGTGTGATTCCGTTGCTTTTTCATACTGCTATTCAAAGATTACCGTACATCATTAAACACGTTGATAAAGGGAATATCCCGGAAATCCTGCCAATAGAACAAGGCCAAACGCTTCTTAATTCCCTAAAGGTTACACTATCCGAAGAACAACTTAAAATGGTTCAGAAAAAGGCAAGGAATCTGCATGTTACATTAAATGATGTTTTTATGGCTTCCTTTGCCTATTCTTTGAAATCCTTTACTACACAGGACGAAATCATATTACCCTGTCCTGCCGATTTGAGAAAATTTGGTACGCAAAACAGAAAATTGACAATTGCCAATATGACAGGCAAATATTTGTGCCGCATTTCTCTTGGGAAAGATGAAAGATTAAAGGAAATGACATTAGCGGTACATCAGGAAATGGAACGGCAAAAATCACACTATGACTGTTTTCATTTCATTCTGTTTCTGCAAATATTACACGCAATATTGCCTGCTAATCTATTAAGTCGTATCACGAAATCATTGTACTCCGTGGAGCCAATCTCTTACACCAATATGGGTACGATTGATGAAAAGATATTTTTTCAAGAAATTACTATCAAAGAGTGCTATTTATGTGGTACATACAGGCAGGCCCCCTCTTTTCAGGTGTCTATCAGTACCTACCTACAAGAACGGTTGCACACTGGCTGTAAATATGTGCGGTACAGAAAAGCAAAGAATTATTGGAATGAAAATATTAAATAAAATGAAGTCTGCTTTGTTATGCGAATTATAATGCTGAACAAATCGGCAGAGAGGAGAATTACATGAAATCAAAACCACTGTCTTTCCTATTGATCCTATTGCTTCTTGCAATGCTAACCGGAATTTTTATCGGTGGAAATTTTGCAATGTTCATTTTGGCTTACATATTTGTGTTTGTTATTATGCTGTTTTGCAGTCTTTATACAGCGGCTACTTTACATGTACGGCTGTTACGAATTTTCATTTATGCATCCATCATGGTCTTGCAGATGTTGTATACGATTTTGATTACATATAACTACGAGGGGGGAATTGCAAAATTTACTCTACTTAAATTGACCAGCACAGTAATCATATTGTTGCCACCCATCATTGAAAAGTTCTTTTTTATCAAGGAAAAGAAAACCTTTTTTATGCCATCTGTGCAGGATTTTGCAGTAGTGACCTATGCACAACTCGTTTATGACAAAGATAAAATAATAACAGCGGTTCACACCGCAAGAAAAGCTGGGCAGGTATTTTCAAAAGATAATCTTTCAAAAGCACTGGAGCTTTTATCCGATGGACAAAGTTCCTTCCGTTATGTGAGCAACGAAACTTTGACAGACGAGTATTTTGAAGTCGCCTGTAATAGTCTGGATGATGAACACATTTATATAGTGCTAACGGATTCTGGCAGTCCGGCAAGTGAGCTAATTTCACCTTCTGTAGTTAAATGGTCTGATAAATGCCAACCTACTATTTTACGGGAAAATAGATCCATAACTGATGTTAGATACACAAATCCTGAAAGAGTATGAACATACGTTATATCAGTTACCCAAACTGCATTCGGGGCTGTTGGATTAAAATCTCTAGAAAGAACGTTTTTTAGCTTTGTATCAAAGTCTGGGTCAATTGTTGTGCGCGTATAGGGCCTTACCCATATAGCCTTAATGCCTTCTTCTCTCATATAATTACCGACTGTCTTTTCCGCAATAATATGACCTCTAGACTCAAGAACCGATGTGATTTTGGGAGCACCATATATCTGCTTAGACTCATTATATATTTCAGTAATTTCTTCTTTTATTTTTTGTTTCCTGATCTTTTGTTTTGAAGGTTTTCTTTTTAACCAGTCATAGTAACCTGAAGTTGAAACGCCTAGTAGCTTTAGCACACTGTTAACTGAAATCTTGCGTTTCTTAGATATTAATTTAGTTTCAGTAAATATAGAATCAGTTAATCGTTCAGTATGCCTATAGCCTTTTTTAAGATTTCTAATGCATCCTTTGAATCTCGCAATTCTTTTTTCAACCTAGCTATTTCCTTCTCTGCATCGGAGCTATAGTTGCCAGACCCACGATGCTCAACAATACCATCATTAGATTTTGCACTATTTATCCATTTGCTTAGAGTTGATCTAGCAATTTTAAGTTCCTTTGCTATTTCATCAATAGTTTTTCCAGATGAGTAGTAATAGTTAACTGCATCTTGTTTAAATTCTGCATTAAAATGTTTTGTTGATTTTCCCATTAAATAGGCCTCCTTCTTTGCTTTACATAATTATATACTATACAAAGAATTTGTTCTATTTATGTTGCCCTATTTTTATTCTAACACCAAACACGTTTACTGCGATTGGTATCATTTCAGAAATCGGTGTCAACATGGAGACTTTTCCTTCGGCGAAACACCTATGCTCATGGGCGGGTCTTACACCTACCAACAATGAGAGTGCAGGGAAGAAAAAATCTGTCCGGGTTTCCAAGGCTGGATGCTATATCAAGCCACTTTTAGTACAATGCGCTAACTCCGTAGTAAAAAGTGAAAAGCATCCGGAAATTCGTAACCGGTATCTTCGCTTAAGAAAACGTCGCGGTCACAAGAAGGCAATCATTGCAATAGCAAGAATGCTTCTAACAGCATTATACAACATGCTGAAAAATAAGGAACCCTATAATGCTGAACTTTATCGAAAATCTGATATTCTTCCTGTTAACCGTGAAATCACGATTGAACAGGCTATCTTAATGGCACAGTTTCAAGGTTATAAAATCAAGTCAGCTACTGAATAAGCCTTAACTTTGCTACATATTCAATTTTTAATTGCCACCGGAAGATGGCTTGTTTGTGATGCCTTTAAGTTAATGGATACCCTCTACTATTCTTTTTCAACCTTTACGCCTCCTTACTTATTTTTTAAATATTTACATATTGCGGCAATTGTAAGATCCTTTTCCTCAATATTGTTTGTGATATCATCGATCAAGTCCGTTGCCAGAATAAATTTTTGATTAAATTTTTTATTGTCTGCTAAGAATATTCTGGCTCTGGGGCGCGGAGTCATACCTTGAGGTCCGGCCCCTGTGATGTAATTAATTATGACAATTACATCTTTGATATTATCGTTATTCACGTCACAAAAATCTACAGCTGCCACACTATCAAAAAGGCCCACATAATTCTCCGTACTGTTATTTTCACAGTAGTAAGGGAAAGAATAGATAACCATATCCTCTTTCGTTAAGAAAAATGAAACATCTTCAAAATCAATACTGTTATCTGGTTCATATGAAATAAACCTTACATTTCCCCAATCACCCAGTTCTACATTAAATGATTGATCTTGTATAATTCGTTTTTCTTCAAGCGAAACATTCAAAGCACCCGCGCTAGGGTCAGCAACAGAAGCATAATCTGTCCTTTCTTTTATGACTTCATCATCGGTTGCCGAAGAGTCTTTCCCCTCATTACCATTCCCTTCCTTCACCTTTGCAGAACATGCAAATAGTCCTAAAACCGATAATAATATTATTAACGTCACAAATACTCTTTTTCTCATATCTATCCCCTTTCCTATTCTGCTTTTGTTATGAAATATCGGTTTTCTTTCTACATTATGGCGATCTATTCAATCTTCCTGATTTTATTGATAGGTGGATTTCAATCTATATTGAAATATATGGACAGGCTTGGATAATTCTCTGCGCATAATGCGAAGTTCATACCCGTTAATTATTAATGGCATATACTCGCAATCCATTATTATTCAAACTCTCAAACCAGATTTCACCGTTCCCCAGCATGACTCCCATATAATTACTGAACAAGTATTTTGTATAACAATTATTAATTTTTTCTTTAAATTTATCATTTATAATATCATCATATCTCTGCTCAAATTCTTTTTTATTATTTATTGAAACTTTCGAACCGTTTATGACTACTTTAATTGGATAAGCAATAAGGTTCGTGAGTCCTGTCTTATTGTTTTCTGTAATGTATAGTTTAATTTTATTTGCAAATTCTTCGATATCCTTTGTATTAGCACTAGTTAATGGATAGCGCGATTCATAGGTGTTACCAATCGTATGTGAAAGCGCTAATGCGAATTTAGTATCCTCTCCATTCGTTGTAGCTGTATAAGTTCCTTTTAACAATGTGCCTTCCTGGGTTTCAGGTTCTATGGTGCCCATAAAAGTTGCTCCATCTTTACTGTTTAAGACAAAAGAAGCAGTATTGGTTTGAATAGTGCCCTGCAAATTAATTTCACTATCTTGATCATTTCGTGTAATATAGGAAGCAGTTAACAAATCTCCATCTCTATAAATAGCGATACAAATATTTTGTGTGCCGATTTTACCTTCAAATACAGAATTACAATCGTCGGCTATAACAGCTTCAACTTTTTCAATATCTATGGTATTCTTATCTATTTCCGAACCGGACATGACGTCAGCTTCGCTCTGTGGAGAACTGCTATCGGAAGGTTGGGCAGGATTTGCCGTAACCGTTACATTTGGTGTAGATAATGCATCCGTGGGTGCCGGAGTGCTGATGCTGTTTTGTCCACAGGCGCTTAGAGCAAATAAAAATACAAATGCGAGCAAAAGGGAAAGAGTATTCTTGATAATAGAATTGTGTTTCATGATGGCCTCCTAAGTTTTTTACGACTGTTTCAGTACAAATGTTGAGATTGGGGTCAACCTATTTATTCACGCATTTCCCACAACAAACAGACGTATAAAAATTGAAAATAGTAATCGTCATAATCTTTTACATAATCAGACTTCAAGCTGATCAATCATACGGATATATCAACCGAACTCGGTATAGGGTCTGTACTTACCCCCTAACTTGCTTTAGCGGCATTATTCCACGCCTCATTATATATGCCCCAAAGCTCAGTTTCACGGGCGTTTTCTGCCTTTGTCCCATAGGAAATCCATCTGCCATTTGAGTAAGAAGCTACCATTTCACCATTACTGTCGTAAAATTCAGCATAAGATACATCTGTTGCTTCTTTACAATACTTAACGTTGCCAAACAGATAGTCTATCAAGTTAAGAGTTTTAGGTTGTGGATTTTTATTTTTGAATATTGCTGTTAATCCTTCTGTGATAATATTTTTTCTGTCCGGAGAAACAGCAGAAACATAACTTTTTACTAAGCTTCTAAATCCGGCAGATTCCGATTGAAATTTGCCTGCAGACTGGTCTTTTTTGGCCTGCTCTATTATAGCCTCCCTGTATTTTTCATCGCTCATGGCAGGGGATTTCTTGGAATTAAAATGAAAATCCGAATAATCAGGCAAGGGTACATTCCCGATTTTCCTAGAGCTGGATAATTGACGGCTTTGTGAAAAGGTGTTGTAGTTTTCTATGCGCATTTAATATCTCCTCCATCAGTTTAGTATGACTTTATTTAAGTTAATACCTGCACTTAATTTATTGCATATCTCTATTCTGTGACTCTTTTTAGCTCAAATACGGTTGCTTCTAATACCAGGAGAAGTCTATCATTATTTACATCCAAAAAACTCGCAGGTATCGCTAGTCCTGTGGAGGAATCAGAAACACTTAATACTTTTACTTCATCATTCATATTTAAACTTTTCAGATCAATTTTATCTACTCTATAAAATGAATCTGCATTATAGTGGATCTCTTCAATCTCATAGATTGGCTTATCTAACTCAAATTGATAAGGCTTATAACCTTCAAGACCTTTTGATGAAAAGAAATCTTTATCAATAATAATTTGATTGCCTATAATTTTCTGCCCTGTTGGATATTCAGACGCATCATTATAGGAATCTGCAAACCCTAGCAATTTTTCAACACTCCATGTTCCATAAAAAAACTTCTCAGTTTCACTATCCAAGTCTTTTCTGCCTATAAATGGTTCTGATGTATTACCTGGAATGCAACTTTCTTCTTTCTTTGCATCCTCAACTGTTGAAGCGCTAGTTTCAATTGATGATTCGATTGCAGGTTCGTTTTTTATTCCATAATTACTGCATCCCACCAAGCAGGTAGACAATATAAATATTACTGCAAATACAACCATTTTTTGTCTCATACTTTCCCTCCAAATTAGATAAATAGTCTCCGTCTCATATCTATCACCTTTCATATTCTTTATTGTCGTGTAGAGAATCACTTCATGCGCCATTTCCACAAAGAGAGCATCGCGCAATCTGTGAAATTTTATGGCTCTTTCGGCACGAAAATCGAAAACAGAATATAGGCCACAAGTCCGCTTCCGTATACTGCAAAAAATACCGCCCAGAGTATCCGTATCACTTTGGGATTTACATCAAAGTATTTTGCAATACCGCCACAAACACCGGCAACCATTTTTCCATCTCTAATCCTATATAATCTTTTTTTCATAAACAGTTACCTTTCTGTCATTGTTGAATTTCCATTCGGTATAACAGTGCAGCATTCCTTTACTGTTGTCTGTTATTACAATTTGGGCTTGCTGTTCATTCTCAAAAATACGCAGCGCCATATTGTCACCCGCACTGTGGGTAATAATATTTTGCAATAGATTATTAAGAATACGGGTATATGCCATGAGCGGCCAAAGCGGATAACACCATCAATTCTGTTTTCCTCACATAGCTTCTGAATCCTTCTATTGGAGACTCCACATTTTCAGAAGCCTGCTCTACGGATATATAATCAAGCATTTGTATTAAGGACATTCATATCTTCATTTCGCATCTTTCTTTTTGAATCTCTGATGCTTACATAACCTTTACCTTACTTTTATTTCGTTAATTGGATTTTTAATTCATTCCATATAATTAAGTCAGATGAATTCGAAAGATATTCATTGGTCAGTGAATTCCATTCATCTTCGGAAACTTCTTTATCTTCAAACATAAATACATCATAATCGGTACTTTCAGTCGTACCACTTTCATTGACGCTGTGATATTTTGAGAAATATACTTTTGAGCTCTCATTTCCATCGGAGTCCAAAACTAAATAATAATAATTTATGTGAGTTGGTGCTGCACCATCGCGTTCGTATAGGATCGCTCCGTTGTTTAGTGGAGATTCATAGTTAGTACCATCATGCCATAGAACAATTTGTCCATCAAGATATGTAAAAATAGCATAACTGCCACCCACGATAGGGCGCAGATGAAGTTCCGGTATTCCATCCCCGTTCATATCAAAGAAAGCATAATAAGTTTTTAAATCCGGCTCCATAGAAATATCTTTCATTGCGACGACTCCATCACTTATCTCATGTTTTAAGTCTTGTGCGTTTATACTTCCTGCTAAGAAATTATCATATGCTGCAAGTGCATCATTATTAGCAGAAGATACCTCATTATTTGCAAAAGATTCATCATCAGATGTCTGCGGAGAAGCACTCTCAGAAGGTTGAGCAGGATTCGCCGTAACTGTCGAACTTGGTGTAGGTGATGCATCCGTGGTTTCCGGAGTGCTGGTACTGTTTTGCCCGCAGGCATTCAGAGTAAATAGAAATACGGATGAGAGCAAAAGGTAAATTGTCTTCTTGAGAAATGGGTTGTGTTTCATGACGGCCTCCTAAGTTTTTTAGTATATCAGCTCAAGTATAAATGTTGAGATTAAGGCTACTAATCTGCCAATTAAAAGGTCTAGTTAATTATAAACGTTTTACTGGAATGTCTTTTTAACAGTATTAAATGACTCTGCTTCCAAGAGAGCTCCTGATGAGTTGTATACGTTTACTTATCTAGTTATCTTCATTATAATCCAATTATTTCAAAATTACAAAGGAATTGACCAAATTTCAACAGCAAAATGCATCCACTTATAAATGAGTATTTATAAATGAATGCATTCTAATATAATCTATTTTGTTCTATTAAGTAAACAAACTGTCTCTACATGGGTTTTGGTAGAAAGATGATAATATTTCGCATAATAAATAAGGAGTTCCCCCCTCTTCCCCCTTTTTGAATTTAGGGGGGGTTAAACTCTCGGGCACAGTTTGAAGAGTTTATCGAAAATACTATCTTCTTCAAATATAATTTGCTTATTAATTTCTCTTAAAATTATATGATAGATGCCACTTTCGCTTTTTCTCTTGCTTTTCTTGGCATAAAAATCATCTCCGAATATATATTACCATATATTTGGAGGTAATTCAACCACGAGAACCGTCCCCTTGCTTCCTTATTTAAATATAATACTTACAATACGGGTGAACTATATCACAGAAAGTGCGCACATATATAATGATGTGACAGAACCATAAGACGAATACCTTTTTCTATACCTATCAAACTTTTCCTTTGGAATTTCTTTAAGTCCATGTAAATTCATCATTCCTACAGATGGCTAAAGTTCCATAACTTACCACATCAGGACGACAAGTTTTATCGCTACTCCATTTCTAGCAATCTTTTTTTCAGTTCTATCCCTCCACGGTAACCTATAAGTGAACCATTTGTACCGATGACACGGTGGCAGGGAATAAATATAGGAATTGGATTACGATTATTTGCAAGTCCTATAGCTCGTGCAGCATTAGGGTTACCTATTTTTGCAGCTATGTCCTTATAGCTTACTGTTTCTCCATACGGTATTTCACAAAGACTTGTCCAAACCTGTTCCATAAAGACTGTGCCAGTAGGTGTAATGGGCACAGAAAACTTCTTAAGCTTACCTACAAGATAGCTTTTAAGCTGCTGTGCCGCTTCTTTCAGTATAGGTGTCTCACATATTTGTATATCTTGAGGTAATTTGTCATTTTCAAAATACAGGTTGGTGATTCTTCCATCCTTTTCGGCTATGCCGATTTTACCAATGTCAGATTCATAAAAATATATATTCACTATCAACCACCTCTACTTTTTCTGTATTCATTTGGCGTATGTCCAGTCTCCTCTTTAAAGCATTTATAAAAGTTAGATAGACTTTTAAATCCCGTTGTATAGGATATTTCAAGAATATTTATATCTGTTTGATTCAACAATTCTGCTGCTTTTTCTACTCTTCTTTTAGCAATGTACCGTGTAGGAGTCAGGCCGCTATGCTGCTTAAAAAGTCTTATCAGATGGTTTATACTAAGTCCAAGTTGTTTTGAAATCTGGCTTAAGTCAATTTGCTTATTATAATCTGTATCAAATATATCTTTGGCTTTTTTTATAAGCTCTAAATCAGGCTCGAAGACTAATTGATCTGGACGGCACCTTTTGCATGGGCGAAACCCAAGCTCTATTGCTTCTGCTGCCTTATCAAAAAAAGTCACATTATCCCGGACAGGAGTTTTTGACTTGCATGACGATCTGCAAAAAATTCCTGTTGTCTTTACTCCATAGAAAAACATACTGTCATAACTCTCATCACAGCTTACAACAGCTTGTCATTTCTCGAATTCTGTAATCGTTACAGGCTTTTTCATAGAATTTCTCCTTTTCAATGTTCCTCTATGAATCTTTGTAATTCATTGTGCCATGCATCAGGCTCAAATGTCCCGATTTCAGTTTCTTCTCTGAGCAAAAGATCAACGATATAACGTGGCTTTTTACCTCCAATATGCATTGCTTTAATACATGAAACACAGTAAACCACTACATTATCACAAGGCATTTCGTCTGAGCGTTTTTTCATCTGCTCCTTCACAAGGTCCACAGGCAAAATGCCATAAAAGCTATCACCACAGCAGGTTGCTTTAGTACGGGTATTTTGGGATTCAATAATTTTTATATTCATTCTTTCAAGAAGCTTTCTGATTGCAGAATGTATTCTTGTCTTGGTACGTGTAGGACAGGCATCGTGTATGGTCATTTCCAAACCATCATAATCAGGAAATGGGAATGCTTTACTTTCAGCTAATATCTCCCAAAGCGATATTGTAGATATTTCATCATAAAGTTCGCCATATCGCCTATCACAACCTGCACAGGTGTTAATTACCTGCGCGCCACTTTCAAGATTAGGTTCATGTCTACAACAAATTAGGTGTTCATGAATATCGCCTAAATTTTCATTTAAAAATACTAGTACTTTTTTAGCAAGCTCTGGCTTATAGATCATGAGTGCGCAGCCTGGTGCATAAACTTGTTTCATTATAACCCCTCCAATTATTCTGTTACATACATATTTTACAGGAAATGAAACAGTATATCTTCCTATATTTCATCAAGTAATTTTGTATTGAAGAACTACAAAATCCTAATTATTCGTCTTATTATCCTTCAATTCCATATTAGGTATGGTATTCAGTGATGGATAAAATTTCTTTTCAATATATTTCACTTTCTTTACTATAACATTTTCATCAAATTATTTATCCCACTTATTCATGAATTTTAATTAAACTTTCCACAACTTTTTTTTGCAAAACACCTTTATTCTGCGAAATTGCTTACCCCTCTAAAAGCACCCCCCCTAAACTTATATAGTCTAGGGGAACATATTTCATGCTTCAGTTTTCATCTAAAACCTTACAAACCACTGATTACAATCTATTTCCGTTCTATCAACACAACACACTCAACATGCCTTGTTGCTGTAATTCTGATGACCACAGAATCTGGTATACCCCTGGCGTCAGGTTATGCTTCAAATTTAATCTTTAATCTCATTATAGATCGTTCTTGTTTTTTCAGAATTTTTATAGTTAATAAAGATAATTTCTTCATCAGTGGTGATTTGTATATAGGGACCATTTGCCGAATGTAAAAACAGCCGTGCTCGTTCAAATTCATCCATTCTAAAAGTCCCCTTCTTAAGGCTAAACATCGACAGGGCATTAATCTTATTTCTTACAGTGGGTATCTCTTCCCTTAATGTCACCTCTTCTATCGAATCAGTTTGAATGGTAATGCCATACAAGCCACCTATTTCTAAGGAATTATTCTCAAGCGTAATTTCACTTTCCCTGGTACCTAAAAAGAAAGCCACTGCCAATCCCAGCACAACTAAAACAGAAACAATTATCTTAACTCTGGATAAATTGTTTTTATCGTTAAAGCTTTTTCCCATTGATCATCTCTCCTTTTTCTCATTTTTTACAACAAAAATTTTATTGTGCTTTTGTAGCAATCCACTCTACTATTAAGGGGAATACTGGAAAAACTATTCACTAATTAAATGAATAATCTTCTTCCATTTGCTCGATGTTAGAATATAAAAGTTCAAGTAAACTGTTTAGTTCTGATATATTTTTATCTGTAAAGTTTGAAAATAATTTATTTAGAAAAGAGATTTCTCGTTCATTTCTATTTATAAAATATTTTTGGAACTGTGAAGTTAATACGATTCTTTTAATACGTCTATCAGTATTATCTTTTAATATTCTAACAAACCCTCTTTTTTCTAAGTTTTGTGCCATCTGCATTACATTTTGATGCGATACACCAGCAATACTAGCAATCTCTTTAACTGACAATTGATCTGATTCAAACTTATGAATTATTGCAATCATCAACCATTGCTTGACCGTTAAATTTTCATCAAGCTTATCCCCTAATGTTTGTAATCGATTCGCTATAATAAATAAAGAAGCAAATACCTTTCCCTTATGTTCAATCACTATCACCATTCCCATCATTCTCAAAATAAAGTTCTATATTTATATTCTTAGCATGGGAAGTTGCAATTTTAAATGTATATTCTCCTTCTTCAAAAATATAATTTAAATGTTCCTTTAGTTCTTCCTCAGCTTTAATATCGTAAACAAAAATTTCATTTTTTTCCCTGTCATAAAGTATAAGTTTTGCAGTTCCAGACTCGATCGAGGCTTTAATAAATAATTCATCAGTGTCAATTACATTAATTTCTCTTTCAATTGTTCCCTTTAAAGATTGTATAGAAATCATATAGTTATTTTCACTATTGCTAATAGGTGACATGAAAAATCTTTTAACTTGATAACCTTGTCTGTTACAACCAGTTAAAATCAAAAGAAAAAATAATAAAAAAACGATTTTTTTCATCTTATCCCTCCAAGAAAAAATAGTCATATAGAGAAACTTCTCCAGCTAAGATAAAGGTAATATATTACCTTTATCTTAGCTGGAGATTTCCTAGATGTCAATATATTCTTTTTTATTACAAATGGTTTACTTTAATAACTAATAGTTGTGATTCTATGTCAATCTCCACACCTGATTTGAACTCAACAGTCAATTTTTCATCATACTCATCTGCTTCACAGAACTGTTCGTTCAGAAAGTCTGCCATCTCAGCAATTCTATGTCTTTTACCCTCACGCTCTACGTTTTCTACCTCTTAATCGGTATATTTCTTCAACCACTTCATCATAATCTGCTTTTGAATTTGCTAGTCTTAGATGCGAGTGCTGCAACTCTTCTAATTTCTTATCAATTTTTGATGCTACCTCATCAGAACTCTTGCTTATCACAGATTCAATATTGTTCATTAACATTGTTCATTAACATAGGGATAAATTCATCTTTGTCACTGATTATTAGAACTGGAAACCCTTTGTTTATGGGCATTTATAACCCTGCTATTTCTCCGTCTTGACATCAAGACTACCGTCTCGTCGGTTATACTATTCGAAATCATATCCCCACAAACTATCATATTAAATCTTATTAAAGTAGATGATAGTTTTATGGAAGAATTAAAAACCTTTCTACTAATAAAATATAATTGAAAGTTAATATATACTTATGTGTAAGTTTGATCAATTTAACAATATCTGTAGTAACTGATTCTTCTACACTACATTCACAGATTTCAATTTCCTTACCATGTAATAAGGTTTCTTATATACATCGTATTTTCTCTTCTGAGACTTCACAATTTGACTCAATTATGTTATTAATTAATACTTTAAGCCACTCTCCCTTTAAACAATTCCATACTTTTTAAGAATATATTCTATCATTCCTTCATCTTGAATGATAACGGTCATTTCCTCTCTATCACCTTTTTTCTGTCCTTGTTTCGAAAGCCAGTTATGAGAACCGATAAGCAAATATTCGTTGTCAACAATAAGCGCTTTCGTATGGAGTGGTGGCCTATATATTAGATTTTCGCCCATGACTTCTTTTAGATGCACTAATTGTTTCATTTCCAATTCAAGATTTTTACCATATGCAAATTGATTATCCCTTTTAATGATTGAGCTTATTTCTTCATCAGAGTTCAATGTATCTTTTGAATTCTTATATCCAAACACGATATTATAATCCTTCTTTGCCGCTTTAAAATTCTTGATATTCTCAATAAATTCGTCTTTGATAACCGATTTTGTCACCCAAGGACAAACCACAGACACACTTGAATCTGCATTCTCAAATAAACTCATCAGTAGTAGATAGTGGTACTTATCTTCAAGAATGTTTACATCATTCAGATATGGCCTAAAGATCTTTTCAAATTTCGTATTCGCTCTCGAACTCAACTGATTCATTAGTTCAATAAATGAATTATATTGTACATCGGTCAACTTATCAAGTGAGTCTGATTCATAAATTGAAAACAAAGTTCCGTGATCTTTCACAAACTCTCCTGCCTTATATAAATAGTTCGTACTCTCACAATTTTCTAAAACAGAGTAATTGCCTACAATAAAAAGTTGTTGTTTTGATCTTGTAAAAGCCACATTCAACATATTAGGTTTACTCCCGATAAATCGCTTGGCAAACGTATCAGATTCAGACGATATATTCATAGACATAATGACAACTTCTTTGTCCTTCCCCTGGAAAGAGTGCACCGTTCCAACCTTCACAGAATTATTGTCAAGGGCTTCTGGATAGGTTACAATAAACTAGACAAGTAAATTAAGGTCATGTAAACTAGAAACAATATACTAAAAGGAGAATCGTTTATATGGCTAAAAGAGAT
>NZ_FZOJ01000023.1 GCF_900188145.1 Anaerovirgula multivorans | reverse complement strand
ACAAAGTGCGCTATATAAAAATGAAAAAACATAAAAAAAATAAGCCTTTTCAAGCTTTTGAATGGGTTTTGAAATTTACAACTGTCAAACTCCCGTATCCTTCATTAAAACTATGTACAGATAATGCTGCTATGATTGGATGCGTTGGATATTATGATTATATCAGAGGATATCGATCAACCTTAGATTTAAATGGAGTACCAAATCTGAAAATAGGAGAAAGATATTCGAAATATTTGTAAAATATGGGAAAGCTACATAACATTACTTGTATAATATCCCCTTCTCCCCATGATATAATTTAATTGATATATTAACTATAATGGGAGGGAGTAGTATGGAATTGTTATCGTGGATGAAAAAAGTAGATGGGTCGATGGAGAAAACGGATTTATTAGAGCTTATTGATGAAATGCATGGTCTAATTAACGTATTACTATTGAAAAACAAAAAATACGAAGAAATAGTCGAGGGACTAAAAGAACCAGCAAAATAGAACCAGTAATTATATATACATAATACTATAATAATAGCTAGTACATAAAGTTATGTTAATAAAGGCCCCCTACTCTGATATAGAGTAGGAGGCTTTTTTGTTTTTATTAATGCACAATATTATCCACAGCTAAAAACGTCAAAAAATGTTGATAATGTGAATGAAATGTCGATAGAGTATATTACAATCATAGGACCTGTGCATAAGTCTGTGGACTTTGTGGAAAAGATGTGGATTGATGTGGATATACTTTCCCTTCTAAATTATATGCTGATTATCTATAAAATATGACAAAAACTTTTTTTGAAATGTAAAGTTGACATAAATTCATACTATAGGTAGCGATAAGGCACTTATTGAAAAACAAGAAGAATATAGACAATAAAAGACTAGAGCTTCTATTATATAAGGAAGCTCTAGCCTTCTTGAACTTATAGGAATATTACTTAGCTAATTCATATAAGACTTTTCCGTAGATACGGGTAATTTTTATAAGATTTTCTATTGAAATATACTCATCTTTTTGATGAGCAGTTTCCTCATCTCCAGGAAATAGGGGGCCAAAGGCCACGATGTTTTCCATGGTGCGGGCATAGGTGCCACCACCTATGGTGATAGGTTCTGCATCATAATCATCTGTTTCTTCTTTATAAATCTTCATTAGGCTTTGGATAAGCATATGATCTTTTGATACATACAAAGGCTTGGAATCTTCATGTAAAATCAAATCAATATCTGCTCCCTCCAAGGATTTGGTGATACCATCTAAAACATCTTTTCCATTAGATGTAATGGGATATCTTATATTTATTTTGATATCCGCTTGATTTTCATCAGCTTCAATAACTCCAACATTAAAGATCAATTTGCCAGAAATGTCATCTTCGAAACCGCAACCGATGGACTCTCCGTTATATTCCATACCTATTTTTTTACTATATACTTGGATGAAGCTGAAAACACCATAGTTACAGTCTTCCAATCCCCCAAGGAAAACTAACAGCTGTGAAATAGCATTGTGTCCCTTTTCAGGCGTACTACCATGGGCTGAAATCCCTTGGGATACTAAAACAACTTCATTTTCCTCTTGCTGCATCATTATTTTACAGCTATTTTTATTAGTAAAATCATCTAATTGTTTCTCTAACTTTGGTTTATAGCCATCTACTACTTGGAGTATTGCAGTACATTGTTCTGGAACTACATTAGGTCTTGTTCCTCCTTTGATACTCTTAATATTTATAGGGTTGACACAGAAGCAGTCGTTTGAAAATTTTTGTTGTAAGGAAAAGATTTGAATTCCTTTTTCACCATAGATTACAGGAAAGTCTCCATCGGGGGTAAATCCGATATCTGGATTTTTTTCCTTTGATAGATAATATTCCATATCCTTCATGCCTGTTTCTTCATTGGTACCAAAAATTATTCTTATTTTTTTATGAATAGGGAGTTGAGATTCCTTTAAGGCCTTCATGGCATAAAGGGCTGCAATGATAGGGCCTTTATCATCGATGGTACCACGGCCAAAGATTTTTCCATTATGGATTTCTGCTCCATAAGGTGGATAGGTCCAACCTTCTCCTTCAGGAACCACATCTAAATGTCCAAGGATAGCAATGGTTTCATTACCTTCTCCCATTTCTGCATAGCCTGCGTAACCATCAAGGTTTTTTGTTGCAAATCCCATTTCTTGCGCTACAGTTAAGACGTATTCTAAAGCAGCATGTACTTCTTCTCCAAAAGGTTTACCTGGTTGGCATTTCCCCTCTACACTTGGAATTTTCACGACTTCCTGTGTTTTTTTAATGAGATCATCCCTGTACCTGTCAATAAACTGATTGATTTTTTCCATTTCCCTTCCCCCTTATTTATTTTTTGATACTTATGTTTGATGCATTTCCCACTCTTCATAGAGCTGTTCTATTTTTTCTCTTATCTCAACAGTTTCTTGGTGAACTTCTCGGCTCTTTTCAGGGTGAGCATAGATATCTTCCTGGCACATGAGATCTTCTAGCTCAGTGAGTTTTGTCTCTAATTCCATTATTTCTTTCTCGATGGCATCTCCTTTTTTGGTTATTTGACGAAGGCGATCCCGCTCTTCCTTTTCTTTGCGACGTTCCTCTTTAAGTTGTGTTTTAGTTTTGCCTTGAGGCTCCTCCTCTTCAAAGAAGGCTTGCTTTTTCTTTTCTGTATAATAAGCATAGTTTCCTAGAAAAGTTTCTGTGCCTTCAGACCTTAAGTCAATAAGCTTAGTGGCTATACGGTTTAAAAAGTAACGATCATGGGAAATAACAAAAATAGTACCATCATATTGTAAAAGTGCTTCCTCTAACACTTCCTTTGAATCAATATCTAAGTGGTTCGTAGGTTCATCCAACAGCAAAAAGTTTGTATTAGACAAAATAAGCTTTAATAGGGATAATCTTGCTTTTTCACCACCACTTAAAGTAGAGACTGGTTTAAAAACCTCTTCGCCCCTAAATAAAAACGCTCCTAATAAGGTTCGTACCTCTGTTTCATTCATATTGATATGTTCATCCCAGATTTCATCAATAACTATTTTTTCAGGATGGAGTCCTTCTTGTTCCTGATCATAATAGCCTATTTGTACGTTGTGGCCTAAACGAAGACTTCCTTCGTTAGCTTTAATTTTATTTAAGATAATTTTAAAAAGAGTAGATTTTCCTATTCCATTTGGGCCAATCAAAGCAACCCGTTCACCTCGATAGATATCGAAGGATACTTGACGAAACAAGGGAATGTCTTCAAAGGATTTAGCGAGATTTTCAACGGATAATATATCATTACCACTTTTTATAGAGGTGTGAAATTGCATTTTGGCCTTATCTCGTTTCACTTGAGGAGCTTGAAGCTCTTCTAATTTTGCAAATTGCTTTTCTTTGCTTTTGGCTCGATTCATCAATTTTTCAGTACCATGTTGTCTCAGACGACGAATCATATCTTTCTGACGATTAATTTCTTTTTGCTGCTCAATATATTCTTTTAATTGATGGTCTCTTATAATTTGCTTCTTTTTCATAAAGTCAGTATAGTTACCATTGTAGCTTTCAAGTTGATGATTCTCTATCTCCATGACACGATTTACAAGTTGATCTAAAAAATATCGGTCATGGGATATCATTAAGATCGTTCCATCATAATCCTTAAGAAATCCCTCTAACCATTCTACTGCTTCAATATCCAGATGATTAGTAGGTTCGTCCAACATCAAAATATCAGGCTTTGATAGCAATAGCTTGGCGAGGGATATTCTAGTTTTCTGACCACCGCTTAACTGAGGGATAGGTTGATTAAACTCTTCCTCAGAAAAGCCCAAACCCCGTAATACTCCCCTAACTGCACTACGGAAGCCATAACCATTTTTCTCATTAAACGATTCTAACATAAGAGAATATTCCTCCATAGAAGACGCTAACAAAGATGATTCATTGAGAGTTTTTCCTAAATCAGCAATTTCTAATTCTAGCTTCCTTAGTTGCTCTTCCATCTCTATTAGGTCAGAAAAAACCCATACTACCTCATCATAAACGGTGTTGCTAGGATCTAAAAGATTATTTTGTTCTAAGTAGCCAACCTTCGTCGATTTGGCAATGTATAGTTCACCTTCATCATAGGAAAGCTGTTGGCATAGAATTTTAAAAAGAGTAGACTTACCAGCACCGTTTACTCCAACTAAGCCAACTTTTTCTCCTTTATTAATACTAAAGCTGATATTTTTTATAATTAAATCTACACCAAAGGATTTAGTTACGTTGTTACAAGATAATATAATCATAGTTTCCATGTCCTCCTAGAAGTATTCCTAAAATACAATAATTTCTAACCAAAATAGCATTTAAAGTATAGTTTCCTAAATTTATATAAAAATAAATAGAATAAATTTCGATTTCACTAATAGTTTAACAAAAAAAGTGGTAATAATAAAGAAAAAGCTAAAGGTAGAGGACTACCAAATTAATGATTTACACAAAAACAATTATTTGCTATAATACATAATTATAGTAAAAGTTAAAAAATACCAAATATTTTCAATTTATTTTCTTTTCCACCCTATTTCTAATAAGTATTTTGTTATAAAACCTTAAGGTATTGTAAAAAGTTTGTTTTTATTATTTAAATAGGGGTATACATATATTCGTAGAAATATTACATAATTGTGGAAATGGGATTTTTAAATTGAAGGATGAGATGATCGAAAATTATAATAAAATTGAAATAAAAATCATAATGGGAGACGATTGCATGGCTAAAAATCATAAAGATATTTCTATGGCGGTGATTCGAAGATTGCCAAAGTACCACAGATACCTGAAAGAATTATTGGATAGAGAAGTTTACCGTATCTCATCTAAAGAGTTAAGTTTAATGATGGGATTCACTGCTTCTCAGATTAGACAAGATTTAAATAACTTTGGAGGATTTGGACAACAGGGATATGGATACAATGTTGAGGAGCTTTATAAAGAAATACAAAAAATCTTAGGATTGACAACAAACTATAATACTGTCATCATAGGCTCTGGAAACCTAGGACAGGCTATAGCTAACTATACCAACTTTCAAAGATTTGGGTTCAAGTTAATGGCGTTATTTGACACAAATCCAAAGCTTATTGGTATGAAGATTAGGGATGTACCGATTTTTGATATTGATGAACTACAAGAGTTCATTGATGAAAACAAAATCGATATTGGAATCATTTGTACTCCTAAGGAATTTGCCCAGGATATTGCAAATAAGCTTACAAAAGCAGGGGTATCTGCAATATGGAACTTTGCTCCAATAGATTTAAAGGTGCCAGAGGACGTAATTATTGAAAATGTTCATTTAAGTGATAGCTTGTTTATTCTATCATATTTACTAAGCAATCAAGAAGAATAGTAAATAGTTTAAGACCTATATCCTTCGATATAGGTTTTTCTATAATATATAAGAAATTATAAATTATCTCTATTATGGATAAGCAAGTGAAAAAATAAGATTCTTCGCTGCGCTCAGAATGACCAAGATCTCACCTGTCACCCTGAACAAAGTGAAAGATCTCCTGTGAAGCAGGTTTGTTCTAATCAATATGGAATATAAAAAGCTTTTATGTGATAAAGGTGATGAAGATGAGAAGTTACTATTTGCAAATCAATGAGTATCTACAGAAACTAATTAGAAATACTATTATACATGATAAGAAAGGGATTTTGTTAAAAGGAACTACCTTATCTATAGCAGAACTATTCATATTGAAAATCTTAGGAAAAGATAGAGGAAAGAAAATGTTTGAAGTAATCCAGGAGCTTGATATAGATAGGAACTCCTTTGTAACGTTGATTAGTAAACTGCAGCAGCAGCAGCTAATCATAAAGACAAAATCAGCAGAAGATAAACGGGTACATATACTAAGTCTAACAGATAAAGGGAAAGAGGTTTATCACGAGATTCTTCAAAATGAAAAGGATATACTAGAGGTTCTATTAAATGATTTTTCCTTCAATGAAGAAAAGGCAGTTTTGAAATTTCTTGTAAAGTTAGATATGTTAAATAAGGAAAAAACTCGTGAAAATGAAATACAGGAATGAAAAAAGTGGTGGGTCTATTCAACCACCACTTTTTAAAAGCGACTTACTTCACCTTGTATAAGCGACTGACATGAAATCAAAGATTTCGGTCATCTGCTTAATTAGTCTGGAACAGGTGCATCTACAGGACATACGTTAGCGCAAGCGCCACAATCAATACATCCTTCTTGATCAATCACATAAATATCATCTCCAGCTGAAATAACATCTACTGGACATTCAGGTTCACATGCTCCGCAGCTAATGCAAGCATCAGTAATTTTATATGCCATTGATAGTTCCTCCTCTATGTAAAAATTATTTACTACATATGTATTATAACAAGGGGAAAATAATATAATCAATAAATATATAGTTTTTTTGGACAAAAACGTTAATTTATAATGATTCTCATTTTATTTTATATAGCATAAATTTGAAAAGATATGTTAAAATAGTAAGTAGGCTACAGATAACTTAGGAGGCGTTTCAATGAGGGTTGTTGTACTAGTAGGCACCAGTGGTACTGGTAAGAGTTACCAAGCAATGCGTTTGGCAAAAGAAAAAAATATTAAATATATCATTGATGATGGTTTATTGATTAAGGAAAACAAAGTAATAGCGGGCTATTCTGCTAAAAGAGAAAAGTCAAAAATGGGAGCTGTCAAAAGAGCTCTATTTATAGATGAAGAACATCGAAAAGAGGTAATAGAGACAATAGCACAAGAAAAGCCTCAGGGAATCTTAATACTAGGAACTTCAGAAAAGATGGTAAAGTCTATTGTAAAAACCTTAGATTTAGGAGAGGTTACAGAAAGGGTGTTTATAGAAGAAATATCTTCAGAAGAAGAGATTAAAATCGCTAAAAAGACACGACGAAAAGAAGGAAAACATGTTATTCCTGTGCCTACCTTTGAAATTAAAAAAGACTTCTCAGGATATTTTTTGAATCCATTGAAGGTTTTTAAAAAGTTTGGAAAAGGAGATGGACAAGACTCAGAAGAAAAATCTGTTGTAAGACCTACCTTTAGTTATATGGGCAAATACACGATTTCCGACAAGGTGATTAAAGACTTGATTTTCTATGCCGCTAATAAAGTAATAGGTATATATAAAATAGACAGTATAGACATTACGAATACACAAGCGGGGTTAATCATTGAGATGGATGTAAAGATTGTTTATGGTAATCCAATCAGACCTCTGATAGAGTGTTTACAAGAGCAGGTAAAACTTGAGGTTGAGAGAATGACTTCTTTTAATATCCTGGCAGTGCATGTAGCGGTAAAAAATTTAGTAATATGTAAGTAGGTTGTTTACAATTTGAAGGACAATATGTTATAATTCAAATTGAGAGGTCGTATTTTAAAAATTACAACTAAAAAGCAGGTAAATCTAAAGAAAAAACGGAAAAGACAAATTTTTTTTGTCTACAGTCCTTTGCCTCGGTTAAAAAATTAACAAAGTTATTCTAAAACAACAATAGTAAAAAATTGTTGTGTATTTATGAATCGTTGGGAAAAGGTTTTCAAAAAAGCTAAGCTTTTTTGATATATTGCTACACTAAGGTTTTTGTATCATAATAATATAAAATTATTTTTTAGGAGGGTATAAGAACATGGCAGAAAAACACATCAATGTATTTGAAACGGCACAAAGACAAGTGAAACAGGCATGTGACAAACTAGGTGCAGATCCAGCGGTTTATGAAATTCTAAAAAACCCAATGAGAGTATTGGAAGTAGCAATTCCAGTTAGAATGGATGATGGTTCAATTAAAAGCTTTATTGGATACAGATCGCAACACAATGATGCTGTAGGTCCTTTTAAAGGTGGTATTAGGTTTCATCAGGATGTAAATATGGATGAGGTAAAAGCCCTTTCTACATGGATGACATTTAAGTGTGGTGTAGTAGGTATCCCATATGGTGGAGGAAAAGGTGGTATAACTGTTGATCCTTCAGAATTATCTAAAGGAGAATTAGAAAGATTATCAAGAGGATTTGCTAGAGCTATTTCACCAATTATCGGTGAAAGAATAGATATTCCAGCACCAGATGTAAATACAAATGGTCAAATTATGGCTTGGATGGTAGATGAATATCATAAAGCTACTGGAAGATTTGAACCAGGCGTACTTACTGGAAAGCCTGTAGAATTTTACGGGTCATTAGCAAGAACAGAGGCAACAGGATATGGTGTTGCTATTATGGCAAGGGATGCAGCTAAGAAGGTTGGATTACCACTGGATAAAGCAAGAATTGCTCTTCAAGGCTTTGGTAATGTTGGAAGCTTTACAGCTAGCTATATTCATGAATTAGGTGGAAAAATCGTAGCAGTTGCAGACCATACTGCGGGACTATACAATAGCCAAGGCTTCGATGTTCATGCCTTAGCTGAATATGTTAAAGAACATAGATGCATTAAAGGATTCCCAGGAGCAGAAAGTGAGTTTCCTAAGGAAGATATCGTTACATTTGATGTAGACATTTTCCTACCTTGTGCATTAGAAAATGTTATTACTGCTGAAAATGCTGGAGACATTAAGGCTAAAATCGTTTGTGAAGGTGCAAATGGTCCTACAACATTGGAAGCTGATGAGATTTTAGATAAAAAAGGTGTACTTGTAGTCCCAGATATTTTATCAAATGCTGGTGGTGTTACAGTATCTTACTTTGAGTGGGTTCAAAACTTAATGAGATATTCTTGGACATTTGAAGAAGTACAAGAAAAACAAGAAAACCTAATGGTAAAAGCCTTTGAAGAAATTTGGGCATTGAAAGAGGAACACGGCGTAAACATGAGGGTAGCGGCTTACATGATGTCTATCAAGCGTGTTGCTGATGCTATGAAGCTAAGAGGCTGGTACTAAAATAGAATAGAAATGTTATTAAAAATCGAGTTCTTGATCAAGAACTCGATTTTTTTAATATACTGAAAACATTTGATGAGGATTTATAATAATATCTATCTCTGAAATCACTGCTTTTAGTTAATACGTGATTAATAGAGCTTTATAATAATTAGAAGAAGCCCTCAATAAAGAAAAAGAGAGTACACTATTGTTACGAGAATTCACTTGTATTATAATATAATAATAATTTTAATGAAGGAGTTGGATACATATTATGGGAAGTGCATTACAAAAGGTAAAGGAATACATAGAGACCTTACCTGTTACTTTAAAGGTAATTGAGTTTGATGAAGGTAGCACAAAAACCTCCCAAATGGCAGCGGATCAGTTAGGGGTAACAGTAGGACAAATAGCTAAGACTATTTTATTTATGGGGAAGGAAGAACCAGTACTCGTTGTAACCAGTGGAGATGTTAAGGTGAGCTCTAGTGAACTAAAAAAGATTATTGGGGCAAAACCTAAGCTGGCTAAACCAGAAGAATGTATAGAAATCACAGGCTTTCCTCCTGGGGGGGTATGCCCCTTTGCTCTTAAAACAAAAATCAAAATATTCATTGATAAAAGCATGGAAAGGTTTGATGTGGTTTATGCTGCAGCAGGCACTGCCAATACGGCTGTTCCCATAACGGTACAAGAATTGCTAATCGTGACAGACGGTGAGTTGGTGGATATCTGTAGGTAATGAGAGGCTCTTTTCACAAGATTAGTAAATGGATTTTGCTGAAATTAATAAGAAGGAGATAGTATATGTATTTTCATTTCAGTATTTTTTATGTATTGTTATATTTTGCCTTAGGAGCTATTTATCCTTTGCTATCTCAATATTTGATAGAAATAGGTTTAAATGGTACTGAGATAGGCTTAATTACTGCTACGGGTGCTGTTGTCGTATTACTTGCTCAGCCTATATGGGGTATTCTTTGTGATAAAACCCAAAAGACAAAGAAAATTTTAACCTATACTATTGCTATAGCTGCGGCGCTGGGCATTGTTTTATCTTTTTTTCAACAGTTTTATGTCTTGCTCTTCGGTTTTGCAGTGCTATATTTTTTTCAAGGAGCAAATGGACCTATTATTGATGGCATCGTATTGAATCATACAGCAAAGTCAAACTTCTCCTTCGGTGATGTTAGACAGTGGGGCTCCATTGGTTTTGCATTGGCAGTATTTGTTGCAGGGGTTTTAGGTGAAAAGCTTGGGTTAAAGATTATTTTTTACATATACAGTTTGTTTTATATAGTAGCACTCTTTCTTATTAAGCCTTTGCCTAGTGAAAAGAGCAATACAAAGGTACAGCTTACAAATGGGGTTAAGAAACTCCTGAAAACCCCTCAGTATACTTTGTTATTAATCAGTGTCTTATTTGTATTTGGACCCATGAATGGACATAATGTATATTTTGCTCTTCTATTTAAATATCTAGGTGGAGGAATTAGCGGGGTTGGGCTTGCCTTCCTATTATTTGCAGGTAGTGAAGCGCCTATTATGAAAATAGCCAATAAGATTACTAACAAAATAGGAATTGTTAATACTTTGCTGGGGGCTACAATTATATCAGTTTTGAGATGGTTTTGGTACAGCACTGGTCCAAGCTATCAGCAAATTCTTTGGCTTTTTATGTTGCAGGGGCTATCCGTCGGATTGCTTATTGTAACTGGAGCCCAATATGCCAGCAAAAATGCACCAGATGAACTAAGGATGACGGCCATGACACTTTATTCTTCCTTAGGGTTAGGTTTAGGCTCTATTATTTCCAAGTTGTTAGGCGGAATCATCTTAGATCAATATAACATTCTTGCAGTATATAGGTTTTTTGGCTATAGTAGTTTAATAGGGTTTATTCCTCTTTTGATAATAAAATATAGATATGAATCACGAAAAAGTGAAACAATATAATTAATAGTATAAAGGAGATATATAAGCTATGGTACAATTTTTAAACCATAAGGACATCTGTGACTATGTTTGTATCATCGGTGGCGCCAATATAGATATTATTGGAAAGAGTTATAATTCTTTAGTGGCAGCTACCTCCAATCCTGGAGAGGTTCAACTGTCTTTAGGGGGTGTCGGAAGAAATGTGGCCCACAACTTATGCAACTTAGGGGTACATAGTCACTTGATTACAGCTATGGGGAAAGACCTATATGGAGCAAAACTATTAACAGAATGTAAAGAGATAGGGATTGGAATAGATCACAGTTTAATTCTTGAAGGGAGCAACACAGGTCTTTATTTAGCTGTCCTAGATGATAGAGGAGAAATGGTAACTGCTATTGCTCAGATGGATATTTTTGATAAAATAGATAGAGGGTTTCTGAAATCTAATAAGCATTTTCTTCAAGAGGCAAGGGTGATCGTTGTTGATACCAATATATCTAAGGATGCTATAGCCTATGTAACTGAGTTTGCAAAAGAACAAAACATATCACTATTTTTAGACACTGTATCAGCTGTAAAGGCAGAAAAGGTTAAGGACTATATTGGATTATTTCATACAATCAAACCAAATCTATTAGAGCTAGAGTTATTAACTGATAAGAAAATTAGCAGTGAAGAAGATATAAAAGTAGCGGCAGAGATGTTATTGAAGAAAGGGGTGAAGGAAGTTGTTGTCTCCCTCGGAAGAGATGGAGCCTTTTATCACGATGGAAGCTACTATGGTAGAGTTAAGGGTTTTGATGTTGAGGTGAAAAATACGACTGGGGCAGGCGACGCTTTTGTAGCAGGATTAGTATACGGAACATTACAGGAGAAAAGCTTAAAAGAAAAGGTAATTTTGGCTTTAGGCTGTGGCGCTCTTACTGTGGGGACCTATGAAACCGTCAATCATAAACTAAGTATAGATGGATTATTAGAACTTGTAGCAAGTTATTGAAGAAAAAAACTATAGTATATTCATTATAGGTGTACACCCATAAATTTTAATATACTAAGGGCGAAACCGTAGACCGTGTATATTAAAATTTAATTCTAAAAGCCTATATCTATATAGAATGATTAATAAACAGGAGGAATAGATTTGAAAAATTTTGAGAATTACTTACATTTATCACCGGAGGTAAAAAAAGCTAAAGAAGAGGGTATACCATTGGTGGCATTAGAATCTACCATCATTTCTCATGGAATGCCTTATCCTGATAATGTTCAAACTGCTAGGGAGGTTGAACGCATCATTCGTAAAGCTGGGGCAGTACCGGCAACCATAGCTATTTTAAAGGGAGAAATCAAGGTAGGGTTAACCGATGAAGAGCTGGAGTTTTTAGGAAAAGCTAAGGATGTAGCTAAGGTCAGTAGAAGAGACTTGCCCTATATTGTAGGAGAAGGTAAAAATGGAGCTACTACAGTGGCCTCTACTATGATTATTGCAGAAATGGCAGGAATCAAAGTATTTGTGACGGGAGGAATTGGTGGTGTCCATAGAGGGGCGCAGGAAACCTTCGATATCTCAGCAGACTTGATGGAGCTAGCCAGAACCAATGTGGCAGTCGTATGTGCTGGTGCCAAATCTATTTTGGATTTAGGATTAACCCTAGAGGTATTAGAAACTCATGGAGTACCTGTAATAGGTTATCAAACCAATGATTTTCCGGCTTTTTATACTAGGAAAAGTGGGTTTATAGTGGATCATAGGGTGGAGGATACAGAGACCCTTGCAAAAATATTGAAAACTAAATGGCACATGGGATTAGAGGGAGGCGTTGTTATTGCCAATCCTATTCCAGAAGCCTATGCTATGGAAGAATCCTTGATGAATGCAGTTATTGAAAGGGCGGTTTTAGAAACTAAGGAGAAAGAGATAGCAGGAAAAGAGGTGACTCCCTTCCTACTAGCCACAATTAAGGAAATAACTAAGGGTAAAAGCTTAGAAGCCAATATACAGCTAGTCTATAACAATGCTAAGGTAGGAGCAGCATTAGCAGTAAACTATGGGAAAATCAGCTAAATTCATATACTTACATTATTTATTAATCTTTTCTTGAAAGCCATAGCAAGGCTTTTGAGATGATTCAAACACAGCAATAGAGGGGAGCTTGTGGGTTTTGAACCCAAAAAACCTGCAGCCCCTTGGAAATTTTTTATCCCAAGTAATATAAAAAAATTTGCATTTATAGCAATTAATCATCTTTTCCTTCATAAATACACCACATTTCTATAAAACTATTCATGATCTTTAGGTAAGAATTCTCTTACTTTTCTTAAATCAAATCTATATTAACGGTAACATCTCTTAAAGTCAAGTATTTCCCTGAATATTACGTTTAGTAACTAATATAATTAATGATAGACATGTGAATCAAACGGATACATTTATGAATCAAAAATCAAAATGTGGGAATATACAGATACTAGGGAATTTTCAAACTAGTTTTAATTTTTATTCGATTTTGATGCAGTTTAGAATCAAAAGCAGCAGAAATTCAAATTTCTAGAAGGACAAATGTTGCAAAAATCCATTTCCTATTAGTGAAAATAATTGGTATGAAACTTGCATATATAAAGGACAAGAGCTATGACACGATATAGCATCGGAAGAATCACTCTACAAAAGAGTATTCTTTAAAATATATTTTAGAAGGAGTGTTGCAATGATGGGTAATGGAACAATTATGGAGCAAGAAGTCTTTAAAAAACTTAACGAAATTGCTGCAGAAATGAAGGCGGATGTAGTAGAGTTCACTCAAAAATTAGTTCAAACTCCAAGTATCAGTGGAGAAGAAGGAGAATTGGCTGATTTATTGATAGCAGAAATGGAAAAATTAGGCTATGATGAAGCATTTAAAGATGATCAAGGAAATGTTTTTGGACTTGTAAAGGGAACGGAAGATGGGCCAACCATTATGTACAATTCTCATATGGATCATGTTAGTCCCGGAGATGCAAATAACTGGGAAGGTTATGACCCATATGGTGGGGAAATTGATATATGTGAAGTAGACAACCAAGATAAGACAGCTAAAGATTTAACAGAATGTATTCATGGACGTGCTGCTTCTGACGTAAAAGCTGGGGAAGCTGCTCAAATTTATGCTGGTGCTGCATTGTTAAAACTTAGAGAAATGGGTTATAACTTTAAAGGCACATTTATGTTCCAAGGGGTTGTACAGGAAGAGCCAGCTGAGATGGTAGGTATGAAGCATGTTATCGATAAAACTTTACCAGCCAAGGGTTTAACCTATGACGCTATGGTTTCTTCGGAAGCTACATCATTAAAGCTTTACTGTGGTCATAGGGGAAGAGTTGAAATGTTAGTAACGGTTTATGGCAGAACCTCCCATGGTAGTGCACCTTGGCTAGGTATTAACTCCATTTATAAGTCATTACCATTAATTCAAAAGATTAAGGATGAACTATATCCTAGTCTTCCAAAGGATGTAGACTTAGGTCAATCATCTATTTCTTTAAATATTATTGAATGTTCACCTGGAGCATTGTCCATCGTTCCTGATAAAACAATGCTTTCACTAGATAGAAGATTTATCCCTACAGAAAATGTAGAAGAGGTTGTAAAGCAAATTCAAGATATTATTGATGAATTAGCTGCACAGGATCCAGAGTTTAAGGCAGATGTCAAAATTAAAACTGCTTTAGAGGTCTCCTATACTGGTATTGAATATGAAGCAGAAAAGCTTATGCCAGCTTGGAAGACACCTAGAGATCATGGCTTTACCAAGGCTGCTGCAGAGGCTTTAGAAGCCCTTGGTCAACCAGTAAAATATGGATATTGGGACTTTGGTACAGATGGAAGTAAAACAGCTGGTATCGATAGAAAACCAACGATTGGTTACTCTCCAATGCAAGAACAATATGCCCATACACCTTATGACAAAGTACGTACTGACTTTATCGCTAAGGCTGTTGCTGGTAACGCGGCTATTTTCTTGAAGGCAACAGAAGCTGGCTCAGATGCTTTTAAAGCTTTAGTATGGGAATAAGGGTTTAAAATATACTAATCAGAGCAAATCTATGATAACTAAGAAATGAAAAACCAATAAAGGGGGAAGTGCGCTTGGAAAAGAAGGAGAAGTACTTAAAGGAAGTTGAGGCTCCTTTTACAGCAATAACAGCGATGGAAGAAGCTACGAGATGTCTATTATGTCATGATGCACCTTGTAGTAAAGGGTGTCCAGCAGGAACAGATCCTGGAAAATTCATTCGTTCTATTCGGTTCAGAAACTTTAAAGGCGCTGCAGAAACGATTAGAGAAAATAACATTCTTGGTGGAGTATGTGCTAGAGTTTGTCCATATGATAAAACCTGTGAAGAAGCCTGTAGTAGAACAGGAATCGATAAACCCATTGAAATTGGAAGACTACAAAGATTTGCAACTGACTTTGAAAAGGCTACTGGATTTAAAGTGCTAGACCCAGTAGAAGCTACTAAAGAAAAAGTAGCGATTGTTGGTGCTGGACCTGCAGGTTTAGCGGTAGCAGCTAAATTAGCCCTTAAGGGGTATGCTGTAACCATCTTCGAAGAGAAGCCTGAAGCTGGTGGCGTATTAACCTACGGTATCGTACCAAGCCGTTTGCCACAAGAAGTAGTAAACGATGAAGTGCAATATATAAAAGATCTTGGAGTAAACTTTGTATTTAACTGTAAGGTAGGCAAAGATGTTACTGTAGACGAACTTAAGGAGCAAGGATTCCAAGCTTTTTTCCTAGGTATTGGTATGCAATTACCTAAGGTGTTAGATATTCCCGGCAGTGATTTAGAGGGTGTAACTAATGCTGTTGAGTTTTTAGGCACAGCTAAACCAAGTAAAGGTGAAGTTCAAGTTGGGCAGCATGTTATTGTCATCGGTGGTGGAGATGTTGCCATGGACAGCGCCACAACAGCCAAAGAATTAGGTAACAGAGTCACAGTTCTTTATCGACGCAGTATGCTAGAAATGCCCGCCAATAGGAAAGAATTAAAACACGTACAAGATATTGGAGTACATTTTATTCCTGAGTTTAATATGATTGAAATTTTAGGGGAAAACGGTAAGGTATGTGCAGTGAAGGGTTTAGGTAGAGATGGGGAATCCACCATTGAACTAAAGGCAGATATGGTAATATTTTCAATTGGTCAAGAGGCTGAAGCAGTAACGGAAATCGCTGATATCGCAATAAATGATAAGAAGTTAGTTGTAGTAGATGAAAACACCTGTAAAACAAATGTTGACGGTTTCTTTGCTGCTGGAGACATAGTAAACGGTGGCAAAACTGTTGTAGAAGCAGTTGCTGCTGGTAAAGCTGCTGCGGAGGGCATTGACCAATATCTTACAGCGTTAAGAGAAATGAAAGCTACCGGAGCAGAAGTAGCTGTTGAGAAGGAAGGTGTGAAATAATATGGCAAGAAGAAAAGATTTATCAATAGAGTTTTGTGGCGTAAAATGTGAAAATCCATTTTTCTTATCTTCATCTCCAGTTGGTAGCAATTATGACATGTGTAAAAAGGCCTTCGACGAGGGTTGGGGTGGAATTGTTTATAAAACAGTTGGTTATTGGATTCCAAATGAATGTTCACCAAGATTCGATGCTACTCGTAAGGAAGGGGCACCGTTTATAGGCTTCAAGAACATGGAAATGATTTCAGATAAGCCTACTGAAAAGAATCTTGAAATGATGTATCAATTAAAGAAGAATTATCCAGATAAGGTGCTTGTAGCTTCTATTATGGGTGAGAACGAAGAAGAGTGGAAAAAATTATCAAAGGCTGTAACAGAAACTGGTGCAGATATCATTGAATGTAACTTCTCTTGTCCTCAAATGACAACCTCGTCTATGGGTTCTGATGTTGGTACAAACATGGAATTGGTTGAAAGGTATTCAAAAGCAGTTAGTAGCATGACACATCTTCCTGTATTGGCTAAAATGACACCGAATATTACTCTTATGGAGGTAGCAGCTCGTGCAGCCATTAAAGGTGGAGCTACTGGTATAGCAGCTATCAACACAATCAAGAGTATTACAGAAATCGATCTAGAAAACTTTACAGCTCTGCCAATTGTTAACGGCAAATCCTCTATCTCGGGATATTCTGGAAAGGCTGTTAAGCCGATTGCATTGAGATTTATTGCCCAGATGGCAAATGACCCTGCATTAAAAGGGATACCTATCAGTGGTATCGGTGGTATTGAAACATGGCAAGATGCACTAGAATTCATGCTTCTTGGTTCAAAAAACATCCAAGTAACAACTGCTATCATGCAGTATGGTTACAGAATTGTTGAAGATATGATCAGCGGGTTATCCTACTGGATGGAAGAAAAGGGTATCAATAGTCTTGATGAAATCATTGGAAAAGCATTGCCAAACATTATTCCAGCAGATGAAATTGATAGAGATTTCAAAGTATATCCTAAGTATGATCATGATAAATGTGTGGGATGTGGTCGCTGTTACGTTTCCTGCTATGATGGTGGACATCAAGCTATCAAGTGGGATGAAGATAATAGAAAACCTGTCCTTGACGAAGAAAAGTGCGTAGGCTGTGGATTATGCTGGATTGTATGTCCAATTGAAAACTGTGTAACGCCTGGAGAAAGAAAGTTCCATAGCTTTGGAACACCAAGAGACATCAATGTAATCGCTAAGAAAGCTTTATAGAATTTAGGAAAAGAAGCTAAAAACCTCTATCCAAAATGATGAACAGGATAGGGGTTTTTTTAATCTTAACTTAAAAAAGGCCTATCACTATGAATTGGATAGGTCTTTTTTTTTACATTTATTTTCTTCCACTACGCTTAAGGAATTGTCCCCAACCAGCTTCTCCCACAAATTCTCCATCTTTGAAGACCAACTTACCTCTAGAGAAGGTCATTACAGGATAACCTGTCATTTCTACGCCTTCCCAGATGGTATAATCTACATCGGAGTGCATGTTGTCTTTAGAAACAACGAAGTTCTTGTCAGGGTCGTAGATGACGATATCAGCATCACTACCAGCTGCGATCGTACCTTTTTGAGGTACACAACCATATAATTTAGCAACGTTTGCTGAACATACTTCAACCACCTTATTAAAGGAAATACGGCCTTTGTTGGCTTCACTTAACATATAGGGATATAGGTTTTCAATCCCCATACAACCATTAGGGATCTTAGTAAAGTTGTCTTTACCCCAATCCTTTTCATAGGACTGAAATGGACAATGGTCTGTGGCAACCGTAGTAATATCACCGCGCTTAATTCCTTCCCAAAGTGCTTCTTGGCTATCTTGAGCTTTGATAGGAGGTGAGCATACCCAATTTCTGCCGTCTTCTCTCTTGTATACGGCATTTGTAAAGTATAGATATTGAGGACAAGTTTCAGCTGTAATTTGATAGCCCTCATCTCTAGCTTTAGTAACCTCATCCAAACCTTCTTTAGAAGCTAGATGCACAATGTTTAAAGGTGCATTGAAGGCCTTCGCCCAATGGATAGCTCTTTTAACGGCTTCTGATTCTACGAACTCAGGTCTGCTTTCATAATGATACCATGCTGAGGTTTTGCCTTCTCCTAAGAATTTTTCAATTCTTCTATCAATTAAATCGGGGTTTTCAGCATGCACAGATACTAAAGCACCAATGTCTCTAGCTCTTTCTAAGGCTGCTGCCAGTACGCCGTCATCCACCATAAGGCCTTCTTTTTTATAAACCATAAATACCTTAAAGCTAGGTACGCCGTATTCAACAGATTTTTCTAACTCCTCTAGCACTTCAGGTCTTAAATCAGTAATAGCAGTATGGAAAGCATAGTCTACACATGCTTGTGGGTCGCAAATATCTTTTCTACTTTCTACAGACTCAATAAGCCCTTTACCTTTACCTTGAATAACAAAATCAAAAACAGTGGTTACTCCACCACAGGCAGCCGCTCTTGTTCCAGCTTCGTAGCTATCGGCGGATGTTGTACCACCAAAGGGCATTTGAAGGTGAGTATGGGCGTCTAGAGCACCTGGTAGCACATATTTTCCAGTGGCATCCACTACTTCTACACCTACTGGAGCTTCTAAGCTTGCGCCAATCATATGAATCTTTCCGTCTTTTACAGCAATGTCTGCCTTGTAAGTATCAGTAGCAGTAATAATTGTTCCATTTTTAATGATTAAATCCATATTATTTGACCCCCTTATATATTTGTATATATTGTTTTACCCATGAAGGATAGGATTGCCGAGATTAATTATCACTATTTGGGTAAAAAAGAGATCGGATTTGCTACCGATCTCTTTTTAGTTTTAATGACATATCCACAATATTATTTCACGGTTACTTTTTCGTTCATTGCTTTTTCTTCCTCTGGTGTAATAAGAGAAGAAGTTTCGTTTTTCATAAGCATTGGATAAACCACCATAGCAACTATGAATCCAATAACCCAGCCATTGTCAGAAAAGAAGCTGAGAGATGGGACTACTTTACCAAGAACTGGGAAGATGCCTGCTATGATCCAAGTATAGATGGCTTTTTTATTGATACCATTTTCATACCAATAACGGCTTTGTTCTCCCTTGAAGAGATCGTCCAAGTCAAGGGTTTTCTTGCGATAAATATAGTAATCGGCAACATACATACCAGCCAAGGGGCCTAAGAAAAGTCCGTAGGTTCCTAGCCAGTCGAAAAGATAAGCACCAGCTGTTTCCATAAGTTTCCAAGGCATCATTAAGACACCAGCAACACCTGTTACGATGGCTCCCATTCCATAAGTAATTTTTTGAGGATTTAGGTTGGAGATACCATTAGCAGGTGCAACAACGTTAGCTGCAATATTAGTAGTTAATGTTGCAACGGCAATACCTAAAGCGCCTAATAAACCAGCAATTGGGCTTCCGATATTAGCAACCACTGCAACTGGATCCCATAAAAATTCTCCATAAACGATGCTGGTAGCACCTGTTACGAAAACTCCTACGAAGGCAAAGGCTGCCATCGTTGTAGGTAGTCCTAATAATTGGCCCATAAACTGATCTTTTTGAGTTTTAGCATAACGGCTAAAGTCAGGAATGTTTAAAGCTAAGGTTGACCAAAAAGCAATGTTGGCTGTTAAACCAGGAAGGAATATTTTCCAAAAACCACCAGGTGCATAGGTTGCAGGTAAGTTAAGGATGTCACCAATACCTTTACCCATAGAACCAACTGCTGTTACGGCCCATATCATAAGACTTAAGGAAAGTATGCCTAGGATTGGAGCACCCCAAGCCTCCATGAACTTAATAGCTTCCGCACCTTTATAGGCAATCCATACATTTAATGCCCAGAATGCAAAGAAAGATACCCAGATTCCAGCACTCCAAGCACCCCAAGCAGGACTAACGATAGAAAGTACGGCGTTGATGGCCCCTCCACCAATCCAGGTTTGAATACCAAACCAACCAGCAGCCACAATAGCACGGGCGATAGAAGCAATATGCGCTCCCTTAATACCAAAGGATAAACGGGCAAATACTGGATATGGGATACCGTATTTTGTACCAGCATGAGAGTTCAACTGCATAGGAATCAGTACGATTAGGTTACCAATTGCGATGTTTAAAATAGCTTGCCACCAGGAAAGACCTGCAGCCATAAGCCCAGAGGCCATCATGTAGGTAGGAATACATACAGACATACCAACCCATAGTGCAGCTATATGATAAGTTCCCCAGGTTCTTTCATCCAATTTTGTTGGAGCTAAATCATCGTTGTAATAAGCATTATTTTTTAAATTATTCCGTGCACCGTCAGTTAATTCAAAAAGACCATTGACTTCTCTTTGTGTTTTAATACTACCTCCCATTAAATGAACACCTCCGTTTTAATAATTAAGAAAAAATAGATATGATACCAAGCGCCTTACGGGTCATACAGATATATTTATGAATTTTCACCCCCTAAGTGGAAAACTATGTTAAAAAAACTACAAGAAAATAAAACATAGACTTCTTTTAAAATTTAATTTTTAGATGTCAATGCTTAAAAATGCAAGTTTCGTGCCAAATGTTACATTTTCTGAATACTCTGGTATTATTAAGGTAGGGAGGATTTAATTATTGCAGAAAGACAAATAGATACAGAATTGCATCATTTAAACTTATTATAAATATTGGTAATATTCAGAAAAAAGCTTAAATAACAACAAAGAAATACATTTTCATGCATTTGCTCGAGATACAAAAACGCATCAAAAAAATACAAGCATCGATTTGAAATGTTGTAAAATACAGAAAATTTAAACTATAAAGATAACGTTTGCCTGATACAAAAATGTATCAAGCAATTTATCTTGAAATTTACTTTAAGAACTTCTGCAGCGTTATTCAACAACCTGCAGAAGTTCTTGTGGTTACTATGCACTAATCATATTGTCAACATAATCTAGAACCTTATCCATAACATCCATAGCTTCTCTTAGCTCTTCCTGGTTTATGGTTAGTGGAGGAGCAATGATTAAAATGTTATCATGGTTATAGGTTGAGAATCCTTCAGTTGCAAGCATGCCAAGAATTCTTTTCATAATTTTTTCGGGATCGTTGCCATAAGGAACGAGAGGCTCTTTAGTAGTCTTATCCTTAACTAGTTCTATACCGGTGAAAAGACCAATATATCTTACATCTCCTACACATTTATGTTTAGCCTTTAGGTTTTCGAGGATTTCCCCTAAAATAGCACCCATTTTTTTAGAGTTTTCCATAAGGTTTTCTTCTTTGTAAATATCGATGGTTGCAATGGCAGCTGCACAACCTATTGGATGACCGCTGTAGGTTAATCCGCACCATAGAGTGTTTTCATCGAAGAAGTTAGCAATTTTTTTGCTCACAATAACACCGCCCAATGGAATATAACCACAGGTTGAGCCCTTAGCGAAGGTAATTAAGTCGGGTTGAACATCCCAGTTATTAACTGCAAACCATTGGCCAGTTCTTCCCCAGCCAGCCATAACCTCATCACAAACCATAATGATATTGAATTCATCACAGATTTCTCTAATTCCCTTTAAATAACCGTCTGGAGGAATGATGATACCGTTGCTTCCTGTAACTGTCTCAAGGAAGATAGCAGCAACCTTATCAGCGCCTTCGAAAATGATTTGCTCTCTTAATTGTGCTAAGTAATATTTTGTAGCCTCCTTTTCATCCTTGAAAGGTATTGGCGCACGATAAAGGTAAGGATCAAAGAATTTTATAAACCCAGGAATACTAGGTTCACTAGGAAATCTACGTTTTTCTCCTGTAAGATTTGCAGCACCATAGCTAGCACCATGATAAGAACGATATCTGGAGAATATTTTGTATTTTCCAGTATACATCTTTGCTATCTTGATAGCATTTTCATTTGCTTCAGCTCCAGCGTTGGTAAAGAAAACCTTACCCATATTAGCAGGTGCAACTTCTATAATTTTTCTAGCAGCTTCTGATTTAACATCAAAGGCATAGCCAGGGCCCATAAAAGCCATTTTCTCAGCCTGTTCTTTGATAGCATCGATTACTTTCCTATGGCCATGACCAATATTCATATTTACCAGCTGGGAAGACATATCAAAATATCTCTTTCCATCTGCATCCCAAAAATAGATTCCCTCTGCCTTTGTAATAACCTTAGGATCTAGGCTTCCTTGGGGACTCCAAGAGTGCAGGTTATAGGCTAAAGAATCCTTTTTTATTTTTGTTCCGTAATCCATGATAGACTCTGTCATTTATATTCCCCCTTAAACATTGGATTTAAAATTATAGGGAAGATTATTCCCTTTAATCATTCATAATTTCCCCAAATAACTCTTCATCTGTAGGAACAACAGGATCGAAAGGTCTAGATACCCATGTTGTATTAATTAGATGTTTCCATGTAATGTTCTCTGAAGCGATATTGCCACCCCATGATCCACATCCAAGGGTTGTGGTAAATGGCATACCATTGAACCAGTTTCCTGTATTGGCAGGGGCTTGACCTTGACGGATGTTCATACGGCTTACTTTTGTTTTTAAAGCCAATTCCATAATATGATCTTCGTTAAAGGAATGAATACCGCAAGAGTGCCCTGTGCCTTGATAACTAGTAATTTCATTTACTTTATTTACAGCTTCGGAGAACTGATTAAATTTATATAAGGCTATTACTACAGAAAGCTTTTCTCCAGAGAAGGGGTAATTTGTACCTATGCCAGTTTCCTCCACCATGATAAAACTTGTTCCCTCTGGTAATTTAAGTCCTGCTACTGCTGCGATAGTTTGAGCTGATTGTGCAATAATCTTTGGATTTAAATGTCCATCTACCCACATAGCATTTTGGAGTTTTTCTTTTTCTTCTGCAGAAACTAAATAACCACCTTCAGCCTGAAGGGCTTCAACGAATTCACTGTAGATGTGTTCTTGGATAATTAAGGAGTTTTCTGCTGAACAGCTGGTGGCGAAATCGAAGGTTTTGCTCACTCTTATCTTCATAGCAGCATCCTTAATATCTGCTGTTTCATCTACTACAATTACTGCATTACCTGCACCTACACCATAAGCTGGTGTTCCGGAGGAATAGGCAGTTTTTACCAAGGCTGCTCCTCCAGTGGCTAGTACTAGGTCGCATTGTTTCATTAATTCGTTACTGATCTCCATTGTCGGTTCTTCAATGGCAATGACTAAATCTTCTGGTGCGCCATATTTTTTCAGGGTTTCTCTTATGATGTTAGTAATAAAGGTATTTGTTTTCTTCGTTCTTGGGTGTGGAGACATGATGATGGCGTTTCTACCCTTTAATGCATGAGCCGTTTTTACTGTAGGTGTAGCTTCGGGATTGGTACAAGGAATAAGGGCACCGATGACGCCTACTGGTTTTGCAATTTTCATGATTTGCTTTACTTCATCTACTTCAATAACATCAACAGACTTTTTGCCGATCATATCACGTACTGCACCTTTAGCCTTTGCCATTAGCTTGTTATACTTTCCGTCGAAGTTACCCATTCCTGATTCTTCTACTGCAAGCTTGGATATTTCTTGGGCTGGGCCATCCTTTACGATATTCCATACAACGGCAGCTACAAGTCTATCAACTTCCTCTTGTGTGTAATTTTCTATTGCTTCTTGTGATTTCTTTGCTCTTGCCACCAGTTCTGCTACATACTCCGCAGCATTTAAAGTTGCGACTGTACTCATTTATGATGCCTCCTTTTATTAATATTTAATAAAATATAGTAGTTGATTTAGCTATAGATAACTGATTTTAAACTTTAATTGCACTCTGTGAAAGTGACTGACAGCAAATCAAAGATTTGTGTCATCTACTTTTGATATACACGGTCTACGGTTTCGCCCAAAACCATGGGCTGCAAATGTAGCCCTTAGTATATCAAAATTTCACCTTGTATAAGCGACTGACATGAAATCATAGATTTCAGTCATCTGCTTAAGTTCTGTAGTTGGGTATCTATATATTAGGAACTACAAAATGTTATTGCAATTTTCATGCCAGATATGAGATTATAGTGAAGAGGGAGTTTGCAACATTTAAATCACGAAATTTTTTTAAAAATTAGATTATTGATACAAATTTGCATCGAAATATAATTAGTTGCTTTAGAAAGCTATATTAAAAGGGATAATGTAAGAAGTGAGAAAAAATAGGAGTGATACAGAAATGTATCTTGATGATTCACATATGATTTCAATTTAAAAAAAATAGAAATAGGTTGCATCCTGAAAACGGATAAATTATAATTTATTATAAAAAAGTCTTTGCATTAGAAAATTTAAAGGAAGACTTTTTTGAAACACATAACAAAAATTATGAAGTTATCCACTATTTTAAAATGTTCATAATTTTCTATGTGTTATAAGAAAACAGGAAATTATTTACTTTTACAATGACTAGAAGAACTGGAAATTTTTACGGCTTTTAATAGAATGAATGTTCTAAATATTAAAAATAGAACATCGTTAAAAAACATACAATTTATCCTTCGGTGTATTGCTAAGACTCCCGCTTCTTCTAGATAAACAAACTAAGCGACTAACACAAAATCAAAGATTTTGGTTATCTGCTTATAGATAAACAAACTAAGCGACCAACACGAAAGTTAAAAACAAACTTTCGGTTGTCTACTTATGAATTAAGTCTCATTTTATTCCGAATAATATATTATAGGCATATCTATTATACTCTATTTTTAATACCCAGGAGGGAGAGAAACGATGGACCAAGCTCTAGAAGAAATTAAAATTTTAGATTTAAGTAGAGTATTGGCAGGACCTTATGCACAATGCTTTAGCAACAGGGTGTTTTTGATGGATATTACTTAAGATAAAAAGCCTAGGGGGGGATGGTGCAAAATGAATGAAGCAATAGCAACAAACGCCATGTTTTTTGTAGGAGGATTTACTATTTGCTATCTATTTTTTGTGATGAAAAGTAGAAGAACTATGGAAAAGGTTAATAGGGTATTGCAAGAGTATGGTAAAGGCAACGTATTATTTGAAGGCGACATTGATAATGAGGGCATTGCCAAATCTCTTTCTGGCTTAAGTAAAATGTTAAAAAGCTGGATGTATGAATTGATGCGATCTTCCACTACGATTTCTACATTAACAAAAGAAGTAAATAAAGATGCTCAAGCTTCTATGGAGGAAATAAATGGTTTGGCACAAAAAATGAATGACTTCACAAAAGATACTTATCATGTGAACAATGAGATTTTGGAAGCAGCTTCTATCTCGGAGGAACTTACTAGCAGTATTACAGAGATAGCTAGCACGGGAAAAACAGCAGATGAGAATACAGCTACAGCTAAAAGAACAGTGGCAAACAGCGCTGAGGCCATCGAAGAGGCTATAGGAGTAATAGAGAAAATTAGTAATAAGCTGGAAGGGTCTGCAGGTGAACTCAAAAAGTTGGATGAAATGATGGCACAGATTGAAGAAATGGTAGATAAAATTAATAAGATTGCAGAACAAATCAATCTGTTAGCTTTAAATGCCGCAATAGAAGCTGCTAGAGCTGGTGAGTCAGGCAGAGGTTTTACGGTGGTAGCGGAAGAAGTAAGGAAACTGGCAGATGAGAGTTCAAAAGCATCAGGAGATATTACACAAGTTATCCAAGGTATCACTAGACAAATGAAAAATACTTACGGAATTATCCACTCCAGTATGGAAGAAGGCAAAGAAGGACAAAGGATTGCAGTGGAAGCAAAGGAAGGATTAAGTAAAATTACAGACTCGATTGACGATGTTCTGGGGGCAATACAAAATATTACTCAGAATATTATGCAGGGAGCAGAAGCCACAGAACAAATGGCAAAAAATATTGAAGAGGTCGCAACTTTTTCCCAAGAGACCATGTCCACTGTTGATGAAATTAGTGGGATGATCCACCATCAAAAAGAATTTGTTGCTAAGAGTACAAGCTCTATCGGAAATTTAGCAACTATAAGTAACGACATGGAAAAATTTGCAGATAGCTTTGATGGAATATTAGGACGGTGTTTGTTAACGGTTAGCGAAAGCTTAGCACGGGAAGTCGAGAGAAATGGAGTAACTGATAATAAATTAAAAGAATACGCCACTGCTACTGGAATCAGCGATATTTACATAACCGATGATGACGGGGTAATTATTTATACTACTGATGAAGCTACAATAGGCTTTCGATTTCCAGAGGATGAAGACAATCAGGCCTTTGAATTCAGAAAAATACTAAAGGATTCTTCGGTAAAGGTTATTCAAAAAATGCAGAAACGATCTGTAGATGACAAGTACTATAAATTTGCCGGGGTAGCTCGGAGGGATCAAAAAGGAATTATTCAGGCATCTTTAGCTTTAGAGGATATACCTAAATTCAGTATAAAAATACAATAGTAAATGCACAAAATACAGTTTTATAAAGATACCAGTCTTCAGCAGGTCTTTCCATTGTAAGGAAAGACCTGCTGTAATTTAAAGATTTTATCCTTCAGTGTATTGCCAAGCCCCCCCCGTTTTTTCTATAAGTAGATGAACATAAGTGAAAGTAAGAGATCAAGCATTACATGAAATAACTTGGGCTACAATTAGGAGAGAGTAAAAGCTCTCTCTGAATTAAGTCGCATTCTATAGTCATTCAATGGGAAAAAGAATTTTCTAATATTCAATTCCTCATGTTTATGATATGATATATAGAAGAAAACAAGCTAGGAGGTAGTACCTGTCATGAAGAAATATACAAAAACCATTCTAGTAGTATTGTTAATGATTAGTATAGGGTTTAATTTGATTAATTATAAAAGCTTATTAGAATCTCAAGAAAAAATTGAAAGAGTAAATAATATTATTGCATCCAACGTTGAAAGTAACATACGTCAAAGCATTATGTATAGTCAGGAATTAATAGACACAAGTTCACCTGAATCCCTTCATAACCTGGAGAGATCAATTGGAAACTTAACCTTAGCCTTCAATCATTGGGTAGACTTAAACCAATCTACTAGAAATCCAAATGAAAGGATGCAAAGGGCTTTGTCGAGTGTTGAAATGATGAGAAATACGATTGGACATCATTTGGTGAATCAATATAAAACCAATAGTAACCAACTAATGGTATATGACATAGAAATGCTGGAGAATGTAAATCAGCAATTAAAGAGATTATTGTTGATATATCATAATATTGAAGATAGGCTTTTAGAATTGAAAAATCCTGTAACCAGTGATGGTGGACTGGGGCAAATTGCCACCAGCATTGAAGAGAGTAGTAGGCTTTACAGACATAGTAAGCTACCAAACAAACACCCAGAGTACATTGAATACAGTGAAGCAGAAGCATCTGCATATGAAAAATTTTCTTTCCTAAAGGATTTCAATATAAAAGAAGAAAAGCAGCAAGTAGTTATAAAAGATGGTGTACATTATTATGAGTTTAATTTCTTTGACGATCAAGAGGAAGCCTATACTGTATGGATGGATGCTACCGACGGCAAAGTAAAGAACTACGAATTTAAAAGAAATAGTACTAATGGTAAGAGTATATCGCAGAGTGATGCCATTGTTATTGCTAGAGATTTTGTTCAAAGGTTTTATAGCGGCAACATGGAGGAAGAAATGTTTTATATAGAGCAAACGGAACAATCGGGACCTATCTACTCCGTTAGATTTACGCCGATAATTGAGGATGTCAAAATTGTAAGTGATGCCCATATTGTCAATGTAGAAACTTCTTCAGGAGAAATTTTGAAGTATACCAACGATTTTACAAATACAGAATTATTGAAACAGGAGAGTAACATTACTATAGAAGAAGGTATAGAAAGACATAAAGAAGAGTATGGGAATATGGATTATAATGGGTTGGCCATAGTCAGATCCTTTTATACCCGGTATCAGCCGAAACTAACCTATAGCTTTAGAACAGTACAAAATCAACAACAGACTATGGTATTTATTGATGTAGATACAGGTATGCCGGTTTATCAGTTATATTATGTATATCATCCTATTTTCAATTAAACCACAGACATATTGAAGTGAAGTGTAAAGGAGAAAATAATGTATTTAGATGTTGACTATAAAGATAATAAAGTGATGATAAAAGATATTAAGAATTTTGAACCCCAACATATTTTTGAATGTGGGCAATGCTTCCGCTGGGACAAGGAGGAGGATGGAAGTTTTACTGGAATAGCGTACAATAAAGTGGTAAATGTGAAAAAGATAGGAGCCGATGTTGTTTTTAGAAACACAGCAAAAGAAGATTTTATCAATATATGGACAAAGTACTTTGATTTAGGAACAGATTATAGTCACATTAAAGATAGGATCAGTCAAAATGATAAAGTGATGCAGCAGGCAGTGGCATTTGGAAGAGGTATTCGCATCTTAAAGCAAGAACCATGGGAAACTTTAATATCCTTCATTATTTCCTCTAATAACAACATACCACGGATAAAACGTTCTATTGAGCTATTGGCGGAAGGGTATGGAGAATACTTGGGGGAATTTTACGGTAAAAAAAGATATGGGTTTCCATCTGCAGAGATTTTATCAAATTTATCTATAGAAGAATTAAAAGCCTGTAATACCGGCTACAGAGCCTCCTATATTAAGAATACAGCATCTATGGTTGTCGAAGCACCTACAGCACTAGAGGAGCTAAAGGGATTAGAGATAGAAGCCTGCCAACAAAAGCTTTTAGGTTACCAAGGGGTTGGTCCTAAAGTAGCCCATTGCATTTTGTTTTTTTGCATGGAAAAAATGGAGGCTTTTCCGGTAGATATCTGGGTGAAAAGAGTGATGGAGCATCTTTACTTTCATAAGGAAATACCACCAAAGGTAATACAACAATTTGCATCAGAAAAATTCGGGGAATATGCAGGTTTTGCACAGCAATATTTGTTTTATTATGCTAGAGAATCAGCAATTGGGAAAAAATAGAATAGCAACGGGGGAATAGGTTTATGTTGGGAACCATAGTAAATGCAGTAGCCATAGTTATTGGGGGAATGGTAGGATTGCTTTTAAGAAAAGGGATTCCTGATAACTATAAGGCAACTGTAATGCAGGGGTTAGGATTGAGTGTTTTAGTTATTGGATTAATGGGAGCCTTTAAAAATGAAAACATCTTATTATTAATATTTAGTATTGTTTTAGGTGGAATCATTGGAGAGAAATTAGAGATTTCCAATAAGTTAGATAATCTAGGAATATGGATAGAGAATAAAACGGGAAAAGGCGAAGGTTCGGTTGCAAAAGGGTTTGTAACTGCCAGTCTTATGTTCTGTGTGGGAGCGCTGGCTATTGTGGGCTCTCTGGAAAGCGGGTTAACGGGGAATCATGAAACCCTATATGCAAAATCTTTATTAGACGGAATTGCTTCTGTGATATTTGCCTCTACATTAGGAATTGGTGTAATTTTCTCTGCAGCAGCAGTTTTTATTTATCAAGGGATCATTACCATAACAGCTGGGGCGGTGCGATATCTTTTAGTGGAGGAAGTAATAAGGGAAATGTCGGCTATAGGAGGCCTGTTGATTGTGGGTATATCCTTTAATATACTGGAGATAAAAAAAGTGCCTGTGGCGAATATGCTTCCGGCTGTATTTTTGCCAATCCTATATCAGTTGCTGGAGCCGCTGATTTTAAGTGCTACAACAATTATACAAAACATTTTTTAAAAAAAGCTATGTAGAAACTGCATAGCTTTTTTAAAATAATCTAATTTTAAGAAAAAAGATGAAATTCTTTAAAAGAGGAAGATAATTTGTAATAATAAGCAATAATTGGTTATAATAGCAAATAGTGAAGTTTGCCTACGAAAACTCTTTTATATAATATTATAAATGTGGTTAGCACTCTCTGACAGTGAGTGCTAACAAAATAATAGGCAATTAATTTAAAAAAATACAATAATATTGTTAAGGAGGTTAAATTATGAACATTAAACCATTAGGTGACAGAGTTGTTATTAAAAAGGTAGAAGCTGAAGAAACAACAAAAAGTGGTATCGTTTTACCAGGTAGCGCAAAAGAACAGCCACAAATGGCAGAGGTTGTTGCTGTAGGTCCTGGAGGTGTAGTGGATGGTAAGGAAATTACGATGGAAGTTAAGGTAGGGGATAGGGTGATTTTCTCTAAATACGCAGGAACAGAAGTGAAATTTGATGGTGTGGAATACACAATCTTAAGACAAAATGATATTTTAGCAGTTGTTGAATAAACAAAAGAAAAATACATATAAAAATCGATAAATTAGAATCATTTGAGGAGGGTATTGAAATGGCTAAAGAAATTAAATTTAGTGAAAATGCTAGACGTGCTTTAGAAGCAGGTGTAAATAAACTTGCCGATACAGTAAAGGTAACCCTAGGACCAAAGGGAAGAAATGTTGTAATTGATAAGAAGTTTGGTTCTCCATTAATTACAAATGATGGTGTTACTATTGCTAGAGAAATCGAGCTTGAAGATGCTTATGAGAATATGGGAGCTCAATTAGTAAAAGAAGTTGCAACAAAGACAAACGATGTTGCTGGAGATGGAACAACCACAGCTACATTGTTAGCTCAAGCTATTATTAGAGAAGGTATTAAAAACGTAGCTGCTGGAGCAAACCCAATGATTCTTAAAAAGGGTATTGAAAAGGCTGTAACTGTAGCTGTAGAAGAATTAAAAAATATTTCTATAACAGTAGAGAGCAAAGAAGCTATTGCACAGGTAGGTGCTATCTCAGCAAGTGATGAAGAAATCGGAAGATTGATTGCTGACGCTATGGAAAAAGTAGGTAAAGATGGTGTGATCACTGTTGAAGAATCTAAATCTATGGGAACAACTTTAGATGTAGTAGAGGGTATGCAATTTGATAGAGGCTATCTATCTCCTTACATGGTTACGGATACAGAGAAAATGGAAGCTGTATATAATGATGCCTATGTTTTGATTACTGACAAGAAAATCGCTAACATCCAAGAAATTTTACCTGTACTAGAACAAATCGTACAACAGGGAAGAAAATTAGTTATTATTGCTGAAGACGTTGAAGGTGAAGCTTTAGCCACACTAGTTGTAAATAAATTAAGAGGAACCTTCGAATGTGTAGCTGTAAAAGCTCCTGGTTTTGGAGATAGAAGAAAAGCTATGTTAGAAGACATTGCAATTCTAACTGGTGGAACTGTTATTTCAGAAGAGCTAGGTTATGAATTAAAAACGGCTACATTAGATATGTTAGGAACAGCAAGAACTGTTAAAGTAGACAAAGAAAACACTACGATTGTAGAAGGTAACGGAGATCAAAAAGCAATCAAGGATAGAATTCATCAAATCAAGGTACAAATAGAAGAAACAACCTCTGATTTTGATAGAGAAAAGCTACAAGAAAGATTAGCAAAATTATCTGGTGGAGTAGCTGTAATTCAAGTAGGTGCTGCTACTGAAACAGAACTAAAGGAAAGAAAGCTAAGAATTGAAGATGCTTTAAATGCTACTAGAGCTGCTGTAGAAGAAGGCATTGTTTCTGGTGGTGGTACAGCGTTAGTAAATGTTATTTCAGCTGTAGAAGCTCTATTAGATACAGTTGATGGAGATGAAAAAACAGGTATTCAAATTATTAGAAGAGCTCTAGAAGAGCCTGTTAGACAAATTGCTGAAAACGCTGGGCTTGAAGGCTCTGTTATTGTAGAAAAAGTAATGAATGCTGATAAAGGCGTAGGATTTGATGCATTAAATGAAAAATATGTAAACATGATTGAAATTGGTATTGTAGATCCAACTAAAGTAACAAGATCTGCATTACAAAACGCTGCATCTATTTCTGCTATGTTATTAACCACAGAAGCTGCTGTGGTAGATATTAAGGAAGATGAGCCAGTAATGCCAGGTGGTGGCATGGGCGGCGGAATGCCAATGATGTAATCCCAACTAAATATAATATGAGATAGATACTGGGTTTGAAAGGTGTTTTACACCTCGATAATCCACTCTGTCCACTCTGTGTCCAATCTAAGGTAGAATCCACTATTTTAGATTGGACACTTTATTTTTTTGTAGGTACTTTTCAAATTCAGAAACTGCAATCTTTTGGAATTCTGTTGTAATGTGAGAGTAGGTATCTAGGGTGATAGAAACAGAGGAGTGGCCTAGTCTTTCTTGCACTACTTTAGGATTAACCCCTGCTTCAAGTAGCATTGTGGCATGTGTATGTCTAAGTATATGAAAATTGAATTCAATTTCTAAATCTCTTTTTATTATTTTACTCATGCTAAAAATCCAGATAAGAGAGGTGCATACCACAATGATACATCATTATGACTCATCTAAAAAGACTAAAAATGCTTTACTACACTCTTTGAAAACATGAAAAATTGATCAACTGCTTAGAAAAGCTGGGATTTGCAAAACTTAAGGGTTACAATAGCTAACAAAACCAAAGCGTGTCAAAGTATTGGTTTTAGACGACACAATTATTGAAAGAGAACGCAGTAAGAAAGCTTTTAGCCAAAAGGAGCCCATCTAACATTTTAGGATCTATTATTGTTACAACAAAAAACAGTTTGCCAGTCAAGCCAGCTATATCAAGGCTTTGTTTGTTGATTTAAGGTGGAAAAATTGAGTTATTAAAAATTCCAATATGATGAATAAAATATATAGATAATATCTATTGGTTATTAGATATACCTTAGTGTATCATGTATATGGTAAAGAAAATATTTTATGGGGGAATGAAAAGATGAAAAACAAATCACTAAAATTAATTCCTATTCTACTTATATTATCATTAGTATTAGTAGCATGTGGACAAGCAGAGGAGACAGTAACAAATCAAAATCCAATGCAATATATAGGAGTAGAAGAATTAAAAACATCTATAGAGTCAGGATCAGATGATTACATTATTCTAGATGTAAGAAAAGTAGAAGATTATAACACAAGTCATATAGTTGGTGCTTATACATCAGATCAAGACGCTGCCAATAAAGGTGGAGATGATGCAACAGGGATAGCAAATTTAAAGAACACACTTCAAGAGGCAACAGGAAGTGAAGTTGGTAATGCTGAAGATAAATATGCCTTAGTTTGTTATTCTGGTAAATCATATGCACAGAAAGCAACAGATCTAATGATAGAGATGGGAATTTCAAAAGATCAAATCTATACAGTAGAAGGCGGTATGACAGCTTGGGAAGAAGGCGGAGACGACTATAAAGGGCTTTTAGAGTAATTGATATAAATGGCTACGTAAATTGCAATAGTAAATTGAACTAATTTAAAAATTGTAATCCGACCTTTTGATTATTTTGTAGCGAATGAAATCAATCCCTATCGATTACGAATCTTAGAAAATGGTCAAGATGCATTTGATAAGGAGTTTCAGGAATATGTCATTTTTGATGGCCAATAATAAATGATGCTCTTTTTATTAGCATTATCGCACAAAAAAATAGCCACCCATCTCTATAGCTGGGTGGCTGTTTTTACTTTGAGAACGTATCTAACCCTTAAAAATAGAATAGTAGCTGGAATGTTTTTTTGTGATTGAACTTAAATAAATTAAGGGTGTATATGAATAATCTGTACATAGACCATATGCTATAAAAAATTCGAATGTTACTTTAATTGACCTAAAGGGTAGTAAAGCTTATACTTTTATGGGGTGTTAAATTAACTACAAACCGGATTGGGGGAAATCATGAAGAAAAATAACTGTTCTCCAGAAACCGTAAAAAAAATGCAATGTATTTCTGAGCAGTGTATAGGAAGAACTAGTGATGATGGGAAGGATATCTGTAAGCTGTGTATGAAGCAATGTAAAATGCTAAATGAATTCACCAGTGCTCCAAAGGAGTTGTTTGATCGTTTCTTGGAAGCTGATAATATAGACCCTATAATTCCTTACTCCTGTAATATGTGTAGTGACTGTACTTTAGTGTGTCCTAAGGACTTAGATTTAAAAGAAGCCTTCCTCCATATGAGAAAAGACATCGTAGAGGAAAACAAAGGCAAATCACCGCTGAAAGGACATAAAGGGATAGAAATGCATCAAACATTAAGTTTCGCTAAAATGTTTAATACCACTAAAAAAAACAAAGTAAATAAGAGGCCTAAGGAAGAGAAACAAGTTAAGCGGGTATTTATGCCGGGCTGCAGTTTGCCTTCCTATAAACCGGAGTTGGTTGAATCGATATTAGGGCATTTACAAGATAAGCTACCTGGTGTGTCATCTGTTTTAAAGTGCTGCGGTAAACCAACCTACCTATTGGGGCAGGAAGAACTGTTTCATGAAAGGTATAGGAGCCTACAGGCTGAGTTTGATAAAATACAAGCAGATGAAGTGATTGTTGCCTGTCAAAATTGCTATAATATGGTGGGTAAATATAGTCCTAATCAAAGGGTGTTTTCCCTTTGGAGTCTTTTGCCGGAGATTGGACTACCGGAAGGATCGCTAGGTGTGGGTAAAGAAAGTGACCTAACCTTTGCAATTCACGATTCCTGTCCAACACGCTTTGTCCCAGAGATTCATACTGGGGTTCGTTGGATCATGGACCAACTGGGATATGAAGTGGAAGAACTAGAAAAATCCAAAGAAAACACTACCTGCTGTGGAATGGGAGGAATGGTAGGGGCTGCAAACTTTCCTCTGGCTCAGCAGGTAATGATAGAGCGTGCCTCCCAAGCATCATCTCAACATATGGTAGTTTACTGTGCTTCTTGTCGAGATGCCATGCTGATAGGAGGAAAAAAGACTCTCCATCTTTTAGATCTAGTATTTGGAGAGACATATACCAGTAGCAGTTCCATTGACATGAAACCCCATGGGTCTTTCACCAACTGGAAGAATCGATATAAAACTAAAAAATGTATTGAAAAAACGTATGAGGGAGCACCTGGGGGACATTCCAAATGAGAGATTGATCAAAGATAGTATATTAAGAGGATGAAGGTATCTCCAAGGAAAGCAGGCAGTAAAACTAAAAGTAGGAGGGCTTGTATGAATAATAGTAAAAGTAACAGAGGTCAAAAAGTAATCGTGTTAGGTACTCTGTTGATTGGATTGATATGTTACTTCACAATTCCAACATTCAATGCTTTAATGAATCAGATTGTCCAGATGTTTGCCACAGGAGACTTTGAAGTGGTGAGAGAGTTTGTTAGTTCTTATGGGCCTTTTGCCATGGTTATCTCTACTCTGTTGATGATTCTAGCGGTGGTATTTCCACCACTACCGGCATTTATGATCACCTTTGCCAACGCAAATTTATTTGGTTGGTGGCAGGGAGCTCTATTATCTTGGGTGAGTGCCATGGCAGGGGCTGCCGCAGCATTCTACTTAGCTAGGTTGTTTGGTCGAGAATTTGTGGAAAAACTGACAACCAAGACAGGTCTTAGTCAGGTGGATGAATTCTTTGAAGCCTACGGAAAACAAAGTATTTTAATCGCCCGCCTGCTTCCATTTCTTTCTTTTGGTGTTGTAAGTTACGCTGGGGGTCTGACACCACTAACATTTGGTACGTACTTTATGGCAACTGGAATCGGGCAGACACCTGCAACACTGATCTATTCATATGTAGGTGGGATGCTGACCGGTGGTGCCAGAATGTTTGTGACAGGGTTACTGATTATTTTTGCGATATCAATCTTGGCCAGCATCATTCACGGTGTTTATCGAAATAGACAAAGTAAAAATAGAGACACTGTTTCTGTTAAAACAGGTACTCTTATTAATGATTGCAGTAGTACTAAAGGTACAATTAATCCTAAAGAAAGTGGAAGAAAAATTTAGATAATTACTGTTATGTAACAGAACTAAAATGATATGATATGAGGAGTAAAAGATGATAGATACTAAATGTCGTACTAAATTTCAGCCAATATTTGATATTATGGCAAAGCAATTGGTTATCCTTAATATAACACCTAAGTCAATTACTTGGCTAGCTTTTGGAGTAGGAACTCTGGCAAGCCTATTTGCGGCAGGAGGTTGGATGATTTCTAGTATTCTAGCCCTTTGGTTATCTGGTTTACTAGATGTATTGGATGGTACCGTGGCGAGACTTACAGGAAAGACTTCAAAGGGTGGTGCCTATATGGATTTAATTTTAGACAGAATGGTAGAAGCTATTTATATACTAGCCTTTACCTATAGATTTCCACAAGCTAATTACGCCTATTTTCTTTTTTATATTGTGGTAATTTTCAATTTCACTACTTTTATAGTTGCAGGTGCTCTATTTCAAAACGATGGGGTTAAGAGTATGCATTACGATATAGGTATTGCAGAGAGAACAGAAACTTTTATCGTATTTACTTTAATGGCACTACTGCCATCCTATATTTTTCCAATTTTAATGACCTTCAATGCGATTATTTTAATAACTGGCATCATTCGCTTTAGAGTAGTACTGAAGTATTGTAAATCAATGGAGTGAGTATTGATTCCCTAGAAGAATCACAATTAAGCTCATGAAAAATGTATTAAAACATGGAAGTAATAAAGACGTGTTAAGAAAGTAGGAGGGTTTGAAATGATAAAGGAGAAAAAGACTATTATGAGAAAAATAATTTTATTTTTATTGATAGCTGGACTTATTTTGAATTTAGTAGGATGTACTCAGGAGGCTGTTGTAGCCGGTGAAAATGAAGATCTACTTGAGACAAACTGGGAAAGTATTCTAGAGGAAGCTGAAGGAACAGAGGTTAACTTTTATGGTTGGGGTGGCAGTCAAATGACTAATGACTGGTTAGACAATTTCTTAGCCCTCCGATTAAAGGAAGAGTATAACATTACCTTAAATAGAGTGCCTATGGATATAGACCAAGTTTTAAATAAGCTACTGGGTGAAAATCAAATGAATGTTACTGGTACAGCAGATGTCATTTGGATCAATGGGGAGAATTTCTCCACAGCTAGAACTAATGATTTGTTGTATGGACCCTTTACTCATAAGTTACCTAATTTCAACCAATATATCGATGTTGAATCAGTAGAAGTAAAATATGATTTTGGGTTTCCGGTAGAGGGATATGAAGCGCCCTATGGAAAGGCACAATTTGTTTTAGTTTATGATGAAGCAAGGGTAGAACAAGTACCAAAAGGACATGAGGAATTAATGGAGCTTGTAAAAAATAATGCAGGAAAATTCACTTATCCAGCACCACCAGATTTTACAGGGAGTGCCTTTATTAGAAATATTATCTATGATATTGTAGGATATGAACAATTTATCACCATGAAGGCAGACAAAGAAGTCATCGCTAAGGCAATTCAACCTGCCATGGACTACTTAAACGAATTAAAGCCCTATTTATGGAGAAATGGAGAAACATATCCGTCAACTATAGCACAGCTGCATAATATGTATGCTGATCATGAGGTTTTTATGACTATGAATTATAATTCTAATGAAGCCGCTGCGAGAATTCAGACAGGGGAATTTCCACGGACAACCAATACATTTGTATTTGAAAATGGGACCATAGGAAATACTCACTTTTTAGCAATTCCTGATAACGCACCTAATAAGGCTGGGGCACTGGCGGTGATTGACTTTATATTAAGTGTCGAAGCCCAAGCTTCTAAATATAATCCAGATAACTGGGGAGATCTTCCGGTTTTAGATAATGCCCGGTTAAGTGATTCCGAAAGAGCTATCTTTGATGAGATTCAAATCGGTAAAGGCGCTTTGCCACAGCATATTCTACTAGATCATAGAGTTCCTGAAATGCCTGCAAATTTTGTTCCGATTATTGAAGAAATATGGATGGAAAACATCCTGTAAAGGGTGAGGCAAGTTGAAAAAAACAATCAAGCCATATATAATGTTACTGCCAGCTATGACGATTCTTTTGGGGATATTTGTAGCTGGGTTAAGCATGGCATTTCTACAGAGTTTAGGATACTTTCCTACAATTGGTTTGCAGGAATTCACTTTAAATTATTATAAAGAAGTATTAACAGACCATGGCTTTTTAACTTCTTTGAGATTTAGTCTTTGGATTGCATTTGTATCCTCTAGTGTTTCAGTGGTTTTAGGCGTTCTACTTGCGTATTCCATTGTAAAGAGTAAGCATAAAAAAGGATTGGAAGAGATAGTCTATAAGCTTCCTGTCATTGTTCCCCATGTGGTGGCAACTCTATTGGTGTATAATATTTTAGGGCAAAGTGGGATTATAGCAAGAATGGCTTACGCATTGGGGTTTATTAGCCAACAATCAGAATTTCCAGCTTTATTATTTGATAAAAATGGTTTTGGGATCATATTGGCTTACGTATGGAAGGGAACGCCATTTATTGCTATGGTGGTATATACTGTATTAAGTAATATGAATAATAGGCTTTCAGAGGTGGCTTTAAATCTTGGAGCCACCAATAAGCAAGTGTTCTGGCATGTGTTAATCCCACTAACCATGCCTTCAATTTTTTCTTCCTTTATTATTATTTTTGCCTTTTCATTTGGGGCCTATGAGGTACCTTTTCTAATTGGACCTACGGCGCCTAGGGCATTACCTGTACAAGCCTATGCTGAGTACATGAATGCAGATTTGAGACACAGACCTTATACTATGACCATTAATATGGTGCTAACATTTATTTCTTTTTTATGTATATGGATTTATCACAAGACATTTAAGCTGCTTAATAAATATAATGGGTGAATATAAAATGAACAAGAGAAACAGGACATTATCTGGTTTTATTATGCATATTATGATTTTTCTATTGATTCTGCCGCTACTGGTTTTGGTGGTGTGGAGTTTTTCAAAGAGCTGGCCTTGGCCAAATATATTTCCTCAGGAGTTTGGCCTGCGGGGGATTTTACATGTATTAGATCCCTCTAGCAGAGCACTTAAAAGCCTTCTTCTTAGTATTAGGCTTTCTTTGGTTGTAACGATTGTTACCTTAATCCTAAGTATTCCAGCGGCTAAGACATTGGGGGTATACAGTTTTAAGGGGAAACAGTTTATAAAAATGTTGGTATTAGCCCCTATCATAGTCCCTCCGGTGGCAGTGGGTATGGGTATTCACTTGACCTTTATTAGATTAGGATTGGCAAATCGTTTTATAGGAGTGGTGTTGGTACACCTCATACCTTGTTTACCCTATGGCATTAGAATATTGACGGATGTCTTCGAGATCATAGGGGAATCAATGGAACAGCAGGCAAGGGTGCTGGGGGCTAACTCTATTCAAACCTTTACAAACATTACATTGCCTCTCATTGCCCCTGGCCTCATTTCTGCTGGCAGCCTTGTTTTTATTGTTTCCTTTAGTCAATATTTCTTAACTTTTTTAATCGGTGGGGGCAGGATTATTACCTTTCCTATGATGATGTTTCCCTATATTCAAAGTGGGGATCGTATGATGGCTTCAGCTTATAGTATGGTATTTATTTTAGCTACATTAGTTGTGTTGATTATGATGGAAAAGGCCATAAAGTCCTATTACAGTACAAAAAATTATTTTTATCTATAGAGAAGTACCTTGTGAGAACAAAGGAGAATAAACGATGCCACAAATTCAATTGAAGAAAATTCATAAAAGCTTTCAAGATAAAAGAATATTAAATGATATGAACCTATCCATTGAAGAAGGAGAAATGATTTCACTGCTGGGTCCTTCCGGTTGTGGGAAAACAACAACATTAAAAATTATTGCAGGACTTGTGGAACCAGATCAAGGTGATATATTGATTAACAATCAGTCGGTTTTGAACATACCAGTTGAAAAAAGAGGCGCAGTCATTGTATTTCAGGATTATTTACTGTTCCCTCATTTAACTGTGGAGGGGAATATTGAGTTTGGGTTAAAAATGGCAAAGGTAGATAAAAAAATTAGAAAAGAAAAAGTGAAGGAAATGCTGAGTTTAATGGAGCTTGATGGGCAGCAATATAAATATCCTAATGAACTATCTGGTGGGCAGAGACAAAGGGTTGCCCTTGCCAGGGCATTGGCAGTGGAACCAAAGGTATTGTTACTAGATGAGCCATTTTCTAATTTAGATTTACGATTAAGAGAAACAATGCGGGAATTTGTTTGTTCAGTACAAAGAAAACTAAAGATTACCACTATTTTAGTAACCCATGATAAGGACGAAGCGCTAATGACCTCCGATAAAATTGCCATTATGCTAGAGGGAGAAATCAAGCAATATGGAACACCCTTGGAACTATATAAAAAACCGATTTCTGAAGAAGTGGCAAACTTCTTTGGTGAAACCAACTATATAATAGGTAAAGTAGAGGATGGAATTTTCAAAAGTCCTTTAGGGAATTTCAGAACAACACTTCAAAACACAGTAAAATTAAAAGCCATGATTAGACCAGAAGAAATAGAGGTTGTATCTGTATACCAAGAAACGAATACAAAAGGGATCATCACCCGAAGCCGTTACGCAGGAGACAGAATGTACTATATGATTTCTTTAAAGGGGATGGAGATTAAATCCATTAGTATAGCAAAAGAAATCTTTGATGTTGGTGAAGAGGTTTCCTTAAGGATAGATTCTAAAAACATGGTTTTTTATGAGGTTTGAAACAGTAAATAAGGTTGGTGACTTCAATGATTGCCATTATTATCCCTGTTATTAATAAAGAGAATCAATATAAAGAAAAGTATTTTGTAAAAAGCAAGTGGCATGTCTTTAATAATACAGAAGTTAACTCCCATCAAAAATAATAATGACACAGTGTAAGAGCATTAATAAATTCAATTAGACAGCTTATAAAAATTGATGATAAAATAACAAAGTCATATTAAACATTACTTAGGAGGGAAAAAATGCGTAAAATATCTAAATTAATGGTATGTGTACTTATAATAACTAGTTTGGCTTTTTTTACAGGATGTAGCAGTGACACATCGGTTGATAATAATTCTGATGTAGCTATAGATGAAGTGAATAAAGAAGAGGTGCCAGTGATTCAAGCTATAACCACAGAGGAGTTACAGGAGAAATTAGAAGACAATGATTGGATAGTTGTAGATACTAGGATAAACGATGCTTATATTGGGTGGGAATTAGAGGGAGCAGTGAGAGGCGGACATATTAAAGGTGCAGTTGATTTTTCAGCAAACTGGCTTAGAATGGAAGTAGAAGATCGAGATAACTTATTGCAAGACGTTCTAAAGACAAAAGGGATTACTTCTGATAAGAATGTGGTACTTTATGATGCTAATGGTGAAGATGTTTCAATAGTGGCAGAATATCTTGTACAGCAAGGTATAGAGAATATATATCGTTATGATGTTAAAGAATGGGCCATGGATGAGGAACTACCTATGGAAAGTTATCCTAACCATCATCTTGTGGTGCCAGCTTCATGGATTAGTGAATTAATTGAAAATGGAAACAATGGAAAACCGTATAAAATATTCGAAGTTAGTTGGGGTGACGTTTCAGAAGATTATTTGAATGGACATATACCAGGTGCAGTGCATATTAATACAGATGATGTAGAAGAAGGGCCTATATGGAATCGACTGTCAGATTCAGAATTAGAAGAGTTCGCTAAAAACTATGGGATAACGGTTGACGCTACAGTAGTACTTTATGGAAGTGACTCTACACCAGCCTTTAGAGTAGCCACTATATTAAAATATATGGGAGTGGAAGATGTAAGGGTATTAAATGGAGGTTTTGTTGCTTGGGAAAATGGCGGATATGAAACAGAAACAGAAGAAAGAGAAAAGCAACCTGTAGAAGCATTTGGAGCAACAGTGCCAGTAAATAAAAACTACATTGTAGATTTACCTCAAGCAAAGGAAATACTTGCTGATCAAGAGAGTAGTAAATTAGTGGATATTAGAAGTTGGGAAGAATATATCGGAACTACCTCAGGGTATAGCTATATAGAAGGAAAGGGTAGACCTGCAGGAGCAGTCTGGGGTCATGATCTAAATAATTATAGAAATATAGACAACACAATGAAAAATGCAGCAGAGATTAAATCAATGTGGAATGAGTGGGGAATATCATCAGACCAAAGGTTATCATTTTTCTGTGGTACCGGATGGAGAGCAGCAGAGGTCCTTGTTTATGCAGAAGTAATGGGCCTAGAAAATATCTCTCTTTTCGATGGCGGATGGAATGAATGGCAGGATGATGCAAGTAACCCAATTGAGTTAGGGGAGTCAAATTAAAGAACTATGATTAATGAATAGACAATAGATATTGTCAGGATGTTAGTAAACCCACTAGTTTTGATAATCTAGTGGGTTTTGTCTAGTTAGTAGAAATTTATATCATCATTTTAGCATGTTTATAAAATGAGCATGAATCAATAATCTTTAAATGGAATATGAGTTGAATAACTATTTTCATATTCTAGAAAGGATGGTAAATACAATGAAAAAAAACCTTGCAAGCATAGTAATAAATACGATGTTTTGGCTGATTCAGATGGCTATTTTAGGAGGGGTAATCATATTAGAAGATTTGGCTGGTAAGAAAATGGGTGTCCTAAGACATGTGATACGTAGAGAAAACATATATGCATCTACCTATTTTACCCCTGGTTTGATGAGGATATATATAGGGATTTTAGTAGTATTAGGAATTTTTTCATTACTACTATCAGTCTATAGCATAGATAAACGAAAAAATAAAGTAATCAAACGATGGAGCATTACAACAGCGGTGGTAAATCTAGGTGCATTAATTTATATTGTATATATGAATAGCCAAGATCTTAAGGCCTATCATTATTTTCTAATTGTAACCTTCGCTATAGTTGGAATTCACTACATAAGACTCTTGATTGGTATCACGACACTTAAAAATCCTTCTTCATGTTCAAAATAGCACATAATATTTTGATCGACATGGATTTATAGGCTATTAACTAAGTAAAGGATAAAATGTTAGTACATATACAAAATAAACCGTGGCAATGCCACTCATTTGGCACCCATCCAAAAGTTATAGCAAATTATAGAAAAATATAAAAAATTACTATATAATCCTTAGTTACCTATATTTCAATGTTTTAGAGTTTTGAAAAATATAATAAGATATACATGAAAAATATTAGCTTTTCATATGCCAATGATGTAAAAATCTTGATCAATATAAAGGGGCGAAATATTTCGCTCCTTTATTCTATTGGTAGAAATTATAATATTAAAAATATTCAAAAAATTATTGCTAAATAGCAAAAAAAATGGTATACTATAAATAGAAGAAGAAAGTTTTCTTCTAAGAATTCTTTTCTTAGCAGATCTTATTAAAAGAGATTAATTGTAAGTTAAGTGGTAAAAATGTAGAAAAGGTTTGAACAAGAAAAGATTTATAAGCAATACAAATTAAGAAGCTGTGAAGAGATAGAAGTTAGAAGTAAAAATTTAATTAGGAGAATGTAAAAAAAGAGGAGTTTTTTCGCAAGCATTTACCCAAGAACAAAATTGGGGATGACTTTCAAGCTCGTTAAGTAAAAACAGTAATTAAATCGAATAAAGAAATGAAATTTAGTAAAAAGAAAGGATTTGTATAGAAGACTTGAGTATAGAAGAGTTTTACAGATCTGCTAAGAGGAATTCTGAATTGAAATAGATCAGGTATTCATAATGATGAAGACCTGATCTATTATTTTTGTAAAATTTATTGTAGTTCGTTTTTCATTTGATTATATTTTGTCTTAGCATTTTGCACATCTTGAGTTTGAGCTTGTTTTGTCTGATACCATCCTCTTTGTTGCATCGCATCAAAGATCTGGTATTGAATATCTTGACTTTCATTTAAGCATTTAGTTAAATGTTGTCTCAAATTTTGACAGGAAGCTTCTGTAATACCTACATTATAGGCAGAAGTAACTTGTTTTTCTGAAGCAATTAAATCATTCATAAGCTCTTTTTCTGTAAAGCTTGCTTGATGATTAGCATTCATATCATAACCTCCCAAGAATTTATTTTCATCTTAGTTATTGATGAGAGTTCAAGTAATTTAATAATTCATTATAATGTTGCTTGTGTTTTTGCGCTGCCTGTTGACATAAGTTTTTTAATTCTGTGTCGGTGCAGTACCCAGCATAGGTAGAAAGCTTTTTGTTCATTAGTGATTCATAATTCAATTGATCTTCCAAGATTTTTAAATTGTTGGAGTCTAGCTTAGGTGTTGCTTGATTATTTATATTTGTGTTCATCATTAGAACCTCCTTGAAAGTATAATTAAATCTGCTTTCTACATTAGTATTTATCAAAATGCAAAACATATAGATTGAAAATAAAGACATATATGTGAAAAATGTTATGAATTTTATTATTTTACAAAAATAGTCTCACTATATAAATGAAAAAATGCAAAAAATAGAAAAATAGAAAGATATCATGTATAATAAAAATTAATTATAAAGGCATATATCTATAAAGAACAAGGAGGCTATAAAATGATTTATAGAGATTATGGAGCCACCGGCAAAAAGGTTTCTGTTATTGGTTTTGGTGGAATGCGATTTGGGAAGGATGAGGATTATGCAGTAGATGTGGTTAGAAGGGCAAACGAACTGGGCATAAATTATTTTGATACAGCTCCCTTCTACTGTGATGATAGAAGTGAACCTATTTTTGGAAAGGCTTTTAAAAAGATGCCAGGAGAGTATTATGTCTCCACAAAAAGTATGGTTAGTAAAGAGTCTGATGCAGATGCTGTAAGGAGAAGGATAGAAAACTCTTTGAATCGACTAGGGGTTGATAAAATCAATTTCTTTCATATGTGGTGTATTATGGACTTAAAGCAATATAGAAAAGTAATGGCTCCTGGGGGTCCCTATGAAGGAGCGCTTAAAGCAAAAGAGGAAGGATTAATTGACCATTTGGTTTTTTCTACCCATTGCAAAGGAGAAGATATTCGCACTATTATAGAAGACAAAGTTTTCGAAGGCGTACTATTGGGGTATAATGTTATGAATCATCCATTTCGACAGGAGGGAATAAAGGCTGCTCTAGAGCATAATATTGGTGTTGTCACCATGAATCCACTGGGGGGAGGCTTAATTCCACAACATCAGGGGTATTTTGACTTTATTAAACAATACGAAGATGAGACTGTTAATCAAGCAGCCCTTCGATTTAATGCAGCCCAAAAAGGAATTACAGTGGCCTTGGCAGGAATGGGGACCATAGAAGAAGTAGAAGAAAACATCAACACCTTAAAATACCCTCTAGCTTTCACAGAAGAAAAACGTCAGGAAATTAAAGAAAAAATGGGGAATGATATGGATTCCCTTTGCACAACCTGTCAATACTGTACAAGATGTCCTAAGAAAATAAATATTCATCATTACCTAGAAGCATATAACCTAATGCTTTTAAAGGATGCTGAAGAAATGAAAAATCATATTGCTTGGCTAAAGCAGGAAGGAAGAATCAAGGAGAAGCATGCTACTCCAGCAGACTGTATAGAATGCGGCAAATGTGAAGAATTATGCACACAAAAACTGCCTATAATCAAGAGATTAAAAGAAATAGCAGAAATATATAAGTAACCTTTGTTAAATCACCAGAATACATGTATTATCAAACTATAATGGAAGATTAGATTATTTATTACAAATAATACGCTAAGGGGTGTATGGAAATGGATTTCAATTTGTCTATAGGAATGTCAGCAGAGGTGGGAATAACAGTAGAATTAAAGGATACAGCGGTTTCATTTGGTAGTGGCGGTGTGAAGGTTTTGGCTACACCAATGATGATAGGCATTATGGAAAATGCAGCATTAAAGGCGGTAGATACCAATCTTCCAGAGGGATATGCTACAGTGGGAACCCATCTAGATGTAAAGCATTTGACTGCTACACCAATAGGAATGAAGGCCTATGCGGAAGCAGAGCTTATTAAGATAGAAGGAAAAAAGCTAACATTTAATGTAATTGCTTATGATGAAAAGGAAAAAATTGGAGAAGGAACTCATACCCGATATATTATAGCTGTAGATTCTTTTATAGAGAGAACCAATGAAAAACTGAACAGGTAAAAAATACGAACAAAGACATAAATAATAGATAAAATAATTCTTGACTTTTATGTCGCCTTTTGTTAATTTATATAGTATCAATAATTTAATAGTTAATAGTACAACACTCATATAATATCGATAATATGGATCGATAGTATCTACCCTTGGGACCGTAAATCCCTGGACTATGGGTGAAGTTATTATATTTCAGTGGGGCTGTGTAGAAAGGGATTCTATGTGGTTTTGCTGAGGTTTACCTTTAAAACCCATATAATAATTTCACTCTTCTTGAGAGAGTAATTATTATGCGGGTTTTTTGTTTTTCTACTCTGTGAAAGTGACTGACACCAAATCAAAGATTTGGGTCATCAACTTTTCTTTTTTAAGAATTTCTATACCTATATAGTTGCATACTAATAAATATTTGTACAGTTTCGTCGGTTAGTATAAATGAATAATTTTCTAAGGGGGTTTACCAATGGAGGATAAAATTGTAAAAGAAGGATTAACTTTTGATGATGTATTGTTAATTCCTGCTAGATCCGAAGTGTTACCGAATCAAGTAGATTTAAGAACTAATTTAACAAAAACCATAAAATTAAATATTCCATTGATGAGTGCTGGTATGGATACAGTAACAGAGGGAAAAATGGCAATTTCTATGGCGAGAGAAGGCGGCATAGGAATTATTCATAAAAACATGTCTATAGAGGAACAGGCTTTAGAAGTAGATAAAGTAAAAAGAAGTGAACACGGAGTGATTGTAGATCCCTTCTTTTTATCTCCAGAGCATGCAGTATCAGATGCCTTAGAATTAATGGAACGCTATCATATTTCAGGTGTACCCATCACAGTGAAAGGAAAACTTGTAGGTATTATTACAAACCGTGATATCCGGTTCGAAACCAATTATGAAAAACCTATTTCTGAAATAATGACAAAGGAAAACCTGATTACTGCAAGAGAAGGCATTACAATGAAAGAGGCTCAACAGATATTGATGATGAACAAAATAGAAAAGCTGCCGATCATAGATGAAGATGGTATGCTAAAGGGATTAATCACAATTAAAGATATTGAAAAAGCCATAAAGTATCCGAACTCTGCAAAGGACCCCAAGGGGAGATTACTAGCAGGAGCAGCAGTAGGGATTACAAAGGATATGATAGATCGAATCGATGCCCTTTACAAGGCGAAGGTGGATGTAATTGTAATTGATACCGCCCATGGTCATTCAAAAGGTGTAATTGATGCAGTGAGAAGTGTTAAGGGAAAATATCCAGATCTTCAAGTAATAGCAGGAAATGTAGCTACAGCAGAGGCAACAGTAGATTTAATAGAGGCAGGAGCTGATGCAGTCAAGGTTGGAATAGGACCTGGTTCTATCTGTACTACAAGAGTAGTAGCTGGTATAGGTGTACCTCAAATAACCGCTGTATATGATTGTGCAAAAGCTGCTAAGGCTTATGATGTCCCAGTAATTGCTGACGGAGGTATTAAGTATTCAGGAGACATTCCTAAAGCTATAGCCGCTGGCGCTAATGTTATTATGATCGGCTCACTTTTTGCGGGAACTGAGGAAAGTCCTGGAGAAATGGTAATCTATAAAGGAAGAAGCTTTAAAACCTATCGTGGTATGGGTTCGATTGCAGCTATGGAAAAGGGAAGTAAGGATAGATATTTCCAAGAGGATAGCAAGAAGCTAGTACCAGAAGGAGTAGAGGGAAAGGTTCCCTATAAAGGGCTTGTAAAGGATACCGTTTTACAGTTGGTTGGTGGTATAAAATCTGGCATGGGTTACTGTGGTACTCTTACAATTAAAGAACTACAAGAAAATGGCAAATTCATTAGAATTACTGGTGCAGGATTAAGAGAGAGCCATCCCCATGATATTACCATAACAAAAGAAGCGCCAAACTACAGTGTAGGTGAGTAAAGACGAAAGGATGAATAGCATGAATAATGAACTAATCCTTATTTTGGATTTTGGTGGGCAATATAATCAGTTAATCGCAAGGCGTGTAAGGGAATGTAATGTATATTGTGAAGTAGTATCTTATAAGATTTCTATAGAGGAAGTAAAGGCAAAAAATCCTAAGGGAATTATTTTTACAGGAGGACCAGCCAGCGTATATGGAGAAAAATCTCCTAAATGTGATGAAGGTATCTTCCAATTAGGGATTCCTATCCTAGGAATATGTTATGGTGGTCAATTGATGGCTGAAGCCCTAGGGGGTAAAGTAAATGCTGCTGAAAAAAGAGAATATGGAAAGACTGCTTTAAACCTTAAAGGAAATTCTCCTCTGTTTAGAGATATAGAACAAAATAGTATTTGTTGGATGAGCCATACGGATTTTATTGAGAGAGCCCCAGCGGATTTTGTAATTACAGCCTTTACTGAGGATTGTCCTGTAGCCGCCATGGAAAATCAAGAGAAGAAGCTATACGCAGTACAATTTCATCCGGAGGTGGAGCACACTGAAGCTGGTAAAGAGATGATTAACAATTTCCTTTATAAAGCGTGTAACTGTGAAGGAACTTGGACCACAGAGAACTATATTGAAGAAGAAATTCAACATATTCAAGATATGGTGGGAGATAAGAAGGTATTATGTGCCCTATCTGGAGGGGTTGATTCCTCTGTAGCTGCTGTTCTGGTACACAGAGCAGTTGGGGATAATCTAACCTGTGTTTTCGTAGATCATGGGCTCTTGCGTAAGGATGAAGGAGACAAAGTAGAGGAAATCTTTAAAAATAAGTTCAAAATGAACTTTATCCGTGTTAATGCGAAGGATCGATTCCTAGGAAAATTAGCCGGGGTACAAGATCCAGAGAAAAAACGCAAAATCATTGGTGAAGAATTTATTCGTCTTTTCGAAGAAGAAGCAAGAAAACTAGGTCAAATCGATTATTTAGTGCAAGGAACCCTGTACCCAGATATTATTGAAAGTGGTACTGATACAGCTTCGGTAATTAAAAGTCATCATAATGTTGGTGGACTACCAGAAGACATGAAGTTTGAACTAATAGAGCCCTTTAAATATTTATTTAAAGACGAAGTAAGGGAAGTAGGAACACAATTAGGATTACCGGAAGAAATCGTTTGGAGACAACCCTTTCCTGGACCAGGCTTAGCAGTAAGGGTGTTAGGAGAGATCACAGAAGAAAAGCTTCATATTGTTCGAGAAGCAGATGCTATCGTGAGGGAAGAAATCAAAAAAGCCGGATTAGATAGAGCTATATGGCAATATTTTGCAGTACTACCTAACATCATGAGCGTAGGTGTTATGGGAGATGAAAGAACCTATGCCCATACGATAGGGATACGTGCTATCACCAGCTCCGATGCTATGACAGCAGACTGGGCAAGGATTCCCTATGATGTACTAGAGAAAATCTCCACAAGAATCGTTAACGAAGTCAAGGGTGCCAATCGTATTGTTTATGATATTACCTCTAAGCCACCAGCGACGGTGGAGTGGGAATAAAATAATATTAAATGATTTTTTTCTGAAACTCCTTTTAAAACAGCTTAAGACCATTGGTCTTTTTATTAGACCAGAGGTCTTAAGCTGTTTATTAGGGAAAAGGTTAAGCTTGACAAAAAGGGGATTCTTAGTTAACATGAATAAAAAAAATGTCGCATAGTGGAATTGATATGATGCTAAGAAGAAAAATACGAATATTATAATAGAAAGTAAAGAGAATAATTCTATAAAACACAAACTAATAAACAATAATACTATAAAAATATTCGAAAAATCCATTGACCTTTTATTCCTCATCTGCTATTATAAAAATGAAAGCAAATGGACGAGATATTTGACAACTAAAAACTCATATAATGTCGATAATAGGGTTCGACAGTTTCTACAGAATGGCCGTAAATCATTCTACTATGAGTGAAAGTGTACCTAGGGTTCCGTTCTTTAAAAAAATTTTAAAGAAGCTGGTCCAAGCGGTACAAGCATTGTGCCAATGCTACACCGAAGGGAAAAAAGCCCGGGCGGATAGGTTTCACTATAGTGATATCTATCTGTCCGGGTTTATTTTTATAAAAAAATGGAATGATAAAAGAATATCCAATTTTAAATCCTCAGACAAAAGTCCAGAGGGGAGACAAGGTGGATTCACTTATACTTTGTGGGATATCCATGATCTGACACAAAGCAAAGAGGTTTCTGCTACAGACGGTATAAAATTATATTACTTAAGGAGGACTTATGATTATGAGTACAAACAACACTTCGGCGTTAGACAGGTACTTTAAGCTTACAGAAAACAAAACAGATGTAAAAACAGAAATTATTGCAGGTATTACTACTTTTATTACTATGGCCTATATTTTATTTGTAAATCCTGATATGTTAGCAATTGCAGGTATGGATTTTAATGCAGTATTTATGGCAACATGTATTTCAGCAGCTATCGGTACATTAATCATGGGCTTTTATGCAAATCTTCCCTTTGCCCAAGCACCAGGGATGGGACTAAATGCTTTCTTTACCTTTGGAGTTGTATTAGGACTAGGTTACACATGGGAGCAAGCCTTAGCAGCAATTTTTATTTCAGGACTTTTATTTATTGTATTAACTGTGACAGGGCTTAGAGGAGCTATTGTAGATGCTATCCCTAACTCTTTAAAGCATGCCATTGGTGGTGGTATCGGATTATTTATTGCATTAATTGGTTTCAAAAATGCAGGAATTGTTGTAGCAGATGAAGCTACTCTTGTAGCACTAGGAAGCTTTCAAGAACCAGCAGTATTACTTGCGGTGATTGGTTTAGTAATTACAGGATTTTTAATGATGAAGAGAGTGAGAGGTGCTATATTAATAGGTATTCTTGCTACCATGGCAATCGGTATACCCATGGGCGTAACAAATACTTCTTTAGCAATGGATTTTTCTTTTGATATTCGACCAACTTTATTTAAAACGGATTTTGCAGGTCTGCTTAGTATTGGGGAGGCTGGAGTGGTGGGAGCTATCACTAGTGTATTAACCGTTGTTATTTCCTTCAGCTTAGTAGACATGTTTGATACAATTGGAACCTTGATTGGTACAGCTACAAAGGCTAACATGCTAGATGAAAATGGCAAGCTACCTAATATGAATAAAGCACTATTAGCCGATGCTGTAGCAACTTCAGCAGGTGCATTGCTAGGAACCTCAACCGTAACTACTTATGTTGAGTCAGCAGCAGGTGTAGCAGAAGGTGGGAAAACTGGGTTGACAGCTGTTACAACAGGCATGTTATTCCTATTCTCTATACTTTTAGCGCCATTTGCTTTAATGGTACCAGCACAAGCAACAGCTCCAGCGCTAATTATTGTTGGGGTGTTAATGATGGGTACCGTGAGCAAAATCGATTTTGATGATTTTTCAGAAGCAATGCCTGCCTTCTTTACTATTGCTATCATGCCATTTACCTACAGTATTGCAAATGGTATTGCAGCGGGATTGATCTTCTATCCAATTGCTAAAATAGCAACAGGTAAAGCAAAGGAGGTACATCTAACTGTCTATGTATTGGCGATCTTGTTTATCTTAAGATTTACGATATTACCTCACTAATTGAAAAGCAGCTAAGAAATCTTAGCTGCTTTTTTAAACAAAAAAATGATGACTAAGGGGGAGAATAAGTTGAGTTTTAAAAGGATTGGCATAATCGGCGGTGGACAACTGGGAAAAATGATGGTTTCGGAAGGAAAAAAATTGGGATTATTCTTTGCTATTTTAGACCCCCTCCACGACTGTCCTGCCTCCTCCATGGTGGATAAGCATATAGTTGCAGACTTTTATAATAAAGAGGAAATACGAAGGCTGGCTGAAATAACTGATGTGATCACCTATGAATTTGAGCATATTGATGCAGACATATTGATGGAACTGGAGGAGGAAGGATATAAAATTTTCCCTTCACCTGCAACTTTAAAGATTATTCAAAATAAGCTTCATCAAAAGGTTTTTCTACGACAGCAAGGGATCCCTGTCCCAGACTTCCAAAAGATAGAGACTTTGGAAGAACTGCAGGATGCGGTGAAAAGCAATGGGTTACCTCTACTGCTGAAGAGCTGCAGAGGAGGATACGACGGCAAGGGAAACTTCCTCATAAAGACCTCAGAAGACATAAGCGGAGCCTTTGAAGCTTTAGGAGGTAAGGGATCAGAACTGATGATGGAAGCCTATGTTCCTTTCGTTAAAGAAGTTTCCGTAATTGTAGCAAGGGGAGCAAATGGGGAGATCAAAACTTATCCTCTTGGAGAAAACATACATGAGAACAATATACTGAAAACCACCATTGTTCCAGCTAGAGTAACAAAAGAAATAAAAGAAAAAGCAAAGGCCTTAGCCTTCAAAACGATGGAGGTACTAAAAGGAATAGGGATATTCTGCATAGAGATGTTTGTTGATGAGGACAACAATTTGCTGGTGAATGAAATTGCGCCTCGAACCCATAATTCTGGACACTATACGATAGAGGCCTGCAGTACCTCTCAATTTAGTCAGCATCTTCGAGCCATTATGGAACTACCTTTAGGAAGCACCAGTTTGGTAAGCCCAGCAGTGATGATTAATCTTTTAGGAGAAGGGGGCTATGAAGGCAAATCAAAGCTTATAGGACTAGAGAAAGCATTAGAATTACCAGAGGTATATGTACATTTTTATGGAAAAACCGATACAAAGCCGGAACGGAAAATGGGGCATGTGACGATCTTAGGAGACAGCTTACAGTTGGCATTAGATAAAGCTAATAAATTAACAGATATGATTAAAGTAGTAGTAGAAGAATAAGGCTGAGGTTTATTAAGAGGAGGGAGTCTATGGGATATCCATTCGTAGGTATTATTATGGGAAGTGATTCGGATTTACCAGTAATGCAGGAGGCAGCTGAAATACTGGGGTGCTTAGGGGTTGCTTATGAATGCACCGTTGTATCTGCCCATCGAACACCAGATAGAATGTATGAATTTGCTAAGAAGGCAGAGGAAAGAGGAATTCAGGTAATTATAGCAGGGGCAGGGGGTGCCGCCCACTTGCCAGGAATGGTGGCTTCTTTAACAAATCTTCCTGTCATAGGGGTTCCTGTAAAAAGCAAAGCTTTAAATGGAGTAGATTCCCTCTATTCTATTGTGCAAATGCCTCCGGGGATACCAGTAGCTACTGTGGCCATAAATGGTGCAAAAAATGCTGGTATTCTAGCGGCAGAGATTATTGCATTGCAGGATAAAAAAGTAAAAGCAAAGCTTAAACAATATAGAGAGGACTTAAAAGAAATGGTGGAAGAAAAAGCAGTTAAGCTGGAGGCTTTAGGCTACAAAGATTATTTGACTAAATAGAGGGTTTTCTCAACCTCGACCATAACCTTAATAAATGTGGAGGGATAATCATGTGTAAAGTAGAAAAACTTCAAATGCTGTATGAGGGTAAGGCAAAAAAGGTCTATAAAACCCATGCTGTAGATCAATATATCGTGGAGTATAAGGACGATGCCACTGCCTTCAACGGAGAAAAGAAAGGAACTATTGTTAACAAAGGTATCGTAAATAACCAAATGTCAGCAATGCTCTTTAGATTATTGAAGGAGATGGGAATAGATAATCATTATATAGAAACCTTAAGCGATAGAGAAATGCTAGTGAAGGCTGTAAAAATTCTTCCAGTTGAAGTGATTGTGAGAAATGTTGCAGCTGGCTCTATGGCAAAGCGCTTAGGTGTTCAAGAGGGTAAGACTTTGAAAATACCTGTATTGGAATTTTGTTATAAAAGCGATGAATTAGGGGATCCCCTTATTAATGATGATCATGTTGAGGTCTTAGAACTAGCCACAAAGAAGGAAATTAGTAAAATCAAAAGCTATGCGATGAAAATCAACGAAATATTATGTGAGTACTTCTTCATGAAAAACCTAAAGCTTATAGACTTCAAACTTGAATTTGGGTTATTTGAAGGAGAAGTCATTCTAGCTGATGAAATATCTCCTGATACCTGTAGACTTTGGGATGTAGATACCAATGAAAAATTGGATAAGGACCGATTTAGAAGAGATCTAGGAAATGTAGAGGAATCCTATCAAGAAGTACTAAGAAGACTTAAAAACTAGAAAATGAGAGGAGAATTACTATGAAGGCAAAAGTATATGTAACATTAAAAAAGAGCATTGCAGATCCTCAAGGATTTGCAATCAAGGGTGCTTTAAATAAAATGGGTTATGGCAAGATAGAAGATGTAAGAATCGGTAAGCTGATCGAACTGGATTTAGGAGATGTAACAAAGGAAGAGGCAGATGAACAATTGAAAACCATGTGTGAGAAGCTTTTGGCAAATACAGTGATTGAGCAATATGAATATGAAATTTTGGTGTAAGAGGTTAAGGGACAATGGTTCTATCCTCTGATAAAATACAGAAAATCTTGCTTTGTGATTCATATAGTATGAAATAATAGAAAAAAGTTTTCTCAAGGAGGTTTCATAATGAAATTTGGAATAATTGTTTTTCCTGGCTCCAACTGCGATATAGATTGCTATCATGTGTTAAAGGATGTACTGGGGAAAGATGTTGAATATATATGGCATGATACAGAAGAACTAGAGGATTTTGACTGTATTATCCTGCCGGGAGGCTTTTCCTATGGAGATTATCTTAGATGTGGGGCAGTAGCCCAGTTTTCAAAAGCCATGGAGCAGGTAAGGCTTCATGCTGAGAAGGGTAAGCTAGTGTTGGGAATTTGTAATGGGTTCCAAATATTAACAGAGGCAGGATTGCTGTCTGGAGCTTTGGTAAGAAATAAAAACTTGAAATTCATTTGTGATACAGTGGCGTTAAAGGTTGAAAACAATAACACCTCTTTTACTAGTCGCTATAATGTGGGAGAGGTTATTGATATACCAATTGCCCATGGAGAAGGAAACTATGTAGTAGATGAAGATACACTAAAGAAAATGAAGGAAAATGGACAGGTGCTATTTACCTATGAAGAAAACCCAAATGGTTCTACTTTTAATATTGCTGGAGTATGTAACGCGAGAAAAAATGTATTGGGAATGATGCCGCATCCAGAGAGGGCAGGAGAAGCATTACTGGGAAATACCGATGGTATCAAACTATTTCAATCTATTATTGACTACCTAGAGGGAGGTGCCAAGAATGACAAATAGATACAAAGCAGTTGGATTGAACAAACAGGAGTATGACAAAATACTAGAAGTATTAGGCAGAGAGCCTAATGAATTGGAGCTGAACATGTATGGAGTTATGTGGTCAGAGCATTGTAGCTATAAGCATTCAAGGGCATTATTCAGACATTTTCCTACCTCCAATGAAAGGGTATTACAGGGACCTGGAGAAAATGCCGGTATCGTAGATATAGGTGATAATCTAGCGGTAGCTATGAAAATAGAGAGCCATAACCATCCTTCTGCAATCGAACCCTACCAAGGGGCTGCCACTGGAGTAGGAGGCATTATTAGAGATATCTTTGCGATGGGAGCAAGACCTATCGCCCTGCTAAATTCTTTACGCTTTGGTGAGATAGAAAATAGTGATAGAGTGAAGTTTTTACTGGAGGGTGTTGTAGAGGGCATAGCAGGCTACGGAAACTGTATTGGTATCCCAACTGTAGGAGGAGAGGTTTACTTTAACCAATCCTATAGGGGCAATCCCTTAGTAAATGCTATGTGTGTTGGATTAATAGAACATGATAAAATCCATAGAGGGAACGCTTCAGGAGTGGGAAATTCTATCATGTATGTCGGTGCTGCTACTGGAAGAGATGGTATGGGAGGAGCTAGCTTTGCTTCTGTAGAATTAACAGAGGAGTCAGAAGAAAAACGTTCGGCGGTACAGGTTGGAGATCCCTTCATGGAAAAACTGTTGCTGGAGGCATGCTTAGAACTATTAGAAACTGGATGTGTAGTAGGGATTCAAGATTTAGGAGCTGCTGGATTAACATCTGCCTGCTGTGAAACCGCAACCCGCGGGGAAGGTGGAATGGAAATAGATGTCTTAAAGATACCCAGAAGAGAAAAAGGTATGTTACCGGTAGAAGTAATGATTTCTGAATCACAGGAAAGAATGCTTTTAATTGTAGAAAAGGGTAGAGAAGAAGAAGTGAATCGTATCGTTGAAAAATGGGGTCTCTATTCTGTAGTGATTGGAAAAGTAACCAATGATGGATTTTTACGAGTGATGGAGGGGGATGAGGTAGCAGGAGAAATGCCTGCTGATAGTTTGGATTCCTCTGGTGCACCAAAATACTATAAGGATTATGAAATGCCAGCTTATATCAAGGAAGTAAAAAACTTTACTAGTACCGATGTAGAAGAACCACAGGATTATAATGAGACATTGCTAGCATTACTAAAGTCCCCTAACCTCGCCAGCAAGGAATGGATTTATCGACAATATGATCATATGGTTAGAACTTCAACAGTTGTAAAACCGGGTTCTGATGCAGCCGTAATGCGAGTTAGAGGAAGTAAGAAGGGGATTGCCTTAACCACCGACTGTAATAGCAGACTCTGCTATTTAGATCCTAGAGAAGGCAGTAAAATTGCTGTTACTGAGGCAGCAAGAAATATTGTCTGCAGTGGAGCGAAGCCATTGGCTATTACCGATGGACTAAACTTTGGAAGCCCTGAAAAGCCTGATCGTTTCTGGCAGTTTAGAGAGAGTATTTTAGGTATTAGTGAAGCCTGTAGAGAATTAGATACCCCTGTAATTAGTGGAAATGTAAGCTTTTATAATGAGACTGAGACCTATGCTATCCATCCTACCCCTATCATTGGCATGGTAGGCGTTTTAGAGGATGTGGAGAAGGCATGTACTATGGAGTTTAAAGAAGATGGAGATGTTATTCTTCTACTAGGAAATACAAAGGATGAAATTGGAGGTAGTGAGTATCTAGCTAGAATTCATGGTTTGGAAAAAGGAGAAGTACCTGCTATCAACTTTGGTTTAGAGAAAAAGCTTCAAGCCTTTGTTTTAGAAGCTATTGAGAAAGGTCTATTACAATCCGCTCATGATTTAAGCGAAGGAGGATTAGGAGTAGCCTTAGCAGAATGTGGTATTGGTAGAAGATTAGGAGCCAATGTATCTTTTGAGACGAATTTAAGAAAAGATATTTTACTGTTTTCAGAAAGCCAGTCTAGATTTATCTTATCAGTGAAAAAGGAAAAGCTGCAGCAGATAAAAGATATGATGGAGACTGTGGCAGCACCCTATGAAATCATAGGAGAAGTAACAGGTGAAAAGCTTCAAGTAACAATCAATGATTCTTTAACTATCGACATGGCGGTTAACCAAATGGAAGAAACTTGGAGAGGGGCATTAGCATGTATCATGGAATAAATCTCGAGAAGCTAAAGGAAGAATGTGGTGTATTGGGGATTTATACAGATAGCGATGAGAATACAGCTAGACTGCTATACTATGGTTTATATGCTCTACAGCATAGGGGGCAGGAAAGTGCCGGGATAGCTGTTAACAATGGTTTAAAAAGTAATTATCATAAGGGAATGGGCTTAGTTCCAGACGTCTTCAATGAGGATATTTTTAAAAAGCTATTGGGGCATATTGGGATAGGGCATGTGAGATATTCTACATCTGGTGAAAGTTATGTAGAGAATGCTCAGCCCCTTGTCGTTAGATATAGAGGTGGGAGTATTTCCTTAGCTCATAATGGGAACTTAACCAATGCCCAAGTCATAAGAGAAAGACTGGAGGATGCGGGAGTTGTTTTTCAAACCTCCATCGATAGTGAGGTTATCGTAAATCTTATCGCTAGATACAGCGGAGATGGCATGATTCCAGCCATTGAAAGGACGATGGATTTAATCAAGGGGGCCTACTCTTTAGTGCTGATGACAGAAGAACAGCTAATAGGGGTTCGGGATCCCTTGGGCCTAAGACCCCTTTGTTTAGGTAAGATGGGAGAAAGCTATGTGTTGGCTTCTGAAAGCTGTGCTTTAGATGTAATGGGAGCAACCTTAGTGAGAGATATTGAGCCTGGAGAAATTGTTATTATCAATAAGGATGGAATCCACTCTACCTATTATAGAAATAATGGGAAAAGAGCCTCTTGCATATTTGAATATATCTACTTTGCTCGGCCTGATAGTGTGATAGACGGTGTCAGTGTATATGAGGCTAGAAAAAACGCTGGTAAGATATTATCGCAGGAGCATCCAGTGGAGGCAGATATGGTAATCGCTGTTCCAGATTCCTCTGTTCCTGCTGCTATAGGTTATGCTGAAGCTTCTGGCATTCCTTACGGGGAAGGATTAATTAAAAACAGATATATTGGTAGAACCTTTATTCAACCAACACAGTCGATGAGAGAATTGGCAGTAAGGTTAAAATTAAGCCCTTTGAGAGAGACACTAGAGGGGAAAAGAATTATTATGATCGATGATTCTATTGTTCGGGGAACCACTATTAGACGTTTGGTAGAAAGAGTAAAAGCTGTTGGTGCAAAAGAGGTTCATGTAAGAGTCAGCTCACCTCCCGTTGCTTTTGGGTGTTATTTTGGTATTGATACCCCTGATAGAAATCAACTAATTGGAGCTGTAAAAACAGCGGAACAGATTAAAAGAACTATTGGTGCCGATAGTCTAGGTTATATAAGTCCTGCAGGTTTAGTAGCTTCCACTGGATTACCCAAGGAACATTTTTGTCTAGCCTGTTTTAACGGAGATTACCCAATGGATGTTCCAAAAACCGAAGGTAAAAAGGTGTTTGAAAGATTAACAGGAGGTGAGTAGCCTTGGAGAATATGACATATAAAAAAGCTGGTGTAGATGTAGAAGAGGGTCAAAGGGCAGTAGAGTTAATGAAGAAGCATGTAAAGGGCACCTTCAATCAACATGTGCTTGAGGATCTTGGTGGATTTGGAGGACTGTTTGCCTTAGATTTAAAGGGAATCCAGGAACCTATTCTTGTTTCTGGTACTGATGGCGTTGGAACAAAGCTAAAGCTGGCATTTTTATTAGACAAGCATGATACCATAGGACAGGATTGTGTAGCTATGTGTGTCAATGATATATTGTGTCAGGGGGCAAAACCGCTATTTTTCTTGGATTATATTGCTACTGGAAAGCTAAAGGCAGAAAAGGTAGCAGATATTGTAAAGGGTGTTGCTGATGGTTGCCAGATGGCAGGCAGTGCTTTAATTGGAGGAGAAACAGCAGAGATGCCGGGATTTTATCAAGATGGCGAGTATGATATTGCAGGCTTTGCAGTAGGAATCGTAGATAAGTCAAAGGTCATCACCGGTAAAAGCATCAAAGAAGGGGACGCAGTCATTGGCATTGCCTCCAGTGGACTTCATAGTAATGGATTTTCTTTAGCTAGAAAAGTACTATTAGATCAAGGGAAGCTTTCTTTAGATGCTAGTTTTCAAGTGTTGGAGAAAACCATAGGAGAGGAACTGATTACTCCCACAAAAATCTATGTGAAGCCAGTCTTGGAGGTCATAAAATCTGTAACAGTAAAGGGGATTGCTCATATTACTGGCGGTGGATTTTATGAAAATGTGCCTCGGATACTTCCAGAAGGAGTAGATGCTTCGATACAGCTAGGGAGTTGGGATGTACCTGAAATATTTAAATTAATACAAAGCCTGGGAGGCATTGAAGAAGAGGAAATGTTCAAAACTTTCAATATGGGTATTGGTATGATGTTGATTGTATCTGAGGAAGATGCAGAAAGTGTCATGAATATCCTGAAGGCATCAGGAGAAAAGTCCTATAAAATTGGTAAAATCCAAAATGGGAAAAAACAGGTGGTATTATGGCAGGAATAAAAATTGCTGTTCTCATATCCGGTGGAGGCACCAATTTACAAGCTTTAATCGATGCTGTTGAAGCAGGCTATATAGAGGGAGAAATTGCCTTAGTAATATCCAATAAAAAAGACGTTCTTGGAATAGCAAGAGCAAAAGCCCATGGAATAAAAACCATTGTGTTAGAAAAAAGCACCTATGGATTTCGAGAAAAAAGGGACGCTGCACTATTGGAGGCACTAGAGAAAAACAATATAGATTTGATTGTATTAGCAGGATATCTAGCTATCGTACCAGATATGATTATACAGAAATATAGAAATAGAATCATCAACATCCATCCATCCCTTATACCTAGCTTTTGTGGGGACGGGTACTATGGAGAAAAGGTTCATGAAGCAGCATTGGAGAGAGGTGTAAAAGTCACTGGTGCAACAGTGCATTTTGTTAACGAAGTGACAGATGGAGGACCGATTATTCTTCAGGAAGCAGTAGTAGTGGATTTTGAAGATGATACTAAGGGTTTACAGCAAAAGGTATTGCAGGTGGAGCATAGACTTCTTCCTCAGGCAGTAAAGCTGTTTGCGGAAGGAAGGTTGGAGGTTGTAGGGAATCGAGTAAAGATCAACAGAGAATAAGTCACGTGGACATTTCATTTGTCATATTATTTGGCTACCCGTAGGGTGACAATTCTCACAAAGTATGACGACGTCCTCGTCGTTCCGAAAAATAATTAAAGATGGGGTGATTAAGTGATAAAAAGAGCACTGATTAGTGTGTCAGATAAAAGTGGTATTGTAGATTTTGCTAAGGAACTAGCAAAGCTGGAAATAGAAATCTTATCAACCGGTGGAACTGCTAAACTATTGAAAGAATCTGGAGTGAATGCAATAGATGTTTCAGAGGTAACTGGTTTTCCAGAGTGTTTGGATGGCAGAGTAAAAACACTGCACCCAGTGGTACATGGAGGCATATTGGCTATAAGAGACAATCAAGCTCATCAAAAGACTTTAGAGGAATTAAAGATTACACTTATTGATTTAGTTATTATCAATCTATATCCCTTCAAGGAAACCATATTAAAAGAAGGCGTTACAATGGAGGATGCTATTGAAAACATAGATATTGGTGGTCCTACTATGCTTAGGTCTGCTGCAAAAAATCATAAGTTTGTAACTGTAGTGACAGATCCGAAGGATTATGAAAGTGTGCTAGAGGAAATCCAAGAAAAGGGAGACACAACCTTTGAAACTAGATATGATTTAGCACTTAAAGTATTTCAGCATACCAGTCATTATGATGCATTGATTGCTTCTTATCTTGGTAAAGATAAAGACTCCTTTGAAAATGTGATTACCGTTACCTATGAAAAAATTCAAGACTTACGTTATGGCGAAAATCCTCATCAAAAAGCTGTTTTTTATAAGGAGATAGGCAAGCAGCTAGGCACCTTAGTAGAAGGCATTCAGTTACAGGGGAAAGAGTTATCTTTTAATAACATTAACGATACCAACGGTGCATTAGAACTATTAAAGGAATTTGAAGAGCCCACAGTAGTAGCTGTTAAACACACAAACCCCTGTGGAGTAGCATCTGCAGCAAATATTTATGAGGCTTATAACAAAGCGTTTGAGGCAGATCCCATTTCAATCTTTGGCGGAATCATCGCAGCCAATGAGATTATCGACGGCAGAACAGCAGAAAAAATGAAGAATGTGTTTTTAGAAGTCGTTATTGCACCAGACTTTACAGAAGAAGCTTTATCAATATTTGCTGGAAAGAAAAATCTTAGACTCATTAAACTAGCAGATATCAAAATGAAGAATGCTAAGGCTTTAGATATGAAAAAGGTGGCTGGTGGGTTACTAATTCAAGATGTTAATAGTGGCCTGCTAGATAAAACAGAAGTAGTGACAACTGCAAAGCCAACAGAGGAAGATATGGAAGATTTACTTTTTGCCTTTAAGATTGTTAAACATGTGAAGTCTAATGCTATCGTCTTAGTAAAAAACAAACAAACTCTCGCAGTAGGTCCTGGACAAACCAGTAGAATCTGGGCATTGCAGAATGCTATAAGAAACGGTGAGCATAATTTAGAGGGCAGCGTGTTGGCCTCTGATGCTTTCTTCCCTTTTAGTGATTGTGTTGAAGAAGCAGCAAAGGCAGGAATCAGAGCCATTATTCAACCGGGTGGTTCTATGAATGATGAAGCTTCCATTGAAGCATGTAATGAGACGGGAATTGCTATGGTCTTTACAGGCATGAGGCATTTTAAACACTAAGAAAAAGGCTTTGTTAAATTCTACTATAACATTTCATGGCTTTATATTCTACCAACAAAGTTGGTTAACGAGGGGTGAAACAATGAAGATATTAGTAGTCGGTAATGGCGGTCGAGAGCATACAATTGTGTGGAAACTAAGCCAAAGCCCACAAGTAAGTGAGATCTACTGTGCTCCTGGTAATCCAGGAATAGGAGAAATATCAAAAAATATTGATGTTTCCTCAGAGGATATAGAAAAGCTTGTAGATTTTTCCCGGGAAATGTCTATAGATATGACGATCGTCGGTCCGGAGGTTCCTTTAGTGTCAGGAATTGTAGATGCCTTTCAAAAATCAGGGTTAAACATCATTGGTCCTGCTAAGGCAGCCGCTCAATTAGAGGGAAGCAAGGCCTTTGCTAAGGACTTCATGAAGAAATACAACATCCCTGCGGCAGCATATAATGAAGTAAATTCCTATGATGAAGCAGTGAAAACACTCCAGAAATACAGCTTCCCAGTAGTCATTAAAGCCGATGGCTTGGCAGCTGGAAAAGGGGTTTTGATCTGTGAAAATCAAGAAGAGGCAGAAAAAGCACTGGTGGATATTTTACTAAACAGGGTTTTTGGAACAGCGGGGGACAAAGTAGTGATTGAAGAGTTTTTAGAGGGGATAGAAACCTCCATTCTATGTTTTGTAGATGGCAAAACCATCGTACCCATGGTAAGCAGCCAAGATCATAAGAGAATCTATGACGGAGATCAAGGGCCTAACACCGGAGGAATGGGAACCTATTCTCCTAACTACGTTTATACAGAAGAGATTGCAAAGATTGTAGAAAAAAATATCTTGCAACCAACTCTAAAGGGTATCCAGGAAGAAAATATGGATTTTAAGGGAATATTATTTATCGGACTAATGATTACAAAAGAAGGTCCAAAGGTACTAGAGTACAATGTAAGGTTTGGAGATCCTGAAACCCAAGTGGTGTTGCCAAGACTAGAAACAGATTTGATGGAAATATTTAATGCTATGCTACAGCAGAAGCTTTCTAACATAGACATTCAATGGAATAAAAAAGGTGTAGTATGTGTCGTACTGGCATCTGGTGGTTATCCTGGAGATTATGAAAAAGGAAAAGAAATTTCTGGGCTAGAGAATATTGGAGACAATACCGTAGTTTTTCATGCGGGCACTGCTATGAAAAATGGTAAACTAGTCACAAATGGTGGTAGAGTGCTGGGTGTCACCGCTTGGGCAGAAGATATAGAAACCGCAAGAAAACAAGCCTATGAAAATGTAGAAAAAATAAATTTTGAAGGAAAAACCTATCGTAGAGATATAGCAGTGAGATAGTCGATATTACATTTGAGAATACACTAAGTTAGAAAAAAAGAGTAGTCCTTATAAAATGGAGCCTATGTCAAAGGACATTTTATTAAAAGGATACTCTTTTTTGTTTGAAGCAGATTGTAAAATATTTTATTTGGTGGATATTACCAGAAGGCAAAAGTTTTTTTTATAAATCTTGTAGCTGGAAATGTCAATAAAACTATAGATTTTCAATAGGTTTGCAACTATTTTAAGGTGAAGCATAGCAGAATGTATAATTTGAAATAATACACAACTCCAATGTAACGAAAAGGGGGTAAAAAGTAATGAAAAAGTTTTACCCCTTTTTTATTACCTTTTACCCCTGTTTCATTACAATCCTATTGAAAAGTCAAAAAATCATGATATATTGAAAGTGTACTTAAGTACAAGCTAAACTTTCTAATTGACGAGGCAAAAGGTTTCAATTGGTAGGAAAAGAAGGTAAGATATTATGGACAAGATTCCTCGAGATTCTCCCAAAAAGTGACGACTGAAAAAAATATTTGCAACAGTCCTTGGAAAGCTTAAACAGATGATTGCAGCTTTGAATGTAAATTCCACTTGTGTTGAACGTATGTAAAGTAACAAATATAGTCTATCGAGAGAAAGGAGTTCTATATATGCTTTATTCCTCTAAAAAGAAAAGGTACATTCTAAAACTTACATTGGGCTTTATTATAATATTTTTCATAAGTGGATGTCAAAATCATATTCCTTTGCCTTACAATCAAAAAACTAAGCTAGAAACAATAAATGATACTATTTATAATGATAGTACTTTCGAACTCGAGATGTTGAATCATCGGGGGGAGCTTGTACCTTCAAAAGATATTATATACGACAGCAGTGAAGAGTATAGATTAGTGATTAAGGACACTGATACAGAAGTTGTAGGTTATAAGCTCATGTTACTCATAGATGGATTACAGTATGATCTATCGGAAGATGATGTGGAATCAAAGGCGCTTTTACTTTCGGCAGAAAGCGGTGAAGCTTCCACGCATATTGATTTTTCCAGAGTGAACACTGGACATCACTTTGGTATGTTTATCATTGAAAAAATTTACGAATCACCACGAAAATTTTTAACCTCTGAGGAGGATATACGCTTTACGATTTATAAATCAGAAGGGGATCCAAGTTCAAATATTAATCAGCCTCAATTAAAGGTTTCAATTGCTGATAGTACAGCATTATTGGCATCTATTAATCGCTCTATCGAGTTCGTTGCTTTTCCTGCACAAATGCAGCCACCGTTTGAAATACGACAGAATAACGAAGTATGCCAAGATTCACTATCTACTTACAATCTTTACCTTTACAATTCCTCTCCATTTGAGACAGATTACTGGATTGGTGTAATCTCAGAAGGTGAAGTGATAACAAATGCATATAGTTCTGATCATATTTTATCGCTAGCTCCTTATGCAGAAACTGTAGTCCAGGTGACACTTTCCAACATAAATATTACACCAGATAAACCCTTCTATTTTGTTGCTATACCAAACCCTCAACAAGAATATGATTCTGAATCATTACATTTAGCTTGGAAAGAGGGTAGAAATACTGTTACTCTTTTTTCTCAAAAGTTTATAATCACCGATTCTACAACAAAAGATTAGAAGTATCCTGTGCTTTGAAAATTTCAGCGACAAATTGAATTTGAGAGTCGTCCTACGCTGACTAGAAATTTAATTTATCCTTCGGTGTATTGCTAAGATTCCCGATTCTTCTAGATAAACAAACTAAGCGACTAACACAAAATCAAAGATTTTGGTTATCTGCTTATAGATAAACAAACTAAGTGAACAATACGAAAGTTAGAAACCAAACTTTCGGTTGTCTACTTATGAATTAAGTTTCATTTTATCTGCAATAGTCTTTAAAAAGATTAAACAGAGAGAGCATATGAAAAATCATGATATGCTCTCTTTTATAATTTTAGCAGGCATCGCTACAACAGTTGGCCGATAAATTTAATCATTTATCGATTTTCTATACGAATTACCCCTATATTATGATAATGTTTTGTTAAGGTCTATTAGAAATGTAAATAGACATAAAAATTTATCAAATATAGGAGAATTACAATGTTAAATATTCTTGTGGTCGAAGACAATCAAGTGGAAAGAAAAAATCTAGTTAGGCTGCTCAAGAATGTAAATAACGATGTAAGAATATATGAAGCTGATACTGGAGAAGAAGCGATAAAAATACTAAAGGAAGAAGTAATCGGACTATTCTTTCTAGATATAGAACTACCTGACACAACAGGCTTGAAGATTGCGGAGAAGATTCGTGCTATCCCTCAATATGAATTAACCTATATGGTGTTCATTACTACCCATGTCTATTATCAGCTTGAAGCCTTTAAGCAATACCACTGTTATGATTTTATTGAAAAGCCATATAAGAAGGAAGATGTAGTAGAAATCTCAGATAGATTGATAAGAGGAATCACCAAAGATACTAACAAAGAGAAGGTAGTGGGATTTGAGATTAAAAACTGCATCTTAAAGATTGCTCTTAAAGACATTTTATTTATCGAATCCCAAGGAAGAAATTGTATAGTTTATACAAAAAATAGTCAATATACTATTCCTAATATGTCAATGAAAAAAGCATTGGAAAAAATAGAAGCTCCTCATTTTATGCAAACCCATAAATCCTATATAATTAATCTTGAAAATGTCCATCTAATAGAAAAGAATGAAAAGAACTCCTGGATAGTGCATTTTAAAGACTATACTTCACTTGCTTATATAAGTGACAAGTATAAAAGAGAATTTTCAAAGAAAATTTCTTGTTAGAATGTAGAATGGAGGAGGAATTCTATGGAATGGTACGAAATATTTATCCTTTCAGCATTAGAGATTCTAGCGATATTGTTGGTATGGAGTAAATTAAATAGTGAGCTAAATGTCCATAAAATAAGATGGTGTCTAGCTATTGCTGGTATAGCAGGAATAGCAGCAGTATTGAATGTATATAGTGTTGACATTGGATTCATCATCAACCTATTAGTATTGTGTGCCATGGTTATATTTCTATTTCAAATATCTATCAAAGAAGGAATTTTACAGTTTTTAACTGTGATTATCATAGTTGCTAGTATTCAATTTCTTTTTACTTCCATTTTAGCATATTTAATGAAGTCTATGAGCTACTCATTGCTTAATGGATTTATCATCAATATAACCACTCTTATAGTATGTATTGTTATACATAAATTTATTAAATTTGATAGAATAAGGAAATATTATTTAAAATACCGAAATCATATGATAACAATTATTGTAAATATTGTCGGAATCGTTCTGTTACTCATGTACTTGTGGGAAATGGATAAAGATTTTGTATGGCAACATATAGCCTATCTGTTAGTAGCAATTGTCATTTGGGAAGGATTAAATATATTTTTTTTATATCAGTCAATACATATCAAAGAGCAGCAAGAAATCATACATATCCATGAAAAATACATGCTGTTTCTAACAAATATGGTACATGAAATAAGGCAAAAACAGCATGATTTTAAAAATCATCTCAATGCTCTTTATGGTCTAGCACAAATTGAAAATAGTCAACAGGCAAAAAAAGAAATTGGTCAGTATTTAGAAGCGGTGATCGAAGGAATCAAGTCTACTGATCAGTTACTGAATATAAAAGACCCCATCATAAGTGCAATCATTAATAGTAAGAAGTCTCTGGCAGAAGAAAGAGATATTTCTTTTGATGTAGAATTTCAAAATGAAATACCAGAATATCCATTAGAGAAACATGAACTTGTTGAGTTGTTGGGGAATCTGTTGGATAATGCTATTGAGGCAATTGAAAATAACAGTAGCCACAATCCACGTAGAATAACTATAATACTTGGAACAGCAGAAAATCTCAAAGTAATAGAAGTGAAAAATACAGGAGGAGTAATTCAACAAGAAGATATTCATCGTATTTTTGAAAGAGGTTTTTCTACAAAAAAAGGAAAGCACAGGGGTTATGGTCTATACAATGTTAGAAAAATTGTTGATTATTATCAAGGAACCATAGAGCTTTCCTTTGATGGAAGGTGTACAGCTTTCAAAATATTACTTTAATAAATTCTTAGGACATTTTGGCTCCCCCCAAAACAGTACTGAACCTGAATAAGCAACTAAGTCTGAAGCAAGTACAAACATAGATGCAATAGAAAATAAAGCTATTTTAAATATGGAACTATTGTTCTTCATGGGTTTCCCCCCTTCCTATAAATAATTGGAATGCTTGCAAACAGATTGTCCATATGCCGCATTCAAAAAAGTTATGGTTATATGCCAAGACAAATTTAAATAAAATGAAAGTCCACAGTAGTGTAGAGAAAAGGGATAAATATCTTAGCATTCTTTTTCTTTTTTTATTTAGTATAGGTCGAAAGCTAGAGGGTTGAGGAGAATGATCATAAATAAGTATGATGCTAATCAGAGTGAGGATAAGAGCTTTAGAGATTGTCATTGTGAATAGGTGAGGCAGAATCAAAATGGCTAAGGAGAAGAAGCCAAAACTCACCACAAAGCATAACAACCCACTTTGAAAGTGTAGTCCCCCAGAAAATAAACGAATTGACAATAGTAGAGCAAGACTGAAGAAGAACAAAGATGCTTTATTTAATGTAAAGAAAAACAACAGTAATATGATAAATTTCGTAAATTCATTCCAAATCACTCTCATAGCATATTTCATTTTACGAATATCACCATGAGACAAAAGCTTTTCTTTATAAATTTTATAGGCAAAAATATCGATAAGACTATGCATTTTCAATCACCTCTAACTTTTTTAACTAAGTTGAATGATAGCATGGATGGAAAAAATATACAATCCAAATGTAACGAAACAGGGGTAAAAGGTAACGAAAAAGTTTTATTCCCCATTTCATTACGTTTCACTCCTGTTTCGTTACAATTCTATTGAAAAGTCAAAAAATTATGATATATTGGAGGTGTACTTGAGTACAAGCTAGATTTTCTAAGGGGAAAAGGCAGAAGATTAAAATTAGCAGGCATGAGAGGTGAGATAAAATGGATAAAATTCCTCGAGATTCTCCGAAAAAATAGTGGCTGAAAAGGTATCTGCAACAGTCCTCGGAAAGCTTAAACAGATAGTTAGTTTTAATATTAATTTAATCTATATTATTTCTGTTAAACTAAGCAAGGAAACTAGCATAACTTTCAATGTTTTCCCCTATCTTCAATTGGGAATATATTGAGATTACATCTATTCTATTTGTACAAACTTTAGATGACTAAAACAGAGTAATTAAGTAATTGTGAAACTTATTAAAAAGGTTATAGAGAGGTAGCCGATTTGAATTTTCAGGATTTTTTGTAATTTTCCAAGGATCATCCTATAGTAACCCATTTCATTTTGGGGCAGACGAATTCATGGTTGGAAGTCCACAACGCAAATGTGTTTTATTTCCTTCACGCTTCACATGAAAGGAAAATAAATAACGATTTTAATTAAAAACAAAGATGTTTTCAGATGAAATTAATAAAAAAAAGTAAAGGAGAAATGGTGATGAATAGAGCAAGAGAATAACCTGATAAAATAAGCTTTAGCCAATCTTGCAAGTTCAAAGATAATGTGAATAATAAATCAAACTTCAATGATTAGTGTGGATGGAATGACTATATATAAGAAGTTTACAAATGCATAATGATTGATGTTTTTTCAATTCTATTAATACTATTTTGGGAAAGTGAGGGATATTTGTGAAAAAGTTTAAAGTAATTGCTGTTTTTTCAATCTTAGTTTTAATAATTACAGGTTTTAGTTATGCCTTGCAGCATGATGTTTCTGTATTTGAAATGGATGATAATATTATTTTTACTGATACAAATTCTTACGAAGAAAATAATATAGATCCGAATACAATTAAAATTACTGGTCCAACTATTAAAATAGAAGAACCTATAGATAAGTTAACGAATGAACTTTCTGTGAAAAGTATTATAGTGAGTGATAATAGCTTAACCGAAGATATTACAGTAACAGATAGTGTATATAAAAGCACTTCAATGTCAACAAGTTCTACTTTACCGGATTTGAACATAACTAATCTAAGAGAAAAACCCGGGGTAACGTATCCTTTTAAAGTCGGAGAAACAGCTTATTTTGAATACACAATAGCAAATCACGGTGGAACTTCAACACCATGGAATACAAAAGTAGGTATTTATTATAATACTATTCATGTGGGCACTATAACTGTAGGTACTATTCAAGCAGGATATACATATACTGGAGGAATATCTCTAGACGGTATTCCAGAAGGTACTCATGAAATTAAAGTTAAGGCCGATCCATTTAATGAAATATCTGAATCTAATGAAAACAACAACGAAGATAAAGGAAATTTCACTTGGCAAGGAGTTCCTGATCTTAATGTTTCCTCATTTAAAACTGTTTCTAATGCAAGGGATTTTGAGATAGAAAAAGGTGTAGATTTCATATTTACTATATCAAACGAAGGCACAGGAAGGGCTAATGGATCTATACCTATTCATCTTCATTTATTTGGTACAGAAATATATACTTCTTCAATTCCAAGTTTAGATGTTGGTTACACGGCAACAGGCCGCTTTACACTTACATTTGCAGAAGGCGGCTATTACAGTTTGGCAATACATGCTAATAAAAATAACAGCATTGTTCCTAAAGAAACTAATTTAACTAACAATCTTAAAACAACAGCAGTTTCAATCATCGATTCGTCTTTTTATAAATCTTGTGGATGGCCAACTTCAGTAATACCAATTAGACCGTATAGTTACAATAGCACGTGGCAGACACCCATGGATACTGCTATTTCAAATTGGAATAATGATGAAGCGAAAATAACGTTTAATAAAGTTAGTTTATCTGATAATACTGTAGCTGCTGGTCAATATGATTATGATGCCTATGGAAAATGTTTTAGCACCTATAAAGGAGATGAATTGACAAAATTCGAAATTCAATTAAATTCAAGAACTATTTCTGAAGATGCAACAAATTTGTCTAATTTTATACAGAGTGTTTTTGTGCATGAATTAGGTCATACCATATGGTTAGCTGATAATCCCAATACAACAAGTTCTTCTATTATGAAATACTCTAGAAATAGAAATACTATGACCAAACCACAAACTTATGATATAATTCACGTTAAAGCTAAGTACTAAAATAATATAGAATAGTTTAAGGAGGTTTATAATGAAAACAAATAAATTATTAATAATTATAATATGCTGCAATATGATTCTAACATTAATTGGATGTTCAACACAAAATACAAATGTTAAACAAGAAGAAAAATTAATCACAGTTGTGCATGCAGATTATCCGTATTATCCAAGTATAGATGCTTTAGCTGAAAGAGCAACTACAGTTATTGAAGGGACAATAGTAGATTCAAGAGTTGAAGAAATTGATGATCGGACGAAAGTGGATTTAGGAGTTGAAGGAGAAATTGATGATCGAATGAATCCAAGTAAGGATACACCACCTTCTATCAGAGTTTATACTGTATACACTGTTAAAGTCAGCAATACTTACAAAGGAGATGTTAAACCTGGTGAAACAATAGAGGTAAAGCAAATAGGTGGAGAAAGTAAGACTATGGTTTATAAAGTAGAGAATGAAGAGGATAATGTAAAATTTGTAGAGGGTAAAAAATATGTAATGTTTCTTAGTACTTATGAAAATAGTCCTGCAACTTTATTAAATCCTATTCAAGCTTGTTATAGCTATGAAGAAGATACTGTAAAAACAAAGAGTACTGTAGAGAATGAACAGCTTATAAGTGTCAACGAAAAAAATGATTTAACACTTACAATTGAAGATTTAGAAAGAATAAAAAATGAAACTAAGAAATAACCAAATGATAATATTTATAGAAATTTAGGGACGGTTCTTGAGTTGAATGAAATTCTTTGATAAAATAATTGTATAATCAAAGGAAATGGAGTGAAATTTATGCCAAGAGTTGCTAGAATCAAAGCTGAAAATCAAATATATCATATTATCCAGCGAGGAAATGAGCGCAAAAACATTTTTCTATCTGATGATGACAAGGTAAGGTTTCTAGACACTCTTGAAAGAATGAAGGAGAAATATAATTTCAAGTTAGAAGCCTATTGTCTTATGGACAATCATGTGCATCTACTAGTTGAGGATAATGGAAATGATATATCCAGAATAATGAAAAGTATTAATGTAAGTTATGCATATTACTTCAATCATGCATACAAAAGAGTCGGACATCTGTTTCAGGATCGCTTCAAAAGTGAGATTATACAGGAAGATAGCTATCTACTTTCGGTTAGTGCATATATACATAATAATCCTGTAAAAGCTAAAATGGTCGAATTGCCGGAAGAATATAAATGGAGTAGTTTTAATGATTATTTACTAAGAGAAAACAGTCAGAAAGAGTTAGTAGATACCGAAAGAATACTTGGGATGTTTTCTAGTAGCAGAAAAACGGCAGTAGAAAAGTATTACAATTACGTTTTAAAGTATGAGGCCAAGGAAGCAGTATTGGATGTAGAAGAGGATAAGGTGATTTTAAGAAGAGAAAGTATAGATTATATCGAATCTTTGGAAGTGGCAGAAAAATTTTTGCAAAATAAATTGAATAACTTAAAAAAGGGCAAGGATGATTTAGCGAAGGATAAAGAGTTGAGAAGAGAGATGATAATAAAGTTAAGAAGGAACTCATGTTTAACATTAAAGGAAATTGGAGAACTGGTAGGAGGAATATCCCAATCAATGGTATGTAAGATATTAAAAGGAAATTAATTCAATTCAAGAACCGTCCCTAAGTTCACTCTTAAAAGGAAATTAATTCAATTCAAGAACCGTCCCTAAGTTCACTCCACTAAGTTCACTCAAAAGGTAGTTTTAGACAAATCGTTAGTATTGAGGCAGAATGGACTGGTGCAACTGGTTCAGGTACGTATACATGGAGTGAGAGTTATATACAAACATCACATGATGGAATCTCCATTGATGTAAGGGCTAGAGGAACTATTGAAGTTGCAGTAAATACTTCTACATCAGCTGGTATAGAATTTGGGTCAGAATTGTTAGGAGTTGGATTTTCTATGAGCTCACAGGTAGGTACTACTACATATTATAGAAAAGTTGAAAGCTGGTCAAGAAAATGGAACCTATACTAGTTAGTTGAAGATAAAAAAATCAATCCCTCTATTCAAATAAGAGGGATTGATTTTAAAACTTGAATTTGCAAAAAACAACATAACTTTTATTTGTTGAAATGCAGTTTTTATTATGGAATATTAAATAATAAAAGGATGCTAATATTTAATTTATGTAAGTTAGAATAGAATTGAGGTGGATTCTATGAAGAAAAAATGTATTATTTTTTTGATAATAATAATGGTAACAATACTTCAATCAAGTTGTCAGATTAATTCAAAGGACAGGGGTATTGAATTTAAAGAAAATGAAATTGAAATAGCAGTAAGAAGAGCAATAAACAAGCAACATGGGATAATTACAATGGATGATTTAGATAAGGTGAGTAGTATTACGATCAAAGGTACTAGCCTTAGAGAGTTTAATGAATTATTACTTATGAAAAATTTGAATACTTTATTTTTGCAAAATGTCAATACACGGCAATTAAATGAAATAGAAGGGTTAGAGTCCTTAAGAATACTTAGAATTGAAAGTAAATATCCGTTAACTCTCAATAGTAATAGTATATATGAAAACCTTGTAACTCTATCGATAATTACTGATCAATCACTAGATATGATAGGGTTACAAGAATCTTACCCAATTCAAAATCTATATATTCGTGCTGAAGAAATAAATAACGGCTATAGGATTCAAACTCTTAAGGAGTTAGAAGAACTTGTTATTAATCCTGTTGGGGCAATGGATGTTTCATATTTAAAAGATTTAACTAAATTAAAAAGATTGTATCTATCAAATGGAACACTAGTACATGTTGAAGAATTGCAAAACTTAAATACCCTTGAAGAACTGGGATTAATCAACTGTGAAATTGATAATATATTTTGGATGGAGAGTCTAAAACAAATTAAATATTTATATCTTATGGATAACAAAATAGAAGATATCTCTTCTTTGAAAAATGCAGAAAATTTAGTAGAGTTGAATGTGAGTTCCAATAATATCAAAAATATAGATCCTATTGCAAATCTAAAACAATTAAAAGAATTAGATATATCCAGAAATCCTATATCGGAATAAGAAGTAATGTAGAATAAGATAAACTTCGAAGGAAAAACCTATAAAACAGACATAGTAGTGAGATAATAAATATCTTACTGCTTTTTTATAATTATTAGGAAATTACATTAGTGTTCAAAGGTTTTCTTAGAGGGTGTAAATACTTTTGTGTATTTTAAAAGATAAGCTCATTTCTATGTAAGAATTAATAGACTATTAATAAATTTTATGGTTATATACTTGCCAAAACCATCCAGATTTATGCATGATATTGAATAGTTTTGGCAATAATTTTTATAATGGGAGTATTGTCTCTCTCTGGTTTATGTAAGGTCATTCTTTGGGTCTAGGGAGACTGGTTTAGAAATTTTTTAGATGTATTTCTCTAGTCTTCCCTCAAAGATGACCAATAGTTGGTTTAAAACTTGGTCCCAATTACGATATCGTTGGGTCCATTTATTTTTCGTATTTCTACTGGACAAATAGAGCATCTTTTCTAGAGCCTCATTGCTAGGAAAGATAGACTTTGATTAAACTGCCTATGGAGCCCTTCGATAATGTTAGTAGTATAGATGGTTTTTTTAATCTCTGAAGGAAACTTGAAAAATGGACTTAGCACATCCCAGTTGCACTCTCCCAGCTTTTAAGGGCATAGGGGTATTTTTCTTCCCATTTATCTTTTACAGCATGAAGATTCTCCAGATGTTGTTGTTCGTTAATGGCTGTATATACGATTTTAAAGTCCTTTGAAAACTCTTTTAAGTCTTTATAGGATATATATTTAAAAGAATTTCTCAGTTGATGGATAATGCATCTTTGAATCTCAGAATGGGGGTAAATAGCCTGTATGGCTTCTTTAAGCCCTGTTAGAGTAAAAATGCATCGCGCACTCTCTACTTTTTTTCCTCCCAAATCAATAGAGAAAGTAATAGCTCTACCAATTCCTAATAGCAAACCTGATGCAATAAAAATATTGAATACATGTAGAGCAATATTTAATACTGCTAACCCCTCGCTTCCTATCCCTCTTCCGATAAATATCGTGTCAAATAAAATGCATAGGGATAAAGTCAGAGCGATCACGGCTGTCAATATGTATCAAAAGCTTATCTTGAAGAAACACCAACTGACAAGTTTATCAGAAGTTATTCAAGAAAAAGAACTCCTTGGGACAATGCATGTATTGAATCATTTCATGTACTAATCAAGAGAGAATGACTTAATCGCTTTGTAATTAAGCATCTTAAGCATGCCCACGAATTAATATTTGAGTATGTTGAGACTTTTTAAAATACTACCAGAATCCATGGATATTGCAATATGATATCCCCACACGATTTTGAAGTACAAACAGCAATATAATTAATTCATGAAAAATAATTCGAGTTTAGGTTGTCCTTTTTCTTGACAGAAGACTAAATCGCCTAAATTATCTTTAGTATTTTATAAAATAAGGTTGGAAGGGAGTATATCAAGAAGGATGCTCTTTTTTGTAATTTTAATAAGTATTGCTAAAGCAGTTGACCGATATATTTGGCCATTTATCGATTTTTTATACGAATTAGCGCTATATTATGATAATGTTTTGTTAGAGTAAAATAAAATGTAAATAGACATAAAAATTTATCAAATATAGGGGAATTACAATGTTAAATATTCTTGTGGTTGAAGACAATCAAGTGGAAAGAAAAAATCTAGTTAGGCTGCTCAAGAATGTAAATAACGATGTAAGAATATATGAAGCTGATACTGGAGAAAGAGCGATGAAAACACTAAAGGAAGAAGTAATCGGACTATTTTTTCTAGATATAGAACTGCCTGACACAACAGGCTTGAAGATTGCGGAGAAGATTCGTGCTATCCCTCAATATGAATTAACCTATATGGTGTTCGTTACTACCCATGTCTATTATCAGCTTGAAGCCTTTAAGCAATACCACTGTTATGATTTTATTGAAAAGCCATATAAGAAGGAAGATGTAGTAGAAATCTCAGATAGATTAATAAGAGGAATTACGAAGGAGACTTACAAAGAGAAAGTAGTGGGATTTGAAATGAAAAACTATATCTTAAAGGTTTTTCATAAGGACATTTTATTTATAGAATCTCAAGGAAAAAACTGTATAATTTAACTTCATGTGCTAGTAAATCTACAACTAGATAAATTTACCAATTTATTTTTACAAAAAAACATTTCCCTTATGAACAAACACTGGA
>NZ_FZOJ01000094.1 GCF_900188145.1 Anaerovirgula multivorans | reverse complement strand
CACTGTCATCAACTTAATAAGCTCCTTGAAAATTGCATAAGAATATAACGAAATCTGGAAGCTCAAAATAAAGAAAAAAGATAAACTACCTTAATTTTGGGTGCAATTAATAAAACCAAGCGTTTCACACATTGGCAAACATAAGTAGACTATAAATTTATTGCTTATTCTAAAGGGTTTTACGTTGATTAATAGGATATTTTATTCCTGGGGTTTTATTTTTTCTATCAGGCTGCCTTTCTGGGCGTATAGGAACCATGTTTCTTTTCATTTTCAACATGACTTTATCAAAGAGTTTTACACGCTCCTTGGGATCCTCTAACATTACTATTTGCATCAGCTTATTTTTTAAACTTCCGTACAACTCATTACGGTTGACTTTATAATTATATTTTTTAGGTTCTTTACCTTCTGGGGCTTTTGCATGTTTAGCATCGTAGATAAATCCAGATGCTAGATTGCTTAAGTATATTGTTGCATAGAAGTCTTGTTCAATTGACAATGGTGTGTATCCGCTAAAGTTTTCAATTTGAAGAACGTGTTTTAAGGTATAATATTCTGTTTCGATGCCCCAACGTAGTGAATATAGGTGTTTTAAAGTTTCAATGTCCTCTTGAGACAATGAGGTAACAAGAGTTTCCAATTGACCTGAGGGCAGCATAAACTGTACCCTACGAACAGAATATATTTTGTTATCATGTTCAAAATCAAATATTTCGTCACGAGGTTCTTCATAAACTCGTTTTTTATCAAGAAAGTTATCTTTACATCTCATTATAAAATGGAGATTTTCTTCAAAATGATACGCCATCAGTTCCCTAGATGGATAGCCCCTGTCATATAAGAGAAGATCATTTTTATAGCCCAGTTCCTTAAGCTTAGCAAGGTGTTTTTTTGCAAGAGTTCTTTCATCTACCCGATAACCAGCTATTTCAGAAGTAATGATGACTTGATTTTCAATATCAAACATAGCTGATGCATATGCTCGAACAGTTCCATTAACATCTCCAACATCACCAAAAATATTTCTTAACTGTTGAAAATTAGGAAGTTCAATACATGTTCCATCAACCGCCAATAGACGGTAATTAAGGACTCGATCAAATTCATCATTACTATAAAATGCTTCAATAAGGCCATCGGAAAGATAACGGAATACCTCTGGATTTAAGTTTTGTCTTGCTTTTGAAAAAGCTTGTTTACTAACCATAATTTCATCATCCTTCAATACATGTTCAAAATAGTCATCAAGCTCAATCTGTAATGTGCGTTTATTAAAGTTTAACATAACACCAATTAAATTTAAAAGCCCGAGCTTTCTCTTACGGGTAAAAGCAGAAGAGTTTAATCTAGCTAATTCCAAAAGCTCTCTAGATGTCAATTGAACATGCACTTTTTCAAATAGTATAGCAGTTTTATTAATCATATTAAAGCCCCCTTCGAAATTTATATTTCCATTTCGATTATAGGGCGAACAATTGTTTGTCAATAGTGAATTAGCACTATTTGTTAATTATATTCTTATGCAATTTTCAAGGATCAAAAAACTTATTTTCTTAAGTTGATGACAGTG
>NZ_FZOJ01000055.1 GCF_900188145.1 Anaerovirgula multivorans | reverse complement strand
TGCAATCTAAAAAGCTGTCTGGAGATTCAAAAAATTGACCAACATATGAGAGACAAATACTTGAAAAGATTAAAAGAAGAAGGCCTATCTACAAGACAAATATCAAGGTTAACAGGAATTAGTAGAGGTATTGTTCTGAAAAGCTAACCGCAAGAACCGTCCCTTTGGTCTCTCTGTATCAAAATTTCTTTGCTATATAATTTCTAAAATCATCCACCATTTTTTCACTTCGTCCCTCTATATATTCTTCAGGAATATCAAAAAATTCTAAATGAATATTTTGCACCCTCATTAGCTGCACCAGTTCCTCCATAAAAATTCCTTTTTTTGTCAATGTATCGCAGGAAGGACTTCCTTGGATTCCTACTAATCCAAGGATCTGATAATTATTGCCTATATACTCCTTCATTTGATTGACAACTTGCTTTGCTAATTGCCTGCAAAGCTTTCTATAGTCTGGGATGTCATACTCCTCTTTTGTCTTAGGAGGACGATTTTCTCCTAAAAAAGTGAATTCAGGACATGGTAACTGAATAATGGAGATATGCTCTTCCAGTAATACGCTTATAATATCATTAAAAGCCCCTTGTGCCCTCTCCCATTCCCTTATAACAGCATTTTGATTTAATACACAATGGGCTGTATAAATAATTTGTTTTCTCCTATGCATTTTTAACAAACTTCCCTGTAACAAAGTTCTTAGGGAGCTTTTGTATTAGTAAAGCAACCAGTATACAACTGGCAATTTTATCTGCAAAGTTCCCTGTAATTCTTGGTATAAAGGCTGCAGTGAAAATTCTTTCACCACTGGCTAACAGCCAGGCGAAAATTAAATCCGTACCTCCTCCAGTTACACCACCATATACAAATACAGCTATTGGTGTTCCTATCAAAGGAGCTATTACAGATAATATAATGCCAGTAATTGCAGCTACTTTTAAATCAAACTTAAATCTTTTAGCAATAAATCCTACCATTAATCCAATTACAATATTTACAATGGCAAACGGGATGTTTTTAGGATTCGTAATCATTCCTTGAATGACATTGGTTAACCCTCCTGTTAATGCTCCAGCAAAGGGTCCTAGTATTACTGCTACAAAAATGGTTCCTATCGTATCTAGGAACAACAAAGGAATTTGCAGGGTCTGTACAATCGTACCAAAAACAATGTTAATTACAATTCCTAGTGAAGCCATAATCATAGCGTTGGTTGATTGGAATGGTGAACTTTTCAATATAATTCCTCCTAACAAAATAATATTTTCACTTTGATTTTATTAGGTTTGTTTAAAAAGGTACAATTGAAAATTTCAATAATAGTTACTATTCCTATAAAAATAATAAATTGGCATAGAAAATCATCTCAACCCATGTTCTTCTTAACTGGTAGACCAGATGTGTTCAGCAACATTTTTCTATATTTTTCTGCATTATTTGAGGTGTTTTCCACTAGATGATTCTCTATTTATATATTATCTAAGGCACTTAGTCTAGCATTAGGAGCTACCAATCAACCTCCAATAGGAAAAAGTTTCTCCAGGGTGGATGATAATACCATCCAATTTGTCGATAGCAATGCTTAAATTTATTACCTTGTTGTGTGTTGCACTCACATGTCAACATTTTTTAATTCTCGATATAAAGGAGTCTGGTGAGAAAAGCTAATATAGGAGAAAAATTTTTTGCTTGTTTTTTGCATAGGATTTTCGACTAAAATACCATTGGAAATAGATTGCCCTTTACAACATGCATTATATATCGCTATTCTCTACTAATCCACCCTCTGCCTGAATTCTAGCTAAGGATGAAGCTTACTGCTTGACTATCCATACTTTTTCACCCTGTATAAGGGACTAACACAAAATCATAGATTTTGGTCATCTGCTTAATAAAGTACATAATTTTCTATGTGTTATAAAAAATAGAAAAGTGTAAATAGTCATTGTTGCTTTCATGTGAATCACAACTGGAAGCTGCACTACAGTCATAATTATATTTATAAGCAACAGAGTTGCCAGATAGGATACACTGCAAAACAAAAGTCCTTTATCTAATTGCTGATGCGTACGCTTTAAAAAATAGAAGCTTAAATATAATAATGAACCTCCAATGGAAATTCCTAAAATAGAAATCAATGTAATAAGAAGTTCTGAAAAATAGGCTATAGATTGAAATAGTGTCTTAGAAGTAACAGCTTCAAATAAATTATTTGTAAATAGGTCTATATAATATATAGCATAATTATTATTTACTACTGGTACGTAAAAATCGAATTTGATCATTTTCAGTAGTATATATATACAAGAAGTCAAAAATAAAAATCGTATTATTAGATAAATAAGTGTTTTTTTACTGGATTTTATAGCTTCTAAAAAATATTGAGACAACCAGCTATTTGATATAGTTGAAAATATTTCTTTTATTACTTTAATTTGACTTTTGATAAGATAATATATAATAAAAATACCGAATATAAATGTAATTATTAGGTTTATTTGAGAAGCGTTTTTTTGAAAGCTTCTATAGTCTACTATTTTATAGTTTGATGGTGATTTTCCTATATCTTCCAATACCTTTATGACAGCGTTTGGACTTTCAATGGCATTTTCTTCATTTGATATTGATACCTGAAAATAGGGAATCTCCATATGCTCATCCAATGTAAATGCAGTCTGTAAAGGAATGTATATATCAGGTTCTTTTCTTTTTAATAAATTAGATAAAAAAGTACTTTTTCTTTTGTTTACTCCAATAATAGTAAAGTTTTCATCCATCAAGTCTATATTCATGCCAACGATATCCGTGCTCTTAAATAACTTTAATGCTGTTTCTTCTTCTATAACTAAAACTCTGTCATTATTGTCTTCTTGCTTTTCTGTTAAAAAGCTTCCTTTTATAATATGAATATCAGTAAAGCTTTGATAGGAAGGACTTACTGCCAAAGCTTTACTGAATATAGTATTTGACTGGTTTTTTATATTTGCTTCAAAGGGAAGGGTAAATGAAATAAGATTTTCCTTTAGTTTATTCTTTAACTGCAAAACCTCATCCTTAGTAAACCCATATGTATTACTTTTTATTGGATTTTCTTTTGCTTCAACCGATATTTTGTTAAAACCAAATGTACTCAATAGCGCTTCAGTATTTTTATTTATTCCCTGAATGAAGCAAATACTGAGCAGCAAAGTAAAAACCCCAAAAAATAAAGAGTATTTCCATGCTTTTGTGCTGTTCATTTTCCTCACTTCCTTTGCTGAGGGCGTACTCTGCTGCCGTCATGAATTGCTTTTTCAGAATCATATACAATACTCGTTTTATTATCCAGCCCTTCTAATATTACGGTATTTCGATTATCGCTATCCCCTATATTTACATATTGTTTTTCCACATAATACTCCTTGCCTAAAGCGCCTTCTCGTTCTTTTAATAGAAAAACAAAATATCCACTATTATCTCTTCCTAAAGCAGAATTAGGTACAAGGGTATTGAAGTTTTTTGACTTTTTAATGATACGATAATCTAACTTTTCGCCCCCTAAGAAATCTCTTTCATCTAAATCAGCTGTAACCTCTTTAAAATTGTCCTTGATCACAATTTTCTTAATAGGTATATCAATGTATTTACTTGCCGATTTTAAATAAACTAATATAGAATCTCCAACAGATATAAAACTATTGTTTTCTAAATCAAGGGAAACAGAAAAAACAAAACCCTTCTCTGAATGAACTATTGAACATATGGGCTCATTATCCCGTGTTAATTCACCACTTTGATAATGAATTTCCTTAACAAGACCATCATATGGAGAAAGGATTCTTTCTTCCTCCTGCAGCTCATCTATTTTTAACTGCTGAGCTTGTATATCGTAGCGTTGAGCTTCAATATCCCTTTTCTTTTCTTCTTCAGATATTTGCTGCCTGTTTTTTTCTTCCTGCAGCTCTACTTTTTTTTGTTGATAATCTTTTTCAGCTGTTTCGAGGTGGTACTGTGCCTCTTTAACATTCTCGCCTGTTTCAACTCCTGCCTCTAACAATTTCAGTTTTTTGTCTAAATCATTTTCCAGCTTATTCACTTTTTCTAAAGCTTTTTCAACTTCCAATTCCAGAATTCCCACCTGAGTACTTTTTGTTTCCAAAAGTAATTTTTCTAAATTTGCTTCTAATTTCTTTAAGTGTATTTCCTCTTCAGTCAGCTTATTATTTGAAGCTTGACTATAAAGAACTGCTATAGTCTCTCCCTTTTTCACCTTTTCCCCTGCTTCAACCTTTATTTCTTTTACTCTTTTTATTGACTCAGAATATATGTTAAGAGTTTCCTTTGGAATAATTGTCCCAGTACCTGCTGTTTCATATGTTAATATACCAGAATGAGGTTTTGATACAGTTACCTCGGGAAGAAACATGTTTTGAATAGTTTTCGAAAAAAAAGTAATAATTAACATGGTACTAAAGAAAATAATAATAGCTTTTCCAAATATTTTTTTCTTTTGTTTATCATTTATTTCTTCATAATTCTGCATAATCAACCTCCAAATACATGCTTAAGCTTATTGTTTTATACCTGAATTCAGCTGTATTCCCTCAACAAGATAACATTCCCAATAAAAGAATATGAATAAAGCCGGCAGCATGTATATCGTTGATGCTGCAAAAGCATAGTGAAAGTCCTTTTTTCCAATTATAGATAGATAGGTGGATAAAGGTCTTTTTACAGCATCATCTATAAATAACAAAGGTTGTTCCACCATGTTCCAGTAGTCTATAAATTGAAGTATGATAAGGGAAGCAATTGCCGGCTTTAACATAGGAAGTATTATGTAAAAGAATATTTGAAAATACCCTGCACCATCTATCTGTGCAGCCTCAATGCATTCTTTGGGAATGTAATTCATAAACTGCTTCATTAGAAACACGCCAAAGGGTGCAAAAATAGCAGGCAGAATTAGTGCCCTATATGTATTCATGATACCTAATCTGTCTACCATTAAATAATTTGGAACAAGGGTGACCTGAAAGGGCATCATCATTGCAATAATATAGATATAAAATATTTTATTTCCACCTTTAAAGTATATTTTACTAAAAGCATAGGCAGCTGTTGATGCGATAACTACTTGACCAACAATAATAGCTGCAATAATGCCTACAGAATTCCAAAACATTTTTAGGAAAAGAAATTGACGTAAAAGTATATTTTTATATTGCTCCAGTGTAAACATATCTGGAATTAGTTTCATAGTCATAAACTCATTATTATTTTGTATGCTCTGTGAAGAAGCAAATACAGGATATTGTTGTGTAATTTCTTCTGCTCCCATAAATGAATTTACTATAATGACAAGTATTGGAGATATAAAAAATAGTGATAACAATGTTAAAAAAATGTAAATATTAAACTTTTTATTATGTCTTATAAAATGTAATTTTTTTAATTTGAAAGGCATAAGATACCTCCTTTTTTCTTTGGCTATTTATGGAAGCTGCTGTACTTATTTTCCCATCGAAACAAAGCATATATTAATATCCCTAAGATTCCAGCCACTACATATGCTGCTGCACTCAGTTTTTGATAATCCAAGGAAACAAATACATTATTCATGTAATGCTGCATTGTATATATACTTTCATGAGGATAGGGGCCTGCTAGAAGATATACTTCTCTAAAAATTTTAAAAGAATTTATAATAGATATAACAACAACAAAAAAGGAAATAGGAGCAAGATACGGCAGCGTAATATGCATCAGTTTATTTATAGTCCCAGCTCCTTCTAATTCTGCTGCCTCATAATATTCCTTAGGTATTCTTAAAAGACCTCCTAAAAAAATCACCATACAATATCCGATATTCTTCCATGCGTAAAGGAGAACCATGACAATCCTAGCCTTATCAGAATTCAGCCAATCTATGACATTAAATCCCAGCGAAGTAAGCAGTGCATTAAATGTCCCTTGCGTATGAAAAAGGATGTCCCATATAAGCACTACTGATGCTGTCGGGATAACCATTGGCGCTACAAAAGCAGTCCTAAAGATATTGCTGCCATACATTTTTTGATTTAAGACTATTGCTAAAAGCAATCCTAAAAACATGGTTGCTGGCACGGCCAATAAGACAAAATATGCCGTATTGGCTAGTGCCATTAGAAATAAATCATTGGATAGTATGTTTACATAGTTTTTTAACCCTACAAAGCTTCCTCCTATGGACCAATCCACCAAAGAATACCATCCACATCCTAAAAAGGGAAGAATATAAAATAGTAGAAAACCTAATAAGCTTGGAAACAGAAATACAAATAACGCCCATCTTCTGGTTAAGTTCATCTTCATTCGTTGTCTGCCCCTTTTTTATTCTTTAAAATACATTTCCACCTTTCGCTGTATAGCTTCAGCCGTTTCTTCTGCAGATCTCTCACCATTAAAGAATCTTCTAACTTCCTCCTCAATGATTTCATCAACTTGTATATCATTCATATTGGTATGATTTAATTTAGGCAGAATTTCATTCAATTTCTCTACATTATCTGTCAGCTGCTTTTTTATTTTATCTAGTGATGTAACTTGATAACCATAAAGATCACCATATTTATTCATCATATCTTCTGCATCTGCAAATCTATCTTCAATTTTAATTTCCCTTGCCCTTTTATTTATTGGTATGCTATAAAGTTGTTGATAGCATTGAATTTCTTCTGAAATAAGATATTTGATAAACTCCCATGCCTCTTCTTTATACTTCGTTTGGCTATTTATCCCGTACATTTCACCTGAATCAAAATTATATGTGGCATTATTTAAGGTTGGATATCCATAAAAACTAACTTCATCTGCATTAATTAAGCCGTTGCTGTAAAAAATAGAAAAATCATGTATATGAAATGGGTAAAGCACGATTCCTTCCATTTGCATATCACCTTCTGAAATATCAGGATTCACAAAGGTCTCTTGTGATATGTTTTCACACATTTTTAGTAAATCAATAAATTCTTCTGATGTAAAAGTAGCCTTTCCAGTTTCATAATCAACAAAGCCTTTATCTAAAGAATTATATATATATTGAAATAATCTTTCGGGTACGATGGTGGGCATTCCATACATATCAATTGTCCCATCTCCGTCTATATCCTTTGTAGCTCTATTGGCTATGTCTATAAAATCCTTCCATGTCCAGCCTTTATCATTGATTTCAATGGATTGTTCCTTTAAAAATCCTGTATTTGTCAAGAAAGCCGGATAAGAAAAATCTAATGGCATAGCATACAATTTACCTTTATATTCTAAAGCATCAAATATGTTGGAATAGTATTGACTTTTATCAAAGGAAGCATCTTCTTCCATAAGCTCCTTTAGGTCTAAAAGCAATTTTTTGTCTGCATACCTTCTGTAAGGAATACTATCTATCAGAAGAATATCTGGACCCTTTCCAGTTAACATCTGTGCATTTATTTTTTGAACAAAGTCATTTGCTTTTTTAGCACTTTCTTCTAAGGTCTTTAATGTTTCTTCATAGGTCATATCCGATGTTATCCAAGAAAAAGCGTTATGATTGTCTATGTTTATAACAATATCAGGATGTTGATTTTCAAATTTATTTATAGCGTACTCTAAGATAGGAGATAAATGTCTTACTGAAATTGTTAGTTCTTTTATACCACCTTCTATATGAATTTTTCTCGAATTTACTTTATATAGATAGCTTTTATTATCCTTGTTATTATAAACACATAAGTAGATACTTCCATCATTATTAATAGCAAAATCCTGAAAGTTGAATTCATCTTGAGTTTTCTCGCTTAATATAGCATCCATATTAATCATCTTATTTAACGATTGGCTCTCCGGATCAAATTTTGAAATATTGTTATTGTTTAATTCTGCTAGATATATAGATTGATCCTGTTTTGAATAAGCAGCCGTTCTTAGGTAAGAAAGGTTTTTATCATCTTCGTATTCCCATAAAATCTCATCTTTTAAAGGATTTTGTTTTGTAATATAAACCTTATCTTTGTAAGTAATGGTATACAAATTATCTTCCTCGTCAAGCACCATAAGAACATAACCATCTGATTTTAGGGTTTTTATATGTTTCCCTTCCGGATCAAATACTTGTGTGCTTGCCTGTTGTGCTTGTGGTATTAATAAATAGATGTTCCCCTTTGAATCCACCTTCATATCCCATCGAAATATTGCATTCTCTTCTGATATGTTTACATCCTTAAGCTCTAAATTGATTTCCCTTATTTTTTCGCCTTCCAGAGTATGAACATAGATCTTTGGTTCTGTATTTGAAACAAATGTATATATGTAATCATTAGAATCAATGGTAAAAAGCTGTACAGGAAAGTCTTGTGGTAAGCCTTCACAATTGATATCTATTCTATTTCCTTCATCGTCAATTATTATAAATTGGCGATTTTCCATATCATATGTAAGCAGCTGTTCATTTGACAAAAGCTTTATTTTGCTAACTGATTCAAGTTCAATATCTGGACCAATTTCCTCAGCTTCATATTTAATTTTTATAACCTCTTGTGGTGGTTGCTTTGCATTGGTCAATAGAAAAACAGCTAAAACTGAAAATATGGCAATCCCAAGAATAGACCATAGTAGATAATTTTTTTTAAAGTTCACGATATTTTTCACCCTTTCAATTATAAATTTTTTTCGATTTATCATTCCTACAGCACCGTATATACTGTTATTTCCAGAAAAGATATCAAGCATTTTCAACATTGTATTTCCATATTTTTTGTACTCATTAGGCTCAATATAAGATAATACCTGTTCATCGCAGGCTTTTTCAGAGTCCTGGCGAATAATATTAAAGACAAACCATATCACTGGATTAAACCAATGAAGTATTTGAAGGAAAATTAAAATCCATCGAACGATAATATCCTTTCGTTTGTAATGTGCCAATTCATGCATAAAAACAAATTTTAATTCATCTTCCATTAATAGCTCAACATAATCCGGTGAAAGTATTATTTTAGGATGTAAAATTCCCAATAATGAGGGTGTTTTAATTCTAGCGTCCATTACTAAAGGTATTTTTTTATTTACTTTCATTTTTGATTTACAGATTTCATAAATTGCTATTATATTTCTGTTGTTACATGGGGAAAGGCTCTTTATTTTCATACTATAAGATAGCTGTAGCCATAGAATATATACTGCTCCAAAGCATACACCCAATAGCCATATAATAGCTGCAATATAAGGAACTTGAAATCTACTTTTATTAGAATCATAAGTATACTCAGAAAAAGTATATCTGCTTTGATTTGGTAGTAAATTGAAAGCATTAGGTTCATTTTTATTTGCAAATTCTTGTTGTTTATCCGCTATTAGGAAAGAATCTGTGCTAAAGTGTTTTTGCTCCGAAGAATTTACCCCGGATTGAATGTTATTAGAATTAATATAGTTATGACTCATGTTGTTTATTACAGGGGATTGTATTTCTTCTGTTTTATAATTATGATTGGTAAAGAAATTATAAATACTGATAGAACTTTCAGGATAATAGGGCATAACTAATCTAACTAATAAAATTATCCAAATCAGATAATGGCAAGCAGCACTGATTTTATTTTTAAATATTTTTTTAACAAAAAGAATTACTATAGCTGCAACAGATCCTAAAAATGAAATTTTTAGGATTGTATAAAATACGTTTAATAAAGTCACTTTTTATCACCTCTTATCCTCACATTCATCTAGAAGGTTTTTAATTTCTTTTATTTCCTTTTTTGATAGATTCTCATTTTTTAGAAAGTTGGCCATTAATAATTGAAGTGATCCGTTATATACCTTTTCTAAAAAGGATTTTGTCTCTTCTTTTTTACAAAAATTCTCTTCAATTAATGGGTAATAAACGTATGGATCCTCTTTTGCAACTCCTAGTACTTTCTTTTGTACAAGTCTACGAATTAAGGTATGAATCGTCTTTCTATTCCAATCTGTTTTCACTATCAATTCTTCAATAATTTCTGCTGCAGTAACAGGATGTTCTTTCCATACAACCTCCATTACTTTCCATTCTGCATCTGATATCTTGGATATATTTTCACTCATTTATCTTTTCTCCTTATATATAATTTTTAAAATACATGGGACTACAAATGTACTCTATTATAAGAGTACATTTGTAGTCCCATGTTGTCAAGTGTATCTTTTAAAAATTAGAAGTTTAACATCAAAATTCCAGTAAAAAATTTGTATTTAATGGAATTATATTTTAGTGAAGGTTTACATTTTGGGCAGAGACCAAGGGGACGGTTTGACACGACATTCCAAACTACTATAGAATTAGTTTGGAGGTGAAATTAAATTCCAAGAAAAGGATAAAGAATTATTCCATTATTAAATTTTTATAAGTTGATGATGTCTTTAAGAAGTTCCAGGAGGGATTACCACACGGTCTGACGATCCCTTTGGTTTTCAATCAGTAATAAACAGTTTATCGGCTATTTTAGCAATTTACCGAACATTAATTTGAAGTAATATCTAATTATGTTACTTTTATATAAAGCATACTATGAATCTAATGATATAAAAAAATAGTATGGCATCATTGTTAAAGATAAAATTATTATGATCTTTACGTTTTAAATACAGCGAAAGGAAGGATAGTTAAAATGCTGAACTATTGGTGTATTGTATTATTTATATCTTTTCCTGAGTCTGTGCTTATACTTTTACTAGGCTTTCATCTAACCAATATCAGAAATGCTAATCTCTATAAAATATTAATTATATCAGCTATCCAGGCAATCATTAGTTTGTTTTTATTGATATTTATGATTGGGGCGGAATATGCTACTATTCTACAAATAGCTTCTTTATATGTATTAGTCCTTATTTTTTTTCAATTTCAATATTATAAAGCAATTATCCCTGTGTTAATAGGATCATTTATACAAGGGATATTACAAAGTATTATATTTCCATTTTTAAGTAGCTTCTTAAAGATAGAAATAATGACTTTACAAAATGATTTTAAAAGTGGAATTATTTGTTTTTTTCCTGTTTTATTAATATCAGTGCTACTATTTCTATTTATAAGAAAAAAGAATTATTATGTGTGGGATATCATTACTTAGAAATATAGAAGGTGAACACTTTGAAAAGCAAAGGTAATTATATCATAATATCAACAATATTATTCCAAGGTATTTTAATATTATTATTTACTTCCTCAATTTTAAGAGCGTATTCTTTAGAAATACTAAAGAAAAACATACCTTTTATTAACATTGTTATAATTGCTACAACAATTTTAATCATTATCTCGTTTAAAAGGTTGCGTTTATATGAAGCTAGACAAATCGAGTTAAAGTTAATAAAAACAAATATGGAGGCAGTAGAAAAATTAATCACTATACTACGGACTGAAAGACATGATTATATTGCTCATATACAGTGTATCCAAGCATTAGCCTATTTGGAAGAATATGAGGAATTAGCAGAGTATGTACAAGGAATTTCAACTAATTATCGAGTCACAAATCAAATGATAAGAGTTGGGCATCCAGCTTTAACAGCGCTATTAAATTCTAAAAGAGAAGTGGCACAAGAAAAAGGCATTAATTTCACTATTAATTGTAGGTATAAACTTGACACTATTTCAATAAGTGCATGGGAACTATGTAGCCTAGTTTCAAACTTAATAGAAAATGCAATAGAGGCTGCTTGTATGACGGCAGGCGAAAAGTGGATTCAGTTTACCATAGATTATTATGAGAATAGTTATGTATTAGAAATCGAAAATACAGGGCAGATAGATTTTGAGCTTATAAATATTTTATATGAGCCAGGGACTTCCACTAAAGATTCAGTGGCAAGAGGGTATGGACTTCATATATGCAAAAAAATATTAGAGAAATATCAGGGGACAATAGAATTTAAAAATACCCACAGCAATACTGTGATTTTTACCGTTAGACTGCCGAGGGGAGAATATAACTATGATTCGAAAGCTATCTAATAACATTTCTTCTTATCTATGTAATGAACTAAGTTATGACAATGAAAAAAGAGAAATTCTTTCTTATGGTTTGCAAATCTTTCTAGGAACTTCATTCAAAATAATTACTATACTAATACTTTCTTATTTTTTAAAAACTTTCGCATCAACCTTAGTAGTATGTATATCTTTTGTATTTTTCAGAAGAATTATCGGGGGAAGTCATTATGATACCTACAATAAATGTTATACCGTAAGTGTTTCACTTACGCTTTTGCTGGGGATAATAGGAGAGGTAGTCACTGTACCTTATAGAGTATTATATGTATTAATTATTTTCACCTATTTGATCAGCGTGTTAATAACAATTGTATGGGTACCTATGGGAACACAGAAAAAAACTATAAATAATAGAAAAACACGTTTAAAGATTAAATATAAAACTATATTTTTTCTAACTGTTTGGATTGTATTTTTGATAGGTTATGAAAGATTATTTTTATCACTAATAAGTTTTTCTAGTTTGTTAGGCATCACTCTAGCATTTTTCTTAGCAACACCGTTAGGTAGTAAATTCATTAGGATTATAGTCTGGAACTAGAAAGGGGGTATAAGAATGTTTAAAAAACTTAAGACTAGCGTTTTATCAGTAGCAGCTTGTTTACTTACAATAGTAGCTATGAGTGGTGTAAGTCCAGCTAGTATGTGGTATATATATGAGCCAGATATACCGAAAAGTATTAAAAAGGAATTGTAGGTTATAGTCTATGGCTAATATATTAATTTGTGATGATCATAAACCTATAAGAAAAATGCTAGAGAAAATAGCCTCTGAAAATCCTTTTGTCAGCAAAGTTTTTGTTGCTGAAGATGGGGTAGAGGCGGTAAAAGTAGTACAGCAAGAAAAAATAGATATTGCATTACTTGATATCGATATGCCTAATTTAAATGGGATTGATGCAGCAAAGCTTATCAACAAAATATCTCCTGATACAAAATTCGTTTTTATAACTGCCCATATGGAGTATGCCATCGATTCCTTTGCTGTTCATCCTTATAACTATTTGATTAAACCAATAGATATTACTACATTTAAGGATACCTTAGATGAACTCATAGTGTTAATAAATATCCAATTTAAACAGCCGATTATAGATAAGTTGACTATAAAAAATAAAAATAGTATTTTATTGATATCATTTGATGATATACTTTTTTTTGAGAAAATAGGAAAAGATACAATCGTGAACACTTGTAAAGAGGATTATGTTACGAGTATGATATTAAAAGAATTAGAGAGCATTTTAAATAACAATTTTTTAAGAGTGCATCAGTCTTTTATAGTAAATACTAATAAGATTAAGAAAATTGAAGATGTTGGTAACAGAACCTACATCATTGAGTTTAATAATACCAAGAAAACAGCATTTATGAGTAGAAATAATTATAAAAAGTTTACAAAATATTTAAAACTTAAATAATAAAAGTTATTATCTTGTACCATTTATGACAAAATATGACCAAATACATGGGTTTATTGGCTAGATGACTTAAATTAATAGAATTACAGATAACAATACCTTATAATGTAATTAAGTTGGTGGCCGCCAAAAAACTAATTATAAGGGAGATGTTATAATGAATGTAAAATTTAAAAAGATATTTTCGGTTCTATTAATAGTAGTAATGATGATTAGTAGTTTTAGCATTGCTTTTGCAGATGAGGTAAATGACGAGGAATTATCTAAACCTGTAGAAATGATTCTGGTAGAAAATGGCGTGCCTAGAGTAATCACATTTGATGAATTAGAAAAAATTTACCCTGCGAATATACTGTCAGAGTCCTTAATGCCTAATGAGGATGTAATTGATTTTAAAACTCCCTCTGATGAAGGTGACCTCGTTACACCAATGTCTACTACTTTTTATAAATATGTAGAGAAAAGTGGTAAAGATAGTATCAATTATAACGATTCAAAAGCTGTTACTCCTTGGATAGATGGCGGTCAAGACGGTTCATCTGTATCATATGGAGAAAGTATAACCCATACTAGTAGCTTTGGTGTTTCAGCTACGGTTGAAATAAATGCTATCCTAGCGACTTTAGGAGCGTCTTATGTAAAATCATCTTCGAATAGTACAAGTTTTGGAGCGACATTTACTATAGGTGCTAATAAGAGAGCACGTGTGAGATTTGCTCCGACAACAAGGGCTAGTGAGGGAACCGTACAAACATGGAGACAACTTGAAGGAGAATTAAACCCAAGACTTATATCTGAAAAAGCAGCTTCATCAACTGTTGTAAGAAAGGTTGGCAATTTTGCGGACGGTCTGTATTATTTAGAATATCAATAGACATTAATTTATTGAGGTGAAATTTTGAGAATAAGAAAAGGATCTATTATATTTCTAATTTTAGTTATTAGTGTGGCTTTGTTATTTTTCTTGTCCCAAGAATCATTTGTAAAAGATTATAACACAAAAGAATTGGCGATGAGTAGTTTATTAGATGGTAAAAACAGCGTTTTAGAAACTATTCTTGTTGGTGATGATAGAGAAGTAATAGTTTTTTATGATAAAGATAATGAGGCTATCTTTATTGTGACAATACGTGCCTTAGAAAATAGAACTAAATTTATTGTAGAAAATCAAACTAATGCATGGAAAATTGGTGGAAAACCTTCACCCATGATTAGTGGTCTGTATGATGTTGGAGATGAGAGTATAACTTTTTATGCTTGGAAAGGCTCTGATAAGATAGTTAGGTTGGTAAATGATAATAAATTAATCAATGAAAACAAAAATAAAATCAAAGAATATGAAGAAGATGTTTACTTATTGTTTTTGTTAGATAGATAAAGATCAAGTAAAGATCAATAGATCAAGGGTAAGATCAAGGGGACGGTTCTGTTGGTTGAGTCACCTCCAAATATATGATAACATAAACTTGGAGGTGACTTTTTATGCCAAGAAAAGCAAGAGAGAAAAGCGAAAGCGGTAACTATCATATAATTTTACGAGGAATTAATAAACAAATTATATTTGAAGATGAGGAAGATAACACAAAATTTTTACAGACATTGAATGAGTATAAAGATAAAAGTGAGCCAATTGAAAATGAAAGCTACTTTTTAACAGTATTACGATACATACATCAAAACCCTGTAAAAGCAGGAATAACAAAGGATATTGAAAGCTATAAATGGAGTAGTTATAATGAATTTATAGACAAAGAAGAAATTGCAGATATAGATTTTGTATTAAAAATATTTGATAGAAATAGAGAAAAAGCAATAGAGAAATTTAAAACATACCATAAAGAAATAAATGATAAAAAATGCTTAGATATCGAAGAAAAAATGAGGTTGACAGATGATGAAGCAATAGAAGTAATTAAAAGGATTTGCAATCTGAAAAGCTGTCTGGAGATTCAAAAAATTGACCAACATACGAGAGACAAATACTTGAAAAGATTAAAAGAAGAAGGCCTATCTACAAGGCAAATAACAAGGTTAACAGGAATTAGTAGAGGTATTGTTCTGAAAAGCTAACCACAAGAACTGTCCCCTTGGTATCAACCCTTGGTATCAATATTTTAGCGATTAAGGAGGTAAACATGAGTATTCAACAAACTTTATCTACTCTAATTTTATCTACAATTATTAATATAGGGCTAATTTATCTTATACCATTAAAACAATTATTTTTAGCAATTCACTTAAAAAAGTTAAGGATTCTATTGAGTTTTTTATTTATAACTATTGGTAATTATATTGCTATTTCTAGGGGGCATATAAATTTTATAACTAATATTCCAGTCTATTTAATTTTGTATGCAGGTAATTTTTTTATAGTTATAGGAGGTTATGGTATAGGTATAAAGGATGGTAATAATGAAAAATAAAAGAAAAGTATTATTTCTACTTTGCATGGTCTTTATAGTAACTATATTATATAGTGTTTATAATAAAATAAATAAAACAGGTGAAGTTAGTACTTTGTTTGTTGTTAAAGAAGATAATAAGTATGTAATTATAAATGAAAATGAGAAAAATATTTTGAAATCCTATTATCATTTTATTGACAGTAATTATGATGGTTATGCTAGGGTTATGCAATTTACTAAATGGGGTTTTATTGATAAAAAAGGTACTGTGCGAATTCCTATAAAATATGATTACGCTCTTAGTTTTTCAGAAGGTTATGCAGTCAAATCAAGGGGACGGTTCTGTTGGTTGGATCACTTCCAAATATATGATAACATAAACTTGGAGGTGACTTTTTATGCCAAGAAAAGCAAGAGAGAAGAGCGAAAGCGGTAACTATCATATAATTTTACGAGGAATTAATAAACAAATTATATTTGAAGATGAGGAAGATAACACAAAATTTTTACAGACATTGAATGAGTATAAAGATAAAAGTGGATATAAGATTTATGGATATTGCTTGATGGGAAATCATGCGCATATCCTTTTACAAGAAGTAGAAGAGGGAATAGAAACAATCATGCGACGTATAGGGTCAAGCTATGTATATTGGTACAACTGGAAGTACAAGAGGTGTGGTCATTTGTTTCAAGATAGATATAAAAGTGAGCCAATTGAAAATGAAAGCTACTTTTTAACAGTATTACGATACATACATCAAAACCCTGTAAAAGCAGGAATAACAAAGGATATT
>NZ_FZOJ01000026.1 GCF_900188145.1 Anaerovirgula multivorans | reverse complement strand
GAAACAAGCCAAGCAGAAGTATTTACCACTTTATTCTCATCTAGTTTGAATGATATACTTTTCATAGGTGAGATACCGCCTTTCGTAGGATTTTTTGGGGATAAAAAATACTTCTATGGGCGGGGTATTTTCACCTTTAGTTGTTTTTTGGTAATGTTGCCATGGTAACCCTTGGAAAATACTATGGTCTTGTTTGTACAAAATCTAGGTAGCTAAATAGTTAAGTGTCAAAATCCTTATTTTATTCTTAGAAAATTTCTCAATAATTTTTTCACAATGACTAAGGATCTTCTTTATATCAAGTTTTATTCCATAATATTTCACATTTTTTCTAACTATCTAACTTATCTTTCCAAATCTCCAGTAAAATATTTGTATCTTCAATAAACTCTATCTCTGTCTGTGTTTCTTCCATTTTAATTTTTTCTAATATTTCAAAAGAAAATGCACTAGGGTCAAACTGTTTCCATTCTTTAATCATGCAGGTTTCAGGGCAAGAATTTGTAGCTATTGAAAATAAAAATCGGTTTTTAGATACTTCTATTTCCTTTGTGGCCCTCAACCAAAACTTACCATTCTCCTTACATATTATACGATATACCCCACCAATAATTTCTCGATTTTTGTATTGTTCCTTTAGCTCTTTTCTTGACTGTATACTCATCTATTAATCACTATCCTTTCGGGGACTACTAGTTGTTTTTCTATAACCTTTATAAAACACATACTCCTAATCTTTTTTTGGCTTCCAATAGCGAGAACCATCTATAGAGCGACATAATAACCCGTTATCAACAAGTTCACGTCTCATTATGAAATAATCACCGAAGGTGTGCCATTCATCACATATATCATTAACTTCTTTTTCGGTATAATCTCGGTCAACTTCAAATTTACCAGCTAAATAGCTAAGTGTAGCAATTCTGAATTTATTCTTTGAAGATAGCTGAGTAATTTTTCCTGAATCATCAAGAAACCTCTTAATGTCAATTTTTTGATACATAAGGTTCCTCCTTTCTATAACTTTTTTACCATCTTGCCAAATTTCGTATTAACTGAATCATTATAAAGCTCTATTTGCTAATATATTGAACATACTTTTCTATAGGCATCAATTCCATATTCAAGTTCGCTTGTGTTTCTTCAGATACTGATAAATTACAAGCTAATTCATAACCTGCAGTAGATACAACATCCAGATACTTATTAACAATCTTCCTTACATCAGGATCCTTACTACTTAACAGTATCCCACAATTTCTATACACTTCGAGTATTGGATTCATTGTTTTCATTACAGCTTTCATTGTTTCAAAATTATTATCACCTGGAAATCCCGCATTTGATATGATTACAACTTTTGGTAATTTAATTTCATTATTCTCCATATTATAGTTTCCATTATTCTCTACAACAGTTGGCCGCTTAATGGGGATAAGTCTATCTAAGAAATTTTTTAGATAAGCTGTCATATTCCATAAATAAACCGGGGTAGCGAAACAAACGATATCCGATAAAACACAGGTTTGAAAAAGACTATCCATATCATCCCTATGAATACACTTACCAGGCGTTTTATGCCAACATGTGAAACATCCAACACAATGGTTCACTTTTTTATCACTTAAAAAAATGTTTTCTACTTCAGCACCAGCTTTTCTTGCACCTTCAAGTAAAGCAGCAGCAATAACATGTGTATTGCTATTTGCTCCTCGAGGACTTCCATTAAACACAGTTATTTTCATATAATTAGCTCCTTTAATAAATTAATTTGTTTAGTTAGCATGTCCTTTGACATTATCACTATTGAAGATGAGGTCTTCAAGCTGTCCATAAAATAAATAATGTGTGTGGCAACAGCTTCTCTATCGAATTCTTTAAACTCCTGGTTTTCTTGACCATGTTTGAGAATCATTTTGAGTATATTGACACTATCTTTCACCCGTTGATTTAAACTTTCTCTTTGATCAGGTTCTGCAAATGCAAACTCATGAATTGCAAAATAAAGTCCATTATTGTCACTAAAGATAGATTCTATTTCCTGGCGGAAGTAGGCATCTATGATTCTTTCGGCAGGTACTTTTTTCTGAATATTCTCTTCTACTACTGAACGGTTAATCTTTAGATCAGAATCAAGCATCTCAATGAAAATCTCCTTAGTAGAAGAAAAATACCTATAAACGCCTCCCCGACTCATTTGGCATCTTTCACATATATCTTTCATTGTAACAGCAGTGTATCCTTTTTCTGAAAACAGATTAATAGAGTTTTCAATAATAAATTGTTTGGTTTTATGCCCTTTGGTTGCCATAACTCAAATCCCTTCTTCTAAAAACGACACGTGTGTCTTTAACTAATTATACGACACTAGTGTCGTTTTAGTCAATACTTTTTTAAAGTTCACTCAAATATCCTAATAGCTGCTAATAATTCGAACTCAAACTTAAAAGTTAATCTCAATAAAGCAAAATTCCCTCAAACCATTAGTCTGAGGGGACAACAAATACATAAAAATATTCATTTTTAATTTTTCAAAGCATTTTATTTCTTCTCTATCCTCACGGCCACTTCAACGAAACCTGGCTTTTCCTATTTTAAAAAATTCACCTTCATACCAAAAGATATAAACACACATCATTCAGGCTGGCAAATTTCTTGGTTGATGCGGAAGTCCTCGATCAATAATCCCATATTTTCCTTTATCAATATACTTCCCTAGCACACAAGATACATCATAGATGATTTTATCAAAGTCATTTACAAAATCCACTCTTAACCCCCTTCACAAAATTTTAATTTTTTATTTTCAAAAAAGTGCTGGTTTAATATCTTTATCCAAACTGCTCTCTCAACCTCTCCTATTTCACAAAACATCTAAATTGACTTCTCGTGAACCTCTGACATCCATTCTGCTCTGTACACCCCTAATGACATCTAATCCGCTCTATACGGGGTCTTAAGCCCTTCTTGGACAAGTTCCCGCAGAGCAAAAAATCATCGTTTTACAGCTCTTAAATTTTATTGCTTAAAACCCGGAAAGGCTTATATCAAGCCTTTCCGAGTACACTTCTTTATTTTCTAGACATCAATACCACCGTCTCAACATGTGCCGTATGAGGAAACATATCTACCGGCTGCACTTCCATCGTTTCATAGCCCCTTTCCTGAAGATACGCTAAATCCCTCGCTAGTGTAGCTGGATTGCAGGATACATACACAACCCTTTGTGGATCCATCTTGACTATGGTTTCTAGTACTTCTTCTTCGCAGCCCTTTCTTGGAGGATCTACAACGACTACATCTGCTTTTATACCTTCCGTATAAAACCTTGGTATCACTTCCTCAGCTTTCCCTACATAAAACTCTGCATTATGAATGTTGTTAATTTTGGCATTTTCTTTTGCGTCTTCTATAGCAGCTTCGACTGCTTCCACCCCTATTACTTTTTTAGCTTTTCTTGCTAAAAACAGGGAAATAGTACCTATCCCACAGTATATGTCAAATACACTTTCTACACCCTTAAGTTCTGCATAGTCTAATGCTTTTTCGTATAAGACCTTTGTCTGCAGAGAATTCACTTGGAAAAAGGATTGGGCTGAAATATGGAATTTTAAATCTCCTATATAGTCTACTATTTTGTTCTCGCCAAAAATCGCGATGGTTTCTCTGCCAAAAATAATATTCGTATTCCTATCGTTGATATTTTGCACAATACTCTTCAAGCCCTTAACTTTCTTGGTAAATATTTTCACTAATTCTTCTTTATAAGGTAGTTCTTTTCCATTCGTAACAAGCACCACCATAACTTCCTCTGTAGTGAACCCTACCTTCGTTACTAAGTGCCGAATAAGTCCTTTTCTAGTTTTTTCATCATAAACACTAACTTTATAGTCCATTATATATTCCTTCATAGCTTCAACGACTTCTTTATTAATAGGAGCCTGAATATGACAATAATCTGTATCTATAATGTCATGAGTGCCTTTTTTGTAAAAGCCAAAGATAGCCGCACCTTTGACTATTCCCACTGGAAATTGTGCTTTATTTCTATATTCATAGGGGTTTTCCATACCCAATGTAGGTAATACATTAGTATGAATCTTCCCTATTCTTTCTAATGTTTCTTTAACCCGCTTCCCCTTTATATCTAGTTGGGCTTGATAATCCATATGCATGATTTGACATCCACCACAGATATTAGCAAGAGAACATAAAGGATTTGTTCTGTACTCCGACGGTTCTACAATCTCTATAATTTTTCCTGTACCATAATTTTTCTTAACATTAATAGTTTTTATTTTTAAAGTGTCTCCTGGAATACCCCCTTCTACAAAAACAGTAAACCCTTCTATTCTACCTACCCCTTCACCACTGTGACCTAAATCTTCTATTTTAATAGTATGTATATTATTTTTTTCTAACATGAGGCGAAAGCCCTCCTTTCATATTCCTACTGTCGAATTTTATAGGTTCAATATCATTTTACACTATTTTGCCAATTTCTTGACATCTTTTGTTTTATTGTTTTTGTTTACCATAGATATCCGTTATAATATAATATATGTTAAGCAGATGACTAAAAGTAGATGACCAAAATCTATGATTTTGTGTCAGTCACTTTCACACAGTGCAATCTATGATTTTGTGTTAGTCGCTTATGCAAGGCGAAATTACATAAGTTGGACAAGCTTAGGGGGAGTTGAAAAAATGTCACGATCTATTAGAGCAATTTTGTTATTGATTATGATTTTTGTTGCTGCATCCGGTATGCCTTTATATGCTGATAGTATGAATTTTGATTTTAATTTTGAGTTTGCCACACCCTTCAATTCATCGAAGGAAGATATTGTTGCTATTGATACTAGTATAACCATGCTTTCTCCATCTCACCCTCGTCTAGAAATATCAATAACAGCAAATGAAAAAATTCTACCACTACAGTTTAGCCAGACTAATCCTATTGAACTATCTATATATTTTGAAGATAGTCTTATCAATACCCTGGAAATGAAGGATATAACTATTATCCATGGTGAACCCACTATCATTCAAATGGATCTTCCTCAAAATCTTTTAGATATTCCCGATGGTAATTACGAAATAGATATAAAGCTTACCGTTGAAAATCTAGAAGCTCCAATAGTATCTAGCAAAATTCCAGTTACTTATCATACAGATGCTACTTATGTTGAAGCATTAAAATCTGTCACTAGAAATGAAACTGCTTTAACTTTATATTTCCCGGACAATGACATAAATCATTTAGTACCTATTACAAGAGTAATACCTTATACTAGAACACCTCTTAGGAGTACAATCGATCATTTAACACAGGGTCCAAAGGAAGCTTTAGGTTTACCTGTTGGTTCTCCGATCCCTACAGTGCAAGGATTAAGCTTAAATAGGGGAATAGCAAATGTGTATCTTCCAAGGGATATAGGCACATATGATCAGCATGCCACTTCTGCTAGAATTGCAGTAGAAAGCACAGTAAATTCTTTATCTGCTATAAATGAAGTACAGGGTGTTCAATTTTACTTCGATAATCAGATATTAAACTTTAGTTTTCATGAGACCATTGTAGATAAGCCTATATATCCCTCCAAAAATCCTGAATTTTATGTGGGGAATATAACCAATACAAATCGAATTTTATTAACCCCTGTGCCTATGAGTATCGAAAGTTTAACTATTGATTCTATATTTAATGGATTAAAATATAGTAATCAGCAGATACTCTTCAACTATAATCTACAGCCTACTGTTCCAGAGGAAGTAGTCCTATTAGATTATACTATCGAGGGTGCAGCCCTTGAGCTTAAGCTTAACGAAGCTTTTATGAATGCTTACATCGATTACCCAGATCGTAGAAAAATGATGGTAGATTCTATACTTTATACCTTTACTTCTTTAGAAAATATAGAATCTATTGAATTTCAGGTTGAAGGTTTTGCTTCTGGTTTACCTGATGAAATTCCTTTAAATCAGCCACTAATACCTTCTCCCTATATTAATCCCGAATCATAAGACGGCATTAGCCGTCTTTTTCATGCAAAAAAAATGAGCACAATATGTGCTCGAAACAAATTAGAATCAGTTTACCTCTTATTATTGAAAAGTAGATGACCAAAAGTAGATGACCAAAATCTATGATTTTGTGTCAGTCACTTTTACAGAGTGCAATCTCTGATTTTGTGTCAGTCACTTTCATAGAGTGCAATAAAACCTGTTAAGCATTATTTACCAATACTTGAAAATTTATACCCTTCTTTAAGAGATTATAGTTTATACTTTACTTTCTATAGTAAAATATAAAGGTTCCTTCATCAATCATTCTTTTAATCCTTTTCTTAATCATGAATTTTATTGTTTCTCTAGTAACTGGAATCACTAGACAAAATCCAGCAGCATCGGTGAAAATACCAGGGGTTAATAAGAATGCACCACCAACGATGACACATAATCCATTAATCAGTTCATCTCCTGGCATTCTACCTTGACTCATTTCTAGTTTGATTCTCCTTAATACCCCTTTTCCCTCACTTTTGGCTAGATATGCTCCCAGAACTCCTGTCAGCAAAACAATTAATATAGTATAACCTACTCCTATATATCCGCTTAGCTTTAACAAAATCGCCAGCTCTACAATAGGAACAATGGTAAATAATAAAATAAGCTTTAATAACACATAACCACCTCACTATCAGTTATTAATAAGGGCTTTATACATATCAATATGAGTCTTTTTAAAATTCACAGGTTTTAGATTGGTGTCAACGAAGGCATGGATCGTTGTACCTGTAGCCAACAATTTTTCATCTAATTTCCTAATGATATTATATTCAAAAGTAATGCGAATACCCTTTAGTTCTTTTATTTTTGCTTCTACAATTATTTCATCATCATATCTTGCAGGTTCTTTATAATTGCATTTTACCTCTACCACTGGCAGCATAATGTTTTCCTTCTCCAAATCCTTATAGGAATAACCCATTTCTCTTAAAAAAGTTGTTCTACCTATCTCAAACCATGTGAAATAATTTCCATGGTAAACAACCCCCATTTGATCTGTTTCTTGATATCGAACACGAATTTCACAACGACTTATTCTCAAAATAAAACCTCCTATAATAACATTATTCCTAATAATAGATTCTATATGAAAAGTTTTTTTCCTTTTTATTTTTTATGTTAATAACTTATTTAGGATGAAAAAGAGCGGAGAATCTATACTCTCCGCTACAGCAATGTACTTTTTCCCTAATGAGCCTTTCCAAGATAAGCCTCTAATATAGATTTGTCTTGAAGGATTTCTTCAGCAATTCCTTCTTTTTTAATGACCCCTTGTTCTAAAATATAGGCTTTATCAGCAATAGAGAGGGCTTTATAGGCATTTTGCTCAACCAGTAAGATCGTTTTATTCATCTTCTTAATGTCTTCTATAATTTCAAAAATAGTTCTTACTAATAGCGGTGCTAAACCCAATGAAGGTTCATCCAACAGGATTAAGTCTGGATTACTCATCAATCCTCTTCCCATAGCCAGCATCTGTTGTTCACCACCACTTAGTGTTCCCGCCATTTGATTGATTCTTTCTAGCAATCTAGGAAACAGCTGATATACTTTTTCTAAATCTTCTTCAATCTTTTTCTTATCATTTCTTAGATAAGCCCCCATCATAAGATTGTCTTTAACAGTTAGGTTGGCAAAAATTAGTCTACCTTCTGGAACCTGACAAATACCTAGTTTAACAATTTTATGGGGAGTTCTAGGAATTTCATTACCTTTGTAGGTGATTAGACCTTCTTTCGGCTTAACTATACCAGTTATTGCATTCAGTAAGGTTGATTTCCCTGCTCCATTAGAACCAATAATAGATACTATTTGTCCCTCTTGTACTTCTATATCGATACCTCTTAAGGCATGAATGCCGCCATAATATACGTTTAGATTTTCTACCTTTAGCAAATGACATCCTCCTCCCCAAGATATGCTTCTATAACCTTTGAATTTGATTGTATCTCTTGGGTAGTTCCCTCTGCCAGCTTCTTACCAAAGTTTAAAACTACAATTTTATCGCAAATCCCCATAATTAGATCCATATGATGCTCGATTACCAATACTGTAAGATTAAAGCGATCACGTACTTCTTTTATCAAGTTCATCAATCTTATTGTTTCATCTGGATTCATTCCGGCTGCAGGCTCATCTAACAATAATAGTTTTGGTTTCAATGCCAAGGCTCTAGCAATTTCTAATCGTCTTTGAAGACCATAGGGTAGATTTGAAGCAACAGCATCCTTCCTATCTGTTAGCTCCATAATTTCCAGCAGCTCCTGTACCTGTTGGTGCAGCTTCTTTTCTCCAGTTCTAAATTTTTTATTTCTAATCACTGCATCTAAAATACTATAGTCTGTATTATAATGACAAGCAGTTAATATGTTCTCATAGGTAGTAAGCTTCTTAAAAAGCCTAATGTTTTGAAAAGTTCTTGTTATGCCTGTATCAGCAATCTGATAGGGCTGTAAACCATCAACTCTATTTCCTTCAAATAAAATTTCACCTTCAGTAACATTATATATCCCTGTAATTAGATTAAATATGGTAGTTTTTCCTGCTCCATTTGGTCCTATCAGTCCAGAAATACTATCTTTTTTCACATCAAAGCACATATCTCCGACTGCTGTTAAACCACCAAATTGTTTTGTCACATTTTTCAACGCTAGTATGGTACTCATTAATTATCTCCCCCTATCGTATGTTTTTTCTTTCCTAAAGATGTTATACGAGAGATAAGTTTTTTAATATTGGTTATTGTAATTTCATAACCCCCCATTAAGCCTTGTGGTCTTGTAATCATAATGAAAATAACGGATGCTCCATAGACCACCAGTCTCCATCGATCAAATGCTCTTAAGACCTCCGGTAGTGAAGTTAAAACAATGGCTCCAATAATACTACCAGATATACTACCTAATCCACCAAATATAACCATGATAGTTAATTCTGTGGATTTAATTAATTGGAACATCTTAGGTTGTAGAAACCCTGTATAATGAGCTAACATTCCGCCTGCAATCCCTGCATAGGCTGCACTGATAGCCAAAGAAATCATCTTATATTTAAATACATTAATCCCTATAATTTGTGATGCCATTTCCTCTTCTCTTATTGCCTGTAAATTCCTTCCATGTCTAGACTTAATTAAATTCACTAGAATGACTACAGCAATCACGTTAAAAATGATAACATTCATTAAACCAGTTTTTAAGGGTATTCCTGGCCAGCCTCTAGCTCCACCAAAGTATTGAACATTATCTAATATTAGGCGAATCGCCTCTCCAAACCCTAAGGTAGCTATACAAAAATAGTCTCCTTTAAGGTTTAATGTCAACTTACCAATTACTAGACTGACCAACGCGGCGGCTAAACCTCCTATTAATAAAGCTAAGATGAAGGGAACATTGAATTTGATTGTCATCGCAGCAGTAGTGTAAGCTCCTACTGCCATAAAGCCGGCATGTCCAAAGGAAAAAAGTCCTGTAAATCCTGTTAATAAGGACAGTCCTAATACCGCCATCAAATAAATACCTGATAAAATAAGTATTCCTTGAATATAATACCAACCCATTATGTCACCCCCTATGCCTTATCCTCAGTAATTTTGCCCATAAGGCCACTTGGTCTCCAAATTAATACAGCAATTAGCAATATAAAGGCAATCAGGTCTCTATACTGTGACGAAAAGTAACCAGCAGTTAAGGTTTCTATTACTCCTAATAAGATCGAACCGATTACTGCTCCTGGAAGACTACCTAGCCCACCAAATACAGCTGCTATAAAGGATTTCATAGTGATAAAGCCAATTTGCGGGTAGACTGTATATTTCATACCAAATAATACACCGGCAATCCCTGCCAATACTCCACCTAACCCGAATACGATAAAAATAATTCTATCAGTGTTGACACCCATCAAAGTACTAGCTCGAATACTGTAGGCTGTTGATTTAATTGCCATTCCAGTTTTGGTTTTTTCTATGATATAAACTAACATCATCAAGCTAATGCCCGATATTAGAAACATAATAGCATCTAATCTACCTACTGATATTTGCCCAAATTGAAATGGTGTTGAAGAGAAAACTTTAGGATAAGTTCTAAAGGTAGGACCTATTGTTGCAACTACAATATTTTCTAAGAATATGGAAGCTCCCATTGCAGAAATAATAAAGTATAAAAAAGGAGCATTTCTTTTTCTTAGCGGTCTATAGGCTATGCGCTCTAAAGAAACAGCCAAAAGTCCTGCACCAATAGCAGCTAAAACAAAAGCCACTGCAAAAGGAAGTTCTAATGCAGTCATTAAAAAAAAGCCCATATATGCACCAATCATAATAACTCCACCATGGGCAAAGTTACTGAAGTTCATAATACTATAAACTAGGGAATATCCAACCGCCATTAATGCATAAACACTTCCAATGGATAACCCATTAATCATTTGCTGTAAAAATGCAGACATAACTTACCTCCTTTACGATATTCCTCAGTAGCTGATTATTTCAATATGCAACCTATGATTGTAGAATAGAGAGGGTAGAACCCTCTCTAGACAACTACTCTGCTGAGTATTTTTGTTGGAATATATAATCCCCATCTACAATCTTTATAATAGCAGCATCTTTCCCTTCAGGATTGTGAGTATCTGCACTAATGTTGATTTGTCCTGTTATACCCTTAACACTTACAGTCTTTAAGGCATCTCTTATGGCTACAGAATCGAAGCTGTCTGCATTCTGAATAGCTTGTTCTAGCACTCTAACTGCATCATAGGCAAGATATCCATTCAATTCTACAGGTAAGTTATATTTTGCAGTATATGTAGCTTTAAAATCTTGAACATCTGGGTCTGCAAAGTCTAGATGGTTAACAATATAGCTGCCTTCAATGGCTTCTTTCGCCATTTCTATTAATACTTCTGATGGCCAACCATCTCCACCCATTAGTACAGCATCAATGCCTAATTCTCTCGCTTGATTCGCACTTAAAGCAGCTTCTTTAAAGAAGTAAGGCATGAATAATACTTCTGGGTTCGCTTCTTTAATTTTACTTAATTGAGGTCTAAAATCTACATCTCCAAACTTGAAGCCTTCCTTAGCAACGATTTCTCCACCTTTTTCTTTAAATGTCATCTCAAAGAACTCGGTTAATCCTTGAGAATAGTCATCTGCTACGTCATATAGAATAGCAGCTTTTGTAAATCCTAATACATCCTTAGCATATCCAGCAGCAACTGCGCCTTGGTATGGATCGATAAAGCATACTCTAAAGTTAAAAGGCTTTACTTGACCATTGTCGTCAACAGTTACTTTAGGGTTCGTAGCAACAGTAGCTATGCCTGGCACCTTCATCTCTTCTAGCACAGAAGAAATAGCGATAGCTTGACCACTGGCATTTGGACCGATAAGCGCTACGATCTTGTCTTGAGATGTTAATCTTCTTACAGCGTTAACCGCTTCCATAGCATCTCCACGGGTATCATATCCAATTACATTAATCTGCTTACCTAGCAATCCCCCATTTTCATTTATTTCTTCGAATAACATTTTTACCGTGTTGAATTCGCAGTTACCCCATACAGCTTGGTCACCAGTTAAGGAACCTATCCAACCAACATTCACTACCTCAACATCTACATCTTCAGTAGGCTCATCTATTGCAGCAGGCTCAGTTGGCTTTGGACTACACCCCGTAACTAATAAAGATAAAATTATTACTGTAGAGATTAATAAAAAGAAAGCTCTTTTTTTCATTTTTTCTCCCCCTAATTCTTTTATTTATAGCCTTTTTCATTGAATCTTTTCTTTTCTCTCATATTCTACAAAGGCATCACCACCTTGGTTTCATTGATAATAAGAAATGTTCAATATAATAAAGCACAAAACAATACAAGTTTTTCATCTATTAGGAATATTTTCTATTTTTTAATTATAAGTGTTTTTTATAAAATATGCTAGTACTTTCTTTTCTTATATATGAGCAATTCATATGAAACATGCCTTGTATTTTACTACATAACAGCAAAAAAAAGAGCCTACTATTGTTTGTAGACTCCTTAAAGTGTTCCTTTATATCATTTATATGAATAAAGGGGGAGAATGTTTATTACATATTTACATTATATGAAACTCAAGCTATTATTGTGTTAATAATAGGTAAAAAATATGTTAATTAAAGAACTCTTGTTTTGCCACTATAAATTAATCCTGTATTAGCATCTACCGTTACAATGTCTCCATTCTTTAGCTTTTTTGTAGCTAACTCCGCGCCTACTACTGTAGGTTTGCCAAGGTTTAAGCCTACAATAGCTGCATGACTGGTTAATCCACCCTCTTCTGTTACAATGGCTCCTGCCATTTCTATATAAGGCATTAAATCTTTATCAGTGAATTGTGTTACTAATACATCTCCTTCTTTTAAGCCATTACCATCTTCTTTTGTAGCATCTAAAACTACAACTCTGCCAGTAGCTGACTTTTTGCCAATGCCTGTTCCTGATAATAGGATATCTCCAACAATGTGGGCTTTAATTAAATTTGTAGTTCCTGCCACACCTACAGGGACACCTGCTGTGATGACTATTAATTCACCTCTTTGAATCATGCCTTGTTCTAATGCCCTTTGTACCGACAACTCGATTATATCATCAGTTGATTGTAGCTCTTCTGTTATCACTGAGTAGACACCCCATACTAAACTCAATCTTCTTCTGACACTTTCCTTTGTAGTAGCAGCAATAATAGGCGCCTTAGGTCTAAATTTTGCTACCATTCTTGCAGTATGACCTGAAGAAGTAGCGGTTATGATAGCGGATGCCTGTAGATCCATAGCTGTTACACAGGTGGCATTACTAATAGCATCTGTTATGGTAGTTTCCTTTTCTACAGCTTTACTTCGAAGCAGTTCTCTATAGTTTATAGATTCTTCTGTTCTCTTGGCAATTGTCATCATAGTTTTTACAGCTTCAATAGGGTATTTCCCTGCAGCAGTTTCACCAGATAGCATAATGGCATCTGTACCATCTAAAATAGCATTAGCTACATCTGTAACCTCAGCACGGGTAGGTCTAGGATTCCTCATCATAGAATCCAGCATTTGCGTAGCTGTAATAACTGGTTTTCCTACCTTATTGCATTTCTCAATCATCAATTTTTGAACTAAAGGTATTTCCTCTGTAGGAATTTCTACCCCTAGGTCTCCTCTAGCTACCATAATCCCATCAGATACTTCAATGATTTCATCTAAATTGTCTACACCCTCTTGGTTTTCTATCTTAGAAATAATTTGGATGTTCACTGCATTGTTTTCCTCTAGTATTTTCCTAATAGCTAATACATCTTCAGCCTTTCTTACAAAGGAGGCAGCAATAAAATCGATGTCCATTTTTATACCAAACTCAATGTCACCTCTGTCCTTTTCTGTAATAGCTGGAAGATTAATTTTTACACCTGGTACATTAACACCCTTATGGTTTTTTACAATTCCTGCGTTTTCAACAATACATTCGATATCAGTTCCATTTGTAATTTTTTGTACTGTTAATCCAACTAAACCATCATCTATTAAGATTTGGTCTCCTTCTTTAACATCTTCTGCTAATTCAGTATAACTCACATTACAAATTGTATCGTCTCCTAGTACTTCTCTTGTAGTAATAGTAAATTTTTGTCCTTCCTTTAGCAGTACCTCTGGATCTTTGAATTTACCAGTTCGTATTTCTGGCCCCTTTGTATCTAAAAGGATAGCTATAGGTACATTTAATTCTTCTCTTACGGATTTAACGGTTTCTATTCTCTTACCATGCTCTTCATGATTTCCATGGGAAAAGTTCATTCTCGCAACATTTAATCCATTTTCAACTAATTGTTTAAACACTTCTCTTTGTTCACTAGCAGGTCCTAAAGTACATACAATTTTGGTTTTCTTCACAGTTTTTTTCCTCCCTTTATATCGATAAAATATCAGCTAATTGATAAGCATCTTCTTCTAATTTTTTTTCTAAACTTAAGGCTTCGTCAATATCTATACTAAAAGTCTTATTTCCTTGTACACCAACAACAAGACTACCTTTGCCTTCTAACAATAAATCTACAGCCTTTGCACCCATTTTACTGGCTAATATTCTATCGAATGCTGTTGGGCTTCCTCCTCTTTGTATATGACCTAAAATTGTTGCTCTTGTTTCTATACCTGTTTTTTCTTCAATAACACCTCCAAGCTCAATTGCTCCTCCTACACCTTCTGCAAGAACGATAATACTATGTAGTTTTCCTCTATTTTTCCCTTTTATAAGCTTTTTACAAACTTGGTCGATGTCCAAACCTACTTCTGGAATAATAATACTTTCCGCACCACCAGCTAACCCAGCATATAGAGCAATATCACCACAATGTCTTCCCATAACCTCTATAATATTAGCTCTACCATGGGAAGCAGACGTATCTCTAATTTTACTTATAGCATCTACTACAGTATTCATAGCAGTATCAAATCCAATTGTATAATCGGTATAGGCTAAATCATTATCAATGGTTCCCGGCACACCAATTGTTGGTATTCCTAGTTCACTAAGCTTTTGTGCCCCTCTGAAGGAGCCATCTCCACCAATTACCACTAAACCTTCTATCCCAAATACTTTTAATACGTTTAATGCTCTCATTCTTCCTTCTTCTGTTCTAAATTCTTCACTGCGGGCTGTTCTTAATATGGTGCCACCTCTATGTATAATATCTGCAACAGAGGACAAATTCATTTCCTCTAGTTGTCCATTGATTAATCCGTCATAGCCTCTTTTAACCCCTAACACCTTGCACCCATTAGAAATTGCATTTCTTACCACAGCTCTTATGGCAGCATTCATACCAGGGGAATCACCTCCGCTGGTTAATACTCCTATTGTATTCATGTTATTACCTCCATTCCATCCTACAGGGTCTAATTTCGTCCCTATAAACAAATTATATCCCACTTAATTGTACCACAAATTCTTTGCTATTTTTCAAAAATTCTGAAGGTTATTGTTTTTGAAATACATAAGAGAAAACCCTTATGTATTTATAGGTAACAGCATTAACTTCTACAGCCCTTGATGAAACAGTAATGTGTGTGCCTCCTCTACTTCAGATCTAGGAACTAGTACTTCACAGGTTCCCCTATCATTGTTTTTGCTAATCGGTTTTATCTTTACTAAGAAGCCTTCTTTGGTTAAGATTTTCTCGATATATTCAGCATCATCTCTAGTATTTGCCATGTATACTACTGTCCACATTTTAAGGCCTCCTTTACCATTGACATTTAAATCTTGTCCAAGGTGCATGTCTTTTAAGCAATAGGACATTATATGCTCTGTGTAATTATAAGCAAATTATAATTTTCGTAATTGGTTTCATGAAAGTCATCCTATAGATCATTCTAGGAAGGACTTTCCTACTAACAATTATATATAATTTGTCGATTATTTTCAAATAGAATTCTTTCTAGATGATAATAATTTTTTAACGACTTCCTTAAGGAAGTCCATCTTACGAAATAGACTTAACTTTAACTGATTTATCACCAAAAACTCCTATTAATTCCTTCATTAATTCACTATTTAATTTTACCCATAGATCTCTTTCTGCTCTAAAGGTTTTATTTTCCTTTTCAATATAAACATAGACAGGCACATTACCATGATACTTTCTAAAAATATTCTTTGCTTTTTCTAGCAAAATAATATCTTCTTTTTCTTCAATTCGAATGTATAATTTATCTGCCTCCATTTTTTTTAAGGGCTTTACCTTGTTTGCTAAAATTTTAGGTTTTTCTTCATCTTTCATATTAAGGGTTCCTTCTATAATAACAAAGTAATCCTCCTGTAACAAGTTAGAATGCTCGCTTAAGGTTCTTGGAAATATAATACATTCTATTGTGCCAAACAAATCTTCTAAAATAACAAAGGCCATCAATTGATTATTTTTTGTAGTTTTTGTCGTCTTTTCTAGTATAATACCCCCAACTCTTACGATTTCTCCATCCTTATATTTGGCTTCTTGAGGGTTTTCCATCATCTCTACTAAGTCATTGCTGTTGACATTCACAAAATACTTTAACTCCTGTTGATATTCTGCTAAAGGATGTCCACTGATATATAAACCTAATACATCTTTTTCCATAGTTAGTTTAATTTTGTCATTAAATTCTTTTATATTAGGTAATACATCTTCTTTAAAGGCTATAGCTGTGTCATTGGTCATATCAAACAAGCCGATTTGCCCTTCAATATTCCTTTTTTTATCTTGTCCTACACTCTCTAATATTCTTTCATATGCAGCCATTAGCTGAGCTCTATATACCTTAAAATCATCAAATGCTCCACACTTTATCAAGCTTTCTACAGCTCTTTTATTTAAATCTTTTGATTCTACTCTTTGGCAAAATTCCGTAAAGCTGGTGAATTTTCCTTTTTCCTCTCTAGCTTTAGCTAGAGAGTCAATCATGTTCACCCCTACATTTTTAACAGCGGCCAATCCAAAGCGTATTTTATTTCCTTCCACTGTAAATGTACTAAAGCTTTTATTAATGTCAGGGGGTAAAATTTCAATCCCCATTCTTTTACAGTCTTGAATGTACTGGGCTACCTTTGTTGTATTACCCATTACACTGGTTATTAAAGCCGCCATAAATTCAACTGGATAGTAGGTTTTTAGGTAGGCTGTTTGATATCCTAAGACTGCATAAGCAGCTGCATGGGATTTATTGAAGGCATAATTAGCAAAGTCGATCATATCGTCGTAGATTTTATTGGCAACATTCTCTGGAACCCCATTCCTGATGCAACCAGAAATTTCAATGTCTCCCTGTTCATCCACCTTCCCATAGATGAAGTATTGCCTCTCCTCCTCCATGACACTTCTTTTCTTTTTCCCCATAGCTCTTCGTACTAGATCACTTCTACCGTAGCTATAGCCTGCCAAATCTCTTACTACCTGCATTACCTGCTCCTGATAAACCAAGCAACCATAGGTTACTTCCAATATGGGTTTGAGACTTTCATGTAAGTATTCTACTTTAGAAGGATCATTTTTGCATGCAACATACTGAGGGATAGAATCCATTGGTCCTGGTCGATAGAGAGATATACCTGCAATGATATCCTCAATAGAACTAGGCTTTAATTCCTTCATAAACTGAATCATGCCAGCACTCTCTAACTGAAACAAACCTAAAGTTTCTCCTCTACTAATAAGCTGATATACCTTTTCGTCCTCATAATTACAAGTTGAGAAATCAATTTTTATGTTGTGGTTTTTCTCCACTAAATCAATGGCATCCCTTATAACAGTTAGGGTTCTTAATCCTAAGAAATCCATCTTTAATAAGCCTAATTCCTCTAGGGTCCCCATGGTGAATTGAGTAGTTGCACTGTTGTCATGGACATATAAAGGCACATGCTCATCTAAAGCTTTTTTGGAGATTACTACCCCAGCAGCGTGAGTAGAAGCATGTCTAGGCATACCCTCTAGTTTTTTAGCCATCTCAATTAAATATTTGGCTTCCTCATCCTCCTCATAAAGATTCTTGAATTGAGGGTTCATTTCTAGCGCTTTACGAATGGTCATACCTATAGCAAAGGGGATTTCTTTTGCTATTCGATCCACTACATTGTAGGGCATATTGATTACTCTCCCAACATCTCGAATAGCAGCCCTGGCCCCCATTGTTCCAAAGGTAATGATTTGTGCTACCTTCTCTTCTCCATATTTATCTTTAACATAGTTAATGACTTCCTCACGTCTCTCATAACAAAAATCGATATCAATATCTGGCATAGAGATTCTCTCAGGGTTCAGAAAACGTTCAAAGATAAGATTATATCGTATAGGGTCAATATCTGTTATCCCTAATGTATAGGCAACGATACTACCTGCAGCACTTCCCCTACCTGGTCCAACAGGGATACTATTGTCTTTAGCATACTTTATAAAGTCCCAAACAATTAAAAAATACTCTGCATAACCCATTTCTTCGATAACCTTAAGCTCATATTCTAGTCTGTCCTTCAAGGTTTCTGCGGGATTTTTATACCTTTGCTCCAAACCTTCATAGCATAGCTTTCTTAAATATTCTTGTACATCATAACCCTCTGGTGTATCATATTGAGGAAGATGTATTGTATTAAAATCAAATTCTACATTACAATCCTCCGCGATTTTTCCTGTATTTTCTAAAGCTTCTTCAGCATAGGGAAACAAATCCCTCATTTCTTCAGTACTTTTCAAGTAAAACTCTTCATTTGGAAACTTCATTCTATCCTTATCTTCCTGTATCTTGCCTGTTTGAATACAAAGTAGGATATCATGGGGTTCTGCATCCTCTTTATTAACATAGTGAACATCATTGGTTGCCACTAGAGGTATTTTAGTCTCTCTGCTAAGCTTAAGCAGTTGATAATTTACTTCTTTTTGTTCCTTCAGTCCATGATCCTGTAGTTCTAGATAGAAATTATCTTTACCATAAATGTCCTGAAGCTGAAGTGCTATTTCTTTAGCCTTTTCATAATTGTTTTTCATTAAATGCTGTTGAATATCTCCTGCTAAACAAGCACTCAAAGCAATTAATCCGTCGCTATATTTGGCTAGCTCCTCATAATCAACTCTAGGCTTATAATAAAACCCATATAAATAAGAGTGGGATACAAGCTTAAGTAAGTTTTGATATCCCTCCATATTTTTAGCTAATAAAACTAAATGTCCTTGATATTTATCTTTATTGGGATCCTTGTCTCTCATCCCTCGAGAAGCCGTATAAACTTCGCAGCCTATAATGGGTTTAATTCCTTTTTTTATAGCTGCTTTATAAAAATCTACTACACCAAACATCGTTCCATGGTCAGTAATGGCTATCGCCTTCATACCCAGTTCTTTTACTCTGTCCATCACTTTATTGATGGTTGTGAAACCATCCAAAAGACTGTATTCCGTATGTACATGAAGGTGTGCAAAACCTTTACTCATCCAATATCACATCCCTTCGGCAGCACAGCATACTTTTTTTCATACATTAAATTTATCATATTCTTGTTGGGATTGAAAGAGACTGGAAGAGGAAATATATTTCATTTCAAAACAAAAAACTATGGCTTGAAAAAGTGTTCTTCACCGCCATTAATATCAAAACTTAAATAAATTATCTCAAATTCTTATACATTATCTAACCTATACCCTTCCTTCGAAACCCTCTTCCAGATATCTGCTAAGCCTCTGCTATAGGAAGTAGTATCGTCTCTCATACCTATAATCCTTCGCATAATATTCAATATGCATCGTTGATTATTTATTACATCAACTATTATATAGGTAGCATTGTAATGATGTAACCACCAGCAATTAAACTTAAGACATTTGCAACAAGAGCATATGATACCTTCCGAGGCCCAGAATGCTCTTTTACAAGGATTAAAAATGATAATATCTCAACGATAACTATAATTATTTCAGCAAATATCAGTGAAAAGACCAAATAACTCTGAGCAGGAGGAAATCCATTAATCCAAATATTTAATGCTCCTTGAGTAACCAAATTTATCATAAGAAAAGCTATCCATGATTCTTTGTTTCTAAAACCAAATTGCCAGAATAGAATTCCTTCTATAATAAGTGTTAAAATGATGCGCATGGAAACTAATAAAATGGATCTTGATAACAATTTTCCAGGCGTCAGTGTTTGAGCATCCAAATCTAATGTATATATATTATTATATAATTTTAGTGGTTTCTCCAAAGCTATTTCATAGTTGATGTTCCCTGTACTGATGGTAAATGTATAATCAGAAACCATTCGGATTTCGCGGGAATAAAAAGTATAATGGGTTTCAATTAATTTATTTGTTTCTCTAGCCTCTGTAAAAGCATCTCCAGTTCCAACGCTTATTTCCAAGTCATCTGGTGCATTGGGAACGATAATCAGTATGGATGGTGGCTCAGCTGAATTCCCATAGCTACTATGTACTGTAAACATTGATATAAATATAGCCAGAATCACTATAGTAAATATTTTATTTTCCTTGACCATATTACTTCTCATCTTCTTTTCTCTCCTTTTAATGAGTTTATTTCTATATATTCATATGTTTTCTTCAATTCTTGTTTGTTTCTAATCGTACGCTCATAAATGATTTTGTTCAGTTTAAAATCCTTCATCATTAGTGTATCGAACACCATAAAAACTCTTGAATTGGATCCCTTATTATTTAGGTTTTTCTTCTATAATCCATGGTAAAGACACTTCAAACTCTAATTGAACCACTGGTTTTGGGAAGTCATTAGGAAGCAATTCGATTTCATCACTAAAGCCCAAAAAATAGCTCCCCACTTTTAACATCTTTTCTTTATCCCAATGAAGAGATGAAAACTTCGGGCCGTCAATGATATTACCAACAAAATGATAAAACCCTGAATAATGCCTTATTCCTGGCTCAATTTCACCAAATTCAATAAATTCTCCTTCTTTTAATGGATCTATTCCTAATTTACTAAAGAACTCCTCTATATCGTTAGTTAACGATTTGAGATTTTCTCTATAATTTATACAATAAGCGCAGGTGCAGCCTTCGCAGATATTTTTGTAGTATTCTTCAGTCTTTACCCTATCAAATTCAATTATCCACTCACCAAACTTATATTTATCCATGATACACCTCAACAATTTCAAATAATTTATTTGTTCAACTCTGAATCAATATACTTCAGATAAAAGCAATGCATTTTGCCTAACGTTTTGAAGTAGGGACGACCTGTGGTCGTCCGAATGTATATGGAATTAGGCGACCACAGGTCACCCCTACTCATGACGCATTTTTTTCCTTATATTATTTAACAAATATAACACTTGTTGCACATTTTCTATCTGATCTGCCACTATAACCTATATAAGTGAGGAGAATTACCTTTTTCTTTAGTGTATTAAGAATGGACTAGCTTCATTAGCCCAACTCTAAATATTTACTAACAACTGATTTAGCTAAACATTTTGATGAGTCAATTACATCAATTGAAGGATTTGCTTTCTCTAATACTATATTTAAATCAGTACAAGCTATCACTATATTTTCAATAGACTCCTTTTTCACATCTTCGATAAGTTTGTTCCAAATACCAATATTCTCATTACTCTCTTTATCTATTTTTATGCTTTGAATAAGATTATTTAACTCTGTTTGCCATCCATCTTTAAAAATGAATTCATGACTACCATTTGTTATACCTTTTTGATAAACTTCTGACTGAAATGTTGAACTTGTTGAAAATAGAGTTACTTTTTGTGAAACTATAGGTAGTTCTTTAATGGTTTCATCTATGATATTTAATAAAGGGATATTAATCGATTCTTGTAATTCCTTATAATATATATGGGCTGAATTGCATGGCATTGCAATAAAACTCACACCTATAGACTGAAGTTTTTGTAATCCTTCAATAACAGTTTTTTTCATTAGTTCATGATTTATTGGTCGGTCAATATAAAATGGAGTAGGCAATGAATATATCATCATTTTGGGAAATTCTTCATCGTACTTAGCACCATATTGAAGTTGACATTCATCAATAACTAAGTTAATAAATGGTGCTGTTGACCTTGGACCCATTCCAGCTAAAATTCCAATTAGTTTTTGGCTCATGTGTTCTATCTCCTTTTAATAAACAAGTTTACTTTCTACTCTAAAGTATATATTTTTAACCAAAGTACTATGAGTTGATCCGAACCCTGTAGTGTCATTGACCGTCCTATTTTTCGATTGGATAGGTCTACCAACTTATTGCTGGAACCTACAGGTCCTCCCGAGTTCTTGACATTTCTCTTCATATCAAGCATACAAAAAACCTTAGTCCTACAGTCTTCTTTGAAAATCTATGATTGATAACCCATTGTGTTATGATCCATTGAAATAAAACTTACTTGTGGTAAATTAGTACAAATCCGTTTCCCCCCCATACACTATGACTATTGATAATAAATTCTTAACCCTAGTCATTATTTAGTAAGTGAAAATTTAATCTATTAACCGGAGCCCACATGACGGGCACTCTTTTTCTTGTAACGAGACTTCTTTTCCACAAGCTGGGCAGTTCTCTGCCGCCGAATCACTAGGGCGATTTAATGATAAGTCTGAATCTGAGTAAGGTCTTAATATTTCTCTAATCCTAATTCCGTCTACCTCTTAATTAAAGAGTGATAATTGAATATTATCTGATTGATTAAGCTTTTCTTTCATTGGCTTTGAATAGCTACCTGAAAGATTATACTTGGCTTTCACTTCATTTACCATCATATACAGTTTATTCTTATATTCCTTGCTTGCACCACCTATTTTGTATAGGGTTTGCAATGGCTCATACAAATCAGGAAACTCCTGCTTTATAAAATCAAAGAATACTACTCGTGTTTTCCCCCTTAAATAAAGAGTTCCAGGGAGAACATAATCCACCTTACAATCCTTTGCATGAGCATACAAAGCATTAACATTATCCCGACCATCTGTGAGATAGGGGATAATCGGCATGAAATGCAGTCCCGTGGAAGCATTCGTCTTTGCAAACTCTTTTAACATTGCAAACCTTTTAAGAGATTCTATTCCATTTGGCTCTATCTTTCTACGGATATTTTCATTCATACAGGTAATGGTCGCGGCAACATTGACATAGGTAATATTTGTGAGCTCTGCGATTAAATCATAATCCCTCAAAATTAAATCTGACTTTGTGGAAATGATGCAGGGCGTTTTATATTTTATCATCAGTCGTAGAATGTCAGGCATCAATTTATATTGTGCTTCTATTGGCTGATAGCTGTCCGTTACCCCGCCAATATTGACGATTTCTCTTTTCCAAGAAGGACTGCTTAGCTGCTTTTCCAACTGCTCTACAATGTTAGTTTTTACATATATATCATCAAAATACTGCTCAGAATCTAAATACCGATGTGAGTACATGGCATAACAGTATTTACACCCATGTTCACAACCACGATATATATTTAAATCCCATGCAAATGGCATTTTCCTTTTTAGTTTGTTAAGAGCTATAGAACAGGTCATTTCTTTATAATTTACCACTATTTCACCTCTCAATATTAGTTTTTGATACACGGGTATATATTTCTGTTGTTTTTGAACTACTATGTCCTAACAACTCTTGAATATATATCAAATCTGTTCCTCCTTCTAGCAGATGAGTTGAAAAGGAGTGCTTTTACGTAATTCCTCAAATAATATCCATATCCTTCTATTTTTACATAAAATGACATTAATTGTAAAAATACACTCAATTTATAAACGTCAAAAAAACACTTGCCCTAATAAGATATAATATCTTGAGCAATCTCTCTAGGTCAGTAATACAGTAGACTACAATAGATTTGCTAAACAGTAAAATTCTTAGAAACATCACAACTCTTAGTACCAAAAAAGCCCTAGAGACTTTCAAAGGTTTTACTCTTTAGAACTCCTTAGGACTTTATTTTAATCAATATATTTAACTAGCTTTACTATTTCTATGATGCAGTTCTGCTATAGATTCTAGAGCCAATATAATTTCTTTTTTTTCTCCTTCTGCAGCTAGTTCATCGCTTTCCACATAGTCATTGATACCATCCTTGATATCAGCTTGATATTTTACTACATTATTTAGTATACTAGCGGCATAGACTCCACGTAATTGAGCAATTGTAAAGAGTATAGCTGTTTCCATATCAGAGGCCAACACCTTCTTATGATTCCAAAACTCCATCATTTCTTCTTCGTGGTCAATATAGAAGGAATCATGACTTCGTACAATTCCAGAATAATATCTATATTTCAATGCTTCACAGGTAGTTAAGATAATATTCGTTAGATTAAAATCCGCTACAGCAGGATAGTTTTCTTGTATGTACATTTTTGAAGCTCCATCCTCCCTCACAGCAGCTGTGGCAATAATGGTATCACCAATTTCAATATTCTGCTGCACAGCTCCTCCACTGCCTATACGGATAAAGTATTTAGCTCCACAGGCAATTAATTCTTCTATTGCGATGGCTGCGGAGGGTCCTCCTATGCCTGTAGAAGTGATGGTTATAGGTATACCCTTATAATAACCGGTAACGGTTTTAAATTCTCTGTTGGTAGCTACTTCTTTCCAGTTCTCCATATGGGCTGCTGCCCTTAATACCCTCTCAGGATCTCCTGGGAGAATCACATATTTTGCTATATCATTGGAATCACATAAAATATGAGGTTGTTTCATGATGCTCACCTTCCTATTATTCAACATTTAATATTGCTTCTAATATTGATTCAGTTAAGCTAGGATGTACCATTAAGTTGCTTTTTATTTCTTTAACTGTTATCTCCTTTTCAATCAATATACCCATTAAGCCCACGTACTCTGATACATCATCACCCACCATCCAAATACCTAGCAATTTGTCATTTTCTCCTACCAATACTTTGACAAATCCTTCAGTAATGCCCTTTGAAAAACCTCTCCAAGTATCAGAAAGCTTACAGATTCCTTTTTTATAGGAGATACCTGCCTCTAATAATTCAAACTCTTGATAGCCCACGCCAGCAATTTCCGGTATAGTAAATATAGCTCTGGGCAATTCTTTATATTGCATTGTCACTTTGTTTTTAAATATTATATGATCAGCTACTGCAATCCCCTGTTGAATCGCTACATGGGCCATCCCTAGTATGCCATTAATATCTCCTATGCCGTAAATATTAGGAACATTGGTTTTTAAATCTGTATCTACAATAATTCTATCTTTTTCTAGATGTATACCAAGATCCTCTATACCTGTAGGAAAGTTGGGCTTTCTTCCTCCTGTAACAAGAACCTTCTCAGTCTCAAGTTCCCTATTATCATCCAACACAATAGTTATCTTATTATCCTGATGATACTGTATGGTTTTTGCTCCTAAACCCTTATATATTTCTACATCCAGGCTTTCCAAATACATCTCTAGCGGCTCAACTAAATCTTTATCATTTCCTTGTAAAATCTCCTGCTGCTTTTCAACAAGGATTACCTTTACACCAAATTCTGCAAACAAAGAGGCAAACTCACATCCTTCTACATTCCCGCCAATGATTATTATAGTTTCTGGCAAGCTTGTAAAATTAACGACTTCTTTATGAGCAACGATTGTCTCTCCATCAACTTCAAAGCCCTCGAAACCACAGGGAGATGTGCCCGTTGCTATAACCATATAAGTTGTTTTTAAAACATTTTCTTCTACTTGATAGGTATACTGATCAAGAAAAGCCCCTTCACCAAAATATAAGTCAACCTTGGCTTCTAAAAGCTTCTCCTTCATTTTTTCTTCTACTATTACCATTTCTTCTTTATAGCTGCCTATTCTTTTACTTAAAAGTCCTCTATATAGATCATCTGCCCCTATCTTCAATCTATTTAGAACTTTGCAATCATCTAATATTTTTTTAACTGGTAGACAACCCCATCGAAGGCCAGTACCTCCCAGTTCCTCTTTTTCTGCAAGAGCAACCTTGAGCCCTCCTTTACTACACTGAAGAGCGCAATAATATCCTGCAGGGCCTCCTCCAATAACTACCACATCATACTCCCATACCTTCATCTTCCTATTATGCTCCTTCCTTTTCTCCAACTTTTTTTACCTTTGTTAGGTGTTTTTTAGTAATAATAAACAATGCAATTACTGTTACTAGATAGGGAATCATTTGCGTAAATTGTGAAGGTATACCTACCACCTGCAGTCGGATACCTAAAGCATCAAAGAATCCAAATAACAAAGCAGCTCCAAAGGTTTTTAGAGGATTAGAGGCGCCAAATATAATAGCGGCTAAGGCAATAAATCCTCTATTGGCGCTCATGTTTTCAGTAAACAATGTTAAGTACCCCAAGGATAGATGGGCCCCTGCAAAACCACAGAAAACACCGCAAATAATTGAACTAATATATTTCATTTTTCTAGCGCTCACTCCCGTGGTTTCCAATGCCTCAGGATGCTCTCCTGCAGCTCTTATCCACATACCATAGGGAGTTTTGTATAAGAACAAATAGGTTAATATCACCAAAATCCAGCTGATATAAACAAAAACTGAATGGTTATTAAAAATGACATCTAAAAAAGGTATTCCCTTCAGGGACGGGAAGTTTAGCCTTGGTAGTGATATAATCCCTGGTGAAGAAAAGGCTCCCTTTACACCAAACATGCTTCTTAATAAAAAAATTGTAAGTCCTCCAGCGAGTATATTAATGGCAATGCCAATAATAAATTCATCTGCCTTTAATTCAATAACGAAAAAGCCAAAGATCACTCCAATCAAGATTCCTACAACAACAGCTAATGCAACTCCTGCAAGGGAGCTAGCAAAAAAGTAGCTGCCTACAACGCCAAAAAATGCTCCTAATAAAATCATTCCCTCCATGCCGATGTTTAACATACCACTATGCATTGTCAACAATCCACCAAGGGCAGCTAAAATAAGGGGAGTAGCAGTTCTTATCGTGTTTTGTAATAATGTTAGATTAAATAGTTCTTTAAACATTTTACTTGCCACCTACCTTTTGCTGTAAGTTTCTTTTCATCAAATAATCTTTGATAATCCTTTTAAAACCTGCTTCTCCTGCAATAAATAGAATAATAATTGCTTGGATCACCAATACCAGCTCTGAAGGAATCGAGGTAGTGTTTTCCATGGCAATGGAGCCTGTTTTCAATGCCCCGAAGAAAATAGACATAAAAACAACACCAATTGGATTGTTTTTTACAATTAAAGCTACCAGCATCCCGTCAAAAGCAAATCCCGGAGAAATGTTTTGTAGAAATCTATAATGAGTTCCTAAAACCTCAAGAACCCCTGCAACACCACACAACCCTCCTGAAATCAACATAGCAACTATCATTTGTTTTTTCGCATTAATTCCTCCATATTTAGCAAAGGTGGCGTTCTGTCCCACCATTTTAAAGCTATACCCTGTGGAGGTTTTTTGCATGATGTAGTAAATTATCAATGCTATAAAACCCATCATAAAAATACTTGTATTGAGGGTAGATAACCTTATTAGACGGGATAAGCGATAGCTTGTTTCCACCATGTCGGTTCCTCCCATTTTCCCTTGATTTGCGGCAAAGGGGTAATTCACTAGATAATCAGTGAAAAGAACTGCTACACTGTTTAACATAATGGTCGTAATTACTTCATCTATTTTGTAGTAAACCTTTAATAAAGCTGGTATGAAGGCATATAATGCTCCAACAATTGCTCCGGCAATAATTGCCAATAATATACCGATTACTCCCGGCAAGGTTGTAAATGTAAATCCAACATAAGCAGCTGCAAAAGCCCCTAAGTATAGCTGTCCTTCTCCACCAATATTATAAATGCCGCTTCTAAAGGAAATGGCTGTAGCCAAACCAGTTAGAATCAAAGGAACAGTTTTTGCTAAGGTAGTTGCTATGTTGTATTTTGATCCAAAGGCTCCTCTTATTAGGGAGGCATAACCTATAATAGGACTGCGTCCATTGGCCATCATAATCAAGGCTCCAATGATTAAAGCTGCTGTTATTGAAAGAAACAGTGAGATCAAATACTCTGTATCTTTTGACGTAATGAATTTCTTCATTAATTATGCCCTCCCTTCTTGAGTCTTGTTTTGTTTGCCAGTCATATATAAACCAATTTCCTTTTTGCTGATTTCTCCATTGATAAATTCTCCTGTTATTTCACCTTCATAGATTGTAATCATTCTATCGGATAACCTAAAGAGCTCATCTAATTCTGCAGAAATCAATAATATAGCACATCCTTCATTACGTTTTTCTATAATCTCCTTATGAATAAACTCAATCGCTCCAATATCTACGCCTCTTGTTGGTTGGGATATAATAAGAATAGGCGTGTCAAAGGAAAACTCTCTAGCAATGATGATTTTCTGCATATTTCCCCCTGATAGGTTTTCCACCAATACATCCTGGGTGGGAGTTCGTACATCAAATTCCTTGATCAGTCTTTCTGCTCTCTCCCTTATAGGTTTTTTGTTTATATGAATCCCCTTGATTGCATAAGGCTCTTTGTCATGCGTTCCCATCATCATGTTTTCAGTGATGGTGGCCTTTTTACTTAATCCTGTTGCTAATCTATCTTCAGGAACATGGGCCATACCCATTTCTCTGATTTCTCTAGGATCTTTCCCAGTAATATTCTTATTCTCTATTAATATTTGACCCTTTTCTATCTCTCTTAACCCAGTTAAGGCCTCTACCAGCTCCGATTGCCCATTACCTTCAACTCCTGCGATACCTAAAATTTCTCCCGACTTTAGCTTAAGGTCTATTGATTTCAAGGCAAATAATCCACGGTTATCCTTCACCTTTAATTCTTGTACCTCTAAAACCGTAGTACCCTCAACTTCTTTTTTATCCAATGGATCAAATAGCACTTCTCTTCCTACCATCATTTCAGCTAAGATTTGTTCCGTAGCATCCTTCGTATCTACAGTTCCCACTAGCTTCCCTTGCCGCATTACACTAACACGATGAGATAAAGCCATAACCTCCTGTAGCTTATGAGTAATAATAATCACAGTTTTGTTTAACTCTTTTACTAGTTTTCGAATAACAACAAAAAGCTCCTCTGTTTCTTGAGGTGTTAACACTGCCGTAGGTTCGTCCAAGATTAAAATGTCTGCTCCCTTATGTAAGGCCTTCAATATTTCTATCCGCTGTTGTATTCCTACTGAAACTTCCTCTGCCTTTAAATGAGGATTTACCTTTAAACCATAAGTATTCACTAATTCTTCTGTAATTTCGATGGCTTGCTTAAAATCCATAAATATTTTTCTTCTTCTAGGCTCCGTCCCTAGCACAATATTTTCTGCTACGGTAAAGGAGGGTAACAGCATAAAATGTTGATGTACCATCCCGATGCCATGGTCGATGGCAATAGAGGGATTGGTAATTTTAATGGGTTCTCCTTTAAAGAAGATTTCCCCACTAGTAGGTTCTAAAAGGCCATATAATATTTTCATTAAGGTAGATTTTCCAGCACCATTTTCACCTACAATAGCATGAATTTCACCTTTTTGAATGGAAAGGTTAATATTATCATTAGCCAAAACAGCAGGAAACTGCTTGGTAATGCCTCTAAGCTCTATAATATTTTCTTCCATTGTTCTTTCACCCCTCTATAGGTTGCGTTTGTTTTGAAAAGGGAGAAGTAGGTAATCTACTTCTCCCTTATGTATCATAAAAGAGCTCTAATTTTCCCCTTCGGTGTAGCGCTAAACCCCCCCCCCGCTTTAAAAAGCGGCAGTCCAGGCACTACATCCTCGAAATAAATTCAGCTACAATTCAGTGGGAATAAAGATTCCTTCTGAATTAAGTCTCATTTTACTTTCCTTCTGGTACTACGATTTCTCCACTAGTAATCTTTCCTTTGATTTCCTCTAGTTTTGTTTTCATTTCTTCTGTAACAATTTCCTTCATGTCCTGTGTACCATAACCCAAGCTAACACCATTTTCATCGATACCATAATGATATACTTTTCCGGCTTCAAAGCTTCCATTTTGAATTCTTTCAATAGATTCAAATATAGATAAGCCTACACCTTTAATCATACTGGCAACAATAACATCAGGATTAATATATCTTTGATCAGAGTCTACTCCAATGGCAAATCTACCCACTTCACTAGCAGCTTCAAATACACCTTCTCCTGTTTTTCCTGCTACTTGGAATACAATATCAGCACCTCTTGAATAAAGAGCTAATGCACTTTCCTTCCCTTTAGCAGGGTCTTCGAAGTCACCAGCATAAATAGTTTCAACTTTTACATCTGGATCGATGTAAGCCGCACCAGCTTCATAACCAGCTTTAAAGTTTCTGATGACTGGAAGATCCTTTCCCCCTACCATACCAATAACCTTGCTTTGTTGAATACCTTCAATAGAATTTTCTTGAGTCAGCATAGCTGCCATTGCTCCAGCTAAGAAGGACCCTTCATTTTCTTTGTAGCTTATGGTTGTAAGATTATCAATACCTTCTATTTCGTTGTCAACATAGATATAATTTACTTCTGGAAATTCTAATGCTAATTCTTGAACTACATCATAGAATTCAAAGCCAACAACAACTACTACAGAAGCGTACTGAGATGCCTGTACCAATTGATCATTAAATAATGATGGGTCATTTCTACATTCAAATACTCTAGCTTCAATACCTAATTCTGCCTTAGCTCTTTCTATCCCTTCATTTGATGAATCATAGAAAGAACGATCACCTAAACCACCCGCTACAACCAAGGCCACTTTTACAGCCTCTTCTCCTTCTGCTGTATCAGGCGTTCCTGTGTCAGCAGATTTTGTACAACCAGTTAACATCATACCTGTGATTAACACCATAATCATGATCCATGTCATCATTTTTTTCATACATTTTCCCCCTTAATATATTTATTAAAATAATTTAGATTAATCTATAATCATTCAATCTTATGTAATCAACTTTTACCTAGACTGAAGGATTAGCTATTATTCACTTCGGCTTAATATCTCTTCTTCTTTTAGCTTAGCTACATCGATCACTATGATAGATTTGTTATTTACTTCTATTATGCCTTTTTCCTTTAGATGTTTCAGTATCCTATTAATGCTACGTTGAGTAACCACAAATTGTTCGCTAAGCTGTTCCTTTTCTATTTTTATCTCAATAACATTTCCTCTCTTTATTCCTCTATCTAAACAATATACTAAATAGTTACAGACCCTATATTTTAGCGAATATAATGTATCCTCTCCTGCTTTTTTAGAGAGCTTGTAGAAGCTACTACACAGGGTTTTTGTTATGTATAATAAAAAGTTTCTATCTTTATCAAGCCATTCCAAAAAAGATTCTCGATTTATTCTTAGAACCTTTAGGTCTGTCAATGTCTCTACTGAACAGATATAGGGTTTCTGTTCAAATATTTCTAGCTCACCAAAATAGTCTCCTTTTTTATAGATGGATTGAGAATATTTTTTTCCGTTTTCTGCTGTAATAGAAATATTAGCATATCCCTCTAAAATGATATAAAAATAATTATAATACATATCCTGTTGACAAATGATTTGTCCCTTTTCATAATGCTTCATTTCCCATTTTCTTAATATATCATATGGACAATCCTTAAGCATTTCCTTAATGGCAGCATTTGACTCAATAAGGTCTTGTATCTTCATAACAGTCCCTCTTTTCTTTAAGTATATCCCAAGATAACGTTCTCATAAAGGACATATGTCCTGCTATAAAACTATTTTAACATGAATTGAAAAAAAGAAAGATAAAAACACGGAATTATGTCTTCTATCTTTCTTTTCTTGGGTAATTAGCTTTAAAGGCGTTCTTATCTAACAAAGAATCTTATTGTTATAAAATTGGGTGTTATTTATCTTTCATATGTACAAGCCTACCATTGTTTTTCACAAGTAAGACTTCTGCAAGGATGCTAAAAGCAATTTATGTTTCATTGTTTCTTTTCTTACAAAACAATATTTTTCTTCTTTTTTATGTAAAAAATAGCCTCTAAAACCCCTCCTGCTATAGCCCTAGCCTTGTCCGACATAGTATAACAATACTCTACACAACCTCTAGGATCAACATCTGCTATTTTTAGTCCTTTTGTTACCATTGTATTTTCATGAATCATTCCTCTTAAGACTCCGCCAATGGCTGCTTGGATAGGCTCATTTTCGATATAAGCAATAATCTGCTCTTTTGTTACAATTTCTCCTATGTCACATAGAATCTTGATTGCTCCAGTACAAGGAGCCTTAATCACTCTTTCATTGCTATAGCCCATAATATTTCCTGGCACACCGGTATCTGTTTTTGCAAAACCTGTAAAAATCAGTTTTCCCAAATGATGTCCTCGATTTGTTTCTATCACTACGTCTACATCTACTCCAGCTTCAAATCCCGGTCCAACAGCAACTGTGATAGGAGCCATATCTATGGAGGTTCCTAGGTTTCTTTTTGCCATAATAGCATCGATGATAATGTCTGTAGGTATTTCCTTAAGTATACTGCAATCTTTGTCTATAATAATTGGAATGTTATTATCCTCCCATGCTCCTATAATCTCGTATAAACCTTCAACCTTTACTGCCTTTACACCTTCTACTTCTACTTCCCCATTAAATATAGCTTGTGCAAAGGCCACAGTTCTCCTTATGACCAGAGGGTGGTTAGTTTCCAATATTAAGACCTTGAAACCACATCGGTGAAGTTTATGGGCTATTGCCGTTCCAATATCTCCTCCGCTTCTAATCACCACTATATTTTTTCTCATTAATTTCATCTCCCCCATATAGCTTTTCATACTGTTGCCATGTATCGATATCTATACCAATTCTACTATCTTCTATAGTAATACAGTTAACCTTCTTCTCTTGTTCAATAATCCCTCTCCCACCTTGATCTCCTGTGATACCAAGTAAAGCATCCTTAAAATCTATGGGAAAGATAACTGGGTTTCCTCTTTTTCCATTGTAGAGAGGAAGAGTGATGGTCTGGGGTGCCTTATTAAAAGCTTCTATCAATTGGTTAATTGTATTAGCCTTTAAGAAGGGTTGGTCTCCTACAAAAAACATATAACCTTTTGACTGAGGATCAGCAGCTCTTATGCCTAGTTTTATAGCTTCACTTTGTCCTTGACTAGCATAGACATTGTAAATAGCTTTTACATTATTTTTTTCAGCAATTTTTCTTATTTCCCTCTGTCTATATATTACAAGTATATCTTCAACATAAGAACCTTTTACTGCCCTGATTACTCTTTCAATGATAGGTGTATCGTCAATTTCCAAAGTAAGCTTGTTCTTATTCATTCTTTTAGAAAATCCTGATGCCATGATAATACCTGTAATCAAAAGCTATCACTCCATTTGATATAATTCTCTTTCTCCTTCATAGATGCAGCAATCACACCATGAAGAACAAATTGATATTTCTTTAGAAGGTTGAAAATTTCAATTGCTAGATTTTCTCTGAAGGAATCATCGGTTTTATTTAACAACAAATATTTTTGACAGATTTCCGGACAACTTTTATAGAGTCCTCCATCGGCGATTACAAGCTTAACAACCCTGTTGATATCAATTTTACCGCCTATTTTCCCCTCCGTCAATTGGCAAAAAAACTGGGGTCTGTGGACCCATTCCTCCTCTATTTCTCTATTCAGAACATCTAAACCAATAACCCCTATAAGCTTTGTTGTGTTGGAAGGTATCACTGGTTCATGGGTTGCAGGCGCCTTGATAGGCTTTCTTTTGGCACCATCTGCTTCTATTAAAATATGATCAAAACTATTCAGCTTGCTAAGTTCTAAAATTTTTAAAGGTTCTAAACCCAAGAGCTTGTTTTCCTTGGAAATAGCTTTACCAAGAACACAAATTGATTGGGTGTTTTTAATCTCAAGAAGCTTTTTATGGTCATCTTCATCTGTTAGTATTAACCTATCATAACTTTCTTTAGCTGGCGAATATATAGCCGTAGTAGTAGTTAGTAGCACCCTGCTCCCAGCTTCTTTTAGCTCTTTCGCCAACTTGAACAGGCTAGTAGTTTTTCCGCCAGCTCCTACAAAAGAGATGATTTCCTTTTGATCTAAATTGATATTGAGTGCTTCATAAAGCTTCATGGCTCACCTACTTTCCTAAGGGACAAATAGGATAAAGACATACCTCACAGTTTTGACAAAGTCCTCCATGGGCTAAAGAAGTAATATCTTTTTTAGTAAGGATTTCTCCCGCCAATATCCTTGGGAATACCAAATCCAAAACGGTAATTCTATGGTACATGCCACAAGCTGGTACACCTAGTATAGCAGTTTTGTCTTTATATGCCAGCATAAACATCGCCCCCGGCAAAACCGGCGATCCATAGGTAACTACATGATTACTTATTTGTGCAATAGCCGTAGGTGTGACATCGTCCGCATCAACTGACATACCGCCAGAGGTTAATATGATTTCCGCACCCTTATCAATCAACGCCTTAAGGGCTTTAGTGATTTCATCTGTATCGTCTGGAACATATTTTGTATCGACTAACTGTCCACCATAGATTCGAACCTTCTCCTCTAAAATAGGTCCAAATCGATCCTTAATTCTTCCTTCATAAACTTCTGTACCAGTAACAATAATACCTACTCTCAATGGTTTTAATTTCTTTATAGTAACTACCTTCCCCATGTTTCTACATATACTTTCAATTTTGTGGATTTCTCTCTTCTTTATGGTCAAGGGTATAATCCGGGTTGCTGCCACAACCTTGTTCTTTTCCACCAAAGTATTATTATGCAGGGTAGCCAGCATAATTAAATCTATGTCATTGATTAGTTCTAGTACCTTTGTATTTATTTTTAGTAGACCTCTCTCTGTGGATTTGATATTGACCTTTCCTTCGGAAGGACCTTCTAATGTAAAACCTTCTCCCACCACAGCCTTTGCAATTCTTAAGGCAGCATCATCCTCATGGATTTCGTCTTCCCGCAGCTCTAAAACATGTATATGATTTTTTCCCATGTTCTTTAGCTCAATAATATCCTCTGTCTTAACTATATGACCTTTTTTAAAAGCAGCTCCCTTAAATTCGCCCGGAACAATTTTCGTTAAGTCATGAGCCAATACGCTGCCCACCGCATCTTCCACCTTAATCTTCTTCATTTTTCCATTCCTCTCTTTATACAACAAAAGCGACAAATGTCGGTAGACTTTTGAAAAATCTCCATCTTCTTCGTTGCTTCTAAGACTCAGCACCCTTACGTATTTCTATATACGTTTTGGTCGCTGGGTTTTCTCGCGCCTTGAATCTGAAGTCTTTTGAACAGTCTAGTCTATGCTTTATCTCGTTTCTACTGCTTCCTTTACAGCCTTTAATAACGCTTTAGATTTTATTATATTATAAGCTTTTTTAATATCAATGGAAAGGTTTCTATCCTTATCCAAGAAAGGTATTTCTGTACGAAGTATTTCATAGGCTACCTTTGTACCCTTACCTAACTTAGTTGCTTTTCTTAGATCAATAGCTTGAGCAGCATGCATGGCTTCTATCCCTAAAATATAGTACAGATTATCTATAATCTTTGCTGTTTTCCTCACTACAAAGGGTGAATTGTTGGCATGATCCTCTATATCTCCAGCTAAGGAATAATAATCAACAGTGGCCGGGTTAGACAAATGCCTTATTTCTGTATCCAAAGAAGTGAAGGTCTTTTGTATAGTCCCATACGCAATTACTCTAGCATCGGCAGGAGTTAAAAATCTAGATAATCCTGTAAACTTTGGGGTTCCTAGCTTTATTGTTCTATAGCATGCATTTCTTGAAAGATGGCTTAAGGCTACTCCTAACATTTCAAAGCCTAGCACCCAAGTTGTTACTTCATAGTTGGAGCAAGATATGATTCGTCTTTCATCTAATAGTACACAAGGATTATCATCAGAGGAATTTAGTTGGATATCCATATGTTTTTTTACATAATCGAGCACATCTCTAACAGAACCGTGGACCTGACAGGAGCCCCTTAAACTTAGTGGATCCTGTAATGATTCTGTCACTCCCGGCAGCCATAAATAACTTCCCTCCAAATACTTTCTCACTTGTTCTGCACTGAAGGATTGTCCTTGATAAGGTCTTACTTCATAGGTCTTCGGGTCCAAGGGAGTTACATTTCCTCTAAAGCCCTCTAGGGTCATAGCGTACACGATATCCGCCATCTCCACCAAATCCTCAGCATCCTTTAATACCATCGCTCCAGGCCCAGCAGCTAATGCGTTAGAGGATACTATGGCTAAACCATCCTTAGGCCCCAGTTCAATGGGCTTTAGCCCTGCCTTTTTTAGCGCCTCTACTGCCGCCATACGAATACTCTGATAATAAACCTCTCCCTCTCCAATCATAGCTAAACCAATATGAGAAAGACAGGTGATATCCCCTTCTCCGATGGAACCTCTTTCTGGGATAATAGGATGAATTCTATGATTTAAAAAATCCTTATACATTGTCACAATTGCTGGCTGTATGCCAGTACACCCCAATAATAGTGTATTTAACCGAGTTAATAGGATGGCTCTTACATCCTCTTCACTGGCTTCTGGCTCCACTGCTACACAATGGGCCAAAATCAGATTGCGATTGTATTCTGAATAATATTTTGCCACTACTTCTCTGTCTTTGTTTAATCCTACTCCTCTATTAAAGCCATAGACGGGCACATCACTGTTGGCTAATTCATAAACCAATGCCCTTGAAGCCTCCACTGTTTGTATAGCATTCTCATGGATTTCTATTATTAGTCCTTCCCTAGCTACTTCAGTAACCTGCTCTATCGATAGACTCTTCCCATCAAGAATAATTGACTTTTTTCCCATTTTACCTACGCCCCTATCTTTTGTTTTTTCCTCTTAAGGCCTCTAAAATCTTTTCTGAAGTTGCTGGTAAGGATTGAATCTTTATATCCAAAACATGGTGAATAGCATTAATAATGGCAGGAGCTATTGGGACAGTGCAGATTTCTCCTACGCTCTTCGCTCCAAAGGGTCCATGCTCTTCCCCTTCTTCAATTAGCAGTACCTTTACATCAGGCATATCAGGAGCGTTCACAACATGATATTTACTGAAATTATTCGAGCCAATTCTTCCTTGATCATCCACTGTGATTTCTTCCGTCAATGCAAAACCAATTCCCATTTGAATAGCCCCCTGTACCTGACCTTCTACAAAGCCTGGATTGATGGCTTTTCCAACATCATGAACTGCTAGCACATCCAATACCCTTACTAGTCCTGTAAAAGTATCAATTTCTACTTCAACAAAGTTAGCAGCATATACAGCGGGATTGCCTTTAGATTGGTAGGTATAATTCATATGCATGTCTTCTTTAAATGCTTGTTGTATCTTTACTACCATTTCTCCATAGCTAAGCTTATTTTCCTCGTGGTCCTTATGCCATACTTTCTCTGATTCTATGATAACCTCTTCTTCAGGGCAATTAAATATTCTTGCCGTATAGCTTATAAGTTTTTCTCGGAGCAGTTCAGCAGTCTTCATAGCCGCTCCACCACATACAAAAGTTACTCGGCTAGCTTGTGTACCAGCGGAATCAAAGGGACTTAATAGGGTGTCTCCTTCTGTTGCCATCACTTTATAAGGCGGAATATCCAATATCTCTGCAACAATTTGTATCATTGTAGTAACTGTTCCACAGCCTAAATCATGGATACCAGATTTTAATATTACTTCCCCATCCTCTGTTAATCTCAAATCCATTGTTATATAATCTTGGTAAGCACCGTAGTAGCCATTACCATGGGTTGCGCAAGCCATTCCTACTCCCCGCACGAATCTACCAGTATCATTAGGTTTGCTATATTTCTTTTTCCACTCGAAGGCCTCCATACCTCTTTTAACACAATCTATCGCTCGAGCATTTCCTAAATCTGGGCCCCCTATAGGGTCTTTGTCAAAGGGATGAACTAAATTCTTTAGTCTAAAATCCACAGGATCCATGCCTATTTTTTTTGCTGCATGATCAATATTTATCTCTGTTACAGTATGGATTTGTGGAGAGCCATAGCCTCTGCAGGCCCCTCCTACAGGAGTATTTGTATATACCGCTTCACCGCTATATCTTTGGTTATCAATCTTATATAACCTGAAGGCTTTTTTTCCCATAGCCATGGTTATTGCTTCAGCATTGGTGAAATAAGCTCCTCCATCTATCAGCATCTCTATATCTCTTGCCAATATATTCCCTTCTCTGTCTATGGCGGTTTTTACCTTACCTATTGTAGCATTCCTTGTTTTGGTAGCGATAATGCTTTCCGTTCTGTTCATCTGCAGCTTTACAGGCTTGCCTAAATCATAAGATAGATAAGCACAAACAGGCTCCAGCACTGGTATTCCCTTTCCTCCAAAGGACCCTCCCATTGGTGGTTTAATTACCCTAACTTTATTTAACGGTAATCCTAACACTTCAGAAACAATGAGACGTACTTGAAAAACTACTTGGCAAGGAGTCCATACCATCAATTGTCCGTTTGCTTCTATTGTTGTGAGACAAACATGAGTTTCCATAGCAGCATGATGTACTTTTTGTGTAGTTACATCGTCCTCCACTATAATCTCTGCCTTATTTAGGATTTCCTCTGGCATACCAGCTTTAATTTCTTTGCTTACAATTTTATTGCTGCCTTCATGGATTTTAACCCTATCCTCCTTCAATGCCTCTAGAGGATCAATAATAGGCGTTAATTCCTCATATTCTATATCGATTAACGTGGCTGCATATTCTGCCGTATCTCTGTCAATAGCTACAACCGCCGCCATCCTATCCCCTACAAATCTTACCTTATCTGTAAATAATCTTTCATCCTTTACTACCTCTAATCCTGCAATCCATTTATGGCTATTATAAAGGGTGGAGGGAGTATTTTCATGGGTGTAAACCTTTACAACTCCTGGTATAGCTTCGGCTCTAGAAGTATCAATTTTCACAATATTCCCATGGGCAATAGAGCTTAATACCAGTTTCCCATATAGCATTCCTGGTATTTCCATATCCCCAACATATTTAATCTTTCCTGTCACCTTTTCCTTCACATCATGGATTGGTACATATTTACCCACATACTTTAGATCCTGCTGCATCACACCTCACCTCCTATACTGGTACTGGCAAACAACTTATAAAAGATATCATCAGCAAGCCCCTGGATAGCATCTCTTTTATAGGGATGGGAGCCTCTTCCTAATATAGAAGCATCCACTTGCTCCATTAGTGCCTCTTGAAGCTCTAGCAAGAGGCTTTCGACAGGCTTTTTCCCTAGTAAAGCCTTCTCTACAATATCAGACTTAAAGGCCTTTGGTCCAAGAGCCCCTAAGGCTACCTTAGCTTGATGAATGGAATTTTCTTGATCATACTCCAAAACAACAGCTATATTTAACTTAGATATGGTTACTGCTGTTCTACTCCCTAGCTTAGCAAAGGCACTTTTTGATTTTTTTTCTATCACTGGGATTAGAATTTCAATAATTGCTTCATTTTTCTCTAAGGTATTACGTTCTGAACCTATTATCACTTCATCTAAGGATTTTTCTCTTGTCTCGCCATTTCCATCGATAATCTTTATTTTTGCATCCAAGACCATTAAAGCAGTTACCGTATCTGCACAGGGAGCTGCATTCGCTATGTTTCCCGCAATAGTAGCAACATTTCTAATCTGTGTTGAACCAACCTTATCAGCAGCCTCCGCCAAACAATTGGCATACTGTTTTATCAAAGGATGACTAGCAATCTCAGTAAAGGTCGTAATAGCACCTATTTTGATTCTATCCTTTTCTCTAAGAATATAATTTAATTCCTTGATTTGTGTTAAGTTAATAATTGTTCCAGAGTATATTCTATGCTTTCGCAGCTTGATCATAAAATCTGTTCCTCCACCCAGCAAATAGGTGGTATCGTTTACAGATGATAAAGCCTCTACTAATGCCTCTAGGTTCTCTGGCCTTTTCATTACTATATCACGCATAAAAAAACTCCCCTTTGCAATAATCTAGACTTTAATTTTAATATACTAAGGGGCTACATTTGCAGTCCTTGACTATGCCTTTTAGTCAAGGGCGAAACCGTAGACCCGTGTATATTAAAATTAAGATTTACCAGCATATATCTATATCCTATTTTTCTTCCACTACTTCCTTTACTGCTCTAACAATTTTGGTATATCCTGTACATCGACATAGATTCCCCTCGATAGCCCTTCTTATTTCCTCTTCTGTAGGATTAGGGTTTTGCATTAGTAAAGCCTTACAGGACATTAGCATCCCAGGTGTACAGTACCCACATTGCACAGCACCATTGTCTATAAAAGCCCTTTGTAAGCGGTCCAATTCTCCATCCTGTTCTAAGGACTCTACTGTCAAAATCTCCTTACCATTAGCTTGAGGTGCTAGTACCAAGCAGGAGTTAATCGCCAAGCCATTAATGATCACAGTGCAGGCACCACATTCTCCCTCACCACAACCTTCCTTTGTTCCTGTTAAACCTAGCTTATCCCTTAATACATCTAATAATCTAGCCCTTGCATCTACCTCCAGCTTATGTCCTCTTCCATTAACGATAAATTCTAAAAGCATATCTATTCCTCCTCGTCTGCTGTCAATTACGAATATTAAATCTTCTCTTTTATTTTATCTGAGAATCGTCGATAAAAGGTCAATCTTTCATGTATTTTTTGAATTTTATCGACTTTTTCTAGATACTGTACAGTCACATTCATTCTATAAGTTCAATAAGCCCATCTATTATAGACAGGCCTATTGACTCTATTTATTTTATTATTTTTTATCTTAAGGCTATTTACTCATTCGTAGCTTCTTCTTTTACTATCACAGACTCGTCTATTTCAGCAGTTTCTGGACAGTTGGCTAAATCATATTTGCTTTGTTTCATAATCATATACATGGTTGTTCCCCCAAGTAGTAGCATGAAGAACAATATTGGGAACCCTGCTACGGTGGCGATCTGTTTTGTAGCATCAATACCACTAATTTCTCCTCCAGCGCTTAAGATATTGATGATCGCCATTGAAGACATAACCCCGCCCCAGAAGAGCTTCACTTTTGTAGGAGGCTCTGCTCCTTTAGATAAACTAGCGGTAGTGGATAGTGATGCCACTGTACTGGTCATTGAGTCCGCCATTGTAACAATGGAAACAAAGATAGCCACAATAAAGATGGCACTTAATAATCCTGATAATGGGAAATTATCTAAAAATGCAAATACAGATACTTCTAAGCCTGATTGTTGGATTGATTCCCAAATTTCTGCACCATTTAGTTGTAGGTGAATAGCTGAGCCTCCAAATACAGAGAACCACAGAAGTCCAAAGGTAGCAGGTACCATAACATTGACAAGCATAAATTGTCTGATGGTTCTACCCCTTGATAATCTAGCTAAGAACATTCCTATTAATGGAGCATAGGCTAACCATATGGCCCAGTAGTAGATTGGCCACCATCTTGGCCATGCGGAGCCTTCTATTGGACTTAGGTAATGGGTTCTTACAAAGAAGTTTTGCAAAAAGTCTCCAACCGATTGTGTTCCTAATGACAATATGAATTGTGTTGGTCCCACGATAAAGATAAATACCATCATAGCTAGAAAAAGCTTTGAGTTTTTATCGGATAACCAGCGAATACCACGATCTAATCCAGTATAGCTAGAAATAACATAAGTAACAACAATAGCAAGTAATATGGTAATCCATAAGCCCTTTCCAGTGGTTATGCCAGTTAAAACATTTAATCCACTTCCTATTTGCATGGTGCCTACACCTAATACAGCTGCTACAGCCCCAGCCATTGCGAATAGACACACGTTATCAACAATATCCCCAACTGAACCAGCAATCTTTTTTCCAAACAGCGGATAAAGAGTTGAGCTTACTTGGTAAGGGAGCTTCATATTGTATACTGCAAAAGCAACCCCAATACCAGCAATACCATACATAGCATAAGGAATATAAGTCCAGTGAATAAAGGTTGTTGTCATAGAAAACATTGCTGCTGCCTCTGACATAGCCTCTAAGCCCAACGGTGGTGACATAAAGTGAGTGATAGGCTCAGCAATACCCCAGAAAAGAATGCCTGTAGCTATTCCTGCACAAAGAGAGATGGCAAACCAGTTCCAATTACTTAGCTCTGGCTTAGCATCAGGCCCCCCTAGCTTAATATCTCCATATTTAGAAAACATTAAATATAGACACATTGCCAAAAAAATGTTTCCTGAAATCTGAAATAACCAACCAAAATTTACAAAAGCGAATTCTACAATTTTATTCATACCCTCCAAAAATATTGCAGGTGCTACTAATCCAACAATAATTGCAGTTAGAAAAATGATGGACATCGGTACAAAAATCGCCATTCTTAGCTTAGCCTTTTCGTTTGAAGCTTTCATTCAATTTCCCCCTTAATTTTCTAATGATTCAACTAATAATTCTAAGAAAATTCACCAGACAATCATTGAAGTGTAATATGGAAATCATAGGCTGTCCATAATTTTGAGACAGACTATTTTCTATTTAATCTAAAAAAATATACTTATTATTGCTAAAAAAATATAAGTTTTTGACAAAAGTGAATTTTCTTACATTTATACAGTTTGATTACATTTTAACAGTCTATCGTCCATAAAAAGTCAAAATCCAGCATTGAAAAAATACTGGATTTTCTTAATTGTAAAATATATCTGTTAAGAAGAATAGAGGTAAAATTTAACTTTCTATCAGTTGTTTAAATAGGTTAATTTCATAATATCCTTTTAATTCCTTTAAAATATCGATGCCTTCTCTACAGTAGACTTCAACCCCTTTATTTATATAAAGAAAGAAAACCTTATTTAAGACTTCATCTCTTTTCATTTGTTTAGAAATCTCTGCCTTCACTCTTAATACTAGTGCTGTTTCATAGGGGCTTTTTAATTTTTGAGCGTCTCCTTCAGCCTTAAGCAGGTATTGTAGTGCTTCTTGATATTTGCCCTCTTTAATTAAAATAAGGGATAAGTGTCCAAAGGCTATTGAACGTCCCCATAAGGAATCTAGCTTTTTATAGATCTTTAATGCCTTATTAAAATAACTTTTAGCCTTTTCATCCTCTCCCATAGCATGAAAAGCCAAGCCTGTATTGGTCTGAAAGATCGCTAATCCCCTAAGTATTTTTTTCTCTTGGCATATAGCTATAGCTTTTTTATAATAGTCTATAGCCTCTTGAAATTTTTGATTATGTCTTTTGCTTTCTCCAATATAATTATAGGCTGCTGCTATATTAAGAAGATATTTCTCTGGTTGAGGAAGCGTATTAAAAATAAGAATAGCGTTTTTTAGAATTTCTTCTCCTTCCTCATATTCCCCCTCTATTATTTTCAGTAAACCCTTCAATCTATAAAGAATACCTATTTCTTCTTTATCTTCTTGCTTTTCAGCAATCTCTAATGCTTTTTCAATTAATTCTACCATCAATACTATATTTTGCGTATTAATGCAATAATAAATCATTTGACGATAGCCTTTTAGAGCCAGTGTATATTCCTTTTCTTCCAAAGATTTATCAATAATCTCTCTTATGATATGCATTCCTTTATCATAGTTCCCTTGCCGGATACAAAGTCGTCCCTCCATATGCAAATAGGCCATTTCTAACTTTCTCAATTCACTGTTACCATGATTTTCTCCCTTTACCTTCTGCAATAGCGCCTCTATTTCCTTAATCTTTGTCTTGGCCTGATCCTGTGTTAAATATAGGTACGCTTCAGCACTATTGCCTTCACTATTAATTACAGGAAATATTTCATGATTAAAATAAAGATATTCCTCTAAATTTTTAATACTATACTTTAATGCAGCAATCCAGTTTCCTGCATTGGAAAAATGATAAATCAGTTTTGAATATAAAAGCATATCACTTTTCACTTTTTTCAACTTACCCTCAATAAGACTGCCTATTCTTTCATGTAAAACCTTTTTTCTAGAAAGAGATAACTGCATATATAAATACTCCCTTAATTTTTGATGGGTAAAAATCAGTTCAACATCCTCAATGCCCATCATTTCCTTCAGGATATCTCTATCTTGTAATTCCTCAATAATATCCATTAGTTCCATGTCACTTTTATCACTAATCTCTTGTAAATATTTGAAGGGCGCACCATCAAAAAAAACGGATATAATGTTTAATATTTTTTTTCCTTCCTCTGAAACATTTAAAAATCTAGCTCGAATAATATCCTCCATCTTAGCAGTTATTTGGATGCCTTTCCTATTTTCTTGAATATTATTTAAAAGCTCCTTTAGAAAAAATGGATTACCTTCTGTTTCTCTATATATTAATTCCCTAATCTGCTGATTAAAAGGGTAGTTTGGCATCAATTGTATTGAAAAATCAATCATTTCATCCTTGTTGAATCTTCTCAATTCTAATTTATAAATTAAATCATGGGCTCCTAGCTCTGTTGAAAAATCATCTAGCTTTTTTCTATACTCATTTCTACAGGTTCCAAAAATCATAATGGAATTGTTTCTATTGTGCAGAATAAGATTTTTTAGTAGCGTTATACTCATAGAATCTGCCCATTGTAAATCTTCAAAAATTAAAATATTTTTTTTATATTTTGCCATTCTTTCTAATATATCAATCATGTTGTTTTCCATTACCTGATATTTTAAGAAATCTAAGTTTTCAACAGAATTAATAGTAGATACATTGTTATGATTAGAAAAAGCTGGAAACATATAACTGGCAATATTTTTTTGTAATATAGGTATTTCAATGTCATTTTTTTCAATAACATTTGAAAGTTTAGAAAAAATAATGTTCCAGGGTTTTAGTAAATAATTTTCTTCTGCTTGATAGCAATAGGTAAAGAAAATTTGATCTTCATTTATATCATGAGCTTTTAGAAAGACTTCTAACAATTTGCTTTTACCTATTCCTGCCTCACCTATGACAAAAAAAGATTTACAACCTTGATCATTAATAAAATTCTGGTAATCTTTCTCCAATAGCTGTAATTCTTTTTTCCTACCATAAAAAAAATCTTTATACTGTTTTTTATCTGTAGTTTCCTTTTGAGACTTTTCTTTTATTAATTCTTCTGCTAACTTGATTGTCTTCATATCAGGAGTAATTGCTAATTCTTTTTTCAATATTTCTACTAATCTATTATAAATATCAATTCCCTGATTATATTTTCCTTGTGCTTGATAAATTATCATAAGTTGTCTGTAAGCTTTTTCATCAAATTCATCAATATTGATTAGTGTCTTACAATGTTTTTCTGCTTTTTTATACTCATTATTCTCGTAGGAAATTTCCACCTCATGATGAAGCTTATATACATATACATCTTTATATTTATCTCTTAAATCTAACATCCATCCTTCAAATCCTTCTGCATCCTTAACAAAAAATCCCTCTAAGAAATCTCCTACATAATTTTTTAGAGGAATCTTTTCTTTGGATTGTATAAACTTTTCTGTATCTATTTGAAAGCTAATGTCTGGATTTAAAATGATCATTGACCTTTGAGGTGATAATAACACATCTTCGTCAAAAGCTTTTTTTACCATATAAACAGCATTTCGTAAATTTTTTTTCGCTACCTCCTCTGTTACTGTTCCCCAAAAGAGGTTAACTAATATATCTCTCGAAACCCTTTTTTCGATTAATAAATAATAAAATAAAGCCTCTGCTTTTTTATAGGGAAAAGTAATCTGTTTATTATTTTTATAAATCATAGGATTCCCTAATAATTTTGCTGTTATAATAGTCATTTCCTCACCCCGTCTATGTTTTACTATAAATTAATTACTTGTATCTTTTATAAAAACCTTCATGATTTCCTTTTCGTAGCTATCCTTCACTTCACTTAAAAAAGCAATTCCAGTCCTACAATAATCCTTCACTTCTAATCTCAAATACTGATAAAATACCTTGTTTAAATCTTTATTTTTCTTCATCATTACTCTTATTTCTGCCATGATTCTATAAATCAATCCCATTTCATAGGGACTCTTCAGTTTTCTGGCATAGACTTCTGCTCCTTTAAGATATTGCAACGCTTCTTTGTATTGACCTTCCCGTACTAATAACAACGCCATATAACCCTCTGCTATAGATCTTCCCCATAGGACCTCTAATTGACGATAATAAACAATAGCCTTCTGGAAATAGTCCTTTGCCCTATCGTAATCTCCCATATCAAATGCTGCTTGTCCTGCATTCGTATTAAACATAGTTAAGCCTTTTATAATCTTTTGTTCATCACAAATCATCATTGCTTTATCATAATAGCTTAAAGCACTGGAAAACATCATATTATATCTTCTTATCTCTCCAATATAGTTGTATGCAGCTGCAATATTTAATAGATATTTGTCATCGAATCTACTAATTTCTTTAAAAATGTTAATAGATTGTTTTAAAAACTCTTCTGCTTGTTGGTATTGCCCTTCCATCATTTTGTTTAAACCTTTTAATCTTAGCAAAATCCCCTCTTCTTTTGGATAGCTATGCTTTCCAGACAGTTGAAGTCCTTCTTCCACATAATGTTGCATCTTTTCAATATTGTGGGTTTGAATACAATAGTTAATCATCTGTCTATAACCTCTTAAGGTATACTCATATTCTCCTATAGCTTTAGAAGCTTGAATCATTTCTTCGATATAGTGAATTCCCTTTTCATATTCACCTTCTGCAATTAAATATCTTCCCATTATATGAAAAAATTCAATCTGTAGTTTTGTCATTTCTTTTGATGGGTTCATTTGATTACTTAAATCCTTCACTTGGACTTCTATATCTTGAAGATATTTGACGAGTTCCTTTTCTCCAACATGAAGAATCTCCCTTTTTTGAGGAGTAGTATCATTTAACACCGGAATAACTTCATGGGTAAAATCCATATAGGTATTAACATTTTTTATGCTATATTTCAATGTATTGATTTTATCGCCAGCATTAGAAAAATGGTAGATTAATTTTGAGTAAATTAATTTATCCATGTTTTCATGCTTTAGTTGATCTTCTAATATAGAAGCCACCTTACTATGTAGCACTCTTCTCATAGCTGATGATTGCTGCATGTAAATAAATTCCCTTAGCTTTGAGTGGGTAAATTGAAAGCTGATTTTATCAGATTCCTCTATTTCCATAATAATTCTTTTATCCTGTAGTTCCTCTATAATATTCATTACTTCTAATTCATCTTTATCCATTAATCTTTGTAAAATATCTAAAGATGCTTTATCAAAAAAGAGAGAGATAATATTTAATAACTTTTTAGTTTCCTTGGAAATTTCTAAAAACCTACTCTTTAAAATATCCTGCATTTTGGGTGTTATTTTTTCAAAGTTTCCTTTCTCTTTTATAGAATTTAGATACTCCATGATGAAAAAGGTATTCCCCTCAGTCTCTCTGTAAATTTCCCGTGCTATGATTTCATTGGTTTTCATATTAGGTAAAGCCTTATAAATAAAATCTGCAACTTCCGATGGTGCAAACCTTGGTAAATAGATTTCTTCCATTACATCATATTTTTTCATTTTAGTCATGAATCCATCAATCTTAGAAAGATACACATCTCTACAGGTTCCAATAAAGAAAATGTTTTTTCTATCATTTTGTAATAGAATGCTGTTTAGTAGAGATAAGCTCATTGTATCAATCCACTGTAAATCTTCAAAAACGATGACTACCTTTTTCTTTTGACTAAGCCTTTTGAAGAGGCCTATTACTGCTTCCTCCATCACTCTATACTTATACTGATTAAGCTCCTCCACCATATTTACATGGATAGGAGTATCATCGATTGCAAAAACAGGAAACATGGAGGCTAAAATATTTCTCCAAAGCGGTGGAATATTTATCTTTTCTCCTTTGATTTCTGCAAATAGCATGGTGAAGATTGTGTTCCATGGCTTTAAGAAGTATTCTTCCTCTGCTTGATAGCAGTTGCTCTGTAATAAATATACATCTTTCTGTTTAAACTTTTGTAAAACCTTATCTTTTAATTTTGTTTTGCCAATGCCTGCTTCTCCTGTTATGATCATTGACTTGAATGTCTTTTCTTCAATAAAATCTTTAAAGTTCTTATTTAGCATCTGAATTTCTTTATTTCTTCCATAGAAAAATTCTTCTAAGTTATCTTTGCTATGGTTATCTTTGCTATCTTGAACCATCAATATTTCTTCAAATATTTCCTTTGTTTTATTATCTGGCGTAATACCCAGCTCTTGCTCTAGTACTTCACACAATCTATGATAAATATCTATTGCCTTGTTGTAGTTACCTTGGTTTTTATAAATTTCCATAAGAATTCGATAAGCTCTTTCATTAAAAGCATCTACGTGAATTAATAGTTTTGTATATTGTTCTACTAGGTTTTCCTCCTGATTTTCTATATATTCATTGATTCTTTTATATAGCTTTGTAATGTATAGATCCCTGTAGGTTTCTCTAGTTTGTGATATCCAGTTTTCAAAGTCCTCTGCATCCTTCACCAAAAATCCCTGAAGAAATTCTCCCTTATAAGCTTCAATATTGTTTTCTTCATCTTGAAGAAAGACTTTCAAATCACTTTCTATACTTATTTCAGGATTTAGCATCACTATAGACTTTTGAGGAGATATAATAATATCCATATCAAAAACCTTTCTAATCTTATACATAGCATGTCTTAGATTTTTTTTAGCAGTTTCCTCTTCTACCTCTCCCCATAACAAATTCACCAGTTCATCTCTGGTAGCCTGCTGCTGCACAACTAAATAATAAAACAATGCCTCTGCTTTACGGAAGGGTAAAAAGATTTTTTCATGATCTTTTTCAATGGTTGGTGTGCTAAATAACTTTACACAAATTTTTGTCATTTTACCGCCTCCTTTAATTTAATTAATAACTCTATTATAAATGATTCTACCTATATAATAAAACTTTTTTCACAACTATATATAAGTGAAGGGAGACATAGTGTTTGTACTTCCACTATGTCTCCCTTCAAATACCATTGATGTTTTAATCGAACCTATAATTGAACCTTAGAAAGAATCTGTTTTTCTATAACCTCTATCTTTGTTTCTAATTCTGTCACTTCTCCTGACACCTTTTCAACAAAAGCAGCGTCTTTAATAGAGCCCAGGTTAATTTTAACATTATATAATGCTGAAAGGACAGCCGTTCTCGCCATCATCGCTGCTACAGCTCCATCAGTAACAGCATTCTGATTGCCTTTTACAACAATCATTTCAATAGCTTCCATCAAACCAAAAGCTTTTTTTGCTACTTCTAGTGGAACTAGTGCTGCCTTTTTTGTTGCTTCTTGAATGGCATTTTTTCTTTCATCTATTTCTTCTTCTGTTTCTTTAGGCAGTTTGAATGCCTGCATTACTTGGTCATAGGAGTCAGCATCTTTATCGATATCTCTGATCAGCTCTTCTCTCGCAGCCAAAAGCGTTTTAGCTACTTCTTTCATTTCTTCTTCCATTTCTACATATTTCTTCTTGCCTATTGTTAAATTAGCTACCATTTCCGTTAAAGCAGCTGCAGTGGCTGCACTTAAAGCCGCAATACTGCCTCCACCTGGAACTGGATCATTTGATGCTGTTTTTTCTAAAAAATCTGTTACTGACATGTTTCCTAGCATTTCTATTCCTCCCCTTTTTTCATTAAAATAATCCGCTAATAGTTCCTTTTTCATCTACGTCAATCCGTTCAGCTGAAGGTACCTTTGGCAATCCTGGCATTGTCATTACTTCTCCTGTGAGGGCTACAATAAAGCCTGCTCCTGCGGATACTTTAATTTGTCTCACAGTAATGTTAAATCCTTCTGGTCTACCTAATAGCTTTGGATTATCGCTTAAAGAGTACTGCGTCTTTGCCATACAAATTGGTAGATTACCAAAGCCTAGCTTTTCTAGTTTATCTATTTCTTTTAAGGTTGCAGGTGTGAAGTCTACACCACTAGCACCATAAATTTTAGTAGCAATCGCCTTAATCTTTTCTGCAATTGGCATATCTAATGCATACACGTACTCCAATTGACTTTCTTCTTCCGTCAGTCTTAATACTTCTTTTGCTAATTCTTCTCCGCCTTCTCCGCCTTTTGCCCATACTTCTGATAAAGCTACGTTGACACCTAATTCTTTACACTTGCTTCTTACTAGCTCTAATTCTGCTTCTGTATCTAACGGAAATCTATTAATAGCTACTACAGCTGGCAGCTTAAATACCTTTGTAATGTTTTCTACATGCTTCAATAAATTTGGTAATCCATTTTCCAATGCTTCTAGATTTTCTTGACTTAATTGATCCTTTGGTACACCACCGTTATATTTTAACGCTCTTACAGTTGCTACAATAATAACTGCATCTGGCTTCAAACCTGATTTTCTACATTTTATATCTAGAAACTTTTCTGCTCCTAAATCCGCTCCAAAACCAGCTTCCGTTACTACATAATCAGCAAAGTGCATTGCCATTTTTGTTGCAATAACAGAGTTGCAGCCATGGGCGATATTGGCGAAGGGACCACCATGTACGAAAGCTGGTGTTCCTTCTAGGGTTTGTACTAGGTTCGGCTTTAATGCATCCTTTAGTAGAGCCGCCATAGCTCCGTGGGCATTCAAATCCTTCGCTGTTATCGGTCGATCATCTTTTGTGTAGGCTACGATAATGTTACCTAGTCTTTCTTTTAGGTCCACTATGTCGCTGGCTAAGCAGAAGGCCGCCATTACTTCAGAGGCTACAGTAATATCAAAACCGTCTTCTCTAGGTATACCATTTCCTTTACCACCCATACCATTTACAATATTTCTTAGTTGTCGATCATTCATATCAACAACACGTCGCCATGTGATTTTTCTATTATCTATTCCCAGTAGATTACCATGATTCATATGGTTATCAAGCATAGCTGCTAATAGGTTATTGGCAGCTCCTATAGCATGGAAATCTCCTGTAAAATGTAAGTTAATATCCTCCATAGGTACTACTTGAGCATAGCCACCTCCAGCAGCTCCACCCTTCACCCCAAATACTGGACCTAGGGATGGTTCTCTTAAAGCTACAATGGTCTTATTACCTAATCTACTTAAGGCATCAGAGGTTCCAATGGTAGTTGTTGTCTTTCCTTCTCCTGCTGGCGTTGGGTTGATAGCTGACACTAAAATAAGCTTAGCTTGCTTACCAGTCTTTCCCTGTTTAAGCAGGTTATAATCCACCTTCGCCTTATATTTCCCATAAAGCTCGATATCATCTTCTACTAATCCTAACTTTTTTCCTATCTCTCTTATGTCCTGTAACGTTGCCTCTTGTGCAATTTCTATATCGCTTTTGAAACTCATACTATGCCCTCCCCACTATTGTTTTTCTTTATAATTTTTCTTTATTAGAACAAAGTCTTACTTCTAAACATTAATAGACAGACTTCGTTGCAATCAATAACCAAAATTATAGCTCATCCCAAATTGTACATAATCAATAATTTTTTATCGGTTATAAACTAGTATACCATTTTTAACAACTTTTTCCACTGTGCTTACACCGATATGGTAGGGAATATATTTGTAGGATGGAAATTCTAGTATAATAATATCTCCTTTTTTCCCTATATCAATACTACCAATTTTATCAGCCTTATCCACCGCTGCAGCTCCATTAATGGTAAGTGCCGTAACTGCTTCTTCCGTTGTCATTCCCATATATAGAGTAGCTAAAGCGAATATTAATGGAATAGACTCAGTAAAGCAGCTCCCCGGGTTCAAGTCAGTTGCTAAAGCAACAGCACAATTGTTATCAATCATATACCTAGCCCTAGCAAAGTCCTCTTTTAAGCTAAAAGCAGTTCCTGGCAGTAGGGTAGCTACTACTCCAGCCTTTTCCATTTCCTTGATTCCCTGATCAGAGGCCTGTAATAAATGATCTGCAGAAACCGCCCCTAATTCAGCCGCTAGCTCTGCTCCTCCTAACTGGACAATTTCATCGGCATGAAGTTTAACTTTAAAACCCATTTCCTTTGCTTTTGTTAATAATTTTCTGGAGTCTTCTATAGAAAATACATTTTTTTCACAGAAAACATCACAAAATTCTGCCAGCTTTCTTTCCGTTACCTCTGGCATAACCTTTTCAATTAGAAAGTCAATGAATGCACCTTCTCTTCCTTTATAATCCTTAAGGACTGCGTGGGCTCCCATAAAGGTACTGACCACATCAACAGGATGATGATTATCCGCCTCCTTCATTACTTCTAGTTGTTTGATTTCCGTCTCATAATCTAATCCATAACCACTTTTACCCTCCACAGTGGTGACTCCAAAGGAGAGCATAGAATCTAATCGTTTTATAGCACTTTTAAGTAGTTCTTCCTTAGAGGCTTCTGCAGTAGCTCTTACACTACTAAGAATACCCCCACCCCGCTCCATGATGGACATATAGCTATCACCACGAAGTCTCCAGGAAAATTCCTCTGCTCTATATCCACCAAAGACGAAATGGGTATGAGAATCAACAAAGCCTGGTAATACAGCTTTATTAGAAGCATCAATCACTTTATAGTCTTCTTCCTTATATTGCTTTAGTAGCTCTTCTGTTTTTCCTACTGCTTTGATGACACCCTCTTCAATCACTACTGCTCCATTGGAAATAATGTGAAGGTCTGACATTGATTTACCCTTTTTCCCCTTAAATCCACTACAGGTTACTAGCTCTGCAGCATTCTTAATTAAAATGTTTCCCTTTTTCATCATCATCACTCCATTAATCTAGCTTCTAATACCTGTTCCATAGAAAAATCCTCTAATCCAAGATAGTAAGCTGCTGTGTCAACTAAAGCTTCCATTGGAACAGAACCAACAATTTCACTTCCTACTACATTCACACCATATCTCTTTGCCTCTATTTTGATTAGCTCAAAAACTCTATATAAAGCAGTTTTTGTATAGTCTGTCATATTCATAGAAACTTGAACAATGCCTCTGTCCTTCAATTCTACACCCATACCTTTGCAATATCTTAATCCACCACTTAAATGTCTTACATTTTTAGCAATTTTATCAGCGATTTCTAATTTATTTGTATCTAAATTTACATTATAGGCTACTAGTGGCATTCTAGCTGCTACACCAGTAACACCAGCTGTAGGATGAATTTCATGTGGCCCGAAGTCTGGATGCCATTCTGGTTGCTTAACCTTTTCAGCCATACCCTCGAATTGACCTTTTCTTACCTGAGCTAAGTTTTCTCTTGCAGGTGTTGATGCTGCTTTTTCGTATAGATAGATAGGTAAATTGTATTTTTCAGAAGCTTCCTTTGCTAACTCTTTTGCTAATTCAACTGCTTCTGTCATACTTACGTTCTTAATAGGAATAAAAGGAACAACGTCAGTAGCACCCATTCTTGGATGTTGTCCTTGATGTTTTGTCATATCTATTACTTCTATGGCAGTTCCTATAGCTTCTATCATAGCATTTTTAACAGCTTCTGGTTCTCCAACCACTGTTACTACTGCTCTGTTATGATCTTCGTCTCTGCTATAATCTAAAAGTTTAACGCCATCTTTACCTCTAAAGGCATTAACAATTTTCTCTATTTTTTCTAAGTCTCTACCTTCACTAAAATTTGGTACACATTGAACAATTTTTTTCTTTTCACTCATGATTTTGTCTCCACCCTTCTCTTCATATGAAATATATAGTTGTAGGGAATAACATTTTATTCCCTACTCTATTAATTCTCTTACGTTTTTTCTATTTTGTATTTTCAAAAACCTTTTTCACCAGATTTTTCACTAAATCCTCTTTAGGGATAAATGGCAGGGTAATATGATCTGTATCTCCATATTCCTTATTATATTCCATACTAGTGCTAATAGAATTCTCATTTCTGGCCCATGCTCTCCTAGCAACACCCCCCATAACATCCCAAGGCATAGCAGATTTTAAAATATTATCTACTCTCTCACTACCATCTAATACCATACCAAAGCCACCATTGATAGATTTTCCGATTCCTACACCACCACCATTGTGTAATGCAATTAAGCTCATCCCTCTAGCTGCGTTCCCTGCAAAACATTGGGTAGCCATATCTGCCATTACATTGCTTCCATCTTTAATATTAGAGGTTTCTCTAAAAGGTGAGTCAGTACCACTTACGTCGTGATGATCTCTTCCTAGCATAATTGGCCCCACTTCACCATTTCTAACCATTTCATTAAATTTAAGAGCTATTCTGGTTCTACCCATAGCATCTTGGTATAAAATTCTCGCCTGTGTTCCAACAACCATTTTATTTTTCTCAGCATCTCTTATCCATACATAATTGTCTCTATCTTGACCTCTTCTATTAGGATCGATTAAATCCATAGCAGCCTTATCGGTTTTGATTAAATCTTCATGCTTGCCACTTAAGCATACCCATCTGAAGGGTCCATAACCATAATCAAATAACTCTGGTCCCATAATGTCCTCTACATAAGATGGGAAAATAAAACCATCCTTTTCATCAATACCATTTTTAGATATTTCGTTAACGCCTGCATCATAGATAGATTTCATAAAAGCGTTTCCATAATCAAAGAAATAGGTTCCGCTATCTACTAAGGTTTTAATTAATTCAAAGTGTTTCTTTAGGGTTTCATCTACTAATTGAACAAACTTCTCCCTATTGCCCTTAAGCATATCTGTTCTTTCTGCAAAGGTAAGCCCTTGTGGACAATAACCTCCTTCATACACTGCATGGCAGGAGGTTTGATCAGAAAGTAAAGGAATTTTAATGTTATTATCTACGGCATATTGTAATAGGTCAACAATATTACCATGGTATGCAATGGAAATAGGTTCTTTTTTCTCTATATGTTCCTTTGCGATAGAGAATACTTCCTCTAAATTTGCAGAGATAACGCTTACCCATCCCTGGTCATGTCTGGTTTTAATTCTTGAGTAGTCCACTTCAGCGATAATCCCTACACCATTGGCGATTTCCACAGCTTTTGGCTGAGCACCACTCATGCCGCCTAGCCCTGAAGTTACAAATAGCACGCCTCTTAAATCCTCATCATCACGTAATCCTAATTTCTTTCTACCTGCATTTAATAAGGTATTAAAGGTTCCATGAACAATACCCTGTGGTCCGATATACATCCATCCTCCAGCAGTCATTTGTCCATAGTTTGCAACCCCCATTTGTTCTGCAATATCCCAATCCTTTGGATTGTCAAACATACCTACCATTAAGGCATTGGTAATGATTACTCTTGGTGCATCTGGCTTAGATTTGAATAATCCCAATGGATGTCCAGATTCAATAACTAGAGTTTGTTCATTTGTCATTACCTCAAGGTATTTTTTAATAAGCCTATACTGCATCCAGTTCTGACATACCTTTCCAGTTTCACCATAGGTCACCAGTTCATAAGGATAAAGGGCTATATCAAAGTCCAAATTATTGTCCATCATTACTTGAAAGGCTTTTCCTTCTATACAGTTTCCTTTATATTCATCGATAGATTTTCCTTTGATGCTTCCCTCTGGTCGAAACCGATAACCATAAATTCTGCCCATTGTTACTAATTCCTCTAGAAATTCTGGAGCCAGAGTTTCATGCAATTCTTCTGGGATATATCTTAACGCATTTTTTAAGGCAGTTTCTGTTTGATCTAGCGTAAGCTTAAAGCCTCTGTCTGGTGCCCGTCGAATTCCTTCTTTGAATTCAGGATATGCTGGCAAAGCATTGTCTAATTTAATTGTCATCGCATTTGAAATGTCAATATTATTAATCATGTAACCACTCCCTATTTTATTACTTTTAATTATATTGTTGTCTTTAATCAAAATTATATCTATTTACCGTCTCCATAGCGTCTAATTTTTATATAAAATGAGACTTAATTCAGAGGGAGTTTTTACTCCCTCTGAATTGTAGCCGAATTTACTTCGAGGATGTAGTGCTTGATCTCCCGCTTTAAGTAGACAACCGAAAGTTTGGTTTCTAACTTTCGTGTTGGTCACTTAGTTTGTTTATCTAGAAGAAGCGGGAGTCTTAGCACTACACCGAAGGATAAATGATATTTATTGATTTATAGAAAAAACAAAAAGTCTGACTTCTGCCAGACCAAGATTGCTTATACTGCTTCTAGTATAGAAACTATACCATTTTTAAGATTTTTTCTTAAATCTACTCTGATTTTCGTCTCTAATGATCTGCCATTCATGTCCCTTACAATATCGATGATTGGTCGAGTAGGGCAATATTCATCAAGTTCTACTACAACACCCTGTTCTCCTGATTGTAGTTTCACCACCGTACCGATAGGATAAATACATATATGTCTTAAAAATATCTTTACTAGATTATAGTCGAATTGATGATTTCCCATTGCAATTAAATACTCAATAGCCTGATGGGGCGGAATACCACTTCTATAGATCCTATTAGAGGTTAAAGCATCATATACATCACAAATAGCAACAATCCTAGAAAAAACATGGATGTTTTCTCCCCATAAACCATTAGGATATCCATTACCATCATACCTTTCATGGTGATCTCTAATGATCCATGCTATTTCTTTTTTTATGCCTTCTATATTTTTAACCATTCCATATCCAAAAAAAGAATGTTTTTTGATTTCTTCATATTCCATATCCGTTAAGATCCCTGGCTTATTTAGTATATCGCTACTAATCTGAACTTTACCAATATCATGCAGCAGCGCTCCTACCCCCAAAACTTTTAGAGATTCTTTATCATAATTAAGTGCAATTCCCATAATCAAGGATAGAACACACACATTTACACTATGTCCAAAGGTATAATCATCAATGGTCCTTATATCTGTTAAGTTTAATAAAATGCCTTTATCCGACATCAATTCTCCAATAATGTCTGTAATTGCAGTCTCCAGTTCCCTCAAATCAATATGCTTAGTAATGTTAATATTATTTACTGTTTCTTTTATCACTTTTAAAGCTTGTAATTTTGTTTCTTCTGTTATCATTTCTGATACATCCGAGAGGTTCTCTTTATTCCAAGAAATATAAACTGCTTCAATCTTATATTGAATTAATTTATCTATATAAAGCTTTTTGAGTTTGATATTCCTATCAATTAATAGTTTCCCTTGAGCATCATATATAGGCTTTGCTAATACCATTCCAGGCGTCAATATGGAAGTATTGATCTTTAACATCAATCTCCCTCCTTTTGTGTATTGGTGTTTTTTTCCTGATTACATAGTATACAACCAAATTCGCCACAAAAAACCAAAATCCTACTAAATAATCAAATTATTTAGTAGGATTTCTAAATTTTAGTACTATTTCACTAGTCTCTTTTCCATTTTTCCCTTAATTTTACTTTTTCTGCTATTTCTTCCATTTTTCTTAGGCGGTGATTTACACCTGATTTTCCAATGGGAGGATGCAACATTTGTCCAAGTTCTTTTAGACTAGCATCTTGATAATTTAATCGAAGTTCTGCAATTTCTCTTAAATTCAAAGGTAATTCATTAATACCAATAGTGTCTTTGATATATTCAATATTCTCTATTTGCCGAATAGAGGCATTAACAGTTTTGCTTAAATTAGCTGTTTCACAATTGACAATTCTATTAATATCATTCCGCATTTGTTTATAAATACGAATATTTTCTAAGTCTAATAAAGCCTTGTGTGCTCCAATAATATTTAAAATATCTACCACTTGGTCTCCTTCTTTTATATATACAACAAAACTTCCTTTTCTCTCTACGATCTTTGCATTGAGATCATATTCATTAATTAAATTTTTCAAATCTTCACTATGCTCCATACTATTAGTCACAAACTCTAAATGGTAGGTTTTTTCAGGAGCGCTAATGGATCCTCCACCTAAAAAAGCGCCTCTTAAGTAAGCTCTTTTACAGCACTGTTTTGTTATAAGAGCTTTAGGGATTTCATAGGTAATGTCAAAAGAATTATTATAGTTCTTGAAAATTCCAACCTTATCCAAAATAATGGCGCTTCCCATAGAATGAGTAATCATCATCATATAATGATTGTTCTTTTTTAATCGAGAATTTCTTCTAATCATGACTTCTGTATGAATTTGAAATAAGTCTTTAATATGTCTAAATATTTTTCTTGCAGTTGAAGGGTTTTCTGTGCTAATTTTTAAATTAAATTTTTTTAAGCCTGTTAGTTGTAAAGTTCCACTCATTCTTATTAAGGCTGCTAATTCCGCTAACTTGCAACAATGCTCTTCTGGAAAAATCCTTGCTAATTCTGATTTTGTATTTGCTGAAAAAGACATGTTACCACAACCCTTTAAGTTTTTTTAAATTCTTTATTTTTATTATTTACCAAAATATATGTCATCATATTTTTCAAATAAATGTGCAAAATATTAGAGAAGCAATTTATTATAAATATGGAGGTGGATTGAATGAAAAAACAACATCCAGTAATGGAAGTGATGTGCCATGTTCATAACTGTAAATTTAATGAAACAGATTATTGTTTTGCACCAAAGCTAGAGGTTAATGCTAAAGGCAACGGAGATAAAGCAGATTCTTCAGATGAAGCATTATGTACAACCTTTATGCCTCACTAGTATTTAGCCTTCTAAGGATAAGACCTCACTGTTTACAATTGTGAGGTCTTTTTAATTTCTTTGATTGCCTTTTGTATTATTTCTTTTTCATCTTCATATTTGGCTAAATCAACTGATCTATTGATATGAATAAATTTCGCATCAATAAAACCCTCTTCCTTTAAGGGTAAACAGTTGATGGTTCTAGAATGCATTAAAAACCAGTGAACGGTTTTATTAATCATATCATTATCTTCCCAACTATTTTTAAAGGTATAATGAATTTCTCCTAAATATTTCAAGACCTCTACCTTCACAGCAGCCTCTTCAAACACTTCTCTAACAGCAGTCTCTTCAATGGTTTCATGATATTCGACCTTGCCTTTTGGTAGTACCCAGTCCCCATTATATTTTTTCAACAGTAGTATAGCGTTACCAAAAACCACTACACCACCGGCACTTATTTCCTCTCTCAAAACGTCCACTCCTTTAGCTATACTTCCTTATTGACTTGCAAAATTTCTATTTTGTCTATTATCTATAGATATCCGTCTCTGGATTTTAATATGCTAAAAGTTACATTTATAGTCCTTGGCTACGTCTTTTCGTTGAGGACGAAACCCTAAACCATATATATTAAAATTTAAGTCTAACGGCATATATCTATATTATTTTGTGTAGTTATTATAATAATAAATTACCATATTCAACTATTTATTTCAATCATCAACTATAGATAACTTACTTACGAATAAAAAATAATAGGTAAGTGCCTTTACAAAACACGACTTTAACTCTTATTAAATGCAAAAGCTTTACAATAAAAATGACAAATCACTCCTTTAAAAGAATGATTTGTCAAATTCTACTATTTAACAGGTTTTAGTTTTGCTGTAAAATGTCTTAGTACTTGAGGCTCATAAATGAACTCAAAGCCCTTTAAAGTCTCTCTTCTTTTCCAAATTTCTATTAAAGCATCTGCTATTACATCCATGTGGTTGTAGGTATACACCCGTCTCGGTATAGTTAATCTCAACAGTTCCATTGGAGATTCAAGGTGTTCCCCTGTTTCTGGATCTCTTCCTAATAGGAAAGAACCAATTTCTACCCCTCTTATGCCTGCTTCCTTATATAACTCTACACAAACTGCTTGGGCAGGGAATTGATGGTATGGAATTTGTGGACAAAACTTCTTGCAATCTACAAATACTGCATGCCCTCCCACTGGTTTTTGTATAGGAATACCAGCATCCATTAACCTCTGACCTAAGTATTCAATTTGGCCAATTCTACTTTCTAAATAGTCCTCTTCTACAACTTCTCTTAAGCCTCTTGCTAAGGCCTCCATATCTCTTCCAGATAATCCCCCATAGGTGGGAAACCCTTCTATAGGTACCACCATAGATCGAACCTGTGTATACAGTTCTTCATCTTCTTTGATGGCAATCATTCCTCCCATATTCACTAAACCGTCCTTTTTAGCACTCATGGTTAAACCATCACCATAGCTAAACATTTCTCTTATGATCTCTACAATTTCTTTGTCTTCATAACCCGCTTCTCTTTTCTTAATAAAGTAGGCGTTTTCTGCAAATCTTGCAGCATCAAATATTATCTTTAATCCATACTTATCAGCTATTTTCTTTACTCCCTTAATATTTTCCATTGAAACTGGCTGCCCACCTACACTATTGCAAGTAATGGTTACTATGACAAATGCACAGTTTTCTGCTCCATTTTCTAAGATGAAGCTTTCTAGCTTCTCCAAATCGAAATCTCCTTTAAAAGGATACTCAGTTTCTGTATCAAAGGCCTTTTCTGTAACTAAGTTGATGGCTCTCCCACCTTTTAATTCAACATGAGCTTTAGTCGTATCAAAATGCATGTTGCTCAAAACATTTTGTCCCTTTTCCTTAATCATAATAGGAAATAAAACGTTTTCCGCCCCTCTTCCCTGATGGGTTGGAACAAAATACTTGTATCCAATAATATCTTGAACACTTTTTTCTAGATTATAGTAGTTTCTACTTCCAGCATAGGATTCGTCCCCTAACATAATGCCAGCCCATTGATAATCACTCATTGCTCCGGTACCGCTGTCGGTTAGTAGATCAATATAAATATCCTCTGCTTTTAGAGCAAATTGATTATAACCAGCTTCCTGGATTTTTCTTTCTCTTTCCTCTCTTGGAATCAGTTGAATAGGTTCTACCATTTTAATTTTATAGGGTTCAGCTTTTCTAATTGCCATAGCCTTCAAGGCCCTCCTTTTAGAAATATTAGTTTTGTTAAAAATTTTTATATATTAAAATTTTTGTACAAATACTATTTCTACACTTTTTTTATAATTCCTTCTATAGACCTATAAAAAATTCAATTTTTTTTTAATTATGCTAGTTTTTTTTGAATTGTAGAAACTTCTGTTTCTTCTTTCCATCTGCTAAGTCTACGATGATTTTTGATAATTTCACAGCATCATGTCTCACATAGTCTTTTTTGATCTCAACTAAATTCTCTTCTATTAATTTAATCCTCTTATTTTTAAAGCTTTCTCGATCTTCTTCAGTAACGTTTACTAGATTAGCTCCCTCCTGTTGATATTTACTATAGGCATGATCCACGATATCCCCGTTATTTGCTATTACATAATCTATATTTAATTTAGGACAATGCTTTAAAATAGCCTCAAGATGGTGTCTGACAGCATAATCATTTGTTTCGCCTGGTTGCGTCATCATGTTGGAAATATACACTTTCTTTGTGGTGTTTTTTTCTAAGACTTCAGCTATATTTTTTACAAGTAGATTAGGAATAATACTGGTGTAGAGACTTCCAGGTCCTAATATCACAATATCCGCATTTTCTATGGCTTCAGTTGCTTCCTTTAGTCCTTCTGGTTCCTTAGGTTTAATAAACACTTTATCTATAGGACTTTTTTCCTCTAAACTTTTTATAGGTATATTGGATTCTCCCTTCACCACAATACCGTTTTTTAGGGTTGCGTAAAGGGTAATATCCTCCAGAGTAACCGGATATACTTTTCCCGTCACCGCCAATACTTCACTAATTTTTTTAATGGCTTCTTCAAAATTACTACTAATTCCATTCATAGAAGCAATAAATAAATTTCCAAAGCTTTGACCCTTTAAAGTACCTTCTGAAAAACGATATTGTAAAAGCTCCTCCATTGTTGGTTCCATCTCTGCCAAAGCTAATATGCAATTCCGAATATCTCCTGGTGGAAGCATGCCTAAATCTTCTCTTAACTTACCAGAGCCTCCACCATCGTCTGCAACTGTTACAATAGCTGTAATGTTGGTGGTAAATCGCTTTAGGCCTCTTAATAGTATGGCTAAGCCAGTACCTCCCCCAATAACTACAATTTTAGGTCCTTTTGCTAGGATTTTTTTGTCGTAAATTTTTTTATTTATTATATGCTTGTCTAAACTTCCTCCCATTTCATTTATATTATTAAATAATGATGTCAATCCATAATGTAATGCAATATAAATACAAAAAATGCCTATTAATCCTATAATAAACAGTGGTCCAGTGCTGATTTCAATTCCTAAAGCAATAAAAAAATCTGATAGAGAAAAAGCAAATAGGATCATCCCCACCAATCCTAATGCTATCCATCTTTTGATTTGCAATCCTGGTTTCAACCAATGAATTGTTTTCATTTAGTCTCTTTTCCTTTCCCCCAATGTATCATCTCTATGGTTCAATATAGCACGATATCCTTTCTCCTTCAGCTTATGATATAAAACATAGGCTATCGTAACAGAACGATGCCTTCCTCCAGTGCATCCAATAGAAATTACCAACTGATTCTTTCCTTCTTTAATGTAATGAGGAATTAAAAAATCTACTAGTTCATAGAGTTTATTGGAAAATTCTATGCTGATAGGAGAATTCATAACAAAATCCCTTACTTTCACATCTTTACCCGTAAAATCCCTTAGTTCTTCTATGTAATAGGGATTTGGTAAAAAACGGACATCAAATACTAGATCGGAATCTAAGGGAATACCATGCTTAAAACCAAATGAGGTGATATGAATCATCAGATTGTTAGTTTTATTTCCTTCAAAATAAATGTTTCTTAATTCTTCTTTCAGCTGACCAGAAGTCATTTTGGTTGTATCAATCATATTGGTAGCCATTTCCTTCAACTTTTGTAGTCTTTGTCTTTCTTCTTTAATGCCATCTCCAATCCCTCCATTAGGAGCTAATGGATGAGTTCTACGAGTTTCTTTAAATCGTTTAATTAGAACCCCGTCACTAGCATCCAAAAATAATATTTCATATTGATAACCGAACTCCGTTATACTATCTAGACTGGCAAATAAGTCATCAAAAAACATACCTCCGCGAATATCTATCACTAGTCCTACCTTTTGTATATCCCCATGAGATTGTCTGCATAGCTCTACAAATTTAGAAATTAGAACGGGAGGTAAATTATCTAAACAATAAAAACCCAGATCTTCCATACATTTAACTGCTTGACTTTTCCCTGCTCCAGACATTCCTGTAATAATAAGAAATTTCATTCTAACCTACTCCTCTTTTGTATACTTATCCTTTATAAATAACCCATTTTAAACCTTAATAGAAATACACCACTAAATTTAATTTTGATATACTAAGGGGCTACATTTACAGTCCTTGGCTATGTTTTTCGGTCAATGACGAAACCGTAGACCTGTGTATATCAAAATTAAGATTATAACTAAATATCTATATCCACTATGCTTCCCCTATAATCCTTACCTCAGGCTCCAGTTGAACACCAAACTTTTCATGTACAGTTTTTTGTACTAGAGCAATCAACTTTAATACGTCTTCAGCTGTAGCATGATCTACATTTACAACAAAGCCTGAATGCAGCTCTGAAACTTGTGCGCCTCCAACCCTTGCCCCCTTTAGGTCTGCATCTTGTATTAACTTACCAGCAAAGTATCCAGGCGGTCTCTTAAAGGTACTGCCCGCACTTGGAAGGTGTAATGGCTGTTTAGTTGTTCTTTTTTCAGTTAAATCATCCATGATTGCTTTTATTTCTTCATAATTCCCTTCTTCTAACTCTATTGTTGCTTCCAGCACGATATAATTTTTTATTTGGACAACACTAGTCCGATAACCTAATTCTAGTTCTGCTAAAGATAGATCTAACACTTTACCTTCTTCATTTAAAACTTTACAATTTTTTACCACATCCTTCATTTCCCCACCATAAGCTCCTGCATTCATAGTGATGGCTCCTCCTAATGTGCCCGGTATGCCGCTAGCGAATTCAAAGCCCTTTAGATGTTGTTTTACAATTCTTTTAGACAAGGTAGATAATAGAATTCCTGCTTCTGCTACGACATTTCTTCCATTTATAGTTACATTGTTGAAATTTTCAGCAATTTTTATGACAACACATCGCATGCCCTTATCTCTTACTAAAAGATTAGATCCATTCCCCATTACAAAATAAGGTACCTCTTCCCTATGACATATTTCAATTGCCCTTTTAACTTCTTCAACACTTCCAGGAAGTAGTAATATATCTGCTGGTCCACCTATTTTAAAGGATGTATGGTTTTTCATAGGTTCATCCACTAAAACATCTTCCTTTTTCATGACATTTAAAAACTGATGGTACAATTTATTTTTATCCAATTTTTTCACTCCTAAGTTAATGATGTTTACAGTTCATTGTTTACGAACTAACTTCATTTAAAGTATATCCTTTTTTGATAAACAGGTCAATTTCTGTTGATTGCATCACTTTTTAACCGTATTCATGAAAATATTGATCTTCGTTTCTGCTTCCTTTAGTACTTCTTGGGAAGTTTTTTGCCCTAATACTCCCATGCGAATTTCATTCTGTAATATTTTATCAATTTCGTTCCAATGGGGATGGGGTGGTATCATGATGGTTTTATCCAAGTCATTATAAATCATTGTCATCAAAGCGTCTCCTTCATAAATATTTCCAACTGATTTCTTAACAGGAAATACCCCTAGTCTATTTAATTCCTTTTGATATTCTTCATCAGCTAAAAACTTTACAAAAGCTATGCACATCTCCAATTTTTTTTCATTCTCTTGTTTCGTAACACCATAAGCTCCAATGCCACTGCTTACTGAAATAGGTACACCCAATTCTCCTGTTGGATAATTTGCAATAGTATATTCAAAGCCTTCCCCTTGATTTTGCAAATTATCAAGTATATTTAATGCCCAAGTACCTACAGGGTATACCGCAACCTTTTTATCTCTATAGAAAGAGGTCCATGCTGCATTTGAAGTATTTTCTCCAAACTCAGGAGGTGTTACTCCATATTTTTGTTTTAAGTCAATAATTTTTTCAATCCCTTTTAAAGCCTTCTCATCACGAAAAGCATATTGAAGGTTTTCATCGATTATTTTTGCTCCATCACTTAATAAAATCCCCCATATATTATAATAACCTGATTGTATAAAACTATTAAAGCCAAAATGATCTTTTTGCCCTCTTCCCCTGCTGTCATAAGTCAATTGTTGTAGTTTCTCCACAAACTCTTCATAACTCCAGTTTCCATCGTTTGGAGGTTCTACCCCTCTCTCATAGAATAAATCTAAGTTTAATACCATACGATAGGTAGTCATCATCCAGGGAATTGCCCATATTTGTTGATTATAAGTTACTGCTTCTATAGCACCTTCCCTAAAGCTTCCTAGTTCTTCATAAGTTAAATAGGGGTTCAATGGAACCAATATTTCCTGACCTAAAATACTATAATCACTGCCAATAGGTACAATATCAGGAGCATTACCCATCTTTATTGCGGTATCTAATTTGATAACCCCTTTTTCCCAATCTAATGTCTGAAAGTTTATGTACACCCCAGGATTTTTCTTTTCAAAATCTTCAATTTTTTCATAGATCCATCGGAAGTTCGTACCACTTTTTTTATCTAAACGTGGAAAATCCCAAAAGGATATGACACCTGTCCATTCTGGCTGACTTCTTATCATATTATAATCCGTCTCCTTTGGATGAAATTTTAACAAATAAAAAGGTCCTCCAATAATAAAAAGGAATAGTAGTATATAGATTAGAATACCAAACATTCTTTTCTTGCTTTTTTTCATAGGAATCCCCCCTATTAATATGTTTATTCCATCCCATAATCCATTATTCACTTGGGCGAAGCTACAAACAAAAAAGAGCACATTATCTGTACTCTATAGTTTAAGCAGATGACCGAAATCTTTGATTTCGCGTCAGTCGCTTATACAGGGTGAAACAAAATCCTGATATTTAACTTTTCCTGATTGGATTACTTTTGCAAAAAATATATACTTCCCTAAAGCACAGCTATTGTTACCAGTTAAAACTGGACACTCCTTGTGACAGGTTTTTCCTATAGTACTTACTTCTACAAGTGCCTCTCCTACAGTTAATAGAGAGCCCGAGGTTATTTTTGAGGTGCATAATCCCTCAATAATAAAATTTGCTTTAAATTTTTGATGACAAAATCCCTTTACCTCATCATTCCTCAATTTATGATACCCCATAGAAGTTATTATACTTATATTATCCTTAGGCTTTCTTTCATTAGACAACTGCAAAAATACTTCCTTGTGTTCTATCCAATTGCCTACTACGTCTTTTCTATAAATTCCTTTTATTATTACCAAAGCCCATTATCCTCCAATTTCTGACATGTTTCTTTGCCCTAGCTCAAACCCTTCTGTATATAAATAATGCTGTTGTGGCTTTGCTAGGATAGCCTGCTTCATAACTTCTCTTAATTGTGGTAGATTGTTTCTTACTATATCTATAATATCTATTTCTTGATTACTATGAAGACATGGTTTTAACTTCCCATCACTAGTCATCCTAATCCGATTGCATTCTCCACAAAAATGACTGCTAATAGGATTAATAAATCCTATTTTCCCTTTTCCATTTGGTAATTTATAATATTTTGCAGGACTTGAAGGTTGATGTGGAAGAGGTATCAAATTCCCTATTCTCTGTTTTATTGTTTCATTTGAAATAAATTTTTCCTTAGCCCAGCTTCCAGCTTGACCTATCGGCATTAATTCAATAAATCTAATCTCAACATCATCATCCTTTGTAAGATTAGCAAAGTCCACAACCTCATCTTCATTATACCCACCTATGACAACGATATTTAGTTTTACGGGAGCCATACCCAATTTAATTGCTTCTTGTATTCCATCTAAAACATCATACACATTTCCACCTCTAGTAATCTCTGCATACTTTTCTGGCCTCAAAGAATCTATACTAATATTTACTCGCTTTAATCCAGCTTCCATTAAATCTTTAGCATATTTCTTTAATAATACACCATTAGTAGTCATAGCTATATCTTTTATGCCATTTATCTTTGATAAACTTCCTATGAATTCAACAATCCCTTTTTTCACTAGAGGTTCTCCACCAGTGATTCTAATTTTTTCGATGCCTAGTTCAGCAGCGATTTTCGCAACCTTTGTAATTTCTTCAAAAGTCAGCATTTCCTCATGATTTTTTTTGCAAACACCTTCCTCTGGCATACAATAAAGGCATCTCAAGTTACATAAATCTGTAATAGATATTCTCATATAATTAATCCTTCTATTATACTGATCCTTCATTCTATCACTCCCTATTACAAGCTTAATATCATTCTACTACATGCTGTAGTATTTCTATATACAAAAAGCTAGTCCTGGGAAAGGACTAGCTATTATCATTTCATAGTTGGTTTCCTTTCCTACATACGGGAGGCATGAAAATTTCTCTTCATACCCATAGGCTGATTCCCTTAGACAAATATCCTTAGAGAAAGCAGCTCGGAAAATATTATATACTCTATATATTTATTTATATTCTATTATAGCATTCTTAGGAGGTAATTAAAACATTTTTTTCACCATTGTAAATATTCAGTCTTCTCCCTCTTGCAAATCCCACAAGCGTAATGTTTAGGGTTTTAGCGATATTTACAGACAAATTAGTAGGGGCTGACCTTGAAATAATCATAGGTATCTTTCTCTTACTAGTCTTTATAATCATTTCAGAAGAAATTCTTCCTGTTGTAATTAGCAGTTTGTCATTTAGTTTCATATCTTTTAAAAAAGCTTCTCCTATTATTTTATCTAATGCATTATGTCTTCCTACATCCTCATGAAACAGTAATATCTCTCTTTTGTTACATAGACCACAGGCATGCACCCCTCCCGTCTCTTTAAAAAGATAGGACATTTCGTTTAATTGATTAGATAGCTTTAAAATCTCCTCTGCTGATATAACGAGACTGTTTTCAATAGATTGTGCTCCTAGAGAATCTAAAACATTATAAAAAACCGTTCCCTTCCCACATCCTGTTGTAACTGTTCTTTTACCGAACAGCTTATCCACTAAAAGGGTCTCATTTTTCAATTCTATATATCCATGCCCTTTTTCTTCATCGATATAGATTTTTTTAATTTGTTCCTTTGATTTAATAACACCTTCAGATACTAAAAAACCCACCGATAAATATTCCAACCCCTTAGGAGAACAGAGTAATGTAATAAATTCTTTCTCATTTAAGAATATAGTAAACGGATATTCTACAATAACAGCATCTTCGATTGTTTCGCGTCTTCTATCATTGATCCTATTAATGGTTATTTCTTCTGTATAGAACATCATTTTCTGCCTTCTTTCCCCTTGGAATATTATCTTATTCTTCATTATAACATAGTTGAATGATAGAAATGGGAGCAAATATTTATATCATTTTTAATGTCTACTGTCTAACTGTATAAAAGTATGCTAAAGGAGCCAAACAACTTTATTGGCAGTTTGGCTCCTTCTTTATTATACGATTATTAGGTTTATACTAACCTTTAATAATGGCCTTAAATGGGCAAGCTGATAAACAGGCCCCACATTTAATACATTCTTCTGTATTAATAACATACACTTCTTTCCCCTTCTCACCACTAATACAGTTAACTGGGCATTTTTTAGCACAAATTCCACATTTCTTACATAGGTCAGCAATAACCTTGTACTCTAACAATGCTTGGCATACACCTGCTGGACACTTTTTATCATTTACGTGAGCCTCATACTCATCTCTAAAATATCTCAAAGTTGATAACACTGGATTTGGTGCTGTTTGTCCTAATCCACATAGTGAAGTTGCTTTAATGGTTTTTGCTAATCTCTCAAGTTTTTCTAAATCTTCTACTTCACCATTGCCTTCTGTAATCTTTTCTAGCATCTCAAGCATTCTCTTTGTACCCTCACGGCATGGAGTACATTTTCCACAGGATTCTTCAACAGTAAAGTCTAAGAAGAATCTAGCAATGTCTACCATACAGTTGTCTTCATCCATAACAATCATTCCACCAGAACCCATCATAGAGCCTAATGCTATTAGGTTGTCATAGTCAATAGGTGTGTC
>NZ_FZOJ01000028.1 GCF_900188145.1 Anaerovirgula multivorans | reverse complement strand
ACTGGGACTTACGTAGACAAGAATTACTATATGTTTGACTATTACGATGAAGTTGTAGAAGATTTAGGAAAAGCAAGCAACATAGATTTCTCCAAGAGATTTATGACCTTGGGAGAAGTTAAAAATATCATATCTCGAACTAAAAAATAATCTGTAGAACTACAGGTTATTGAATAAATCAAAAAGCCTGCACCCTTTGCAATACAAAGGTTGAAGGCTTTTATTTTCTCTCTAAGGTGTAAAACTCAAGATATATTTTAACACACTTGATTTGATCCAGATCTCTCCTCCTTTCGAAATTTATTGTACCAAATTCATTATTAGAATCAGCACATGTGTAATAACTTGGATATTATCTGTAACAAATTGTATTTATATAAAAAAGACATTAGCGTCTCTTTACCTCTCGGTATCAACCACGCTTATGTCTTTTCATATTTTCTTTGTTCTTTTTCTAATCATTTTTCATGTGCCAGGTCATCATTTTTTCTATATCTTCTGCCTCAGGCTTTCTGCAACAGCGTTATTACCTCCACAATGCCTCATATGAGGAAACATATCTACCAGTTGTACCTTATGGCTTCAATATACTTTTGCCTAGTACTATATTTGGAATTATGTCATAATTCTTTTGTCCAATCAAAGTACCTGTCTCTATGATTTCTTACTGGTATAATACTTTTCTAATTTCCAAATTGAAGACACTGGACAAACAGTCTCTCATACCCTTCCGATGCTCCCAGTTCCATATAATCCATTTGATTAGCTAGTTCTTCAATTTGTTTCTTCGCCTCAACAGACATAAGAGCCATATATGCTCCTGTTTTAGAAGAATTCCCTACATATACTATTTTGTCCTTAACCTCTTCTGGCAAAATTCCCGTTCCTACTAAACTATCAGCAGATAAATGAGCTCCAAATTGCCCTGCTATCATAATTTTATCAAGCTGATTCATATCAATATTTGCCTGTTTTAGTAGAGCGTAAAAACCAGAAAGAATAGCTCCTTTTGCTAATTGTACCTGACGAACATCTGCTTGAGTAATAAAAAGCTGTTCTGGGCCACTCTTTAAAACAAATTTTCGTTTTTTTTCATCTAATTGGATCATATCATAACGATAATCTACTTCCTCTAGTTTTTCCTTTTTTATGAATGCCCCGTCTTTTTTTACAAGTCCTATGCGGATTAACTCTTTCAAAGCAGCTAATATCCCACTTCCACATATTCCTATGGGTTCTTCGTTCCCTATTACTTGAAGTTCAATCCCTTTTTCAGTGATTTCTATATCTTCAATTGCTCCCTCCGCTGCCCTCATGCCTGAACTAATATTCATGCCCTCTAAAGCTGGTCCTGCAGCACAGGAACAGGACAATAGCTTTCCATTCTTGGATAAGACGATTTCCCCATTGGTTCCAATATCTATAAATAAAAGATTTCCGCTGTTTTTTTGTAGTTGGCAAACATATGCACCTGCTACTATATCCGCCCCTATATAAGATGACACGGCTGGAAGACAATATAATCTTGCACCGGGAGATCCCTTTAAACCAATATCTTTTGCTCGTATATTTTTTGATTTTACAAATACTGGTGCATAGGGAGACTTTCCTATAGACGTTGCATCAATTCCCAAAAGAAAATGCATCATTGTACAGTTTGCAGCAATAGAAATTTCATATATATATTTTCTGTCGATATTAAATTGATTACACATAGTTTCAATCATCTCATTGATAGCATTTACAATTGCATGCTGCAACTTTTCTTTAGAATCTCCTGGATTCTCCAGTTCATAGGTGATTCTAGTTAAAACATCAAGCCCAAATTTTTTTTGAGGATTAATCATTGAAGCTGTGGTTAATTCATTACCAGTTTTCATATCAATCAATGCTGCTACCACTGTCGTCGTTCCAATATCAATAGCTACTCCATAAAGAAGATCTGTCGTATCACCTGACTCAATCCCAATCAAATCTTTATCATTAAAAACTCCCGTGACTTTTCCATCTGTAATTTCATGCTGCTGTAATAATCGCCAATCAAATTTTTCAATACCAAATGCCTTGCATAGGGAATCCTCAAATGCACTTTGATTCTGTAATGTAGGTTTATCTATTTCAAAAGTCTCTTTATGAATTGCAGAGTTAATTTCAAAACTAGGCATATATCCAGTTGTAAGTATCTCATGCTTTCTTTCTTTTTGTAAGACTTCAATTACAATATCTTCTTGTGGTACTACGAAACAAGACAGTCTTATACCTGAAATAATTTCTTCCTTTTTTAAAAACTTCTCTTCTGTTTCTGACATAGCCGGTAGATTTCCTTCTAAAAGTCTAATCTTACATTTGCCACATGATCCTTTACCATTACAGGGATTATCCACAAATATTTCATTTTCTAACAACATTTGCAATAAATCTTTATTAGATACATAGTCTATCGTTTTATTCTTGTTCTTAATAAAAATCTTAGGCATCGATGATAGCAGCTCCTTTTGTTAAGGATTCTATCATTGATTTTATATTTTTTAGGGGGGACTTCATTCCAAGTCCACATGCAGGGGATATGATATTTGCTCCGTCTTTTACACATTTTTGAGTTAGTTCAGCAATTTTCTTTGGTTCTCCAAATTCAATTGTATAAGTGCTTACATTCCCCATTAACAATCTATCTCCCAAATTTTTTCTAGCATCCTTCATGCTCACGATAGAATCAAAGCTTAGTACATCACTTCTTATTTGATTTACTTCTGAGTATACATTCTTCATCTGACCACATATGTGTACAATTGTAGCTTTATTTTCTTTTTGTATACTATCGATCATTTTATTGATGTATTTCACAGCAAATTCTTCAAATAGCTTTGGCCCTAAAATTTCGCCTGTGCCACTTGGATCAGAAATCGCGATGATATCTGCCCCTGCTTCTATTTGTTTTTTTGCAAATAGAATTAACTGCTCTGTAACAAAATTCATGAATTCATGGGCCTTAGCATTATTTTTTCTCAATTCTTTATAAAAAACCACAGGCTCCATTAGAGAACTGGCTGTACTAATAGGTCCAGTTAGATTTCCTATAATCGGCACATCATTACCCTTTGATTTCAACAGTTTTATTGCATCAATCACTACTTTTGCTCTTCCCTGTTGGCTATTAATTTTCGAAAGATTTTCCCATTCTTTTACAGAGTTAATTACATATTCTACAACATGAGGCTCATAAATATTTGTACCCATATCGACTTTCGCACCCATATCTTCTGCCTCAATCGTCATGCAAAAAGGAACACCATAATTTTCAAAGCAACCTTTTTCATATACTGCTGTTGCCAAATCAGCCATCATTTCCGCATCCATATGGGCTTCTGGGAATCTAATGTCTACTTCTTCCATAATATCTGTTGAAACCATATTCATCATGCCGCCAGGACAAATACAGGGTGGTCTATCAACTTTTTCTCGGCTGAAGACCTTATTTAGCCGTTCTTTTGATGATAACATAGCCCTCACCTCTTTCTACGCTATAGCGAGCAGTTTTTTTATTAATTTAACTGCTTCAACTGCATTAGGAGAATAGCCATCTGCACCAATCTTATCAGCAAATTTCTTAGAAATAGGTCCTCCACCTATAATCACTTTAACTTCTTCTCTCATACCAGCTTCTTTTAATAGATCTACAACTGTATTCATTCCACCCATTGTTGTTGTCATTAATGTTGACATACATACAAATGAAGCATTAACTTCTTTAGCCTTATCAACAAAGCTCTGCAACGGAACGTCTCTTCCCAAGTCAATCATCTCAAACCCAGCTGTCTCTAACATGATCTTTACTAGATTTTTCCCAATATCATGGGTATCTCCTTCTACTACGCCTATTACACCTTTTATTTTTTCCTTTTCTGCCTCATCTGAAGGAAGATGAGGTCTTAAAATTGACAATCCTTCATACATAGCATCTGAACATAATAACACATCCGTAACAAAATATTCCTCATCCTCATACAATTGACTTGCACGGTTCATGCCGTCTACTAGTCCATCCATAATTCCGTCAAATATGGGATATCCTGCCTCCACATATTCATTACAAGCTTCTATCACATCTTCCTCTTCCATATCTACCACACCGTCTGATAATCTTTTGAATAATTCTTCTTTTGATGCTGACATAGTTTACCCTCCAGTTTTGTTGTTTAATAGATTCATATTTTAAACGAAGTTTTTTGGATCTAACGGCCACTTTCCATATTTTCTAGCAGAAGCCATAAATTGATCAAGGTTTTCCAAAGGGACCTCCCCTGAAAGATCACATCCTGATGCCAAGATATATCCACAAGGACTATCATAGGCCTTTTGGATACAATTTTTAACCGTTAAATCTACATCCTTGGTATTCCCCAAAATCAACACCTCTACTGGATCTACATTGCCAAGAATAGGAACTTTATCTCCTGCTACTTCTTTTGTATATGCCAAGTCAACTCTATTATCGATACTGAGCATATCACACCCTGATTTCACCATATCTCCTACAATTGCAGTTGTGTCTCCACAGATGTGGTAACAAACCATTCCCTTAGCATCATGAATATCCTTCATTAAATCTATGGTGTAGGGCAAAACAAATTCTAAATATTGTTTTTGATTAAGAATTGTTCCTGATGCAATCGGGTCACATAATAGAATAATAGCACCTGCTTTTATAAACTCTCTATAAATCATCTTTAATCCTTCATTGCAGAAGTTAATCAATTGATGTAACTTTTCAGGATTTTTTCTAGTTGCTCTTAATAAATGTTCTGTTTGATAGATACTTGCAGCTGCAGTAAAAGGTCCAGATATTAAAACGCCAGTTGGTACCTCTTTTCCTACTTCATCAATTAATATTTTTGTAGCTTCAACATGTAATTGGAACTTTTTATCATTTTTTAGTTCCAGTTTAGACATATCCAGTTGATCCACATCATTTAGATTATCTAAAGTATATTTCATAATTGCTGGTATGGAGTCCTCTGGGTCACTCATCTGACTTCCTAGAGCTGCCCCCACCCCATGTAATCCATATTCAATAATTGTTAAATCATTTCCGAATCTCTCGTAGCAAGCAACTTGTGCATTCGCTTCATTGAGAGCACTGCTCCTTTTTTCCTTATGGGTCATTCCTAATGCCAATCCTGACATAGAACAAAGTACTGGCATAGCCAATATTCTGTCCATAGGTTTTCCTGTCATGAAGGCAGTCAATCGCTCATTTGGTGTCATTTTATCATCTTTGTGCATAGTATATCCTCCCTTAATCAATCAGTTCTGTTTAAACTACTCACTCATTGTTATACTTTTTTTAGTATTTATAATTAAAGCAAGCTAATTCTTTTGATTATCCCATTTTTCAATTCAAATTCTTTATTTTTAATGCACATTTGCCCAACAAATTTTGTTTGCCCAATCACCTTTACACAGGCTTCAGAATATCTTATGGGGACACCTAGATCAATGTCATGCCAAACAGCTTTATCTGTTCCTAAAAGCGCAAAGGTCGTTTTAGGACAGAGTAATACAATAGTTTTATCATTGAGGATTTCTTCAATCCTTTTAAATAATGGATAAGTAAACATTTCTACCACTTCTTCCGAAAGCTTAGGACCTAAAATATTTAACCCTCCTGTGGAATCACCGTAACTAATCATATTCACCCCTGATTTTTGTGCTTCTTCCACAAACCCCACTATTTCCTTTTGGAATTTATCAAAAATAGCCTTCATAACCTCCGGTTTTTTTCTAAATATTTTAAAAACATGACGTGGATCCATTAAAACATTCAAAATTGTAAAAGGTCCTGAAATATATAGGACCACATTTTCTCCTTTTTGTCGTAAATATTTACAAGCCTTTAAAACTTCTGAAATACGTCCTTTTGAATAATCAATTTCAGGCAAGGCTAACAACTCTTCTGCAGTTGTACAAATATAATCTTTTGCCCTTGGTCCGATGTTCTCATCCCCATAATTTATGCTTCCACCCATTGCTTCCCCTTCAACTGTATGACAAAATGGAAGTTCACAAAAAGTTGCCTTGTTATGATCTTTCAAAGCTTCGGCTAGTAGGGCCATACTATCCCAGTTTTTATAGGCTTGGGGAAATTCTAAATCAAGGTTTTGCGTAACTTCTTTATTGATTCCAACAGAATTATCATAGGTACACTGAAAGTCAATAATTTTGCTCATGTTGACCCCTCCGAACTATTTTTGAAATCCTTCTGATATTTTTTGTTTATTTAAATCACTACCAATAATAACTACTTTCGTCGCCTTACATTCCTCTAGGTATTCCCAATGATCATGATGGGGTGTAAAATTGAAATGAATAAATTGCTTCGTATTAAGTTCTAGAATTCCTTTAGCCCTCAAAATAGAACCATATTCCTTGTCCTTTAAAGAAGCTAACATTGTATCAATCTCTTTCTCAGAAAAAATTCTTGGATTAGCAATAGAAAAGGTACTAAACATTCTATTTGCAGGCATTAATACAGGCTTTTCTTTAGAAGCAATTTCATAGCTATTCACTGTATTTAACATTTCAATGATTTCTTCACCATCGTGGGAATGCCACGCTTCCTTTAAAATAAAAGCTGTTTGATTATTTAACCTTATTTGGGAAATAATTCTTACCATTTCTTTGTGTTCTATTTTGTCAAAGTGGCTTAAAAAAATAATATGGGCATTCCGAATTTGATCTAAATAGAACCCACCAAAATTTTCCACATAATCCTCAAATGCACTCACATCTACAATGGTTATTAAGTGTTTTATTCTTATATCCAGATCTGATTTTTTAGAAATACTCTCACAAATCTTTATTATGTCTGAAAGACTCCCTACACCAGATGGCTCGATTAATATATGATCTGGTTTATATTCTAAAGCCAGCTCTTCTATAGCTTTTCTAAAATCTTGTACTACGCTACAACAAATGCATCCAGCATAGATTTCTCTAATGGGAAATTCCTTTGGAATCAAGTCTCCATCAACTCCAATATCACCAAATTCATTTTCAATTAAAACAACTTTGCCTTTCATCTTTGGAATGATCTTTTTCAAAAATGTAGTCTTGCCAGCTCCCAAAAATCCAGAGATGATATTTATATAGATACTCAATGTAAACCTCCTTTGCAACTAAAGTCTCTTCACATTTCTCTTAAAGGGTAAATATTCTTATCTATGTTAAAAAATCAGTATAAAAATAAGTTTAGATACATTATTATCCCTGTCGTTTTCAATATTTGGTCTTCTAAAATAGTTCAATTACTATTCATACATAAAAAGTAAATTTAGTATCTTTTTAAAAAGTATTTATCTTATTTTGTCGATGCTTTTAAAGTAATTGTAGCATTCGAAATAATATATATCTAATTGATAATTTCTATTAAAAAATAATTCTTCATAAAATATTTCTATAATTAAAAATTCCCTCAAACTTAATCTGAGGGAACTTCAAATATTCAAACTCACTTCAATTTTTACTTAAAATCCTACACAACCTTTATATCAAGGCTATTATCTTCTCTATCCTCAAAACAGCCGCCACATACGTATGTATTGATAGAAGGCTAATACTATAACCTACAACGATTATTCCGTGTAAAGTTTAGCCAGCTTGCTTTTTTATGCTTGCCTCCAGCGCTGTAGCCAGCTGGTCAGGACAAGATGTGACTTTTCCTCCACAGGTAATACCTCTTAACTTGGTAATTGCTTCCTCTGCCTGCATGCCCTCAATCAGTCGACTAACTGCTTGTAGGTTACCAGGACATCCTCCATAGATCACTACATCTCTGACTATACCATCATTGATGGAGAAAATCATTTGTTGTGCACATACCCCTCTAGGTGTAAATGAATACATATCGAAACCCCTTTCTAAATTAGTTCTAATTTTTTTGTAAAGCACATTTTTTCTTAAAAAGTTATACTTCTTGCGTTTGTCAAAATACTTAAAGAAATTAAGGAGTTTATAGAAATAGCTTCTATGTATAAAAAGACCCAATCCATTAAAATTTTAATGAATTATGGTCCTTTTGTCAATGCTGTTTATCATTATTATCACGGCAAAAGCATGAATGAAAGTTTTACCATGGAATAAATTTCAGCTAAAAACTAAAAAGCGTATATAGTAAGATTGTCTATTATAGGCGTTAACCAAGCAGGTCCAACTAAAACATTCCCTATTAAGCTAAGAAGACAAATAAGAACCCCCACTAGTAAATATAGAGATTTACGTCTGATGTCAGCTTTATAATCATAAATTTCTATTGTATTTTCCATGTAATCAAGTCCTTTCTTTGATAATCTAGCATGGATTGAATCAGGACTATTTTAGCTGCATCATCCATACTCCAGATAAATCAAAGGGTAAAAATCTATCATAGTATTCTTGTAACGTAGCCATAGGGTTGATATCAGCAAATTCTTCTGTATATAATACTTTTGCAAAAAACTCAGTTGCAGCACAATCATACATTTCTCTTCCTAATCCATGATGAATAGCGTAAACATTTTTATTTTCTACTGCTTTAAGTCCTTCCCAACCACTCCTTTGGGTAAAGGATTTTAAAAGTTCTTGAGATGCTTCTTCGGTTGATAGGAAACCTAAACGTAGGGAGTCAGGGGTAGCTGGCCAGTAAGAACCCGTCATAATGATATAGTCTGGGTTCGCCCTAAGCAAAAATTCTGGATTAATGGGCTCCCAAGTATTAATAATGCCAGCAGCAATATTGTCTCCACCACTGTCTTTAGCTAAGGCTCCCCACATAACGCTATCTCCATAGCTATTACCATATTCCGCAGGCCCTTTACTTCCAACCTCAATATACACACTTGGTTTTTCTTTTTCGGTTTCGCTTAATCTATTTTTAACTTCGTTAGTTTTTGATGTGTAGAAATCAATTATTTCATTTGCTCTTTCCTCTTGATTAAATATTTTTCCTAATAACTCTGTGGTTTTCAAGAGTTTGTGCATGATGATCAATAAAAACAACGGGGATTCCAGCAGCTTCCAAGGCTGGGAGGACTGACTTTTCTGCTTGTTCCTTCACCTGCAATGTGAGAATCACCACATCAGTATTTAGTTGAATAACCTTTTCCGTATTGAAATCATCGTTTTCTACATTACCTATATCAACAATATCTGCTAAACTAGGAATAGTTTTCAAGTATTGCTCATACATATCATAACGATGTTGTGGAAGGGAATTTCCCCATCCAACAATATAATCAGCAACATCTTCCCCTAATAATGCTGACATCGTCATAAAGGCGCCACCAGCACCACTCCAGTTTACAACTGTTTTTTGAATAGTACCCTGAAGCATTACTTCTCTTCCGGCTAAATCTGTTACAACAATTCCCTCTACTCCTCCTTTAGGCTGTACTGTTTGCGTTGTATTCCCACATCCAGTTGCTATGATACTAATGAATAAAACCAGTACCATTATCCCATAAATCTTTTTGCTCTTTTTCATTTTCATCTCTTATATCCCTCTCATTAAAAAGTTTTTATTTCTAGTTTATGATGCATATTTTAATGTGCTCTATATCAACTTTATCACCTATACTAGCTTAGGCAATGTAGTATAGATGCCTCTTAGCGTTATACTTCTATACAGCAATAGAAGATAGCTGACCTGTAATAAGCTCAAAATAATAGCCTCTTTTTTCCACTAATGCAGCGTGATTTCCTATCTCCGTTACTTTTCCATTCTGAAGTACCACCAATCCATCAGCCTCTCTAAAAGTTGACAGACGATGGGCAACAATTAAAGTAGTCCTGCCTTTTCTCAAATTGTTTAGAGATTGCTGCAATAGTCGTTCGTTTTCCGTATCTAAGCTGGATAAAGCTTCATCAAGGATAAGAATGGGAGAATTTTTCAAGAAGGCTCTGGCAATGGCCAAACGCTGTCTTTGTCCTCCTGACATCTGCAATCCCCGTTCTCCTGTATTTGTATCGTATCCTTCCGGTAGACTCATAATAAATTCATGAATATAGGCTGCCTTAGCGGCTTCCTCCACCTCCTGATGGGTAGCATTAGGATTACTTAAACGAATGTTGTCTCTAATAGACATATTAAATAAGTAAATATCCTGTGGTACCACAGTGATCAGTGACCGAAGGGCATCTATCGATAGATCTCGAATATCTATTCCATTAATGGTAATCTTTCCTCCATCAACATCCCAAAACCGTTGCAGTAGATTAATAGAGGTTGTTTTCCCAACTCCTGATTCCCCTACTAAGGCCACTGTTTCCCCAGGGTTTACCTGAAAGGAGGCTCTGTTTAAAACAAGAGGAAGATCACTTTCATAGGCAAAAGAGACCTCACGAAACTCAATTTTTAACTTTTCTGCTCCTTCGAGGTTTTTCATCCCTTGATCTTCTACAATCTCCTTCGTTTCTAATACACCAGCCACCCGTTGGGCTGCCGCTAAAATAATGCTAAAGTTCCTTCCCATAGAAGTCACTTCTAAAATTGGACTAAAGATATTTGCTGCAAGAATCATTATCACTGGAAGCCACTGACGCTCTATTTCTCCCAGCAAAATCAGATGGGCTGAAAACCCCAAAATTGTCACGATTCCCAGTGAACTGACTGCATTTAGAAAAGCTCCTTCCAATCCCATCCTCTTTCCATAGGAAAGCTGACTTTCATACAAGTCATCCGAAAATTTTCTAAGACGTTTTTTATAACCCACTCCAAAATTGAAGGATACAATTTCCCGTAAACCCTGTATACCGTCAATAGCTTCTCCATGAACCGCCGCTAATTTCACTCTTGTTTCAGTTCCTCCTCGGTCCGCCTCCTTCTTGAACCAAAAAGGGATACTAAACAGAATAATTATAAAGGGTAGGAGCACTAGACTCAATGCCCAGTGAATTTGAAAAAGTATTGCCAGGGTAATGAAGGGTACAATAACCGCTACTAAAAAAGCTCCTGCAGTGTGGGCAAAAAACCATTCTAACACCTCTGTATCTGCCATAAGGGTAGCTGCCAGTTCTCCAGATCGCTGTTTTAAAAGATAGGCAGGAGCTACTCTTTCAATAGCGGCATAGAGCTTCACACGAAAATCTACTAAAATACGAAAAGCCACCTCATGGGCAAACCACATATCGGAATAATGCATTAGCACCCTTCCTGTAACTAAAATTCCCAATAGCGGCAAATATGTAACAATATCCGATCTTTCTCCTCCACCAACAGCTACTCCAACTAGATAGGCTCCTAAGGCCGGTCCAAGGATAGCAAGAAGATGGTGAAGAGTTCCACTGATTACAGAAAGAGTCATCCCCTTTTGATAGGGTTTTAAGTAGCTTAGAAGTCCATAAAAACCCTCTAGTTTTAAGGCTTTAAAAATTATAATCCCCTTCTTTTTCATTACAATTCCTCCTTTACTCATGCTGGGCTTTTATCAGCTGAGCATAAAAGCCTTTCTTAAAGAGTAGTTCCTGATGATTTCCTTCTTCCTTCAACTCTTGATCATCCATTACAAAAATCCTGTCGGCACTTTGAATAGTTGACAGACGATGAGCAATCAAAATGGTAGTTTTATTTTTCATCAGATGCTCTAGAGCATGTTGAATCTTTTCTTCACTGAGGGCATCTACATTGGATGTGGCTTCATCTAGAATAAGTAGGGGGGCATCCTTTAGGAAGGCTCTAGCAATAGAAAGTCTTTGTTTTTGTCCCCCTGAAAGACGGATTCCTCTTTCCCCAATCACAGTATCATAACCTTGGGGGAGTTCAGCAATAAATTCATGGGCACCTGCCAGTTGTGCCGCCCTCTCTAATTCCTCTTGGGTAGCTTTCGGGTTGGCTACCCTTAGATTTTCTGAAACAGTACCATAAAACAGATAAGTATCCTGAAAAACAACAGCAATTTTATCCCGTAAATCCTCAAAGGAATATTCTCTTATATCCTCTCCGTTCAAAAGAATGCTACCTGATTGAGGATCAAAAAATCTCATAATCAATTGAACAATAGTTGATTTGCCAGAACCAGATTTTCCTACAAAGGCAACCTTTTCTCCTGATTTTATATGAAAGGAAACATTTTTCACCGCTGGTCTTTTTCCTCCGGAGTATGCAAAGCTAACTTCTTTGAAGGTTAATTCTGGCAAAGACGCTTCAATAGCTATACTGGTGCTATCATTTCTCTCTTCTACAATTAATGGTTCATCTAAAAGATTGAAAATCCCTCTAGCAGCTGCAAAGCCTAAAAAGCTTTGATGCCATAAGCGGTTTAAGTCATTTAAAGGCCGAAAACATTCTACTGTTAAAAAGAGTATAACGAAGAGATGTTGGGGAGGTAAATTTCCAGTAGTTACTCTCAATGCTCCTACTGCTGTAGCAAAGGCTGCACCAGCCGCTGCACCCCATTTTACAATAGCCGAATCCAATAAAGATGCTCCTAAGCTTTTCATAGAACGTCTGTAAACATCTTTTGCTTCTGCCTCCAGCTCTTGACCTTTTATTTTGCTAGCTTGGAAAACTTTCAAGGTAGTCATACCCTGAAGACCATCAATATATTGGGCATTTAATTTTGCATAGGACTGCCAATATTCTAAAATAATTCTTTTAAAGAAATTACTTCCTATTTGTGGCGCCCCCACAGCTATAAGGAGGCCCCCTGCCGTAATCCATCCTACTATAGGATCTAAAGTCCAAATATATATAACAACAGCACCAGATCCTATTAAAGATACCAACAGCTGAGGGATATATCCTGTTAAAAATGGCTCAAGAGATTCTACACCATCGATTAATACCGATTGCAGATTACCACTTCTATAGTTTTCTTGATAGCCGGGACCTAAATCCATCAATCTCATAAGTAGACGTTCCCTTAGCCGGTTCTTTATATGACAAGCAATTTTTTTTCCGTAGATTTCATCTATTCGAAATAGGAAGGTTCTTATAACAATTAAAACTGCAATGACTAAAAGAAGAGGAAAAATCTCATCTACACTTCCTCCTCCAAATACCCTTCTCATAGTAGCTGCAGTGGCAAAGGCTTGTCCCACATAGGTAGACATCATGAATAGACCTATAGAAATCTTCAGTGCCAATTGTCCCCTTGCTCCCTTAAGAAATGTAAATAACCTAAAGTATAAATTCAATGTTATTCAACTCCTAACTGTTGGTGCTCTTTAAAATCCTTCCTATAAATTTTCACTCTTCAAATCTATAGAAAAGTTAGAAAGGCTATTTTTTTCCTATCAATCTTAATTCTTAAAGCAAAACATTAAAGAATTAGACGAAACTTTTACTTCACTTGATCAAAATCTATTAAATATCTCTATTTTTCTGCCCCTGCCAAAAACATGGGTGTACATCTATATCTTACCTTTCTTTCTTCATCCCACACTAACTCTGTAATATCTTTATCTATAAAAATTTTCTTAAAACCTTGGTTCAAAAATGCTTCAGCATCCCACTGAGGTCTTACTCTAAAGGTTAAGTATAAGTCCTTCCCAATATTGCTGCTTTCTTCTTCTAATGTGTCTAAGGAGGGCTCATATCCTAATTCCACGATCCTTTTTCTGTCCTCTTCAAAACGTTTCTGTAACTCTGGATCTGTTAATCTTAAATACCAGTTTGCATCAAATATCAGTAATTTTCCTTCAGGCTTCAATAGTCTATACCATTCACAATAGGCACCTATAGGATCTACTAGGGTCCAAACTAGATTTCTACATACAATTAGATCAAAGGAGGCATCTTCAAAGGGTAGTTGATGACAATCCCCTTGTAAAAACTCTGCAGTAAATCCTGCCCTCTCAACATTTTTTCTTGCTTCCGACAGCATGTTTTCTGTACAGTCCACTGCAGTAACCTTGTATCCTAAGTCTGACATAACAATCGTGAAAAATCCTGGCCCCGTTCCTATATCTAAGGCTTTGATATTAGCTTTAGATGGAGCATTTTCACTAATTAACTTTCTCCAGGCATTAATTTGGAAAGAATTCATTTCTTTTTGAATACTTTCACTGTAGTCACCTGCACGACTGTTCCAATAATTTTCGATACGGTTTTGAATTGACATAGTAGACCTCCCTTTATAAAATAGATTTTCTATATTGATGTTTGAATATATTCTTAAAATTTCTGCTTCCTTTAGCAGAAGTTCCCTCTTGCTTTATATCCCTTCACAATGGCAGGCTATTTTATGTCCCTCTGCCACTGAATTAAAGGTAGGCACCTGCTGATGGCATATCTCCATTGCCTTTTCACATCGCTCTATGTAATTACATCCGCAGGAGATTTGTTTACTGATGGAGACTTCATCAAAGGAAGAGTCTAGAAATTTTCCCTCCTCTGGGTATGGATTCAACACAGAGGCTAGCAATTTTTTACTATAGGGATGCTTTAACTCCTCTAAATTCTTAATATTTTCTGCCTCTTCAACAATTCTCCCTAAATACATTATCGCCACACGATCAGCTATATAGCTGACAGCTTCAATGTCATGGGATATAAATAAATAGGATAGATGAAATTGTTCCTTCAAACTTAACAGTAAATTTAAGATTTGAGCCTGTACTGATACATCTAAACTACTTATGGCTTCATCTAAAACAATTAGTTTAGGCTTCAGGGCAATCGCCTTTGCGATGCAAATTCTTTGCAATTGTCCTCCACTAAATTGATGTGGGTATTTCTTAATATCATTTTGATTTAATCCTACTATTTCTAAAAGCTCTAGCACCTTCTTTTTTTCTTCTAACGGACTAAGTTTTAAATAGTTTCTTATGGGCTCACTAATTATTTTTTCTACATTATGTTTTGGATTTACAGAACTAGAATAGTCCTGAAATACTACTTGTAAATCCCTCCGCAATCCATATTGCCGCCTACCATTTGATTTGCAAAAGTTCTTTCCTTGAAAAATAACTTCTCCTTCGTTTGGTTTTAGTAAGCCAAGAATAACCTTTCCTAGAGTGCTTTTACCGCAACCACTTTCCCCTACCAAGCCTAAACATGTTCCTTCTTCTATGATTAAATCTACATTTTTAACAGCTTCAGTAATCCTTTGTTGTCCCCATAAAAACCTATCACTCTTATAAACTTTGCTGACATTTTCTACTTTAAGCAAGCTCATGGAGCATTACCTCGTTTCCAGTGACATATTTAGCACATCTCACTAGATGATTTTTTATGCCACCAATCTCATCCATTCTATATTTAGTACATATCTCCTCTGCTTCATTACATCTCTCTAAAAAGGGACATTGATTGCTTAAATTTATAAGGGATGGCGGCTGACCCTCTATGGGTTTTAACCGTCTCTTAGTAAGTTGAAATCTAGAGGATAATAATCCTTTCGTATAGGGATGGGCAGGATGTCGGAACAGTTCTTCTACTGGAGCTTTTTCTACAATATAACCACAATACATCACAGCCACCTCATCTGCCATTTGAGCAATAACCCCAAGGTCATGGGATACTAGCAATACTCCTGTATTGTGCTCCTTTACCAATTTTTTTAACTGTCCTAAAATTTGGTGCTGCACCGTTACATCTACTGCGGTAGTAGGTTCGTCTGCGATCAACACCGCCGGATTCAGTGCAATGGCGATAGCAATCATCACCCTTTGCAGCATGCCTCCACTGAGTTGAAAGGGATATTGTTTCATTATTTTTTCCGGGTTGGGTAAGCTTACTTTTTTTAGGTTTTCTAGGGCTATTTTTTTCGCTTCTTTGGTTGTAATCTTTATATGATTTTGGATTGTATCAACAAAGTGGCCTCCTATAGTTGTTAGGGGATCAAAAACACTCATAGGATTTTGCATAATCATTGCCATTTCTTTCCCCCGGACTTTTCTCATTTCTTCTTTGGAAAGAGATAAGAGGTTCTTACCCCTTAACTCAATCTCCCCTTCTATTTTCCATTCTTTATTTTTAAGCAATCCCAATAAAGATAGAGACATGACGGATTTACCACAGCCACTTTCACCAACCAATCCAAGTATTTTTCCCTTTTTAATTTCCAGGTCGACACCATTGACGGCACGAAGGATTCCCTGGTTATTGGGTAAAAAAACCTGTAGATTATCTGTTTTTAGAACCACTTCATTCTTCATGGCTAAATCTCCCTTAGTAATTTTTTTCTTCAAGAAAATCTCTTAAGGCATCCCCCAATAGATTGAAGGAAACTACTGTCATTAGAATCATAATACCAGGGTAAATCATAAGGGACGGATTGCTTCTAATAAACTGTCTTCCATCATTTAGCATGGCACCCCATTCTGGATCTGGAGGCCGTATCCCTAACCCTAGAAAAGAAAATCCTGAGATATGTAATATAACACTTCCTAAGTCTAAAGTAGCTAGTACAATAATTTGTGGTAAAACATTGGGTAAAATATGTTGAAATATAATTTTAAAATCAGAGCTGCCGGAGACCTTTGCTGAGAGGATAAAATTTTTCTCTTTATGGCTTAAAACCATACCTCTAATAATCCTAGCATATCCTACCCAGTGAACTAAAATCATTGCAATCATCAGGTTTCTTAAACCAGGCCCTAACATTCCAATGATTACCAATGTCAACACAAGGTTAGGGAAGGCCATGATCATATCACATAAGCGCATGATCATATCGTCTATAAGACCCCCCTTATACCCCGAAATAGTTCCCACTACTATACTGATACTAACTGTTATCAACATGACTGCTACTGCAGTTCCCACCGATACCTTTGTTCCGTAAATCAATCTTGATAATATGCATCTCCCCAAATGATCAGTACCTAAAGGAAAATCTCTACTGGTTCCCTGCAATTTTTGCAGTAAATCTACATCCTCTGGATGATTTGGGGCTATAACAGGTGCTAGTAAACTAAAGCATACCATTACTAACAATATAACTGAACTGAAGATCACCATATGATTTCTTATAAATTTGTTTGGTTTTTTTATTACTATCGCCATTTACTCATCCCCTCCTATCCTAATACGGGGATCTAAAATACCATAGAGGATATCCACCAACAGATTCAAAAGGACAAATATGACTGCCATAATTAAAACATAGCATTGTATTACAGGATAATCTCTATTGAAAATAGCAGAAATAATATATCGCCCTACCCCTGGCCATGCAAAAACATTCTCTACGATAACACTTCCTGCCAGCATATAACCCATACTCATGCCAAAGGCTGTAATCACTGGTAGTATCGCATTTTTAAAAACATGCCGTAATAAAATAAAACCCTCCTTTAACCCTCTTGTTCTACCGTACAGAACATAATTTTCCTTAAAATTTTCTAGCAATGTAGTCCTTAGTAATCTCGTGTAGGTGGCCACCGACCCTAGTGCTAAAGTAAAGGAAGGCAAAATCAAGTGTTTTATTGAGCCTCTACCGGCTACTGGTAACAAATCAAATTTTAATGAAAACACATACATTAGTAAGAGCCCTACCCAAAAGCTAGGCATGGAGGCGCCTAAAAAAGCAAAGCATCGACCGATATTATCAACGATCGTATCTTTGTAGAGAGCTGAAAGAATAGCCATCGGAATACTTATTATAATCACTAAAACTAAAGAAGTTAGGGTTAATTGAATAGTCGCAGGAAAATAGTATAATAATTCCTCCAATACTGGATTTCTTGTAACAAAGGATTTTCCAAAATCTAAGCTGAAAACATTTTTAACCCATTGAATGTATTGCTGGTGCAGAGGGTCATTCAATCCTAATTCAGCCCTAGTAACAGCAATGGCCTCCTCCGTTGGCGGGATTTGTGACAATCTTAAGTAGACCTCTGCTGGATCAACAGGAACAAGTTGCAATAAAGCAAAGGTTATGATGGAAATTCCCAATAAAATAGGAACTAAACTTATTAGTCTTTTGAAAATAAATTTTCTCATTTTTCCTCCATACAAGTAAGACGATTATTTTTAATACTTCCAACTTTAAGCTGGAAGTATTAAAGGATTATTATAAATCTATATTGGCTAGGGGCATTTCGTATTGTGTTCCAAAGAATACTACACCGGAAACATAATCATGATGGACAGCTATATTGCTTCGATAAGAGATTGGCAAATAAACCGCCTGTTCATGTAAAGTTTCTAAAATATAAGCATAGAGCTCCTGACGTTCTTCTTCATTGGTACTCAATAAAACTTCGGTAATTTTAGCATCAATTTCCGATTTCATTGGTAAACCAATTTGTGCTTGATAGTCGGCGTGGGCAGGGGTCCTCATAGAAGAAACAAAGGAATGTGGGTCGTAAGGTGCGCCCCAGTTGCTTTCATAGATTAGGTTGAAATTACCATCTTTCTGCCTTTGTGCGTAGGATGCTGTTTCTTCACCAACCAGGTTTAACTTAATTCCTGCCTTCTTCAAATCCCCTTGTAAAACTTCTCCAATAGATTTCTGTATAGCATCATCACTATCAAAGTTAAACTCCATTTCCAACAATTGTCCATTTTTTTCTCTAAACTCTTTCCCTTCTCCTTTTTTCCACCCAGCTTCCTCTAATAGAAGGCTAGCTTTTTCTAGATTGTAATCATAAGCCTCTAAGCCCAAATCACAATAGGGGAAGTTTGATGCAAACAATGTATCGGCTTTTTTTTCTGTACCGTAAAACACAGCATCTATAAAGGTTTGTTTGTCAAAGGCATGCTGAATGGCTCTACGTACTTCTAATTCTTTGGTAGCCCCTTTATTTGAGTTGATTGCTAAAAATCTAGTAGCTAAAGGGTTAGAAATGTCTGTTTTATATTTTCCAGAATCTCGAAACTGCTTAAAAGAATCTAGGCTTATTAATCCACTACCATAAATTAGATCAATTTCTTTTTTCTCAAAGGCCATTGCTCTTGTTTCTGCATCAGGAATAATTTTAATAACTATTTTATCTACCTTAGGTTCGGCTCCCCAATAATGTTCATTCTTTGTGAAAACTGCATATTCACCCTTCACCTCTTCACTGAAAACCCATGGGCCTGTACCGATGGCTTGCTTTATTCCTTCTGCAGTATTACCGTTATCAGGAAAACCAGCTTCCCCTAAAAACCTTAAGGGTCGAATTAATGCCAATTCCTGAAGAGCAGGATAATAAGGATTTTTAAATACTAGCTTTAATGTATATTCCTCTACTACTTCTGTGGCTTCAATTTGATTAATCAATTCTAACCAATTATGTCTTTCGGCATTACTTAATACTACATCAAAATTTTTTTTAGCTATAGCGGCATTAAAAGATGAACCATCAGAAAATTTGACATCTTTTCTTAGTTTAAAGGTGTATTCTTTCCCATCAGGAGAGATTTCCCAATCCTCTGCTAGTTTAGGTTGAATTTCTCCATCTTCACCATACCTTACTAAGGATTCATATACCATATCTTGAGCAAACATTTGATTTGGACTGTACATATGAGGATTTAATTCTCCCATATCTTGCCCCCAAGAAATTGTTAGGATCTTCTCCTGTGTTGTTGCCTCACCTTGTTCTTGTGCTACTGGTTGATTATTGCTGCCACATCCTGCCAACAGAATAGAAGCTGATACAGCCAAACATATAAATAATACGTGCCACTTTGCTTTTCTCATTGTTTTATTTACACCTCTTTCATATCATTTGTTGTTATGTTTAGCCCTGAAGTTTATAAGATTATATCTTCTGATCATCAGCTCCCTTCAAAAAACTCGTATTTAAATTTATTTTAAAATTATTCTTTAAAAATAAAATGTTTTCCTATGTACATGGTTCCTTGTATCGCAAAATATTTAAACATTGCCACAAAAACAAAAACATGAAGATCAGTAAGAAGAGTACTCTTCTCTCTAACCTTCATGGTTATCATCAAAGTATATTTTTCATAGCTTATCATTTCGTATGTCCTAAATAGCTTCATGCACATCCTTAGAATCATCATCTAGCTAAAAAAGTTAGAATTTTATTACTCATATCATAATACATTGGTAAAATTTTGTCAAATAATTAACAATTGTTTTTCATTTCTTAAAATCAAAGATGATTCACAAATTTGAAAATCTAACAATCTTTATTTATTTTTATATATAATTTTAAAAAAGGGGGCGGTAGGCGTTACAGGACGCCTACCATTTTAATAATAAATTTAATATTAAATTTATATATAATCAGCATTGCTAAGGGGGAGTAAAACTGGCTTAGATTTTACTCTTAGCTTTGCTGAAGGGGGCACCAAATTGTTTCTAATCTGCTATAGCTGTAGTTTTTAAGCACATAAAAAAGCCTGCACTTACAATGTATGAGCAGGCAATACAAGACTATACTATGATTAGGTTTTATATATTTAAAACAAAGAATCAAAACCAATAATCATCCAGTCCCCAAATCCATACACCGTGAATTTAAAAAACATCAATTTAAACAAGCTGGTATCCTGACTTAGGCTCATCATCTTTTCACGCCTTCCCAGATAACATCCAGTGGCATAAGTTGTAAAAAGACTCACCCTTACAGTGGCGGGACCGCGTTGGATTTTCACCAAACTTCCCATTTCATTTATTTAATGAAAACTTGTCTAACGTATATTAACTTAATCGAAGTATAGCATAAACAAAACTGATAATCAATTCTTTTCTTGATAAATATTTATCATTTCAAAATAAGAAACTTACCTTTCTTTATTTTTTAAGTACCCTAGAAACTTTATGCCATCCAATAAATTCTATTTTATTTTTAAACCAAACACCCGATTTTGTAATTTAAAATATCGATAAACTTCTTTCGCATGAAGGGATCCTGATATACCTTTTGGTAGACATCTTCCCATTGAGCTTTTGTCATCTCAATTTCTTCTTCCATAACCTCTGTAAAGCCTTCACCCGCAATCTCTCCACCTTGGAGTACATATTTTCCAATATCTACTGGTGTCTGAAAAATTTTAAAATACACCAGCTTATCTGATTTCCCGATCCAGCTTTGATTAAAAGCAACTGAGAACTGATGAATTTTTTCCAAGCACGCTTCTTCCGACAATTGCCAGAAGGCTTTTACTTCTTCCAGCTGAGTTTTCATTAATCCTATCTCCCATGGGTCTAAAGTTTTTTCTACTTCCAACATAATCTGAAGCAATTCTTCACCTGTTGTAAGCGGAATATTAAAACCATCTACATCGTTATCTAGCCAGGTGAAAAAACTAGTGGGCAAAAAAACATATTGTAAAAATCCTAAAAGAGCATACACATCTGGATAGTAGGCCCATTTACTCTTTAGGAAATCTTTATTATGATCCATCAAGACGGTATATATATAAATAGAACTTTCTGTTAAAGGTTTATTTTGAAAACCATTTTCCCACAAAGGCTCTTCTTTATGGATAAGATTTTCCCAAAAATAAAAGGATTCATATTTTGATACAGATTTTTCTTTGAGGCTATTCCCTTTACCAATCATCATGAGCGCTCCTTAGTTTCTTGAATACTATTTAGTTGAGTAGTATTCTATTACTAGTTGGTCTTGAATTTCAATGGGAATCTCTTCTCTTTCTGGTGACTTCATTAACGTAGCGCCTTTTTGATTAAAATCTTTTTGAATATAAGGAAGCGTATTCAAGCTGTTCACTTCAAAGTTTTCGATAAATAGCTGTAGATTTTTTGATTTTTCAACCAGGTTGATCTCATCTCCTATCTTTACTGAATAAGAAGGTCTATCTACCTTTTCACCATTTATCATAATATGTCCATGAACCACCATTTGTCTTGCCTGTCTAATGGTTTTTGCAAATCCCATTCGATAAACCATATTATCTAATCTGCACTCCAAGATTTTTACTAATACTTCTCCAGTAATGCCTGGGGTTCTTTTTGCCTGTTCTACATAGCCTCTCATCTGTTTTTCTAGTACTCCATAATAAGCCTTTAATCTTTGTTTTTCTAACAATTGAATTCCATATGTCGATAACTTTCTATCTCCTCTGCTGGTACCACTTTTCGCTCTATTCATTGCCTTTGGATGCCCGCATACGTTTAATCCCAATCTTCTAGATTCTTTAAATCTAGGTCCATTCTTTGTTGCCATTCTATTTCCTCCTATACATTTTATATTATATATAATTAATTGATAATGAATTTCATTTTCATATATATTATATAGAATGCTGGTAGATTTGTAAAGATTTTCTTGAATTTTTATTTTATAAGCTGAAGCAAATAGAAAAAATTATAGAACATATCATCTGCAATAATTGCCTTTCCTAATGAACTCATTAAAAGTAATTTATAACTTAATGTCTAAATTAATATCATCTACAACAATTATTGGAAAAGTTACAGAAAAAAATCACTATAATCTTTATGATTAAGTGATTTTTCTATATACAGGTACCATTGTTTTTATTTTTTTAGGAATAATAAATCTTTTCTTTCCACAAAAGCACAAAGTCTTTGCATATATTCCAAGAATTCCCGATACATCCCCTTGCTATTCCCCTTACACCGACAATTTCGTTACCTGTCCGCCTATTCTAACTGCATTCATAACAGCATCAGCCTGCTCCTTTGTAATAACTCCTTGTTCCACCAAACCATTTAACGCATTTGGGGTCATCATTATGCCTGCAGGCCCGCTAAAAGCATCAAATATTTTTTCTGCCTGTCTCTGTGTTATGGTGCCATTTTCTACCAAATTTTGGATTTTATTTTTTAGTTCCTCTCTCTGTTGTTCAGGGGTTCGACTGCTTCCTCCCTCAGACGGCACAGCCATCATGCCGCTATCCTGTGACGTATTCTTCTGTTCCTGAGCTTTAGCAGGCTCAACATCAAACATATTGCCATTGTTAATTTCCCCTGTACTTATCACTACTGTTTTTGTCCTATCATCCCAACTAACTTCAGCTCCCATAGCTTCGCTCACAAATTTTAAAGGCACCATGGTTCGTCCGTTTATTACTTGAGCAGGTACATCCAGCATAACTTCCTTACCATTTATTCTGGCAGTATCGGCACCAATTTTTAAAACAATTTTGGTATCTTCTTTTAAAGCAGTTACAGTATTTGTACTTCCATCCCAGTCAATGTCTGCCCCAAGGGTTTCAAATATTTTTTTCATAGGCACCATGGTTCTGCCATCAACAACCATTGGATCCTGATCCTCAAATACAATGTAACTGTTATCCACTTTTACATTGATTTTATCCTGAGCGCTAGCAGTTACAGCAACTCCATTTAAAGTCAGCAGACAAATAATGCAAATTAAAGCAAACTTTTTCCAAAACATATACATCCTCCTCATTTTGATTGTTTTATAAATTATAAAACTCCTCTATTCGCTTAAAAACTCTTTAAATGCATCAATTATTTTATTGGCTTGACTTCATGTTCGTTGCTCCTTGTGAATTTGCCATCAATGCATTCATTACAGCATCAGCCTGCTCCTGTGTAATGACTCCCTGTTCCACCAGCCCACTCAACGAATTTGGGGTAATTCTCACACCAGAGCCTGAAGCAGCTATATCAACAAAAACATGAACAATTTTTTCTGCCTGTTCCTGTGTTATGGTGCCGTCGTTTACCAAGCCCTGGGTACTATTTCTCATTCTGTCTTTCAGTTCTTCAGGATTTGAAGTTTTTGCTCCTCCAGAAGATGTAGTTATTTTATTTTCAGTACTGCCGCTTGGGTTAACATCCGATGTTCCAAGAGCATTATTCACTTTTGCAGTATCGGATGTATTGTTATTGTTATTTTGAACCGGGAATTTTTGCTGTTGTTCAGCTTTTGGGCTTTCTTCGGGTACTGCTGGTACTAGGGTAACATTTATATTTTCTTCTTCGGCAGGTGTTACATTTTCATCTTCATTTGGATTTTCTTCTATTTCTATGTTATTTTCAGTACTATTGGTCATACTGTCATCCTGACCCTTTTTATCAGCCTCATTCTGTCCACAACCTGCAAATAAAAGTGCTACTATAATAAGCAGTGAAATCATAACAATTCCTTTTTTGTATCTTTGATATTTCATACAACAAAACACCTCTTTCATTTTTAGCTTGATCTAATAAGCTTCTAGATTAAATCAAGTTTATATAACCCATCCTATAGATATACACTCCCCCCTATACCAAAGTCAAATCTTCTTCTAATATAAACAGTATAAATATAGAACAACGTCTTTCTTTAGAAGCTTTAAAGGACGACTTTGTCGATCGCGACTATCTCAATAGTCAATTTACAAATAAATACTACCACAATAGTCATAATATGTCAATGACTATTGTGGTAGTTATAGAAAAATTTTCAATGATTTTTTTCTAGAAATATTTCTGTCACAATTAGATTTTACAATAGACTAAAAAATCACCATCAAAAAGCAGATAGCATCTCTGATTTCATCCGCTTTTTTGATTAACTGAAATCAGAAATCTATCTGCTTTATCTTTTTCCAATACCCATCTTCTATAAGAAAGCATTCCTATAGAAAAAATTATTGTAAGCTTTCATTGGTTATCTTAAACACAGCATCCCTATTGTCATTATTATTAAGGTTTATAATTAGTTTAGCAATGCTGCCATTTTCAAGCATTGCGGCTCCAATTTTCACGCCGTTGTTATCCATTATGATTACTGCATCACTGTTATCAGCTCTTCCTGCAGCAAGTACATTGCCCTCAGTATCCTTTATCGTGACAAAACCATTTTCATTGACCTCTGCAATAAGCTTTTGTAGCATTTCGGTAGCAACAATACCTTTTTCTGACAGTATTCCTGGTTTATGGAGTAGAACTCGTTTTCCTAGGATATCTTTAGGAATATCTATAGGAATATTTAAATGTAATGTTTCAATTACATTTCCACTATCGTCAGTCAAGATAACCTCACCGTCACTACCTATACTAGTCTTGCTAATGATCCTTCCTTCAGCATCTTTTACAGTAATCTTTCCCTTTTCATTCATTTCAAAACTGAACCTGCCGCTGTCTGTTTCAATTACTCCTCTTATCTGATGAATTGTGTTTACAGTACTTTCAGCAAATACTAAAGTTGCTCCTGCAACAAGTATAAAAGCTAACACCAAACTAAATATGGATGTTTTCTTAAATTTCATAATTGACACAATTCTTTCTTCCGTGGCATTTTTACTGAAACTACTATATAAAGGAGTAAACTGGGTTCTGCTTTCCGCCATTTCAATTAAGGATAGTGCATAGTCGGACTTTGTGCTATCACCGAATAGTTTAATTACCTCCTCATCACAGGCAATCTCCAAATCTCTATTCATTAGCACATACAATACCCATACCATGGGATTAAACCAATGAAGGCACAGTGCGCTGATTAATAAAAGCTTCCATAGGGCATCAAGCCGCTTGATATGTATTAATTCATGGGTAAGAATATATCTCATTTGTATTTCATTGCTGTAATCCATGACCTTTGGAAGTATGATTTTGGGCTTTATTATGCCATAGGTTAGGGGCGTTGTAGCTTTATCCGACACCAGAACACTTATGGATCGATATGTCTTTATCTCACGTATCCACCTGTCAATCAAAGGGTTATCTTTTATTGGCAAGGCTGTTCTGATTTCCCTATAGCTTTTATTGAAGGATACTATAAAGAATAGAATTAGAAGGACTGCTCCTACCATCCAAAGCATCATCATGGGTTCTAACTGTAAAGGTTTATTTACTGTCTCCATATATTCCATATTTTCATATATGAAAACCCTCGCACCCCCGACCCTTGCCCTTCCAGCTTTTCCTACAAAGCTTAAACGATTGATCAGGTTATAAAGACCAAATTTTAAGGGAATGGAAAAGGGAATAATCAATCGACATAAGGCAATTCCCCAAAGTGCAAGGAACATGGTTTTCGGCAGCCTGTTTATTGCAGAAACTCTTATAACAGCAACTATAAGAATGAGCATGGCGGCTGAAACACTCATTTGAAGTACATCCATTATAAGCACCTCACTTTAGCTTGTTAACAATCTGCTTCAATTTATTAATTTCATCTTTTGTCAGATTTTTTTCATTAACAAATGTTGCAAAAAACATCTCCGTAGACCCATCAAACATTTTATTAATGAATTCCGTCGTTTCCTGCTCCTGGACTTCTTCTCTGGTAATCAATGCCCTGCATGTAAAATTTGGTTCCAATCTTTCAATAGCGTCTTTTTCAATGCATTTTTTGATAACGGTATAGGTGGTGTTCCTGTTCCAACCTGTTTCCTCCTTCAAAATACGGGCAAGCTGACCTGCTGTCAAATTACCTTCTTTCCATAATACTTCCATCACCTTCAGCTCGGAATCAAATAACTTAATTTTCATATTCATCTCTCCTTGCATGACTATTGGGATAGTTTAATATAAGTAAATACTATCCCAATAGTCATAACCTGTCAAGGACTATTTTGGATAAACCAGGGATTTATTGCGTGTTTCTCTACTCTTTAAGATAGGTATTTACTCGATCCTGTATCAGCTTTGCTGTCTCTTCTACAGATTTGTTTCCTGAGAAAAAGCCTCTCGTCTCATCCTGTATAATACTGGTAATATTTGCATCTATATTGGCATAGGTATTCAAACCTGCTATAAATTCATTGATATATTCGATATCGGTTTGGGCCATAGGAGCAGAGCTTAGTGAAATACTACCATCCCCGCTTCTCAACATTATTCTCATATTTCCGCCTTGGGAAGCGTCTATTGCCTGTTGAGCCCTTTGCTGTTGTGCCGCCTTGTTCACTGAAAAACCTCCTAAGGCATTGCTCCCTGATGAGGTCTGCATTGCCCCCCCTTGCATAGACTGGGATTGAATCTCATCGGATAAAAGGATTTTTAAAAATTCCCAGCCTTCTGCTTTATAATCAGAATTCCTGTTTATACCATACATTGAGTTTGATGAAAAGGTTCTTACATTAGCATCACCTGAAGAAGGCATATTGTAAAGGCTTAATTGTTCTTTAAATGCAGATTTCATAAATCCATACAAATTATAGTCTATGATATTGTAAGGATAAAATACGATTGCCTCCCTGCCTGCTGCCTCCAGTATGGAAACCATATTGTTATCAACATTGCTGTTGGTAAGATTTTCCTCATCAAAGGCCTTGATAGTCTTCAGCAAATCCATGAAGCCTTCGGAAGTGAAGTTGGCATTTTTTCTATCGGCATCGATGTAATTGCTATAGCTGCCCCTGGTAAATAGATTCAGCAGCTCCACGGAGGTGACAGAAGGCAGCGCTGTTCGATTTCCACCATTGCCATTTTTTTGCGTCACTTTTTCCGCAATTGATTTAAAATCATTCCAGGTCCAATTCCTGTCATCAATGATGATAGATTCCTGATTAAGAATTGCCTGATTTGCCATTAAAACATTGAAGGTGAAATCTATGGGTAGTACATACAAACCTCCGTTGGTTTTCAATGCATCAAAAATATTGGTATGGTATTTGCTCATATCGAAGCTATTGTCACTATCCATCATCTCACCTATATCCGCCAGGACATTTCTGGAAATATAGTTCTCATAAGGTAACCCACCAAGAGATATGACGTCGGGGCCCTTTCCGGAAAGTATCTGGGTATTTAGGTTTCTTATATAGGTTTCATAGTCCCCACTAGGATAGATCTGTATATCAATCCTGTATCCGGGGTTCTCCCTCTGAAATTTACTTGCTGCTATTTCAAGTGTTCTGTTGGATACCGGAACAGAAACTGTGATTATTTCCTGCTTTGGTGCAGTGATTTCTCCACTCTGTACTGAATACTTATACAGTTCATATTTTATAGAGTCAGCAGGATTAGCAGATTGATGAGAGGAACCCCCTCCTATGCTCACTCTTCCCGCCCCGGCAGGCAGCGATGTAGCGGCTACATAGATATTGCCTTCAGCATCAATACTCATATCAGAAATATTGTATCCGCTAGCCAGAATGGTATAGGCTTTAAAATCAATGACAGTCCCGATATGGTTTCCGGAGGAATCATATTTCGAAATGTTTTGGCTGGTTAGATAATATATACTGTCATCCTCTTTTGAAGACCTGATTTTATTTGAACCCATCATGCTAAATCCGCTTGTATTCTGCTGAGATAAATCATTGGACCAGAGGGTTCTTCCTGTAGATACATCCAATTTTTCAATAGCTCTCTTCCCCATTATTATATTTAAGGCAATAAGGTTACCCTCGAAATCCATATCGATGCTTTCATAGCCTTCTGAGCCGAGGGTTCTCACCCCTTGCCCCTCCTTGTCAAGGACCTGAATGTGTTGGGAAGGATTAGACAGGTATATGTATCCATTAGCATCTACTGCTATATCCGTAAAACCCATTCTTTGCATTCCATTACCTCCGGCACTGGAAAATGTTCCAAGTTCAACATTTTTCAAGATATCTCCTTGAGGGCTGAGGACTGTAAGTTTTTGGGCAATACTATTCTCCATAGAAGCTGTAGTCACCGCATAGATATTATCCTCTTTATCAAGGGTAAAGGCACTGACATTTTCCAAAAAGCTGATCTGTGAGCCATCTATTAGATCACCATTTTGCTCTAAAGTTACAAATCCTGAATTTGCTTCATACCCTCTGTCAAAAAATACCAGTTGGTTTTTGGAATTCACCCGACTACCTCCCGGCCACATAAGACCGGAATTGCTTCCTATCTCCATTTCAGTATATGCAGGAATGCTTGGTTCCTGAGAAGTGCTTTTATTTCCTGCACTGCAGGCTGCCAAACTGAGGGTAAGCATCCCTATCATCAGAAAACTAATAACTTTTTTAAACATTGATATCACGTTCCTTTCTCATTGTAGTGTGTAAGCTATATAAGAATATAAATGACCATGTCACCAGTAGGTCTTTTACTTCCAACATAAAAGTTAATCCTATCAAGGGTGCTAAAGCAGCTAAAATTGCCAGAGCAATAAAAAAGAAGATACTAAGCACTCCAATAATCCTGATAGAGGTTATATTTAACTCTTTAAATCCCCTGAAACCCGTATACAAAAGCAAAAATCCTAAAACAATTGTAATCCAGAAAAACAAGTGCATCAACCTATTGGCGGTATTCATCACCAACTGGGATTGTGGTGGTACATACCCTATATTTTGTATGCCCCCTTGAATGACATTTTTAATCAAATCAAGGTAATAGGAAATATTGATTAGTTCATCGGGAATATAATTTGGTGGAATATAAGGTCTGAAGCTTATTCCAAGCCAAATCAACATAACCCCTAAGGATATCAATGCTATTTCAAAGCTGTAGGCCAGAATTACCCTATCGTTGTGCTTGATTACATTTGAAAAATAATCCTTCTTACACTCATCCTTGATTAAAAAATACAGCTTTATTATGGAATTCTTCATATATGCCAGCAGTATAAGGATGGCTGTCATTCCAAGAATAAATAGGAACAAAAGGGGCCACTGTTTCAGTAGCTCATACCTTAAATTAAAGTCAATGATATGATAATTTCCAGGATTTTTGCCTATTTGTTGTAATGCAGTTGATATATCGATGATATTCTCACCTAACCTGTCGTCATCCTCTGTTTTTATCTGAAGAGCTGTAATGCTGGACGTAGTATCCAGCTCCAGCATTACTTCAGCAGGTATATATACCTTTGGCAGACCATCCTCTGTTAATTTTTCTATGAGGGTATTCTCCTTTTTTACAACACCAACGATTCTGAAGATATCACCAAAAATTTCAATGGTTTCTCCGGCAGCCTTTTCTGTTTTAAATAGGTTCCAAGCCAGTTCCCCATCAATTACTGCAACCTTTCCCCCCTCTTCCTCCTGCTGTTGTGTAATAAAACTGCCTTCCTCCAGTATTTGACCGATAAATAACGAGTGCATATAATCTACACCTATCAACCCGACGGGCAAAGACCTGTTTTCATTGGAAGCTGAAGTATTGATAAGACCTGACTGGACAATATAGCTGATATCTTCTGTGGAAAGCTCCCTTTTAAGCTTGTTTATATCATCAAGTGAAAAGGCGTTTATACTATGGGAATCCATGTGGTTTTTAACAGACACAAGTACTTTTTCCATAGAATGTTTGCCATTCAATCGGTAGGATTCAGTCACCAGCCCATTACCAAAGATAATAAAGGATAGTATTAAAAAAATTCCTAAAAAAGATAAAATCCACACAGCTTTTCTTTTTTTCATCATCAATCCACTCCTCAATCTGCCAGCATAACCCGTGAACCGTCGGATAAGGGTTTGTCACTGTTGGAAACAACCTGATCCCTGGCGTTAATACCGCTTAAAATTGCGGTTTTTATGTTATCGGAGTCACCGGTGCTGACAGATACTTTTTCCACATAAAATTCATTACCCAAGGGTCCTTCCCTCTCCTTCAGGATATATACAAAATGTCCATCACTATCCAGCCCCACTGCTGAATTAGAAACCAGTATATTATAGGATCCCATATTTTTCCTGATGCTTGCTGTTCCTATTTCCCCGCCAATCAATTCCTCGGAAGAAATGTCGATGATAACATCCTTTTTTACACCAATGTGCTGTTGATTATCTTTGATTTGACCTACCTTCCCTTCAATTCTTCTGTTATTGAATGAATGAATAGATATTTCCGCTGTGTCCCCCACTTCTAAGTATTCGGCTGCACTTACATTGACGGTAGCTACAAATTGGAATCCTCCATTGATGTCGGCAATTTTATATAAGGGCTGAGAAGTATTTGCCGTCATTCCCTCAGAATAATACAGCTCTGTAACGATACCGTCACAGGGAGCTGTCACTGTACTCATGTTGACTTCTTTTGCCAGCTCAGCTATTTTTCGCTCCGCCATAGCTATATCCAGCTTTGTGGTTTCAATATCTCTGTTATTATTTTCAATATCTCTGTTATTATCTCTTATTGCTTTATCCCTGTTGTTTTTTGCTATTTCATAGTCCATCCTGGCACTATCAAGGCTCATTTCCCCATCAGCAAAGGCATTTGCAGGTATAGCACCTGCTTCATAAAGAATTTTATTATTGTCGTAATCCCTCTGGGCTTTCTCTAGATTCTGTCGGGCAGTTTGAACTGCTTTGTCCAGGCTCAACAGATTGCCTGGAGAATTGGCTTCTTCAAGCTTTTCACCGGCTTGTATTAATCTTTCAAGGTGTAATTTTTTTTGAGCGTATTTGTCCTGCTCATCCTTCAACTGATTCTCTATATCGGTTGTGTCAAGGGTTAACAGGGTTTGCCCCCGCTTTACAGAATCTCCTACCTCTACCGTGACTCCCGTTACCTTCATATTGCTACGGACATACTGATCGTGAATGATTTTTGCCTGTACATTTCCTGTGTCCGAAACCTCTTTGATTAGAGTCCCGCTTGAAGGTGTTTCATAGGTCACCTTTGGCAGTGTAAAGTTGTTTATAGTTTTTGAGAAAAAGGTTAAAAGAAGCATTACTGTAAGGAATATTATCGTTGCCTTCCCTGTTATTTTCCTTCTCCTAATATTGGCATCCTCTTCTAGTGCTTTCATATTCTTTGTCATACCTCCAATTCTTAATAATCAGGGTGATCATCCTACCTTAGAAATTTAGCAGTTAGTATTACTAATTAAAGCTAATCATTTAATCCTTTAGTCCTGAACGTTGAATACCTTCCACCAGGTAATTCTCTCCATAGAGGAAAATCAGCAGCATTGGCAGCATATAAATCGTCGAAGCGGCAAAAGCTATCCCCATCTCCCCCTGGTTGATATTTGACAGATAAACTGACAGTGGATGCATGTTCACATCCTGCAGGAATATTAAGGGCTGCTCCACCATGTTCCAGTTATCTATGAAAACCAAAATAGACAGTGCAGCAAGTGCTGTCTTCGACATAGGGAGAATAATGCTAAAAAAAATCTTAAAATGGGTGGCTCCATCTACTTTTGCAGCTTCGATATAGGCATCTGGAATATGTACCATAAACTGCCTCATCAAGAAAACGCCAAAGGTACCAAATATGCCCGGCAATATGATAGATAAATAGTTCCCCACAAGCCCCAGCCTGCTGGCCATGATATAATTGGGAACCAGTGTAACCTGAAAGGGCATCATCATAATAATGATATAGGTAAAGAATAATTTGTCACGAAAAGCAAAATTTATCTTTGCAAAGGCATAGGCCGCCATAGAAGAAACAAGTATCTGCCCCAATATAATCGGGATTACTATGATTCCCGAATTCCAGAACTTAATAAGAAACTGTGTCCTTTTTATAAGTGCTGTGTAGTATTGTTTAACAGTCACCATGTCAGGTATTAGTTTTACATTGGCGTATTCGCCGATAAAAGCATTATTTTGTTGACTTGAATCCTCTGAAATTACCATACTGTAGCTGGTTTCTATCTCCTGTTCACTCATAAAGGAATTGGTAATGGTCAATATGAGGGGAAATAAGAACACTGTAACCATAATAAACAGCATAGCGGACAATACAATTTTTCCAAATCTTCTCTTTATATGCCGACTCATTCCCATAACGCTATCATCCTCCTATTGTATTACTGACTTTTCTTTGAACTTTGAATAAAAATAGTACAAGTATGTAGATAAAAACAGCCATGATAAAAGCAGCTGATGTTAACATCTGGTAATCCAAGGAGGTAAACTTATTATTCATATAATGCTGCAGCATGTAAATGCTGTCGTGGGGGTATGCACCGGAAATCAAATATACCTCTCTAAAAACCTTAAAAGAGTTAATGATGGATATAATAAATACAAAAAACATAGTAGGTGTAAGATAGACCAAAGTAATGTTAGTAAATTTTTGGCAATTGCTGGCCCCATCAATATCGGCTGCTTCATAATACTCTTGTGGTATATTTTGAAGCCCCGCCAGGAACAGTACCATATTATATCCCATGTTCTTCCATAAATAGACAATTACCACCACGATCCTGGCATAACCTGTCTTCATCCAATCTATCGGTAACAATCCGAAGGATGAAATAAAGGCATTCAGGGATCCATTCATGTCAAACAATATCTGCCATACCAGAACCACCGAAGCCACTGGAACCACCAGTGGAATAATAAAACCCATGCGTACAATATTTCGGCCGTAGATTTTCCTGTTCAGCAGCATGGCAAGGCCAAGAGAAAGCAAAATATTAAGAGGAACACTAATTGCTGTAAAAATTAGGGTATTATAGGCTGCTTTCAAGAAAACAGGATTTTTCATAAGCTCCATATAATTTGCCAGCCCAACAAATCTGCCTCCGATAGGACTGTCTACAAAGGAATAATAAAGCCCTCCAACAAAGGGTATAAAGAAAAAAATTAGAAACCCTATAAGACTTGGTGCCAGAAAAAATAGTGCCGTTTTATTATCATTTTTTTTACTTGTCTTTAATAATGCTGACATTAGCCATCCTCCTGTGGTATCTTCGCTCCGAAACCATATACATTATCTCAATTATGTATATACATTTTTCTTTACATGACTACTAAAATAGTCATGTAATAAGTAAATACTACCAGAATAGTCATCTCTTGTCAATGACTATTCTGGTAGTTAATAAAAAAATTAATTATTCATCAATGTGTTGAAACCAATCCTCAAAATCGTCTTCATCAGTAGCGTCATCCGATATTTCTTCGGATGATACTACCTGATTTCCGGTATTAACTGTACCGAATAAATTCATTTGCAATATTCTTCCCAATGTAAATAGAATGACTGCAAACAGCAGGTATTGTGCAAAATTTGACATGTGGAAATTTACTATTTCAAATTCGTTTCCCCTTATCACCAGTTGATTCTGTGCTATCATCTTGGAAATATAGTCAAAGGAGTAAAACGCCGCCCAAAGTGTATAAAGTGCAAGCAATCCTGCAAGTATATATAAAATGGTGCTTAAAGCTGGAACTTTTTTTCCCCTCATACTTTACCGCCTTTCTGTGAATTTTTTGTCTCACCTTCCAGGTATCGGCATACCGCCGCTACTTATCTCAATCAATAATTGACCCTGTCATCGGGCTTTTCCTAATGCATTAAAAGCAGCTTTCCATCATTGATTCCCCAGATCTCATCTGCAATAGATGTTACCTTTCTTGAATGAGTGACAATGATGACGCATTTACCCTCATCATGGGCAAGAGAGGTTAAAACCTTTAGAACATCGGCTTCGGTATCCCGATCCAGATTCCCTGTTGGTTCGTCTGCAATAATGACATCAGGATTGTGGGATAATGCACGGGCAATGCCTACCCGCTGCTGCTCTCCACCGGAAAGCTTCAATATTTTTCGGCCTGCCTTCTCCCTGTCTATTCCCACCTTTTCTAAAAGTTCATAAGCAAAGGCCTTTTTATCCTTAATCTTGCTTCCACTGATGTTCATAGAAAGAAGGATATTTTCTACTGCAGTGGCGTTGGTAAGCAAATTAAAGCTTTGAAAAATAACACCGATACTTTTAGCCCTGTAATCATCACGGTCGAGGGCTTTAAGACTGGTGCCCTCATACAATATCTCTCCCTTCACACAAACGTCAAGTCCAGAGATTAAAGACAGCAGGGTGGATTTTCCTGCGCCGGATTTTCCAACAATGGTATACACTTTTCTTCTTTCAAATGCTACATTGATGTTTTTGAGGACAGATTTTTTCGTTCCTTCATATTGATAGGATATATCTTTTAGTACTAATACACTCATTGTAAATACCTCCCTAATTTCTTTCCATCAATATTTTGATAGGTTCATACTTTGTAATTTTACTGATTGATACAAGCCCGGCAAAGGATGCCAGTAATAGAGCGATGCCTATGATTTCAAGTATGGTATTGAAACCAAGGGCTATATCGATATTTTCAAGGGGCTGAGCACTTGAATTTGCCACAGGGTTGACTACGCTTCCCATCATCATGCCGCCACTGAACCCGGCAGTAGAGGCCACCGATTCCGCTGCTTCTATTTGCTGGACAAGCAGAAGATTTGTAATCGGTTGTGCAACTAACGTTCCGATACCTAGTCCAAGCACTAGGCACAAGCAAGTTATAATCAGTATTTCTGACCACAAGCTCAGGGCCACCTTATGCTTTTTCATTCCCATAGCCCGCAGTACGCCGATTTCATATTTACGCTCCCGGATGGCAATGGAAGAAAGTAGCGCAATGATTATGCCGCCAAAGATCATAACAATAATCATGAATGAAATGGAGATATTTTTCAGTCCTTCCACTGGACCTACTATTTTGTTATAGCTGGTTTCATCGGTTGTTACGTCGAATATGGGGTCAAGCCCCTTAGCATAAAGCTCCTCAGCAAAAGCATCAATCATATCTGGGTTTTCTACATAATAGGTAGCTGTTATGTTAATTCCTGAAAGCCCCGGTTGCATCTGCGCTACCACGGTTTCATAGTTTGTCAATATCTCATTTCTGCGGTTTGTGTAGGCGTTTTGTTGCCCACCTGGATTGTATTCATCTGTTGCGTCGTAATAGATTCCCACAACCGTCAATTCATAGTAGGTTTCTATATATGTGGTATCTGTAAAAGTTTCTCCCTTGTAGGCAAGCTCTGAAGTAAAAGAAATAATGTCACCTACAGAAATCCCGTTTAATTCCGCAATGTCGCTGCTTATAATACACTCGTTTTTGTTTTTAGGCATACTACCTTCGGCAAGGTCCCGTAACCCTTCATCAAAATCTTCAAATCTATTACCTTGCAAGCTGAACATATAACTTGTTGGCGTTGACATCGTTCCTCCACTCACAATCGTTCCGGTTGTTGATCCTCCACCACCAAGCTTGGCATCAATTGCCATAATGTTGTCACTGTTCAACCCTGTGGAAGCCCTATAAACTGCATCATATAAATAATCGGAATTCCCAAATTCCACATATTGTTCAGAGGGGATGACTGGGGCCATTATTCTCATCCGACCCCCTGAGCTGTTTTTCATTGCCTCATCCCGCATCCTCTCCATATTGGGTATAATGGTTACAGCAGATGAAAAGCGGCTTTTATAGTCATCAATAATCCCCTTTGTGGTGTTGTTAATCATAAGAGCTACTACCGAGGCGATGATAATGACAAATATGATTGCCCCAAGCAAAATATTACGTCCTCGGTTTCGGAGGATATTATGAAATGCGTTTTGTAAGATGTACATATATTGTTTTCTCCTTTCGCTTTTATTTTTAAAATCTTACATCCCTAAGTATAAAGACGAATCCTTTAGCGAACCTTGAATGGTTCTTCATTGATGCCTGACAATAAATGCAATAGTGTGTATTAAATTCCATTACCTATGTGACCGCCTGGAGATCTTAGGCGAATCCTAAGACTGATTAAGGCATTTTATATAAACAACAGCAAGAAATGGATTTGAAGCATAATTTCTTCAACATAGAAAAAAGCGATAACTCACTCAATAGCTATCGCTTCTTTCTTCTGTAGTTAGTTTTGTTTAATGCATTCAATAAGGGCTTTACTCGTTATTCAACGGTTATAGTCCAAGTGTAAAAGTAAAGGTGGTGTATTCATTTTCCACACTTGTGACCTGAATCTCGCCACCTAACCTATCTATGATGGTTTTCGCAATGGATAAGCCCAAACCATAACTGCCGCCTTCATGGGTTCTGGAGGGATCTCCTCTATAAAATCTATCAAAAACCCTCGACAAATCTTCCTTTGCTATTCCTTTCCCACTATTTCTTATAGAATATATAACCTGGCTTTTTGATTTTTTAAGGGATATATCAATCTGCCCATTTTCATTTGAATACTTTATTGCATTATCAAATAAAATCGCAACTAATTGTTTAACCCTTTCTGGGTCCCCTTTAACAATGATGTCATCCTCTATCCACTGGGAGAGCTTAATATCTTTTTCAAGCATTATGGCTTCCATCGACAGCATCACATCTTTTACAACGTTACTTATATTAAATGAAATTTTTCGTGTTTCAAAATTTACATCCTCCAGCTTAGCCAAAGACAAAAGATCATTGATAAGCTTTGTCATTCTATCTGTTCCAATTTTTATATAGTCAAGCCATTTTAATTGGCTTTTGATGGTTTCTTCCTGATTTTCCAAAAGTGCGTCGTAATTGGCGTTTATAATTGAAAGGGGAGTTTTCAATTCATGGGAAGCATCAGCAATAAATTGCTTCTGTTTTTCCCATGTTTCGGCTATTGGTTTAATTGACCGGTTGGCAAAGTAAAGGCTGATGACAAAAATTACAAAAAGTGTAATTGCTCCCACGAAAATTAATGTAGTAAGCAGTGCAAACAGTGTCTTTTTGTATGCTGTAATATCTAAAAATGTAATCAGATATTTATCTTCCACAAGGGAATATTGTTGCCCACCTCTAAGAATCATACGCCTGCCCTTTTGGGTTATAAGATATTGCCATTGCCTGCCCTCTAAAGTTATTGAAGCACTGCTTTTATTCTTGCTCCAAACAGCCTCTACAGCTTTATAATATGCTTCCTCAGGCATATCAATAAAGGAGTTGATTTCTAAAATCTCCCCATAGGAGTCCAGCTCTATATTAAATGTAAGCGTATCCTCCAAAGGAATCCTTTGGATTACAGCTACTCCTTTTTCTGCGTCATTAAACATGCTCATCCTTATTGGCATTTCAGCTCGTGAAGTCAATTTACTTTGAATTTCCGAATGTATATTGTTATAGGTAATGAAATATATTATAGCAAATGCAGTAATCATCACCAGAGAAGTGATAGACATGTTAAGAATGAGAAATTTATTCCTAAGCTTTGTGAACATTTTATTCTCCATCCTTTGCCGTTTTTAAGACATATCCTGCACCCCTTATCGTATGAATCAAAACCTCAGATTCCAGACGATTTAATTTTTTCCGTAAAAGGGATACATGTATTTCCACATGGTTATCATCAGCATCCGTATCAAAGCCCCATAGTTTTTCAATGATCATCTCTTTTGATATAACCATATTATTTCTTTTTATTAGTATTTCTAGTATTTGTGATTCTTTTAAGGTTAGTTTTATTTCCTTGCTTCCACAGCCAAGCATAAGGGTAAGGGGATTAAGCTGAATATCTCCATATTTAAGTATACCATCATTTATAAGTTCTGTTTTTCTGCGCCCTAATGCACGCAAGCGAGCCAACAGCTCGTCAGTATGGAAGGGTTTTGCTAAATAATCATCAGCTCCGCTGTCAAGTCCCTGTACCTTGTCTTCCGTTTCACCTCTTGCTGTTAACAGAATAACCGGTGTTTCAATACCATTTTTTCGTAGCTCCTTTAGTACGTTGATCCCGTTTAATTTAGGAAGCATGATGTCGAGAATGATAATGTCATAAATATCAGAAAGTCCGCAATCCAGTCCGTCTTCTCCATTATATACTAAATCAACACTATAGTTATTCTTTTTTAGCACCTGAACAATAGCTTCAGCCATATACTTTTCATCTTCAACCATTAAAATTCTCATCTGTAGGCCTCCTCATTGTTTTTTACTATATCATAAAAAGTATCCCCAAAAAGGAAGCTTTCAACAGCTCCTTTTCGTGGACACTTTACTTTTGAATAAAAATCAAATCTGTATTCTAATTTTTCTTAATTAATTTTATTACCCCTACTTATATAACCTCTGCAGCGTCTCTAATCTTCATCTCATAACCTGTACCATCACTGGGACCCATACCTCTAAAGACAGTTCCTTCTTTACCATTAAGTGCTAGCACACCCTCTGGTACATTCTCACTCCATGTTTCTCCGCCGTCTGTGGAGTAGAGCTTGGTTTCGTTTTCTATCTTTACCATATAACCTGTACCATCTCTTGTCTTCATCATATAACCTGTGCCATCATTGGGGCCTGTACCTCTAATGACAGTTCCTTCTTTACCATTGAATGCTGGCATACCCTCTGGTGCATTCTCGCTCCATGTTTCTCCGCCGTCTATGGAGTAGAGCTTGGTTCCATCTTCAACCTTCACCATATAGCCTGCGCCGTCTTTGCTCTTCATCATATAACCTGTGCCATCGTTAAATTCACCATTAAATCCCATACCTCTAATGAACCCTCTACTTCCTTCCTTGCCATTAAATTCTGTTACGCCCTCAGGTGCATTCTCACTCCATGTTTGGCCACCATCTGTAGAATAAATTGTAACACCATCTTCAATCTTTCTCAACATAGTAGCACTATCGTTTGCCGCAAAGACTGTTCCAGCACCTATTGTGGCTACAAGTGCTCCACAAAGAAGCGCAACACCTGCTTTTTTCTTTGTAGTGTTCATTGTTAATAAAATTTTGCTTTTCATGTTTATGATACCTCCTAAAAATTTTTTTGTAAGAATCTGCCTTACATGTACTATCATAAACACTCTACCTTTAGCGAACCTTTAATATATAATTTAAATTATATATTAAGGTTGTTGTGCAACGAAAAGTTCCCCCAAAATTAGGGAGAACTTTAAACACACTTCAATTTTCATTTAAAATTCTACAAAGGCAAAAAATCGTAAATCTTGCCTTAGCAACTACTGATTGCTTAGCTCTAATTCTGTAGCCTGGACTTTTTCTAACATCCCTTTAGAAGAAATATGTAGTTTTTTCCTCATAGAGAAAAACAATGTCAATGAGAGTAAAGTAGTAGCAAAATCAGCAGCAGGCAGGGCAAAAATAAATCCATTAAATCCCCATAATGAACTAAAAATGATTAATGCAGGGATATAGAATATGCCCTGTCTTCCAAGGGATATAATCAAGGACTCTACGCTTTTACCAAGTGATTGAAACATGGTCATAAGTACCATTTGGACAGCCAGCAAGGGCATGGATAATATAAGTACTCTAATAATTTGTACTCCTAGACTTATAACTTTAGCATCATTTATAAATACTTTAATCCAAGTGTCAGCAAATATGAAAAATATGATTGCAAAGGCAGTACACATAATAGTACCTACAATAATTGCTCTTTTTATCGTCTCCATTAAGCGGCTGTGTTTTTTAGCACCGTAACTATATCCCATAAGAGGCTGACAACCTTGAGCTAATCCGATGGTAAGCATGATTGTAATACTGGTAACCCGCATAGCTACACCATTAGCAGCTACTACATCATCACCAAACCCGGCCGCAAAAATATTTGATACCGCCATCCCAATACTCATTAAAACCATGCCTACAGAGGCAGGGATACCAATCTTAAATATTCCAGCAAATATCTCCTTATTAAAAGTAAAATGTCTATATGAAATAGATATGATACCTCGTTTCTTTAAATAAAATACGATATAATATGTAAAGCCTACGATATTACCAATCGTTGTTGCTAAAGCTGCCCCAGCAACTCCTAAGTTCAATAGTAAAATAAATATCGGATCTAACACGATATTTAATATGGAACCAGTTATCATTCCAATCATAGATTCCTTTGTAGCACCCTCTGATCGTAATAATCCTCCCAGTGCCATCTGCATGCCAATAAATGGACTTCCCAACAGCATAATCATCAAATAGCTTTTTCCATATCCAATGGTATTCTCACTGGCACCACAAAACATTAATATGGGCTCGATAAATAAAAGACCAATAATAGACACAATAGTACAGACAGTTAAAGCCGACCAAAAGGAGATTGACCCTACTTGACTGGCATTTTCTTTTTCTCCTTTTCCTAATAACCTAGATATCAGAGAAGCCCCTCCGATTGCAAAGACATTACCAAATGCTTGAATAATCATAAAGATAGGCATGGATATAGAGATAGCAGCTACCATATTGGGATCATTTAACTTACCAATAAAAAAAGTATCTGTCATGTTATAAACAACTTGAATCAGCATAGCCACCATAGTAGGGATTGCTAAAGCCCATATGGCTTTATTCACAGGCATAGATTCCAAAATAACCATTCGATCTTGCTGGATGTTCATATTTTTTGATTCCTTCAAAGAGATTCATTCCTTTCTTTCTTTTAATTTTCCCATAATAACTACCATGGTTTCTAAAGCATTTTTAAGATTGTTGATATCTTCTTCTTCTAACTGTGCTACTTTATTTGAAATATGTTGCTTGAAGTAAGCATCAATTTCTTTTGCAATACTTTTTCCTTCTTTCGTAAGAATTAAGGCATTTTTTCTTCTGTCTTCACATACAGATATTCTTTTGATAAATCCTTTTGTTTCTAATCGATCTGCAACTGTCGTAAATGATCCCTTAGTCAGTCCCACTTTTTTACTGTATTCCGTCATAGGATTACCTTCATCTTTAAGAAGATACATCAGTGTTCTTTCTTCACTAATATTTAGTTTTACCGATGGCTTTACTTCACTCCCCTCTAATAAAGCCCCAATAAACATTGGCAAGAGACCTGCTAATTCTGCAATTCTTTCCTCATTAGTAATCATACTATTCTCTCCTAAGTAGTGTATTTAGTTTGATTTATAACTATTTGAATTCTAACAGTTTTAACTGGAATTGTCAAGAATTTCTTTAGCTTTCTCAAATAACTTGAAATCTCTCCTGTGACTTGCCTTGTTAAAAATATCCACTAAACGCTGTTGTTATAATGTGCTAAAATGTAATTAGAAAGGGTGATGTTATGTTAACCAATATTGACATGATTATTGTGATCTTAAGTATTTTTTCCGCTGTACTGATTTATATATTCTTATTTCCAACAAGACTTTTTGATAAGTACTTTCAAATTTACTTAGAAGAAAGCTATGATTTGGATGCTTTGTTTCCAATAAAGATAAAGGGACAAATTATTCCTAAGGTTGGTTTTTTAGAAATACCCTATCAAAGCTTAAACATTGAAATTAACACAAAGACAATTCGTGGAACTATAGTGAATAACACAGTATCATTAGAGTTTATTAAACTAAGCGATAGAAGAAAATCATTATATTTACTAAAAAAACATTATACGAAAGCAGTTAAATCCTATATAACAGAAACTATTAGAAATAAGAAAGACTATATAAGGCTAATTAAAATATCAACAAGACAGAAACAACATATTAAAAAAGTAGCTTGCCAAACCTGTAAGCATCGCATGAAATGTCAAATAGCTTTTGATCAATGTAATTACGAGAGAAAGACTAAGGACACAATATTGAGTAAAGGTATTCGAGTAGATAGCAATAAAAATTATGAGTTAGATAGTTTGGCGAATTAATAATGAGACTACGCAATAAAAATTATGTAGAAAACAAAACGTCCCCTTGACTTATACATTCAAGGGGTACACTTTTAAACCTACCATAATTGTTTCTTATCGTTACTATCACATTTTTGACAATACATATTGTTTTAAGTATTTTTCTGCAATAGAAGATTCATGATTAATTAAATTTTTAATCTGCCTTTACTCTTTTTACAAATAATTATTCATTCTGCATATTTGTTAGTTTTTAAAAAGAAATCCCTCAAACTTTAGGTTGAGGGATCATAAAACACATTTTAATATTTGCTTTAAATTTTTCAAATTTAATGACCGCAAATCGCTTATCGACTATTAATTGCCACATTCGTCATGGTGCTGATGCTCATGACAGACAGAGCCTGTAGATTTAAGATTACCTTGCAAGTACTGTCCTGCCGCAACCTTTGCATTTCCTGTTGCTCCTATGATTACTTCTATACCTTTTTCATTAAAGATATCAATTGCGCCACGACCCATGCCGCCTGAAATAATTACCTTAACTCCTCTATCATTTAAGAAATTAGGCAAAAATCCGGGTCTATGTCCGGGGTTAGGTATGGATTCACTCTTGACAATTTGATTGTTTTTCACCTCAAAAATATTAAAATTTTCACAATGACCAAAATGCTCTGTAACCATTTCATTCTCACTTGCTACTGCAATTTTCATTTTCTTCCCTCCATTTCTTCCCTCTATTTTTTTATCTAGGACTTCTTCAATATGATCAAGCCAATTACCATCAAAAAGTTCTATCATACCTTTGTCGCAAGCTGCTGATATTTGTGGATCAATTGGTAACTTGGCAAGAACATCAATGTTATGCTTTCCTGCAATTTTCTCAATATGACTGTCTCCAAATAGCTTATATTCCTTATCACAATCTGGGCATTTGAAATATGCCATATTTTCTACCAATCCTATAATTGGTATGTTCATCATTTCTGCCATCTTAACTGCCTTGGATACTATCATTGAAACCAATTCCTGTGGGGATGTTACTATAACAATTCCATCTACTGCTATAGATTGAAATACAGTGAGTGGTACATCGCCTGTTCCGGGTGGCATATCAATAAACATAAAATCCACATCGCTCCATATAACATCTGTCCAGAACTGCTTTACGGTATTAGCAATAATTGGACCTCTCCAGACTACAGGATCTGTGTCATTTTCTAAAAGAAGATTGATTGACATGATATCGATACCTGTCTTGCTTTTAATAGGAAATAATCCCAGTTCAGTTCCTGTTGCTTTTCCCTGAATACCAAATGCTTTAGGTATCGATGGCCCCGTTACATCAGCATCAAGGATGGCTGTTTTATAACCTCTTCGATTCATAATTACTGCGAGCATAGAGGTAAGCAATGATTTGCCTACACCGCCCTTGCCACTAACAATACCAATTACTTTTTTGATATTACTCAGCTCATGAGGTTTTTCTGAAAAATCAGTTTTCTGTTCTTTCCTTTCAGCACAGTCATTGCTGTGTGTATTACAATTCTGACTACAATTTTCACTCATTTTACTTACTCCTTTACGTTTATATTGTTAATTGACTACCCATTGATAAATGATCTATCTTTTCTCCCATAATACCTTTAAGTCTATTATGAGATTTAATACCTGTGTAATGGCAAGTGTAATACTTTAAGCATGTTGACTTTAAAGACTTTGAGAAATTGATGTGTTCTCTACGAAAATTTTGATTTTTATACTTTTGATCTCTTATCTTCCTCTATATAGTACATTTAAGGTTTTATCAAAGATATCTTTTACTGCTTTGCCCGCCATACAATCGATATCAACAATACTCTGCCCAGTGTTAATAGCTTTTACTGCATCTTGGTCAAAGGGTATTCTACCGACAAAAGGCAAATTAAGCTTTTTACAATAGTTCTCTATTTTTTCTGTATTTTCAATGTTGGTATCATATTTATTGATACAAACAACAGCTTTGGTTTGGAATGTTTCTGCTGTTTTAATAATACGCTCCATATCACTGATACCCGATAAAGAAGGTTCGGCTACTATTAGAACCATATCGACACCACTCAGCGATGCTATAACTGGACAACCGATACCAGGGGATCCATCTATAATTGCCAGTTCACTATTTTTAGACGCTAATTTCATCTGTTTTTTTACCTCAGTAACTAACATTCCAGATGTACCACTTCCCATTCTAAGCTGAGCAGTAGAAAACACAGTTTCACCTACATAAAGCATTAATTCTCCTGCTTTCGCAGGTTTAAGTGACACCGCTGCTACTGGACAAACATCTTCGCAGACACCGCAACCTTCACAAGCATAATAATTCACGCTATATGCATCATCTGCATAAATTGCATCAAAACGACAATTCTGTCTGCATAAGTCACATTGTACACATAATTCTGGATCTATTTCTGCTTTAGATAATCCATAATAGTCGTTTTTTCTAGGTACTGTTGACTGATTCATAATGAGATGTAAATTTGGAGCATCCACGTCACAATCTGCATATGTTTTGGCATTTGATAACTTTATAAATGCACTGGCAATCGTTGTTTTTCCTGTGCCTCCCTTGCCGCTAAGGATCAGTAATTGTCTCATGCTGCACCTCCTTAGTCACTGTTTTAAGCAGAGAAGAGAAGATACCCCTGTATTTTTGACTTTCTCTAACTGATATGAGAGCGTTGGAATTTAGTTTGCCAAGCTCGTTATCAAATGGAATCCTGCCTATGATTTTAGTGCTATTTTCTATGCAGAATTTTTCAGCAGGACTTTCTTCCCCCAAGCACTTGTTAAGTATTACACCATGGGGTTTATCAAACAATTTTACCAGTTCATAGACCATATTGAGGTTATGAACAGCAAATAAAGTAGGCTCTGCCACTAAGATACAATAATCTGCACCCTTGATACTTTCCATAACAATACAAGCACTTCCCGGCGGACAGTCAATAAAAGTGAGTTCTTTATCTGCACTAGTATGACTCAATAGTTTCTTAATTATTGGAATTCCAGAGGCTTCCCCGGTATTTAATATTCCCGTTATTACCGTTGTATTTTCTGAAGTACCCCGTTGAATTTCTCCAATAATTTTTTCTTTTTCCATCAGGGCTTTCTCAGGGCAAAACAACACACATCCTCCACAGGAATGGCAAACCTCATCAAAGATTATTAACTGATTTTTGATATAGGCCAATGCATTGAATTTACAAAATTCAACACAAGTACGACAACCGTTGCAAAGCTTTCCATCTACAGAAGGAATCTTAATCGAAATGTCTTCTGATTGAATATCCTCTGGTTTGAAAAAAAGATGACCATTTGGCTCTTCAACGTCACAGTCTATATAAATAGATTCCTTTGCTGCCGCAGCCAAATTTACAGATACCAAAGTTTTGCCTGTGCCACCCTTGCCACTTAGCACAGCTATCTTCATACTATTTCCCTCCATGATTATGAAATCCCGGGTGAATTTCGTCCAACAAAGACAGCTTACCATCTATAAAAGCATTGATGTGATCCTTAACAGAAGCCTCGATCGTCTTGTATATTTTGATATTGGCTGCTTTTATCACCTCTGCAGCGTTCTCACCACATCGTGGAGTAAGCAAGGCACTTACCTTATTATCCACAATAGTTTGCGCAGCTTTGATTCCAGCACCACCCTGGCTAGCAGCGGCACTATTATCTAAATAAACGCTTTCCTCTGATTCTGTATCATAAATAAGAAAATACGGTGTACGACCAAATGACTGGCATACATTTTTTTCCATGGACTTATTATCAACTGGTATTGCTATTTTCACTAGAGTACCTCCTTTATATTTATTTTCTTAAATAATCACTTACCTTTGTCATCATCTTCCATAAAACCTTTACCACATCGATATCTGCGACATCCTCCACCGCCACAGGATTCTTCAAGACCGTCACAAAGTTTATAATCTCCACCCTCGATCCTTAGCACTTTGCCATTCACTAGTGACTCTGCAAGCTTTTTTCTCGCATCATTGTAAATACCTTGAACAGTTGTGCGTGCAATATTCATTTTACTAGCACACTCTTCCTGCGTAAATCCTTCCAAATCAATTAGTCGTATGGTTTCATACTCATCAATAGTCATAGTAACAAAATGTTCTCCATGAATCGAAGTATTCAGTGGCCCAAATCTATTGCTTTCTGGCAAACAGCATACTTTTCTCCATTTTCTTGGTCTAGGCATAATTTTTTCACCTCATTTACGGCAAAAGTAACAGGAGCACCCTCCTGCCACCTTTGTTGACTTTTATAGGTTTTCTAGCTGCTTCTCAATGACATCAAGCCTGCTTTTAAGCAAATCTTTTTGCTCTTGGAGTAGTTCTTTTTGTAGTTTTGAATCAGTTTCATCTACTACAAAATATCTTCCCAAACCTCTTCCAAAGCCTCGCCTGAAGCCAGGCCCAAAACCAGCACCATATTTAACAGTATTGGCTCTAGTGCAAACGCCTAAACCATTTCCAGTTACTGAGCCCATTCCCATTGGCCCAGTCCCATCTCTCCTTGGCATATGGACACCTCCTTTCAGTTTTTGACATATGTCATTTATGCTTTTATTATACCCCATTATTGACATATGTCAATAATTATTTTTTAATTATTAAAAATTTTTTCCTTGTACTTATTAACATAAAAAATGCCAGTCAAGGTGAACACTTACCTCAACTGGACTAAATATCATTTTAATTTATGAAAACAAATATAAAGTAAAAAGAGAGGACTTTATATAGACGAAAGAAATTATGATTTTATTATAAGTCCCAACATTTTTGAAAAATCTACTGCTTGCATTGGAGAAACTATTGCCCCCTTAATATCTTCTAGTCGTATACCTAGTCCTTCAACATTGGAATCACTCAAATCTATCCCAAATAGACTTGTACCTGACATCTGACTTAACTTTAGATTACACTTTCTGAATTGTACCTTAGTAAAATTACTATCTTGAAAATTACTATTTTCAAACATACTATCTTCTAGTATAACTTTCTTCATTTTAACAAATCTCATTAAAACAAATTGTCCATTGCATTGCTTTATGTAGGTGTTTTGGAGTGTAGCATTGCAAAGATTTAAACCCATTAGCTTACAGCTTATAAACTCTGTTCTATGAATAATTGCTCCACTGAAATCTGCATTTGATAGATCACAATTTTCAAATCTTACATCGGTAAGCTCCAGTGAATTCAGTGTTATATCTTTAAAATCTATGTTTTTAAAAATTACTCTTTCAAAGCTTACATGGTTTGCTGCTTGATTTTCAATTTTACAGTCTGATACACATACATTTTCAAAGCTATCCTCATCTTCAATATCAGTAATTTTAATATAAGTACTTTCAATTCCCTTAATAAGCTTTGGTTTTATTATTATAAATTCATCTTTCTTGCTATTCACTATACAGTCAATCTCCTTTAAATTTATTTAACAGTTTTTACTTGCAAATAACTTTAAATTATAAATCAATACTATTATAATAAAATATCTTTTCTATAATTTAGTTTACCATAACATGGTTAATATGCTTTTATCCAGCTTATAGCCCTCGCAATACTAATTCCTCCACCACCACCTTACACCTCCAGTAATAATTTAGCAAAACTTTTAAATACACCTCTGATGCTTTCCACCATTTATAATAATGGATTTATCTGCATGAATACCATCATCACCAGTTGCAATGGTTATATCTCCATCTGTTATGATAATACTATCATCACTATGGATGGCATCATCAGAAGTATCTAAATTGAAAGTACCACCTTCGATAGCTATAAGTGTAGATGATTTAATTCCTTTTGTACTTTTTGTTTCTGTCTCCTGCTCTGTATTTGCTACAGTATTATTATCTCTCCAACTTCCCATTGGATTTCCCTTAGTATTTGTTTTATCACTACCATCTACACTACCGCCTCCAGAAAAAATGGAATAATCTCCCCCTAAAATATAGACAGCTGTTTCACCTTGTATACCATCTGCATCAGCCTGTATGTTAAAAATGTCTCCTTCAAGTACGATAAGTCCTTTTGAAGATTTGATACCATCTCCAGCTGATTTAATAGTGATTGTTCCATCTTTTACGGCAACCAGATCTCTTCCCATTAAACCATCATCGGCTGAATAAATATTTATTTGACCTCCCGTGATTTTAAGATCATCTTTACTTGAAATACCATTGTTATAATTGCCATAAACTGTTAGCTTCCCTGTTCCGTTGATGGTAAGATTGTCTTTACTGAAAATAGCCGCATTAGGCTCATCTGTTGTGTCATCTTCAAATACATAGTTTTCACCATCTGATATCATATTTTCTGTTCCATCTTCTAAGGTTATAATGGTTTTCCCTGCTTTTTTTACATAAATAGGTGCACTGTCTGTCGCGTGAATTTCTACACCATTTAATACCAATTTTACAGTTCCTTTATCTTGCTCATCCACAATGATTTGGCCGTTATCCAATTTACCACTCAAAGCATATACACCTGCTTTTGTGATCGTTATGGTATCTTCTTTCATCTCTACACCGGTACCTGTTGAGTCAGCAACAGTTCCTTTTAACTCAATATAGTTTGGATTTTCATTTCTCCAATCACTATAAAAGTCATCATCATCATAAGTAACTCTTTCGTTAATTTCAGCATCTGTATCACTAATTTTCACTAAATCTTGGGGCTTTCCCACTTGTGAATCTGTATTAATTTGTGTTTCACCCCCCACATCCATACAGTAAAATCGTACATAAAAATACTGTTAATAGCTTGGCATATAATTTTCTTTTTTTCATAGTAATCCTCCATTTTCTTAAATCTATGTGAAGTCTTTTAATATCTTCATTTTACACTTTAAATCTTAAATGAACCTTAAATAAAACCATCTTTATATAAAATGAGACTTAATTCAGGGGGAGTATTAGCAATACACCGAAGAATAAAATTTTTATGATGAAATGTATTCGAAGTAACCATCCGTACCAAAATCTTTACATTTTTATAGAAATTTTTGTTTAGGGCACCCTATATAAATAGAATAAGAAAAAATAAAAGATGAGAGGAAGATTACAATGAATTTAATTGCAGTTGGCACAAACGCACCAGACTTTAATGTAAAGGATAATAAAAATCAAAATATACGCTTATCTACCTATAAAGGAAAAAAAGTACTTCTTTCTTGGCACCCTCTAGCCTGGACTCCAGTTTGTACCGACCAAATGCGATCATTGGAAACTAATTTGCAAAATTTTCAAAATCTAAACACTGTTCCCCTTGGATTCAGTGTAGATTCTCAGCCTTGCAAAGAAGCATGGGCAACAGCAATTCAAATTAATAACGTTAGTCTCCCATCTGATTTTTGGCCTCACGGTAAAATAGCCCAGGACTATGGGATATTTAACGAGACCGAAGGCGTATCAGAGCGAGCGAATATCATTATCGACGAAAATAGCAAGGTAAAGTGGGTCAAAGTTTATCCATCAGGACAACTTCCAGATATTAATGAAGTTCTGCAGGTTTTATCTAGTAGTTGAAGGAGTCTTTTATTAAATGTCACGAGCCTTTGATAAGGTAAAATAAAGTTTGAGGCCGCAATCCTTTTCATTGCAGCCTCAAAGAAGACAAGTCAAAACTTTTTTCTATTGAATTTTAAATTTACTAATTTCTCTATTTAATGCTTCTGCTATTAGTTGCAAATCCTTTGATGAACTTGCTATTATTTCTAACGATGCTACTTGCTCTTCTTCAGCAGCTGATATTGATTGTACCGCCAGTAATAACAAGTTTATATTGGACATCTACATCAGCAGCCACCATATTTGGCATCCTTCCAAATCCAAACTCGCCTTCTCCAGAGTCACCTGCTGCATTTATACCATCGTCACTGGCAACAATATCAATCGTCCCACCATGTATATAAATAACTGCACTTTCTAAACCTTCATAGCTGTCGAGTATTTTTATATTACCACCACTGATAATAAGCATTTCATCTGCATGAATACCATCATCGCCTGTAGTAATGATAATAGCTGTTTATTACTTCAGCGTTAAGTGAATTCAGATATTGAGCACATTTTTCTATATATTCTACAGCTATACCATCATCTGCAGAGAAATTAATATATTTTTTAAAGAGCTCAAAATATACTTCCCCTCCCAAGCCATATTTCCCATTCTGAATATTTCTTAATAACATAAATTTACGCCTCCTCATCATTTCTCTTATGATAGCTCGTTCACAATTTTCTTTTGCAAGCTCGATATCTACATCAATCCAATTTACCCAACTGTTAACCCCGGTTTTTTTCAGTAAAAAATGTAATGCTTCAAAAGCCAATATATATTCTTCTATGCTCTTCATTCTACCTTCCTCATTAACGGTTCATCTTCTTGATGTTCTCCCAGCTCTTCCAGCAATGTTTCCGAACCGGGATGTATTCTAATATTGTTATTCTCCTGCAATACAAAAACTCCCTTGGAGCTGACTAAAAGTACCCTTTTCCCATTGGTGAACACATCCGTTCATGTATTTAATTATTATACCAGCCTTTCTACGTATCCAGCAAACTACATATAAGCCAATGATTATCTTAAGTATCCTAGTTGATAGTTCTGGTTCTGGTTCTGGTTATGTATATCATAGTATCACTAGATGCGGTATGTCAATACCTATTATTATTTTACATATATGTCAACTGTACTCAGCTTTCCATTGCTGAACACAAACTCATAGCTATATCGGGGAAGATTTTCATACCCTTGTTTCAACATGGCTTTTACTGCTGTTTCAAAGTAAACCTTATCAGCTCTATCTTTGATCCACTGCTTTGTTTTGGCTAAATCTGAAACATATTTCTCCGGAAGAATCGGGTCTCCGGAAGTGTCGATGCCTTCAAACCGCTTTGTCAGTTCTTCCGGCAAACCCTGCAATTGACCGCTGCTGTCAATGAATATGTCCTGAAGCTTAATGGTACCTCCTGAATATTGTTCCAAGAGATACTCTGCCTGCGTAATGGATGTGGATAAAAAACGCTGGCTCTGTGATATATTCTTTTCATAGGATGAAACGCTATGCATTGAAAACAAGGCTCCATAACTGTCCTTCTCACTCTTTTCCATACTGTTCAGTGCCTCTTCAACAGCTTTCCGTTTTTCCTCAGAAAGATCACCGGATACGGTGAAAATACTTCCTCGAAGCGAGATTTCTATCTTTTCATCTTCCGCCAGCACTATACCCTTATCCAATAAAATTTGGTTCAGCTGTGCTGATTTTTTATGAAAGGATCGTCCTGCAAATGCGTTCTCATATGCATTAAAATCACTTGTTATAATGCGTTTTTCTGCTTCCGACAACTCTGCACCGCTAGCCCATTTTTCTGCAAGTGACTTCAAATGCTCCTGAAAGGCTGTACTATTTACAATCTCTGGTGTATAAATCACTCCTTCTGCATACCAATCCTGCTTTTCGATAATATCATTTGTCCCTCTTACAGCTTCTTTATAGGCCTGCTTAGCTTCATACATACCGCCCCTTCCCGACGTCTTTAAAGAACTGAAATAGTAATCACTGCAAAAATCATCAAAGCTCACATCCATCAGCGGTTTGCCAGAGGATATAATATTTTTTATTCGGGCATATTTTGCTTCCCTGGATATTGTAACGATATCAGACGTCCAGATTTTCGTATTTGCTTGTTGGCTAAATGCCCTCTTTTTTCCAGAATTTCCACTATCATCGAAAAGTTTCAAATACCAGTTAAAAAAATCATTAGCTTTATTAATGTTCATAATGCAAAATCATCCCTTTCTCTAGGCACAGCAAATTCTGATATGCAAAGCAGTGCCCTTTCTCTTTATTGTTATAGTAAGTCTTTTATGTATCTTTCTTAACTGAAATGGAATATTTTGTATCTTTATTACTATATATCGGTTATATTTTAACAATATTAAGCCTTTTCACAAAACTATGGTTTTGCACTTTTAAAACAGCAGGCATCATTTACCATCATAAAAGTACAATAAAAATAGGAATATATGCAAAATAACCTAATGTTTGTTCTATCCTTCCATTACTCTTGTCGTGTATTCCAAATCGGTAAAACACGCTTGACTCTGCCACCGTGTGAGGGCTTAAGTATGAAGTATTGAGAAGAATAGGCTTAATTAGTAATACGTTCTAATAATTCCTGTTTACATAGTTCTGATATATCGTTTTACCATCAAAACAGGAACTGTAAACTGTTATTGGAGACGAACTAATAGACAGCCGTAAGATAAACCAAGGTAATAGAAGTGCGTATAAGCCAATCTCATGCGTGTTCTATATAGCAATTACTTTTTCAAAATACCTATACTTCCTGATGAGCTTTGAAGAGTAATTTCATTACTTCTTGTTCCGATTTGCTCCTCAATCTTCTTTTTACCAACACTACCAACCGTATCAGCAGAAAAATCGTTTTGGATCTTTCCGGCGTTGGTTTGAGCTTTTAATAAAAATTCAGCAGTACTGGGAAGCTCTGTGGTGATATCCCCAGACGATGTTTTTATATTTATATTCCCATGTTCAAACTCCTTATAGCTTATATTGACTTTTCCTGAAGAAGTTTCAATTTTAGCTTCTCTAGCACTGCACTCATTTAAGCTGATATCCCCTGCCGTAGTCTTTAATTCTAATTTATCGGTAATTATTTTTCCAATTTCCACTTTTCCAGAAGTGCTGCTAAGTGAAAAACTTGACAAATTAAAAGAATCCATCCTTGTATCACCTGAAGTTACATTAATTGAAAGATTTTTGATATAATCCTCAGGAATATATATATCCAAATACATATCTTCAAATGCTCCACATTTACTGCGATTTTCCTTAACTACAACCTTCTCCCTATCAATTTTATAGACAAGATTTGTTTCTGTTGCTGATTTACCATAGAGATGAAACTTCACTTCTTCGCCTGCTTCTGTTTGTATAACATGAACCGCTTCATTTAACATTGACACCTGTATTTCTTCAATATTTTCCAGAGAAAAGCTTTTTTCTTCATTGATTTCTTTAGTAGACGTTAATGCTCTGATACCAAATATACCCATAGTGAATATCACTCCTATCAAAATTATTCCAATTAGAAATTTCTTTTTATTTAATTTAGTTTTCATACTGTCTTTTCACCTTCCATTATCATACATTCTTATCTTCCTTCAGCGCTTAACTTCAATTGTCTAAATCTATACCTTCACCGTCTTATAAGTAGCTCTTCATTTATATACCCCTCCTTTGGTCATTATTTTTATATAGATAACACCGCATGTAAGTCTAATATTTGGATGGATATTATTGCATAAGCCTCTGTATAGAATGAATATTTTTTTATTCATTCTATACAGAGAAAAATAAAAATGCTTTTATGCATTTTTATTTTCGGAAATCAGTAAATTTTTCATTATACATTCTGTAATGTACTCAATAATTTGAGGAAAATATTGCATACCAATTTCTTCTTTATGAATATCAATATATAACAGAGATTTAAATAACGTGTTTATAAATTCATCGTCGATATCTTCCCTTACTTTTCCTTCGGACTTCCATTTTGTAAACAATTTCAAACTAACACTGTCCATTGTCTCAAGGCTCTTATCTATACCGCCAAGTTTATAATATTCTTTCTCAAGCTTACTGATAAAATCCCTGTTGTACCATACGTTCAGTATTGGATTTGATTTCATGCCGTTATGATCCAACGCTATTATTTCTTTAACTACTTTTATGGGATCATCATCTAGGTTAACTGATTCCATGATACTCTTTTTTAACTTATCATTTTCATCCAGAAAAATATCTATGAAAAGCTGCTCTTTTGAGGAGTAGTATTTATAAAATTTGCCTACCCCTATCCCGACCGTTTTTGTAATATCGGAAACATTCGTGCCTTTAAATCCTTTGGAACTAAATAGCTCTTTCCCACAATTAAAAATATCAGCTTTTGTCTCTTCCACTTTACAAACCTCCATAATTGGAATGAATATTTTTTTATTCATTCCAATTATAGCACAAAGCTTTCCTCCTGTCGATATCCTTATAGAAAATTTACTTATAAAGCATGATGTATTATCAGTAAAAAACTTTAAAAATGCAGAAAATTGGCGGTTCGACTATGAACCGCCAATTCAGATTGTTAAAAAAAGTCCGGTTACCTATGACATTTCGCGTTGCAGCCTTGTCATCAGATCAACTTCCATATGGTACAATTGAAGAATCCTTTCCGACATAACCTCCAATAGCCCCTGTTCACCGGTTTGGTGAAGCTGCCACATAGTATCCCCTACAATATCCCACTGACCGGATAATTCAATATACTGATTTCCAATTTGACTTACTGTATCGTTTTGAAATATCCCAGCGGCTTCATTCAGGAATACGCCATACATTTTTCTAAAAATCCCCCCGCCGGTGCCGCCATCAGCATTTATCAGGAAATAGTTGGTTATACCGGCCCGTTTTAGCTTGTGGACATCAAACTTACTCCATTTCCTAACTTCTTTTGAAAACTTCTGAATACCGCTGACGCCCTTCAAGCTAGCCGGAGGATTTAGCATCTTTTCACATACAGCCAGTATGGAGGCCGTAAGGTTATCCCTATTGATGCCCCGAAAACCGCTAAAGTCAAACTCGGCATATTTATTGTTTGGGGGAAAGGGCTTGTAATTACTGCTCCGGGCAGCCTGCATCTCTCTATAAGGTACAAGATGATAATCTTCACGGATGGGCCCATTAGGTGTTCTGATTGGATAGTCGGAATTGTCACGGTCGCTCACATAAAAGCATTCTTCTTCGTCATCATAGCCAAACAGGATGATGGAGTGTCCGCCGAAATGACTGTTATCATCCAATCCAAAGTAACTGATGAAGGGCATGTCTACATAAGCCATGACAGGATGGTCGCTCTCTATCATTTGTTTCGTTTTTTCAAATACTTTGCCGTAATCCTTGTTTTGTTTAACTCGTATCGTTATCCCAAGCCGTCCAGCAAGCGTTTCTTCAAATTCTAATACCTTTGACCGGCCTGCCACCATAGGGGCTGCCGCAAGGTTAATATAGGTAAAATCCAGTCCTTCACCAATGCCAAACAGCATTTCTTCAGACAAGGAGTAGCCGTAAAAATCAAATACCTGCTTCATTGAGGTGGTGATACAGTGTTTGCCGCCTTGCGGCTTGAAATGCTCAATTACCTTTTTCATTGGACTCCTCCCTTTCTCACCTGATACCGCAAAATCGTTTGATATTTGGCTGGTTGCACTTTTCTGGCATCGTTCAGATAAATTTCCCTGTGAGTATGGCTGATACGTTCAAGCCCGTTGTCTTTGGAAAACGCATCCATCAATGCAAATGATGCCGGTTCATCATCAAAAAGCCCAATATGGAGCATCTGAACGCACAGACCATCTTCCATTGTATCAAAGACAACTTCTTTCAAGAATGGATGAGGTTTCTTCTTCTCTACCACCGAATATGCCGCTTCAAACATTTCCTGCGTGATGAAGTCGGGCTGCCGTATCATGATTGTATATTCAAAGCTGTCCTTATCTAATGGGCTGTTTCCGGCTGATGTCCAAATCCCTTCCAGCGGAAACACAGTGTAATCCAGATACTCAAATTGTTTATTATGATCAGGGTTATTGCTGCAAAAAGCTTTGTGCCGCATTTTTATTGAATAGGCTAGCGAGTATAAAGCACCAACTCTTTCTGAAAAATCAGCGTCATTCGGGTTGCCCTTTCCACTTATCATAATGAATTTCTGCCGGGGAACAGTTATAACTGACGGCTCCTTCTTTATACTGTACAATTCCTTCTCGTGTTTTTTCCACTCATGTTTCATATCCAAAACCTCATTTCCAATTTTGGTATTATCGTATCATATATAACTTGCAATCCTGTGTCAGGTTATATATTTATCTTCAAAGGCAAGGGTCACCGAAATGGTCTTTTTAGAGGAAATATCATCCCCACGGTGATGAACAAAATATGGATAGTCTTATGATTCTCACGAATGACCTTTGCAAGTCATATACACTCCCTCTTAAAACTCATCGATAACTACCATTGGTTCATGCCCATCAAAAAATGTAGAAACTGCTATAAATGTATTTATACTATCAAATAATTTAATATATGTTCTCCTATACTTCTCAACAGGTTTTCCGGCAAAGTCCCGTTTGATCTCACGTATTAGCTCGCCTGTTTGGCTATCATATATCCTAATTATAATTTCGTTAGAACCCTTTTGAATTGATGTAGCAAAATATTTTCCTTCTTCAGAAAGAAATACATTAGAGCCTTCATTCTTATCCTGCAAAGTGTGTTTTAGCATTTGGTTTGTAGCATTATTAATAAGAATTACTTCTCCTGCAGGTACACCATGACCACGAGGGTAAAGCCCTTCACTAAAAGAAAGGTATGTGTCTGATACATCCATATGTTCCAGGCGAGGTAATGTAGCTTTATGATCTACCAGTTCTGAACCATCGATATTAATTGTGCCGAATGTAGTTTTGTCATTGTATCCAATAAAAGCAATTTTTTTATCTTGATTAAAAAATGCAATGTTAGTAATAACGTTAAAACCTTTATTTATTTCAAAATTCTCTGAATTTAAATTTAATATAGATTGTTTTGTTTGTTTTAACATATCATAAACAAATAATCCATCAAATGTAGTATAAGCTATTTTGTTACCTGATTTGGAAATAGCTATAGCTAGTATATCATCTGAATCCAATAGTTCATTTAGATTCATCTCCTTAATTTGCTCTAAATCTTTATTATAAAAATAAGCATTATAAATTATATCATCAATTATACCATCATTTTCTATAATATAAGTATCTATAAGACAATAACCATCATTTGTAGTATAATACCATTCTATGTAATTCAACCCTTTTAACGGTTCTTCTGATAATATTTTTTGTGTTTTTATATCAAGTAAATAGAGCTTGTCTAATTTAATAAGAATTTTACCATCGCCCCATTCGTATATACTACTGCGGTCTTCATTCACTGGTTTGGTTTCATTCATTACAGATTCCTCAACAGAATTATTGCCTAACCTGCCGGTCATCTCATCCTCTGAAGAAGCATTGCTAATTGTATTGGAGCAACCTGTAAAAATTGCCATTATAATTATTGCAACTATTAAAAATATTTTTTTCATTTATATCCTCCTACTCTCTTTTTAATAAGGCATTTTAGTCATAGCTGTACGTCTAATGGATAATATGTTCTACTGTTTAATAAGGCTATCCATATTTTCTAAACTCAATAGTATCTTTCTTTCACCATCTTTGAAAAATCATAAAATTATTAACCTTTCATAATGATTTATTTATTTGGCTTCATTTATTTAAGGATTAACAATAAGCAAAATAGAGCCTGTTTTAATAATATAATCGTCACCATGTTTAGGAACAGATATGCTGTACAATGTATGTGTTCCTTTTAATTGACTTATATCTAAATCTATTTTGAATTCGGCTATACTGCCTTTGTTAATATTCAAGTCCAAATAATCATGCTCTATATTTTTAAAGATTGGTGATTGAGGTAAAATGTAGCCTGTAGTTTTTCTTTACAAACACAAAATTGGCGGTTCAACTTTGAACCGTCAATTTTGATTGTAAAAAAGCTCTATTACCTATGCCATTTCACGTTGAAGTCTTGTTATCAGATCAACTTCCATATGGTACAATTGAAGAATCCTTTTCGACATAACCTCCAATAGTCCCAAATCCTATCTCTGTAAGGACTCCTTTACTCGTGCCATCATCTCATCCAGCATTTCCTCAGTATAGCTACCGTCATGGATACTGTCCATAAATTGTTCAACCTTTATCTTAATTTCTTCTTCTGTATAGGATGCTTCAAAAATAATTAATTCATCTATTAATTTATTAAACTGTTCTTGTTGTTGGACTATTTCAGGATTAGATCTATCTTCTTCTAGTTTTTTGGAAAATATAGCATTTTCAACCATTTCCTCCAGCATTTCCTCAGTGTATTCTCCAGAGAATAGTCCATCTAGAAGCTTTTGGAGACTAGCCTTCATTTCATCCTTCTGATAATCCCCTTGATATTCCTCATCAAAGTATTGCTGAGCCTTAACATGAATCTCAATTCTCTTCATTTCCTTAACGTAATCACCCTGATATCTTTCATTCAAAAACTCCTCTACCTTCTTAGGATCAGCCTTGGCTTTGTCAATGGGCAGATCAAAAATCACATTCACACCGTCAAAGTCTGGGTTAGGTATGATTTCACCACTTTCAAAATCAAAGGTGAAGGCATTTGTATCATAAAAATCTCCTCCGGAACTTACTGCAAGGTAAATACCTCTGTCGGCAAACATTTCTATCGAGCTGCATGAAATCAGTCTGTACTGTACACCATCAATTACTGATTCATTGTAACCTCCGATATCCAAAGATGCTACATTAACATGCCATGGTATAAGGCCCTTTATAAGTGGAGATATAAAGAATCGCTCATTGCCGTACTCTTCGGATTGGATATCGGGCATTTTTCCATTCAACTTTTCAATGGCTACGGCAATATAGCTTTCTTCAGTATCTATATCATAATCATCCGAAAATGAGGTAAGTCCAAGTCCCTTTCCGGAAACAATACCCATCAATGTAAATTTGTATTCACCAGAAGTCTCCGATTTATTGATTAGTATAGCGTCTTCACCTTTAAACGCCTCTGAAAGAACAGAATATTCGAAGTGCTCTGCCAACTCGTCGGGTGAAAGATAATTCCATGCTGCAAAGGCCCCAACGGACATTACTATGATAAGTAAGGAAGCAATCAAACTTACTTTATAAACTGACTTTCTACGTGTTCTTTCCATGTTCATCTTCTCCTTCATACGTTTTTTAATTTTTTGATTCAACACTTCATCGGGAGAATGTGTTGAATTCAAGGTTCTTTTTAACAATAAATCAATTGAGTCATGTTGATGTTGATGTTGATCCATACCCCACAGCCTCCAATCTTTTTTTTATAAGGGCACGAGCTTTATACAACCTGCTTTTCACCGTGCCCGAAGGAATTTTCAAAGTTGATGCTATATCTTCAACTGTCATTTCCACAGTATAATACATATAGATAGGTATTCTAAATTTGTCATCTAGGCAGTTTACTGCGGTTTTAATACAATCATAGAGTTCTCTTTTAACAATGTCATTTTCCAAATTATAGTCGTCTGACAGTAAAAAAGAATCATCCATATCCATATCCGGAGCTAGATTTTGACGTCGGGCATACTTGCGGCGATTACTTTTCCATATATATATTGAGATTGAGATAAGGTATCCTTTAGGATTATTGCTTTCATCTATTTTATGGCATTGTTCCACTCCCTTCAAAAAAGTTTCTTGGTATAAATCATCTGCATCAACTTTATTTGCAGTAAGTTTACGACAAAACTTGTACAATGAGTTGCCGTATAGATCAACAAGACTGTCTATCTTTTCGGGTCTCAAGCAAACCCTCCTTTCTTTTTTTGAAAATACACCCTTCAAATTAACCCTTCACCTATATTTAGTCACGAGATCAAAAAAGGTTCATTTATTTTCTATCCAGAACAAAAATCAGTAGCATATGTCATATGTAGCTCAGGTTTTTTATACCATAGACTTACAAACAGATCTTAATTTAAATAAGTACAAGCTTCACCAGATTATAGTAGAGCATCCATTAGGAACAATAAAGTAAAACTGGAGTGTTATACAAAATATGTCGTGTAATTAACATACTGGGAGTTAAAGAAATACTACAAAGATTCAAAGAAATACCAAAACCGGTACTGATAAAGGGTACCGGTTAGTTGTATTGTCTATCCTTTTATTAAAATGAAGCTTAAAAATGATTTTGGTATTATCGTATCATATATAACTTGTAATCCTGTGTTAGGTTATATATTTATCTTGAATCTTTTTGAGACGTATTTGCAGTTCGTCACGGATGCTTTGGGGTGCAATAACCTCGACTTTATCACCGAAGGAAAAGAGGTAGCTGAATAACCGTTCATTATGGGGCAAATGGGTTTTTACCAAAAAGCTGCCATCATCATTGCAGGTAACCCCATCGGCAAATTCATCATAAACTCGAAACGACATTTCCTTATCAAAAGCAAGAGTCACCGGAATGATCTTTTCAGAGATTTTTTCAACCCCCTCAAATATTTGTGGCGCTACAAAGCGCGTGAAACTCTCAGACGTCAACTCCAATTCTTTTATCCGTGTCAATTTGAACAGTCGGTTGTTCTCCCGTAAGCAGCAGTAACCATACAGGAACCAGTCTTTGCTTTTGAAAACCAGCTTGAGGGGCTCAACCAACCTATTTATAGATTCCCCTTTACCGCTAAAATATAGGAAGGAGACTTTTTTGTTTTGAAAAATGGCACTTTTTAGCGTGTTAAAAACACTTTCGTTAGCTTCGTTCTTGACCCAATCAGAAAAGTCCACCTCTATCCAATTTACATTTTTCTTCTGAAAAACGCTGCTCAGCTTGGCTAGAAGCGCATTAGTGTTTTCAGCATCAACAATACAGATTCCTTGTAATGCCATCAGGATTTGCTCTTGCTCCCCCTCGGAAATCAAAGATTTATTCAATACAAAATTCTCTTGAAGGGAAATGCCGCCACCCTTGCCGGGTGTTGTATACACAGGAATACCCGCGGCGCTTAGTATATCAATATCCCTGTATATGGTTCTCACCGAAACTTCAAAATAGCTTGCCAATTGGGGAGCGGTTATACTTCCTTTTTCCAGTAAAAGATACACCATTTGGAACAATCTATTTCCAGCCATTCTAACTCACATTCCTTTCGCTTCATTCATGCACAAATCATAATGAAGGACCCGTAGCTAAATTTGTATCCATCCTATTTCTTCGTCGTGATATGCTCCAACATTCTACTGTCCCTGATGCTCGTTCTTAAAAAGCACCAAACGTAGACGGTTGAAAGAAACGCTAAATAATTTTGATGATAAAGATTTAATCATCATGCAGGCTACAGCAAATGGAATAGTTGAAGCAAAGGAAGTGGATAGATAGTAATATCCACTTCCTTATTTATTTTAATATCGAAATATTTTCTTTTGGATATATTCATCTTCATACTAATATATCCACATTTTCTCCATGTCCTTTTTCCTTTGGAGCTATCATAGAGTTATCTGTTTTTTCTCCTATCTGTTCTTCTGATTTTTCCTTTTGCTTTTCAGCCTTCGCTTTTTGAAGTTGATTTTGTAATTTGGATAATTGCTGTTCTAATTCCTTTTTTTTAGTCTGTTCTTCCTTTGATAATTCTTTTTTTTGGGATAGTTGAATTATTTCCTTTCTGACATTTTGAATTTGTTTTTGCAAATTGGCAATTTCATCTCCATTCTTGTCACCCATATTACTAAGAGTTGGTACCATGTTATTCATTCCATCAATTTTCATATTCTTCCCGCCTTTCAATTTTTATTTTATTATCAGCAATTTGGTGTTCTTTTGTAAAATATTTACATATAACATATCGGAAAGAAAACACTTTTTTTCAATAGAGTTGTTCCGAGATGTCGTCTAAATGTCCCGAAAGAATTAGTAAAATATTTAAGACAAAACAATCTGATGTTCTATCTGTACTTAAAGCTCCATTATATTTTTTAGCGACTTCTTGCATATTAGAGATACCTATACCAGAACCGCCTGTTACTTTTTTAAATGGATTAAAACTATTTGATATTTCTATCATAAAAAAGTTACCATCCAATTTAGTGGAGAGTTTAATATATTTCTTTCTATTATCGACTAATAGGCAGGCTGTTATAGCATTGTCAATTGCATTAGCAAAAATAATACACAAATCCAAATCATCAAGGGCTTGGTCGAAAGGAATAGTTACTTCGCATTCAATTTCAATGTTCATTTGCTTGGCTATGCTTAGTTTGTTGCAAAAAAGTGCATCTACAGTAGGATTCCCTGTATTGCATAAAAAGGAAAGGCTATTTGTTACTTTTTCCAGCTTATTCAAATAACCTATAGCTTCCGCTATATTGGCTTTTTCCAATAATCCATTTACAATAGAAAGATGATTTTTAAAATCATGCTGGAAAGCCAGAGTTTGAGTTATCCTCGATTTTGCCTCTTTAATATAATTTTTCTGTGCGTAAATTTGTTGTTCTAAAATAATTTTCTTTTGTTCTGCATAAAAAAACTCTATAACTTTTTGATAAGAAAACAATATTGCAAATATACTTGCAAATGCTATAAGAGAGATACAAAAAACCTGTAATTCTTGAACAAAAGGAGGTTGAAATAAAATCTGCACCTGATTACTCTCTATATCAATAACTGTAGTAGTATCCCAGTATCCTGTATTTTCAGTTAATTTAAAAAAGGATAATAGAAGTAACATTGGTGCCAGCAGTATAAAAAAATAGCGATTTAATTCAACAGATTTAAGTTCTATTTTTTTTGCAATATACCGATACATAACTGTTATTATTATTATGGTCAGTAAGGAATAAGCCATCATACCCACTTGGTATACTAATATGCTGTTGCCATGATTAAATATCATATAATTTAATGGCGCTACAATGCCTAAAGCAAGTTGTCCTAGTACATATATTAACAAACTAGATATAATTGCTAATGCCACAGATTGCTTTAAAATAAATTTTGCAAAAATATATATTGTGCATAAAAAAAGCAATACCGACAACAATTCTGAAAAATGAAAATAGGATATTGCAAATACATTTATATACGATAACAACAAATACCACAAATAAAATGTTTTTTTTGAGCTAACCTTTGTAAAAGATATGAGAAAATAACATTGAATAAAAAATAAAAAACTATTATATGCAACTGCGATAAATAAAAATCCATATCCAAAAGATGGATTGATTAAAAGACTATTCATTTCTATTTTCCTCTATTCTTCATGTATTTTAATATAGCTTGTGAAAAATCTTGTTGTCGCAGTCTGGAAACTGGTATACTACTGCCGTTCGCTAAAATTGCATTACTATTTTCATAGCCTTTTACATAATTTAGGTTAATTAAATAGCTTCTGTGGCAACGAAAAAAATTTGTAGGTAAGGTTTTTTCTAAACTTTCAATGCTATCATAATAATCCATAATTTCATTCTTTAAATGAATATATATTTTTCGTTTTATGACTTCGCAGTAATAAATATCTGAAATCTTAATTTGCCAATATGCCTGTCCTTTATGTATTATTATGTATTGGCACTCTGCATCTGATAATTGCTTGATAATTCTATCTAAAGTTCGTGATAATTTATCATCTGCAAGGGGCTTAATTAAATAATTTGAAGCTCCTACTTCAAATGCCTCAAATACCATTTCTTTTAACACTGTAATAAAAATAATAAAGCATTTTTCATCTTTTTTTCTAATTTGTTTTGCAGCTTCCATTCCATTTACTCTATCCATTTGAATATCCAAAAAAATAATATCAAAATGACTTTTTTTATATAATAAACTTTCGGATGAGTTAAACAATTGTATTGAATATAGCAATTCGTTAGTGTCCATATATGTCGATATTTTTTGTTGTAATTCATTTAACATATAATCTTCATCATCACAAATAGCAATTGAAATCATGGTTTCCCCCCTTTTTAGCGCTATCCATTTAAGTATATAGATTTATATATCTACATTCAATAGCACTGCTCTAAAATGTAAGTTTCCTGTTCCATAATGTTATGATTATTAAAAAAGAAATTTTATCTTGCATTATAGCCTTAAGAATACTTTTTCACTTTTTTAAATAAATTAGACAAATTCAAGACTTTTGGTTGTAGTAATAGAAGGATTGAGTAACATAGCAAGCACAGGAAGTGCGGCTATACTTCCGATTAGTGTGACACTGTCACCACTGAGGTAATAACAAACACTCGCAATTTCATCTACGCACATTTCTTTTTCACCAAGCATAAATAGCATTTCTAAAATCGCTAAGATCAATATATAGTGTCTCGATGTCACTGTCATCAACTTAAGAAAATAAGTTTTTTGATCCTTGAAAATTGCATAAGAATATAATTAACAAATAGTGCTAATTCACTATTGACAAAC
>NZ_FZOJ01000027.1 GCF_900188145.1 Anaerovirgula multivorans | reverse complement strand
GATACAAGCCAAGCAGAAGTATTTACCACTTTATTCTCATCTAGTTTGAATGATATACTTTTCATAGGTGAGATACCGCCTTTCGTAGGATTTTTTGGGGATAAAAAATACTTCTATGGGCGGGGTATTCTCACCTTTAGTTGTTTTTTGGTAATGTTGCCATGGTAACCCTTGGAAAATACTATGGTCTTGTTTGTACAAAATCTAGGTAACTACTTATATATAGTTTTTAAATGTCTAAGAAATAAATAAGTTTAAAATATTTAAAAATGAATATATATATTGATATAGGTATACGCCTTTAGACTTAAATTTTAATATACACGGTCTACGGTTTCGCCCAAAAACCCATAGGCTGCAAATGTAGCCCTTAGCATATCAAAAATTCACCTTGTATAAGCGACTAACATGAAATCATAGATTTCAGTCATCTGCTTAAGTTCTGTAGTTGGTTACCTATATAGATAAAGGAGCTATAGACATTACAATTTCATTACAGCATGACAAATTTTCGACAATCAATATGATAATTGGCTAAATAGTGTTATAATGGTATAGAAAGAGGTGATAAAATGAAGAGAAGATGGCTTATATTTTTAACCCTTGCATTGTTGTTTTCTATATTGCCGCTTCAAGCTAGTGGAAGTAACGGAGTTAGTAACGTTTATGTAATTCCAATAGAAGGGGAAATTGGACCAGCAGTATATGAATATGTAAAAAGTAGTATTATTGCTGCAGAACAGGATCCAAATGCTGTAGCTATCATATTTGAAATAGATACCTATGGGGGTAGAATTGATTCTGCTGAAAAGATAAGCACTGTCATAAGGAGAACAGGACTACCTACGATCTCCTTTGTAAATACAAAGGCTGAATCAGCAGGAGTACTTCTAACGATTTCTGCAGATACTATTGTCATGGCCCCAGGCAGTACCATAGGTTCAGCTGAACCTATTCCCAATACCGAAAAGACTTTGTCTATGTGGACTAGTCTTTTAAGAGCAGTGGCACAGGAAAAAGGTAGAGATCCTGAGCTTGTAGCTGCTACTGCTGATAGCGCTATTGAAATACCAGGTGTGATTGAAAAGGATAGGCTTTTAAATTTGACTACTGGAGAAGCTAAAGAATTAAAATTTGCCGATTATGTTGAATCAGATTATGCAGGGATTTTACAATCGACCTCGATTGAGTACAGCAATATTGTTGAAGTGCCTATAGCTGCAAGAGTGAGATTGGCTCAAATTGTGACCAGCTCCTATGTTGCTCCTATCCTTTTGAGTTTGGGCTTTATAGGGTTGTTAATAGAAATATTTACAGCAGGCTTTGGTGTTGGGGGAACCGTTAGCTTTGTTGCATTTGCCCTTTATTTCGGAGGAGCTATTTTAGCTGGAAATGCCGGATGGGCAGTATTAATGGTTTTCTTTGTAGGGTTAATATTGTTGTTAATAGAAGCCTTTGCTCCAGGCTTTGGTATTCCTGGGGTAGGTGGCCTCATATGTGTTATAATTAGTATTATTATGGCTTCAAATGGTGCTGTTAGTGCTATCATTTCACTACTAGTCTCTTTTGTATTAACAATTATAGCCTTTATACTGATACTGAAATACGCTCCTAGAAGCAAGCATTTTGACCGTATTATATTGGGGACGCAATTGAAAAAAGAAGAAGGATATAGTTCCACTGGTAAGTATAGTCAATATATTGGGCAGGAAGGAATTGTAATTACCTATCTTAGGCCAGCAGGAACCATTGATGTTGATGGAGAAATATTAGATGTTATTTCAGAAGGAGCATTTATTGAAGTAGGAAGTAGAGTGAAGGTTGCAAAGGTGGAAGGTAGAAGAATTATTGTTAAAAAAATTAATTAGGAGGGTTTTAAATGCAAGGTATTATTCCATTACTGATTTTATTTGCAATTGGGTTTATCTTATTATCTATTATATTGAGCTTTATTCCAGTAGGATTATGGGTTACTGCATACTTTTCTGGAGTACGGGTAGGTATTTTTACATTAGTAGGAATGCGTTTTAGAAGGGTTCAACCTATTCGAATTGTAAATCCAATGATCAAGGCGACAAAAGCAGGCTTAGATTTAAACATTGATAAGCTAGAGGCCCATTATCTAGCTGGTGGAGATGTTAATAGGGTAGCAGATGCATTGATAGCAGCTCAAAGAGCAGATATCAATTTAGAATTTGAAAGAGCAGCAGCTATTGATTTAGCTGGTAGAGATGTTTTGCAGGCGGTACAGGTAAGTGTTAACCCTAAGGTTATTGAAACTCCAAAAATCGCTGCAGTAGCTAAGGATGGCATTGAAGTCATGGCGAAGGCTAGGGTTACTGTTCGAGCCAATATCGAAAGACTTGTTGGTGGAGCCGGAGAAGAAACAATTATAGCAAGAGTAGGAGAAGGGATTGTAACTACAGTTGGTTCTGCCGGTACCCATAAGGACGTATTAGAAAATCCTGATTTGATTTCAAGAACAGTTCTAGGCAAGGGTTTAGACGCTGGAACAGCTTATGAGATTTTATCTATCGATATTGCAGACATTGATATCGGAAGAAATATTGGGGCTCAACTACAAACTGACCAAGCAGAAGCAGATAAACGTATTGCTCAAGCGAAGGCAGAAGAAAGAAGAGCTATGGCGGTAGCTAAGGAACAAGAAATGAAGGCGGCGGTAGAAGAAATGAGAGCCAAGGTTGTTGAAGCTGAAGCAGAAGTACCAAAAGCTATGGCTACAGCATTAACAGAAGGGAAACTTGGTGTGATGGATTATTATAATATGAGAAATGTATTGGCTGATACCAATATGAGAGAAGCTATCTCCAATGTAAATAAAGGAACTGGAGGTAAGGATCATAAGAATGACAAAAAATAAGCCTGTTACAGCAGCCCTTTAAAAAAGGAAGTGATGAAGCTGTGGAAAGTATTTTTATCTTTATTATATTTGCTATTGTAAGTACCCTTTTCAAGAAGGATAAGAATGTCAGAAAGACCTATAGAAAGCCAGGGGACTTTGAAGATAAGCAAGTAAAGGCTGGAGAAGATCAGACATTTGAAAAACCTAAAACCCTACGAGAACTTCCCAGAGGAGGCTTAGGGGATTTAATTAAAGAATTAAAGACAGATTTTGATGATGTATTTAAAGAAAAGCCTTCAGGTCAAAAGCAAAAAGAAGAATCCTATCATGTGGATTATGAATATGAAGGATATGAGGATTCAAATGCCCATCAGCAACAAGTTGATAGTAAGCAACAGGAAAGAAGATATACTTTAGGTAAAGCAGAAACTAATAAAAAAGTAGCGACTTCTAAAAAGGATTCTAAGATGAAAACTGTATATGATGATGAAATTTGTGATGAAGTTTCAAATTTCACTCTTTCCTTTGATGAAGGAACCCTTCTCCAAGGAATCATCATGTCAGAAATTTTAGGGAAACCTAAAGCATTAAGAAAAGTAGATGACCCAAATCTTTGATTTGGTGTCAGTCACTTTTACAGAGTGTGATAAAAGACGGGACTAAACCCTAGATCCTGTGTATTAGAAGCGATATGTGTCAAAAACAATCTAATAGCAAACTATGAAAGCTATGCAGTATTTCTTAATAAGAGAAATATTTGTATAGCTTTTTGACTTTTTTGAGGCCATAAATTTATTGCAAGAAGTCCCTCGATATTAAATAAAAAAAGGTCTACAGAAAAATATTCAAGCATAAAAATTGAATATACGAGGAGGTGTGCCAAATGAAAAAAAGTCAAGAAGTAAAAAAAAGTTTAGCAGAAATATTAGAATTACCAAAGGATATTATCTTGGACATACCTAAAATTACAATGTTAGGCAATCTCCAAATATATATTGAGAACCATAAAGGAATCATAGAATATACCAATAACCGCATAAGAATTAATACAAAAAGTGGCGCTTTAAGAATTATCGGGAAAAATTTACTTTTAAAAAATATTGTCCTTGAGGAGATTGTTATCGTTGGAGAAATTCAGCAGGTGGAATTCACAGATTAGGGAGTGATATAGTTGTTAATACTTAAGCTATGGAATTATTTTAGAGGCTATGTTATTATTAGGATAGAAGGATTATCCTTAGAAAAGTTTATTAATATGTGTATTGCTAGAGATATTTATTTATGGGATATTAGAAGAATAAATTATACGACTCTAGAGGCAAAGATAGGAATTAAAGGATATAAGGCTGTTAGAAGGCTTACAAGAAAAGCAGGATGTAAAATGTATATATCTGAAAAAAATGGATATCCATTTTGGTTTAGCAAAATGAAGAAAAGAAAAATGCTTATCGTGGGAGCATTTTTTTCTTTAAGTCTATTACTTGTCCTTTCTAGTTTTGTTTTTGTTATAGAAGTAAATGGCAACGAAAGTATATCTACAGAAAAAATAGTTAATACTTTGGAATCATCAGGATTTAAAATAGGGGTGAACAGATATACTGTTAATCTAAGAGAAATAGAAAACAATTTATTAATTGACATAGATGAACTAGCTTGGGTGGGTATAGAAATTAATGGCATACATGCTAAAGTAGAGGTGGTAGAAAAAATCGTTCCTCCTCCTAAAATAGAGAAAGATATACCCTGTGATGTGGTAGCAAAAAAAAATGGTGTGATAGAAAAAGTTATTGCTAGAAATGGTGATGCTCTTGTGGAGAAGGGAGATATCGTATCTGAGGGAGACCTTTTGATCACTGGTATCGTAGAGAGGGAAGGGATGGAAAGACCCCTTTACCTGCATGCCTATGGAGAAGTTTATGCGAAAACCTATTATGAGGCTAGTAAAACCGTGGATTTAGTTGAAATAGAAAAGGTAAAAACAGGTGCTAAATATACCAGAAGAATCATTAAAATAGGTGACTTAGAATTGGCCTTAAGTAAGGGTGACAATCCTTATGAAGTGTTTATTATAGAAAAAACATCAAAAAAACCTATTGAATGGAGGAATAAAGGTCTACCTGTCGAAATTATAACAGAAGAAATATACGAGGCAATAGAAATAGAAGAGAAGTTAGACATCGAAAAGACAAAAAATCTTTTACACGAAACTTTGGTAGAAGATTTACTTCAGGAAATTCCTAAAGAACTGGAAATATTAAATAGCAATACTGAATTTATTATTAACGATAACACCCTGCACAGTAGTGTTATTATTGAGGTGTTAGAAGATATAGCCCAGCAAAAGAAACTACAAATTGAGGAGGATTAGTCTTTGGAAAACCAACAACAGAAAAGAATGATAGTACAGGATATGAACTTTGTGAAAGAACTGTTTGGAAACTTCGATGAAAACATAAAATTAATAAAAAAACACCTGCAAATAGATGTAATATCTAGGGAAGGTGAAATTATATTATTAGGTTCAGAGAAAAACCTGAAGCTTGGAGAAAAGTTAGTTGATGAATTAGAAAATATGATTAAGAAGGGTGAAAGTCTAACATCACAAAATGTACGGTATATCATTGATATGCTTTTAGAGGGAAATCAAGATAGGATTAAGGATTTGATAGGAGATGCCCTTATTATGACTGCTAAGGGGAAGCCTATCAAACCTAAAACCTTAGGCCAAAAAAGCTACCTAGAGGAAATTGGCAGCAAGGATTTAACATTTGGTATAGGACCAGCAGGTACAGGAAAAACCTATTTAGCAGTAGCGATGGCGGTGAAGGCTTTTAGAAACGAAGAGGTTAGCAGAATTATTTTAACAAGACCTGCGGTAGAGGCAGGAGAAAGTCTTGGATTTTTACCAGGGGATTTAAAGGATAAGGTAGATCCATATTTGAGACCATTATACGATGCATTATTTGATATCATAGGTGCTGATAAATTTGAAAAATATATGGAAAGAGGTTTGATTGAAGTAGCTCCATTAGCGTATATGAGAGGAAGAACCTTGGATAATTCTTTTATTATATTAGATGAAGCTCAAAATACTACAAGGGAACAAATGAAAATGTTTTTAACAAGGCTAGGCTTCGGTTCAAAAGCGGTGGTAACTGGAGATATTACGCAAATAGACCTGCCAGGAGGAAAATCTTCAGGTCTTAAGAATGCAGCAGCCGTATTAAAAGATATTAAAGAAATAGGCTTTTGCTATTTAACAGAGAAGGATGTAGTAAGACATCATTTGGTACAAAAAATTATTAAGGCTTATGATATAGCTGAGCATAAAAAGGAGAAAAGATAACCCAAAGGATAGGGAACAGAAAAAAACTTAGGAGGAAAAAAACATGAGTTTTTTTAAAAAATGGATAGACAAGCTTTCAAACAATTTTATTGGAAGGCTTTTTAAACTGAAGAGGCTTCAGCATATCCTTATGGCTATTATTTTTTTCGTTAGCGTTTTTTCAGTTCTCACAATAAGTTTAAAACCAGAAAAGTTTGATATCGCATTGGGGCAAAGATCTCCAGCAGATATTTATTCACCTAAAGATATCGAAGATAGATGGGCTACTCAAAAACTAAAGGAAAAGGCATCTGAATCAGTAGAACTAATCTATAGCTTTGACTCTGCGGTGCATGTAGAGGTTAAAAAGGATATTGAGAATTTTTTTCAAACTGTTTATCAGCTGAGAAATAATGAGGAACTTGATGAACTTGATGAGATTAGTGAAGAAGAGAAAAAAAGTATTCTTGAAGAAGAGAACCCTTTAAATCTAAATAAAGATCATCTCGATACAGCTTTGACGGCTCCCTTAGATAAAATCAGTTATCTTGAAACCTATATTTATGAAATTGTTGCTCAAAGTATGAATACAGGAATTAAAGTGGAGAATCTTCAAAAAGAAAAAAGCAGTATTAAGGAGTATGTTCTTCAGCTAGAGGATTTTAATGATTCGATGAAAGAAATGGGTATAGCAGTAATCCATGCAACGATACGTCCAAATATGTTTTTTGATATCGAAGCAACAGAGCAGCTTCGTGAGGAAGCTGTAGAAAGTGTTGAAAGAATCATGATAAAGAAAGGGGACAATATCCTAAAAGAAGGAGATATCGTTACCCATGACAGGTTAGAGATTTTAAGAGGATTATCGATTTTGACAGATAACAATAAAGTAGATTTAATGCTGTATTTGGGAATAACCTCTATCGTATTAGTAATACAAATTCTAATCATTGCATATATATATTTTTTTAATAGAGAAATTTTTGATAAAACCGATAAGCTACTTATGATGTATATTATCATGCTGGGAACTTTAATTATTGCAAAGGCACTAGCAAGCATTTCTATTTATTTAATGCCAGTTGCGGTGTCAGCTATGCTGTTGGCAATTCTTTTGGAACCAAGGCTTGCATTATTGGTTAACTTGTGCCTTAGTATATTGATTAGCATTATTACTGGCAATGATATCATATTTCTTACAATGGCAGTCCTTGGAGGAGCAGTAGGGGTATTTAGTGTTAGAAATATGCAGCAAAGAACAGGTATTTTTATTTCAGGAATCGTTGTTAGTTTCGTGAATATCCTTACAATTATAGGTATTGGTTTTATTAACAGTAATGAAGTAGGAAAAGTATTAATGTATGGATTTTATGGGGTTTTAAATGGTTTAATTTGTTCCATACTAACCGTAGGAACCTTACCACTATGGGAGCATCTTTTTAGAGTTGTTACACCTTTAAAGCTGGTAGAGCTATTTAACCCTAATCAACCTCTATTAAAGAAATTACTAATAGAAGCCCCGGGAACCTATCATCATAGTATTATTGTAGGTAATCTAAGTGAATCAGCAGCAGATGCAGTGGGAGGAAATTCACTTTTAGCAAGGGTAGGTGCCTTCTATCATGATATTGGCAAAATAAAAAGACCCTATTTCTTTAAAGAGAATCAATTAACCTCTGAAAATCCTCACGAAAAATTGACGCCATCATTGAGCAGTTTAATTATTACTGGACATGTGAAGGATGGAATAGACTTGGGGAAAAAGTATAAACTGCCTGCAGAAGTGATGGATTTTATAGAACAGCATCATGGAGATACATTGGTAGCTTACTTTTATCACAAAGCAAAAACCGGTGAAAATGGAGAAAATATAGATGAACAAAGCTTTAGATATTGTGGTCCAAAACCAAAGACAAAAGAAACTGCGATTGTTATGTTAGCGGATTCTGTCGAAGCTGCTGTAAGAAGTATAAGTAGTCCATCTAAGGATAAAATTGAAAAGTTAATCCATAAGATCGTAGAGGAAAAATTAGCGGATGGGCAACTGGATGAAAGTAATTTAACTTTGAATGAGTTAGAAATAATTAAGAAAACCTTTGTTAAGGTGATGTTAGGTATTTTCCATGAACGGATTGAATATCCTGATACAGATATTAAAGAATTGAAGGGAAGGAAGGCATATGGAACTAGCAATTGATAATAGACAAAATATTGTAGACATAGAAGAAGAATTAATAAAAATACTGCAGAAGGCAGTTGAAGCATGTTTAGTTTATGAAGGTTGGGAGGAGGATTATGAAGTTAGTCTATCATTGGTAGATAATGCAGAAATACAGCAACTGAATAAAGGCTACAGAGGGAAAGACAATCCAACTGATGTTTTGTCCTTTCCAATGGTTGATGATGATACACCTACTATGGAGGAAAAAATATTAGGAGACATCGTAATATCTGTGGAAAAGGCTGTAGAACAAGCAGAAGAATATGGTCACTCATTTTATAGAGAGATAAGCTTTTTAACAGTCCACAGTATGTTTCATCTAATGGGTTATGACCATATGGAGGAAGAGGACGAAAAAATAATGAGGCATAAAGAAGAAGAAGTACTGATGAAGTTAGGAATAAATAGAGAATAAACGAGGTTATGTTTATATGAAGGTAAGAAAACTCATTGAGAGCTTTAACTTTGCTTTTGAGGGTATTATATATGCTCTTAAGACCCAAAGAAACATGAAAATTCATTTTTTTGTTTCCATTGCTGTGTTAACACTAAGTTTATTTTTTGATTTATCACGGATAGAAATCCTAATTCTATTTTTAACAATATCTGTTGTGATTATCGCAGAAATGATCAATACGGCTATTGAAGCTGCTATTGATTTAATAACAGATAAATATCATTTGTTTGCTAAAATTGCCAAAAATGTAGCTGCTGGAGCTGTTTTGATAGCAGCTATTAACTCTATCATAGTAGCTTATTTAATATTTTTTCATAGGATTAACCCCTATACCCATATTGTTTTAAATCGTGTAAGACAATCATCAATGCATATTACATTCATTGTATTAATTATTACAATTTTTGCTACCATTGGTTTAAAAGCATACTTCGGAAAAGGTACACCTGTTCAGGGGGGAATGCCTAGTGGTCATGCAGCAGTAGCTTTTTGCTTAGCCACTGCCATAACCTTTATTACAGAAAATATGTTTATATCAACCTTATCAATATTAATGGCACTATTGGTCTGTCAAAGTAGAGTAGAAGGTAAAATACACAGTTTTTTTGAAGTGGTAGTAGGAGGATTTTTAGGAATCATCATAGCAATTATTATTTTTCAGATAGCTAGATAATCGGTAGTCAGGAGGGTGTTCAGACTGCATAGCAGTCGGTGAAGAGAACCTAGGGTTCTCTAGTGAAGCAAATTTACGAAGCATAATTTGTTGTGAAGGGGAGAAAATAAATGAACTTTAAGAGAGTTGTCATAGGTTTGCTGATAATTAGTTTAATTGTTACAGTATTGGGGTGTAGTAAAAAAGAAGAAAATGATCAACAAGATTTAACTAGTGAGGTTATTGAAGAACCAGCAGAAGAGGAAGTCTCCTACGAAGGATTAGCCATTAATCCCTTAACAGGCCTATGGATCGATGAAGAAGCTGCTGCAAGAAGACCTGTAGCAATAATGATTAATAATATAAAAGCAGCTCTACCTCAAAGTGGTATTTCTGATGCGGATATTATGTACGAAACCCTAGCAGAAGGAAATATTACTAGACTGGTAGCTGTTTTTCAAGATTTTAATACAGAAAAAATTGGCCCTGTTAGAAGTACACGTCATTATTATTTAAATTTTGCATTTGACCATGATGCTATATTTGTACATCATGGTGGCAGTCCACAAGCCTTTGAAGCAATTCAGAGCTTAAAGCCTGGTAACCTCAACAGTCTATCCTATTTAGAAAGTATCATGGCGTGGAGAGACCCTGTTAGATCAAAACAAAGAGGAATGTACGAACACAGTTTATATACAAGTGCAGAAGGAATTATGAAGGCATGGGAAAAGGTGGGCTATAGTTGGGAAAGAAAAAAAGATTTGAATGATAAGTTCACTTTTGCTGAAGAAGAATGGATACCGGCAGGAGAAAATGCAGAAATCGTTACTGTTCCTTTTTCAAAGGATTATGTTTCAAGCTTTCGTTACGATGCTGAAACTCAGCTTTATAACAGATTACAGTTTGATCAACCTCACATCGATGAGAATAATAATGAACAATTAAAGGTGAAAAACGTTATTATTCAATACGCCAATATTAAGCACATACCAGGAGATACGGAAGGAAGAAGGGATATAGACCTAGTAGGTAGTGGAAAAGGGCTTTATATCTCCAACGGAAAAGCTGTACCTATTACATGGAACAAAAGTGCATATAATATAGTTACTGAATATATAGATAGCGAAGGCAAAACTTTAAAATTAAACAAAGGAAAAACTTGGGTTTGTGTATTTCCTAATAATAGAGAAATTGAATTGCAGTAGAATATACACTTATAAATTTTAATACCCAAGGTCTATATTTGCAGTCCTTAGAGTATTAAAATTAACGTATAGAGGGAAAGATGATATTGATAAAGCTAGATGGAACAAAAAAGTCAGTATCCATCATAAGGAGGAAGCGTAATGGAATATAAAGAGCTTATCAAAATAGCTAAATTAGCTCAAGAAAAGGCATATGTACCCTATTCGAATTTTCCTGTAGGGGCGGCACTGCTAACAAAGACAGGAAAAGTCTATACTGGATGCAATATTGAATGTGCCTCCTATGGAGGAACCAATTGTGCTGAAAGAACGGCAATTTTTAAGGCAGTATCTGAAGGAGAAAGGGAAATAGAAGCTATTGCTGTGGTAGGTGACCCCAATCAATATACTTTTCCCTGTGGCATATGTAGACAGGTCATTGTTGAGTATGGAAAAAAAATCAAATTGATTATTGGAAAGACAGAAGATGATTACCAAGTATTTACTATAGAAGATCTACTACCCCATTCCTTCACACCAGAGGATTTGGAAAAAGCGAAAGGAAGTTGTTGTAATGACTTATAAATCAGGTTTCGTAACCATTATTGGCAGGCCTAATGTTGGAAAGTCTACTTTAATGAATGAAGTAATTGGTCAAAAAATAGCAATCATGTCAGATAAACCTCAAACCACTAGAAATAAAATACAGAGCATTCATACAGAAGATAATTTTCAAATGATTTTCATCGATACCCCTGGTATCACTAAACCAAAGCATAAACTGGGGGATTATATGTTAAAAGCGGCAAGAGAAACCTTAGGAGAGGTTGATGTGATTTTATTTGTAGTAGATGAAAGTCTTACTATTGGGGCTGGAGATACTTATATTATTCAAGAGCTTAAGGATATAAAAACACCGGTTATTTTGGTAATAAACAAAATTGATAAAATTGATCAGGAGAAGTTTAACTATATATATGAAAAGTATGAAAAAATGAATATTTTTTCTGACATCGTAGGAATATCTGCTTTAGAAAGGGCTAATTTACAGGTTCTAGTGGATAAGATTGTAGATTTTCTTCCTGAGGGTCCACAATATTTCCCAGGTGATATGATTACAGATCAACCTGAAAGAGTCATTGTAGCAGAAATTATTAGAGAAAAAATTCTACACTATACCCACGAAGAAATTCCCCATGGTGTAGCTGTAGAAACCACCATGATGAAACAAAGGGAAAACAAAGACATTGTAGATATACATGCTACCATTTATTGTGAAAAAAAATCTCACAAAGGGATTATTATTGGGAAACAAGGAAGAAAATTAAAGGGAATTGGAAAGAGCGCTAGAGAAGATATAGAAAAGCTATTAGGATCGAAGGTATACTTAGAATTATGGGTAAAAGTAAAGGAAGATTGGAGAAACAGTCAAAACACATTAAGAACCTTGGGCTATGAATAAATATAATTACAAAATTTTCAATGTATACAAGTCTCTTTAAAACGAAAACTACTAATAAGAGTAAATTATTTTGTCTGTAGTATTATTAAAAAGTGAAAGGGGACTTTGATATGTTAAATAATAAAATGTGGAATATTTTTAAAAGAACAGGTAGTATTGAAGCGTACTTATACTGTAAAAAATATAGCGATGAACTAATGCCTAGGGAAAATCGCTCAATAAAATCGCAATTACAAGCAATAGAGACAACAAAAATCAATTCATTATAACTAACAGGAGATTAATGTATAGGAGACAAGGATCATGCTTCTAAAAACAGAAGGCTTTGTTTTAAGAAATAAGAAATATGCAGAAACTGATAGTCTTTTGACTATATTTACAAGAAAATTAGGTAAAATTAATGCTATAGCAAAAGGTGTACAACGACCTAAAAGCACTATGATGGCTGGTGTACAACCTTTTTGCTATAGTGATTTTGTGTTATATAGGGGGAAGAGTCTTTATACAGTATCTCAATGCGAGCCAAAAGAAATTTTTTATAAAATTAGGGAAGATATCAAGAAATTATCCTATGGTGCATACGTAGTAGAGTTAGTAGATGCTGTAGCAAATGAAGGGCAAACAAACAATCGTCTTTTTAATTTGCTTGGAAAAATCTTATACCTATTAACAAAATCAGAAATAGAAATAGAAATCGATACAATCATAAGAAGCTATGAATTGCACTTTTTAAACTATAGTGGATTTAAGCCAGAGTTTGATCAATGTGTAAACTGTGGAAAAAAACAATCACCTCATTGGAGGTTTAGTCCTCAGGAGGGAGGCATATTGTGCAATCACTGCCTACAACAGGATCCCTATAGTATGAGAATATCTGACATGACTCTACGATTAGCAAAATATCTACAGTCAAAGGATATTATTGAGGTGCAAAAACTAAAAGTCAATAAATCTTTAAATGATGCATTAAAAAAATTATTAAAACAGTACATAATGGTGCATATTAATAAATATGATTTTAAAAGTATGGAGCTGGCTGATAAAATGAGCCTTAATTCATAAGTAGACAACCGAAAGTTAGGTTTGTAACTTTCATGTTGGTCACTTAGTTTGTTTATCTAGAGTGAGTTTTTACTCTCACTGAATTGTAGCCGAATTTACTTCGAGGATGTATTGCTTAGACTATCGCTTTCTAAAGCGAGAGACTTAGCAATACACCGAAGGGGAAACTTTTGTAGAAAGGAGAGGAAATAAATGGATATTAACCTTGAAAAAATTGACATTATTAGAGAAAGAACTGGTGTGTCTTATAAAAAAGCAAAGGATACTTTAGAAAATGCAGGAGGAAATGTAGTGGAAGCATTGATTGCTTTAGAAGAAGAACCAGGGAGTAAATGGACAAAAAATATGAGTATCGCCGGTAATGAAATGATGGAAAAGCTTAAAAAGGTAATTGAAAAGGGAAATGTAACAAGAGTACTCCTAAAAAAGGACGACGAGGTTTTGCTAAACATCCCAGTTACCGCAGGTGCTATAGGGGTTATATTGGCACCGGTAGCCTCATTACTTGGTATTTCTGCAGCATTGGTGACAAAAACCAAGATTGAAATTGTACAAAATGATGGCAAAATTTTAGATCTCAATGAAATGGCAGAAGAAAAGGTAGATGAGTTCAAAGGTATGATGAAAAAAAATCCTATCACCGAAGACATTGATGATACTTTAAATGATTTAGATGAAGATGGTGCAGATTTTTAGCGAAATCTCTATTGACAATATCAGAATAATTTGATACATTATAGCTTAAATTAGATATAATATTTAGCAATGAGAAAGAAGAGTATTTGATAAGGATACCAAAGCGAGCTGGGGAAGGTGTAAGCCCAGTGTAAACTATCAATGAAGGGCACTTTTGAGCTAAACCTATGAAAGTGGATACCTTACTGGTATCAACTAGGGTGGAACCGCGGAAGAAAAGTCTTTCGTCCCTAAGCATTATTAGGGAGGAAGGGCTTTATTTTTTTACTCTGTAAAAGTGACTGACGCAAAATCAAAAATTTTGGTCATCTACTTGCACTCTGTGAAAGTGACTGACACAAAATCAAAGATTTTGGTCATCTACTTTTCTAAAAAATTTTAGGAGGAGATTTTATGACAAAGGAAAAGGCAATGGAAAAAGTTGTATCGTTGGCAAAATCTAGAGGGTTTATTTTTCCTGGCTCCGAAATATATGGAGGTTTAGCGAATACATGGGATTACGGTCCATTAGGAGTCGAATTGAAAAATAACGTAAAAAAAGCATGGTGGAAAAAATTTATCCAACAAAGTCCCTATAACGTTGGACTAGATTCAGCAATATTGATGAATCCTCAGGCATGGGTAGCATCTGGACACGTGGGAGGATTTAATGATCCATTGATGGATTGTAAAAAATGCAAAGCTAGATTTAGAGCAGATAAACTTGTAGAGGATTATTTAAAAGCTGAAGGAGAAAGTATTGACGACATTAGCATTGACGGTTGGAGTAACGAAAAGATGAGGAATTTCATCGAGGAAAAGAGTATCAAATGTCCTGAGTGTGGTGCCAACGATTATACAGATATTCGTCAATTCAACTTAATGTTCAAAACTTTTCAAGGGGTAACGGAGGACAGTGGTACAGAAATCTATCTTCGTCCTGAGACAGCACAGGGGATTTTTGTAAACTTTAAAAACGCCCTAAGAACCTCTAGAAAAAAAGTGCCATTTGGTATTGGACAAATAGGTAAATCCTTTAGAAATGAAATTACTCCAGGAAACTTTACCTTTAGAACAAGAGAGTTTGAACAGATGGAATTAGAATTTTTCTGCAAGCCAGGAGAAGACTTAGAATGGTTTGATTATTGGTTGAACTTCTGCAAAAACTGGTTGTTATCTTTAAATATGAAGGAAGAAAGTATAAGATTAAGAGAACATTCTGCAGAAGAGCTTTCCCATTATAGTAATGCTACTGTAGATATCGAATTTAGATTTCCCTTTGGTTGGGGTGAACTATGGGGTATAGCTGACAGAACTGATTTTGACTTAAAACAACATAGTGAACACTCAGGAGTAGATTTTACTTATCAAGATCCTGTAACAAATGAAAAATATGTGCCTTATTGTATAGAACCTTCATTAGGAGCCGATAGGGTGACGCTAGCCTTTCTCGTAGATGCTTATGAGGAGGAGGTTATTGATGAAAAAGATACAAGAGTAGTATTAAAGCTGCATCCAGCATTAGCTCCCTTTAAGGTAGCCGTATTACCATTGACTAAAAAGCTTAAAGAGGAAACATTAAAGCTTTATGAAAAGTTATCAGAAAAATATATGACAGATTACGATGAAGCGGGAAGCATCGGAAAAAGATACCGACGTCATGATGAAATAGGTACACCTTACTGTGTTACTTTTGATTATGATTCATTAGAGGATCAATGTGTAACAATTAGAGATAGAGATACAATGCAACAGGAAAGAATTTCAATGGATCAATTAGAAACATATCTAGACAAAAAATTAAGATTTTAATAGAAAGAAGAAGAATCAGTTGGAGGTTTAGGGCTCTAACTGATTTTTTTTTCTAGAATAATATAAAATAGTATAGCAAAACTAATAAAAATGTGATAAATTATTAATATAGTATAACACATATACATATTAGAATAACACATAAAGAGGTGATAGTTATAGAATTTACAAGTAGACAAAATAAAATTATTGATATTGTTCAGGAGCGAGAACCTATCACAAGCCAAGAAATTGCGGAAATTTTGAAGGTTACAAGAGCTACTTTACGGCCAGATTTAGCTATATTAACGATGTCGGGTGCATTAGATGCAAGGCCTAAGGTGGGATACTTTTATACCGGTAAGCCTCATATGAATATGCTGGCTCAGCAGGCAAAGAATATAAAAGTGAAGGAGATTATGTCATTGCCTACTGTAGTGACAGAGGATGTGTCAGTCTATAATGCAATTGTCACTATGTTTTTAGAGGATACAGGGGCCATCTATGTTGTTTCTAATGGCTCTTTAGCAGGGGTTGTTTCCCGTAAAGACTTTTTAAAAAATGCTATAGGGGGAATAGACGTAAATAAAGTGCCTGTTGGAATGGTTATGACACGAATGCCTAATATTACTACAATATTTCTTGAAGAAAATATTATAGAAGCCGCTATTAAGATTGTTAATCATGAGGTTGATAGTTTACCAGTTGTAGAAAAGGTCACGATTGATGGAAAAGAGAAGCTAAAGGTAATTGGTAAAATTTCAAAAAGCAATATTACAAAACTTTTTGTTGAACTATGTAAAGAGTAGGAGGAATTTTATGGATAATGAAAATTTATTAATCTATCTTGTATCAGATTCTATTGGAGAAACAGCTGAACAGGTGGCTAAGGCAGCAATTAGCCAATTTGTATTTGAAAATTATGAAATAAGAAGATATCCTTTTATTAACGAAAAGTCCCAAATTACTGAAATGTTAGAGGAGGCAAAGCAGCAAAGGTCTATTATTGTATTCACTATGGTAGTAAAAGAATTGAAAACTTTTTTAGCAGAAGAAAGTGCAAAGCACAATATTCCCTGCATTGACATCATGTCACCCATTGTTGAAGGATTAAGCGGTATACTTCAATCTACTCCTAAAAGGGAACCAGGATTGATTAGAAAGCTTGATGAAAAATATTTTAGAAAGGTTGAAGCGATTGAGTTTGCAGTTAAGTATGATGATGGTAAGGATCCAAGAGGTCTAAAAAAAGCAGATATCGTATTAATTGGAATATCTAGAACCTCAAAAACCCCTTTAAGTATGTATTTAGCCCACAAAAATTTAAAGGTGGCGAATGTTCCGCTAGTGCCAGAAGTGGCTCCGCCTAAAGAATTATTTGAAGTTCCTTCTAAAAAAATTATTGGATTAACTACAAATCCTATGAAACTTATAGAGATAAGACAAGAAAGACTTAAGGCATTGGGTTTAAAAAGTGAAGCAAACTATGCTAGTATAGAAAGAATTTTAGAGGAATTAGAATATGCTGATGACATTATGAAGCGTCTTTCTTGTCCAGTGATAGATGTTTCTTCAAAGGCTGTAGAGGAAAGTGCTAGTATTATATTAGAAATATTTAGAGAAATTGGCTATAAACTGACGAATGGTAAATAAGGCATTATAAATGCTGCTAAGGTCTGCAAATGTAGCTCCTTAGATTATTAAAATTAAGAATTATAAGAGTATGGTCAGAACTATGAGGGATTCTAATACTTAACTATTTATTGGAGGTGTCAATGTTGAAAAAATATGTATATGACTTTCATGAGGGAACATCTGATATGGGGCTTCTTTTAGGTGGAAAAGGTGCTAATTTAGCAGAAATGACTAGAATAGGACTTCCTGTTCCGGGTGGATTTACTGTTACAACCGAAGCCTGTAATCAGTATTATAAAGAAGGTGCAAGATTATGGAAGGAATTAAGAAAAGAAGTATTAGAGCATCTAGTCACACTTGAGGAGAAAATGGATAAGAAACTAGGGGCGGTAAATAATCCTTTATTAGTATCGGTACGATCAGGTAGTCCTATTTCTATGCCCGGGATGATGGATACGATTTTAAACCTTGGCTTAAATGATGAGTCTGTAAAAGGGCTGGCAAATGTCACTGCAAATCCGCGGTTTGCCTATGACAGCTACAGACGTTTTATTCAAATGTTTGGAGATGTTGTTTTAGAAATCCCGAAATATAAGTTTGATCATATACTTGAAAATAAGAAGGTTGAGAAAAACATTGAAGAAGATACAAAACTAACAGCAGAGGATTTACAGGAGATTATAGAAAAATACAAAGCTGTCATAAAGAAAGAAAAAAATGCAGATTTTCCACAAGATGTAAAAGAACAGTTATTTATGGCCATAGAGGCTGTATTTAGATCTTGGAATAACACAAGAGCAAAGGTATACCGAAAATTGAATGACATTCCTGATACATTGGGAACTGCAGTGAACATCCAGTCTATGGTATTTGGAAATATGGGAGAAACTTCAGGGACGGGTGTTGCCTTTACAAGAGACCCTTCTACTGGTGAGAATAGGCTATTTGGAGAATTTTTAATGAATGCACAGGGAGAAGACGTTGTTGCAGGTATTCGAACTCCTAGGCCGATTGATGAGCTTAAGGACAGTATGCCAAAGGCTTACGAAAGATTTAATGAGGTTGCAAATCTATTGGAAAGTCACTATCAGGATATGCAGGATATTGAGTTTACTATAGAAAATGAAGAATTGTATATTTTACAGACGAGAAAAGGTAAAAGGACTGCATTAGCTGCAGTGAATATTGCAGTAGACATGTTTAAAGACGGAACATTATCAAAGGAGGAAGCTATTCTACGGATAGATCCATTGCAGGTAGAACAACTGTTACATCCTACTTTTGATGAAAAAGCACTGCAAAAAGCTGTTGTCATAACAAAAGGTTTGCCTGCATCTTCAGGAGCGGCTTCTGGAAAAATATATTTTAATCCAGAGGATGTGGTGCATGCCAATAGTCGAGGAGAAAAAGCGATACTAGTTCGGATAGAAACTTCACCAGAGGATATAGAAGGTATGGTGGCAGCTCAAGGTATATTAACCGCCAGAGGTGGCATGACCTCCCATGCAGCAGTAGTGGCAAGAGGAATGGGGAAATGCTGTATAGCAGGGGCTGGAGAAATCAAGATAGATGAAGTCGCTAAACTTTTTAAAGTTGACGAAAATACTTATAAAGAAGGGGAATATATCTCCTTAGACGGTAATCAAGGAATTGTCTATGAGGGAGAAATAGCCACTGAAGAGTCTCAATTAACCGACAATTTCTTAGAGCTAATGACATGGGCAGATGCAATAAGACGCTTAAAAGTAAGAACAAATGCCGATACACCAAGAGATACAAAACAAGCTATTGAATTTGGAGCCGAAGGAATTGGTCTATGTAGAACAGAGCATATGTTTTTTGAAGAATCGAGGATCTTTGTAATGCGTAGAATGATTCTGGCCAGAAGTCAGGAAGAAAGAAGAAGTGCACTAGAAGAACTATTGCCAATGCAGCGTGAGGATTTTGTTGAAATTTTTAAAGCAATGGGGGATCGCCCTGTTACGGTTAGGCTGTTAGATCCACCTCTTCATGAATTTTTACCCCATGAGGAAGAGGATATAAGACAATTGGCAGAAAAAATGCAGATTTCCTATAATCAATTACAGGGTGTTGTTAATGATTTGAAGGAAATGAACCCAATGCTGGGTCATAGGGGCTGTAGATTGGCAGTAACGTATCCAGAAATATATGAAATGCAGGTAAGAGCTATTATAGAAGCAGCGGCTATAGTAAAGGAAAAGGAAGACTTTGATGTTATTCCAGAAATCATGATACCACTGGTGGGAGAGTTAAAAGAATTCCAGTATAATAAAGACATTGTATTAAAGACTGCAAAGGCAGTATTAGAAGAAAAAGGTGTCCAGCTTCAATATCTAATAGGTACAATGATAGAAATACCTAGAGCAGCAATAACTGCAGATGAAATTGCTACAGAGGCAGAATTTTTCTCTTTTGGCACCAATGACTTAACTCAAATGACCTATGGGTATTCCAGGGATGATGCTGGCAGATTTATTAAAGAATATAAAGAAAAAAATATTTTAGAAAAGGATCCTTTCCAAAGAATTGATAGAAAAGGTGTTGGAAAGCTAATGGAGATAGCTGTTAAGTTAGGAAGGGAAACAAGATCAGATATTAAACTGGGTATTTGTGGGGAACACGGTGGAGATCCTGATTCCGTAGAGTTCTGCCACATATTAGGATTAGATTATGTTTCCTGTTCACCTTATCGTGTGCCAGTGGCAAGGTTAGCAGCGGCTCAGGCGGCGATTAACAACAAGGACCTATAAGAAGTAGGGGTATACGACTCTGCCTGCTCACAACAATGTTAAAGAAAATTGATCTAAATAATATAAGGGTATTATTTCTTAATAACATAAGAGATAATACCCTGTTTTGTGATGTTTTATTTTTCTTCTAAAACGGTGCTTACTGCCACTTTTATTATTAAAATACTAGGTATGGTTCTAGTCCTAATATACTAAAAATGGGAAAATGCTGATGAATATGTTAGAATGGACATAAGATGGAAAATGTGAGAAGTAGGGGCAGACGATTCTGCTATTCAAAGCAGGTAATAAAGACTATAGATTGTAGGGCATTGGTATTATATGAAAAATACACAAGGGATGATATGTATGGATAAATTACCTCAAAGAAAAAATATTAGGCTAAAGAATTATGATTATTCACAAGCAGGATATTATTTTATAACCATATGTACCAAGGGTAGACAAAATTTATTTGGCGAAATCGTAGAGGCAGACGACCCTGTCTGCCCAAAACAAGTCATGAAGGCAAACAAAATTGGTAAAATAGTATGTGCGTGTTGGAATAAAATCAATGATATCTATGATAATGTAAGAACAGACTCCTTTTGTTTAATGCCTAATCATATTCATGGAATTGTTGTGATTTCTGAGGGTGGACAGAGTCGTCCACCCCTACCTAAAATAATTCAGGGTTATAAATCTGTATCAACAAGAATGTGCTTTAAATATAATATTAAAACTATATGGCAACGAAATTATCATGATAGAATAATTAGAAATCAACAGGAGTACTTAAAAATATATGAATATATGGAAAATAATCCATTGAAATGGGCTGAAGATAAATATTATATTAAATGACATCCAATCAATTTAGGACGAATTTGATGTATTATGTGCAAAAGCAATAAGCGTGATTAGTTGTACATTTGTAGATAAATGTGAAACAAAGATTATTTTAATTTTGTGAGGTGAGGAATTTTGAATTATAATAAAAGCTACTTACTTGCACATGTGGGGCTTTGGACAGGTGTCGTTATAGGAATTCTAGGGGCTTTAATTGAAATAAGGTTGATTGCATATATGAGCATTATCTTGATGTTGGGCAGCTTAGTGCAAACATTAATATTCTATAAATGCCCAAACTGTAAAAAGCCTTTCAATATTCGAGGTAAAAAACCGAAGTATTGTCCAGAATGTGGTTGCACATTAGAATAATTAAGATTATGAGTTTTATCTTAGGATTATAATATGTTGCACATTATTTATAAATTAACTCGTTGTGCTACTTAATAAAATTTTTGGTTAGGAATATTATGGTAATCTACAAAATCATAATACCCCCTAAAATTTTCACTTGCTCTACCACATGGGTATTTTATCCAAATATTAATTCTTTAATTTTAGCTGTACCACTATCTTTATCTAGTACTCTATTGATAAAATGACAGAGGTTGTAAGCTAATAGCTTGGTTTTAATTCTTGTTTTTAAACCCCATAGGGATTTTGCTAATACTTTTTCTATATTGAGTTGTTCTGTTAGTTGAGAAGCTGTGGTTTCAATCCTTCTTCTAGCTTTAAAGATAAGTTGTCTTAAAGCTTTTGGATATTGGATCTTACTATTTTTTCTTTTAAGTGGAAGAAGGTCTATATTGTTTTCCCCCTTAAGCTCAGGAGAAAGATCCCTATTGATATATCCTTTATCTCCAAGAACAGTAGTAGCTTCATAGGGTGTAAGTAGATCCCATACAGCTTTTCTATCATTAATATCTGCTGATGTTATGGTAAAATCAGTAACAAAACCATCAAGTGTAACAAGCATGTGGAGTTTAAATCCTAAATAGGTTTCCTTTTTAGAAGGACAATTACCATAGGTAGCTCCAAAACCTCTGAATGTTTTGTGAAAACGTGCTCTACCGAATTTACAAACGGGTATTGGAATGCTATCGATAATCCTATAGGAATTATGATGATAGCCTAGCATAACAGTCAGCTCTTTACGAATTTCATCTATTACAGCATGCAATCCCCTACGGGTTCTATTGAAGCGAGTTCTGCTGCAGAATCTTGGAAACAAGTCTTGAAAATTCTTTTTACAAAAGCCTAACCAAGCTTTTTCAGAATCAATAGTGAGTAATTCACCTACAATACTAATGGTAATTATTTCACTATCACTAAGGATAGAAGCATTGATATTTCTACGTTCTTTAATATGTGTTGGGGTAATTCTCTGATAAATATCATCAATTAAGATGTAGGTGATAGTAATAAAGTCTTTAAAATTACCTATTTCTTTGATAGAATATTCTTTAGTAAACTCCAGCATGTGTTTTCCTCCTATCTTGATTTCGTGGTTGTTATCAAAGATAGGTTAACATAATTAGCTGGGGTTTTTCTATTTGTAAATTTTAACTAGCACAACAGGTTAATTTAGTAAAGGAAAATATCAGTAATATTCAAGCTGAAATAAAGGAAACAGAAACACTAATGGCGAAGTATCTTGAATAACTAGGGTGATAGGTAGCAAAATACTTAGAAGCTGCTTTTTTATAATTCTGATGTATGAAAGAAAGGGTGGCACTATGAGAAAAGAGGGCCTGTTAGAAAAACTAGATGAATTTCTAGATCAAATTAACGAACAATATCCTATAGAGTTTGTTTATTTATTTGGATCATTTGCTACAGAAAAATATAATAAAGAAAGTGATATTGATATTGCGATTATGTTTCAAGAAAAATATGAATCTAAGAAGGAACTCATAATTAAAGGAAATATAATTGATATGGGAATGAAGTACTTTCAAAGAAAACTAGATGTTATATCCCTTAATAGTGCTACACCGCTGCTTAAATATGAAGTAGTAAGGAAAGGTATTCTTTTAAAAGATAGTAAAAGAAGATCAGAATTTGAATCTTTAGCTTTACGAGAATACTTTGACTTCCAATATTATGCAGAAGTCTATAATAAAGCTATGATAGAAGCAATAAAAAATGAGATTTAACTCAGAAAGTTGGTGATATTAGTGGTAAACGTAGATATATTAATGACCAGATTAAATAAGTTAAAGGAATACATCGGTTTTTTAGATAGTATAAAAAAATATACTGAAGTTGAGTATGTAAAAGATCCTTTCATATATGGATCTAGCGAAAGATTTTTGCATTTAGCTATAGAATGTGCCATAGATATTGGGAACCATATTATTTCTGATATGAGATACAGAAAGCCAGAAACTAATAGAGATGTGTTTGAAATATTATATGAAAATGAAATTATATCTTTAAAACTAAAAGAAAGCCTTGGAGACATGGCTTCTTTTAGAAATATATTGGTTCATGACTATGTGAATATAGATCGGGGAATGGTTTATAAAATTATTACAGAGGATCTTAAAGATCTAAAATTATATATGAAGGAAATTGTTGGATATTTTTATAGTTAGTCTGGTTAGCCTTCACCACTGAAAAGCTTTATCTCAGTGGGGGAGGTTTCATTTTTTAAGATATACTTTTCTGTTTTGTGCATCTAGACAAATATCTATTAAAATATATGGTTATCAGAAGTGTTCCATAATAGTAAAATATGGTAATTGGTCTATTTTGTTAGCAGCTACTCAGGCGGCGATTAACAACAAGGACCAATCGAAATAAGACTTAAAATTGATTGGGTAAAGCTCCAAATGACTTGTATACCAAGGATTTTTAGAGATTTATTATAAAATAAACTTTAGGGTATTGTGCCTTAGTAATCTAAGATATAATACCCTGTTTTTAATATTTTTCCTTTTCTTAATAAAATCAGTGCTTACTGCACCTTTTTTAAAAATAGGATTGGGAAGAAATTGAGTTGATAATTTAGGAATAATATTCTGTAAGCCTTACTATTTAAAATCTTAAAGTGTTTAAAACTTAAGGTTCAGAATTATAATACTTTATCTTCGATTAAAAGCACTTCCATATAGTACTGTGCTTCACGGGCCATATGATCTAAAATTAGGGCTGGAGCATTTATCTGACCAGAAGGTACATCGCATTCAACGACATCCCTAAATAACTTTTGTAAAAAATCATGCCATTCTTTCATTACAGCATATGCTTTGGTATTAAATGATTTTAAAATTGTAGGTTGTTCGGACACTCTTTTAGCTTCTTCAAGCAATATTTCAAGCTGTTTCTCAAATTTGGCTGTAGCCTCATATAGCATATCTTGAATTTTAGGGCGATAAGCAACTAGTAACAGTACCTCTCCATGCTCCCTATGAATTCGCAGCCAAAATAGGTTTTGATCTCGGGCAATTCTAGGAATTTGTTCACCCATAAAAGGAATTAATAGTTTAGGTACAAGACTGGTAGGAATATTGGCGTTTGGTATACCTAATACTGTTTCAGGAGGTACAGGTAAACCTTTTAGTCTGTATAGCATGGTTAAGAAAAAGTCTGCTTCACGGCGAATATGATCAAGAAGTGGAGCAGGAAGTTCGGCAACTGCCTTACATTGCTCTAGAAGAACAAATAATTGGGCTTTAAAATCCCTCAATGCTACTGTCCAATTAATGCTATCGTCAACAAAAGTATTAACGCGACTAGCATCATGTGGAGGAGTATTAACTACCATCATGAATAATCGTTCAATGTTTGCTGCAAAGTACTCTGCTTTGCGAATAAAGTGTTCCTGGTCCTGACTTGGATTTAATCCCCCACGGATAAATTTAGCATGTTCAAACATAATCCGAAGCCAAAATCTCATTTCGTCAATAGCCGCGCTTAAACCTTGAGGCGATGTGATAGGGTAACCGTGGTACATGTTCATAAAAAACCCCCTTACTATTTTTACTCAACATATAATATGAATGAATACTGTAGTTAGTGCATAGTCTAATTCCCGGTTAAATAGGCTGGTCGACTTGGAAAGGGGGAACTTCTAGTTATAAGACTGATATTATTTATCTAAACTAATGTCTAACTAATTAGCAGTTTATTCCAGAAATTTTATCCATGTATTTTTTGCTCTGAACTAATCTTTAACCATATGCTTTAATAACATTAATTAAATAAGGAATTGCATAATATGATTGTTTTTAATCCATTCCTTGTAATAGAAACAAAAAAACTAATACTTAAAGTAGAATTAAGTACAAGGAATTAATGTTTAACTAAGAACGGAAACTATCAAAATATCTTTTTTTCTATCATGGTTTTGCAAAAATTATAATAAAATTTGGGTAAAGAGGTTTAAGAAGGATGTGTTATACTCAGGCAAGAGTATTTTGCATTATCTAATATTATAGTGGAAGGATTTTGCACAGTTAGCTTTAACAGATATAAACTATATGATTACAAGAAGTATTCCATAATACTAAAAAATAGAGATTGGTCTATTTTGATAGTGTTGCCACAGGCGGCGATTATTCACAAAGACCAGCCAAATGATTCCTCAAAAGAGGTAGGATAGAAGTAGAGATACCTTATATACCAATGGTTTTGCGGGTTTGATATAAAATATAATAGGATATTGTTTCTTAATGATTTAAGGAATGATACCCTGTTTTTATTATAAAGTGCATGGATAATAATTTTCACAATACTTATATAATTAGGGAGGATTTTTATCTTTCATAGACATTGATATTAAAAATTGCACAGCTCAAGTTATATATTAATAATTTGCTAGACTCAGTATAAAGTAGGGGTAGAATTTCTTAAGATTTTTAAGATATTCTACCCTATTCTTATTTTTTCGTAGATTCTACAACATATTTATAAATCATAACTGTTGGCTCTTGAGGGATGTTATTTTTTTGAAGTGAGGATATTAGGCCCAACTATAACGGCATATAGAGGAATGGCTAGTCCATATAATCCTAGGGTTGCAATTATGACTATAGGCTTGTGCTGTATGAGGAAATATGTAGTGCTGACAACACCTATCAGCAGGGCTCCTGTGAAGAAGAGCTTAAAGTCTAAAATTTTCTCAATAGCATTGTATATTAAAATGAGAGCTGCTATAAACAAAAGATCAATATTTAATAGTAACTTGATGGCGGGTAAGAGAACTATGAAGTGGTTAGATACACCATATGTGTATTTTACATACTCTGCCAGCGCCGCCAGATTCAATAAAGAAAAAGCAAATAATCCTACCAAGCCTATATAATTAATGAAAATAAAGGTAGTGGGTGCTATTTGAAAAGGTTTTCTCATTTGTATTTCCTCCTAATGGTAATATAAGATTGAGCTCTTTGGTATAGACATAAGCATTTTAATATTAATATATATTAGCTTGTCTATAAAAATATGTTAAGAATTTTATAAGTGTAATGATGAAGAAACTAAGAATTATCAACCTAGGACGGAACTCTTTTGAGAAATCGGGCTAACTCTAAAATTATTGTAGTTTATTTATGTTAGAGATTTAGATACATATTGATGGAGCAAGATTTTTTATTGGGAATAGAACCAAAAGGAAATAGTGTTGAATATAGAAAAAAATGATGTAAGACCCTAATAATAAAACATTGGATAGTTTTATTATGAAACTAAATCTCCCTTTAGTACCTTATGATTTATCAATGGTCTGATAAAGGAGGAACATCAATTTTATGTCAAGAAGAACAGCTATTCTTAATAATATAATAATATTATTTGCTATTTCTATTATCATGGCATGTTTTTCTCTATGGATAGGATACAATGATTGAGCATAATGAAGATGTAATTAGAAGTGTTCAGTAATAGCCCAAAACAGGGATTGGTCTATTTTGTTAGCAGCAGTCCGGGCGGCGATTAACAACAAAGACCAATCATAATAAGGCTTTAAATAGCATGGTTAAATCTGTGGAATCCTTATAAATAGAAGGTTTAGAGGACTTAGTATAAAAACAAGTAAGGGTATTATTTCTTAGTCATTTAAGAGATAATACCCTGTTATTTTATTAATTCATTGTATTTTGGAATATGAAACAGGCTTTAAAATAGATATTATCGAACAGTATTAGAGGTTTTTCCTAGCATAAGAAGCAATTAAAGAATATCAAAATTATGTTAATGAGATTGAGAATACAGTAGAGATTATGGATATTGAAGAACCACAATAACCCGCAGGCAGCAGTTAAGCATATGACTACAAAATAGTAATAGGAATAGTATAGACATAGCAGTGGGATATTTGGAAGGTTATATTTTATGCATAAGGTGACAAAACCCTTGTTTTAGTTACCTTTTTTGTATGAAAAAAGCAAGTTAGAAACCGGAACGGTTCGGAACTTGCTGTTAGTTAAGTGATTATAGGCAGGTCAACTATAAAGGTTGTGCCGAATCCTAATTGGCTATCAACGCTAATGCTTCCCTGATGTTGTTGTATAATTTCTTGTGCAATGGAAAGTCCTAAGCCGGTTGATTGGTGCTTTTCTTTACTACTTATACGATAATATCTGTCAAATATTTTATCTATGTCCTGTGGAGATATTCCAATACCTGTATCTGTAAAGGATATAATGGCTGTATTTCTTTCCTTTTTTAAAGATACATATACCTTGCCATTTGGTTTTGTATAGTATATAGCATTTAGAAGAAGATTTTGAAATGCCTGTTTAAGACGATACTCATCTCCCCAAGTAATACAATCACATTTCAACTCTGTTCCTATATAAATGTTTTTACTTTCTCCCTCTATACTACACGCACTTATAACATTTTTAATTAGGTCTGTGATAGGAACTCGATCTGTCTCGAGAATTACTTGCTTGTCCTCAAGTTTGGCCATTAAAAACAAATCTTCAACTAGGTGTTTTGTAAAATCTAATCTTTCTCTTATTATTGGTAATTCTGCACCCAGTAGTTCTGGTTGTTCAGTAATTTTTTGAGTACAGCCTTGCATAACAAATAATGGAGTACGTAAATCATGAAAGATATTCATCATAAGACTATGTCGACGTGTCATCTGTTCTTGCAAAGCCTGTTTACCTTCCATAACTTTTTTATCCAGATTATGGTTTATTTGCTCTAATTCTTTAGTAAGGATTTCGGCTTCAGTAAATTTTTCAGCGAAAATATGGTTTATTAATAACATACAGCAAAAGGCAAATGGAATATTAAAAAATTTTGAAAATTGCAAGGCACGCAAAGGATAGCTTACACTTGATGATGAAAGAGAAGATAAGGGTATAACCATACGTAATCCTAAACTTAATGCATGGCCTGAAATCAATAGCCAGGATCCCTTTCGTCTATTAGCGCAGGCATATATGAGAACTCCAATGGAAAATAAGAACAAGCTATAAACATAAATTTCACTGTGCAATTTAGGGAAAATACTTTCCATAATTGACCATAACACTAAAACAGAAATAACTCCCCTTATACTCAGAAGTATGTTAAAACCTCCAGGAAGCTTAATATCAAACATTTTAAAGCATATAACAATATCTAGGATTACGCACCAGGCAAAAACATAGTGTCGCAAAAAATTTATACCTGTACCAACAAATAGTGGAAGAGCGCTCCATAAAGTTAATGCACCGGTATATATAGCAAACCATAATAGGTATTTTTCTGTTTGTTTACGACGATAAAGGGAGAGTCCATATATAGACATTAAAAATGTTATTCCAAGGCTGAAAGCAAATACCATATTAAAGGTTGAAAGTGCAGTTTCAGCACTAGATGTAGTGGTTACATATATAGGAGTATTATAGGGATTTATACTTGTGTTAAAAACCACTCTGATTTTGTTATCAACAAACCAATCGGAGCTAAGTAATAGTCTTGAAAAGAATGAAGATTCCTTTAAAACAGTATCATTTATTAAAACTTCTGATGGCAATTTCCCATAGATAAGTACCAATTGTTGATTTTCATTTTTTCTAACTAAGTCAAAGTAATAGATATTAGTTTTTGAATCCCAGTGATAATTTGTAAGAGAATATATATTGTTCTCTCCCTTATCAGAAAAAGTGTCACCGCTTTTTAGAACACCAAAGCTACTATTTATTTTTATGCCTATAAAGAAAGTTAGGCTGGATATTATTAGAAATACAAGTATTGCTTTAAAATAATCTCTTTTCATATGTATTCCCCTTTTTAGGCCGTTAATAATTATTATATATCTATTATGTATGTCAAGATAGTCTGAATGTCTGTTTACGGTATAATTTAAATTATGGAGAGTTGCTGCCCTTACCGTTGAAATTGCGAAGAAACAACGAGGGGTACGAAAGGAATGTTGAAAGCACCTCGACAAAAGTATATCAAATATTTAAAAGTATATCAATTATTTACAGAATAGCAAACTATCCTATGTATTTTTTAGTTACAAAACACATGAATATCCTTGTCCAAATAGTAACAATTAAGGTAATATTGATTTAGGGGGTGAAATTAGATGATAAAGGTTCTTTTAGTTGAAGATGATGAATTAGTAGCGAAGATAATCCTCTACTACCTTGAAGAAGCCGAGACATATGAAGTAATTTGGGCCAAAACAGGCAGCGAAGCCTATGCAAATGCGAGGGATAAATTTGATGTTATACTCCTTGATATCTTGCTGCCAGATGTTAATGGTGTTGACCTTTGTTCTAGATTGACAGAGTGGCATGATTGTCCTATTATTTTCATTTCCTGTCTTGACTGTAGTGATACAATTGTTCAAGCTTTAGAACGGGGAGGGGACGATTTTATAGTAAAGCCCTTTGATAATAAAATTCTTGAGGCACGAATAAAAGCAAATCTGCGAAGGGCGAATAAATTACCCAATAAAGCTAAGAATATTTTAGAATGCACAGGTTTTAAATTAGATGCAAATCGTCATATTGTCGTTAAGGAGGAAGGTGAATTAAAATTATCTTCCACTGAATTTAAGATCTTGTCATTCTTGATGGTAAATGCAGGAAAATATTATACCCCTAAAGAATTATATTATAAAATTTGGGGAGCAAAAAGCTACGGGGATACACGAACTGTAATCGTTCATATACACAATATTAGAAATAAAATTGAAGAAGATGTGAACAGTCCTAGATTTTTAAAAATGGAGTGGGGACAAGGATACTATTTTGACCCTAAGGGAAAAGCTAATTAAGTTTCAACATGAAATATCATACTTCTCTTCAGAGGGTTGGAAGAGATAATTTAACCTCTCTATTAGAGGAAACAACAAATTAAAAATATATTAATTTTAATAGAATAAATGTTAAGATTTCTTAATCTTTAAAAATGTTCATTACGCATTTTTAGGGATTTTTTTATGAATTAAGCGATATAATTGCTTGTTAATAGAAGAATTCTCCTATTAGAATTAAAAAACACTATAAAATCTTAATAACTGTTTAATCAATATATTGCTTTAAGTATGTTAAAATTTAATCGAAGTCAAGAAAAAAAGAAAGGAAGTGTTTTTAGTGGGAAGGCCCGAAAACCTTAGGTGAAGCGGAAATGTTAAACCTTGGAACGAGGATAAATAAGGTCCTCTAAGTTTTCTAAAGATTACTAATTAAAGATTGGGGGAGAAAAAATGAAGAAAATTATTACTATGCTATTATGTATTTGTATGATAGCAACACTTGTTGGATGTACTCAGGAAACCGTTACACTTATTAATGGTACCTTTGAAGGTACAGCAGCGGGTATGCAAGGACCCATAACCGTAAGTATCACTGTTGAAGACAGCAAAATTACAGACATTGAGTTCGTAGAGAATCCTGAGACTGAAACGGTTGTAGCAGTAGCAGTTGAACGTATACCGACGCAGGTAATCGAAAATCAAAGCTTATCTGTAGATATTGTAACAGGAGCAACGATATCAAGCTATGCTATCATTAATGCTATAACAAAAGCTGCTGAAGCTGCTGGCTTAGATATTGATGCCCTAAAGGCAAATAAAGTAGTTGCTACACCTAAAGATCCTCAAACATGGGATACAGATGTTCTTGTAATGGGAGGAGGAGGAGCTGGCTTGGCAGCGGCAATTAATGCTGCTGAAGAAGGAGCTAAGGTTATCCTTATTGAAAAAGGCTCTGTATTAGGTGGAAATACAATGATGGCAGGTGCAGCATATAACGCTGTGGATCCAGAGGCACAGAATAGCAAAATGATACTGTCCAAATCTCAAAAGGATGCATTGGATGGATATCTTGCCCTTGACCCTGCTGATCCAAAGTTGAAATTTGATATCTATCCTGAGTGGGAAGAAGTGTTGACAGAGCTTAAAGAGGATATCAATGAGTTTTTTGCAGAAAACCGTGGAAAAGAGGCAGGAGTTGATATGCCTGGTTTTGACTCTGTAGCATTACATATGTGGCATGTTTACACAGGTGGACTTCGTGAATTAGCAGATGGAGATTGGATTGCTCCAAGAATTGAACTGGCAAGAAAGTTTGCTGCTGATGCGCTTGATGCCTTTGCATGGATGGGTGAAGTTGGTCTTGAGGCATCTTATGGCGCTGATGCTCAATACGGTGGACATCCTGGAACAGGTACAGTTCTTGGGGCGATGTGGCCAAGAACCCACAGCTTCATGTCAGGTGCTGAACGTATCCCTCAGCTTGAAAAAGTTGCAAGAGAAAATGGTGTTGAGATATATACAGAAACCAGAGGTACAGAGCTATTGGTAGATGCATCGGGAAGGGTAGTAGGTGCAAAAGCTGAGCAGATAGATGGAACACAAATTACCATAAATACAACCAAGGGTGTTGTTCTTGCTACAGGTGGTTATAGCGCAAATGCGGCTATGGTTAAGAGCTATGACAAATATTGGGGTGATGATCTTTCAGATAGAACATTATCAACCAATATGGGTACAAACAAGGGTGATGGAATTATAATGGCACAAGAAATCGGTGCTGATATAACTGGTATGGAAGTTGCTCAGATGATGCCTTCTTCATCTCCGGTTAAGGGAACTATGACTGATGGTATCTGGGCTGATGCGGCAGAGCAGCTTTGGATTGATAGTAACGGTAAGCGTTTCGTAAATGAATATGCAGAACGTGATGTTCTTGCTAAAGCTTCACTGGCTCTTGAAAATGGTATTTTCTATATCATCTATGCGGGCAGAGGAGATGTTGGAAAGCCTGAAGAACTTTTAAAAGGAACCGACTATAATCCACGTGTTGCAGGTATGGTTGAAGGTGGTCATGTATGGTATGGTAAAACTCTTGCTGAACTAGCAGAGGCTACAAAGACTCCTGCAGCAGGTGTTGCTCCTGGATTTAGTGAAGAACAATTACGTGCTACAATCGAAAAATATAACAGCTATGTAGCAGCTCAAAGAGATGATGACTTTGGCAAGGATGTTATAGCCGGAGCTATTAATCTTGATTATATAGATGCGAATGATGATGTTGGAATTGTTATAAGTCCAAGAAAAGCTTCACTACATCATACAATGGGTGGTGTAGTTATTGATACTGAAGCTCGTGTTATAAATAAAGATGGCAATGTTATCCCTGGTCTATGGGCAGCTGGAGAAGTTACAGGTGGAATCCATGCCGGTAACAGATTAGGTGGAAATGCTATTACTGACATATTTGTTTTCGGACGTATCGCAGGAATAAATGCAGCAACTGGAAAATAAATAAAAATTCAATTCTTCTCATCGCTGATTAACTTAAAGGAGTATAAAAAGATGTTGTGTCAAATCCTTCCTTAGTTTAAGGGACGGTTATATTGTATAAAGAAAACCACTAGCTAAGTTAGTGATTTTCTTTATACAATGAGAGCTTCGAATGAATTCGAAGCTACATACCTTTAGAAAAATCTATACAATAATTTATTGACAAATAAATAAGTAAAACATACTATGTTGATAATGGATATATCTAGTATCGGTATAGTTACTATGGAGGTGATTTAGTGAAAAATAAGACTAAAAGAGTATTTTGGGGATTCTTTTCTCTAGACTATAAAGCCATAGAAGCTTATCTAGAGGAAATGGCTGAGAAGGGTTGGATGCTAGAAAAGGTTGGGAGAATGACAGCCAAATTTAGAGCAATAGAGCCTAAAAAATTAAAATTCTATGTGGATGTATTTAAAGGTGGAGGACCCCTTGCCCCAGAGAATACTAAAGAAGCAGAGGAGTATAGAAGTTTATGCCAAGAGTCCGGGTGGAACTTTATAACATCCCGGGATTATTTGCAGTTCTTTTATGCTGAAGAGGATGAGGATCCGGTTCCTATTCAGACTGATGAAGCCCTTGAGCAGAAAAATGTTGAGACTACTTTGTGGAGAGGTGAGGTACGCACATTTTTGTGCCCTATAAAGGAGATTTTTATGTCAGAGAATAAAGAACAAGAAGTTATTAATCGGCGAAATTGTGTAATGATATATGCTATGGATATCATTGGTGGAAAATGGAGGCTACCAATAATATGGAAATTATATCAAAACAAAACTATGCGTTATAATGAACTAAAAAGAAATTTAGTCGGTATTACGAATATTATGCTTACAAGGTCACTACAAAGTTTAGAAGAAAGCGGTCTTGTGAGTAGAGTGGAATTTAACCAGATTCCGCCTCGAGTAGAATATTCATTAACTGATAACTGTCTACAACTTGTGCCTGCATTGGAATCTATTTACAATTGGGGACACGAGAGGATGATAAGAGAGAATTTGGATTTATAGGCTGCTACTACAAAGAAAAGGTAAATGCTCGACGTGCTGGGATACTCTGAAGCATGCTATGTTTGCGTGTTAATGGAAAAGAGATACTGAAAACAGACTAGTTATTCATATAAGCTAATGAACAATATTCTTAAATTGCGAAGGAAGTTGATTAATGACTACTTTGCGTTTTCTTTTTAATGTGCAGAAGATGAGAAGGACTTCGACTGCTCCCTATTAGTAACTAGATAACCTGATCGTTTCAACGGTGGTTTTTTGGTAGAAAAATAAAATCTATGGTATAATAAAAACAAGAGAGGAGTGCTGAATATGAAGGAAATTGACTTTATTATAAAGGAAATTGATACATTGCCTCCAAAGGTATTAAAGGAAGTCGCAGACTATATAAGCTATGTAAAATATAAATATAAAATAAATGATGAACCTATAAAAATAGATGAAATTACATTAGCAAGTGAAAAGAGTCTTGCAAAGGATTGGCTGAAACCTGAGGAGGATGAGGCATGGAAAGATTTATAAAAGGAGATATAGTAGTAATACCATTTCCATTTTCTGATTTGAGTCAAAGTAAAAAAAGACCTGCCTTTGTTTTAGCTGATTTACATGGAGATGATTTGATTCTATGTCAAATTACCAGCAAAATGCTGAAGGATGAGTATGCAATTGAAATATTAGATGATGACTTTGAGACTGGAAACTTGATGAAAGAGAGTAATGTGAGAATCAATAAACTTTTTACGGCAGATAGAAGTATTATACTTTATAAAGTAGCAGCCTTAAAAGATTCTAAAACACAGGAAATAATAAACGGTGTTATCAACATTTTATCAAGGAATGAGTAGTATACGTATAAAGTGTTCCATAATAGTAAAAAAGGGTGATTGGTCTATTTTGTTAGCAGCAGCTCAGGCGGCGATTACCAACAAGGGTCAATCAAAATAAGGCTATAAAGGATATGGTCTAAGCTCTGAAAACATTATGTACCAAAGCTTTGAAAGACTTTGAATAAAATAAAAACAGGGTACTGTCTCTTAGTGATTCTAAGAGACAGTACTCTGTTATTTTGCAAATTATTACGTCAATTTCTGGTAATTATTTAAAAAGTGCAAAACTATAGTTAGTAAAACTTTTTACTCATCCAATAAAAATTTCATTTTTGTAGCAGTATCCGTTCCTGATAAAGGGGTATGTACAATCAATTTTAAGCCAGAATTATCAGAAACATCAAAATTACTAACTTCAAAATCTAATATTCCCGCAATAGGATGGTTCAATTGCTTGGATTTTTCACCATTACTTTGGATTTCATGTAAAGGCCACCATAAATTAAATTCTGTGCTTTGCATTTTAAGATCATCAATAAACTGAGTAAGCCAAAAATCTTCAATATATTGCCCACATGTTGAACGGAATCTACCCAGTAAATCCTTGGCATGCAGATTCCAGTCGACAAATAACTGTTTATATTTATTATCTGTGAACATCGCCCAAACTATATTTCGTTCGAGAACATTCATTTCAGTAAAATCACCAAAGATTAAGCATGCTGCTTTGTTCCAAGCAATGACGTTCCACCGCTGATCCGTGACTAGAGATGGACAGAATATTAAACTATCCAGAACATGTTGAAGTATTGGACTTACTGTTCCTTGGTATCCCGGTATATCTGTTGGAAGCGGCTGGTTTGCTAAACGGTAAAGATGAATACGTTCTTGTTTATCAAGCAATAAAACTTTAGATAGGCTTTCTATTACTTGAGTTGAAACATGAATAGTTCTTCCTTGCTCAAGCCATGTATACCAAGTTATACCAATGCCAGCTAACTGTGCTACTTCCTCTCTTCTTAAGCCAGGAGTACGTCGACGCATTGCTGATGAAAGTCCTACCTGCGATGGTAAAATTTTTGCTCTTCGCGTTTTTAAAAAATCGGCTAGTTCTTTGTATCGATGTTTCTCATTAGTGAAAATTATCATCAGTCCTGTCTATTACAATTTATACTAGTATAATTTCGCTCCTATTAATATTATAAGCTTTGTATTATTATAATTCTAGAAAAACTTGTAAGGTAAACAAAAAATATTTTATTAACTGTAGAAGACTACAGATTCGAGGAGGAAATCTAATGAAAATACAATCACTGAAACTTGTTTGTTTTTCACCTACTGGGACAACAAAGGCGATTATTCAAGGTGTTGCGCGTGGAATTAATCAAAGTACTGTGGAGTTAATTGATATTACCAGACCAGATGCAAGAACGCAACCATTACAAACATCGGAAAATGAATTACTTGTTGTTGCAGTGCCAGTTTATATGGGAAGAGTGCCTGCGCTTTTAAATGAATGGCTGCATGTGATTAAAGCTCGAAATACACTTGCAGTATGTATCGTCGTTTATGGTAATCGTGTGTATGACGATGCACTACTTGAGCTTAAAGATATTCTGATAAAATGTGGATGTAAACCGATTGCCGGTGCAGCATATATTGGAGAACACTCTTTTTCTAGTTCCGAAACGCCAACAGCCGAAGGCCGTCCTGATACAAGTGACTTAAATCACGCAGAATTATTTGGTCGTAAAATAAACGAAAAACTACTATCTGTTTCATCGGTGGATCACATTTCTGATATAAATATACCTGGCAACTATCCCTATGGAGGAGTTGCGGAGCTATGGAATGTTGATTTTATAGCAATTAGTAACGAGTGTACGCAATGCGGAATTTGTGCTGAAGGCTGTCCTGTTGGTGCTATCGATTCAGAAAATAATAATTTGATTGATATGGAAAAATGCATCACGTGTTGTGCCTGCATCAAGAACTGTCCACAAAACGCCCGAACAATGAAAAACGGTCTGGTCAAAGACGCTGCAATACGACTAAATAAACTATATAAAGAACGAAAGGAACCGGTCTTCTTTCTTTAAATAGTAAACAACAAAGAACACCGAAACAAGCTTTACCATGCCAAGACCAAGGGCAGTTGGCTCATAATCAGCCGGAGGATGATATGGTATGGCATATAACCTGCTTACCCACGGTAAGCGCCGCGCCCAAGACTGCGAGAGAATGGGAAATCCCTATGATTTTTGACAGACTCACAATGATCCACATAACCGGCTAATGTCTATGGCGGAGGCGAGAGTAATAACCCTGAAGGGCGACCACGGTCGCATTGGGCTGCGGCCTACACGAAGTCTTATATTTTTAAATTTAACAAGACTGACAAAGAAATGCTTAAAAGGGAAATACAGAAAATTTTATTTTTACTGTTTTATAAGGTATAATTGCTTTAACTAATGGATTTTCCTCCAGTAATGTTTTTGTTAAACGCTTAACACAATATGAAATGATATAAAGAAAATAATTTAGTTAGTAGGTGTAAAAATGACAGTTAATAGGCATCTTTATTTTCTTTCCGACATTGGGAAAGAAAAGATTAGTTATCAAGATAGTGAATACCTATGTCCATTTTGCAATCGCGAAAAACTTTCAGATATTTTAGATGAAGAAGATTCAATATTATTAATAAAAAACAAATTTCCTACTTTAGCTAATACTTTTCAAACAGTACTTATTGAAACTAACGATTGCTTCGCAAATATATCTACCTACGATACGCCCCATATGCGGAAAATAATTACCTTTGGAATAAATCATTGGCTAAAAATGGAGGAAAGCGGAAATTTTAAATCTGTAGTTTTTTATAAAAATCATGGACCTTTATCTGGTGGCAGTATCAATCATGCACATATGCAAATAGTTGGGCTAAAAGATATAGATTATAAAATAAACTTAAAAGATGAGATTTTTGACGGAATAGAGATTTATAAAGAAGGAAAATGTTTACTTAATATTTCCACTAAACCAAATGCTTGTTCAACCGAATTTAATATTATTACTACTCCTCGCCATGACAATTTCATGGCGGATAATATACAAAATATTGTAAACTATATATTTAATCGCTCTAAGTGTAGTAGCTTTAACTTATTCTTCTATCAATGGAAAAAATCGATTATATGTAAAATAGTTCCGAGATATATAACTTCTCCGTTTCTCGTGGGTTTCTCCATTCCTCAAACTTTCAATAGATTGAATAGTATTGCTGAAGAAATACAAAAAATTTATTATAATTTTTGAAAAATATAATATAAAAATATATATCATGCTACTACTCAGGCGTTATGTAACTTTATTAATAAACCTTTTTGGTTAATAATCTAGAAACTAACTTATCAACATTACAATTAGGGGTTGTGGTAGCATACGTTTTATGTACTGAAAAGCAAATGGAAATTTACGGGTGAAAAAAGTTTAATGTACCGATTAGGGTATTGAAACTTAATTTCATTAGTGACTTTAAGTGCAATACCCTGCTTTTATTCAAATATTAACTCTGTTTAATTAATATTTTGGGCAGGAGTGTCTTCAATGTAGTAAATTTATGATATTATTGTATAACTAGATTTATTTAGGATTGTACCATAAATGCGTTTTTTGAGAGATGTGTTGCTTTTACTCATATGAGTGGATAAAAGAAAATTAAAAGAGAAAGTTCATAAAGATATATTTATCTATAAACTATCTTGCTATTATAGCTTAGATAATTGGTCTTACTTTCCTTTTAGGGATAGAAAATCGACCTTTTTTTAATTTCCCTAAGAAAGAACAAAGGCTGGAATAGTAAGAAAATAATTGCAGCAGCTCTAGTTGATTTAGTAGTAGGGAGCACTGCTTATATAGGGATTACCAATCCAGCATATGCTGCAGGAATTCCAATAATAGGAGATATATTCCGGTTTTTGGATAATGGGCGCACTGGTGTGTATGATTTATATAAAGAAAATGCCAACGAGATTAATATCAGCAAAGAGAGTAACGGTATTCAGATACGTTTAAGGATGCAATCTTTGATGGTAAAACCATTACCTATACTTATGAAATTAATACCGATAAAGATTTAGGAGAGTATCCAATAATTGGTTTGGGTCTTCTTTTAGTATAGTAAATTATACAGGCGGACTTGCAGGCAGCGAACAGGTGAAAAAAGTAGCAGAAGGAATCTATATCGGACAGGCAAACTATAGTATTTCAGGAGAATTAGATCAAGTGAAATGTAAGTTAAAGATTGAAGAGATTCTGCTAGATGCGCCGAATAGGGAAGAAAAGATTAAAGGAGAATGGGTTTTTACATTCCAACTAGAGACCGTGAAGCGTAGTAGTAAAGCAATCAATCAGGGTACAGAGAAGGAGGGTTTCGGTGTAACTATTAATAAGATAAATAAAACACCAATGTCATTTATTATGGACTATACTCAACAAGTGCCTGAAGCGTACCGAGCTGATTGGCACTATGTAATCACCGAATTAGTAGTGAAGGATGATTTAGGTAATGTTTACGAAGGGCAAGGCAATGGGGGGGCATGGACATATCGCAACAGGGATTATAAATTGGAGTAAGACCTTTGGGAAACTAGATGAAAAAGCAACGAGATTAATTGTTACACCGAGAGTATACTATTCTACCAATACAATTGGAGTTTCCATTGATGAAAAGGGGAATGAGACGAAATTAGAACCAATGCAAATAAATGAAGATAGAGAGTTTCTCTTAGACGATATCGTTATTGAGTTAAATTAAGTGCGGGGGTAGGCACAATTATAGAGATTGCTTATTACCTAACTTCATTTATAAAAGCCGCAGTTAGAATGATACGGTGAATCTTATCATAAGTAACGGCGGTTTTTTTGATAAAAAATTTTGATGAATTCTGTAAAGACTGTTGTATCTACGTTAAATCAAGTAACAGTAAAATATTTTTTAAATTCATCAACTTTTTAAGTCCATTCTTTGTCTAATAAGTAGAACCACAAAAAAAAGGAATTCCTTAACAAAGTTCGAACATAATGATTTGTAATATAGGAGGAATATATATTGCTGTACAAACAAGAAGAGCAAATTGAAGTTATCAAGGAATATATTAAATCTCATCAGCAGGATTTTTATCGACTGGCATACAGTTATACCAAAAATAGTGACGATGCTCTAGATATAGTTCAAGAAGCTATTTACAAAGCTATTGCAAATGCTCGTACACTTAAAAATCTCGCTTATTTAAAAACATGGGTTTATCGTATTCTAGTTAACGAAAGTATTAATTGGATACGTAAGAGGAAAAATATTGTACTTGATGAAACCGTACCTAATAATCTTTTATATGAAGATAAAGACATTGCGGAAGAAATCAGTATTTATAATGCCATCCAGCAATTAGAACCTAAGCTTCGAACAGTAATAATATTACGATTTTTTGAAGATATGAAGCTGGAAGAAATTTCAATAATCACAAAAACCAATTTAAATACTGTTAAGTCACGATTATACAAAAGCTTGAATATTTTAAAGAATTTAATTGGGAGTGATGAACTTGAGTAAAAAAATTGAGAAGGCAAAAATGATATATCAATCGATAGAGACACCTATAGAGCTAAACCAAATTGTAAATTCTGCTATTGATACAGCAGTGAATCGGAAACACAAATCTCATGTATGGTTTAAACCAGTTATCTGTATAGCAGCGTCAATATGTATTTTGTTTGTAGTAATGTTAAATTCCAATCAGACATTTGCAGAAAGCATGTATGATATTCCTGTTATTGGCAATGTTGCTCGTGTATTTACCTTCCGAGAATATAGTAAATCCGATGAAGCTTATAATATAAATATTAAAGCACCAGCTATAGAGGGCACAGGGTATACGGATTTGGAAAAACGAATTAATCAGGAGATTCAATCTAAAATCGACACTATTGTTAAAAATGCTGAGGAACGTGCTGAGGAAAACAGACAACGGATTATAGATGAAGGAAGAACAGAAGAGGATTTGGGATATTTTATAGTTGAGATTGATTACGAAATAAAGAGCAGTAATGAAAGCATATTATCATTTGTTATTAATCATATGGAATCCTTTGCAAATACTTATACCTATCAGACCTTTTACAATATCAATTTAGATACAGGCAAAGAAATTACACTCGCTGATATTTTGGGTGAAAACTACAGAGAAATTGTCACTCAAAGCATCAAGGAGCAAATCAAAGAACGTACTGAAAAGGATAATCAATTGATGTATTATGACAGCGACGAGGATATTGAATTTATTTTAGATTATCTAAAATTCTATATTAATTCTATCGGTCATGTTGTAATTTCATTTAAAAAAGGCGAAATAGCTCCTCCACCTATGGGAATACAGGAATTTGAAATTACACGCTAAATGAATTTTTAAACATAATCCTAGCTGATAAAAAATATATTGTAATTAACTCCCAAACAGTCTTGCTTTCAAAATGATGAGAGGATTTCAACGAAACATTGAAAAACTTAATAAAATCCTTCTTAGGGAAGAATCTTCGAATGATGAAGATTCTTCCCTTCTTTTAAGAATGAGAAAGACGTCTTAACTAGCCTATTTACAGCAATTTCAAGTGTTAGCTTTGAAGTGAGGAATGGGGTATTTTTATGGTGTGTTTTAAAGAATTAATCGATTGGCCTTTTATCGAGAAGTAGAAAAACGGTGTGGAATTTTGCTAATAGTGTATAAACTTTTAAGTTTTTCTTTTGTCTCGATTTTCTTTACCGTTGAACCTTTTTAAAAAAAATATGCTATAATGGTTTAAACAATTAAACCTAAGAACTAAGGAGCGATAATATGGATGAATGCACAAAGCAGAGATTGCAAATGTCAAAGGAGTTCAGAGATTGCCAAAGTGCCTTTATCGCACTTGGTGATGAAACAAGGCAGCAAATCGTCATTGCATTATTGGAAGGTGAACGCAAGGGTATGCGTGTTGGAGAACTTACAAAAAGGACACACTTGTCACGCCCTGCCGTCTCTCATCATCTGCAGATATTGAAGGGTGCAAAGATTATAAATATGCACCGTAAGGGTACGATGAATTTTTACTATATGGATGCAAACGAGACAGAATGGGGTAAAATTGCCGCACTGATAAATCATATTTATGCAATCGTGCAAAAGGCTGCTCAAACAGACTATCAGCAAGGCGAGTGTGATGATTGAGGTGTTCCATAAGATGGGAATTCATATACTTAACTGTGGCGAGATCGACGTTGATCCAGCCGTTCCATTCCGTGATGTTTCGTGTAATCCCGTAGCATATACCGGATTGCTCAGAAGCTCAAAACGACGGATATGGTTACCTGTTTCTGCTTATCTGATTGAGCATCCGAAAAGAAGCAATGCTTAAATCGCTTGCGTGGATAAAAGACATGGCACACAAAGAAAATTGTGTTGCTATTCTTGCCACACATGATCCACAAATTAAATCACATATAATCCAATTATAAAGGAGAATTAATATGGATATTTTTGAAACAATGAAAGAGCGTCATTCAGTACGTACCTACAACAGCAGAAAAATTGAGCCGGATGTTGCAAAAGAACTTCAGACACTTATTGACCAGTGTAACAAAGATAGCGGTTTACATATCCAACTGTGCCTTGATGAGCCGAATGCGTTTGACGGCTTTATGGCACGCTATGGAAAATTCACCAATGTGAAAAACTATATTGCACTGATTGGCAAAAAAGCTAAAGACCTCGATGAGAAAATAGGATATTATGGTGAAAAAATCGTGCTGAAAGCAACAGAACTAGGCCTCGGGTCCTGTTGGGTTGCAGCGACTTATAGCAAAAGCAAGTGCGGTGCCACAATAGATAAGGGCGAGAAGCTTGTTTGTGTTATTTCGCTGGGATACTTTGATAAGGGTGGGGTTCCGCATAAAACAAAGAGTATAGAAGAATTAAGTCAATCAAATGGCAATATGCCGGATTGGTTCCGTAGAGGAATGGAAGCAGCACAGCTTGCACCCACCGCTATGAATCAGCAAAAATTTCTTTTCATTCTTGAAGGTGATAAAGTCATCGCAAAAGCTGGCAGAGGATTTTATACAAAGCTTGATCTTGGAATAGTAAAATGTCATTTTGAACTTGGTGCCGGAACGGAAAACTTCAAGTGGTCAAAATAGAGGTAGCTGGTTTTATTAGAATGAATAGTTGGCAAGCACTGTAGTTATCCAGTCATTAAGCATATGCTAGCTAGGACATAGCATACATTGTAAGGTAGTTTGGAACCTAAGGTACATAGCTACATGTTATGGCATCACAAGCATGGCCAAAATAATAAAATCAAGTATAATTTTAATTTAGATAGTTGAGGGAAGGGTTAAATAGACTTAGCAAATAAGCAATAATAGTCATTTGACACGATTTTTGTTTTAAATCGCATTGCTTATTTTTGATATTTCTCGGTATGGACTACCTACAACAGGGTTTTACATGGCTCATATTAAGAATTTTATAAATAAGCAGGAGATATTGTTAATAGCGGAAATACAGCTATAATAATTGAACATAATGCGGATGTAATTAGAAGTGTTCCATAATAGTAAAAAATAGTGATTGGTCTATTATGATTGCGGGGGCTCAGGCCGCCATTATCAACAAAGACCAATCAGAGTAAGATTTGAAATATATTGGAAAGCCTAAAAAGCCTTATATACCAAGGCTATAGGAAACTCTTTATAAAATAGAGTAAGGGTATTGTCTCTTAGAAATTTTAAGGGACAGTACCCTGTTTTCATTACTTTCCAATTATTAGTAAGCATGCAAATAGGAATGAACTACTGAATAATGTATGAATTGTCCTATTAAATTAACAAGTATGCTTTGTACGAATTATACTGAACATGGGTAGAATGAAAAATATGTTATAATGAGCATAAGTAGAATTTTGCGAAGGAAGGCATATAGTTGACTTAATCTTAATATTATGATAAATTTAGTTTATAATTTTAAACTTGTAAATCATAATTTAATGATATATTTAAGTTTTCTAGGGTTCCGCAGTTTGTAACTGGCAGGTCCGAGAGAAAACGCACAGTTGACTGTGTACACGGAAGGATAAAAGCCTGGGAGATATTTAATAATATTTCTATGGCTTTTTTATTTTTTACTGTTGAGGAGGTATATTTTAATGAAAAAATTTATTGCTGAAGATGACTTTTGGAGCCTATTTCCCAATGCAAGGATTGGTGTTGTTGCTTGCCATAGCATAGATAACTCTATAAAAGATAAAGACAAATATAAGGATATGATTTATAATTCAGAAAAGGAAGCCTTAAAATATTTGAAGAATGTAGAATTTAGCAGTAACGAAGTTATAAAAGTATGGAGAGAGGCGTTTCAAAAATTTAAAACCAAGAAAGGTGCAAGGTCATCGATTGAGGCATTACTAAAACGAGTGCATAATGGAAACCACTTAGGACCTATTAATCCTCTAGTTGATATTTATAACTGTATTTCATTAAGATATGCATTGCCCTGCGGTGGTGAGGATATTGATACATTTGTTGGAGATATAAGATTGACTAAGGCAGTTGGAAATGAAAGTTTTGTTACATTAGGAGCAGATAAAAGTGAACCACCATATGAAGGTGAGATAGTATATAAAGATAATGAGGGAGCAATTTGCAGGTGCTGGAATTGGCGTGAATCAGTAAGAACGATGCTTACTGAAAGTACAAAGAATGCTTTCTTGTGCATTGAATTAATTGATGAAAAAAGAACAGAAGAGTTTGAGAATGCTTTAAAAGATTTAGCAAAAACAGTACAGGACAATTTAGGCGGAACATGTACGGCTTCAATTCTTGATATTAACAATAAAGAAGTAACAATAGAGTAATTTGAGGAGGATAAGGTGATGGGTAGTTTCAGTTATAAAGAGATTTATATTGAAGATGGAAAAAGGGTACTGGAAGTTAACATACTTCCAGAAAAGCATTGTAACTTTGACTGCATATTTTGTCCTATTGGAAGGTCGCAAAACAAGGTAGATATCCAAAAGTCATTTGATGAAACAGATAGTTCATTGATTGAACTAGAAAGTATGATAGAAAATACAAAAGCAGAATTAATCTTTATTAACTCAAAAGGAGAAGCCTTAGTCAATGATAAAATTGGTGATATTATTGACCTAATCAAAAGTAAGGGAGTACCTGTAAGACTACTATCTAATGGCTATTTGTTGGGTAGAGATGAATATATACGAATAGCTAATAAGTGCGATGGAGTTATAGGAGAGATAAAAGCAATAACAGAAGAACATTTTCAAAAAATTCAAAGACCAATTGATGGGTATACAATAGGAGAATACATTTCAAACATGGTTTCCTTTAATAAACAATACAAAGGGAAATTTATATTTGAAATTACTATCATTAAGGGCTATAACGATGATGAAGAATCAATTCAGAAGATAAAAAATATTATTAAGGAAATATCTCCTGACAAGATAATTATTGCAAGAATGGAAGATGAAAAATTTAAGAAAAAACTTGGTATAACTGATGAAAGATTTGAGGGAATTTCAAATGCATTGCTAAATATTTAGTAATGCTAATAACAGCATTCTTATTTCGTGCAGTTAGTCAGAGCGGCTATAAAATTTATGTTTGCAAGAAGTGTTCCATATATCAAAAAATAGAGATTGGTCTATTTTGATAGATGTGGCACAGGCGGTGATTATCAACAAAGGCTAATCAAAATAAGGCTTTAAATAGAATGGTCAAAGCTTAAGAAACCTTATGTATCAAGGGTTTTATTAATTTAACATAAAATAAAGTAAGGGTATTGTCTCTTGATGATTTTGAGAGATAGTATCCTTTTCAATGACTTCTGCATTATGAGACGAAAATTGATAAAAAATTGGCATTAAACTATATACTATTGACATACATTGACAATTATTTCAAAAAAGGCCTTGACATTTTCTTCTAGTAGGTTTATTATGATTCTATCGACCGATGGTCTAGAGGAAAGGAGTAAGGTATGAAAATAGTTAAGGAAGCTGAAGTACGAAAACAAGAGATTCTGGTTGCTGCACGGGAATTATTTATCAAGAAAGGCTATGAACAGACTTCTATTAACGATATTCTAAAGATTGTAGGTATAGCCAAAGGCACCTTTTACTATTATTTTACTTCCAAGAGGGAAGTACTAGAAGCAATCATTCTTGATATCGTTGAAGAAGGAGCAAGGAAGGCTGAGAAGATTCTAAAGGATAAATCCATTCCTTTGGTAAATCGTATTATGATGGCGATCATGGCACAGGCTCCGGAGTTTGAAGGATCGGATAAGATAAAGGAAGAACTTCATAAGGTTGAGAATGCAAAGCTGGAACGATTATATTTAAGAGCAATGCTTAAGCGCATGACTCCAGTTTTACAAGAGCCTGTTTTAGAAGGCATTGACCGAGATATTTTCCACATGGAGTATCCGACGGAATGTATAGAATCCATTTTACTGTTGGGACATATGATGTTTGATTGCGATGCTTTCCAATGGAAGATGGAGGATTATCCAAGAAAAATACAGGCTTTTTTGTGTAATGCAGAAAGAATGCTGGGGACAAAAGAAGGTGAGCTTAAAGAATTTATCCAAATGTTTGGACAGTTAGAATAGATGAAAGAAGATTTATGAAATTTTTTTATCCACCAATAGACCGTTGGTCGACAAGAAGATAACATAAAGAATAATTTACATTTAAATAAAGGTATGAATATTATATCGGGCTTATTAAGATTGAAGGAGGTAACGATGAATCAACAGGATGAAATACAAAATATAGAAGCAAAAAGTCGGGAGGAGGCAATGAAGAAGTTTAAGATACTGGTGGTTGGTCAGCTGATATCAAGTATCGGAAGCGGATTAACGGATTTTGGTCTTGCCATCTATGTATTGGCACTGACAGGATCTGTTACAGCTACCTCCATTGTTGCCATTTGTGCATTCCTGCCATCCATTCTTCTGGCTCCTGTGGGAGGTGTCTTGGCGGATCATTATGACAGAAGGGTGATGATGATTCTTGGGGAATTACTTTCTGGCCTTGGATTAGTTATATGCCTCGTCTCCATTATGAGTGGAAAGCCTTCACTTGCGGTAATTTGTGTTGGTGTAGGTGTCAGTTCCTTATTTAGAGCTTTGATGGAACCTGCATTTAAAGTGACTATTACGGATTCATTATCGGAAGAAGACTTTGCTAAGGCGGGGGGGATGGTTCAAATCGCCAACAATGCCAAACTTTTAATTTCCCCGGCTATTGCGGGATTATTGTTACAGATTACCACTGTCAGTACCTTGATCATTATTGATATTCTTACTTTCTTTACAACGGTAATTACTATTGCGGTTGTGAAGAAAGGTATGGTTACGAAAGGCACGGAGGGTGCTGGTTTGAGCTTTCGTAGGGAAATGAAGGAAGGCATTGCTACAATACGTGGGAAAAGTGGCATTGTGGCAATGATTGTGATTATGACAATTGTAGTATTCTGTCTTGGCTTCGTACAGATTTTAAGTAAGCCCCTCATACTTGCCTTTGCAGGTGAAACGGAACTTGGTATTCTTACGACAGTCAGTGCATTGGGCATGATGGCCGGAAGTATCATAATCAGCTGCATGAAGAGTGCAAAATCCTATGTGAGGATGCTTTCCCTAGGATTGTTGGGTTGCGGAATCTTTTTTGCACTGATGGGAGTTAAGGAAAATCTGTTTTTGATTGCAATATTTGGGTTCATGATGTTTGTATTTATGCCGGCTGTCCAGATTGGAGCAGAAGTCCTGATACGTAAGAACCTTGCCAATGAAGTACAGGGTAGGGCTTTTGGATTGATAGGCTTTATTACTCAGCTAGGTTACATTTTTGCTTATATATTGTCCGGAGCTCTTTCAGATTATTTTTTTGAGCCCTTTATGGGGGGCAACAGTTTGTGGGCAATAAAAATCGGAAAAGTAATCGGTGTCGGTGCAGGAAGAGGAATTGCGCTGCTGATATTGATTGCAGGGATGGTACTGGCAATTGTCGGAATCCTTGTTTCCAGACTGAAAAGTGTAAAAACCTTGGAAGGAGGAATGAGTAAGAATGAAACTATTACTAAATCTTGTCCGAAAAGACTTTAAGAGAAACAGAGTGATCACAACTGCCCTGGCGGTATTCTTGATCCTTTCGGCCCTTTTGATGGCAGGTGGGTTAAGGGTGACAGGTACAATGATATCTTCACTAAATGGGTTAAATGAACTAGCTGTGCCGCCCGAATACCTACAGATGCATAAGGGAACCTATGATAGGGAAGCCTTTGAGAGCTTTGTAGAAACCCATGATTATATTAAGGATTCCCAGATTGTCAAGATGCTTAATATCAGCAATGCAAATATTATTTATCAGGGTGAAACACTGGAAAAGTACCTGATGGATAATGGATTCGTTGTTCAGAATGAAAGATTTGATTTCCTCCTTAATATGGATAATGAGATTGCTTTTCTTCAGGAGGGAGAAATCGGAGTTCCTGTTTATTATGTAGAGGAGCTAGGTATTCAGGTGGGAGATGTTATTACATTACATCAAGGGGATTACCGCAAGGAGCTGATAGTATCAACAATCATTCGTGACGCATCGATGAACGCGGCACTGGCATCTTCAAAGCGTTTATTAATCAGTCAGACAGATATTGATGAAATAAGTCTTCATATGGGAGAATGGGAATACTGTTTTGAATTCCTATTAGAGAATGGTACCGCTACGGCGGTTTTGGAGAAGGATTATATGGATGCGGGGATGCCTTCCAATGGTGCCACGGTAACAGGCAGCCTTCTGAGGATGCTGAACAATCTTTCCCATGGCTTGGTAGCATTCATAATCATCGCAATCAGTATTCTTTTAATAATGATAGCAGTCCTGTGTTTATCTTATATTATTCGGGCAACCATGGCAGAAGAGAATTATACCATAGGGGAGATGAAAGCAATTGGATTTCCTAGAAAAGCAATTGCTAAGTTATATCAGATGAAGTATATAATGCTTGTGCTGGTAGCGGGAGTGATCGGTTATCTGGCAGCGATTCCCTTTGGAGATTTCTTTTCATCCTCGGTTATTATGTACTGCGGATATGGCACCGACGAGTGGATGAAATGGGTATTTCCTTTCATTGGGGTAATCCTTCTCAGTGTGATTGTTATGCTTAGATGCCATAAAATTATTGGCAGAAATCTGAATAGTACTGTTGTGGGGCTGATGCGGGGGGAAGAGAAGATAGAGAAGGAAGGACACTATTCCTTACCTTCCTCTGGATTAAAACATCCCAATCTCACAATAGCTTTCGGTGAATTGAAATGTAAATGGAAGGAATATCTGGTTATTTTTTTGGTGTTTGTATTTTCGTCATTTTTGATTCTACTTCCGATGAATATGAAGAGTACAGTGGAAAATCCATCCTTCATGACCTATATGGGTGTAGGAGAAAGTGATATTCGTATTGATATTCAGTACAGCGAGAAACTAGCGGAACAAAAAGATGCCGCCCAATCCTATCTGGAAAATGATGCAGAAATTGACAAATATGCTATTTACCAAAATGGTTACGTACAGCTACAGAATGCTGATGGGGAATGGGAATACATCCGTGTCGAAAATGGTGATGCATCTGTTTTTCCCTTGGAGTATCTTCAGGGAAGGGCACCGAACGACAGGAAAGAAATGGCCCTTTCATATCTGAGCGCTTCGGAATTAAGAAAAGAAGTTGGCGATTCCCTGACAGTAATCTATCAGGGGGAAGAACTTTTGTTTACCTTATGCGGTATTTATCAAGATATTACTTATGGTGGCAAGACTGCCAAAGCAGCTATTGATTTTGCCGAAATTGATGTGGAAGTCTATATTATTTATTTGAATGTCCGGGACGGTGTCAGGATTGAGGAAAAGACGGATGAATTGAGAAGTATACTAACAGACAGTAAAATAACGCCCATCAGTGAGTTTGTTTCTCAGACCCTTGGCGGTATTATGGATAATATGAGTCTGGTGGAGGGTACAGCCATCATGATTTCATTGCTTTTAATCATGCTAATTACCGTGATGATTTTGCAGTTGATCACAGCGAGGGAACACAGTGCAATCGCAATTAAGAAAGCAATTGGCTTTTCAAACCGGGATATCAGGATACAGTTTGGAATACGGATTCTTATGATTCAATTTGTGGCAATATTTGCAGGAACGGTCCTTGCAAACTTTTTAGGAGAAGTTATTTTCGGGTGGATGCTTTCTTCTATGGGGGTATCAAAAATAACGATGCTAGTTGAGCCGATTACGGCCTATCTGCTTTCCCCGGCAGTGCAGCTGCTGGTAGTCCTCATTACCGTGATTGTGGGAACCAAAGTTGTCAGAAACTATCACATTAGAAATCAAATAATAGAATAAGGAGTCGAGCCATGATAAAAGTTGAGCAGATCAGTAAGTCATTTAAAGATACGCAGATATTGTATAACATATCTTTTGAAATCAAAAACGGAGATTTTGTAGCGGTTATGGGACCTTCAGGTTCGGGTAAATCAACGCTTCTCTACAGTATCAGCGGAATGGATAGCATTAGTGACGGCAGGGTATTGTTTAAAGGAATAAACATATCTGAAATGCAGGAGAATGAATTATCCCGATTCCGGCTGATTAAAATGGGATTTGTATTTCAAAACCCACAGATGTTAAAGAATCTTTCTATCTTTGATAATATTATACTGCCAGGTCTTGTAGCCAAAAAAAAATCAGCAGATGACATAAGAAAACGTGCATTGGAATTAATGAAGCAGATGGAAATTGAAGGAATCGGAGAACGTGATATCCGAGAAGTTTCCGGCGGACAGTTACAACGGGCTTCCATTTGCCGCGCCATGATCAATAATCCTGAAATTTTGTTTTTGGATGAACCGACAGGAAGTCTGAATTCCGCCGCGACGGATCAGGTAATGGCAATCCTGGAAAATTTGAATCGTGATGGAATGACCATAATGACTGTTACCCATGATCCCCGGGTAGCTGCCAAAGCAAGAAAAGTACTCTATATCAGGGATGGGCAGATTGCTGCTTGCAAGGAATTCTCAGTGGGCGTAGACCGCGAAAGAGAACTAGATAAATGGTTAAAAGGATTTCATTCAAGGGCATAACATAATTGTTCCCAATGAAATATTACGGGCAAAATTCCTCTGTTAATCAGATCATGATTTGTGATACATGTAAAAATGATTATCTATTGAGGGGAAAGGGGTAAATCACAAAACAACTAGAATACCCTATGGAAAAGAAAAAAATTCCCAGTTGTTCATAGATACTATAATAGTGCAAAAAAGCTTCAAAAATTTTACAGTTGAATAAAACAAAGAAACATCTATGCAAAATCCTGTTATAATTAAGTTCTCATACAAAACATAACAAGGAGATATGCATAAATGTTTCAGAACTCAATTATATCAAATGAAGGATCTATATACAATTTTTTTAAAGAATTAAGATTTGACCTGTATCTAACTAAGCCTCAACTCAAACATCTTGAGAATACTATGAATGCTATGATTTTAAAGGGATACAACGGGAAAATGTCTGACATAGCAGAGCTTACTTCACCGAAGCATAGAACTAGTATTTCAAGGTTTTTCTCCCAAAGCAAATGGAATGAAGAACTATTGATGACAGCTTTAGAATCAGCAACTTTAGAACTTATCTGGAATAAATCAAAGAAAACAAATAAACCCATATATATGATTATTGATGACACGATTTCTGAAAAGACTAAGCCCTCGTCAAAGGCTAAAAATATTATTCAAAAATGCTCTTTTCACAATTCACATTTAAAGAAAAAGACTGTATATGGTCATCAATTAGTTGTAGCTTTGCTTTCGTGTGATGGTTTAGTTTTCCCTTATGCTATAAAAATCTATGATAAAGAGAAAATGAGTAAGATAGATATTGCTACAAATTTAATTTCTTCTTTACCTAAACCTATTAATAGTGGTTTTGTATTATGTGATAGTTGGTATAGTTGCAAAGCCATTTTTACAGCTTCAAAGGAGGCTGGTTATAGTTATATTGGAGCACTTAGAACTAACAGAGTTATTTATCCTAAAGGTCATGAAAGATTAGGGGTTAAACTTCATAAATTCGCTACTAGTTTAGATAAAGATTCCTTTGATCTAGTCACAGTTAAAGGTGAAAAATACTATATCTACAACTATATTGGCAAATTAAATGATATGAAAAAAGTTTCAATAACCTTAAGTTATCCCAAAGGGTCCTTTCATAAAGAAGGTGCTTTAAAAGCATTTATAGCCTTGGATCTATCTTTAAATCCTTTAAATGTTTTAACTTAATATACAGACAGATGGGTAATTGAGCCATTCTTTAGAGACTGTAAAAATTATTTAGGATTAAACAACTATCAAATCAGAAGTGAAAGAAGTATTATTAGATATCTTATAGTAATGCTCCTAACTTATACTTACTGTAAACTCTATTCAAAAGAAGTCTTTCATTTTAATACGGGTTTAAAGCTAGCCCAGAAGGATTTAAAAAAATTCCAAGTTATTTGGATTTACTCTGCTGCAATCAAGGGTAAGCCTATTGATAAAATTTTTGAGACATTAAAAATAGCTTGAGAATCTGTTTGTCTATTTAACTGTAAAATTTTTGAAGTAAAAATGCACTATTATAAGTAAGAAGAGAGAATAGACAAATTGAAAAGGGAATAGAATGTATGATATAATGATTTAGTCAGAATGATGAAATCTGATATTATGGCATTGGAGGAGAATAGAATGAATTATATAGAAAATCAGAAGGATAATCTACAAAGATTAGCTAAAATGATTGCTGAGCAGTTCGGAAAAAAATGTGAAGTTGTGGTTCACGATTTAAGTCAAGACTATGAGAGTACGATTGTTGCAATAGAAAACAACCATATTACTGGAAGGCAAGTGGGAGATTGTGGGAGCAATCTAGGGTTAGAAGTTTTAAGAGGAACTACAGAAGAGGGAGATAGATATAAATATACTACAAGAACAACCAGTGGTAGAATATTACGGTCATCCTCAACTTACTTGAGAGATGAAAACAATAAAGTTGTTGGTTCTATATGTATCAACTTTGATATAACTGATTTGTTAATGGCAGACAGTATTTTGAAAGAGTATTGGCTTATTGATAATAATAATGAAGAAGAAGTTAACGAAGTTTTTGCAAATAACGTTAATGAACTTCTTGACTATTTTATTATTGAATGTCAGAAAAAAATAGGAAAGCTTCCAGATGCAATGAGTAAAGAAGAGAAAATAAGCGCAATACAATACCTTGATAAAAAGGGAGTGTTTCTAATTACCAAATCTGGAGACAGGGTATGTGAGTATCTTGGTATTTCGAAATATACTTTATACACCTATCTGGATATATCTAGAAAAAATGGAGCATGATGTTTTTTATTGCCCATTACCTAAAAATTTTTTTTTATATCAAAAAACTATTTATTTTTTTGCGTAATTATGATAATATGAAATCAGAGCTAATGAATAGTCTAATAATTAGAAATTATTCATTAACTCATAAGCTATAGAGAAAAGGGAGAGATGAGATAATGGTGGAAGAGAAATTAAAGCAACTTGGTATTACTTTGCCTGAGGCTCCGCAACCTATTGCTTCATATGTTCCAGCTAAAGTAATAGGTAATATGGTTTACATATCAGGACAAGGGCCAATTATTAACGGAATTCAAATGTACACAGGCAAAGTGGGCAAAGAGTGTACGAAAGAGGAGGGATATCAAGCTGCAAGGCTGTGCGGACTTAATCTAATTGCCCAACTTAAAAAGGTGATTGGAGATCTTGACAGGGTTAAGGAAATTGTACACCTTAAAGGATTTATTGCAAGTACAACTGATTTTTTTGAACAGCCTACTGTCATTAATGGTGCATCGGATCTTATGATTGAAATTTTCGGTGAAGCCGGAAAACATACTAGGTGCGCATTAGGGACAAATGTACTTCCAACGGATATCCCTGTAGAAATTGAGTTGGTTGTTGAAATTAAAGGCTAGGAAAGTTGGTTTAATAATTTTATTGATTAAATGGATTGTATAATGTACAATCTACAAAATACTTAGGGGGTAAGTTCATGAAAAAAGCACTTTTAGTATTTTTAATGATAACACTTGTCATAGGTTCTCTTGCAGGATGTGGAAAACAACCAACAACACAGGATAAACAAGAGGGGGATGAATTAAATTCGTATACATTCAAGCTTGGCTTTAATACGACAGAGGATTCTGTACGCGGTGAAATGTCAAAGGAATTCAAGCGTGTTCTTGAAGAAGAAAGTAATGGTAGACTTAAAGTAGAAATTTTTCCTACTGAATTACTTGGCAGCGAGCAAGAGCAAATAGAAGGTATTCTTGTTGGGTCACAGGACTTTTCATTACCAGGTGGTGGAGCAATGTCAAACGTTGATCCGGTTTTTGGAGCAGCATCGCTGCCCTTCCTGACAACAGGATATGACGATGCTCACGCTAAAATGGATGGAGAAATCGGTGATTATTGGAAACAGACTGCTTTAAAACATGGCTATAAGATATTAGGGTTTGGAGATCTTGGTTTTGCTCAGGTTACAAACTCAAAAAGAGCAATTAATAGTATTGAAGATATGAGAGGTTTAAAAATGAGAAGTCCTAATGAACCGGTGCTTATTGGAACTATGCAGAATTTAGGTGCTTCTGTAGCAACAATTCCTTTTACAGAGGTATATCTTAGCCTTCAACAAGGTGTTGTTGATGGTCAATTTAACCCAATGGATGCTATTTATCAAACAAAGTTTCATGAAGTACAAGATTATATGGCACAGTTAAATATTTTCTACTATAACATTAACTTTTTAACAAGTGAAAAGCTCTGGAATCAGCTTGATGATGAAGCGAAAGAAATAGTTCAAAAAGCAGCTGATGCAGCAATTGAGGTATCAAGAGAATATTATGTAAATGGTGATGTAGAATATCTTAAAAAGTTACAGGATTCTTTCAAAGAAGTAACAGAGCCGGATACAACGGAATTTAGAAAGGCAGTTCAGCCTGTTTATGATGAATTTGCTAAGAAGATACCAGCTGATTTTGCAGAGTTGCTAAACAAATAAATAAACTCTCCTTTATTTTAAGTGTTGCTTACTCTATTTATTAGGGTAAGCAACGATACAATTATGCAATACATTTGTATAATCCTAGCACCATAAATGCAGATGGTTAAGGAGGTCTTTCTAGTAGATGAATAAAATTATCAATAAAATGGAAAAGGCTATAAACTTTATATGTGCTCTTCTTGTAGCATTTCTCACAATAGTAGTTAGTACGGAGGTTATTAGCCGATATTTTTTTTGTTTTCCTATTGCAATAACAACAGAGTTAACCAATATTACGTTTCCTTGGATCACAGCTCTTGCTGCAATCGTGATTACTATTCATGAAGAAAATATATCACTTATGTTTGTAAAAGAAAAATTCTCACCAAGAATGAAATATTATGTAGAAATACTTATAAATCTTTTATCAATTACATTCTGTGGAATAATGGTTAAATCCAGTATTGAACTGAGCCTCCAACTGAGAACGCAGACTATGGCACTTCTTGGCTTTAGTAAGATCATTCTTTATGGTTCTTTTGCAATCGGTTTTATAATGATGACTATAGTTTTAATCTATCAGTTAATATTAAAATTGCGAGGAAAGGATAATATGGTGATGTAGTATGATTTTGATTATTATGATAGCATTTTTTGGTATGGTGGCCATTGGTGTTCCAATAGCATTTTCAATGGGATTATCGGGAATCAGTTACATAATTGCCATGGATATCCCAATTTCTGTTGCTACTCAAAGATTTTTTTCTAATACTCAATCCTTCTCTTTTCTTGCAGTGCCTTTCTTTATTTTGGCGGGAAACCTAATGGTAGAAGCCGGAATTGCTAAAAGAATAATAAATTTTGCCAATGTTTTAGTAAGACATCTTCCAGGAGGATTGGCATGTGTGTCTGTTGTTACCAGTATGATTATGGCTGGTGTTTCTGGTTCATCTGTTGCTGATGCTGCTTCTGTAGGTAGCATTCTTATACCTGAGATGGAGAGAAAAGGTTATCCAAAATCTTTTGCAGCTGCTATAAATGCCACAAGTTCGGTAGTAGGGATAATCATTCCTCCTAGCAGTACGATGATTGTAATTGCTTGGATTGCGAATCTCTCTGTAGCACAGATGTTTATGGCTGGTGCGGTTCCGGGCATCTTAATTGGATTCACCTACCTCATGGTTACAGTGATTATTTCCAAAAAAAGAGACTATCCTCGTGAAGCGAGAGCTACGTTTAAAGAAGTATTTGATTCAGCAAAGGATGCCATATGGGCTCTTGTGCTTCCGATTGTTCTTATAGGTTCGATTGTGTTGGGAATAGCTACACCAACAGAGTCAGCTTCCTTATCGGCTGTTTACGCCCTATTGGTAGGTGTTATTGTTTATAGGTCTTTGAATTTAAAAAATATTTATAAGGCACTTGTAGATACTGCTAAAGGTACTACAATAGTTATGCTGGTTGTTTGCTCTGCCACTATATTTACATGGGTGCTTATTCGAGAAAATATACCTACAATGATAGCACAAGGATTGCTTGGATTAAATTTACCAAACCAATTACTTTTATTTGTAATGGTAGCTATACTCTTTCTTGCTGGTATGATTATGGATAATGTTCCGAATCTATTTATCTTTATTCCTATTTATATGCCTATTATTATGGAAATGGGTATGGATCCTGTACACTTTGCAATCATTATGCTTTGTGCCCTTGCTCTTGGACTCTTTACTCCACCGGTGGGGACAACATTATTTATATCCTGCAATATAGCAAAGAACAGCATAGAGGACACTATTACAGACCTTATACCCTACTTTATCTCTGGAGCTATAATCGTACTGTTGATAACTTATATAGAGCCTTTAGTGATGTGGCTACCAAGAGCATTCTTTCATTAGAAAATAATTGAACAATTTTTATATTCCCATAGCTTTAGTATAAACATGTTTTAGAACAATATACCAAACGGTTAAGAAGGTGAGAAATCTGAATAACTATGAACAATATACAATAGACCTTTTGAGAGACCTAATATCCTATAATACGGTTAATATCCCAGGAAACGAAGGGCCTCTGGCAGAAAGAGTTGCAGAAATCCTTGGAGAAATGGGTTTTGAAAACAAACTTATAAGCTGTGGAGAGAATAGGGGTAGCGTCGTAGCCGCAATAGGTAATCCTAAAGGGAAAAAGCTTGTGTTTAACGGTCATCTTGATGTAGTGCCGGCTAACACAAAGTGGACAACGGATCCTTTCAATGCACAGGTTATTGATGGTAAAATATATGGAAGAGGTGCAGCCGATATGAAAGGTGGTATTGCTTCAATGATAACTGCTGCAAAAAAGCTTATAGATGCAGATTTTGATTTTAGCAGTGGTCAATTGATACTTTCCTTTGTAGCAGATGAAGAACTGCATAATAAAGGGACACTTTCCATATTACCTCTTGAGGAAATATCTGAGGCAGACTATGTAATCGTTGGTGAGCCCACTTCAATGGATATCAATATTGCCCATCGCGGTACTGCCAGATATACGATTAAGTTGTTTGGTAAGAGTTGTCATTCCAGCAATCCTGCCAATGGTATCAATGCAATAAATAAGATGGGAAAGGTCTTAGCTGCTATAGAAAAATACAATCAAAGATTAAGTCAAATTCATCATCCTATTCTTCCTAGTCCAACGATTGCTACAGTCATGATAGAAGGTGGAGAAAAGGATAACATAATACCAAATTACTGTGAAATTAAGATTGATCGAAGGATTATTCCTTCAGATACAAAAGAAAGTGTAATGGAAGAGCTAGCTGAAATACTAAAGAAATTAGAGCGTGAAGACAGTGAGTTCAAGTATACGATAGAGCCTTATATTTATTTAGGTGCAGGTGAAGTTCCTATCGATTCGGAAATTACAAGGTTATCAGTGGAGGCTTATAAAAGTTGTTTTGGAAAAGAGCCGAAGATATGTGAATTTACAGCAACCTGTGAACAGACTCTTTTTACCCAAAATGGTATTGAGACCATTATTGTAGGGCCTGGCAGTATTAAACAAGCTCATATTGTTGATGAGTATGTTGAAATTGAACAACTAAATATGGCAACATCCTTTTATGAAGAGATGATAAAAGTGATCCTTAGATAAACTGTACATATTATTATAAATATATGGAGGTTTTGTAAATGTATAATGAATTGCTTACACCAGCGGTTATCATTGATCTTGATATTGTTGAACGGAATATTGAAAATATGGTGGAACTCAACAAACAGTACAATATAAAGCATCGTCCCCATATAAAAGCGCATAAAAGTATTTATTTTGCTCAAGAGCAGCTTCGAAGAGGATGCGTAGGAATTACCTGTGCAAAATTGACTGAAGCAGAGGTAATGGTTGAGCATGGGATTAAAGATATTCTTATAGCTTTTCCTACTATTGGTAAGGCTAAGCTTGAAAGGCTTGGAGCTTTGATTGATAGAGCAGATATTATGAATATGATAAATAGTATTGAAGGTGCTATAGGTCTTTCAGAACTTGGGGTTAGAATGGGGAAAAAGCTTAAAACCCTTATTGAAGTTGATGGTGGAATTAACCGTGGAGGTATTATGCCAGGAGAGCCGACTTTAGAGTTTGCAAAGAAAGTGAAAGATCTTTCTGGACTTGATATATGCGGATTGCTATACTATGGTGGAACAATTTATGGTGAAAACACAGAAAAAGGTATTATAGAAAAAACCAAAATGGAAAGCAAAGAGCTTCTTGAGACACAGAAACTATTAAATGATAACGGATTCAATATTACAATACTTAGTACCGGTTCTTCATACTCTGCAAGAATGGCAAAGTATCTTGAAGGAGTTACAGAGGTAAGAGCAGGAAACTACATATTTAATGATGGGTCGACATTATGGCCAGGTTTAGTTAAAGAAGAGGATTGTGCTTTAAGAATTTTATCAACGGTAGTAAGTAAGCCTGATAAGTATACAGCAATAATAGATGCAGGTACAAAAACCTTGACAAGTGATACAGGTTCTTTTACTAAAGGATATGGATATGTTGTAGATCACCCTGAAATTACTATATATAAGCTCAATGAAGAACATGGTTTTATGATTTCAGAGGAGCCAAACGATCTAAAAGTAGGAGATGTGATAGAGATTATACCAAACCATGCTTGTGTTATTCCAAACCTAAATGACACAGTATATGGTGTTAGAGATGGTGAGGTAGAAGTTAGTATTCCTGTAGATGCAAGAGGAAAAAATATTTAAGGAGTATATACAATATGGAGACATGCATTTTGAAATGTCATGAGTGTTCTAGCACGTTTGAACTCGATAATCATTCGTTGTGCACAGAGTGTGGCGGTATTCTTATCGTTGAATATGATAAGGAATATTTAAAAAGGTTTTCCTTAAGTAAACATAACAAATTTGATAAAATGTGGGACTATAAGGAGGTACTTCCTCCTTTAAGCCATAAAAATATAGTATCCAATAACGAGGGTGGAACACCCTTGATTGAGAGCCGAAGAGGGAATAATAAGATTGGGGTAAAAAGGCTCCTTTTTAAGGACGAAAGTAGAAACCCTACGGGTTCCTTTAAGGATAGGCCTGTATCAATGTGTATTTCAATGGCTAAGGAGTTTAATTGCCATACTGTAGTAGTTTCTTCATCAGGAAATGGGGGTGCTTCTACTGCATTGTACGCATCATTGGGAGAAGTTCATAATCTCATATTCGTTCCAGAGACAACTCCCCCATCAAAAGTAGCTCAGGCTATTACCTATGGAGGAAAGGTGATGCGGGTTAAAGGGAACTTTTCTAAAAGTTATGATGCTGCTCTCCAAGAAGCTCAAAAGGATAAGGTCATGAACATCACCACAACCTTCCTTAATCCCTATGGCATAGAAGGGGATAAAGTTATATCCTATGAGATTTTTGTGCAGCTTGGAGAGGTGCCGGATTATATCATTATCCCCGTAGGTGCTGGACCCATCCTTTATGGTATCTACAAAGGCTTTAGTGAACTAAAACAAATGGAAGTAATCGATAGAATACCTAGGCTTATAGCTGTTCAGGCAGAGGGATGTGCGCCTATCGCTAGCGCATGGATCTATAGTTCTGCGGTTAAGTCTTGCCTAAATCCTACTACAATAGCTTCTGCAATCTGTGATCCGCTAATAGGTTATGAGCAGGACGGCGAAATTACTGTTGAAGCTATAAAAAACTCAGGTGGCTATGCTGTAACTGTGACGGATGACCAAATTATTTCTGCAGGTATTGAACTTGCACAAAAAGAAGGAATCTATGTTGAGCCTGCTTCTGCAAGTGCATATGCAGGGCTAAAAAAGATGATTGAACAGGAAGCAATTGATAAAGACAGTACGGTGATCTGTTTGCTTACAGGCCATGGACTTAAGGATAGTACTGCATATTTGCCTAATAATATTGATATTCCCCTGATATCAGATCCTGAAGAATATTTAGATGAATCGAATTGATTATGGGGAGGCAATAACTATGGTAATTAAATGGAACGAGTGCCTGTCCTCGGACTTTGCTAATATTCAAGAGGAAGACATAGCCCTCATTATAGTTTCTTCTTTAGAGCAACATGCACTGCATTTGCCTACTGGAACTGATGAATATATTGGGCAAGCTGTTGCAGAAGAAGCTGCCGGAAAATGCAAGAGAAAAGTATATATGATGCCATCGGTTAATTATGGGTTTTCTTACCATCACTTAAAGTTTAAAAGTTCAGTTTCAATAAAACAGACTGGATTGATTGGTATTATAAAAGATATTATTAGATGTGTTTATCATACGGGATTTAAAAAAATGACAAAAGTGACAACAATCATCATTGATACTTTAAAATATACATGATACAATCTGGTTGAGTGATTAAAAATGAGCAGACAAGCACGTCAATATAGCCAAAGCGGATTGTATCATATTGTTTTTAGAGGAATGAACAGACATAATATTTTTGAAGAAGAAGAAGATTTCATTAAAATAAAGGATATTATACAAAGGCTTAAGAAGGAGATGCTATTTGAGATTTATGCATTCTACTTAATGACCAATCATGTACACATTCTTTTAAAAGAATACAATATAGGGGATATCACGGTAATTATGAAGAGATTACTTACCAGATATGCAGGTTGGTTTAACAGAAAATATTCAAGAAGTGGTGCATTAATTGCAAACAGATTTAAAAGTTAGCCAGTCGGGAAGGATGAATATTTGTTATCGCTGATACGATATATTCATCAAAATCCAATTAGAGTAAAGATAGTAACAGAAATAGATAAATACAAATGGAGCAGCTATTCTGAATACATTCATGAGAGTAAACTAACAGATACAGAGTTTATACTTTAGCCGCACGGTATGCACTATGGTCAAGACCAACCTGTCTGTCAAGAAAGGCAACCTCGAATACCTGTCACTGCTTTTTTCAGCGGCTGAGCCATGTGGAGTGTGTTGTGTTGATAGAGAGGTCATAATCCTTAAATTTAAAGGCATATAGAGTTTTTATCATAATAAATGCCTCAAGGATAAGTGTGCTTTAGTGGTATAGGGAAACATATTTTATAAAGGTTTTTGCCCTCTAGGGGGGATAATTACGCATTAATACAAACACTTGAAATGAAATAGACGACTTCGTAGGAGCATAATAAGATCCAATGGGAAAAGTTTTATCTACTTGATTCCAAGAGGGGCTTTGCATAAGATAATCGAATCAGATGGACAGATAGATTGACTTTTCAATCAATGTACCTGTCCTTTTATTTGTAATCTATACTAAATTTCTAAGAGCTCTTAACACCTAAAGGATCTAATTGCCCTTAAGTATACACCAACAAAGTTCCATACTCGGCGAGTGTGTTGCCAGCCTGCAATTGAGGTAGGACCAACAAATACGGGAAAGAATATAAATCTTCTTCCACTAATTAGCTCTACAGCTGTAAATCTAAATAAGCAGAATGGTTTTAAGGTTTTAGCCTATTCATCAATTTCACTCCACTAATTGTAATATTTTGCTATTTTAAGAACTGTGTTAGCTAAATGGTCAATTTCTTCCATCGTATTATAAACGCCTAAGGATGTACGGACTGAACTGGTTAGGCCAAATCTATGCAAAACAGGCTGGGCACAATGGTGACCTGCTGGAACTGCAATTCCTTCTTGATTTAGATATTAACCTACACTTTCTGGATGTACTCTGTCTATTACAAATGAAATTACACTTGTTTTATTGGGAGCTGTTCCAATAATATGCACACCAGGTATTTGGTATAGCTTTTCCATAGCGTAGATAGTTAGTTTTCTTTCATGCCTTTCAATGCTATCAATCCCTATTCTTTGTATATATTCTATAGCTGCTCCTAACCCTATGGCATCTGCAATGTTTCCTGTGCCAGCCTCAAATTTATAGGGTAAACTATTATAAGTTGTTTGGTTAAAGTTTACATCTTTTATCATACCTCCACCTCTTTGCCAAGGAGGCATTTCTTCTAATAAAGCTCTTTTCCCATACAATACACCTATTCTCGTGGGACCATAAACCTTATGTCCAGAAAAAACATAGAAGTCCACATCTAATTTTCTCACATCAACACCAATATGTGGTACAGACTGTGCTCCATCAATCAAAACACATGCTCCATATTGATGTGCCACCTTAATCATAGTTTCCACAGGGTTCACTGTTCCCAGGACATTGGATACATGTGTGATGGCTACTATTTTGGTACGGGGTGTGAGAAGTTTAGCATATTCATCCAATAAGACTTCACCAAGATCATTTACGGGGATAACTTTAATGATTGCTCTTTTTTCCTGTTGTAGCTTTTGCTAGGGAACAATATTTGAATGATGCCCCATCATTGTCAGTATAATTTCATCCCCTTCATGTATATTCATTTTCCCAAAGCTCTCCGCCACCAAGTTAATTGCCTCCGTGGTACCACGAGTAAAAATAATTTCCTCTGTAGAAGGAGCTCCTTCTATTTTATTCAGAGGTATTTGATTACTCTTATAGGTTTCATGGGTAAACTGTTGAGGCGATTGAGATGGATTTGACATGATTGGATGATTATTATTATAAGCCCCCTTGATTGCTTGTTTTTCATTTGCCTCTACCTTGGTGGCAACAAATTGTTCTAATAACTCTGGATCTAAATTTTCTCTATATAATTGATTTGCCAGCTGCATCATCTTATTGATATGATTTTCCTCTAGGTGGCAAAATTGATCGGAAGAACATTTTTTCGTCTCGAAGGCAGAAATCATGGTATCCTCCTGATTATGCATATTCATGGTATTTCCCTACCTCTATATTTTCCAACTATGCATTTAATTAAATTGTCGAAAAACACATAGATTACTCAGACTTATCTCAAATATGCGTTCAACGCTTTACCAATAAATTCAGAGGCTCCCTTACCATATTTCTTATCGGTTACTTCTATATATGCAGGGTTGGATAAATAAAGATCCGACATAAGACCCCAATAGTTGTCTCCCATATCAATATTCTGTGCAGCTTTGTTGTCCTCGTTGACCGTTTTAATCAGCTCATCCACAATTTGTTGGATTTCTTGTGAAGCGGTATCTTTATTTAAGTCTGAAGTAAGTCTTTCCGTTATTTCATTTGATTTACGCAAATAAGCATCAGCATTATCTTTTAATGCATGGAGGGATTCCATTGTACCCGAAAAATTACTAAGATTTTTCTTCATAGCTTCGGTATACTTTTCTATACTGCCATATTGTGTCACAGCCATTTGGGCTATCTCGGTTTCCTTAGATTTAAAATCTTCAGTCATTTTATCAAACTCATCCACACTACTCCAATGCTTTATTATTTCATCGGTGTGCTTTTCTTTGAACGTCTCCAATGCATTAAAATATTCACTCATATCAAATTCTTTGAAGCTCATACATTTTTCTCCTTTTATAAGTTTGTCTAATAAATTCAATAAACCATCGAGTCTATCACGTTTGGTCTGAATCAGTTTCTTTTGATTTTCAAATGCCTTGTTTTTCTCAAATTTAGGGTTCTGCATTACCGACTTTATATCTTTCAAAGGAAAATCCAATTCCTTAAAAAACATAATTTGCTGTAACACTTCCAAGGCATCGTCATCATACATTCTATAGCCTGATTCAGTAACTTGACTCGGCTTGAATAAACCGATTTCATCATAGTATTGCAAAGTACGGACACTTACACCGGTTAACTCAGAAACCTGTTTTACAGTCCTCATCGCTATTCCTCCCTAATCTATTTTTAGAGATATCAATATTGTCAAATACTCCGCCGACTGTGAGCCTTTTGTCAATAAAGCATAACTCTATTTTTATAATACACTATCACGGAACGTGAGAGTCAATACATTTTTACGTTTTTTATGTGGGTTTATTCCGATTATGTAAGAAAACTCTTTTTTAAAAATTGATCTAAACAATCAAGTAGGAGGATAGATGCTGTAATTTCTCCTGCTTGATTGTTTTATATACCTTGATACAGTTATCGCTTTGTTATCGGATTTTTGGCGTAAAGGCGACTTAACAGATCATCTTGTTATGAGAACTTAGATAAATACAACCGAAAATTAGCAATTAGAAGATTAGTAAAATAGAAAAAGATTGATGATTATAGGCGCTAGAACTATATTTCCTCTATCAGGTTTTAAGCATAAGGCTATTTTAACTTTAAATCTATGGTAGTGGCTTACGCTTTAGCGAAGTGGCTAAATTAAAAATTGGCGATATTTGCAGTAAAACTATGGGAGTTAGGGTAGAGCATGCTAAACATAATACAAATCGTTATACTATTTTGTCTGTTACATCCCCTAAGGATTACAGTGACAACAATAAATCTAAGCTAATCACCTTAGATGGTGTAGAATTTATCCGTCGGTTCTTAATGCATATTCTCCCGAAGAGATTTGTTAAAATTAGACACTTTGGATTACTAGGCAACCGCAACAAAAAAAACAAAGCTTACATTGTGTAGGAAACTGACCCTTAGTCCTTTATACAAACCTAAATTTGAAGGACTTAAAACCATTGATATTCTCTGTCTTCTTCTAGGTAAAGATGTAACTCTTTGTTCAACATGTAAGAAAGGTAAATTGCAGATGGTGAGTACTTTATTACCAGAAGCACCAACTTAATGATTTATGAACTGAATACCTTATTCCCAAGCCTCTTCAGTGGGGAGGGAGCAGCTATGCCTAAATCCAGATGTTTTTCCTAAAAGATAACCTTTTTTCAAAGAATACGTGCTTCCTATCGTATAAATTTAAAGAAAAAATGTAGAGAGAAAAGATTGAAAATCCATAGCTCAATTTGGAGTAACTCTACCCACCGCGACTTTCCTTCTTCTTGGGCAATCAAAAATTTTGCTCATTTATACTAAACAAACTTAAGGGGATATCGGGAAATTGAAAATTTCAGTTGAAATCCTCAAAAAATAATCAAGCCTATCGAATTTAGAGTTTATAATAACTCTAGACCTCGATA
>NZ_FZOJ01000096.1 GCF_900188145.1 Anaerovirgula multivorans | reverse complement strand
AAAAATCCTACGAAAGGCGGTATCTCACCTATGAAAAGTATATCATTCAAACTAGATGAGAATAAAGTGGTAAATACTTCTGCTTGGCTTGTATCTTTAATTCAATTTGCTAATAAACTTAATTTCTTTGATGTTTTTAAATATTTTAACTTGAAAATGAAAAGCGTCAACTATACAAATCTAAACAGATTACAAACCCTAGTTGCTTCCATTGTCATGGGATGCAACTACACTAGTGATATCAATGAAAAGCTAGTTCCTGATACAACGGCTGCTAAACTCCTAGGGATGAGTAAATTTCCTGATCAATCTCAAATTAATCGTTTCTTGAGTAGATTTGATGAGACCAATATAGATCAACTGGAATTTATTCATCACAACTTCTTCATGGAAAATGCCCTAGCTTTATCAAGTGCAGACCCTGTCATTGTAGATTTTGATATGAGTGGTCTTGTAGCTGGTGGTAGAACCTATGAGTTAGCTGAAAAAGGCTATTTTCCTAGAAAAAGAGGTGAAAAGGGCTATCAATTATCTGCTGCTTTTGTAGGGGATACAGGTGAAACAGTATCTATGTTTTTTGACCCAGGCAACACCTCTTGCACCAGTAGATTTGAAGATTTATTAAAAGCAACTACCTTTAAACTCAAGGAACATTTAGCCAAGGATAGCTTGATTATTCGAGCTGATTCAGGCTATGGCTCTTTTGAAAATATCCAACTGCTTAAAGCTACAGGAGCTAAATTTGTAGTAAAAGGTTTTTCAACTCAGCAATCCAAAAACCTTGCAAAATCAATACAAAAACATCAGTGGCAAAAAATCAATATACAAGTGCACGTTACAGAAATCCCTACTTCAACGGGTCTAAGGACCATTGTTTGTGAATTCGTTGGGAAGGATGGGCAAATTAAATATTCCCATTTACTCACCAACATCAGAGCTGAAGAAATGAATTCAATCCAACTATTTCATTTTTACAATAAACGACAGACCATAGAAGCCTTCTTTAGAACTTGTAAAGAAGTATATGGCATTAAGAATTTAAGAACATCTAAATTCTATGGTATCTATGGATTTCTATGGCTAGTATTCATCAGTCATAACCTGATTACTTTAATGAAAAATACAGCCTTTAATACATCTAAGCTTAAGGATATGGGTGTCCATTCATTGATAAAAAAACTAGGGACAATCACTGCTAAAGTAATAGAATTAAAAGATCATATTGAGATTGTTGTACCTAGCTTATCAGAACTGACAAAATTATTTGTTGAAGCATTACAGCCTAAGTATGTTCAATTAAGCTTCCATCATTTTCTAAATACAGCTTAGTTATTTGTACAAAACTTAGGTA
>NZ_FZOJ01000040.1 GCF_900188145.1 Anaerovirgula multivorans | reverse complement strand
CTCCGATTTTGTAAATATTCCTTAATACTTAAAAATACTTGCTTATTTATCATGAAACCCATGGAAAATACAATGGAATAATAATGCAATTTAGCTCGGTCTGTCGTCCCCCCTACACATATATTTATTTATAGAAGAGTACACATATATTAAAATTAAAGTTTTTTAAAAGATGCAATTAACTCTAAGCCTGCAGTTAATTGACGCTTCACTTCACTTCTGGCAGTACCTCCAAAGGTTTTTCTACGATCTACTGCCAGCTGAGGTGACAAGATGTCATACACATCTCTTCCAAAAGTAGGACAATAACTTTGCCACTCTTCTAGCGTTAAATCCTCAAGGTTTTTATGATGCTTGATGCAGAATTGAACAAGTCCCCCTACGATCTCATGAGTTTCTCTAAAGGGGATGCCCTTTGTAACCAAGTATTCCGCAACATCTGTCGCCAATAGAAAACCCTTGGTTAAATGAGGAGCAATATTTTCTTCCTTTATTGTAATACCTTCTATTAAAGGGGTTAGTACATCCAGTATCATATTGACGGTGTAGATGGTATGAAGAACAGGACGTTTATCCTCCTGTAAATCCCTATTATAGGTGAGGGGCAGGCCTTTTACATTAATCATTAAATCATAAAGACTGCTTAAAACTCCACTTGTCTTCCCTCTTGTCAACTCTAAAGCATCAGGATTTTTTTTGTTAGGCATCATGCTGGAGCCTGTACAAAAAGCATCAGGTGGTTCTATAAAATCAAACTCTGAAGTACACCATAGAATTAAATCTTCACTAAGACCGCTGGTATGTAAAACAAAGGTAGAGGCTGCAAATAGAAATTCTAAAAGATAATCTCTGTCGGATACAGTATCTAAACTATTTTCACTATTTATTGCAAAGCCTAATTCTTTTCTAGTAAATTCCCTATCTAGAGGAAGCGTAGACCCTGCTAGAGCACCTGCCCCTAAAGGATTTACATCCGTTGTATGATAGGCGTTCTTCAGTCTCTTTATATCTCGAGCAAACTTCCAAAAGTAAGCCATCCAATAATGTCCTAAAGAGATAGGTTGAGCATGCTGTAAATGGGTAAAACCAGGAACAATAATATCCACATCCTTTTCTGCTCTTTTTAAAAGCGTCTCTAGGAAAAACAACATTTTCTCTTCAATGATATTGATGGATTTCTTCATATACAATCTATAGTCTGTGGCAACCTGGTCATTTCTAGAGCGACCTGTATGTATTTTTGCCCCTAAAGGGCCTAGCTTTTCGATGAGTCTTGACTCTAGGTTCATATGAACGTCCTCTAGAGAAATTTTAGGTTGGAGAGAACCATTGTCCACTTCCTGCTCAATCTCCTCTAGAGCCTGTAAAATTTTCTCTAATTCCTGTTGATCTAAAATTCCGATGGAATGAAGCATCTTACCATGAGCTTTACTGCCTTGTAGGTCTTCTCTATAGAAATGCCAATCTACATCTAATGATTGACTATACTTTTGCATAATTTCTGCTGGGGAACTGGCAAAACGACCACTCCAAAGAGCTTTTTCTTTATGATCCATAAAATCCACCTCCAAAATGTATATTCATACTATATATTACATAAATATTAAAGTCAATAGGATAAAGTATTAAGAGATCTTATTTTTCTAATGTTCTTAGGTAATTATTCCTAATTAAAGGAAGGTATTATAGCGATGTTACAAGGATGTAATAGTTATTGTTCCCTAGAACCTTGGAAAAAAACAATAGAAACTTCCATTGGTAAAATGAATAATATTGCGATAGTTTTTTCTACGTAGTTATGCTACAATATTGAAAAAGCCAATTGTACATAACCTATGAAAAAAAGGGGAGGGATGATCATGAACATGCGGCAGTTATTTGACATTCAAAAGCAGCTGGATGAAACAATACTTAAGAATCATGAATTATATAATAAAGACTTAGCACCAGCTAAAATATTGGCTCTTGAAGTAGAACTAGGAGAACTGGCAAATGAAACGAGGTGCTTTAAGTTTTGGAGCAAGAAGGCATCTTCTCCTAAGAACGTTATCCTAGAGGAATATGTAGATTGTTTGCACTTTTTATTGAGTATAGGGTTAGATGAGGGATTTGATGATGCTCAGTTTCATATGAAAGAAAATCCTAGAGATTTAGTTCAACAATTTCAAGAAATTTTTAGAAAGAGTACAAATTTTTATCAGACTTTGAGAGAAGAAGATTATGTTGATTTATTTGAAGGTTTTTTATCTTTAGGAAGAAAACTTGGCTTTACATGGGAAGACATAGAAGCGGGCTACTTATTAAAAAATCAAATTAACCATCAGAGACAAGCAGAAGGTTATTAGAAAAGTGAAATATAGGACAGAAGGATATTTGTTTTTCATATCTTCTGTCCTATTCATTTCTTGATTATTGATTTTTATGCTGATACAATGAAAATAGTTAAAAATAGTATATGCGAAAGAGGAATCCTATGTTTAAACCAATAAAGAATACTAAGGTATATGAGCAAATCATACAACAAATTCAAAATATGATTATTGATGGAACATTAAAACAAGGAGATAAACTACCTTCTGAAAGGGACCTAGCAGAATCTTTAGAAGTAAGTAGACCTTCAGTTAGGGAAGCCTTAAGAGCATTAGAAATTATAGGGATTACCGAAGTAAAACAGGGTGAAGGAAGCTTTATAAAAGTCAATTTTGATAAGACTTTAATTGAACCCTTATCGGTTGTATTTATGTTAAATAAAGGAAAGCCCAGAGATATATTGGAGTTAAGAAATATTTTAGAAATCGAGACTGTTTCTTTGGCAGCACTAAGGATTAATGAAGAGGAAATTAAAGAGCTAGAAGAGGTAATAGGTCAATTAAGGAGCGCAGAAGAAGAATCCATCAGTGTTGTTGTGGATAAACAATTTCACTATAAAATAGCTCAAGCTTCAAGAAATGTATTAATACTAAATGTATTGAATGCCATATCTTCCCTCATGGATACCTTTATCAAGGAAGCCAGAGAAAAAATTCTCAGTAATAAAGAGAATAAAGAAATTTTGATTCAGCAACATGAAGAAATATATTCTGCTATAAAACATAGAGACCCAAAGAAGGCTTCTTTAGCAATGGCAAAGCACTTGCAATTGATCGAGGATGTTTTCATTAATGGGGAAGAAGAGAATGTCTTAAAATAGATAATATAATTTAGGATAGAGATGGCCTCAGACTGTTGAAAAACCTCCATCTTCTTCGTTGTTTCGAAAATCCAGCACCCTTACGTATTTCCCTATACGCTGCGGCCGCTGGATTTTGTTCGCTTTTCCAACAGCCTCAGCAAAAATATGTCCTTTTTCTTTAGCATTAACAGCAATTTTATGAATTTAAAAAAGTTTAGGGACAAAAAAAGAAACGATTGCATTTTTTTGAAAATTATGATATTATCTAAAAAGTGGTAAGACCACCATACCAAAAAGCAAAGGGGGAATTGATGTTGGTGCTTTTAAGACAATTTTGTGTGATTGTGGCCATTTGTTTTATAGGGGAATTTCTAAATAAGCTGTTTGGAATCCCTATTCCAGGAAATGTTCTTGGGATGGTACTGTTTTTAATTTTACTAATTACAGGAATAGTAAAACTAGAAATGGTTGACAAAATAGCTAAGTTTCTGTTGGATCATTTAGCCTTCTTTTTTATCCCAGCGGGAGTAAATCTTCTTACTAATCTAGATATGCTGCGAGGACAATGGATCACTATTATGAGTGTAATTGTTTTAACAACCATAAGTGTTATGGTAGTGACAGGATGGACGATACAATGGGCTAAGAGAAGGTGGTTAGTATGATAACATTATTAGATACACCCTATTTTGGCATTGTTATATCTATACTGTTTTTTGAAATAGGGCTATGGATTTGTAGAAAAACTAAGGTTACTGTGTTGCATCCTTTATTGATTAGCATACTTTCTATTATGATGATACTTGCTTTTTTCAATATAGACATAGGATATTATAAGAAGGGGGGAGACTTAATATCTTTTTTCCTAGGACCAGCTACTGTTATTTTAGCAGTCCCTCTTTATAGACAATTAGACTTACTAAAAGTTAATTTTGTGCCTATTATACTAGGGATCACTGTGGGATGTATTACTGCAGTAACCAGTGTTATTTTATTGACTAGAGCTTTTAAGCTTGATTCTGCAATTGCCGCATCTATGATTCCTAAGTCTGTTACAACACCCATAGGCTTAGAAATATCAGCGCAGATTGGTGGGATTCCTTCTATTACGGTGGGGGTTATTGTCATTACGGGAATCCTGGGGGCAGTGATTGGTCCAACTATATGCAATGTTTTTAGAATAAAGGACGAAGTGGCTATTGGTATTGCCATGGGAACAGCATCCCATGCAGTAGGCACTTCAAAAGCTATGGAAATGGGAGAAACCCAAGGAGCAATGAGTGGTTTAGCCATAGGAATAGCAGGACTTATAACCGTATTGCTGGTACCCTTACTTATGCATCTATTCTAGTAGATTTCATTGAAATTAAGTTGCACTTTATGTATGATTTATATAGATAATTTTCAGTGTAGACAATAAGTGAAACTCCTTGTAGTACATTTAGTACATTTTTTTAAAAAGAATGGTAAGACCACCATACCAATAAAATGCGTTTAGAAACAATCTAATATATTTTATTAAAAGGGGGAGATAGGATGGCAAAGATAAAAATACCCTATCATAAAGAATTTTGGGAAATAGAAGTAGAGGACAGGAATCTCATGGGAGTTTTAGAGTCAAAGGCCCATCATTTTAAACCAGATTTAAGTCAGGAGGAAATTGTAAAAAAGGCATTGGATCATCCTATAGGGAGCCTACCTATAGAAACGCTGGTGAAGGGAAAGAAGAATATGGTTATCATCACCAGTGATCATACCAGACCTGTACCAAGTAAAATCACTCTGCCTATACTTTTAGAAAGGATTAGGGGAGTAAACCCAACAATTGATATTAAAATATTGATTGCTACAGGCTTCCACAGACCTACAACACAAGAAGAGATGATCCATAAATTTGGCAAAGAAATTGTTGAAAATGAAAATATTATCAATCATATATCCCAAGATCAAGAAAATTTGGTGGAAGTAGGTATCTTACCTTCCGGAGGGAAACTGTGGTTAAATAGATTGGCTATGGAGACAGAATTGTTAATCGCAGAAGGATTTATTGAACCCCACTTTTTTGCTGGATTTTCAGGAGGAAGAAAAAGCATTTTGCCGGGAATTGCAGGGGCTCAGACGGTATTGGCAAATCATTGTTCTAAGTTCATAGCCAATGAATATGCAAGGACGGGAATACTTGAAGAAAATCCAATCCATAGAGATATGTTATATGCCGCTGAAAAAGCAAAATTGGCCTTCATATTAAATGTAGTTATTGATGCTGAAAAGAAAATCATCCATGCCTTCAGTGGAGACAGCCAATTGGCTCATGAAGAGGGCTGCAGCTTTGTCAAAAATCTCTCAAAGGTAAATAAAGTGAATGGAGATATTGTTATTACCTCCAATGGAGGATATCCACTAGATCAAAACATTTATCAATCGGTAAAGGGCATGACGGCAGCAGAGGCCTGTTGTAAAGATGGAGCAGTAATTATTATGATTGCAGCCTGCAATGATGGCCATGGAGGAGAATCCTTTTATGAAAATATGGCCCAAGCAGAAAGTCCGAAAGCGGTTTTAGAGAAGGTATTGAAAGTACCTATGGAAGAAACGGCACCAGATCAGTGGGAATTTCAAATACTGGCCCGTATTTTAAATGAATACAAGGTTATCATGGTGACGGATTTATGTAATCCTGAAATGATTAAAAATATGCATATGGAACATGCCTACAGCTTTGAGGAGGCTTTAGACAGGGCCTATCAAATAAAAGGAAGAGATGCCAAAATAACAGTAATTCCTGATGGTGTTTCTGTAATTATAGCATAAAAAGATAAGACCACTATACCGATAAAGGGGGATGAAAATGAATATTTTAGTTTGCATTAAACAGGTTCCAGGAACTACTACAGTGGAAGTAGACGAAAAAACGGGAGTATTAAAGCGGGATGGAATTGATAGCAAGATGAATCCCTATGATTTATATGCAGTAGAAACTGCTCTAAAGATAAGGGAAAAAGTTGGGGGAACAGTAAAAGTTATGACAATGGGGCCTCCTCAAGCTGGAGAAGTGATCCGTGAAGCTTTTATGATGGGGGTTGACGAAGGAATATTGCTTTCTGATAAAAAGTTTGCAGGAGCAGATGTATTAGCCACCTCCTATACCCTTTCTCAAGGAGTGAAAAAGACGGGGGGCTTTGATTTGATTATCTGTGGAAAACAAACCACCGATGGAGATACAGCCCAGGTTGGTCCAGAAATGGCAGAATATCTAGCAATACCCCATATAGCAAATGTCAAGAAAATAGTAGATATAAAAGCAGGAGATATAGTGGCAGAAATGGATATGTCTAATACTGTTGATCTTGTGGAGGTACAGCTACCTTGCTTAATTACTGTAGAAAAAGGAATTTTCCAACCTCGATTACCATCCTTTAGGAGAAAGCTAGCTACAAAAGATAAAGCAATTACTGTTTGGGGGTTAAAGGATTTTGAAAACCAAGATGAAAAACGGTATGGTCTCAATGGTTCTCCAACCCAAGTAGAAAAAATCTTTCCTCCTGATACCGATAGAAAACAGGAAATTTGGAGGGATACCAGTGAAATATTAGTACTGCAGATGTTTGATAAGTTAAAAGAATTAAAATTTATTTAATCAAATAGGTAGGGGGTATTAGGATGACGAAAATTGTTATTGATCAAAATAAAATTAAAAATATAGAAAAAACCATGAAGCTCTGTCCCTTCGGGGCCATTGAAAATAATGATGGACAAATAGAAATAAGTGCTGCCTGTAAAATGTGTAAAATTTGTGTAGAAAAAGGAGATAAAGGTGCTTTTCAATGGGTGGAGGAAAAGGTAGTAGGAGTAGATAAAGACCAGTGGAAAGGAATTGCTGTTTATGTTGATCATCAAGAAGGAGAAATACATCCTGTAACATTAGAACTTATAGGAAAGGCTAAAGAACTGGCGGCAAATTTGAATTATCCTGTTTATGCAGTATTTATAGGTCATGATGTAACTGAAAAGGCAAAGGAACTCTTGTACTATGGAGTGGAGGAAGTCTTCGTATATGATGAAGAACCATTAAAACACTTTAGAATAGAACCCTACACCGCTGCCTTTGAAGATTTTATCCATAAGAAAAAGCCCTCCATTGTACTGGTGGGAGCAACGACAATAGGTAGATCTTTAGCACCTAGAATGGCTGCTAGATTTCAAACAGGCTTAACAGCGGATTGTACCGTGTTAGATGTAAAGGAAAACTCTGATTTGGTTCAAATACGACCTGCCTTTGGTGGAAATATTATGGCAAAAATTATCACTACCAATCATCGACCACAGTTTGCCACTGTAAGGTATAAGGTAATGTCGGCAGCAGAAGCCAGCGAACAAGCAATAGGAAAAGTGACCAAATGTACTATTGATGAAGAAAAGCTAACTTCGAAGATAAAAGTGATGAAGGTAAAGCCTAAGGAAGTAGAAGAAGATATATCAGAGGCAGAGGTTATTGTAGTGGCCGGCAGAGGGGTAAAATCTCAAAAGGATTTGACCATGATTTATAGTTTGGCAGATAAGCTAAAGGCTCAGATAGCGGTTACAAGGCCTTTGATAGAAGCTGGATGGGGAGACCCTAGAAGACAAATTGGATTGAGTGGAAGGACTGTTAGACCTAAATTAATTATTACATGCGGAGTATCGGGCTCTGTACAGTTTGTGGCGGGAATGGGTAATTCTGAATGCATTTTTTCTATAAATAAAGATGAGAATGCACCTATCTTCAAAGTTGCCCACTATGGTATTGTAGGAGATATTTATGAGATAATACCGAAATTGATGGAAAAAATAGAAAATGGAAATATTAACATAGAAGGATTAAAGGCAATTGTATAGAAATGCCAAGGAGGGGAATAGAATGGCCTATAAAAAAATAAACAAAAAGGATGTTGAAATCCTAAGATCTATATGTGGTAATGATAGAGTGTTCTATGGAGACGAGATCAATGAGGATTTTGGTAGGGATGAGCTGGCAGAAATAAAACGTATGCCGGAGGTTTTGGTAGAACCTCAATGTACTAAAGAAGTTTCTAAAGTCATGAAATATGCCTATGAAAATAATATTCCCATAACCCCTAGAGGACAGGGAACTGGGCTAGTTGGAGGTTCTGTAGCCATTCATGGTGGCATTATGTTGAATATGAGTAAGATGAATAAAATTTTAGAGTTAGATGAAGAAAACTTGACTTTGACAGTAGAGCCAGGAGTTTTATTGATGGAGATAAGCAAATTTGTAGAGGAACATGATTTACTTTATCCTCCTGATCCAGGAGAAAAAAGTGCTACGATTGCTGGGAATATCAATACCAATGCAGGTGGTATGAGAGCTGTAAAGTATGGCGTTACTAGGGACTATGTAAGAGGGTTAGAGGTAGTACTTCCCAACGGAGAGATTATGGAAATCGGAGGGAAGGTTGTAAAAAACAGCTCTGGATATAGCTTTAAGGACTTAATTGTTGGCTCAGAGGGAACTTTAGGGGTGGTTACAAAGGCTATTTTACGATTAGTACCCCTGCCTAAAAAAACCCTCAGCTTATTAATACCCTTTAAAGATTTAGAAACAGCGATAGAAACTGTACCTAAAATTATAAAATCTAAGGCTATTCCCACAGCCATCGAGTTTATGGTAAGAGATACAATTATTGCAGCAGAAGAATTTTTAGGAAAGCAATTTCCTGACAATTCCTCCAGTGCCTACCTATTGCTAACCTTTGATGGCAATAGCAAGGAGGAAGTAGAAAGAGCCTATGAAACAGTAGCCCATATTTGCTTACAAGAGGGGGCGCTAGATGTATATATTTCTGAAACTCAAGAAAGGCAAGAAGCCATTTGGTCTGCTAGAGGAGCTTTTTTAGAAGCCATTAAAGCTTCTACTACTGAGATTGATGAATGTGATGTAGTGGTGCCAAGAAACAAGGTAGCTGAATTTATTAAATATACCGATGAACTTCAGCATCAATTTAATATTAGAATTAGGAGCTTTGGCCATGCTGGGGATGGTAACCTACACGTCTATATTTTAAGAGATGACTTATCAGAAGAAGAATGGAAAAACCAATTAAATGAAGTAATGGATTGTATGTACAAGAGAGCAAAAGAGTTAAGAGGCCAAGTTTCAGGAGAACATGGTATAGGTTTTGCTAAAAAGAACTTCTTAAATGATTCCTTAGGAGGCAGCTATCTTGAACTGATGAAGGGGATAAAGAGTGTGTTTGATCCTAAGAACATTTTAAATCCAGGGAAAGTGTGCCAATAAAGGTGTAGAAAATAGAAATATATACCAGCTTTTTAAGCAATGCTCTTAGTAGAAATTTTCTTAAATATTTTGATGAAACATGTTTTCTTCAAGCATTACTATGCTATTCCTAATCTGATCTTTTAAAACTTGCATAAGAAGGAACCTCTGTAAATATTGCGTATTTACAGAGGTTCCTTCTATTTATCCTTCGGTGTATTGCTAAGACTCCCGCTTCTTCTAGATGAAGAAACTAAGTGACCAACACAAAAGTTATAAATCTAACTTTTGGTTGTCTACTTAAAGCGGGAGATCAAGCACTACATCCTCGAAGTAAATTCGGCTACAATTCAGTGGGAGTAAAAACTCCCTCTGAATTAAGTCTCATTTTATAGCGATAAAGCATGTACTTCAAGAACAGAAGCATCCCATAGGATAAGCAAATTGACTTCAGAACTTATAGGGGGAGACAGGTTGAAGTCAATTTACTTTGCTTTTAATTCATTAAACATGTCAAAGGCTTCTTTATGATCTATACCCTCATGGACAATGGCGCGTACAGCTTGAACCATTGCAAGCGGGTCTTCGGATTGGAAGATGTTCCTTCCCATATCCACACCTGCTGCACCCATTAAAATGGAATTGGAACACATTTCAAGAGCATCTCTTTCTGGTATTTTTTTACCTCCTGCAATAACAATTGGAACAGGGCAGGAAGCGATAACACTGTCGAAGTCGTCGCAATAGTAACATTTCACAACTTGTGCACCAACTTCAGCAATAATTCGTGTGGAAAGTCTGAAATATTTTGCAGTTCTTTCCATTTCTTTCCCTACAGCAACGACACCCATGGTTGGAACACCATAAGCATTGCCGGTATTAATGACCTTTGAAAGATTATCAATAGATTCTTTTTGATGCGGTGCTCCTATAAATACTTGAGTAGCCATTAAATCTGCATTCATGCGAATAGCCTCAGCAATATCTACAGATATAATTTCATCACTTAAGTCATCGTTTAAAATTGAAGAACCTGACGATACGCGAAGGGCAATGGCTTTGTTACCAGTTAAAGCAGGATCGATGCAGCTCATCATTCCACCTCGAGTACCCATGAAGCAATCAATATGATCCACAAGTGGTGGGATATTTAAATCTAATCTTTCTAAGCCAGAAGTTGGTCCTAAGAAATATCCATGATCAAATGCAAGCATTAAGGATTTTCCTGTTTTAGGATTAAAAATTTTATTAAGTCGTGACTTCATCCCCCAACTATAATGATTACCACCCTTTACATAAAAGCCTTTTGTTTCTTGCGGTATGCCAATACCAAACTCTTTTGATTCTAAAATTCCATCCTTATCGGCCATTTTTTTACCTCCTTCTTATTTACATTGTTAGTCCTCCACAACATATTTATCCTGTTCTTGAAATGGTGCCAGCATAAATACTGCTTTTGCAATCTTGCTTCCAGTATTTTTAATATAATGACTGTCTCCGGGTTCGGCTGTAATGAGATCACCTTCAACACATTTTACTAACTCGTTATTGATATAAAAATCAAGTTCACCCTCGACAATCAAAAAGCTTTCTTCCATAACTTGATGATAGTGACAAGCAAAATCCTGACCGGGATTAAATACCACGACCCCTGCGCTTAAGAAAGGTCCTTTTCTTAAGTATTTTGGTCCGCTATCTCCAAAACGATATTCTTTTTCTGATTCATTTACTTTTACCATGATTTCACCTCATTTTATTTAGATTTGACTTGTATAGCTATACTCCTGGAGCTCTCCACATATGATTCAATAGTCCATTATCGCTATTTTTGATTTGGGCTTCGGATAATTGCTTCCAACTCTTAAAAATTGATTCATAGAGAACGTGATTGTTTTCGTTAGGAATGTAAACCTGCTCAATCTTTACATATTTTTCAGCTGCAGTTTCTAGATTGGGCAATAAACCGATTCCAACAGCAGCGCAGAAAGCTGCCCCCAAGGCTGTAGATTCTTTTACCACAGGCACTTTTATTGATACACCCAAGACATCGGCAATAATTTGACACCAGAGTGAACTGTTTGAAGCCCCTGAAGCAAGGGTGATCACATCAGGAAAATCACCCATGAGATCTTCGATGATTTTTTTATGACCTAAGGTAACTAGAGCAGCATTTTCTAAAATTGCTCTATAAAAGGTTGCTTTATTATATTTTTCGGGATCAATGCCAAAGTTGGTAAAACAAGGAGAAGGATGTTTCCATGCTTTATAGTCCATAATACTAGAGAAGGAACAAAGAAGTCCATTTGAACCTACAGGAACATTTTCAGCTTCTCTATTAAGGATAGTATAAGGACTTTCCCCAGTTTTTTTAGCCAGTTCCACCTCATGTTGACAAAACCCATCTCTAAACCATCTTAGGACGAGGCCAGGATAAAAAGCGATGAGTTCCTGCTGCCATAGTTTTGGGGTAGCATGACAGTTCACTCTTATTCGACCCTTCTTGTCAACGTTTGGTGATGCGGTATTATATTCCAACTGCCAAAAGCTTCCTCCAAAGAGGGCGCCCTGCCCTTCTTTTACTACACCAACACCGACACATCCCATTTGTACATCGCCACCACCAACTACGACGATGCATTCCTGGTTTAAACCCGTCAACTCAGCGATTTCTTTTGTGACTTTTCCTAATGCTGTGCCACTTTCATATATAGGAGGATAAATGTCCTCTTTAAGACTGCACTGCTTTATAATGGATATATCCCAGTCTCTTTTATTGATATCCAGCATACCAGTGGTAGACCCATTGGAAGGTTCCATGGATAATATGCCTGTTAAGCGGCAGCCAATCCAGTCATTGAGCATGGTGATGGTCTTAGTATTGTTATAAACCTCCGGAAGATTATTTTTTACCCATAGAAGCCTGGGAATGGCTCCTAAAGCAAAGGTTTGCCCTGATAGAGCGTATATATCTTCTTCAATATGCTCTGAAATCTCTTTGAGTTGAGAAACTTCTTTAAAAGCTCTGGCGTCTACATTAGAAACAGCCCATATTTCTTTACCATTCTCATCATATAGAACAAACGCTTCTCTCATACTAGTTGTAGATATGGCTAAAATATCTTTTCCGTCAATACCTGATTTCTCTATGGCTTCCTTTATGGTATCAAGCATTAACTTGCAGTTGATTTCAACATTAAAATCAATAGCGCCTTCATATTCCGGATCTGACTTATGGGTCCATTCCCTCTGAGCGACGACAACTTGATTGAATTCTTCATCAAAAATAATTGAACGTACACTTCCAGTGCCAGCATCTACCGCCATAACATATTTTTTCACTATTCCACCTTCTTTTTCATTATTTTTCTAAAAAGATTTTTAAATGTGAAAAGAAATTATTATTCATTTTTAAATGAGATTAAACTTTTAGCCGTATCTTCGTCTGTAATTAAAACATCAATGTACCCTCCGATAAGAGCGGAATAAATAGCTTGAACTTTTTCCCTTCCTCCGGCCACGCCGATGGTTTTGTGTGAAGTCTTTAAAGTATCCAGTTTTATGCTAATTAGCTTTTTATGTAAATTTGCTTGAACAACATTCCCGTTTTTGTCATAAAATTGACTTAAGATATCACCAACGGCACCTTGCATTTGCAGTAAAGTGAGATCATTTTCGCTGGCAATACCGTACTTAAATATGGTTGCAGTGTCAGAAACAGAACCAATTCCCACAATGGACATATGGGATAGCTCTGACATATTCATGACATCTTGAACACTTTTCTCCTGTAATAATATATTAGCCACTTCTTCCGAAGAAACCAGCAAAGGAGCTGGAAGAATATGAATGTTTGGAGTAATACTGGTTGTAGATCTGTTAGCCGTTCCTGCAACAATAGCAGAGGTGTAATAAGAAACCCCTCCAGATAAGGTTACTAAGGAAGTGGGCTTTTCTAAGGAATAGATTAAGTGATTGATTGTACGAGATACCGTATCTCCGTAGCCAATATTAATGAAGGCATTGGCTTCAATCTTATCTTCGATATATTGGGCAGCACCCTTGGCAATGTTGTCGTTAACATGATTAGGTGTAGATGGAACCACAAATACATCCTCTAGATGGAAATTTTTCATTAAATCATGTTCCAAATCAAGTATAGCTTTTGCATCGGGATTAATTTTAAACTTAATGACACCATCACTCTTTGCTTGATTTAAAAGTCTTACGACACGCATTCTAGAAATTCCGAGATGCTCTGCAATTTCCTGCTGAGTCATATTATCAGCATAATAGAACCAGGTTACTTTATAAATTAGATTATCTTCGTACATGATTTCACTCCTTATGATTGCAAATAATCGTACAATGTTATGCTGTTCGACAAAACAAATGTTTTTATTGCGATAATTTGTTATTATAAAAATATTATATCAATGCTTTTGTGTAGTGTCAATAGAACGTTTAAATATTTTAAATACTAGAAAAATATTGACAATTAATGCATAGATGGATTATTATGTAAGTAACACGTTATTAACAAATAATTTAATCGTGTTCATTTGTTCAATAAAACAAGATTAATGACTCGTTAGTAAAGAGAGCTTTAAAAATAACGCTCTCTACATAGTGGGTTGACAAACTGGCTATTTGATGAGTAATAAGAGAAATTAACACTAAAAAACCATAAAGTTGGGGGTATGATCAAATGAGTGAAAAAAAATCTCTTATTAAATTGAAGGAGATTTACAAATCATTCGATGATAACGAGGTACTTAAGGGGGTTTCCCTTGAACTATCTGAAGGAGAAATCGTCGCTATTATTGGAGGTAATGGTGCTGGAAAAAGCACATTGATGAAGATTATAATGGGCATCTATCCCCTTGATAGAGGTGAAATTTACATAGGAAATGAAAACGTTCGCATGAATTCCACTTCGATCGCCCTTGAAAAGGGAATTTATTTGGTACCTCAGGAGCCACTTCTTTTTCCTAATATGACGGTTGAAGAAAATGTTTTAATTGGATTTAGCCAAAATAAAACGTTGCTAAGGGAAAAACTCAGAAAATTGATTGATCACCTAGGGTGGGATATTTGCCTAACTCGCAAGGCAGCCACTCTTTCCATTGCGGAGCAGCAGTTAGTTGAGATTCTTAGAGGTTTGTTACGGGAAGCAAAGATTTTGATCCTCGATGAACCTACGTCTACACTTACCTTTAATGAGATAGAATCCTTCTTTAACTTGATGAAGGATCTCCAGACAAAAGGTATTGGGATGCTATATATTACTCATCGGTTAACAGAGGTTTTTGAGATTGCCACAGATGTGGTTATTCTTAGAGATGGAGGAATTACGGTGAATGGACCTGTTGCCAATTTTACAAAAAAAATGCTTATTAAAGGGTTAATGCCAGACAATGTAGAGCATGAAGAGACGAAATTTGATAGTGAAAAAACAGATTATCATAAGGATCCGGTATTAAAGTTAGAATCTTTATCGGGCTATGGATTTAATAATGTCTCCTTTTCTGTTTATGCAGGTGAGATTTTAGGTCTTGCTGGCGTAGTGGGATCAGGAAGAACGGAATTAGCTGAAGCCATATTCGGAATAGGAGAAATTACTGGAGGAGATGTTTTGCTGAAGGGTAGCAGCATAAAGAACTATAACACTAAGGAAATTGTCAATATGGGATTGAACTATGTCCCAGAAGATAGACATCTTAATGGAATTTTTGATATTGCTGATGTAAAGCTTAACACAACATCGTCTATCTTGAGTCAAATCAGTAAGTTCTTTCTTAATCGAAAAAAAGAACAAAAAATTACTCAAAAGTATATAGATGATTTTAGAATTAAAGTAACAGGACAAGATCAATTGCTAAAATCATTGTCTGGAGGAAATCAGCAAAAAGTAGTTATTGGAAGAACACTTTCGTCAAATCCTCAGGTAATCATATTAGATGAGCCTACACGGGGTATCGATGCAGGAGCAAGAGGAGATGTGTATAAGATTATTCAAGAACTTAAAAAACTTGGATTGGCAATATTGTTAATTTCATCTGACTTTGAAGAAATTCATGAGCTTGCAGATCGTGCGCAGGTCATGTATCACGGAACCAATAGAATAGAGCTGTCTAAGGAGGAAATTTCAATGGATACATTGACTCAAGCGGCATTTGGTGTGCAATAGTTCATATAGAAAAATAGATTTATTAAGGGAAGGTGATTAAAAGGATCATGACTATTATAAAGAAACTATTCGAAAAAAGAGAGATTACTGCGTTAATGTTTTTAATCTTTCTCTTCTTAGGAGTAAGCTTGAGAAATCCTGATTTTATAAATGCTCAAAGTATATCCACAGTATTGAAAGGCAGTGTATTATATATTTTTTTAGCGGTGGGAATGACATTTGTTTTACTTACTGGTGGTATAGATGTTTCTGTTGGAGCAATTCTCGGTATATCAGCGGCCATATCTGCAACCATGATTAGAGATGGATCAAGTGTGATTTTGTCGGTGGCGTTAGCCATTACTATCGGATTGATCATTGGGCTTATCAACGGTATAGGTGTTGCTGTTGTAAAAGTTCCACCTATTATCATGACATTAGGAACCTTGGGCATCATTAGAGGGATTATGATTATTTATACTAATGGAAGATGGGTAGAAAATCTACCAGATTCATTTAAAATGGCATCTCAAGCAAGTTTTGGGCCATTAAATGTCTATTTCCTACTGGCAGTTATAACAGTTATCTTGGTTCAGCTATATTTCAGCAAGACAAAAAAGGGTAAATATTTTGCTGCTATTGGAGACAATATAGAGGGATCGGTATTGGTTGGAATACCTGTTAATAAAATGATTATCATAGCTTATGCAATTTCGGGATTGTGTGCATCAATTGCGGGTGTTATTTTCACGTCACAGGTGGGTTTTGTAACAAGTAATACTGGACTTGACATTGAAATGGTGGCTATTGCAGCTTGCGTGCTTGGAGGTGTTAGTCTTAGTGGTGGCATAGGGTCTGTTGTTGGGGCAAGCATTGGAGCTATCATTATGACTGCTATTAATTCAGCGTTAATTTTTTTAAAGGTTCCATCGTTTTGGAATAAATTCATTCAAGGTTTGTTGCTGATTATTATTGTTGTATCAGATGTTATGATTCACAAGTGCTTTCAAGAGAAGGCGAGAAAGCAAAGACTTTCAGCTAGGTCGGAATCTACTAAAGATACCGTTATAGAGAATGACTTACCAGAGGAATCAATTTTCTTAGGAGGTAACGAGCAATGAATAGATTGAAGGAACTCAAAGGAAAATGGGAACTATCATTGGTTTTATTCTTAATTATAGAAGTTCTAATATTTGGAATGATTAATCCAAGATTTTTTAAAATTAATGTACTAATGAATAGTGCAAATGATTTTGTTACAGTAGCAATTATCGCCTTGTTTATGAGTTTGGTAATTATTGTTGGTGGCATTGACATCTCAATGGGATCTGTTGTAGGGCTGACCTCTGTTGTAATGGGATTGTTATGGCAGGAGCTGGGGTTAAACATTTGGATAGCACTAAGTATTGCTATTGCTGTAGGTGCCCTATGTGGTGCGTTTAATGGTTATTTAGTGGCCTATATTGGTGTGCAAGCCATGGTAGCAACTCTTGGCACAAGCTTCCTATATGCAGGGATGTCTTTGGTAATCATTGGATTTTCAGGAATTAGTGCAGCGGAGGGTATTACAGGTTTTCCTGATAGCTTTAGGGCATTGGGGCATGGAAAGCCGTTCGGAATTCCCAGTTCATTGATAATTTTTAGTACATTAATCCTAATTGCTTATATCATCTTACATAAAACAACTTATGGTAGAAGAATTTTTCTTACGGGAATCAATAGGGAAGCGGCAGAATTTTCTGGAATTAAAACAAAATTAGTTATTTTGAGTACCCATGTGCTGGTAGGTGTTGCTGCAGCAATTTCTGGGATGTATATCACTTCTTATCTGAGTTCTTCACGTGCGGATCATGGAGCAACGCTTACCTTATCGGTGATTACGGCGGTGGTTTTGGGTGGAACAGCAATAACGGGAGGGCAAGGATCGATTATAGGGACGGCACTAGCTAGTGTTATTATCGGATTAATGACCTTAGGACTACAAATGTCAGGTCTGTCGACCCGATATGTGGGTATTGGAATAGGGATATTGCTTGTGGTTTCTGTAGCTATTAAGAGCTCGTTAGGTGAAGGGAATCTTTTTTCTAATATAAAGCGAAAACTTCAGTTGGGTAATGGCTAAGCCGTAGGGAAGTATTGAAATGAGGAATATAATTAGCTAACTGGCTAATTAATATAAAAATAAAGGGGGATAAAATATCATGAAGAAAAAATATTTGCCATTGCTATTGGTAACGCTTATGATTTTTACTATGCTGTCAGGTTGTGCGAAGGATAATAGTGTGGGGTCTGATAATGTTGAGGTAAATACAGAAGATGCTACAAAGGCTAAGTTGTTAGACCCTTCAGATGTTTCGGTTGTTTTTATTCCAAAGCTAACAGGCAATATGTTCTTTGAATCGGCAAATGTAGGGGCACAAGCTATCGCACAAAAAGTTGGGTTTGAATGTAAATATGACGGTACAACAAATGCTACTGTAGCTGATCAAGTTCAAGTAATCAATAGTGCGGTAAATCAAGGTTATAGTGCTGTTGCAGTATCATCCAATTCTCCTGATGGATTGAATGAAGCGCTTAAATCTGCCGCCGATGCTGGTATTAAGGTTGTTACGTGGGATTCAGATGTTAACCCTGAGTATCGTTCTCTTATGGTAAGTCAAGGAACACCAGAACAATTAGGTAGAATGCTAGTTGATATGGTGGCAGAGCAGATTGACGATGCCCATAATGCAGAAATCAATTTCGCATTTTTCTATTCTAGTCCAACGGTAACTGACCAAAACTCATGGGTAGATGCTGCCAAAGCATATGTGGCTTCGGATTTCCCTAAATGGAATCTTGTGACTACTGAATACGGAGAATCTGATGCCCAAAAATCTATTCAAGTTGGTGAATCTATTCTTAATACTTATAAAGATATTGATGCAATTATTTGTCCAGACTCCACTGCGTTACCAGGTATGGCGCAAGCTGCAAAAAATCTTGGTAAAAATGCTGATGATGTTATCATAACAGGATTTGCAACCCCTAGCTCAATGAGAGATTTTATTAAAGATGGTACTTTAAAACAATTTGGTCTATGGGATTGTGAAGTTCAAGGTGCAATGGGTGCGTACATTGCTTATTGGCTAGCTGTAGGTAACGAGTTTGTTGTTGGCGATAAAATTGACATCCCTACAATTGGAACGGTAGAAATTATGCCAAACTCTGTTTTGGGATATGATTATTTAGCAAATGATTCAGGAATTGTTTTAATGCCAGAAAGAACTGTATTTGATATCGAAAATATTGATGATTACAATTTCTAATAATCCAAAGACAATATAATGAAAAAGAATTTTTAACTAAAGGGGCTGTCTCTAAATGATTCAATCAATCATTGAAAAAGGCAGCTCTTTTTGATAGTTAGAAAAACCTTGCGCTTAGCATGCTTAAATGATACTTTTGAAATAAGATATAAAAATATAATTAGATGATATAATAAACTTCACTAAATAGTTTGACAATATTGGATAAGGATGCAAATGCCTATGCTATGGCAGAAAAATACTGGATTGGAATTGACTTGGGGGGTACTTGTGTACGTGTTGGCCTTTTGAATGATGATGGAGTAATTTTGAACGAGATGAAGGGGTATACAGAGGTGCACAGGGATTGGCGTCTATAGCCCATGTTGTTGATCCCCATACATTTGTGCTTGGAGGAGGAGTTGCCCTTTCGGCACCTAAGTTTATAGATAAAATTAAGGATAAATTTGATACATATATTTACGAAGTAATGCGAGGGAAAATTAGAATTGAGCCAGCTAGCTTAGCTGATCCTGGTATTGTCAGTGCTATGTTGATGGCCAAGAATTGATCGGAGATGAAGTAATCTTGAAAGAAATATTGTTTTTTAAACCAATTTTTAAAGAAAAAATATGGGGTGGACAGAAACTGAAAACAGAGTTTGATTTCAACATTCCATCTAATCGTACGGGGGAATGTTGGTTAATAAGTGGACATATCGAAGGAAGTACTGAGGTGAAGAATGGAACATTTAAAGGAGAAACGCTACAATCTCTTATGAAAAACAGCAAAGAAGTTTTAGGAGAAATTAGCGGAGATGAGTTCCCCCTACTCATAAAGATTATTGATGCATGTGATGATTTGAGTGTACAGGTCCACCCTAATAATGACGATGCTTCAAAAATTTCTCCTAATCTCTATGGTAAATCAGAGTGCTGGTATGTATTAGATTGTGATGAGGGGGCTGAGATTGTTTATGGACATAAAGCTTTGACAAAAGATGAGTTGTCAGAAAAAATTTATTCTGGCAAATGGAATGAATTATTATGTAAAAAGCCCATCCAAAAGGGAGATTTTATATATGTGCCTGCTGGGACTGTCCATGCATTGAAAAAGGGAACTTTAATTCTTGAAATTCAGCAATCATCGGATATAACCTACAGGCTGTATGATTACGATAGACTAGAAGAAGGCAAAGCTAGAGAATTACATTTGGCAGAATCCATTGAAGTTATTTCTGTTCCCCATAGGGAAGCAATAGCAAAAACAGAAATAGTGAAGGAAGAGACTATTACCAAAATAGTACTAGTTGAAACTCAAGACTTTTCAGTATATAAATACATTATTGAGGGAGAAGCCAAATTATATCAAGATAGACCGTTTCTAATTGTAGGCGTTGTTGAAGGAGAAGGTACAGTTGACCATCAACCTATTAGAAAAGGAGATTATTTTTTACTTCCCTATGGGTATGGTGACTTTATATTGCGAGGACATATGACGGTTATTGTGTCAACAAAATAGATAAAACGAAGCTTAATTGACATAGGAATAGACCTATGCTGAATTAAGTTTCTTTTTTTATGTCTACTCACCAAGATTGATTCTTGGTAAAGTTATTGTTAAAATGAGATAACGGATAGGAACAATGGATGTGCAGCAAATAGTATAAACATAGAGGAGGAAATATTTTGCCATTATTAAAGCAATTAGGAATTATTGTTGGCATTTGCCTTGCGGGAGAATTGTTGAATAAGATTTTGGGAATTCCTGTACCTGGAAATGTTATAGGGATGATCATATTATTAATTTTACTAATTACAGGCATCATTAAACTAGAAATGATTGAAAAAATATCTAAATTTTTATTAGATCATTTGGCCTTCTTTTTTGTGCCAGCGGCGGCAAATATTTTAAATAATTTACAGTTAATTCAAAGCCAATGGCTGCCTATTATGGGAGTTATACTTATATCGACAGTAGTTGTAATGACAGTAACTGGACTAACGGTGGAATTCTTAATTAGGAGATGGTCAGTTTGATAGATTTTTTGGATACACCTTACTTTGGAATTTTATTATCAATTATTTTTTTTCAGCTAGGATTATTGATTTATAAGAAAACGAAAATATCAATGTTAAATCCTCTGTTGATCGCAATTGGCGGAGTGATTGTTTTTTTATTGGCTTTCAATATTGATGTCAGTCATTATAGTAAAGGAGGAGATCTTATATTATTTTTCTTAGGGCCAGCCACGGTGATCTTAGCAGTTCCTTTGTATAAGAACTTACCTTTACTGAAGGCCCATCTAGCACCAATTCTAATAGGTGTTGCAGCAGGATGTATGAGTGCCATCGCTAGCATTGTATTATTGACAAGAGCCTTTGGGATTAATGGCGCAATAGCAGCTTCTCTAATTCCTAAGTCGGTAACAACACCCATAGGAATAGAAGTTTCTACCCAACTAGGGGGGATACCAGGGATTACGGTGGCGGCCATTGTCGTAACTGGTATTTTTGGTGCAGTTATAGCCCCTACCCTTTGTAGGCTATTGAAGATAAAAAATTCTGTTGCCATTGGTATAGCCATTGGAACAGCCTCTCATGCCGGGGGCACCACCAGAGCTATTGAGTTGGGGGAAACAGAAGGAGCAATGAGTGGACTTGCTATTGGTATAGCAGGTCTGATTACTGTATTGTTGGTACCGATTATTATATATATCATGTAGTACAATAAAAAACCTCCCCTAAAAGGGAGGTTTTACTATATGCCTTCAATTCTGCATCTACAATTATTATAAATCGCTTGATCTCCTAAATCAGAAATTCCCTCTGGTGTTAGGTTATTGACTCCTTGGTTCTTTAACCACCAGCCTTCGTAGGAAATGATGATATCATCACCTACGCCGTCATCTAGCTTCACCTTTACTTTTAGTTCACCGCTAGGAGAAATGAGCATCACCTTCTGTTCTTCCACAAGATTCCAGCGCTTCATCGTTTTATCATTACAGAAGATTTCTGGGAACCTACCTTCTGCTACATCCATATAATGCTGAGAATGTAAGGAGATTTTAGGATGCAGGGTTAAAAAGTGTAGTGGATAAGCTGATTCTTTTTTATCAACATAGATTATCTCAATAGCTGGATCAATCAATTCAAATTTACCAGAAGCAGTAGCAAATTTCTTATCCTGCCATGGAATGTCACTGCCTTCTAATTTAAATCTTTTCCCCTTTAATTCTTCAAAGGTACATCCTAGCTTTTCTATAAGAGGTTTCAAGGCTCTTTCTAGATATATCTTAGGATTATTATAGTTTTCTAGGAAATCCTCCATTTTCATATACTGAGCCAATCGATTAAAAATTTCAAACTCATGTTTTACTCCTTCGATAGGTTCTAATATTTTTTCTGTATAAGTACAATGACTGTGCCACATGGAGGAGAAGATAAAATCCTCTTCTTCATAAATGCCAGTGCAGGGTAAAACATAATCTGCTAGTGCTGCTGTATCCGTCATAAAATGATCAATAACTACTTTAAAGGGGATAGAGCTAAAGGCAGCAATAGCTTTTTTTGTATCTGGTATTTGCACTACAAGATTACTCTTTGTTACAAGGATCCCCTTTATTTTTTCTCTATTCTCTAGAACATATTTAGAAAATAAGGGGCGCTTAAAGGAGGTAGATGTCACATCACTATGAACATTCGACACATAATCGGAATCAATGTAGCCAGCAATATACTTATTGGCGTAGTTAACACCACCACCAGAGATGCCGATATTTCCAGTAATAGCTCCTAATGCATCAATAAGACGAATATTCTTCCCTCCATTACGATAACGCTGTAGACCATAGCCTAAAATGATAGAAGAAGGCTTATTGTCAGCATAAAGGGAAGTCAATTCATAAACATCTTCCCTCATAAGACCTGTGGGTTCTATCAAGGTCTCTAACTGTAATTCGTTTAAATAGTTCTTGTAATCATCAAAGCCATTACAATGGTTCATTACAAAGGCCTCATCATAAGATTTTTCTTCTAAAATAATTTTTCCCATCGCCATAGCTAGATAACCATCTGTCTCTGGTCTTACTTGATAATAGTAGTCAGAAAAGGAGGCAGTGGCAGTTTTTATTGGATCAATCACAACAATTTTTGTTCCCTTTTTTTGAGCTTCCTTCAGAAAAGGAACAAGATGGGCATTGGTGAAGGCAGGGTTTCTGCCCCAGATTATAATGGTTTTTGCATTGAGATGATCGTGAGGGTCATGACCTAAGACGTTACCGAAATCCGCTGTTTGTGCCTTGATACCAGCCCCCCAGCAAAGACTGCCCTTAGGGACGGCAACGCCACCGTAGGCGTTAAAGAAAGCAGTGTCAATGTTCTTTAATAATCCTCCATGACCGTCTTCGGCATAGTGAATAAGCGTAGTAGAGCCATAGTTTTTTTTAATATCCATAAGCTTATCGCCGATTTCTTCTATAGCCTTTTCCCAGCTAATAGGTATCCACTTACCCTTGACCTTTTTCATCGGGGAAGTGAGACGTTTAGGATGATTGATTTTTTCTAATAGTTGCATTCCTTTTTTACAGATAAAACCTTTGGTTATAGAATCTCCGTCATCTCCCTTAACATCAATGATTTTATTGTTGTCTAATGTTACTTTTATAGAACAAACATCAAAGCAGTCTAATGGGCAGGCGGTTTTTATGGTTTTCATGATTTTTCCTCCCTTTAAGGTAATTCTATAAAACTATTATATAGCCTAAGGTATCTAATGAAAAGATAGATATCAAGTGTTTTTTATAGCAGCCTAATCTATAACAGCCAATAGCTGGTTAGAAAAAGTGTTATTATCAACAAAATGAATGGTTCAACTATTTTTTTTATCAATACTTTTTTTCTCTTTAATAAAGTACATAATCAATAGCAGGAGTGGGAGGGCAAGGCCATAAAAGGTATAAATTTTCCCTATTGTGTCACCAAAATCTACCACTTCTGCTGTGTTTTGAGGATAAAGAGACAAGAGATAAATTACTGGAGCTAGAATATAGGCAAAAAAACTAGTTTTTTTTGCAACAAAAATATTTTGCAATACAATGCAGGAAGCTAAATATTGAATACCAATGGTGGCAAGAACCGTAAAAATCCAAAAAATAGTAAAAAAGAGCTCTAATCTTTCGATAACTGGGAAGATAGAAGCTGATAGATAGCTAATAGATGGATACAGTACCTGTTGAATTTCCTGGGGACCATAAAAAGCCATTTGGGATATAACAAGGGCAGTATAAAACGCAGTCACAAGCATGATAGATATAACAGAATATTTCATAATAGGTTTTTGCTTGTCTGAAATATATGGATAATAAACCAAAACAATTTCAGATCCCCCAAAGGCAAAGAAGGAAGGAACGACCCCCTTTAGAATATTTACTATACCAGCTCCACCTATAGGTCTCAAATTAATCAGAGAAGCTTCAGGTAGACCTACAAATATTAACACAAAAAAGGGAATCAACATAAATACGATGACTTCATTAAATCTAGCTAGAACCGTTAATCCATTTCTAATCATATATAGAGCGGTTATGACAATTATGAAGTTTAAGATATATATAGAAGTATTAGGTAAAAGCCAGGTATAAATCATTTCAGATAATAAACGAATGATGGTGGCGGTGACCAAGGCCGCATAAAAGCAATAGCTAATGGCAACTAAATAGCCCAAAGGTTTTCCTAGTAAATAAGAGATATATTGAAGGAAATTATATTGAGGAAACCTGCTGATGGTGTATACAATAATAATCATGATGAAGCTGATGAAAAGACCATTAATGAAAACAGAAATCCAAGCATCCTGCTGAGAAACTGCTCCTACTAGCCTAGAAAGATCTAGAACACCAGCACAAATTAAGAAGCTAATAATAAGGATATGCAATTGTATAGCAGATATTTCTCCGTTTCTATATTTTTGATACATGTATAACCGTCCCTTTCCTTACAACACCATTCTTTTTTATTGAAGTAGCCATGCTGGCGGAGTAAAATTTGACTTTAAGTTAAGATTATGGTCATAAGATAGATCAACCTATGGAGTCACCCCCAAGGCTCTGATTCTAACTGTAGGATTCACATGAATGATTGCTTTTGCAAATTGATCATTCCAGCTTTCGCCGTCAAAATACTCAGGATGGTTGGCCTTAACATACTTCCCATAACCAATATTATCATTCTTTAATTCATTTTGTAAAATATCTAAAGCATTCCTCAGGCTCTTTTTAATTTTTTCTTCAAGCTGTGTTTCAAGCGCTTTAATACTATTTGCCGACAACATTTCATGCTTAGGGGTATGCTCAGATAGCACACAATTGATGAAAATATCGTGATAAATATGGAGCTCTCCATTGATCAATTCCGTCTTGATTTTACCGCTGCCTCCCTTTAGGTTGATGGATACAAAGCCGTCCATAAGCTCAAAGGTATAAATTCCCCCGTGAATCTCTCCTCTTAATAACATAAAAGCTCTGCTATTGTCCCCGCTAAAATATTCAATCATTTTATCTCCTTGAAATAAAGCGACACAGCCTACATTAAGCTCTGTTTTATCAGCTCCATAGCAGATAAAGGGCATTGCAGGCTCAATGCCATCGGCATAATACTCATGGCTAAAGTTTCTTAAGGTAGTAATAGGTACGAGGGTAGCTTCATAATTTTGTTCAATTGAGTCAAACAAAAAGGTGCTGATAAAGAGAGAGACAGGAGGTTCCATGGTAAGCATATCAACTGCTCTATCAATAGCAACTGCAAATCTCGTTGTTCCCCGGAAAAGGGGTTCCCTTAACATAGAATCAATATGCACCATAATTCCTTGCTTTGCAACTTCTTCACTAAAAATAATAACCCGAATATTATCATAAGAGATTTGACGATATACCTTCTGCTGAAGATTGTTTTTTGCTCTCCCTAGAGAGGGTGCCTCTGTAGAAAATTCATGTTTTTTTTCGGGTGCCTCTGGAATAATAGTGGGGAAACCAATAGTAAAAAAGTATTGGTCGGGGTTATCATTACTAATATCAATGCCTAATCCATAGACGATTAGCAACTCTTCTAAATCTGTGGCATCCCAACAGCCTGCCAGAGAAGATATCAGTATTAATAAAACGAATACTTTAACTATTTTCTTCATAATGATTTTTCCTCCCTTTAATAAAGTACATAATGAATAAAATGAATGGAAGCAGCAGGCCAAAGAATATATTAAGCTTTCCAACTTTATCCCCATAATCCACTACTTCTGCTGTGTTTTGAGGATAAAGGGATAACAAATAAACTACTGGAGACAAGAGATACACAAAAAAACTGGTTTTTCTGGTGACAAAAATGTTTTGCAATACAATACAGCCTGCCATATATTGTATGCCTACAGTAACCAGCACCGTAAAGGTCCAAAAAATAGTAAAGAAAATTTCAGTTCTTTCTATAATGGGAAAATCAACAGCGGTTAAGTAATTAATCGAGGGATACAGTACTTGTTGTATTTCCTGAGGACCATATAGGGCAATTTGAGCGGCAACGGCAGCTGTATAAAATATCGTAATCATCAAAAGAGCTGAAACGGAATATTTCATAATAGGTCTTTGTTTGTCTGAAACATAGGGGTAATAAACCAAAAGCGCCTCATAACCAGCAAAGGAAAAAAAAGAAGGAATGGTGCCCTTTAAAATAGGCACTAGACCAGAACCTCCAATGGGCCTTAAATTGATAAAGGAGGCTTCTGGTAAACCTACAAATATCAAGAGAGCAAAAGGGACCAGCAAAAAAGCAAGTGCCTCTGCGAACCTGGCTAAAGCTGTTATCCCACTTTTGTTCATATACACTACTGTAATAACAATGATGAAATTTGCAATGTATATTGGGGTGTTAGGCAACAGCCACGTATAAACCATTTCGGATAAAAAGCGGATGACAACTGCAGCGACTAAAACCGCATAAACACTATAGGCAATAGAAACTAAATAACCTAAAGGTTTACTTAACAAATAGGAGGTATATTGAAGAAAATTATATTGAGGAAACCTACTGATGGTGTAAACGATTACTATCATAATGAAGCTAATGAAAAGCCCATTGATAAAAACAGAAATCCAAGCATCCTGCTGTGAAACCTCTGATACTACACGAGCGAGTCCTAAAACCCCAGCACCAATAGACATACTAAGAATGATAATAAATGATTGTACAGCAGATATTTCTCCATTTTTATATTTTTGATACATTGATGAACAACCCCTTCATTTACCATCTTGTTTGATTCTTTTGATTGGAGGTTTTAGGCCGCTCTTTAAAGCGCCGTAAAGACCCACGGATCAAAGCATCTTTTGTTACATCAGCATCTAGTGGTGCTAGTGGTGAGAGATAGGGATAACCAAAAGATTCTAAGCTGCACAGATGTACAATAACCCAGCTCCAGGCGATAATGATGCCAAAGGCTCCAAAGGTAGCTGCCATTAAAATAATGGGAAAACGGATCATTCTTAGAGCATAGGAGGTGCTGTAGTGGGGTAGAATATAGCTCCCTAGGGCAGTAATAGCTACCACGATAACCATCGTAGGGCTAGCGAGGTGAGCTTGTATAGCAGCCTCTCCTATAACGATGGCCCCTACGATGCCTACTGTTTGTCCAATGGTGCCTGGTAAACGGGCACTGGCTTCTCTTAAAAATTCGATAGTTAGTTCCATTAATAATGCCTCTATTACCGGTGGGAAAGGGACTTGGGCTCTTGTTCTAGATAAATCAATCACCAAATCCATAGGCAGCATTTCATGATGAAAGGAGATTAATGCCACGTAAACAGAAGGTAAGGAAGTGGCAATAATAAACCCTAGCAATCGGAGGAGTCTTGTAAAATTTCCATAGAGAACCCTTTCGTAATAGTCTTCAGGAGACTGAAAAAGCTGAAAGAAGGATATGGGAAGGATTAAAGCCATAGGGCTGCCATCCACCAATATAATAATTTTTCCCTCCAATAGATTTCCGCAAACTTTATCTGGACGTTCTGTTATTTGCATTTGAGGAAAAGGGGAATATGGGCTGCTCTCTAAGTATTGTTCAATATAGCCGCTGTCGAAGATGCCATCAATCTGAATCTCATTCAGTTTGTTTATAATATTTTCTAAAGCCTGTTTATTCACGATGCTCTCCATATAGATCACAGAAACAATCGTTTGGCTTTCGCTACCGATGATTAAGTTTTTTGCCTTTAAAGAAGGACTCTTAATTTTTTGTCGTATAAGTCCTATATTCGTATGAATATTTTCAATAAAGCTATCCCGAGGTCCACGGATGATATTTTCTACAGGAGATTCTTCTATACTTCTGCTATCTCCTCCTACTGTGTTTAGTATTAATGCAACATCATAATGTTCTATCAGCAAAACAGTATTACCTAATAAAATTGTGGCTACAATCTCTTCGAAATTATTCACCCTGCTGATAGCATGCACACTAACGATTTCTTCAATAGTATCTAGTATGACTTCTTCTTTCATATGATTGTCGTTGTTTGCTAGGCTATAAAAGCCTATTGGTTTGATAACATTTTCATTAATCTCTTTGGCATCCACTAAATTGTTTGTATAAATCAATAACAGATCAATAATTTCCTCATCTCTATAGAGCTTTACTTCTCTATAAATAATATCATCGCAATCTTCAAATATTGTTTCTAAATGCTTTCTATTCATTCCAATACTTTCTGAAAGGTTGAATTTAGAATACACTTCATTATCTTCATTATCTCCACTAACTTCATTACCTTTAATAAGTGGTTTTGGATGTTTAAAAATCTTCTTTGGAAATTTCAATAAAGAACCCTCCATACTTGTTTTGTACAATTCATTCTCATTTTATTATGAGATTTTTCTTTTTATTTATACCTTTATAGTTATCGATACTTTGAAGAGTAAAATGTTTCCTTGATAAAACAAAAAATACCACTATACAAAGCAGGAATAAAAGTGAGAAAATTGAATTAATAAATATATAGGAGTTAAAGGATGGGGGAGGAAGTAAAATGAAAACAAAAGACTATATTGAGAGATCCCACCAAAGATCCATCGGATTTGGAGTAGATTATAATCGCATATACAGTTCGAAAATTTTACAGGGTGATGAACTTCAAAAAAAATTGGAGCAAAATAGCGATCTTATTGTAACGACAGAACCTTTTATGAACCAATTATACAACTTTGTTAAAGGCTCCTGCTTTTTTGCTATTTTAACAGATGAAGAAGGATGTATTCTAAATCTTATTGGAGACGAAGATGTATTGGAGGTGGCCTTTAATCTGGAGATGATACCTGGAGCTTATATGAATGAGGAGCATATAGGAACCAATGCTATGGGCACAGCCTTGGCAGAGGGAACTCCAGTACAGGTTTCAGGAGAAGAACATTTTATTAAGGCCTACCACCGGTGGACTTGTTCGGCAGCGCCTATTAGAAATGCTGAAGGGGTTACTATAGGGACCTTGGATCTTACTGGTTACAGTCATCTTGTGCACTCCCATACACTGGGTATGGTGGTGGCAGCTGTTCATGCAATAGAACAGATGCTGCGGATTAGAAAAACCAACATGAAGCTGCAGTTAGCTAAAAAATATATGGAAACCACTATTGACTCCATCACAGTGGGAATTTTTACGATTGGACCTAGAGGTTATATGAAAACCATGAATAAAACCGCCAGTGAAATGCTGGGCTATACCCACGAAGAAATTATCGGCATGAGGGTAGAAAATTTAGTAGAGGGCTGGAACGGGATACAGGACAGCGTAGACGAGCGTGTTACCTACCTAGAAGAGGAGGCCTTTATCAAGGGAAGAGAAGAAAAAATACATTGTACCTTGAGTGCCTATCCTATAGTAGGACCCAACAAAAACCCTCAAGGAATTGTCTGTACCATCAAGGAAATAAAAAAGGCAAGAAAACTGGCCAACAAAATAACAGGAAAGCAAGCCTGCTATACCTTTGATAAAATTATTGGCAGAAGTGAAAGATTTTTAGAAATTTTGAAGTATGCAAAAAAAATATCCGATAGCCCTTCAACAGTATTGATTACAGGTGAAAGCGGGACAGGTAAAGAGGTTTTTGCCCAATCCATTCATAATCATAGCAGCCGTAAAGATGAAACCTTTGTTGCTATTAATTGTGGCGCTTTGCCTCGAAATCTTATAGAATCTGAGTTGTTTGGATATGAGGAGGGGGCCTTCACAGGAGCTAAAAGAGGAGGACATCCTGGGAAATTTGAAATGGCGGATGGAGGAACCTTATTTTTAGATGAAATTGGTGAAATGCCTTTGGATATGCAAACCAATTTGCTTAGGGTATTGGAGGAAGGAAAACTCTTTCGTGTTGGTGGCACTAAGGAAATTGAAGTGGATGTTCGAATTATTGCCGCCACTAACAAGGAATTAAGACAGGAGGTTGAAAAGGGGAACTTTAGAAGAGACTTATATTATAGATTGAATGTATTGCCGCTAAAACTGCTACCCTTAAGGGAACGAAAGGAAGATATTCCCCTTCTAATAGACTATTTTATGACTACAAAATCTCTAAGATTGGAGAAAAACCCTGTACCCCTGTCTAAAGAATCAATAGAAGAAATGATGAATCTTCCCTGGTATGGTAATATTCGAGAACTGGAGAATATGGTAGAACAAATCATTAACGCCGAAGGTGACTATCTATGGGAAGATAGCAATAATACAAAGCTTAGAGAAAAGCTAACTGTGATTACGAAACAAGATAGCCTAGAAGAGGTGGAAAAGAAACATATTCAAAAGGTATTGAAAAAGGCCGATGGAAATATTAGTCTTGCAGCGGAGGTACTCGGAATTGGTAGAAATACCCTCTACAGAAAAATGAAAAAATACGTTATAAATTGTTCTGAAATGGAACATTGTAACGAAACAGAACAGCCGTTGATAGAAAAAGCGTTCTAATACGGAACGATCCCTATGCGGATTAAAAAAGTTTGCAGAATTTTATGATATGAAAACGTTATATTTCAATAGTCTTGTTTAAAAAGATTCTCCTATAATAATTGGTATGATAATTGCATTATATATAATCTAAAGGATAACTACATTGTATATAATTGAGCAGAAAAATTAAAAAAAATACAAATTATTAAGGAGGAAATTTTATGAACAAATTTATCAGAGTTGACATGACAACACTGAAGGTTACTACTGAAAAAGTTCCTGAGAAGTACGTAGGATTGGGAGGTCGTGCACTTACTTCCAACTTCGTTAACGACGAAGTGAAACCTACTTGCCATGCCTTGGGAAAAAACAACAAACTGATCTTTGCTCCTGGTCTACTTAGTGGTACTACTGCTCCTAACTCTGGACGTATTTCTGTAGGAGCTAAGAGCCCATTAACTGGTACCATTAAAGAAAGTAACGCGGGTGGTTCTTTTTCACAAAAGATGGCTAAAATGGGTATCAAAGCTTTAGTTGTTGAAGGAATACCTGCTGATGACAAATTCTATGTTATTAAAATTGATGGGAAGCGTGTTACTATTGATGAAGCTCCAGCTGAGATTCTTGGAGGATGTGGTAATTATAAGGCTATCGAGGTGTTAAGCGGAAAATATGGCGAAAAAGTTGGTATTGCTCTAGCTGGCCCAGCTGGTGAATACCGTCTACCTTCTGCGAATATTTCTTTCAAAGATCCAGAAGGCAACATCCGTAGTGCAGGCCGTGGTGGTTTAGGTGCGGTAATGGGTTCTAAGAAGATAAAAGCTATTGTTATCGACGATACTGGTGCTGGTGCTGTTCCTATCGCAGAACCAGAGAAATTTAGGGCAGCCTCAAAAGTATTTGCTAAGGTTATTTTAGATCACCCAGTTGCTGGTCAAGGTTTAGCTGCATTTGGCACTAACGTGCTGGTTAACATCATGAACGAAGCTGGGGGTCTACCATCCAAAAACTTTACCACTGGTCGCATAGACTGGAACGATAACATCTCCGGTGAAACAGTAAATGCCACCATTAAAGAGCGTGGCGGCGACGGTAAAGTTTCCCACGGTTGTCATGCTGGATGTGTCATAAGATGTTCTCAGTGGTATCCTGATAAGCAAGGTAAATACATCACCAGTGGCTTTGAGTATGAAACAATTTGGGGTCTTGGTGCTGATGCTGGTATCAAGGATTTAGATGAGATTGCTTATATCGACCGTGAAATGGACGATATAGGTGTTGATAGTATCGAAACTGCTGTTGCTGTAGCTGCTGCTATGGAGGGTGGTTTGTTGCCTTGGGGTGATGGTAAAGCTGTGCTTGATGCTGTCAAGCAAATTGCTGTTCCCACTCCACTGGGTAGACTCCTTGGTAGTGGTACTGAAGCAATCGGCAAAGCTTGCGGTTTGTTCAGAGTACCTGTAGTCAAAGGGCAGAGCATCCCGGCTTATGATCCCCGTAATGTTAAGGGTATTGGCTTGACCTATGCCACTACACCTATGGGCGCCGACCATACTGCAGGTTATTGTATTGCTAATAATATCTTAAGCCTTGGCGGTTTTATAGATCCGCTTAAGAAAGAAGGCCAAGTAGATATATCCCGCTTCCTGCAAATAGGCACTGCTTCCATCGACAGCACCGGTTGTTGCCTCTTCATCTGGTTTGCCTTGGCGGATAGTCCGGAAGGTATCCAAGCCTTGGTCGACATGATTAATGCCCAGTATGGTTTGTCACTGAGCGTTGAAGAAGCGGTAGTTGAACTCGGTAAGTCTGTGCTTAAGGTTGAACGTGCTTTTAATAAAGCTGCTGGCTTCACTAATGCTCATGACCGTCTACCTGAATTCTTTGAGTATGAGCCTTGTGCGCCACATAACTTGGTTTGGGACTTCACTCCTGAAGAAATCGACGAAGTTTACAATTTTGAAGGTGAAGAAGCTTTAAATAGCTGATAATTAAATCTCCGGTTTTTGCCTTATGGGCTATGGAGTCATAACATCCTTGTTTAAGTATATGACCCGAATCTTTGATTTGGAGTCAGTCGCTTATGCAGAGTGAAAATAAAAAGCCGGACTTAGGTCCGGCTTCAAATTTTCAAATATATATTTTGTAGGGAAGGGTTTATAACCCTTCCTAATAAAGGAGGGATAGATTTATATGTCAGAAGAAACCAAAAAAACCATTGAGGTCAGGGGATTTCTTCATTTAGATGCAGTTTTTCGGAAAAAAAACGGATCCATTCCTTTAATCATGGAGCTTGAGGAGCCAATTACAGGTACTGCTTTGGCTGAGAAATTGGAGATTCCATGGGATGAAGTTGAGGTAATTTTTGTAAATGGTTTCGTCCAGGCTTTAGATTACATTATTCATCCAGGTGATCGGGTAGCTTTTCTACCACCGGGATGTCCTGGGCCATATCGGCTAGCACTAGGATTTTACGGGAAAAATCAAAAAAACGAAGCTAACTTTAAGATTAAAAGAAAATAGTGGATTTTTTTGACAACGAGGGGGAGATAATATGAAAAAGTCCTTTAAAGCCTTGGGAACCGAACTTTTTGCAGCAAGACAAAAGGTTCGGATTGCCAAGGATGGGAGTACGAAGCTACCTGTATCTTTGGAAGGGGGACAAGAAGCTATATTTATTTCCACAGAAGGTGGTTATCGATTAATCCCATTACTACCAGACGTAAAAAGAATATATATCGAGGTCACAACGGAATGTAATTTTTCCTGTATAACCTGTATTCGCAGCTCCTGGCAGGATAAGCTGGTTCACATGGACTGGGAGACCTTTGAGAATATACTGAGGAACCTCAAAGATTTGCCGAATTTGGAGTCGATTCACTTTGGTGGTTTTGGTGAGCCCATGATGCATCCAAGGATTTTTGATATGCTGAAGGCGGTAAAAGAACTTGGCTTGAAGGTAGAGATGATTACCAATGGCTCTTATCTACAGGAAGAAAATATTCGACAATTGATAGATCTAGAACTGGATATTCTCTTTACTTCTTTAGACAGCCCTGATGAGGAAGAGTATAACGAAATTCGACAAGGTGCCAACTTCCAAAGGGTTTCTCAAAATATCGCAAATTTGCAAGCTATGAAAAAGCAGCAGAAGGTCAAAAAGCCGGAACTGGGAATCGAGTTCGTAGCCATGAAAAAGAATTACGCCAAGCTGCCGAAACTGATTCGTATGGCTTGTAATCTAAATGCCAGTCAGATTATCGTGAGTAACTTGTTGCCTTATCACGAATCCATGAAGGATGAAATTGTTTATGATATTGATGATACCGATACTGGACAGATGTTTGGTAATGAATCTCTACTGATCACAATCAAGGCTCAAATGTCTAGTATGAAATTAAGGACAGACCGGAGCTGCAAGTTTATCAAGGATAAATCTTTGTGTATCAACTATGAGGGGAACGTCAGCCCATGTTATGCTCTGATGCATACTTATCAATGTTATATTTACGGAAGAAAAAAGGAAATGTATGCCTGCTATTTGGGGAATGTAAATGAAAAAAAGCTTCAAGAGATATGGATGGATTCTGGATATGTAAATTTCAGACGAATTGTTAATGAAAATCATTTTCCTTCCTGTACCGATTGCAGATCACTTGAAGGCTGTAGTTATACCGAGAGCAATGAGATGGATTGTTGGGGCAACAGTCCATCCTGCGCCGAATGTCTTTGGGCCAGACAAATCATTGCCTGTCCATAGAGAAAAACTACTGTTAATATTATAGATGTTGGCATCTAAGATAAACTTATGGCTAGGGAACGACGACTTTGTCGTCCTGCAAAATAGGAGGTGAAGATGGTGCAGGTAAAAGTAAAACTATTTGCGACGCTTAGAGAAAATCGTAAGAAAGAGATGATGATGGATGTTGAAGAAAGTACTACGCCTAAAGATATCATTGAAAGGTTAAATATTCCTGCTGAGGAGGTAGCAATCATATTTATCAACGGAAGAAGTGTAAAACTCGATAGAGTTTTAGAGGACAATGATACTGTATCAATTTTTCCTCCTGTAGGTGGAGGATAAAGATATACCACTGTCATCAACTTAAGAAAATAAGTTTTTTGATCCTTGAAAATTGCATAAGAATATAATTAACAAATAGTGCTAATTCACTATTGACAAACAA
>NZ_FZOJ01000037.1 GCF_900188145.1 Anaerovirgula multivorans | reverse complement strand
TCACCAGTAGCTACATTTTCAAAGATACCATTCATTTCTTTGATAGATTTTTTTAATATTCCTATTATTAAAAAGGAAAAACCTAATAAAGTTATTAATGCTATGATAGATATGGTGCTTAAGCCTCTAATGTTAGCATTATATATGCCCATACTTTCATCGTACAGTTCTTCTGCAAACTCTTTGTTGCTATTCACTACATAGACTAAACTACTAAGTATAGCACTCCCCCTGGCCTCCAGAGAAAATCTATCTTGATCATCTAGTTCCTCATGTCTTTGTAGTTTAGCTACTACACTTGCCCAGGTATTCATAAATGTATCATAATTGTTTTTAGCAGATTCTAAAACTACATTTTCCATTGATTCTTCATCTTGCCCTTCCAGGTATGCATCCATTAACTCTCGCAGCTCCTGATCTAGATTATCAACATTTCTTATTATGCTTGGGTTGTAGCCTAAATCTATTGCCCTTAAGACCTCTATTCTAATATTCATAAACTTATGGTTGATTTCCGTTACTAGCTGTGTTTTAAGAACCGCCTCGTTGTATATCTGTGATACATTGTTATTAATACTGCCAATACCTTTGTAGCCAATGCCCCCAACTATTGCTAAAAAAGCAGTCGCTAAAATAACAACCATGATTATACTATGGGTAATTCGCATGTTCTTTGTTAGCTTTTTCATTTTATGTATCCCCCCGTATCTAGACTGGAATTTTTTAATAATTACTTAATAAAATTCTACTATAATTTTCTAATTATTACAACATTTTTCGATTTAGTGTCAACTATTCATTTCACCCACATTTATTTATTTTTTAGGATGAGCTTTACAATTTCTGAAGAAGTAAAGAGTCTCATAGGTGGTCCCCACGTGCCTGTTCCAGAGGTGGTATAGATATAAGCATCCCTATATTTATACAATCCATAGGAATACCTATAAAACATTGCTACAATAAAATTCATTGGTGGAATCTGTCCCTGATGTGTATGACCCGATAGTTGTAGGTTTACACCTTTTTCCACAGCCTTTTCAAAATCTATAGGTTGATGAGATAATAGAATAGTAATTTTCTGGGGATTACAGTCCTTTAGAATCTCTTCAAGTTTTGGAGCCGTTTGATCATACTTTCTCAACATTTTATCCTGTAGGCCTATTAGTTGAATATATTCTCCTATCTCCTGTCCTTCATCCTTTAGCACTTTAATATTAGCCTCTTCCGCAAAATTGTAAAAGGTTTCTATCCCTGTATAAAATTCATGATTCCCTGATACTGCATAAACCCCTAATAAAGACTCTATACTTCTCATAATTATAACAAAGTCTTTAACTCTTGCCAGATGATCATCTATCATATCTCCCGTAATAACAACAATATCTGGATTTAAACGATTTACTTTATCTACTAAACTTTCCACCCATTTCTTCGAGGTAAACATACCCAAATGTATATCCGATAGCTGTACAATTTTGAAGTCAGAAATTTCCTCAGGCAAGTTGGAAAAAGCCACTTCTACTTCCTTTACCTGAGGGCCTTTAGCAGCATTATAAAAAGCTAATAGATTAACCGCAAAAATGAAAGCCATAGCTGCATAGGTCGCTGTTTTGGGGTTAAGATTAGCAAACAACAATAATAAATCCTTCAATAACAACACAGTGATAGCTATAGCCAACACTCCAAGCCAAAGGTGACCAATATAGCCTATCCAGTAAACATAATATCTTCTTTTTAAAACCTGTCCTAGAATAAAGCAGCTAGAGCCTATAATCATGAGGATGGCTAACATCGCACTTATCCATCCAGTAGCTCTTATTCCTGCTATAATACTGTTATAAACATAATAATTCATAAAAAAGTAGATAGAAAAGAAGATACAAAGAAAAAAAGTGAAGGTAATAATCTTTTTAGTCATTTTATCCTCCTCCTACTAGAAAATACTTAAATCTAATTCCTTTGATAATTGTTCCCAAATTTTCATACCTACAATACTATCACCCTTCTCCTCTAAATAACCAAGATACATATGTTATCAATAATATCTATAATTTTACATCTATTTATACTATATCATTATTTTTGTCTTTAATAAAAGAAAAAAAGCTTTTCTTGTCATAAGATAAGCTTTTCTTGTAATGTTAGTAAAATTTTTTCATAAATTAAAAGAGCACGTAACGATCTACCTAGCACCAATATAGATCACTTATTACCTAGCTATGATCTTCCGACCATAACCAAGCAGTTCATCACCTATACTGATGGTTCGTTCGACCCTACAGGATACCTGTACAGCTCTATACAACCTTTCGGCTGTATAGAACCATTAATCCTGTAACTACAATGCCCCGTTAAAGAATCTGCGGCACCCTGTAGAATCTTAGCTCGACCCTATAGAATAGGTTGGGATCCTATTATAATCATATTATTAGGAAAGTAACCGACTATAATAGAACCTTTCCCAACCCTATAGAATCTTCCCTCCGACTATATATCAGCCAGACATGACCAATATATAATCTTTGGCCGACCCATATATACCCCAAATTAAGGAGCATATATAAGTCTGGGCTCAACCGTTACGTACCCTACGCTATTATATTAACCATATTTACACCTAAATATTCTGTAAATTTTTGTAAATTGAATTTAGACTATTTTAACATCTTTTTCTTTATTTGCTTGATTCCGTTGCAACACTAGGATACCTATAATTAGCAATATGCCTACGATATCCTGCATTAAGTTGGCACTAATTAACATAAGGGCACCTACAAAGAGAAGTATTCTATTAACAATCTTCATATTTGTAAAAATATAACCTTCAGCGGCACTTCCCAGCATAATTACCCCTATGATGGAAGTCACTGTCACCATGATTCCTTGTAGTATCGTAGTATCTCTTAATAGTAATGCGCTATTATAAACAAACATATACGGAACAATAAACCCTGCAATAGAAAGTTTCATAGATTCAAATCCTGTCTTCATAGGATTTCCTCCAGAAATTCCAGCTGCTGCAAAGGAGGCTAAGGCAACCGGTGGAGTAATATTTGCAAACATAGCAAAGTAAAACACAAATAAGTGAGAAACAATTGGATCAATGCCTAATCTTACCAATGCAGGTGCTGCCATAGTAGCTGTAATAAGATAAGCAGGTATACTCGGAAGACCCATTCCTAAAATAATACAGGTAACCATGGTAAACATGAGGGTAAACAACAAGTTAGTTCCACCTAGGGATACAATAGCTCTCGCCATGTTCAACCCAAAACCTGTTATACTAGTAACTCCAACAATAGGACCAACGGCAGCACAGGCAATAGCTACTGGTACAACAGATCGAGTTCCTTCATATAATCCATCGATAATATCCTGCACACCCATTCTAGTACTTGAACGCAGCATACTTACAGCAATTGTCACTAATATTGTAAGAAAAGCTGAGAAAATAATGGTTTTTCCACTAAAGAATAACATATATATCAAAAATACCAGTGGAATTAACAGGTGTCCTCTTTCCTTCATGACATCACCAATCTTTGGTAATTGAGATTTTGGTAATCCCTCTAGACCTCTTTTGGATGCCCTCATTTGTACCTGTGTCATGATGCCCAAGTAATATAATAGAGCAGGCAGAATTGCCGCCATGACAATTACTTTATACTGAATGCCTAATACCTCCGCCATAATGAAGGCTGCCGCCCCCATAATAGGGGGAAGTAATTGTCCTCCTACAGAAGCTGATGCTTCAACAGCCCCTGCGAATTCATCATCATATCCAGTTTTTTTCATCAATGGGATGGTGAAGGCTCCAGTGGTAACAACATTAGCTACCGCAGCACCATTAATACTGCCTAGAAATCCACTGGCAATTACTGCTACCTTAGCGGGTCCACCCTTTGTATGTCCTGCCAGTGCCAAGGAGATATCATTAAAGAATTGCCCCATTCCTGATTTACTCATAAATGAACCAAACAAAATGAAAAGGAAAATATAGGTAGAGGCTACACCTACAGCAGTACCATAGACTCCGTCAGTAGATACAAACAGATGGTTCACGATTTCCATCCAACCATATCCTCTATGAGCAAAAAATCCTGGCATCTGTCTACCAAATAAAGCATAAGCAATAAAGAGTACCCCTAATAAGGGTAAAGCAAAACCTGTGACCCTTCTAGCAGCTTCTAAAACTAAAATAATTAGGATAACCCCGAAAAATAAATCTGCTTTATTGGGAATCCCTGCTCTATGAACAATTCCTAAATAATCGTAAAAAATATATACAGTTATAGATAAGGCTAAAAGTCCTAAAGTAAAATCATAAAAAGGCATTTTCTTTCTATCTGCCTTTTTATAGGCAGGAAACAGAAAGAAGGTAAGAGCTAGAATCGTAGCCACATGTAAAGAACGATGCTTTAAGGTTACTAAAGTTCCAAAATAGGATACATACAAATGATATAATGCAATAGCTATAGCAAAAATCTTTATCATCAATGCTGTATTCTTATTGGAAAAAATCCTAAATCTTGACTCACTATCATATTTTTCTAATAATTCCTGCTGCTTTTCCTCGATATTTTTATCAATCATTTCCATCACCTCTCTTGAATAACCATCTTCATATAGCCATGATGAGGTAAATCTTTACCTTCCACAATCTTTTCTCCATTCAAAGCTATTTTTTCTGTAGCAGTATGAGAATTAATCCAATTATAAGAAGGATACAATTCTCCTATATCTTTCATAATAATATACCCATTTTCTACAATAACCTCTTTCCCTTTATCATGAGGGATGCCTGCACCAAAGCCTTGGAAACGGATTTCCTGTAATATGAGATTATTTTGCTGGTCGACCGTAAATAATTCTATCCAAGGAATATGCTCTACAGAATGTATCCAATGAAAAGTTATTTCATCCCCTACCTCAACTTCAGCGGTAACCAAAACTTCTCCCGTTGTCTCATCAATAATTTTAATATAAGATTGACTTATATCTACAGATTGAAGAGAAAAAATATAATAAAATAGAAAAACTATACTAATGATTGCACCAAAATATAAAAATGCTTTTTTTCTTTTAGAAGCTGCAGAGGAAGCTTTAGTAAACTTCCCCTGTTCTTCCTTTTTCCTATCTTTAGTCAATCGCACCAACTTCTTTAAAGTACTTTTCTGCTCCTGGATGTAGAGGGACTACCATACCCTCCATAATATTTTCTAAGTTAATATGGTTTTGTGCTGCACTATGGGAACTATGGATAATATCTAAATTTTCAAAAATTCCCTTTGTCATATCATATACTACTTCCTCTGGTACACTATCTCTGATTAGCATCAAATTCATAATACTAGCTGTGTTTACATCATTTGCATTGTCATAAGTACCAGCTGGAATAATGTTTGCTGTAAAGAAGGGATAACGTTCCCTCAAATAGGTCATCCCTTCACCTTCAATTGGAATGATTTTGATTTTATGGGTAGTTGCAAGATCCATAATGGTTGCATTTGGTATCCCGCTGGTAACAAAAGCTGCATCAATCATTCCATTTCTCATTTGGTCAATAGCTTCTCCATAGTTAAGATAATCTGCTCTAATATCATCATAGGTCATTCCATGGGCTTCAAACATAAGTCTGGCGTTTAACTCAACCCCTGAATTTGGTGCCCCTACCCCTACTCTCTTACCTTTTAAATCGTAGAAACTTTCTATTCCACTATCTGCTGTAGTAACCAACTGTACATAGTTTGGATATAAGCTCATCAATCCTCTTAATTCCTCTTTTGGAGTTTCTCCCTCAAAGGCACCAAACGCTTCATAGGCTTGCAATACAGCATCTGCCATAACAATTGCTAGTTCAGCACGATCGCCTAATATTAAGTTGATATTTTCAACAGAAGCTCCTGTAGACTGTACTGAAGACCTGTAGCCTAACTCTTCAATAACACTTGAAAATCCACCACCTATTGGATAGTAAACTCCACTAGTTGGTCCTGTAGCAATCGTTATAAACATACTTCTATCAATTTCAACTTCACCTTCAGCTGATTCTTCTGGCGTATCAACTGACTTGCCTCCGCAGCCTGTTAAAATAAGTACAACTGCTAATAAAAGAAATAATATTTTTTTCATCGGCTCATTCTCTCCCTCTTTATAAAATAAATTTTATTTTTTTACACTTAATAAGAATAGCAAATTTGATGCCAAGTTTATCTTTAGCCCTATTGCTAACCTTTAGAAATTTTTATTAAATTTTTCTTTGTTAGAAAGAGGAAGAAAAGTTCATCAAATGAAATTAATGTAGTGTGATTTTTCTTTTTTGCATTAATGTTTTATTAATTATACAATTACTTTACATGTTTTTCAATGTTTTAATCGATTTTATTCACTCATAAATATTTCTTATTTCCACAAAAATGAAAGAGGAAAAAAGTTCCCTTGCGGAACTTTTTTCCTCTTAAATAATTTATAAGCACATATCCATATGCGTAAAGCTAAACCATTTTTTGGTAATCCGGCCAGAAAAAAGTATCTGACTGGAGTATTTCATTAGTCGTTTTCCTTTTACGCTTTTCCCTTTGACATCTTTTGTTTAACCTCTGAAACAGTAATACTAAGCTGAACTCTGATTTGCTAGAAAGCATTACCCCTATGTTATCAGCATCCTTACAGAAAGCTTTAAAGAATATGAGCAAGCTAATACCTTCATGATTATGAGCAAAGTATAGTACTCCTCATCTTCTACTGTTATTACCTCTCGATTTCTCAGGTTTAAATATGTCCTCATTGTAAAAAGGGTTATATGCTGTCACAGCATGATCTGGCTTTAGCCGTGGTTGATTCTTCTTAGCCTTCTAGCAACTTCATATTTTTTAAAAGTTCTCCTATGGGGAGGGGGCATTATGACTTTCTATTGGTTATATCTTGAATATTTTCTAGTTGTATCCATATGAGTTGCAGCTAAATTTAATTCTTGCTTTCATTTTAAATGAAAAAATCAATTGGATCTCCATAGGCTTGTATGTACTCTGCGGCTGTCGTTCAACAAGGTGTATCAGAAATTGAGCACTAAATTCTCGTTTAAGCGAGAATTTTTTTATGCTCAACTTCTGATACACCGCTATATGTTATATGAAGTTCCCTGCCCCGTGACTCAGAGGGTGATAGGACGTCACACCCTTAAACTTATCATTTGAACTGCACAGCACATTATATAAAGAATATACATTACTTAAAATGAAGATTATATTCATAATAGGAAGTTTAATATGAAATTATCCGACTTAAATTTTTGGCAATTTCATTCATGTGTGTATCATCTGTACCACAGCAACCACCAAAAATTTTAAAGTTAAAGTCTTTATATAGTTTTAACATATCATTTGCCAACTTATCAGCATCTGAAGTTTTTAAATCATAACAGTTGTCAAGTTCTTCTGGTGATAGAAGAGAAGTATTCGCTTGTATCCCCTTAAACCGTTTCTGTACTATAGATGTTTGATTATAAATTCGAGATAATGCTTTAGCAACTACATTTGGATGAACACAATTTGTCATATAGCAAAGAGGTTTGCGGTTTGTCGCATTATCAATTACGCTTATAGCTTCATGAATTGTTGTACCATCTATTAATTTACCATCATTTTTTATCATAAAGCTAATAATATATGGTAGACCTGTGCTTTCCATCGCACTTGCCATACCTATAGATTCCGACAAAGCTGGCATAATACCTGCATATAAAAAATCAGCTTTAGCTTTCGCAAACAATGAAGCTTGCCAGGAATGAAATTCAAATGCTTCTTCTTCAGACAAAACATCAGTTGCTTTATAAGCATCACCTTTGTACCCCATAAGTCCACCAATATACACATCGGAAGGAACGTCCTGTTTTATTTCACGTAAAAATGAAACATTATCATAAATAATACTCTCATTATATTGAGATTGTGCAACACGTTCTTTATTTGCTCTGCGAGTTGGTGTTGTTAGCATAATGGGCAAATGGTAATGCTGAGATATATTTATATATTGTTGAAATAATTCTTTAAGTGCTTGCTTAGATTTTTCATTGTATATATGCCCAGCAAGAGCAATAATTTCGTCAAAAGGAATGTCATATTCTCTTTTTAAACGCTCACCCAAAGCACCTTCCATCAAAATAAAAGAATAATTATTGTAGCAACTTTGAAAATCCATCTTTACCTCCTTTAATGCATAATATTAAACAAATGTGAATTAATAAAGCTCTTAATGTCTTCTTACACAATCCACAGCAGGACGCCGCGGTCTTAGCATGAGTCTGTCTAACAATTAGTTTATATTACATTATTACATTATAATCTTCACAAATATAGCGCATATATTCATTGTCATTTTGCTTGCTATTCCAACTGTACAAGGCATTAGATAAAGAATCTGTCTCAACTTTATAATTATATCTAACAGGATAATAATTATTATGTCTTACTACTTTTTGTCACTTCATATATTGAGTCTTCTCTGAGTCTCTCTTTTTTTGTGTAATTAATACCTAGAAAAATTTTCATTAGCTTTACGCATATGAGCACATATCTATAGCTTATGCTTTGCAATTTTATTTCTTAATCCTCTTTCACTAACCCCTAGAATTTGGGCTGTCTTTTTTCTTTGTCCTTCATTCTTCTTTAAAGTAGCTTCTATCAGTAATTTTTCTACCTCTTCTATAGTTAATCCCACTAGGGAATCAATAGGATTTTGATGATAAGTAAAGACCGTCTTAGATTTTTTTTGAAGCTCCAATGGTAAATTTTCTAATTGAATACAGGGTCCTTCTGTCATCAACATAGCATATTCTATAATATTTGCCAGTTCTCTTACATTACCAGGATAATGGTACTGTAAAAGACTATTTTGTGCCTCTTCCGAAAGACCTTTAATATCTTTATTAAGCTCTTGGCTATAATTTTGAATGAAGTATTGGAATAATAAAGGTAAATCCTGTGGTCTTTCCCTTAAGGGTGGTGTATAGATTTCTACTACATTCAACCTAAAATAGAGATCCTGTCGGAAGCTTCCTCCATCCACCAACTTTTTCAAATCTTTATTAGTAGCAGCAATAACACGAATATTTAACTCAACAGGAAGGTTAGAGCCTAAAGGGGTAACCTGTTTCAATTGTAATACTCTCAAAAGCTTTGCCTGTAGCGGCAATGGCATATCTGCCACTTCATCTAAAAATATTGTACCATTATTCCCATATTCAAACTTACCGATCTGATCTGCAGTGGCTCCTGTAAAGGCTCCTTTTTTATAGCCAAACAATTCACTTTCCAAAAGGTTTTCTGGGATAGCAGCACAATTCACTGCAACGAAGGGTTCCATTTTTCGTTTACCAGAAAAATGGATAGCTCTTGCCACCAATTCTTTTCCAGCACCACTTTCCCCTGTAATTACAACATTCGTATCTACATCTTTCACCTTCTCTATTAGGTTAAAGACATTTTTCATTAATGGGCTTTTCCCAACCATTCCTTTATAGGTATATTTTCTTTCTAATTCTTGACTTAAATATTCAACTTGTCGATTGAGTTTTTGGTATTTTAAAGCCTGCTCTATAATAGAATATATTCCTTCCTTGTTTAAAGGTTTGGTTAAATAGGTATAAGCTCCCTTTTTAATGGCCTCAACAGAGGAGGAAATTGTACCATAGGCTGTCATAATAATAACTAACAGGTCTTTTTGTATGTTTTTTAACTCCATTAAAATTTCTATTCCACTAATATTTCCTATTTTTAAATCCAAAAGACAAAGATGAAACTTTTCTTCCTTTGCCCACATCACCCCCTGTAAAGGATCTGTAGTGCTTTTTACTATATACTTGTCTTCCAGGGCAAAGGTTAAAGATGAGCATATGGCAGCTTCATCATCGATAATTAGGATTTTTTCCATTATTTACTCCCTCCCTTCAAATATTATCGTTATTCTTGTTCCTTGATTTTTTTTACTTTCTATCATGAGCTGTCCACCATTTTCTTCAATAGATTGCTTGGATAGTGTAAGACCTAATCCAGTACCTTTAATTTTTGTTGTGTAAAAGGGATTTAATGCACTATTTATTTCCTCTTGTTCCATCCCAATTCCTTCATCAACAATTTCAATATATACGTTTTTTTTATCCTTCCATCCTAGTATGGAGAGTGTCAAAAAGTTATTTGTTTGACTACTTTTTTCCTCCATTGCTTCAATGCCATTCATAATAAAGTTGATGATTACCTGTTTCATTTGACTTTTATCAGCTTCGATTTTTAAATTCTGTTCCACCTTTAATGCCAAGCCAAAACCCTTTTTTTCAACAGTAGGCTTGTAGAGTCCAGAGCAGGCTTGGATTAGCTGATTGACATCAATCACTTCCTTATTAGGATTCCTAGGCTTTGCATAGTCAATAAGGTTTTCAATCAACTGATTTACTCTATCTACTTCCTTTGGTACATAACCTGTGATATCTCTTTGGAAATTTGGGTTACTGAGCTTTTCAGGAATTAATTCCACAAAAGTCTTAATAGAAGTTAAAGGATTTCTTATCTCATGAGCAATGCCTGCAACAATTTCATTAAGCGCCTTATTTTTCTCTCTAGCAAATAACTCCGCTCTTATTTTCTTCTCAGCTGTATTGTCTTCAAAGGAAATCATAATCCCGGTTATACTCTGCTCATAATTACGCAAAGGATAGACCATATAGCGAATACTATAGCTATTTCTTTCTTTTTCTTTCCATTCCATTTCTTCACTTAAAAACTGCAGCCCCTTTTCGGTTACATCCTGTATTTTATCCCATAATAATTTTTTAAATATAGGTACCTCCCAATAATGGTATCCGATAGGATTTTTATTTAGGCCTATTATTTCAATAGCCCTAGGATTGCAAGAGTCGATTGTCCCCTCTTTATTAACACTCACCATTCCCCTTGGACTACTTTGCAAAATTTGATTAATTAATTCGTTTTTATTTTTCGTCTCTGTAATTTGATATTCAAGCTCTACATTAATTTTTTGCAATTCGCCAGTTTTCTTATCTACTTCTCTTTTAAGCTGTTTATTCCATCGCATACTTAGGATAAAAATCACACTAGAGGCTAATGCAAAAAAAATAAATATCCTTATTAATTGTTCTAACCTCTTTTGTGCCTCCAGTTCTTCATTCGCAAACCAAACATCATAAATTTCTCCATAAATCCCCCGTTCCTTTAACTGTCGGATACCATAGTTTAACTCATATAATAAATTATAATTCTCCTTATATACTGCGATCGAATATTCAATGGGAATAATGTAACTACTAATAAATTGATATTCCTCCTCTAGCCCATGCTTTTCCAATAGATGTTGAGTAATAACTTTATCTCCCATCAAGGAATCTGCTCTTCCTTCTAGCATTAGATAAAAGGCATCCTCTTGATTACTAGTGGTATTGTATTGTACCCTCCTTACATTTTGTAGGTACTGATACTCTACTGTTTTTCTTTTTAAAGCAATAAGTCTATCCGTCAATTCTAATGAGTCTTCCCTTTCTAACATTTCCTCATTATTGGTGATTAGTCCTACAGAGGAGGTTAGAATATTCTCTGTAAATATCAAACTTTCTGATAGATTTGCTAAGTAACTTACTCCTAAAATAGCATCTACTTCTCCTTTTTCTAAAGCTACTATGCTTTTTTCCAAGGTCATAGGCACATACTTAATATCAAAACCTTGAAATTCTGCAATACCTTCTAAGATGTCAATGTTGAACCCCTTATATTGATTATATTCCTTATACTGTAAAGGCGGCATATTCATGTCCACAGCAACCTTAATCATTTTAGGAATATTGTTCAGTGGTATGGTATCATCATCTCCGTAGACCATAGTAAAGCCAATTGAATATATCAGGGAGCCTATCATCATAATAGTTAAACATATCTTTTTTAAAGTCATTCTCTGTTCTCCCCTTCCTGAAAAATAATCATGTATATATATACAACTTTAGGTGTACATTTACCTTCTTTATTAATAAGGTAAATAATTAAAAAACTATACTGCCCCCTGTCAAGTAGGCAGATAAAAAAACAAAAATTTGGACTTGTCCTAGTTTAATAGACACTTAGTATGGCTAAATTGTGGGCTGTAACCTTCTTTACAAAACTGGACACCAAAAGAGAAGACATAAAATTTTTAATGTGATAACCTTTAATCAGGAGGTGATAAATATGGAGTGGTTGAAGCAACTAAGCAATGCTATTGACTATATAGAAAGTAATTTGACAGGTGATATTTCCTACGATGAAGCTGCTAAAATTGCTTGCTGCTCGACCTATTATTTCCAGCGGATGTTTTCGTATGTAGCAGGCATTCCGCTGTCTGATTATATCCGTCGCAGGAAGATGACACAGGCGGCATTTGAGTTACAGTCAAGTGAAGCAAAGGTTATGGATATTGGTATGAAGTACGGTTATGTTTCGCCTACATCATTTAACCGGGCATTTCAAAGTGTTCATGGTGTCTCTCCAACTGTCGCACGCGCACAGGGAACCTTATTGAACGCTTATCCACCCATCAGTTTTTCAATTGTAGTTACAGGAGGCGAAAATATGAAGTATAGAATTGAAACAAAAAAAGCAATAAGAATTGTTGGGGTTAGGACTGCATTACAAGAAGATATGGAACAAAACCAGAAAATTGTTCCCGTGTTTTGGGATAATATCTTGGAAAGTACGTCATTTTCTGAAATTTGCAAACTGGCAAACCAAGCTTCATTCGGCATTTTGGGTGTCACCGCCTATACAAATCCGCAGGACATTTATTACTATGTTGCTGTTGCAACGGATAATCCCGTGCCTAATGGCATGGTTGAGTTTGAGATCCCTGCTGCAACATGGGTAATCTTTGAATGTAACGGACACTTTCAGGAGTCCGTTCAAACCATATTCAAGCGGTTTCTTACAGAATGGCTTCCTTTTTCAGGCTATGAATATGCTGAACTACCAGATATAGAGATTTATCCTGTCAGCGGCCAGAAATCAAAAGGCGGTCATGCAGAAGTTTGGATTGCAATTAAGAAAGAGGTGAAAGGCAAGTGAATCATCAAATTGAAATTAGAGATATTGAGCCTATCAGGGTGGCATTTATGCGATACAAAGGTGTTGCCACCGAAGCAAATAAAGTATTTCCCAATGTGTTTAAGTCCATTCAAGGCAAAGCAAACGGTGCACCTTTTTTCTGTTATTATGTTATGGACCAGGAAACTAAAATAGGTGAAATGGAGTTATGTGTTCCTACCGCCGAAATGCCAAACAGAAATGGTGTTACAGTAAAAGACATGCCACGAATAAAGGCTGTCTGCGTTACTCATGTCGGTTCTTATGAAACTATGCAGTACGCATATGAAGCAATTGACCGCTACGCACGAGAAAATAACCTGACCTTACAACCTCCGTTTCGGGAAGTCTATATCAAAGGACCGGGAATGTTTCTGAAAGGCAATCCCGATAAGTACATTACAGAAATCCTGTTCCCGGTGAAAGAGGGGGAATAGAATGCTGGCAATTGAAATTGATAAATTGGTTAAACAGTACAAGAATGGCGTCAGAGCCTTGGACGAGTTAAGTTTGAAAGTAAGCTGCGGCGAGATATTCTCTCTGCTCGGTCCGAATGGTGCGGGTAAATCTTCTCTTATCAACATTCTTACAACATTTTACAATCCTACATCCGGGAATATAACCATGCTGGGTAAAGATTTATGTAAAAATCCTGAATGGATTCGCACACAGATCGCTTGTGTTGCGCAGCGTGTTTCTATTGATGAACACCTGTCACTTATGGAAAATATGATATTCCAAAGCAGGCTCTACAAGGTGGACAACACTACGGCAAAAAAGAGGATTAACACCTTGATTGACAGTTTTGAGCTATCACAGTATTTGAGGCACCCAGTTGCCTCCTATTCTGGTGGTATAAAACGCCGATTGGATATCGCAATGAATATGGTTTCTTATCCTCAAATATTATTTTTAGACGAACCAACGGTTGGCATGGATATTAGTTCCCGAAAGGCCATGTGGGAAATCATGCGGAAAGTTCGGGATGATTTTAAAACAACGATTTTTCTGACCACCCATTATCTTGAGGAAGCTGACCAACTTAGCGATACCATTTGTATTATGAAAGAAGGTCACGAATTAGCACAGGGAATGCCAGGAAGCTTGCGACAATATACTCGACAAAACATACTCCATATTGGTTTTTCTGATACAGAAAAGGCCAAAGATTGTGCGGAGGCACTTGCTAAAATACACATGCTTCCATCCATGAGCATCCGCGAAAATTCAATTTTCGCCGATGCTGTGGACGGTAGAAAGACTTTTGAAGATGTTAACAAGTGGCTTCTGGAAAAGAATGTTCCTTTTGAGGCTATCGAAATCGTGCAACCTAGTCTTGAAGATGTGTTTTTGAAGGTAACCGGAACGGAAAGGAGATAACCAAATGGATACAATGAATATTTTATGGCGCAATATGAAGTGGCGCTTTCAAAACCCTGTTTCAATCTTGCTTACCATTATACAACCCCTCATTTGGCTGGTTTTGTATAGCGCAATCGCAGGTCAGTCCATGCGGGATATGTCTGGTGGCAACTATACCGCTTTTATTCTTCCCGGCATCATGGTGCTCGTTACACTTTCCTGTTGTAGCAGTGGCGGTTATCTCAATTTCATTATGAAATCCAAAGGCAGTTTCTACAGGATATTAATAGCACCTGTAAAACGAAGCTCCATTGTTCTAGGGCAAATGCTAGAAGCGGTTTTGCTATCATTCATTGAGATAGTCATCCTGTTTGTATTGTCCATATTTTTGTCAGTACGCATTGCATCGGGATTTACCGGATTGCTTCTAATGTTGCCTCTTATTTTCCTTACAGCATTTTTCATGTCGGGACTATCCTATGCTATCAGCCTGTATCTGCCCAATGAAGTGATTTATGAAACCATCATGAATCTGATTGTACTTTCCATCTTCTTTACCAGCACAGCTTTATTTCCGATGGACAGTATATCGGGCGGCTTGAAAATTGCAGTAATGATAAACCCTTTCGCTCATGTTATAAACTGCCTGCGGAGTTTGATTTTAGAAACTTCTATTGATTGGCAAAATTTATTGCTTATGGCAGGCGTATTTATATGTCTTTGTTGTGGCAGTTTTTCATTGGCACTTTGGAGACTTAAAAGGGAGGCAGTCCACTGATTGCTGAAAGCAGTTTAATTTAAGAACCATCCTTAGTTTTAAGTTTTACTATAGATAACCAATTTAAAACTTTAATTGCACTCTGTGAAAGTGACTGACAGCAAATCAAAGATTTGGGTCATCTACTTTTGATATACACGTTCTACGGTTTCGCCCAAAACCATGGGCTGCAAATGTAGCCCTTAGTATATCAAAATTTCACCTTGTATAAGCGACTGACATGAAATCATAGATTTCAGTCATCTGCTTAAGTTCTGTAGTTGGTTATTTATAGTTTTAAAAAGGAAAGTGGGGTTTAAGTGTCAATAGCCCCGTTAACACCAAAATAGAAACCATCTTATTAAATTGGATGGTTTTTCAACAAGCTGATAATGGTTTATCTTCCTATTCCTTCTATGAAAATATCTGAACATATTTTTTCACGACTTCTTTAACAGCATTCTTATTTTGGATTGCCAATATGGAATAATGGAAGTTCTTTTCTTTTGCTAAATCATACTTTATTTTCTCCATTACATGGACAGAAATTTCTGTGTTCACATTAATTTTGGATATCCCTCTGTTGATGCACTTTTTTATAATTTCTTCTGGTGTTCCAGATCCTCCGTGGAGGACCAATGGAATATTTACCAGTGTATTTATTTTTTCAAGCACATCTATATCTATATTAGCCTCACCCTTATACATACCGTGAACCGTTCCAATTGAAACAGCCAAAGCATCCACTCCAGTTTCTTCCACAAATTTCTTAGCTTCTTTTGGGTTAGTATACATCTCCTTTGCTCCTTCTTCATTGGAATGCTCTCCAAGAGCAAGACTTCCTAACTCAGCCTCAACCGACACATTCATGGCATGAGCTTCTTTTACTATTTGTTTTGTATTATTAATATTTTCCTCAAAACTAAGATCCGATCCATCGTACATAACGGAGGTAAAGCCCGCCTTAATGGCTTTTTGAATATGATGAATAGACTTACAATGATCTAAATGAAGTGCTGCCTTTATACTACTTTTTTTATTCATTTGGGTGACAAGAGCAACAACTTCTTCTAAATCCATATTTGAAAAATAATTTTCACCAAATGCAATAATAGTCGGTCTTCCAAGCTCCTCTGCGGCTTCCATTACTCCCTTAATGGTTTCATAATTATAACAGCTAAAAGCACCCACTGCATATTTTTTTAGTCTCGCCTCTTCTAATATTTCTTTAAGATTAACTAGCATTTTCTTCCTCCTCTTAGTCCATTAATAAGGCTACAATTTCTCTTAATGTTGTGTTGGTACCTACATTCCCAGGAAAGATTATGTAGGGCATTGTAGAAAACTTACTTTCTTCATCGGTTTGCCATACAGGTATTCCTGGTTTAATCTGTCCCATTACTTTTGCCTTTTTTACCTTAAGCGCTTTTGTTCCTATTTCACTAGAGGTTATCCCGCCTTTTGCTAGAATAAAGGCAGGTGTTGTTGTTATTCCCGTTACAATAGCGGTTACGGCATCGGATATTTTAATGGATGCTTTTAGTGCTTCTACCTTGTCATTGGTTTTCAATTCTAAAGGCTTTCTTTTTGTATATACCGCTACAGTGATTCCATGTTTGATTTTTTCTTCGCAGGCTTCAATAACTCTTTCTATTTCCTTATGAAGCGCAACATCATCCATAACCAGATCAGAATTAAATTCGATGAATGCTATATTTTGTAGCTTACTGAGTTCTTTGAATTGCTCTGTTGTTTTTTGAGTATAAGAGCCAATAACAACCATACCACCATTCTTGTTGTCCTTTGTAAGCTCATTTTTTGTCAGTAATTCTCTATCGGATACATTCCCTAAAACTTTTGTTAAGGCAGCAGCACTTCTTATCATGAATCTTTTTCCTGCTAAGATAGCATTCATTAGTATCAGGGAAAAGATTTTAACATCTACATAATCAATAGCATTTACAACCACCTTGTTGAAACCTTCAACCTTCATTAAGTCTTCTTGTATTTTATCAATCTTTAAGTTTCTTAAATCCTCCAAGGAAATATAGGTTATTTTTTCTTTTCTAAATTCTCCCTTTGTTTTTTCTTCCACCCACTCCCCTAAATGAGAGGATTTATAGCCGAAGGTCTTATCTTTAGCAAATTCCGTTTCTCCTGCAGGAACCAGTCGTTGATCATAATGTACATAATGGACATTCTCAATCGTAAACCTCCCACCTTCTTTTAAAAATGGATAGATGATTTCTCCATCAAACCTTTTATCTGATCTACTTTCAATTACTTCCTTCAGAGTAGCTGTTTCTAGTGGGTAATGTCCTCTTAGTATAGAGTCACTGCGGCTAATAAGAATATAATCCTTGCCCATTTCCTTTGCAACCCTCTCAATATTTTCGGCAATTTCTATATGTTGTTCTTCAGATTCTTCACTGGTAAGTCCTCTAGAATTTGTTAATAGAAAAAACATACTGTTATTTTCGGCGAAACCCTCTGCTATACTCTCTTTACTCCAATCAGTATATACAGAAACATCATGTACTGTTTGCACTCCAGTTGGATCGTCATCCAGCACCACAATTTTCCCGTTAAATTTCCTTAATGTCTCATCCAACTTTTTTGTAACTTCAACTTCATCAACCCTTTTGAAGGAAGATAATACCTTATCATCTAATTCATTCACAATATACACAGTTTTTGCCTCCAATACTATTTTTAATACTTAGCATTTTACGTGCCTCATCATGTGTAGCTGGCGCAAAACCCATAACATCAATTAACTCAGCAACCCTCTCGACCAAGAATACATTTTTATCTACTTGCGTATTTTCATCTAAATAATTGCTGTCTTCAAAACCTACTCTTACTGTCGAAGCGCCCATGCCTAATGCCGCTGAAAATACTTCATAGTTCTTTCTATGGGCATGAGTAATACCCCATAATGCATCTTGCGGAATGAAGCTTCGTATGGCTGTAAGGGCTTCGATTGTAGCTGGTGCTGCACCTATATGTCCTAGAACGATACTAAATAATATAGGATCTTTAAACATAAATTCCTTCCTCAGTTCCGTAACCGTATGAATCATACCTAACTCAAAAACTTCTATCTCTGGAATCTTATTCATTTTTATTATCTCTGAAACACAATATTCTACTTCATCTATTGGATTACAATATACAGCATTGCCAAGATTGCAGGAGCCTACATTTAAGGAAGTAGCTTCAACTTTATCATAGTATAAAGGTGCGCACCTTTCTTGTATTGTAAGTTTTGAAATGCCTCCAGTTGATGCCTGTATGATAATATTGGATTTTTCTCTTATTCGTTCTACTGTTTCCTTAAATATGGTTAAATCTGGCGTAAGATTCCCTTGAGCATCACGAACATGAAGATGAACCATGCCAGCTCCAGCTTTTTCACATTCAATTACATCTTCTGCTATTTTTTTAGGATTTATCGCCTTATCTAATGCAGAAACAGGTGCTACAGAAATTAATACTTTTCTCATTTTCTCTCCTCCACCTTCAAATTACCGTCGGTTTTATTCATTATACATAATACATCCTACGTATGAACCTCAAAAAAATGTTTTCATATTATGATAACAGATTTTATTCATATAGGACTTGTGCAATGATTACTAAAGGTTCATTACCTTCACATGCAATGCCATGGGTATCTCCTGGCATTGCTGCAATCATATCACCAGCTTCTAAACTTTGTGTTTCCCCATTAATCCTGTGAATTGCTTTTCCAGAAACAATGAACATAGATTCCATTTCCTTTTCATGTTTATGTATTCCAATGGAAACCCCTGGATTAAGGGTATGTTTTACATATGCCCTACCTTTGCCTAACATCTCTTTGGGGGCATCTAGTAGCCTTTGCATCATGACTATTCCTTTCCCACCCATGACATTTTCTAGTGGCATCACTTCTATCTCTTTACCTCTTTTGTATAACATGAGGAATCATCCCCCCTCGGTTTATTATTTTGTTATTTCATTTAACTAAATTAGTCTTAATTTTGTTTCCAGAACATATAGTGGCTTTCTACAGTTTCATTTATAGCAGAAATGTCTTTTCTTTCGATCATATCTACTATTTGCCTATGCAACTCTATAAAACGAATACGTTCATCGCTTTTCAATATTTTTTCCATTGTCCGTATACGAGAGGGTATGGTTAACCTATCTATATATTTTGCAATGTTTTGAATTAGCTCGTTATGAGTAGAAAGTACGATTGCTGTATGAAAACGAATATCCTGATCTAATACACGCTTTGCTGATGCATTCTCACACATCACTTCTATTTCCAACTGTTCTAATTCTTTATGAAGATAGTGCATATCCTTTTCATTTGCTTTTTTTATAACTACAAACATAAGCCCAGTATCGAAGACTTTTCTCAGTTCAATAATAGATTCTGCTGAATCTTTTTCTAAAATCAGTCCATAAAGCATAGGATCAAGCATACGATGGTTAAAGCTAGAGCTTACATAAGTGCCCTCTGAACGTTTAATATAAACCACTCCAAAAGATTCAAGCACTTTGATTGCTTCTCGCACAGAATTTCTTCCTATTTGAAATGATTCACAAAGTTCTACCTCTGTTGGTAATTTATCTCCAGGTTTTAATTCTCCATTAATAATGGCGCCAGTAATTTGCTCCACAACTCGGTCAACCACGGATTTATTTGCTAGTGATGAATTAAGTAAACTTTTATTATCTGCCATAACTTAATATCCTTTCAAAGTTGTATTTTTTTCAGTATACAACATCCTACATATGATTTCAATGTATAAAAACAAATCTGGTTTTGTGAAAGCCTTAATCTCTATCTACTTAGGTAGAAGCGCAGTTGCAAACCATGGTACATAGGTGATGATCAATAAAGCAATTCCTGACATGATTAACAGTGGTACTATTTTTCTACATATGACCTCAAACTTAACTTTTCCAATATCTGCAGCAACATATAAATTAGGTCCAACGGGAGGCGTAACTTGGCCAATAGATAGATTTAGGACGATAACAACTCCTAGATGTGTTAAATCTATACCTAGTGCTTGAGCAATAGGAAGAATAATTGGTACCAATATGTACATAGCACTCGTGTTATCCATTACACATCCTGCCGCTAAGAAGATAAGATTAATGACCATCAGCATGATATATTTATTGGTAGTTAAACCTAAAGCTAATTCTGTTAACTGTGCAGCTATGCCCTGTTGCGTAAGCACCCAAGAGAATACTCCTGCGTTCATGATAATAAGCAATATAATACCTGTTGTCTTAGCAGTACTAAATAAAGTATCCAGAATCTTATCGTTTGTAAGTTCTTTGTAGATAAATTTACTTACAATGAAACTATATACAACTGCAACAGCAGCAGCTTCAGTCGGAGTAAATATACCTGAGTATATACCTCCTAAAACAATAACAGGGCTTAAAAGGCCCCAAATAGCATCCCCAAAAGCAGTAGTTATTTCTTTAAAGCTTGACTTGTTTTCATCGCTTTTCCAGCCATTTTTCTTGGCGCTAACAAATACTGCAATACAAAGAATTGTTGCGAACACTACCCCTGGTATAATTCCTGCTAGAAATAAGTTACTTATAGATACACCTGTAATCATACCATAGATGATAAAAGTAATACTTGGCGGAATGACTGTACCCAATGATCCAGATATTGCCGATAATGCACTTGAGAAACCAGCATCATAGCCTTGTTTTACCATCGCAGGAATTAGAATAGAACCAATAGCTGCCACAGTTGCAGTTCCAGAACCTGAAATCGCAGCAAAAAACATCGCAGCTATAACAGCAACATAGCCTAGTCCTCCATGGATAGGGCCAATCATACTATTAGCTAATTTAATAAGCCTTTTAGAAATTCCTCCCTTGTCCATAAGTACACCTGCTAAAACAAATAATGGGATTGTTAGCAGAGCGAACTTCTGAACAGTTGCCTGAAGTATTGAGGGAATAGACGAGAGAGGGAATCCAGCATATAACAATGTTATTGCACTTGATAATCCTAGGGATATTGATATAGGTATATTAATAAAAACTAGTATTGCTAATGATACAAATAGTACTGCTGCTATCACGCTAATTCATCCCCCTTTTTAAATTCATGCTGAAAGATACGGATTATTGAAAGTACTGCCGAAACCGGAACTGCTATACCTATTAACCAACCAGGCATCTGCATAACTGGTGTGACTAAATTTGATCTAAACTGGCCCATCACCATTCTAGAACCGTAGACGATCCATATGCCATAACATAGGAAACATATTGTGATACGAACCAGCTTATGAATTAGTTTTGCTTTGCCTTCTAATTTATCCGTAAAGTATGAAAACCCCATATGCGAATCTGTTTTAAATGCTGAGGCTGCTGCCAAACAGCAAACCCATACAAACATTGTTGTCACAATTTCTTGTGTAAAGGCTAGATTCAAGCTTGGTATTTTCCGAGAAAGAACGTTTATGAAAGTAACCACAGTCATTATTACCAGTGCTATTGCACACATATACTCTTCAAAGTTACTCCAGAAGCCTCTTGATTTCCTTTGTACCTTTTCCATTTTGTCACCCCTTTAAAATAATCGGGAGCCAACTTGCGACTCCCTATTATATTATCACAGTATATATTTATTTAGAGACATTCCTAAATAAATCAATTACATCTTGTCCTATTTGACTAGCATATTGATCATAGATAGGTGCTGAAGCATCCTTAAATTCTTGTATCTCAGTATCTGTCAATCGAGTAAACACTGTACCACTTGCTTCTAATTCTTCAATGATCTTTTCTTCATTTTCAGCTAAATATGCATTACCCCATTCCATAGCTTCTGCTGCTGATTCTTTAATAATAGCCTGTTCTTCAGCAGTAAATCCTTCTAATCTTTTGTTGTTCATAACCCAGATTGTCGTATCTCTTACACCATCCCAAAGTGTTACATAGTTTTGAACTTCATTTAATTTAGAAGAAGAAAAAACACTGATTGGGTTTTCTTGACCATCAATAATACCTTGTTGCAACGCTGTATAGACTTCTGAGAAATCCATTGCTGTTGGATTTGCGCCAAAATAATTTTTATAAAGGTCAATGAAAAGGTTTGCGCCAGGCACACGAATATTCATACCCTTTAAATCTTCTACAGATTTTATTTCTTTTTTACTATTTGTAATTTGACGAGCACCTGCATTATTTAATCCTAACATCGTCATATCCATCTCACTAAGCCATGAATTTACTTCTGTGGTTATCGCTTCATCTTTCGTTGCATTTACCAAATCCTCTATTGTTGGAAATAAGTAAGGCAACCAAAATACATAGAACTTTGCATCAAAGTTTGCAATGTTTGCTGGAGCAGCTGAGTGAATATCTATATCCCCTGTCTGTACCATTTCAATTGCCTTTGTTAAGTCTCCGCCTGATAATCCTGAGTTACTGTAAACATCAACCTTTATTTTTCCTTCACTTTTTTCAGAAACTAATCTAGCAAATTCCTTGGCAGATAAATCGCTTACAGAATTTGGTGCTTGTGTATGACTCATTCTGATAGTAATTGGTTTCTCATCAGAACCAGAACTTCCACCGCACCCTACTAAAGATAACATCATTGCAATTGTCAATAGACCTACCACTATTTTCTTTAAATAATGCTTCCTCATTATTTTTCCCCCTTAAAATTTTCAAAATTATTTTTCATTTCATCTCTATGATCGAATCTTATGTACACTATATTACTTTAATAGTCCTTTGGCAATTAAGGCATTCTTAAGTGCAACAGCACCAAATCTCGGACTAGATACTACAGGTTTTCCATAAGCTTCGAAAATAACGTTTTCACAATATGCCATAGAGCCCTGTGCAAATAGTATTACATCTACTTCCTTTTCAATCTTCGCTGCCTTATTAAGCATACAAGCTGTAAATTCATCTTGGTTCAGTCCAAAAGCTCCATCAATTAATGCATCAACAAGTTCAACTTGCTTTCCCATTTCCCTAGCCACACGTTTAATGGTATTTTTAGTAGGTTCTAATGTTGTTGGTAGTGTAGCCATTACTGCAATTCTCTTCCCTTGTCTTACGGCTTCACGGCACATTTCCTCATCCACACGTACGATTGGTACGCCAATGTATTTGGCAATATCCTGTGCTGCATCTGCAACCTCACCAACCGAAGAACATAAATTGATTATTGCATCTACTCCCGCATTAACAGCTTCCATATACATATCTATAAGTCTTGCAGCTGCTTTACTTGTAACATACCCACGCTCTCTTGCTTCTGCCAAAATGCTGGGATCTTGGTAAGAAACCATTTCCACTTGGCTACCCAAAACTTTTCTTGTTTCCTCTTCAACAAGCTCTATAAGTTCTGGTGTAGTGCTTGTATAGATTAAGCCTACTTTCATTTTCTTCATTCCCCCTTCAAATTACATACATATTTGAGCATAAATTGATTTAATGCACTTACGTTATACGTAGGATGTATGGTGTTATGGATATTATATATAAATTATTTCTATTTGTCCATACACTTTTTTAAAAAATATAGTGTATTTTGTCTTTTTTTATTCTCACTGATATAGTATGCTGTGAATTTCCTCAAAATATGATTAAAGTTTATTATACTTCAATAGGACAGCCTTTTAGGGTAGCTAATATACTCTATAAAATATTCATTTCATAGTTTACTTTGTACGATTTTTGTGCTAATGTAATATCATAGTGACTGTTAAAGTGTTTATCTGTTTATGCTTTCCGAGGGCTGTTGCAGATATCTTTCCAGTCACTTTTTTCTTTGAATTTTTTTGTTTTTTTACTCTTTTTAATCCTGTTCCAGTATAATGTTATCATACCAACCTATCATGCTATTATAAGCTACTGGTAACTCTTTTAGCAACTCTACTTTTATATATTCTAAAATTTTGTTGTATTTTAGTAATTAAAACTAATTCTGTTGTTTTCTTTCAATTCATGTACTTCAATCTTAATGCTGAAACTTCTCTATATTTTCTCTCATACCCTCAGCTAGCTTTGCTAAATCTTCACACGCCTTAGCAATCTCAACCATGGACGCAGCTTGTTCTTCAACAGATGCAGAAACCTCTTCTGTTCCAGCAGCATTTTCTTCAGATATAGCTGATAAATTTTCTATGATTCGTATAATTTCTTCCTTTTTTTCCTCCATCTCTTGACCTGATACATTTAAGGCTGCTAAAATGCTCTTCATATTTTCTATTGCTTGAGAAATGCCCTTAAACTTACTATTTGTATTTTCCACACTTTCCGTTTGAGATGCTACTATTTTTTCCATTTCGCCCATAGTATTTACAGCATAGCCTGTTTTTTGTGTTAATTCGTTAATAATTTTTTCTATTTCCCCCGTAAAACCATTTGATTGTTCTGCCAGTTTTCTTATTTCTTCAGCTACTACTGCAAAGCCTTTTCCTGCTTCACCAGCTCTAGCGGCTTCTATGGCAGCATTTAAAGCTAATAAGTTCGTTTGTTCTGCAATACTTTTGATCATTTGACTGGCATTTGATATTTCCCTAGCACTTTCATTGGTCTCAATAATAATTTTACTGATTTCATTAGAAGCCCTATTACTTACATGATTTTTTTCAATGAGATCTTCTAGTATTTGGAAACCTTCCTCCTTTAATCTATCTACATCATTGGCTGAAGTATTTAATTCATTAATGAGCTTTTGCTCTTTACCTATTATATCTCCTAGTCTAATAACATGTTCTGCTCCTTGTTCTGTATCATTAGCTTGATCTGTTGCCCCTTTAGCTATTTCTTCAATTGCTCTTGCAACCTCTTCAGAGGCTCTTGACGACTCCAGACTAATTGCAGTTAGCTCCTCAGATGAAGCCGCTACCTGTTGTGATGTATCTGCAATATGTTTTATTAATGATATCATGTTTCTTTGCATTGCGACCAACGCTTTTGTAATCACTCCTATTTCATCGTCTCTGTTTATGTATTGAATAGCACCACTACTTTTGTCAAATGTGAGGTCATAATTAGACAATCTCAATATAACATCGACTAGATTATTAATAGGCTTTGTTAGTAAATATCTAGTAGCAACGATTAATGCAAATATAGAAATAGTACCCATTAAAGCAAAGACAATGAGTATTTTCACTAGGCTGCTTTTTAAAATATTATTTAAAGTATTAACATCTACAGCCACGCCAATATTAACGGCTCCTATTAGCTGGTTGTTTGTATATATTGGAGTTAATATATCTAAAACAAGAGAATCCGTGACAGAATAGTGGAAAAAATCTGCATATTCTATGCCATTTTGCGCTGCTGCAATACTCCCCTCATCATCTAGTTGAATACCTATTCTATCTGGGTCACTATGAGCAACAGCTGTCAAATTAGTATCAATAAACAGCGCATACGCTAAATTATTTTCACTATCGATCTTGTTAATGAAGCTTTGTATATTATTTTCATCAAACATCTGTGCATATACATTAATTAACTTCAGATTATAGACCTTCCATTGTGTCAATACTTCGTTCCTGATGGTGTCTCTAACTATGTAAGAAGTCACTGTGAAGGATATAATGAGTATTATGGTGATTATAACTGCCAACTTAGCTGTTAACCCTTTAAAGCTCTTTTTAGTCATTTATACTCCCCCCTCTAAATAATACATACTAATGGTTTAATTGATGCTTAACAACCCATTTCTTTCCCCCCCTTCCATATGTATTGCTGTAAACACTGTTTTAAAATATAATGCTTTAACTATATTTTCTAGAATTCCCCTTATTTTTCTGCTAATATGCTTAGTCATGGATAGTCTAATGAAGAGGGATATACTAGACATCTAATCAATATCTTTGTTAGGATTAGCATGCCGATTAAAAATATTTAAGAAACAAAGCTCCAGTCCGAATTTTCTGTTAATTTTTCTTCTTAGACATTCATTTCTTCTCTTAAGTTCGACTACTGCTTCTATGATTTTTAATAACTCTCTTAGAAATTACTGAATATAACTCATGGGACATTCTTTTAAATAAATACTAATATTGCCCAGTAAAGGATTTAATTAGTTATTTACATTATACGACATTTTTCTACAAATTTCAATGTTTTGCATAGGCATTTATACAATTATCTATCTCTTAACTCTCTTAACCATTTAGACAATCACACAAATAATAACAGGAGATTGTCATAAATGAGATCAAAACTAAAGCAGATTTTCTGCTAAATTTAAAAAATCTAGCAAGAAAAATAAATCCACTGATTTGCGAAATTCTTAGTTTCTTTATAGAAGCCAAATGCGCTGCGATGTCGATAATTACCTTAACAGCCCTTTGAATATTTAGTACAATTGAGCCTTGTTTTGTATAATCCTTTAGGCTATCTAACGCTTAGGTGGTATTATAACAAATTACATTTTGTCCAGAATATAGCATTTAATGTAAAAATATAGTATTATAAATATATTGCAAATATATAATCAAGATTATAATATACACATGACTATGTAAATGTTTTTATTGAAAAGAGTAGGTATAACATCTTTTTTGATCTTGAAAAAAGTAACTCTGTTATTGGTTCTAAAGAAGGTTTTAAGATAGGAGGAAAAATAAAAAACATGGACAAATCAAATTTAGGAAAAAGAAAGAAATCTATTAAATTCAAGCTGCTCATCCTACCGTTAATACTTGTATTTATTGCTATTGCAGGAATAGGCAGTATTTCGTCAAACTTTATGAAAAATAGCTTATATAATCAAATGAGAGAAGATGGATTTATGCTTGGTGATCAGATCGCAAAGCAAATGGAGCTAGCTTCTATTTCATTAGAAACAATTAATGAAATGCTAGGCGACAAAATAAGTGCCGCTGGAAGATCTATAATAACAAACCAAGCTAATGTAAACAATCAAGTATTGAAACAGACAGCAGTAGACTTAGGTGTTGATGAAATACATTGGTATAACAATCAAGGAGAAATTCTCTATTCAACTATTGAAGAGTATGTAGGATGGACACCATCTGCAGGGCACCCTGTAGAACAATTTATGTTAGGTAATAAAGATATCTTAATAGAAGATATTAGAAAGGATTCGGAGTCAGACAATTTTCTAAAATATGGGTATATAAGACATACTGATGGCACTTTTGTACAGGTAGGCATCCTTGCTAATACAGTTGAAAATATGTCCCAAAGATTCAGTATTCAAAGGTTTGTTGAAGATTTAGCTGAGAATGAAGATATAGTCTATGCTCTTTTTATGGATAAAAGCTTAAAGACCATTGCCCATAACAACAAGGATGAAATAGGAATTGTATTCGATGATATAGGGAGCAAAACTGTGGTTGAGGAAGGTACCCCATATTCTCAGGAATGGTATTATGAGGAAGAGGGTATTTCTGTGTATGATGTAATCATGCCTGCCTTTGTTAAAGGAGAGCTAATTGGCGCTGTATCTATGGGTTTTTCAATGGAAAAAGTAAACTCTATCGTGAATAGAAATCTTATGATGATTATCGCTTTTGGCGCCTTATTCTTTGTTATACTAGGTACAATCATGTTCAATTTGTCTAATTATGTGGTAAGGACACTAAACAAAGCAAAGGCTCAATTGAATTTAATTGCCTCAGGAGATTTAACAGGAAAAATTTCTTTAGAAGATTTGAATAAAAAGGATGAGTTTGGAGAAATAAATAATGCTTTGCAGGATATGCAAACTTCTTTAGAAGAAATGTTAAAAAACATATCCGATACCTCTCATCAGGTGGCTTCCTCCTCTGAAGAATTAACTGCCATTAGTCAACAATCAGCTATTGCAGCTGAGGAAGTAGCTAGAACCATAGAAGAAATAGCTAAGGGAGCAAGCGAACAGGCAAAGGACACAGAAAAGGGAGCAACCCATATAAATGAGCTAGGTGGATTGATAGAGAAAGACCAGCAATATGTTAAGAATCTAAACAATTCTACCGACGAAGTAAATAAATTGAAAGATGAAGGATTTCAGATACTAAAGGATCTTGTTGAGAAAAACAAACTAAGCAATAAAGCAGCAAACGAAGTACATGAAATCATTATAAATATCAATGAAAGTTCAGAAAAAATAGAAAGTGCCAGTCAAATGATTAGAAATATCTCAGAGCAAACAAATTTATTAGCACTAAACGCTGCAATAGAAGCTGCTAGAGCAGGCGAAGCAGGGAGAGGTTTTGCTGTTGTAGCTGATGAAATAAGAAAGCTAGCAGAGCAGTCAAACGGATTTACTGAAGAAATCGCTACTGTAATTCAAGAATTAACCAGCAAAACAGGAGATGCTGTCAATACGATGAATGAGGTAGGTAAAATTGTTACATATCAGACCGAAAGCGTAGAAGCAACCAATACAAAATTTGAAGGGATTTCTGATGCCATAGAAAGGATGCAACAAGTAATAGCTGATATCAATCGATCAGGAAAAGGGATGGAAGCTAAAAAGAATGAAATTATAGATATTATTCAAAATCTATCAGGCATATCAGAAGAAAATGCTGCTGGTACTGAAGAAGCCTCAGCTTCAGTAGAGGAACAAACTGCTTCAATGGAGGAAATCTCTAATGCTAGTGAAGCTTTATCAAAGCTAGCAGAAGAAATGCAAAATAGCATTACTAAGTTTAGATATTAATAATTAGTAAGAGAGATGGAGATTTTCCATCTCTTTCTTTTTCATGGTGAATGCCGTTTTTTCATTAATCCTTTAAATGTCTACCTTTCATTAGAAATTTAACCATTGTTTAAGTATCTTCTTGGCTTTCGGTTTCAATAATAATATTAGAACCACAGGGACAATCCCCTTGGTTCTAATAATCAATTATATTTATACTATGACTTTTAATTCTATCCTTTATCTCTTCTATTCTCTCTTTTGCAGGTTCTGCAAACTGATATTGAGTATCTAAGCCTAATTCCTTATACTTATATTCACCTAAATTGTGATAAGGAAGTATTTCTACACCTTCTATATCTAGATTTTCTAGAATAAATCGACTTGTTTTATCGATGTTCTCATCATCATCGTTTACACCTAATATTAATGGTATCCTTATTATAATCGTTTTGCCTAAATCACTTATTTTAGTTATATTCTCTAATATAAGCTTGTTACCTACTCCCGTGTATTTTTTATGGATTTTGCTATCCATATGTTTAATATCCACAAATACAAAATCTAGCATCTGAAAAATATCTTTATTACTTTTCCAATTAAAAAAACCACTGGTCTCTATGGCTGTATTTATACCAAGTAGCATACAACTTTTAACTAACCCTCTTAAAAACTCGGTTTGATAGGTTGGTTCTCCTCCAGAAAAGGTAACCCCTCCTCCAGATGCTCTATAGAAAACTTCATCTCTTTTAATCGTTTTGATAACCTCTTCAACTGAAACAGTTTCTGTAGAATTTCTACTCCAAGATTCTGGGTTATGACACCAGCTACATCTTAAGGGACAACCACCTAAAAATATGCTTGTCCTTATGCCATCTCCATCATGTAAGCTCCAACGCTGTGTTTGAAATACATAACCTTTAATATTTTTATTTGGATTTTGTTTAGATGCTTTCATATGTGGTCCTCTCGATAATCGCATCCTGCACCTCTCTTGATAGGTTAACAAACTGGGTGCTATAGCCCGCTACTCTTACAAGCAGATCTTTATATTCCTCTGGGTTTAATTGAGCCTCTCTTAAGGTTTCTGTAGATATAACGTTAAACTGAACGTGGAATGCACCAAGCTCAAAATATGCCCTAATAAGTGAAGCTAGATTAACTAAGCTCTTATCAGTTTGTAATAATTCTGGAGAAAGCTTTATATTTAAAAGAGTTCCTCCCGTATGGATATCGTGATTGATTTTCGCAGCAGACCTCATTACAGCTGTAGGACTTGTTAAGTCCGTACCAGCATGGGGAGATACTCCCTCTGTAAGTGGAGATTTAGCATATCTTCCATCTGGTGTGGCTCCTATCACGCTTCCTGTTGGGATATAGTTCGAAATTCCCATAAAAGCAGAGTTAAAGAATGAACCAAAGTAATCCTTATATTTTTTAATTTCTCTATTATAGAAATCGGAAATTTCTACAGCTAAGTAATCCACCTCATCAATGTCATTTCCGTATTTAGGAGATTCTAAGGCCGCTTTTCTTAAATCTCCATAGCCCTCCCAGTTTCTATCTAGAGCTTTATTTAGTTCATCTATTGTTACCTTCTTCTCATCAAATACTAAAGTTTTTATTGCAATCAAGGAGTTGGCCACGTCTGCAACTCCAATTCCGGTTAAAACTGGGCCCACATTATATAGAGCTCCACCCCTACTTAAATCCACACCTTTTTCCATACAACCGCCTACAAGGGTAGATAAAAATGGTCTTGGAACCATTTCTGTATGAATTTGTTGTGCTACAACTGTTGATACCACTGCGTGTTTTATTAAGTTAGCTAATTGTTTATAAACCGCACCCTTTACATCCTCAATGCTATCAAAATTTTGCCCTTCTGCTTGTAAAAGTCCCATCTGTTCTCCTGTTATGCGACTTTTACCGTTGTTAAGTGCATACTCCAGTGCAGCAGCTAGATTAATATTAACAGCTGATGTCCATTCTCCAATCTTTCTAAAATGGGGTACGACACAGCCACAGTTACTCCAATCCCTCGCATCCTCCGGAGAAAGCCCTACTGCAAGTAGCATTTGAGAACCTATCCTATCGTTATGCACAGCCGGGAATCCTGTTCCTTCCCTTATTAGATCACATACTGCAAGTAAAAACTCCTGTGGACAGTCTGAATGTATTCTAACACTTAGCCCTGGTTGATGGGTTTTTATATTTTGAGTAGCCTTTAGGGCCATATAGGAAATAGGATTGGTTCCGTCGCCGCCATCTCTTTTCCTCCCCCCCACAGTTAAGTTTTGGAAGGAGTTATACCCTGCAAAGTATTGGGCTGTATTCTTTGATATTGCCCATACCCACTCAGATAACTTTAGCCAAAGAGCTTCAATTAGTTCCTGAGCAACTTCCTCTGTTATACAGTTATTTATTAAATCCTTTTCGTAAAAAGGATACATATATTGATCAAACCTGCCTAGGTTTAAGGCTAGAGAATTTTCAGACAAAACCGAACCTAATTGAACAAACCAAACAGTTTGGATTGCCTCATAGAAAGTGAGCGGTGGGTTTTCAGGTATATTGTTGCAAACCTCTGCTATTTTTAGTAATTCTTCCTTTCTCTTGTTATCTTTTTCTCTATCTGCCATTTTCCTTGCCTCTTCAGAATATCTTTTAGAAAGGATAATTATTCCCTCGCAGCTTTCTACCATAGATTTATAAAAGTTTATTTTATCTATATTTTCACCGGTTATAGGTTCAAGGTTTGCTAGTTTTTCTTCAGCCTCTTTTCTAACTCCCCCAAAACCCTTTTTAAAAATAATATCTTGATAATCTGGAGTTATCTCTCCCACAGCACTTCTCCATTTTGAATCATTATCTACTATGCCAGTATCTACGGCTATCTTTTTCGTTTTCTCTGGTATTCTAGAAAGAAAGGCTTCTTCTAAGGATTTGCCCCTCCAATATGGAAATATATCCTTTGTAAGTATTTCTTTTTGCTCTTTACCTATTAAATATGGATCTTGGCTTCTTTTTCCGAAATCATCCATTTCTTTTTCTACCCATTGCCATGAAAACTCAGGACAGACAAAACCAGATCTTTTATATATACCCGGTGTACCAACAATTAGCTCATCTTCAAAGATCGTTACTGGGATTTGCTTGCACACCTCTTTAAAAGCCTTTGCCCTTCGAAGTATCATTGCCTCTCCCTCAGTAGATTTATGTGACTTAGTAAAAGCAATGGCCCTTTCAACACAGATTGACGGCTTTATATCAATATAATTTTTCTTTAATTTAGCTATACGCTCAGTACTCATAATATTGCCCCCTTTAATACATTAATTTAATTTTCCCTACTCTTTAAAAAAATAACTAAGGATTGTTTAGCGTTTTCCATATGTTGTACTAAAATCTCTATTGCTAAACTTTTATTCTTATTTTTACACGCTTCTAGCATTTTGTAATGTTCCTCTTGAGAAGTTTGATGGTAGCCCATATTGAGTAGATAAATCCTCATATATCTTTCAAGCTTAATATGCATATCACTAATAAGCTCTAATAATATGTTTTTTTGACTAGCACCGTATAAAATATTATGAAATTGGAAGTTCAGCTGACTTAAATGTTCTTCCTCTACTAAGACATCCATTTTCTTTAAAATATATTCTCCATACTCCATCTCCTTATGATCTAAATTATCAATGGCAAATTTCAATGCTCCTTTTTCAAGCATTATTCTAATATCGAATATCTCTTCTACTTCCTCTACGGAAAGTTCCCTCACTATTGCTCCCTTATTTGGATATAGCTTTACAAGTCCCTGCACCTCTAATATTCTTAAAGCCTCCCTAACTGGAATCATACTTGCATTAAATCTTTTAGCAATTTCATCCTGCTTTAGCTGCTGCCCTCCCTTTAGTTCTCCATTTATAATAGCTTGCTTTAACCTCTCTGCAATAACCTCAGGTAATGTTTTGTGTCTTGATATTTTCTTATCTATAAATCCATTAGTTTTCATCATACTCTAATTATAATATATTTAAATATTTTGTAAATTATATTATATAAAATATACTGTATACATTTTTGTAGGTCGGTACAGTATATCAATAATTTTTCACTGGATAACAGCCATATTATTCATGAGCATGTTAGCAGTTGAAACCCGTTCCCTCGACATGTGTGGATTTAGCTTCACCCTTTGTTTTGAAAAAACCTGTTTGGTAATTTTATTCTCTCTTTTGTTAATATCTTTGAAATAATTGTTAATTTTCATACTCAACTCATTCCCTTTTTTTGTAAATTTGTCCAATATTATTATATGGCGGTAAAATACATATATTTACTAATCTTTACAAAAAATAAAAAAGATTAAAGTAAAAATAGGTGGTGAAATCATGGCAGATAAAATAATTCGAGTAAATATGAGCACAAAGGAGATATCCGTCAAAGACCTTGAAGAAAGGTTTACACATTTAGGTGGAAGAGGCCTTACCTCTCAAATTGTATACGAAGAAGTGAGGCCTACTTGTAATCCCTTAGGTGAAGAAAATAAGTTGATATTTTCTCCAGGCTTATTAACAGGAACCATGGCACCCTCCTCTGGCAGACTTTCTATTGGCGGTAAAAGTCCTTTAACGAAAGGTATAAAAGAGTCTAATGCTGGAGGAATAGCCGGTCAAAAAATGGCCAATTTAGGTATCCGAGCAATTGTTGTGGAGGGACTGCCTATGGAGGTAGACTTACAAGTTTTGATCGTAAATGATGAAGGTGTAAAATTACAACATAGTCCTGAACTGAAGGGAAAAGGTTGTTATGAGACCACTGATATTTTACGGCAACAGTATGGTGATAAGGCAGCTGTTTGTTGTATTGGGCCCGCGGGAGAAATGTTAATGACTAGTGCTGGCATTGCTACTTCTGATACCGAAGGAAATGCCAGTCGTTTTGCAGCCCGTGGTGGATTAGGTGCAGTTATGGGTTCAAAAGGATTAAAAGCTATTGTGATAGAAACAAGTAAGAAACGTTCTGCTAAAATTCATGATGAAGAAAGTTTTAAGAAAGCAGCTAAGAAGTTTACAGCAATGTTACAGAATCACCCCGTAACAGGAGAAGGTTTAACTAAATACGGAACCAATATACTTATGAACATTATCAATGAAGCAGGGGGTCTACCCACCAAAAATTTTGCTACGGGAAGATTTGAACATGCCGACCCCATTGGTGGAGAAACATTAGCTAAAATAGCAGAAGAGCGTGGAGGCTCCGCTACCCATAGATGTATGCCAGGATGTGTTATAGGCTGCTCTAATGAGTATCCACTACCTTCAGGAAAAACAATTTCTCCAATAGAATATGAAACTGCTTGGGCCTTTGGAGCTCACTGTGAAGTTTCTAGCTTAGATGATATTGGAGAATTGAACTGGTTATCTAATGACTTAGGCTTGGATACAATAGAAACAGGGGGTACTTTAGGGGTACTCATGGAAGCGGGCATTATTCCTTGGGGTGACGGTAAAAAAGCCTTGGAAGCATTGGAAGAAGTAGGCAAAGGTAGTCCACTGGGTAGAATTATTGGTCAAGGCTCCGTTTTTGCTGGACAGGCTTTTGGCATCACTAGAATAGCAGCAGTTAAAGGGCAACATATGCCAGCATACGATCCAAGAGGTATTAAGGGAATAGGTGTTACTTATGCCACAACACCCATGGGAGCTGACCATACTGCCGGTTACTGTATTACAGCAAATATATTAAAAGTAGGAGGAATCGTAGATCCTTTAAAACGTGAAGGCCAGCTAGACCTTTCTAGAAACCTACAGATAGCCAGTACCCTCATAGATTCAACAGGATTTTGCTTGTTTGTAGCCTTTGCTATTTTAGATAATGAAGATGCTATGCCAACGATTGTTGAGATGTTAAACACTCGCTTCGGCTGGAGTTTAAGTGTAGAGGATGCACTTGCATTAGGTAAAAGAACGTTAAAAGTAGAAAGAGATTTTAATGTGCAAGCTGGATTTACAAAAGAACATGACCGGTTGCCAGAGTTTTTGATGAAGGAAAAATTAGCTCCCCACGATATTCATTTCGATATCGGTGAAGAAGAGTTAGATGCATTTTATAATTTTTAACTGTACTTACATCATAATATCGCCTAGTATTATAACCTTATTATAAATAGACAAAACATAGTGCTCTTCCATTTAGGATAGCCTCCTTTGCTTGGTATCGGTCGGCAGACCTATCTCCTTTTTAACAAAGGAGGCTTTTTCTCTTTATATAACAGTGGAATCAATGCTCATTATTATGCTGACAAATGGCCATAAGGGTGAACATAGTAAAAGGAAAAAAGATAAGCCATTGTACTTCTTTACTGACTTTTATATCTAATATCCTTACAAAGACTGGAATCAACATAAGAATTATTAATAAAATAATCGCTTGTATAGTTTTTATTTTGTCATTTTTAGAAAACAAGAAATTTAGGAAATTTGTCTTTTCCACCTCGCAGTGTTCCTACTAGAACAAAACTTCCGATTGCCAGCGCCATAACCGTCCCCATTGACGCTACTGACGTATAAATATAGTCATGTTTTTAGCTTTTTTATTTCTTTTAGTAAATTTACAACCGTCAATGTGCAAGCTATAATTGTTCCAATCAGAATAGAGATTAAAATTATTATACTTGCATAGTATCCATTTCCTAAATTAATATATATAGGAAGATAGATAGCAAATAAAAAAGATATAAATCCACATAAAATCCCTAACAGGATAGCATAGATATGTTTCAAATTTTAGCCTCCTTTAGAATTGAAATATAAAGAGAGATATTTCACTATCCCCCATTGACTTTTTGCCCATAAACTTTAGTTCATGAATGTGCGACTGCCTGTCGCACTGAAAAAGCACAGTCCATAAAAAGGCTGTGCTTTTACTGTACTTTTTTATTTTTTTTTCGATAGTATATTTTCGATGCGATCTAGCTGTAATGATTTTTTTTTGATTTTTGCTGGTAGAACGATAAACAGTAAATAAATACCTAATACTCCTAAAATTGTATTAAGAATCTGCATACTAATAGTTAAAATACTCATAGTCATAACCACCTTTAAAGTGAATAATCAAATTCCATTTCTGTGTGAAGTGTGAATAGTTTAATTGCCCCGTCAATAAGTAGATAATAGTCTACATCTCCCTCACCGTATAAAGTTATTGTTTTACCATTATCACTAATATCATATCTAGTTTTAACGGAAGAATCTCTTAAAGTTATTCCTGGAGAATAACCTTCAAAACTCATTCCTAATGAGTTTGCTTCTGTAATTTTATTATCGCATATTTTGATTGTACCGTACAGCTTTTTCCATAATAAAATTCCTATTAATTCCTTCTTGCTAATCTTTTGACTTTTACAACTACTTGATAGTATTCGCATCTCATTAGAATTGTAATCATCTGATACTTCTATTTCACCATCAGGCTCAGTTTCTGTATTGTATTTTTCTATAGATTTTATAAAATCTTCCACTTCTTCTAATTCTAATTCAATTGGCTCAATACCTTCTGGAACTTCATCTATTGTTTTTAATTCATACATTTCTTCCAAAACATTCAGAGTAACCTCTTCTTGCTCTGTTGCAAAAACACCTACAGACATCGTAAATACACAACTTATGATACAAATTAATGCAACTACTTTTTTCATTTTTTATTCCTCCTATTTAAAAACTACTTTATACTACCTTTAAAAAATATTTTAAACTTGGATTCGGCAAGTAAAAATAAAAAATCAGATAATTACTTGCTTAATCCATAAAAATTCACTCAAAAATTTTTGAATCTTTTTTTGAAAAATAAATAGGATATCCCTGTATTTCTGATAAAATGTTTTTGTCCACAAAACACTCAGAAAGAAAAATCCTCTCATGATTTTATCACAGAAACATAAAAAAGATAATAGGTTTGTCACTGTTTTTTGGAGAATCTCGGGAAATCTTGTCCATAATATCTTCCCTCCTTCACATCTTATTTTTTTATTTCTGTCTTTTTCGATTAGATAACCTAGTTTATACCTAAGTACATCCTCAATGTATCAAAAAAATTCCTTTTTTTCAATATAATTGTAACAAAACGGGAGTTTAATGTAATGAAATGGGTGAAAAAACTTTTTCGTTACATTAAACTCCCGTTTCATTACATCTGGGTTGTATATTATTTCCAATTATGTTATGATTCAATTTAGTTGAAAAGGTTAGAGATGAGTTGAAATGCATAGCCCTATTGATCTTTTTGTCTATAAAATCTATAAAGAAAAACTTTTATCTCATAGTGATCTTCGTAAAATGAAGTATGCCATGAGGGTTATCTGGAATGAAGGAATAAAATTCATTATACTTCTGTTATTTTTCGCCAGGTTAAATAAGGTATCTTTCTTCTTGTTTTCTCTGGGTCTATTGCTGTCGATTCGTTTATTTTCTGGAGGGCTGCACTTTGAAGGTGGGTTGTTATGCTTTGTGATAAGCTTTAATTTTTTCTCCTTAGCTGTTTTAATTTTGCCGTATTTATTTACGTTGTCCTTCCATAGGGCCCTTATACTGATGCTGATTAGCACAATAATCATTTATTATCATTCCCCTAAGCCCTCTATCTTTCGACCTATTTTAAATAAAAAAAGAAAAAGGATACTGAAATATCTATCCCTTTTCTCTACACTATTATGGATTATTGTTTTGTTCAAATTTATTTTTATACATAATCAAACTTTTTTTGAATGCGGCATATGGACAATTTGTTTGCAATCATTCCAATTATTACCAGTAAAGGAGGTAGTCCAATGAAAAACAATGGTTCAATATTTAAAGTAGTTTTATTTTCTATTGCATCTATGTTTGTACTTGCTTCAGATCTAATTGCTTGTTCCGGTTCAATCGTCTTCTGGGGAGAGCCAAAATGTCCTAAAAATCTGCTAAAATAATATCTTAAAAACTGTACATCCCCCATCAAAGGAAAGCTCTATGGTTCCCTGATAATAATCAACGATTTGCTTTACATTATATAAACCATAGCCTTGATGCTTTCCTTTTTTGGTAGAAAAACCCCTTTCAAACATACGGTCCATATGCTTTTGTTGAATTGATCCTCCTGTATTTTTTACTTCTATCATGCTATAATTTTCTTCTTTTCCAAGGGTTAAAAATATTTTAGCTCTTTCAACACTACTATCTTCAGCTGCCTCAATGGCATTGTCTAACAGATTACCTAACAATTCAACAAGTTCATGTTTTTCTAATGGATATTGTGGTATTTCCCCTTGAAATTCAATATTAAAAGAAATACCTTTTTCTTTTGCCAAGAACTTCTTACTATAAATGATTGCAGTTAAGATAGGTTCTTTTATATTCAGCAGCTGATCAGTAGATTTTATTCCTTCAATTACTGTATCTAAATATTGTTTGATTTCTTTTTTTGCCTGTTGATCATCTTCGATTTGCGCTAGTCCGTAAAGAGCATTAAGGTGATTTTTAAAGTCATGCTGTTTTTGCCTTACTTCATGTACCATGTCCTTTAAAAACGGCATATATTTTTCATGAATATAAATCATTTTTTGCTGCTCCTTAATACGTACTGATTGATATAAAAAAAATAAGTTCAATCCTTCCCAGATGACAATTGCTGCTACTAGGTACACTATATAGTTCCATACAAAATCTTTATTCATTGCCCACATATACATAAGCAGTAAAAGGATTCCTGCGATATTAATAACAATTGTTATCACGTAGTTTCCATATTTTGCGAAATATTTTTGCAACCTAGCAAATATAATATATTTATAAATAATAATACATACTATAAGGGTAGCTATATTAACAATAAGCCCGTTAATCAATGAATAATCCATAGGATTTGCAAGATATGATAAGATAAAAGTAAATAGAAACTGAATACTAGAAAATATAATTAATACAGTTAAGAATTGTAAAATTGTAGTTTTAACAGGCACTTTAAATAAGATCATAACTGTAATGCATAATACTATAAAATTAATTAGAAATCCAAGGTTAACATTATACATATTAAATGTCACTGCCATTGCTGCCAAAAAAATAATAACACAGAAACTCCTTATTCTATAAATATTTAATTGATTATTTAACTTACTCCATACTAATAGTATAGCTATCATTTCCAATATCGAAAGAATAAATATTTCATACCATTGCATATAATTCCCCCTTTAGCCTGTACACTTTAGTCACAAGATTTATTAAAAAAATCCTTTTTGTATTTATCACTTATATAAGCAACTAAAGAATAATTTTCAAAATGCACTATCCAAGAGTTTTTCTCATGCTTTTCTATTAGGTGAATATTTTTGAGATTCACTATATAAGATTTATGGGTTCGCATAAAATTAGAAGCTCCTATTCTTTCTAATAGCTTTTGCATTGAAATATTAGGGATGATGTATTGATTATTTTTGGTATGAATCACACAGTTTCTCCCCTGAGACTCTATAAATAAAATATCTTTAAGAAAAATTTTTAAGATGCAATTTCTAATTTGAAATCGGACTACTTGTTCTTTATCCCACTCCTTTGTAATTCCTTTTATCAGCCTCTCTGAAATTTTTGCCACATCCTCTTTTTTATAGGGTTTTTCAATAAAGTCATAGCAATGGTACTTTTTAAAGGCTTCCAGCTGATAATAAACATGGGTAGTGATAAAGACAATATAGGTTAACTCGTATTGAGGCATAGAGCGAATCGTCGCTGCGATTTTCAAGCCCGATATATCAGGAAGTTCAATATCTAAAAAGAATAATCCAATCATTTCTTGTCTTAATATTTTTATTGCTTGTTCGCCGGTGGCAGCCTCAAATATTTTTATGCCTGTCTTTAAACGCCTAAGCATTCTAACTAAATTGTTTCTTTCAACTTGATTGTCTTCAACTACAAGGATATTCAACATTGTAATCCTCCTGCTCCTATTTCTTATCAAGCATTGATATATATTTAACATTTTATTGAAGCCTAATAAAACACTAACATAATGTAATGCTAATTTAAATAAAAAATCGGTAAAATGTTAAAAATCGTCGACGAAATGTTATAGAACATCTACCAGAATTATAAAAAGAGAGCATCCTTTTATTAAGAATTACTCTCTTTTCCTGATTTCCCTTATTTTCAACATCAAAGCACTTACTAGCCTACTGCTATATCCTTTCTATCTAACTTATGATTTGTTGACAAACAAACATTTTTTTATATACTCTCAGATTTTATCATACGTTTTATATCACTTCAATTGATTATCAGCTTTCTAGAACTAACACCGGAAACAGTTTGAAACCACTAAAAAAAACTGATTTTTAGACCACTTTTACATGTACACCTCTAAACAGCAGAATATATCAAAAGTCCTCCTTAAAAATCTGATATATTAGTACTTAGATCAAATAATTTGTAAATTATATTATATAAAATATACTGTATCCATTTTTGCAGGTCAATATAGTGTATCAATAATTTTTCACTGAATAACAGCAATATTATTCATGAGCATGTTAGCAGTTGAAACCGTCGTCTCGACATGTGTGGATTTAGCTTCACCCTTTGTTTTGAAAAAGCCTGTTTGGTAATTCTATATCAATGAAGCAGGGGGTCTACCCACCAAAAATTTTGCTACGGGAAGATTTGAGCATGCCGACCCCATTGGTGGAGAAACATTAGCTAAAATAGCTGAAGAGCGTGGAGGCTCCGCTACCCATAGATGTATGCCAGGATGTGTTATAGGCTGCTCTAATGAGTATCCACTACCTTCAGGAAAAACAATTTCTCCAATAGAATATGAAACTGCTTGGGCCTTTGGAGCTCACTGTGAAGTTTCTAGCTTAGATGATATTGGAGAATTGAACTGGTTATCTAATGACTTAGGCTTGGATACAATAGAAACAGGGGGTACTTTAGGGGTACTCATGGAAGCGGGCATTATTCCTTGGGGTGACGGTAAAAAAGCCTTGGAAGCATTGGAAGAAGTAGGCAAAGGTAGTCCACTGGGTAGAATTATTGGTCAAGGCTCCGTTTTTGCTGGACAGGCTTTTGGCATCACTAGAATAGCAGCAGTTAAAGGGCAACATATGCCAGCATACGATCCAAGAGGTATTAAGGGAATAGGTGTTACTTATGCCACAACACCCATGGGAGCTGACCATACTGCCGGTTACTGTATTACAGCAAATATATTAAAAGTAGGAGGAATCGTAGATCCTTTAAAACGTGAAGGCCAGCTAGACCTTTCTAGAAACCTACAGATAGCCAGTACCCTCATAGATTCAACAGGATTTTGCTTGTTTGTAGCCTTTGCTATTTTAGATAATGAAGATGCTATGCCAACGATTGTTGAGATGTTAAACACTCGCTTCGGCTGGAGTTTAAGTGTAGAGGATGCACTTGCATTAGGTAAAAGAACGTTAAAAGTAGAAAGAGATTTTAATGTGCAAGCTGGATTTACAAAAGAACATGACCGGTTGCCAGAGTTTTTGATGAAGGAAAAATTAGCTCCCCACGATATTCATTTCGATATCGGTGAAGAAGAGTTAGATACATTTTATAATTTCTAGTTCCACTTATCATCACGATATTGCCTAATATTATAATCTTGTCACAAATATATATAATACTTACGGAAACCATAGTCAACTGTCCAGTTTTATAATTAATTGAATTTTTCAAACTTTAAAATCACCCTTTTATTTTAAATGCATATTTTGTATTAAGACTAGAGATAGTCAAATATTATAAAGTAGGTGAGCACTATGAGTGATGTAGCTAAAACAGATTTTTTTGGAGGTATATTTAGAGGGCAAAGCAGCTTATTATTTTTCTTCTTGCTATTGGTGATTATATTCTGTAACTGTGGCATATTTAGAGCTGCAGGAGATAGCTTACTATTCTTCTTCCTATTGCTAATTGTACTTTTTGGTGGTCGAGGATTATTCGGAGTTTGCTAAGTTGTATAAAGGATGAAGTATTGATCTCCCTATAAAAAACCAGTAGTTCTAGCTTAATATATTCATCCTCCAAAAAGTCCTGAGGCATTAATACTTCAGGACTTTTTACAAAGTTATTTTACCATTAACAATATCAGCAATAAAATAAGTACTTGGGCAAATGGTAAAACTATAATGACTGCTAAAAAGGCAGCTTTTTTGTTATATGCTAAATCTTCATTCCCCATGTATTTATACTTTGTCTCTATGTCCTTAAACAATTCCATTAATTCCTCTGGCAAATACCGTAGATTCGGTATGTTCCATATTAGCAATAAAACAGATATTAACAAATCTATATACGAGAAACATAAAAAATGTTATCGTAAATATGAGATATAAAGAACAAAGGGGATATCGGGAAATTGAAAATTTCAGTTGAAATCCTCAAAAAATAATCAAGCCTATCGAATTTAGAGTTTATAATAACTCTAGACCTCGATA
>NZ_FZOJ01000008.1 GCF_900188145.1 Anaerovirgula multivorans | reverse complement strand
GGTCACACCTGTTCCCATACCGAACACAGAAGTTAAGCCCTTCAGCGCTGATGGTACTTGGCGGGAAGCTGCCTGGGAGAGTAGGTCGTTGCGACATGGTTTGATCCAGAGTAGCTCAATGGTGGAGCACCCGGCTGTTAACCGGTAGGTTGGAGGTTCGAGTCCTCTCTCTGGAGCCAAATATAAGTGCCGAAGTGGCGGAACTGGCAGACGCACAGGACTTAAAATCCTGCGGTCCTTCAAGATCGTACCGGTTCGATTCCGGTCTTCGGCACCATTAACTATCGCGGGGTGGAGCAGCTGGCAGCTCGTCGGGCTCATAACCCGGAGGTCGCAGGTTCAAATCCTGTCCCCGCAACCAACATGGCGGCATAGCTCAGCTGGCTAGAGCGTTCGGTTCATACCCGAAAGGTCACAGGTTCGATTCCTGTTGCCGCTACCACATAGGGCCCCTTGGTCAAGCGGTCAAGACACCGCCCTTTCACGGCGGTAACAGGGGTTCGATTCCCCTAGGGGTCACCATATTAGGGAGCATAGCTCAGCTGGGAGAGCACCTGCCTTACAAGCAGGGGGTCACAGGTTCGAACCCTGTTGTTCCCACCAATCAATCACGCGGCCTGGTAGTTCAGTTGGTTAGAATGCCAGCCTGTCACGCTGGAGGTCGAGGGTTCGAGCCCCTTCCAGGTCGCCATATATATGCTGGTGTAGCTCAATTGGTAGAGCAGCTGATTTGTAATCAGCAGGTCGCGGGTTCGAGTCCCATCACCAGCTCCACTAAAAAAACACAAATATGGAGGGGTTCCCGAGTGGCCAAAGGGGGCAGACTGTAAATCTGTTGTCGACGACTTCGAAGGTTCGAATCCTTCTCCCTCCACCATAAAAGTACACATGCGGGTGTGGCGGAATTGGCAGACGCACTAGACTTAGGATCTAGCGGGCGACCGTGGGGGTTCAAGTCCCTCCACCCGCACCATATTTAAATTTTATGCGGAAGTGGCTCAGTGGTAGAGCATCGCCTTGCCAAGGCGAGGGTCGCGGGTTCGAGTCCCGTCTTCCGCTCCATTTTTTACTTTGTATAAGCAATGACGCAAAATCGTGGATTTTGGTCATTTACTTATTTTATGGTGGGTGTAGTCAAGTGGTTAAGACACAGGATTGTGGCTCCTGCACTCGTGGGTTCGAATCCCATCATCCACCCCATAACAAATAATATTGGGATATAGCCAAGTCGGTAAGGCAACGGACTTTGACTCCGTCATCCGCAGGTTCGAGTCCTGCTATCCCAGCCATTAATATACTAAGACCCATTAGCTCAGTCGGTAGAGCACCTGACTTTTAATCAGGGTGTCCCGCGTTCGAGTCGCGGATGGGTCACCATTTTCTAATGGCGGCATAGCCAAGTGGTAAGGCAGAGGTCTGCAAAACCTTTATTCCCCAGTTCAAATCTGGGTGCCGCCTCCAAAAATAAATTATGTGCCCATAGCTCAGCTGGATAGAGTGTCTGACTACGAATCAGAAGGTCGGGGGTTCGAATCCCTCTGGGCACACCAGAATAGTAAAACCTGTAGATTTCAACAATCATACAGGTTTTATTTTTTGCATATTTTTATAAAAAGCATATATTTTAGTGTTTATGGGGGTATAAAAGTATCACTATAAACGCACATTCTGACCTTTTAATCTGTCTAAGATCGATAGATTATGAAAGTTTTTCACAGTATAAGCACTGGCTAAATGTGAGTACATTCTCGTCATTTCGAGGGAAGTATGTCCAAGAATCATTTGAAGACTAAATGCATCTCCACCACTTATCAAATATTTTGTAGCAAAGGTATGACGGAGCAAGTGAGGTTTTAACCTTTCAATTCCTGTTTTCTTTTTAGTTAAAATAATAGTTTAAAATAATAGAAAGTGAGGAATTAAAATGAGTAAAGCACCAAAAGGAATATATGTTCCATTAATTACACCGTTTAATGATGATGAAAGCATTGACTTTCCGTCTTATAAGAAAGTAATTGATTTTGTAATTGAAAAGACAATAGGGGGGTTTCTGTCTAGGGGGCTCGGAATAGATTTTGCTGGCGTTCCTCTGTTAGTATTAGGAAGTCAGCAGGCTTATTAGAGCTTGTTAACCATACCAAAGCGGCCTCAAAAAACTTGAAAGGAAGTGTTCATATAACTGAATTTAAAAAAAAGATGAAAATAGATTTAGAGCTTAGGGGATTTAACTCAATCACTGTGAAATACTACATAGAGCATGTCAGTAGGTTCTTCAAATACTTTAATAAATCCCCGAAATTTCAAAAATATAAGAGTTTATGAAGTTTTAAAAAACTCAAAAAATAGAATCAGAAGGTCGGGGGTTTGAATCCCTCTGGGAGCACCAGATTGTCAAAAAGTTTGGAGATTTAAAAGCAAAGTGAAGGGTAGAACTAGCGCAGGAAATGCTTTCAAAATTTTAACAGATAATTAAAGGAAGTAACTAGTTAATGTGGAATTAAAATAACAAGCAAAATTGTTATAAGTAGATAAATTTCAACCAGATTGTAAGGAGGTAGGGAAAATAGTTATATAAGTAATTAGGAGGTGGTTTAAATTGCAAGAACTTCAAATGAGAATCAAAGAATTGGAAAACACATTAATTGAGCTTATTAAAGAAAAGAAAGAGCTCCATTTTAATAATCAGCAATTAATAATAGAGAATAGAGAGCTGAAATTCAAAGTAAATCTCATGGAGGATATCCTAGATAATATGCATGAAGCCGTACATGCTGTTGACACTGAAGGGAAATTAATTATTTACTCTAAACCTAATGAAAAATATAATCCTTGTAAGAAAGAAGACGTCATAGGACAGCATGAAAGCACCATATGGAAACAGCCTTCAAACTTTGTAATTGATAAAGAGCAAATTATTAGAGACGGTAAACCTATGAAAAATATTAATATTATAGGTAATTCAGTGCTAGGTAAAGGATTTCATATTATTGCAGGATTTTACCCTTATTTTGAGAATGGTGAATTTAAGGCCTTCTATTATACTGGAAGAGATACAACAAAGGTAGACTCTTTAATTATGGAAACCTATGAATTGAAGAGAAAAATAAGTCAGGCTAATAATGAGAAGAACATGGAAAATGGTTGTAAATTTACTTTAGATGATATAATAGGAAACAGTACTTCCATACAAGCGTGTAAAGATAAAGCTCGAAAAATCGCAAATTATAACGCCAATATACTTATATATGGAGAAACTGGTACTGGTAAAGAGTTATTTGCTCAAGGTATCCATAATGAAAGCTTATATGCACATGAGCCTTTTATTGCATTAAACTGCTCAGCTGTACCTGAAACTTTAATTGAGAGTTTACTCTTTGGTACTGTTAAAGGAGCTTTTACAGGTGCAGAAAATATCCCAGGATTGTTTGAGCAAGTGGGCAAAGGTACTCTATTTTTAGATGAAGTCAACTCAATGCCTTTATATATGCAGGCAAAACTACTTCGTGTTCTACAGGAGAAGAAAATTAGACGGATCGGAGACAATAGGAACATAGATGTTGATTGCTGTATTATAAGTGCAACAAATGTGGATCCCAAGGAAGCTATTAAAAAAAATATTTTAAGGGAAGATTTTTACTATAGAATAGCTACTGTTCAATTAATTATAACGTCACTTAGAGATAGAAAAGAAGATATACCTATCCTTATTAATTTTTTTATTGAAAAGTTTAATGAAAAATTCGGGAAAAAAGTCGAATGCATAGACAATAACGTCATGAATTTCTTTTTAGAATACCAGTGGCCAGGAAATGTGCGGGAACTCATTAATACTTTAGAATGTGCTATTATGCTTTCAGAAAATAATGAAACCATTTTAACAGCTGAATATTTTCCAAACTATATACATTACACGAGAAATAAAAGCTATAAAAAAAGAAAAATCAGGGATGAAGAAGAAAGTTTTGTTGATTTTTCTAGTAATAGTGAAAGTTTACGTACCCTATTAGAAGATTATGAAAAAGAAATCATTTTACATGTTATAAATAGCAGTAATAATAATATTTCTGTATCGGCTAGATATCTAGGTATTGATCGAAAATCTTTATATAGAAAAATCCAAAAATACAATTTGAAATAATGAATAGCCACTGAGTCATTATGACACATGTGTAATTGTGCTACATAGCTATTGAACGGGGAAAAACTTATTTATTATGAAACAAACTGTGCAATTTTGACACAGTTTGTTTTTGTTTGAAATTAAACTCCATGAATCAAAACCCTAGGACATTGTAATTCCAAGTAAAAATAAAAAAACTAAAAAATCAGAAAATTGGAACGATGTTTGCTTTAACCTATAATTGTACGCTTAGCATTAGAGAAAAGTCATAAGTATACTAACCATATATAAAGGAGGGTATTTCATGATGGAACTCAAAACGTTGTCACAAATGATAGGAGACCTTGAAGAGGACCAAGTATTAGAGATGTTAAACACTTTCGTATCAAGTAATCCTAGTCAGGAGGATGCTCAAAAGGTAGTGAATGCATGTCAAGAGGGAATGGGTATAGTAGGAGAATTATTTGAAAAAGGCGAGTATTTCGTAGGGGACCTGATATTTGCAGGAGAACTATTAACAGCAGCCATGGATGTGTTAAAACTAGTAATGGATAGCTCAGGTGAGGAAAAAACTGGGACCATAGTACTTGGAACAGCTCATGGTGATTTACATGATATCAGTAAAAACATATTTAAAAGCATGGCACAGGCAGCTGGGTTTGAGGTGTATGACTTAGAGATAGATCAGTCAGCAAGTGAATTTGTAGAAAAAGTAAAGGAAGTACAACTGGATATAGTAGGCATGAGTGGCGTGTTGACATTAGCAATAGATGCAATGAAAGACACAGTTGAGGCATTAGTAGAAGCAGGATTAAGGAATGAAGTAAAAGTAATCATTAGAGGAAATCCTGTCACAAAAGAGTCATGTGAGCATATAGGTGCAGATGCCTTTACTACAAACGCAGCTGAGGGGGTAAAAATATGTCAAGGGTGGGTGAAACAATATGTCAGATGTTAAAGTTTTACAAGATCCAAAAGAATTGCAAGAGGAAAGAACAAGCATTTTTCATGATGTATACTTCAACAATAAAATCCCCAAGAGGGTTCCAGTTAGTCTTTCCTTACCATTTGAAGCTATAGCTGAATTTGGAGAACTTGATATAGTAGAGGCTCAATGGAATTCTGCAATTGCAGAAGAAACAGCTGATAAACTTTGCCAAACCTTATATTCTGATGTTAATCCATTTTCTGGGTCTCTTAGATTCCCTTCGTTTTATCAAGCTCTTAAATCCCAGTCCTTTGTTATGGGCTCTAACGGATTTTTTCAGCATCCTGAAGTAGTGGGTATGTTGGATGAAGAATACGACTATCTTATTGAAAAACCATACGATTGTTTGCTTGAAAAAGTAATACCAAGACAATATAAGGCATTGGATTTAAACGATCCTGTTAATATGGCAATAAGCTTTGCAAAGAGTCTATTGGGATTCACTAACGATTTTATGACAAGTGGTCAGCTTGGTGGTAAGCTGACAGAAAAATATGGCTATTATGCAGGTGGATTATTATCTGGTGGATTTACAGAAGCTCCTTTTGACTTTTTGGCGGACCAATTAAGAAGCTTTAAAGGCGTTAGCATGGATGTAAGAAGAATGCCTGAAAAGGTAGCGGAAGCCTGTGAAGCTTTATATCCCATAGTATTTAAGAAAGGATTGCCTGCAAATATAACTAGAGAATCTACAGTATTTATACCATTGCATATGCCTACATTTATGAGAGAAAAAGACTTTGCCAAGTTATGGTGGCCAAGTTTCAAAAAGATGTTAGATGAATATGCCTCTATGGGCGTACATGCTTCGATCTTCTGTGAAGATGACTGGACCAGATATCTTGATTATCTGTATGAATTACCAACCGATACAATAATGATGTTTGAGTACGGTGATGCTAAAAAAATCAAAGAAAAACTAGGCAAAAAACATATCATAACAGGTTTATATCCAGTAACAATGCTTAAGACCCATACAAAGCAGCAATGTATAGATAAAGCCAAAGAAATGGTTGACATATTGGCTCCCGGTGGAAAATATGTTTTTGGATTGGATAAACATCCACTCTCAATTGGTGATGTCAATATGGAAAACTTCTGTGCAGTAGCAGAATATGTACGAGATTATGCTGTTTACAGCAATATAGGAGAGACAGCTGGGTTGCAATTTAATAAAGAAGACTACAAAGTTCTTCCATCAAGAAGATTAGAAAGTAAGTATTTTAAAAGATGGGATCAATATAAGGTAGAAAATCCTAGAGTATCAGATTTTGGAGCACCAAAACTGCAAGGATATGAAGAGATGATCTTCCAATATCTAATATTCCTACTACTTTAACCTAAGATTTTTAGAAATGATATTCAATTGTATTAACCCGCTATGCTATAAGCAAGTTCTCTTACTTATAATTACATACGTTAACAACAGTTTTAAACCTACACAACTATTTTTAAAATGTAGCGGAGAATTTATTCTTCGCTACGTCCAACAAAAATCAGCAATTTGAGACGCAGCCCTGTAGGTTAGTACATTATGAAACCTAAATAAAGTATCATTTATTTAGCGCATTCATTAGCTTTATAGGTTTATTTTATAATTAAGTGCTCTAGAAAATATATATAATTTCAATATAAAAAGTGAGGCAATTGTCTTTAAATATATTATATAAGGGGGTTATAAATATGGGAGAAAAAAAACTTCCAAACAAGGTAGTATTTGGTTATGGTGTGGCTGATTTCACTTTTAACCTAATGATGATGGGGGCAGTAACATACTATGCATATTTTTTAACAGATATTGTCATGATTAATGCAGCCATTGCAGGGATTATATTACTAATTGCGCGTATAGGAGATGCTATTTCGGTACCTCTTAGTGGAGCGATTATACAAAAAACACAACTTAAATGGGGACAATTTCGCTCATGGCTACTTGTGGCTCCACCCATTACAGGTTTGTTCTTTATATTAATGTTTACAAATTTTAACATGAGTGTAACTGCAAAAGCAATTTTCCTTTGCGTTGCTTATACTATAGGACATATCAGTGTAAACTTTGCTTTTAATGGTCACTTAGCATTGATCTCAGTTCTTGGAAAAACACCGTTAGACAGGGTTAATCTTTCAACAAAGAAAGCACAATTTCAAACGTTTTCAGGTGTTGCTTTTGCTTTATTATTTATGCCTCTTGTTGGGATTTTAGGAAGTGGAAATGAAGCAACGGGATTTCTCTATACAGTAGCACTTTTTGCTGTTTTACAAATATTAGGGTATTGGTATACCTTTAAAATAACCAAAGATTATGAAAGTTATGATTCAAATAAAAAACTTGATGGAACCACAGGGTTAACAGCAGGAGAAATGATCAAACAAATCTTTGGAAATAGTCAGCTACTAATTATTATGTTAGTAGATTCCTTTAGAACTACAGCCATGTTTGGAATTATAGGACTGCTCTCTTATTACTTTGTATATATAGCAGGCAATTTGAACTTGATTACAGTGGGCATGTTCGTAGGTACCCTTGGTACATTCGTAGGCAGTTTATTTGCTCCAGCAGTAGCAAAAAGAATAGGTAAAAAGAACACTTATATTTTATCTTGTTCGATTTCTCTTATTGCATATATGTTAATGCGATTACTTGGTCAAAATTATGTTGTCTTTATAGGTCTATCTGCTTTAGGAAACATCGGAATAATCTTGTCCATGGCACTTGGTCCTGCTGTATATATGGACGCAGCTGAATATGGATTTTACAAGACAGGTAAAGATAGTACTGCTTTTATTATGTCAATGCTTTCAATGCCCATTAAAATAGGTGTAGCTTTAAGCGGTGCAGCTATTGGGTTTGGCCTCGCGGCAATCGGATATGATCCAACTGTTGCTGTTACGCCTACTTTTCTAAGCAGTATGATGAATGTAATAGCCTTGATACCAGCAGGATGTGCTCTTGTATCATTAATATTAGTATTTTTCTACAAATTAGATGAAAAAACAATGCAGATGTATATGGAGAAAAATGCGGTGACCCGAGCAGAAAGTGGTGCTGGAGAAGTTTAATATTTATGCAGAACCTCCATAATATGAATGATTAACTGTCTAATTTTGAATTAAGTTTCTAAGGAAATAGGTGCTTAACTATGCTAGGTACCTGTTTTAAGAAATTTTCTTGAAGACTTAACTAGTTTAATGAATTCTCTATGAAGAACTTATGAAGAATAAAACAACAAAGATGTAAAAGAAAAAATGTGTAAATATCATTTAATTGATACCATTTGGGTTGAGGTACTAATTTAATTAAAGGGGGTTAGGAAATGAAAGATATAAAAAGACTTCAAGAAGAAAGAAGACAGCTATTTGAAGATTTATTTGATGGTAAAATACCAAAGAGAGTACCAATTAGTGCAAATTTGCCTCTTGAGTTTTGTATTGAATATGCAAGACTACCTTTAGCAGAAACTCAATGGACATTAAAAGGAGTGGAGAAGGCCTTCGAAAAGGCTTGTCAAATGACGAGCTCAGATATGTATCCTCTGGGATTTGCAAGATTTCCTGCTCATCTGCAGATATTGGGTTCAAAAGCCTTTGTAATGGGCTCTAACGGATTTATCCAACATCCCGAAGTGATTGGTATGGCAGTAGATGAATACGATGAATTTATTAAAAATCCATACGATTGTATCGTGGAAAAAATACTTCCAAGATTATATCCTGAGTTAAATACAAACCCTGTAACACGCTCTCTGGTAATGGCAAAGGCATTTAAAGCATTTTATGATTATATTGAGGAATATGGAAAAATAGATGCTAGATTGATAGAAAAATATGGATTTCATAGGGTGCCAGTAGAATCTTTTAGCGTAGTAACCGCTCCATTCGACTTTGTAGCTGATTTTTTAAGAAGTTTTAAGGGAATAGCTATGGATGTGAAAAGATGTCCAGAAAAAATAGTAGAGGCATGTGAAGCAATGCTTCCTATTCAAATTAAAAGGGGAATACCTCCTGTACCTTCTAAGTTTGGGCATACCTTTGTACCACTGCATATGGGTACTTATTTAAGAAACAAAGATTTTGAAAAGTTGTATTGGCCTACATTTGGTAAGATGATTCATGCTCTTGCAGAAGCAGGTCAGCCCTGTTTGATATTCTGTGAACATGATTGGATGAGATATCTGGATTATCTCTATGAACTTCCAGAAAACACAAGATTATACTTTGAATTTGGCGATCCAAAATTGGTGAAAGAAAAGCTTGGTAAGAAGCATATTCTTTCGGGGTTTTACCCTTTAACCTATTTACAAACAGCAACAAAACAGCAGTGTATAGACAAAGCAAAGGAGCTTATCGATATTCTCGCACCCGGCGGTAAATATTATTTTGAGTTTGATAAGAGTCCTGTCACACTGGATAGTGTAAATGTAGAAAACTATGCAGCAGTGCTTCAATATGTAGCAGAAAATTCAAAATATGACAATCCAGGAGGATCTGCAAGATCAGAAAATAAATTAGAAAATAAAGCAACTAAAACTGAAATACCTGAATTTAAATCAAAATACTATAAATCATGGGAAGACTATAGAAAAGGACATCCAGAAATTAATCCAAAGCTAGAGTCGGTAATAGCTCAGAAACTACAAAGCTATGAAGAAATGCTATTTATGATGATGTTTATGCTAATGTAAAATGATTGATAACCAGTTAAAAAGAAAAATACCTAAAGATAATTAGATAGAAATAGATTATAGATAATTGATTGAATCCACTTTGCTATTAACATTCTGAGATCGTATATTTTTCAAAGCATTAAAATATACCCTGTAGTGTAATAACTGCAGGGTATATTTAGAGATATGGCATTTCTGTTAGAAATAAATCCGTATTAATGGCTTAATTTTTAAACTGTTTATTACTTTGGAAAAAATAATTTAAATTTAAAATCAAGGATTCTAAGCTTTTTACAAGTCTTTTAAAGTTATTCCAATTATCTTTCTTATGAATATCTCGATAATAACCATTAATTTCTAATTGGAAGGATGGTACTCTAGTATTTTGCCAAATTGTTTTAACAACAGTTCCTTTTTTATCAGCATTATATAAACAATTAAAATGTACATCGTAAATGTTTTGTTCATTAAAACAATTAACAATTATTTTTTCAATCCTTTTATTGATTGATAAACCATTAAGTGTACCAACATCAATTAACAAATTTCGGTTTTTATGTATGCCATGTAAGTCAATAAGACACTGCAGGGAATGTTGGCTTACCTTAGATAATAGAAAACTTTTATACTCACAAATTTCATCATGATTAGAATCGCCATTGCCAGTTGAGGTTCTATAAATAACATGACAGTTTGTAAGGTTACCTAATAATATTGCTAAACTGCCAGTGAATATATCAGATTTTTTAATAAAACCATTTCGAACTTGTTTTACAGCATGAGGAGACGATACGATGATAGGAATAACCCCTTGTTTATATTGAAATAACTTATGATCATCATCCCCGAAGTAATTGTTTAGTGAAAACTGTTTCTCAAGTTTTAAAGCTGTTAAAACTAACTGATGGTCAAAGTCTGTAGCGTCATACATTTTGTAGTCACCTTCCTTTTGGTAATGAAAAATATTATCTTAGATTATTAGTACTATGTAAGAAGCTAGCTTTTAAAAAAAATTTTAAAAACCGTTGCCTATTTCTATTATTAGTTTTATTATTTTAAGAAAAAAGCAGTAATTAATGGATATCCTTTTAGAATAGATACAAACACAACAAGGTTCGGTTATAATTGTTATATATTAAAATGAAAAAGAAGACTTTTGGTAAATTTTACATTTAAAAAATTAATAAATAATAAAATAAATAGGGTTGACAATACTTAAAAAAAGTGTATAATAGATTATGTCGCTATTTTATATTAAGTTAATTTAGGGCAATAAGTTAAGAGGTAAGACCTTAAAAATTGTAATAATGACAATAACTGATCTTCTTGACAAGCCATTAAAAATATGGTTATATATTTTCAAGACAAAGTTTAATCGATCCAGAGTAGCTCAATGGTGGAGCACCCGGCTGTTAACCGGTAGGTTGGAGGTTCGAGTCCTCTCTCTGGAGCCAAATATAAGTGCCGAAGTGGCGGAACTGGCAGACGCACAGGACTTAAAATCCTGCGGTCCTTCAAGATCGTACCGGTTCGATTCCGGTCTTCGGCACCACAGATTATGCGGGTGTAGTTCAGTGGTAGAACTTCAGCCTTCCAAGCTGACCGCGAGGGTTCGATTCCCTTCACCCGCTCCAATAATATGATATGACCCATTAGCTCAGTCGGTAGAGCACCTGACTTTTAATCAGGGTGTCCCGCGTTCGAGTCGCGGATGGGTCACCATTTAACATGTAAGGAGAGGTGTCCGAGCGGTTTAAGGAGCTGGTCTTGAAAACCAGTGACTCCGAAAGGGGCCGTGGGTTCGAATCCCACCCTCTCTGCCAAAGAATACGATTATAATGAATGGAGAAGTACTCAAGTAGGCTGAAGAGGACGGTTTGCTAAACCGTTAGATCGCGTAAGCGGTGCGCGGGTTCGAATCCCGCCTTCTCCGCCATTTTCCGGGTGTAGCGCAGTTTGGTAGCGCACATGGTTTGGGACCATGGGGTCGGGAGTTCGAATCTCTCCACCCGGACCATTTAAACTTAAAGAATTAGGGCCTTTAGCTCAGTTGGTCAGAGCGTCCGGCTCATAACCGGCAGGTCCGGGGTTCGAGTCCCTGAAGGCCCACCATTTTTCTTAATAACCCACAACCGATTAATAATAGGGGTGTAGTTCAGTTGGTAGAACGTCGGTCTCCAAAACCGAATGTCGTGGGTTCAAATCCTGCCGCCCCTGCCAAAAACAAAAAAAGGGCTCATAGCTCAGCAGGTTAGAGCGCACGCCTGATAAGCGTGAGGTCGGTGGTTCGAGTCCACTTGAGCCCACCATAATATGCGCCCAGATAGCTCAGTCGGTAGAGCAGGGGACTGAAAATCCCCGTGTCGGTGGTTCGATTCCGCCTCTGGGCACCACAAAATGTTAAGTAACTAGTACAAGTGTACTAGTTATTGTTTTTTCGAAGATTTTATATAATTAGATGATTATTAGCATTATAGCAGGATATATAGAAAATATGTAGAATTCCATAAATTAGAAATAGACGATGGAAAGTAAATCTATTTATTCAGTAATCTATATAGGGGGATAATTATATGAAAAGCATCAAGTATATTGTTATTTTAACTTTGTTTTTATCTATTAATTATATCTATGGAATTAGCTACTTTCCAGATATTAATAATCATTGGGCTAGTAGCTATATCAAATGGGCTATGAATGATGCTGATCTGTTTAGTGAGGATTATAATGGTACGTTTGAACCGAATCAATATATGACTAGAGGAGAATTTATTAATTTATTAGATAAGATTTTACATTTACAAAACATGTATGATAACAAAAAAGTAGATAAGGATAATTATTTTTATTCTGATTTAAGCAAAAGTGATAGTGGTTATGAAAGTGTAATATCATTAATTAATTATATTAACCAATATTCTACTAACGGTATCACTTTCTTTGATATATATCCATCAGCACAGCTAAATATAAATCAAGCTATTACCCGCTATGAAGCTGCTCTATTAGCTAGAGCAATCACAACACCGCCTATTCAGGAAATACAAGGACACACCTATAAAGATGTATCACCTAATATAAGAAGATATACTGATATAAAAGAAGTAATTGACAACAATATTATTGGAGGCTATGAGGATGGTACACTTAAATTGCATAATAAAGTAACACTAGCTGAAGCTGCTGTAGTTGGCAAGAAAATTTATGATGATTTAGAGTATATTCAGAAAGATTATTTAAAGCTTCTTCCCATCGAAAGCAATGTTGAAAAAGAGAAGTTTCCTTTATTTCAGATAATCAATCATGGGAATAACCTATCCTCTGAGGATAAAAGGTTTATTAATGCTGTGACATCTTTAGAATATCTATATTTTGTGGGATACATACCTTATGAAGAAAGGCATATATATGATACAAATCCAATAGATACCTTATGGGAATTGAAAGATAAGGATTACTATAATGTACTTGGTACAAACTACTATTTACTAAAATGGGATAAAGAATTGGTTTTAGAAAGAAAAATAAAATTAATAAGAGAAGCTATGGAGCATTACTTAAGTATGCAGGATAAAAATTTTGAAGGTGTTTATAGTTTTTTTCAAGTAGCAAGAGAGCACTATCCTTCAGAAGATTTAGTAGAAATAATGGAAAGCATTTTTTATGAGATTGAAAATCATAAAGACGCAACATTAATAGGTGTACTGTTATCAGAACTATATTATGAAGAAAATAGATATAATGATATTACATTTGTCTATCAGCATCTATTAAAGACTGAAGAAAATATATTGACAAGAGTGCGAATAGTAACTAATTACGGTTATATTCTTTGTGAATCAAGTGGTTATGATGAGGCAACTAAATACTTAAATAATTCATGGAGAGATATAAAGAGCCATAGACAATATGCACAAAATAGAAGAGAAATAGATACTATGATCACTTCTATTTTGAAGCAGCTAAAAATAAAGAATACTTAATGAAAATATATAAAGTGGTTCAGTAATTTTTCATAGGAAAACTATAGATATTTCCTTATAAAAAATTTTGATAGAAATTGATGAAATCTATTCTTAAAACGATTAATAGGCATTCTTTTCTTATTGAGCAAAATAAAGAAAAGAATGCCTTAGCTACGCTTTAGCCTAGATATACAATTAATAACTTTTACTTCTACAGTTTTTAGAATACAATTTAACCAGCGGAAGAATCACAATCACTTAAATCAGCTTCTGTGATTTTATATTTATTAATTTTTCTTACTATTGTAGGCTGACTGACGCCTAATGCCTTAGCAACTTCTCTAGTAGTTTTGTATTTAATTACTGCTTTGTGGATGATCTGTTTTTCTACTTCTTCGATAGTATCCTTTAAGTTTACGGTACTTGTAGGAACTTTAATATCAGAGGAATTATCTCCCTCGCTTATTATATAGTTTGGCAGATTTTGTGGCAGGATAATATCTTGTTTTGTAGTAATAACAACTCTTTCGATAATATTTTCTAGCTCTCTAACATTACCAGGCCAAGGATATTTCAGTAGTATTGCTACTGCATTAGAATCTATTCGTTTCACTAGGTTGAATTTTTTGTTATATTTACGAAGAAAATGGCGAATGAGGGGAAATATATCTTCGGGTCTTTCATGTAAACAAGGTATATGAATAGGTACAACGTTTAATCTATAGAATAAATCCTCTCTAAATTTCTTTTCATGTACCATATTTTGTAAATCTTTATTTGTAGCAGCTATAATTCTTACATCGACAGGAATAGTAGTTATGCCACCAACTTTTTGGATTTCCTTGTCCTGTATGACTTGGAGTATTTTTACCTGTAGATTTAATGGCAACTCACCAATTTCATCTAGAAAAATGGTACCCTTATGGGCTAATTCGAACAGGCCCATTTTTCCCTGTTTTTTAGATCCAGTAAAAGCACCGTATTCGTATCCAAAAAGCTCGGACTCCAATAAAGATTCTGGAATAGCTCCACAGTTTACTTTGATAAGAGAATGATTACTTCTAGGACCAGATTGATGAATATACTTTGCTATTTCACCTTTTCCAACGCCTGATTCACCAGTGATTAAAACGGTAGAATCAACCTGAGATAATCTCTTAGCCAACAGTAATATATCCTTCATTTCCTGGCTTTCGATAATAAAATCATTCATGATTACCTGTTGCTTTTCCCTAAGCTCTTCTAACTCATTTTGTATGTCTTCTAATTCATTTTTCAAAACAATTAATTCTGTAATATCTCTAGAAGTACTGACCACTTGCTTTATATTGCCATCAACGTCTAGAATAGGGGTTCCTGTAGTTAGTACTCTTTTACCTTTTTTATTATTGTGAAGAATAGAAATTTGTTGTTTTTTCCTAAATACTTCTTTTGCAACTGAATGAGAAAATACACCTATTTTTTCAAGTGTGTCTATATTTTTCCCAATTAAGTCTTCTCTTTTTATTTCATATAATTGTTCACATGCTTTGTTTACCCATACAGTGTTTCCATTCTTATCATCAATAGTAATGGCTTCTTGTACGGAGTCGAGTATTAGCTTTACCTCTTGAAAGTTTACATTTGATATGAAACTACATATTTTTTCACAATCATAAATTATAATCCCATAGACTATATTATCCTCATGCCTTTCAAGAACAAAGGAGTTGATCATAAAATCCTTTGTTGTATTTAAAGAAATCTTTTGAATATCTTCTTTTTCAACCAACTTTAATAGATCTTCAATCGAATCTTTAACCTCAACTTTTTTCGTGTATTCTTCTAAGAAGTTTAGAGCTTTACTGTTTTTGAAATAAATTTTATATTTTTGATCGAAAATTATTACGCCTATAGGAAGCAGATTGATTAATGGTTCAATATGTTTTAAGATAAGAAGACCTCCTTTTAAAAGTGAATTTATCAAAAAATGCAACATAGGGTGATGAACACTTTTGAGAACATGTAAATAGCAAAATGCGTTATTCTAAATATTGTGAAAATTCAAATAGAAATAATCTTAATATCATCGATTACTGTAAAATAAGCACCGAAACAATAATTTGTTCTAGAAAGAAAGTATTGAATTCTGATAATAATTAGATTTCTACAAAAATAAAGAGATTCCTGCAAAATTATTGGTATTAAATATATACTTTGTGACAGATTTTGCAAGAAGTTTTCTGTTGTAGATATAAATATTAATAAACCACCTTTGTGCAAGGTGGCTATAACTTGTTAAAATTTTAATGCTTTTTATTGATATTGATTACTTTCTATCATTTCTCTTATAGCATCTAACTCATTAGATATACTTAAAGCTAGCATTAACTTAATTCGGGCTTTTTGTCCAGGCAAGTCTCCTCCAAGAATAACACCTAGATTTCTTAATTGCCTACCTCCACCTTCATAGCCATAAGTATCCAAGACACGCCCTGTAGGGCAACGTGAAACCATAACAACTACAACATTATTAGTTAGAGCATATTCTATTCCCTCTAACATAGCAGGTGGAACATTACCTCTACCTAGAGCTTCGATAACAATACCCTTAGCACCAGTATCAACACAGTATTTAACAAGCTTAGAATCCATTCCTGCTACACATTTAATCAAATCAACGTTAGGTATAATGGTTTTGGCTGGGATATGCTGTCTATCAAGTATTTGGCGATGAAAAATCACTTTATCGTTATCAACGATTCCTAATGCTCCAAATTCTAAAGATTTGAATGTATTTAACCGTAATGTATTGGTTTTAGTAACCTCACTGGCAGCATTTACTTCATTGTTCATTACTACTAGAACACCCTTATTCTTTGCATCAGGAGAAATAACTGTACATACGGCTGAAGCTAAATTACTAGGACCATCATAGCCTAACTCAGAGCTATTTCTCATGGCACCTACCACGACCACAGGCTTTTCACAATTAATTGTGAGATCTAATAAGTATGCTGTCTCTTCCAAAGTATCTGTACCATGGGTAATAATAACACCAGCGATATCTTTTCTTTCTAATGTTTCAACAACAAGCTTTTGCATATCCATCATCATCAAAGGATCAATATGAGGACCGGGAAGTTTAGAAAAGTTTATAGGTTCAATTTCTGCAAACTTATCTATATTTGTTACCAAAGACATAATTTCCTCATTTGATAAGGAAGGGATTGCTGCACCAATTCGGGGATCTACAGTCATAGAAATAGTTCCTCCAGTAAATATAATAGCAACTTTAGGTTTTGACATAAAATACCTCCTTTAATAATATAGAACAATGTTATTACAAAACAAATAGAACATAAATTATAAAACATAGCATGTACCATTACTTATATATTAACAGATTTACTTTTATCAATCAAAATAAAAAAAATCCGGGACCGGCCCGGATAAAATGAAAAAAATTTGTTTAAAAGGGGTATTGGGAATAGAGATTATATTTACGAGGTTATCAGGGGGATAACCATAAAATAATTATAGCAAATGTCGACAAAATGTGCAATAGTTTGTCGACATATATTTTGTGATTATTAGCAAATAATGATTTTTAATTGAAATATTATTAAAATTTTCCATAAGTATATTTGGATTCGATATCTTTATAGTATATAATAGGATTAAAAGAAATTTCCAAAGGTGGGGTTAAGAATGGAAACTATAGTAAAGGAATTAATAAGGAACCTAGAGAAAAGAAAAATAAATGCAAAGTTCTTTAATACTAAGGAAGAAGCAAAAACAGAAATATTAAAAGAATTAGAGACCCATACGAACATAGGGATTGGTGGATCTATGACGATTATGGAAATGAACCTGCATGAAGAGTTAATGAAAAAAGGGAAAAATGTTCATTGGCATTGGTTAGTAGAGCCTGAGAAGAGGAATGAAGTTAGACAACTTGCCTCAAATGCGGATGTCTATCTAACAAGTACCAATGCATTAACAGAGAGTGGGGAATTAGTTAATATTGATGGAATGGGAAATAGGGTTAGTGCCATGTACTATGGACCTAAAAAGGTGGTGGTAGTTTGTGGCATAAATAAAATTTGTAGTGACTTAATTTCCGCTATGGATAGAATCAAGGCAGAGGCTTGTCCACCAAATGCAAAACGACTTGGATTGAAGACTCCCTGTGCACTAACTGGAAATTGTAATAACTGTTTAAGTGAAGATAGAATGTGTAATGTAACAGTAATTATTAACCATAAACCAATGACTATTGATCTAAACGTATATATTATTGGTGAATCTTTAGGTTTTTAAGATACTTTTCTAAGGCACTCAATATCATGATGATACTGGGTGCTTGACATTGTTTATGCTTCAAAATAATATAACTATGATATAGATTAGAAAGAAATGTATTCCTTCTATTTAATAGGAAACAATAAAAATAGTGAAAATCAATGATAAAGGGCAGCATTAAATAATAGCTGTAATAAAGAGTGAAGGTGAAGAATAATGGAAGTATATTTAGACAATGCTGCTACTTCAAAGCCAGCAGAAGAAGTTGTTAATGCAATGCTAAAATCTCTTGTGGAGTTATATGGAAACCCATCATCTTTGCATCGAAAAGGTGTGGAGGTAGAGCGAGAGATCAAAAAGATTAGACGGTTGGTTGCTAAAGCATTGGGCTGTAATGAGAAGGAAATCATTTTCGCTTCAGGGGGTACTGAGGCCAATAATCTTGCTATAAAAGGTTTCATTAAGGCTAATAGTAGAATTGGTAAACATCTCATTACTTCTAAAATAGAGCATAAGTCTGTTCTTAGTCTTTATAAAGAGATGGAAAAGGAAGGGTATAGGGTAACTTATTTAGATGTTGATGCCAAAGGCTTTATTTCCTTACAGCAACTAAGAGAAGCTATTTCTGAAGAAACAATATTAGTAAGTATTATGCATGTTAATAATGAAGTTGGAAGTATACAACCTATTAAAGAAATTGCTGCTATCATTAAAGAGAAAAATCCTAGAACAGGATTCCATGTTGATGGTATTCAATCCTTTGGAAAAATCAAATATTCTGTAAAGGATCTAAACATTGATAGTCTTTCCATAAGTGGGCATAAATTTCATGGACCCAAGGGAATCGGTGCGATATATATTAGAAATGGCATTAAAATAGCTCCACTACTTATAGGTGGTGGTCAAGAAGTGGAATTAAGAGCAGGAACAGAAAATGTTCCAGGTATATTTGGATTAGGTGCTGCTATCAATATTTTACTAGAAAATTATGACAAAAATATCACTAAGATTAAAGAATTAAAAGAATACTTATATAAATTATTAGAAGCAGAGTTGGAAAACATTCATATCACAAGTGGAATAAATGATGATTATGCACCTCATATAATCAATGTTTCTCTAGTGGGAGTAAGAAGCGAAATTATGTTACATAGCTTGGAGTCGGATGGAATATTTGTGTCTTCTGGATCAGCTTGCTCCGCCAAGAAAAAGGGATATAGCCATGTTTTAGAAGCTATGAATATGAAAGAAGATTATATTGACAGCGCTATTAGAATTAGTTTAAGTTATACAAATACAAAAGAGGAAATTGATTATGCAGTGGAAAAAATTAAAAGCCATTTATATAGCTTAAGAAAAATTATCAGGAGGTGAGGGGACTATGGATAGAGTTATTATTATTCGTTATGGAGAAATTATATTGAAAGGGTTAAATAAAAGATTCTTTGAAGACAAGCTAGCCAAGCATATTCGACATGCTTTAAAGGACTTAGGTAAATTAAAAGTATATAAAGAGCATAGTAGAATTTATGTGGATGTAGATGATTACAATGAAGATGATATCATTGATAGAGTTAAAAAGGTTTTTGGTGTGGTTTCCATGAGCCCTGCCAATAGGTTTCCAGTAGATATGGAACAAATAAAAAAAGTGGCATTAGAGGAAATACAGTCCCTTGCAAAGCAAAAAGGAGCAAGAACCTTTAAAGTGGAGAGTAAAAGAGGAGATAAAAATTTTCCTATGAAGTCTCCTGAGATAAGCAAAGAGATAGGTGCCTATATATTGCAAAATATTGATGGACTAACAGTAGATGTACATCAACCTGAAGCTGTAGTTCATGTAGAGATCAGAAACTGTGCTTTTGTACATAGCAAAAAAATCAATGGATTCGGAGGATTGCCTCTTGGAACAAATGGAAAGGCAATGTTACTATTATCAGGAGGTATTGACAGTCCTGTAGCTGGATGGCTAGTGGGAAAAAGAGGAGTAAAGATAGAAGCAATTCACTTTCATAGCTATCCTTTTACTAGCGAAAGAGCCAAGGAGAAAGTTTTAGACTTAGCTAAGATATTATCTATTTATTGTGGAGAATTTAAACTTTTCTCAATAAACATATTACCAATTCAAAAGGAAATCAATGAAAAATGTCCAGAAGAGGAGATGACTATCTTATCAAGAAGATTTATGATGAAAATTGCTGAAAGAGTAGCATTAGAATCAAATTGTGATGCATTAGTTACTGGGGAGAGTATTGGACAAGTTGCAAGTCAAACCGTTAAAAGCCTCCAAGTAACAAACGCTGCAGTTGATATGCCAGTATTTAGACCTCTAATTGCCATGGATAAAGTAGATATTATTGAACTAGCTCAAAAAATTGAAACCTTTGAAACTTCTATACTGCCTTTTGAAGATTGTTGTACTGTGTTTTTACCAAAGCATCCAGTCACAAAACCTAGTTTAGAGAAAATTTTACAATCTGAAGGACTACTGGATGTTGAAGGATTAATAAATGAGGCTATTGAAAACATGGAAGAAGAAATGATTCAATTTGAAGAATAGAGGTAGAGAAAATAGAAGGAGGTAGAATAATGAACGACTTTACGCACTTTAATGAAGAGGGTCGAGCAAAAATGGTGGAGGTAGGTAATAAACTAAATACAAAAAGAGAAGCTATAGCTCAGGGAAGTATATATATGATGCCAGAAACTTTAAAAAAAATCATGAATAATAATATTAGTAAAGGTGATGTTTTAGCAGTATCTCAGGTTGCTGGGATTATGGCAGCTAAAAAAACAAGTGACATGATTCCTATGTGCCATAATATTACCTTAACTGGCGCGGATATTCATTTTAATATTGACCAAGAGAATAATAAAATAAATATACAAGCTACCGTACGGACTACCGGAAAAACGGGAGTTGAAATTGAAGCATTAACTGCTGTTTCAGTAGCGGCCCTTACTATTTATGATATGTGTAAAGCAGTAGATCGAGGAATGAAAATCACTGAGATTAAATTAGTAAAAAAGACAGGTGGAAAATCAGGAGACTTCCTTAGGGAAGAAGAATAAAAAAATAAGCACATTCAATGTGCTTATTTTTTATGATCATTACCACATTCTCCTTCGACACCTTTTAGGATACCAATACCATGAGAAAGGGCAGGTAGAATCACTTCCAAGCTTTCTCTAACACCCTTAGGACTTCCTGGTAGGTTGATAATTAAGGTTTGTTTTCTAATGCCTGACACAGCTCGAGATAACATAGCCTTTGGCGTAATACTGAGGCTTTTCATTCTTATTGCCTCTGATATACCAGGAGCAAGCCTATCCACCACATCAAGTGTCGCTTCAGGGGTAACATCTCTAGGGGAGAACCCTGTTCCACCCGTGGTAAAAATTACATCTATGTTAGCATCATCACACATGGATCTAAGGGCATTTGCTATTTTTTCTCTTTCATCAGGTACGATAATATATTCTTTTAAGATACCGCCAATATCCTTTAAAAGCTCAGCTATTAGAGGACCACTTGTATCCTTTCGTTCTCCAACAGAACCCTTATCACTGGCAGTTATCACACCGATTGTAAATGACATGATATAGAACCTCCTTATTATGTATTCTTTAGTAATACAATACTAGTATAGCCGATAATTTAATGAAGTGCAAAGTTGAATTTGATTATCTAGAAATAGAAAAAGTCTTATAGTGTTAACTACTATAAGACTCTCCTAGGCAATTATACGGCAATTAAATCATATTTATACAAATATCGATACAAAATGTTTTTAAACCGCAAAACATCTGCATCAGTAGCTTCCCTTATTTCTTCCAACGGATAAAACCCTTGGGTACTTAGCCATTTAAATTTTCCCATCGAATGATAAGGTAATAAGTCGATTTTTTTCACAATATTTAGAGTAAAGATAAATTCAGCTAGACTTTTTATGTCAACTTCCTCATCCGTAACAGCAGGAATAACAACATGGCGAATCCATATATCTACTTTTTTTGCGTTTAGATATTTTGCAAAAGATAATATCTTATCATTACTAACTCCAGTCAAATTCTTATGTTTTATAGGATCGATATGCTTTAAATCTAATAATACCAAATCAATATATTTTAAGATCTCATCCATATCAGAATTAAGATGAACAAAACCAGAGGTATCTAAGCAAGTATGAATATTATATTTTTTAAGCTCCTTTAGCAAACTTAATAAGAACTCCAACTGAAGAGTAGGTTCTCCACCGCTAATCGTTACCCCACCACCAGAAGAATCCATAAAAGGAATATATTTTTTTATGTCATTCACTAACTCTGCAACAGTGATCTCTTTACCATCCTGTATATTCCAAGTGTCTCTATTATGACAAAATTTACATCTTAAAGGGCAGCCTTGAAAAAAGATAACATAACGAATACCAGGACCATCAACAGTACCAAAAGTTTCAACCGAATGAATTCTTCCTTCTAAAGACATAAGAAAATCCTCCTTACATTAGATTTATTGCATAGAGCCATGGAAGGTTCTATGGATAATATCAATTTGTTGTTCTTTTGTTAGCTTAATGAAGTTAACAGCATAGCCAGAAACACGAATCGTTAATTGAGGATATTTTTCAGGATGATTCATAGCATCTATCAATGTTTCTCTATCAAATACATTCACGTTAATGTGATGTCCGCCTTGGACAAAATAGCCATCAAGCAAAGATGTTAAAATTTTTATTCTATCTTCTAACGTTTTTCCTAAGGCTTTAGGTACGATGGAAAAGGTGTAGGAAATACCATCCTGAGCATCTTTGTATGGAAGCTTAGCGACAGAGGATAAGGAGGCTAACGCACCTTTAATATCTCGACCATGCATTGGATTTGCACCTGGAGCAAAAGGCTCCCCTTCTTTTCTTCCGTCTGGTGTATTTCCTGTTTTTTTACCATAAACAACATTAGAAGTTATTGTCAATACAGATTGAGTGGGAATAGCATTTCTATAGGTTTTGTTTTTTCTTATGGAATCCATAAATCTTGTTACAAGAGATTCTGCTATTTTATCAACAGCGTCATCATTATTTCCATACTTAGGAAAATCTCCATCTATTTCATAATCAACCGCTAAACCATGTTCATTTCTAATAGCCTTTACCTTTGCGTATTTTATTGCACTTAATGCATCTGCACAAACAGATAACCCAGCGATACCACAAGCCATAGTTCTAATAACATCGCGATCATGGAGGGCCATTTGAATCCTTTCATAAGCATATTTATCATGCATATAGTGGATAACATTCAATGTATTAACATATAACCGAGCAATCCAATCAATAAATGTATTAAACTTCTCCATAACATCATCGTAGTCTAGATAATCAGTTGTAATGGATTCAAACTTAGGACCAACTTGCTTGCCAGATAATTCATCTTTACCACCGTTAATAGAGTACAACAGGGCTTTAGCTAAATTGCATCTAGCTCCAAAAAATTGCATTTGTTTACCTATTGGCATAGCTGATACACAGCAGGCAATACCGTAATCATCTCCCCAATAAGGACGCATTAAATCATCATTCTCATATTGTAAAGAGCTTGTATCAATGGAAATCTTTGAGCAAAAGCTTTTAAATGCTTCCGGCAGTTGTTTGGACCACAATACGGTTAAGTTTGGTTCAGGTGCTGGCCCTAAGTTATACAAAGTATGAAGAATTCTAAAGGAAGTTTTTGTTACCAAAGGCCTCCCGTCTAAACCAACTCCACCAATACATTCGGTTATCCAAGTAGGATCTCCACTAAAAAGATCATTGTATTCGGGTGTTCTTAAGAATCTAATCATTCGTAACTTCATTACAAAATGATCAATTAACTCTTGAGCTTCTTCTTCAGTTAGATTACCTGAAGCAATATCCTTTTCAATATAAATGTCCAAGAAGGTCGAAACCCTACCTAAACTCATAGCCGCTCCATTTTGCTCCTTAACGGCAGCTAAGTAAGAAAGATAGACCCATTGAATGGCTTCAAAGGCATTGGTAGCAGCATTAGAAATATCAAATCCATATGTCTCAGCCATTTCTTTTAACTCTTTTAATGCATTGATTTGCTCCTGTATTTCCTCTCTAAGCTGCATCGTTGTTTCATTTATACAATCTAATTCCAGAGAAATCTTTTGTTGCTCTTTGTCTTTTATTAGTCTATCTACTCCATAGAGAGCCACTCTTCGATAATCTCCAATAATTCGACCTCTACCATAGGCATCAGGAAGCCCCGTAATAATACCAGCTTTTCTAGCCTCTAACATTTCTTTTGTGTAGACATCAAAGACACCATCATTGTGAGTTTTTCGATATTTATAAAAGACATCCTTAATTTGTGGATTTAATTTATAGCCATAGGCTTTACAAGCACTATCTACCATTCGAATACCACCATAAGGCATAACAGCTCTTTTAAGAGGTGCATCTGTTTGCAATCCAACAATTTTTTCAAGATTTTTATCAATATATCCTGGCTTATGGGATATAATTGTAGAAATCGTATCAACATCTATATCTAAGGTACCATTGTTTTTTCTTTCTTCTTCCATTAATCCTAAAACTCTATTCCATAGCTCATTAGTGGCATGAGTAGAGCTTTGTAAGAAATTATCATCTCCATAATAGGGAGAATAGTTAGCCTGTATAAAGGTTCTAACATCTATATCTTCAATCCACTTGCCTTTGTCATTTCTATAGGTATTCATCACCTGGATCACTCCTTTAATGAAATTATTATCTTCAAGGAAATTATAACACAAAATACTGTATATTGTATACAGTATTTTTAAAAAATCTTAATCTAGTTTTTCTAGTATAGTACTAGCTAATGAACGATGTTATATTATATTCAACAAAATCTTTAATAAAGCAACAAAAGTAGTGGTTTTTCTTTGAAGGAATAATTTGTTTATATCTAGAAATAGTAGTCATCAATTTAAAAGGAGGGAAGGACATTGCAATTATATTATGAAAATATTGATAATACACTTATTGTAAAGTTACAAGGTGAATTGGATCATCATGTTGCGGAGAAAATTAGGGTAGAATTAGATGAAATGATTTCCAATAAACGATCGAGAAATTTAATTTTTAACTTAAAAGAATTGAATTTTATGGATAGTTCAGGTATAGGTGTTATTATTGGGCGGTATAAGAACATTAATAAATTTGGGGGTAAGGTTGCAGTAATAGAAGTATCAGAAAAAGTAGATAAGATATTTAATTTAGCTGGGCTGTATCGTATTATTGATAAATACAAAAATCAAAAGGATGCTCTTAAATGTATGTAAAGGAGTGTAATATCATGGAATATAAAAATTATATGAAATTAGAATTTCACAGCAAGTCTCAGAATGAAGCCTTTGCTAGAGTCGTTGTAGCAGCATTTGCTGCCCAATTGGATCCGACTATTGAGGAAATCTCCGATATAAAAACAGCAGTATCCGAAGCTGTAACCAATGCCATTATTCATGGTTATGACGATAAAAATGAACTAGTAACGATAATATGTAGAATAAATGATAATGAATTGGAAATTATAGTAGAAGATAAAGGTAAAGGCATAGAGGATATTGGAAAGGCAAGAGAACCCTTATATACTTCCAAACCTGAGCTAGAACGTTCAGGTATGGGTTTCACAGTGATGGAAACCTTTATGGATACAGTTGAAGTTAATTCTGAAATGGGAAAGGGAACTAAAATTTCTATGACTAAAAAGTTCAAAAGCCTGGATGAAGATTAAGGGGTAGATAAAATGAATATACCAGCATTTTCAGGGGAATATAACGAAATATTAGAACATGAAGAAACGATGAAATTGATTGAAAAGGCACAGAAGGGAGACATGAAGGCACAGGAAATATTGGTGAGTCATAATTTAGGGTTAGTGCGTAGCATGATTAATCGATTTACTAACAGAGGCTATGAAAAGGAAGATTTATTTCAACTGGGATGTATTGGACTTATTAAAGCTATAAAAAAATTTGATTCCAGTTATGATGTTAAGTTTTCTACTTATGCAGTTCCAATGATTGTTGGAGAAATAAAGCGTTTTCTAAGAGATGATGGAATTATTAAAGTTTCTAGAAATTTAAAACAAACAGCTTCAAAGGTTAAAATCACAAAGGAGAAGCTCTTTAAAGAATTAGGAAGAGAGGCGACTTTGCAGGAAATCTCAGATGATTTACATATTGAAAAGGAAGAAATTGTAATGGCATTAGATTCTAATGCCCATCCAGAATATTTGTTTGATATTATTCATCACGATGATGGTTCACCAATATATTTAATGGATAAAATTAGCAAAGATGATTCATTAAATGATACTGAGGTTATTGATAGAATACTGCTACAGGATACATTAGCAAAATTAGAACCACGAGAACGTCAGATTATTATTTTAAGGTATTTTAAAGATAAAACGCAGACAGAAATTGCTGAGGTGTTAGGAATATCTCAAGTTCAGGTATCGAGAATTGAAAAAAAAGTATTGCAGATTATGAAGGAATTAATGAAGAAGCCATAATGGCTTCTTTTTTATTTATTAACCCATAGATTATTAGGTTATAAATTTTATCAAATTATAAAAAGAATTAAAAAAAGTTTTTGGATCATAATAAGTTAAGGAAGGTGATTATATGACGAGTTTAATAAAAAATTTTAGACATATTATTATAACTATTGGAATTTTGTTATTGATTTTAGGAACATGGTATTTTTTTAGCAATAGACAGATAAAAGAAGCTCCTGATAGGGCGGATTTAGTATTATATGGACAATCTATTGAAAACTCAGAGGATTACAATGGATAATATAATATATATCCAATCAAAAAAAAAAGTAAAGCTAGAAAAAAATCAGCCTATATTACTAAAGGACTTAATGGATATCTATAGTAGTGATTATAACTTAAGAAAAGAAATTGAGAACATTGAATATAAGATTCAAGATAAAAAAATAAAGAATACTTTCATAATTTCTGTATTTTCAATTATCTCTTTAATTAATCTTCAATTTCCAAATTCAAATATTAGTGTAATTGGAGAAACAGACATATTAGTAAGCTTTCAGCATAAAAGCAATAGAGAAGACAGTAAAGGTAAGTTAATAAGAGTGATATTAGTTTGTTTTTTGCTTTTTGTAGGAGCTGCAACTGCTATTATTAATTTTCACTCAGATGTAGATATGCCTGAAACACAAAAAACAATTTATCGAATTATAACTGGTAAAGAAAGTGATAATCTTTTGCTTTTACAAATACCATATTCTTTAGGTATAGGTGTTGGAATGTCAGTATTTTTTAATCATATTTTTAGAAAGCGTATTAATAATGAACCAAGTCCGTTAGAAGTAGAGGTCCACTTGTATCAAGAAAATTTGGACCAATACATAAAAAATAATAGTGAGAAACATACTAAATAGAAGGGATTATAATGGAGTTGATCATATTACCAATCATAGGGTTTTCCAATGGGATTATTGTAGGCAGTGGCATTGTTGCTTTGCTTACTCTATTAGATATTATCCCAAGATTAGCACAACTAACTAAAACCTATAATTATATATCAATCTATGAAGATGTAATTATTTATAGTGCAGCGTTAGCAGCATTTTTTTCTTTAGCTAAAATGGGCATAAATACAGGTGTAGCATTTGTTATCATCGTTGGATTTTTTATGGGGATTTTTATAGGGTTATTAGCTTCAGCTTTAGCAGAAGTTATGAATGTAATTCCAGTAATTGTAAGAAGGTTTCAAATAGAAGAATATGTTTTTCACATTGTATATGCTTTAATATTAGGAAAAACAGTTGGATCTTTTATACATTGGATGGTAATACATAAGTAAAGGAGAAATGATATATGCAAATAAACAAAGGTTATCATAACAGGTTAGAAATTAATCCTATGAAGTTAGAAAATTTGGAAGAGAAAAAAGTAATTCATCAGTTTGAAAATAAATCAATCCATATAAATCTGGATAAATTAGAGGATAAAAAAAAGGCAAATGAATTAAGATAATTAAATTATGTAGATTTAGAGGTGACGTAATGAAAAAAAACCAACCATCTCAAAGTGATTATGAAAAATTTATTGAAGATAAAATACCTAAACCGAATTATTTAAAAAACTGTACCTGGGCTTTTATTGTGGGTGGACTGATATGTACTATTGGTCAATTTATTCATAATAGGATTGAAGCCGCTTTAAATCTAAGTCATCTAGATGCTACTAATGCAACAATATTAATCATGATTTTTATTGGAGCATCATTAACTGGAATAGGTGTATACGATCTAATTGGCAAAAGAGCAGGAGCAGGATCAATTGTTCCCATAACAGGGTTTGCAAATTCTATTGTTGCGCCTGCCATGGAATTTAAAAGAGAAGGATATGTATTTGGCATTGCGGCTAGAATGTTCGTATTAGCAGGACCTGTTTTAGTTTACGGTATCACATCATCTGTAGTGGTAGGTATACTATATTACTTTTTGAAAATAAGGTGAATAGGATATGCTAAATAAAAAAATAGGCAAACAAACAATTAAGTTTTTAGAAGCCCCTAAAATTATATCAGCAAATGCTATTGTAGGACCAAAAGAAGGGGAAGGTCCCTTAGCCCAACATTTTGACACAATTTTGGATGATGATTTATTTGGCTTAAAAAGCTGGGAAAAAGCTGAAAGTAAGATGATAGAAGAAACCGTTAAAGCGGCTGCTTCAAAGATAAAACTTTCAATAAAAGATATAGACTATTTCTTTGCAGGGGACTTATTAAATCAATTAATGTCTTCAACCTTCGCTGCTAGAGATCTGCAAATACCCTATATTGGTTTATTTGGTGCTTGTTCTACTTTAACAGAATCCTTAAGTTTATCTGCAATGATGATAGATGGGGGTTATGGTGATTATGCAGTAGCTGCAACCTCTAGTCATTTCTCTACAGCAGAAAGACAATTTAGATTTCCGTTAGAATTAGGAAATCAAAGGCCTTTGACTTCTCAATGGACAGTAACAGGTGCAGGCGCAGCCATACTATCTAATAAAGGAAAAGGGCCAAGTATTGCTTATGCAACGATAGGGAAGGTTATTGATTTTGGTATATTTGATGCTAATAATATGGGAGCCGCGATGGCGCCAGCAGCAGTTGATACCATTAAGACACATTTTAGTGACACCGGTTTATCACCAAGTGATTACGATTTAATTATCACTGGTGATTTAGGTGTTATAGGAATGGATATTGCCAAAGATTTACTAATGAAGGAAGGCATTAATGTTAGTCATAACTTCAGTGATTGTGGTGTTAAGATATTTGATCATGAAAAACAAGATACTCATGCTGGAGGCAGTGGCTGCGGTTGTTCAGCAGTAGTTTTTTGTGGCTATCTATATACAGAATTAATAGAGAAAAAAATCAAGAATTTATTATTAGTCTCCACTGGGGCACTGTTATCTCCCACCAGTATTCAACAGGGGGAATCAATTCCTAGTATTGCTCATGCAGTAGCAATTAGAAGCAGCTAAAGAACTAGGAGGTGTATCACTATGGGTTATATAAATGCATTTGTTGTGGGGGGATTAATTTGCCTAGCAGGCCAGTTATTGATGGATGTAGCAAAACTCCCTTCTGCTAGAGTACTAATTATTTTTGTTACTGCAGGAGTAATATTGACCGCAATAGGTGTCTATGAACCTTTAGTAAAAATAGGTGGGGCTGGAGCTACTATTCCTTTACCAGGGTTTGGCTACTCCTTAGCTAAGGGTGCTTTTAAGGGGGTAGAAGAAAATGGATTGATAGGCGCTTTTTTTGGAGGAGTTGAGGCTACCTCAGGTGGTATAACTGCTGCCATAGTATTTGGCTATTTAATGGCTATTATTTTTAATCCTAAAACAAAACCGTAGAAGGAGAAAAAAATGGGTGATAAAAAGAAAGTAATTTTAGTTACTGATGGTGATATGTGTGCAAAAAAAACTATAGAAACTGCAGTGAAAAACATAGGAGGCAGATGTATCTCAAGGTCAGCAGGTAATCCTACGCCAATTACTGCAAAAGAAATTATTGAACTGGTAGAACAAGCTAAATATGATCCAATAGTAGTTATGGTAGATGATGAAGGAAATGAAAATATGGGAATTGGAGAAAAGATACTATGTCAGCTTATAAAGCATCCTTCTATCGAAGTTATTGGGGTAGTGGTAGTAGCATCTAATACGAGGGATGTAGAAGGTGTACATCCTGATTTTTCAATTGATGCTTATGGCAACATTATAGAGGAAGCTGTTGATAAAGAAGGGAACGCAACTAACAAAAAGATCCTGTATGGAGATACTGTAGATATCGTAGAAAAGTGTAATGTGCCAATTGTTATTGGGATAGGTGATATAGGGAAGATGAAAGGTAAGGATGATCGGAGAAAAGGTGCTCCGATTATAACAAAGGCTTTACAGGAAATATTGAACAGGAGTGAGGGGGATTTAGTTAATTGACAAAAAGAGCAGAAAACTCTGCTCTTTTTGTTATTAATTATTATTTGGAATAGAATCAATAATTGGATCGTCAAGATATGGTTCATAGTACTCATCATCTGGCCACATATCATCTGGATTTTCATTATCTATCAAATCATCTGGCAAACCATCTAAATAAGGGGGTAAACCAAATCCATCTACTAAAGGGTCATAGTATTCTTTTGGAAGGTCATACATATAATCATCAGGAACGATGCCCCCGTGTTTTTCAGGATAATATGGTACTGGTCTCTGGATAAATACTTTAGACTCAATTTCCCAAGGTGGAGTTTGTTCAGTAGCTAGTTTTCCAGTTGGAACGTGGATGTCAGCCATTACATGAACATCACAGTATTCTGTGGGTTCTGTTCCCCGCACAAAGATTTCTGTTCTAACAGTACTACCTCTAGGATCTAGGGAGCAAAACTCAGTTGCTAATTTTCCAGATTTAGTGCAAATACTTTTCTTTACGATATTATCAGCTGGTTCAAAATCCTTTGGACTGTGGTCAGCATGAATTCGCTTCATAATATTACTCCATACCTGAGCAGCCATGACACTGCCTTGTGGTAGTTTATCAGGGGTATCATAACCAATCCATGTAGATGCTACATAATAAGGAGTATAGCCTACAAACCAAGCATCTTTTTGATCGTTAGTTGTACCGGTTTTACCAGCAACGGGAATTTGTGAGTTGTTACTGTCTAATCGTGCTTTACTGCCTGATCCTGATGTGACAGCAGATTTTAACATATCTGTCATAATATATGCTACTTCTGGAGAAACAACACGCTGTTTCTCTGGTTTGTTTTCTAAAATCATATTTCCGTGTTTATCTTTTATTTCAGTAAAGGTAATAGGTTTCGTATAAATACCTTCATTAGCTAAAGTACTAAAGGCACCAGTCATTTCTACTGGAGATACACCGTGAGTCATTCCTCCTAAGGCAGTTGAATAGGTAGTATCCATAAACTTTCTTCCATTAGCCGTAACATAAGGATTTTCTGGTCTTACTACGGTAGTGATTCCCATTTTTTCCATATAATCAAACATAATGTTAAAGGCTGCAGCATCATTATAGTTACCTAATCGATGAATGGTCGTAACAGCACCAACATTACTAGATCTCTGAATTGCTTCTCTTATTGTTGAGAGTCCAGGGAATTTATGATTATAATTTGCTGGATAACGTCTTGTAGGATTACCTCTATCATAATAAACTGGCACATCATCAATCACTGTTGCAGCAGTCAAACCTAAATCTATAGCAGGTGTATAAACAGCAATTGGTTTAATAGATGAGCCTGGTTGTCTTGGGCTTAAAGCTCTATTATAGATTTTACGGCCGGTTATTCCACGACCACCAATCAGGGCTTTTATTTCTCCATTTGTATGGTCCATAATAACCATTGCAGATTGGGGTTGTACATTTCCGTCCTCGCCTACAGTTAATAATGGACGACCTTGAGGGTCAACAAAATTATCCTGATTCTCATATTCTTCATCTAATATTTTTTGCATTCTTGAATCTAGCGTACTATATATTCTTAAACCGCCTGAGTACAGCATATTATTAGCTTCTTCTCTTGAATGACCTTTATTCATAAGGGCAGTAAGAACTTCATCTTTTACTAAATCTCCAAAATAGGAGGATGTTTGTTCACTTGTAAATCTACTTGGGGCAAGCTTAGCTTTAATATCTTCATTTAAAGCAGTATTATATTCTTCCTCTGAAATCATGCCTAGTCGTTTCATATTGTTTAACACCAAACGTTGTCTTCCTTCAAATTCATCATTATAAACTATAGTATATATTGGATGACTATCATCTAGAATATCATGTTTATCTACATCCACATGCTGTTTTTCCAATGTTCTCATTGGTGGGTAACGGGAAGGATTTCTAGCAATCCCTGCAATAAGAGCAGCTTCTGCAATAGTTAAATCCTGTACATCTTTAGAAAAGTATACCTGTGCAGCTGCTTGTACTCCATAAGCACCACTACCTAAATTAATGGTATTTAAATAAGCCTCTAATATTTGTTCCTTTGAAAGCTGTCTGTTTAATTGAACTGCATAGTACATATCCTGTATTTTTCTAGTATAGGTTTGATCAAGGGTTAAATATAAGTTTTTTGCTAACTGCTGATTAATGGTGCTGGCACCCTGTCTTGAACCTGTTTTTAAATTAGTCCATGCTGCTCCGAATATACGCTTAAAATCAAGACCATTATGGTTCCAAAAACGTTCATCCTCAATAGCTATAAAAGCGTTTATTAAATGATCCGGCATTCGACTATAATCAATGATATCCCTATAACCTTCGGTTTGTACTTTTTCTATAACTTGTCCTTCTGAATCCAATATAAAAGAACTTTCATCAAGCCTATCATAGATATTAGAAGCATCAATTGGCTCTGTATCTTTTATGATACCAGCTACAATTCCAACTACAGCTCCAGCGCCTATAAAGCCAACTAAAATAATAAGAATGGTAAGGGTTAAGAAAAACCTTCTCAGTTTAGTCCTTTTTGTCTTTTTAATAGATTTATTACTTGTATTTTCTGGTTGCTTTTTTTGTGACATACATATACCTCCATCCTTAAAATAAAAAGGATCCTATAATAATAAAACTACCTTGAAAATATTTCTCTTTTATACACTTCTTTACTTACTTAACAATACGTTTTTCAAAGACTAGAACATATATAGCAATAGTAATATTATAACACAAAAAACATGCACTGTTAAGCATCTATCCTACTATACACAATTTATATAAAAAAGTCAAAAACTCTTTCTAGAGATATCACACAATATTCCTATTGCCAACATATACTATATAAAAGGAGATGATTATTTTGTACATAAAGAAAAGAAAAAGATATCTAAAAGTTAAAATATATACAATAATCATCTTTATGTTGATGGTCTTAACTTTTGGTTTTTTCTATATTGATAATAAGATCATGCCTACAGTACAAGCAATTGGTGAATTAAAGGCACAAGAAATTACAACTAGAGCCATTAATGAATCCGTCAGTGTTGTTGTTAAACAAGATGTTAAATACGAAGATTTAATATCTATAAAAGAAGATGCTGAAGGCAATATTACTTTTATGCAAGCTAATACTATGATGACAAAAGTTATAAAACTCCTGTGTAATATGCAGGAGTTATAATTTCAGGGTTTTAATGTTTAGGGCTTTTCCATCCCATTCAATATGATCAACAATAGTCTTTAAAAGCCTTCTTTTCTCCTCAAATTTACTATCGTCTATCTTGCTGTTAAATTCAAGGAGTGCTTCCTTAAAAAGGTCGAGATTAAAGTTATCCATATCTGAATTATCTTCAATAAGCTGATTTTCTAATCCTTTATTGTCTTTCGCTATCTTCTCGATTTCAGCCATTAAATATTCAGCTGCTAGAGAATCTTCTTTTCCTGCAATTTGTTTGACCAGGTTATCTATAGACTTTTTATTCTTATCTATTTTCTCTTTAATTAAGCTATTTTTCTTTACTTTATCTTTATTTACCTTTTTTGCATTTTCTATACTCTTGAAAACAGTGGGGGAGATGATCTTTTTTAATTTCTCTATAACAATATCATCAGTTTTCCCACCATTTAATCTAGTAGAATTGCATAGTGTGTTTTTAGATATGACTTTTTTATTACAGACATAGTAATGATATCTCACATCTGAGTTAAGTTTTTTGGGACCAAATAATACTCTCATGAAGCTGCCGCAAGAGCACTTCATCAGACCACTGAGTAGGGCAGCTGCAGAGGTGCCACTGCGAGGGGCCTTGGACTTGTTTTTATCAAACAACTGCTGAACCTTCACCCAGACCTTTCCTGATATGATACCCTTATGCTTACCAATAGCAATAATCCAATCAGATTTTTCATTATAACGACCCATTCTGGTATTTTTTAAGTCTCTTTTATTGTAGCCCATTAAAGCAAACTTGCCATTAAACTCTTCTTTATCGTTACATATATCAGCATCCATGGAATTAAGATACTCATATATAAATTCATCAGCAGTAGCATAGACAGGATTATGAAGTATTTGCTTTAGAGTCTGCTTTTGAAAGTCATTTCCATTTCTAGTTTTGATTCCATTAAGCAAACAAAAGGTCTCTAATTTCTGCAATGACTGCAATTCTAGATATTTCTCAAATATTACCTTTATGATCTCTAACTCTTCTTTGATTGGAATTAATTTGTATAGCTTTCTTTCTTTCATGTTCTGATCAATAAAGTTAATTGGCTCACTAGTAAACCCAGTAGGGTAGGTACCACCTAACCATCTACCGGTACGGGCTAACTGCATCATGTTATCTCTAATACGTTCAGCTATAGTTTCTCTTTCTAATTGTGCAAAGACGGAGGCAATATACATCATGGCACGGCCCATTGGGGTAGAAGTATCGAATTGCTCTTTAATGGAGACAAAAGCTATATTGTTTTTCTGCAGTAATTCGAGTGTATTAGAAAAGTCTGATACATTACGGCTAATACGGTCTAACCTATAGCAGATTAAAATATCATATTTTTTCTTTTCTGCATCTTTAACCAATTTTTTAAATTCAGGTCTATCTACATTTCCACCGGAGAAACCCTCATCTTCATATACAATAAATTCATCAGCATTAAAATGATTTTTAGCATATTCCTTACAAAGTGTTATTTGGTTTTCTATAGATTCACCTTTACCGGTGAATTTTGATTTTCTTGAGTAGATTGCTATTTTCATTTAAATCACCTCAACTTAACTATTTATCACAACATAATATGCTTCAGACGATAGCTTTGCATTTCAAATTTAAATTGATTCCTAAATACAGAAAGATCTTAAAAGAACATTTGTTTCATTATAGCATATTAGGAATAAAGTGGTAAGTAATATATAATCTCACCATGTGGATATTTAATTTCACAAATTGGAAAATTATTGTATAATTAATGTAATTTAAATAATTTGTGGGTGGGCAGAAAGATGGAGAATATAATGTTAAATTGGTATGGTTTCAACCCATTAGAATTAATGTAAGTGACATAAACATGTAAAAAATTCAAATATTTAGTAAAGTTTAGGATGATGGGTGGTGAACCGTATCATAAGTAGATAAGTAAGATTATTGTGTTATAGTATCTTGGTCATTCTGAGCGTAGCGAAGAAACTTAAAGGGAGGATATTTAGATGAGAAAAGCAACAACATTCATTTTAATGTTTTGTATATTAGCAACTCCTACATTTGCCCATGCAAATGCAGGGCCTACCTACTGGAAGGGGTATCCATCATCTGGAATTCTGACAATTGAAGAAAATAGCTCAATTGAAGTTGAAAAAGAGGATTTAATATTTGATTTTACCAGGGATGAATACTTAGATCATAATTATTATAGTATATCTAGTCGAGTTACAGCAAAATACACCATGTCTAATTACACTGAAAATAGGCAAACTGTACAAATGGCATTTCCTTTTATATCTCATATTCAAAATTTTAATCCTGAGGCTATTGACATTAAAGTAAATAATGAGAAAATACCCTTTGAAGTATTTATTGGCAATAAACTTGATACTAGAAGCCGAGGAAAGGATAATAAGGAACAGTTGGATTTTAGCTCTATTGTAAAGTCCATTAGTAGTTCGGAATATACCCCTACAAATTACAATTTAGATGAGATAGGGACTTTATATACATATGATGTAGTTTCAATTGGTGAGGATGAGTTAAGTGCTACCATAGATTATACCTATGATCATGAGAAAAGCAGAATTATGAGTAAGGGATTTAATGGATATCAAATAAAGGATGGTACTGAAAGTATAATTGCTCGGATTAGGGAGAATGAAGAATTTGAAATATTTCTTCTAGGACAAGATGTAGAGTTTAATTTTAATGCATATTCAGACGTGGAGCTCACAAATAAAACAGACCAATATTCACTTGATATAAGGACTCAAGAGGTATCTATGAGAGAATATCTAACTAAAGAAATTGAAATATTTAAGAATAAGGTTAATTATTTAGATTATCTGGCCGACAATCAGATATTCAATCTAAGTTCAAAACTACTGGATGAACTTATTGAACAAAAGGTGGTTAATCTAGGGGTTGATGAATTTTTTTTAATTGATGGTATGGAAAGATTTTTTGTACTAATTTATGTAGTAGATTTCCAGCCTCATAGCACAAATGATGTTAGTGTAAGCTATAATTCTAGGGGCACCATGGATAAGACAAAAACTGCAGAGCCACTTTATACCTTTGACTATATTTTAAATCCTGCAAAGAACTGGGCATCATTTAATAATCTTAATATTGAGATAAGGCCTCCTGCTGAGCATCCATATATAATAGACAGCAGTGTAAACCTAGTCAGAAAAGAAGACGGAACCTATACTGGAAGTTTTGAATCATTACCCGAGGTAGATCTTTCCTTTTCTCTATATTATAACGAAGAAATAACCACTATTGATAAAATAAAAGGATTTCTAAGCTCAAATTCATATTTATTTATGGCCTCGGCCCCCTGGCTATTGGGAGCTTTAATAGGATTTATTATCAAAGGAATTTACAGTAAACTTAGGAAATTAAAAGAGAACTAACTTATTCATAGTTTACAACAATTTATCACACAGAAAAATAAAATTGATATAATGAATTACTAAGAATATATAGGATTTAAAATTATATTATGATTTTTAATAGCACAGTAACAGTAACTAAAGAAAGTAATGTGGTCACAGACACAATAACAGCTGCATATTCTTTTTCTTTATCAAAACTTTCTGCTAGTATTGAAGTCATGGCGGAGGCTGGCATGGCAGACATTATAATTACTGTATTTATGGCTTTGGATGGTTCTCCTACTGACAATGAGATTAAGTAGATAATAGCAGGTATAATTATTAATTTAGTGGTTACTCCATAATATATTGTCCAATCTATTAAATACTTTTTTATTTTAACATTTGAAAGGATAACGCCAATAATAATCATAGATAAGGGACCTGTGATATTACCAATAGCTTCTATACTGGATAATAGGCCACCTGACAATTGAATATTAAATATCATGATGATAGCACCTATACAAACTGCTATAATAGATGGGTTTAGAAGAATTTTTTTAAGTTCCTTCTTTAATTCTTTCTTATCAAAACTACCTTTAAATAGTACAAGTCCATAGGTCCATAACAATATTACGAAAAACATATTAAATATAGATCCATATACGATACCCTCTGCACCATAGATAGAATTCAGTATTGGAAATCCAACATAACCTGTATTCATAAACACGTTAGCAAAATGCAATATTGTTTTTTTATCCCTCTTTATTGGTAGTAGCAACAAGTAGGAAACAATGATAATTACGATATAAGTTATAATAGAATAGTAAAATGTTTTTACAACATTAGACCTAATAGTATTGTCATAGGTGTAAATGAAAGAAGAAAGAATCATAAAGGGTAATGCTATCTGTATAAGAATATTTGTTAATCCTTTATTCATTTTTGTAGTAATGATTTTTTTCTTGCTAGCATAGACCCCTACTAAAATCATAATAAATAAAGAAAGAACACTCTCTAAAATAACTAGCAATCCCATGACAATACCCCCTTTTAAGTAGGTGCTAATTATTTTATTCCATATAATTTTTTATGTTACAAAACAATATAGTACAGTAAGGGGGCAATGAGTGTAGCGGCATAATAACTTGTTCCCATGTCTCTACGAAATAGGAGTTTAATAAAATCCTGTGTTTTTCATTTAGGTACAAAAATAAGTTTAAGGGGAGGATACCATGAATAAGAAGCAAGTTCTTCCAAAAGTAATTAAGCCAAAATTTATAAAAGGTATTGAGCAAACATGTATGGAAGTTGTCGATAGTGAAGATGAATGTATCATTAAGAATATATATATATATCAGAGTGTAGGATAAAAACGCAGGAAGCTAATAAAGTGGGTTTTGAAGGTGTAATTTTTAATAAAGTAGATTTTAAAGGTATTACATTAAACTTATTAGAGCTTATTGATGTAAGATTTGAAAACTGTGACTTATCAAATGCAAATTTTATTGGGGGAATTATACATAGAGCTGAGTTTATAGATTGTAAGTTGATGGGTTTAAATCTCAATGATGCCACGCTCCAGAATGTTTATATAAATAACTGTAATGCTCAATTTGTTCAAATGAATTATATTCGAATGAAAAATGTGATCCTATCAGATTGTATATTTGAAAATAGTAATTCTCAACACAGTAAATTTGATAAGGTTGAGTTTAGAAAATGTAATTTTAAACTAAGTCAAATGTCGGGAACAAGCTTGTCAGGAATAGACTTGAGTAATTCTGATTTTGAAGGAGTAGGTGTAGGCCTTGAAGATATTAGGGGTGCCATTGTTTCTCCTATGCAAGCGGTAGGCTTTTCAAAATTATTTGGACTTGTTATAAAAACGTAAATCGTGATAAGAGGATAAGTATATTGTGTGAAAATTATTATTCGCTTCATTACTCAAAATATATATAAAAAAACCGCAAGTAAAGTGATACGGTGAACCTTACCATAAGTAACGACGGTTTTTCTTGAAAACATTGTAAATACTGATGTATAAGACGTAGGATATGAGGCCTATTTTAATTATTATCTTATATGAAGTAAGGAAAATAGGTTATATGCTGGAATGTGCTTATTTGGTTTGGGTTATGGTACGGTTTCAAGACCATATCATAACCCAAATATAAATAATTACAAAGGAAATAGATTAAATAGAGTAGGATGTGTAGAATAGCAACGACCCTTCTGAGGATAATTCAGAAGGGTTGTTTTCTGTTTTCGGGAGAAGATACCATTTAAAATTACAGTATATGATAAATACGTTATAAAGGTAAATTAAATTCGAAAATATTGAAGAGGAAACTGATTGAGTTGACAAGCATAAAAACCACTGATACAATGACTATAATATAAATTTGGTCATTGAACAGGAGGAGCATGATGGCAAAGCATTTTTCTGAAGAGGATAAACAGGTTATTAAGAAGAAACTTTTAGATGAAAGTAAAAAAATGTTTGAAAAACAAGGGATAAAAAAAACTAGTGTGGATCAAATCGTTGAAAAAGCAGGCATTGCTAAGGGGACATTTTACAATTTCTATTCATCCAAAGAATCTTTGGTATTTGATTTATTGATGAACATTGAATTAGAGATTCATAGAGAGGGAATGAACCATTTAAATAAGTTAGCAATCGCACATAAATTTCCCAAAGCAATGGAAATATATATACTCAAATTATTTAGATATTTAGAAAATGAACCGTTGTTATTTATTCTGAATGATTCTCGGCAGATTCAAGAGATTTGGATGAAAATTAGTTTGAAGGAGCAGCAACGTAGCATTTACCAAGATCAAAGAAAGATTAAAGATTATATTAACTTAGCTAATCAGATGGGATATAAATTAAAATCATCGACTAATGTATTTGAAGCAACTTTAAGAAGTTTTTTCTTTATATATATCAATCAAAATATGATTGGTGTGGAATGTTATGAGAGCTTAGAATTAATTGTAAAATCTACTTTGCAAAACTTGTTTGACACAAATGAAATTTAAGGGGTGTTAATATCAAACAAATGGATTTTAAAAAGACATTATTATTTTTTGGTATACCAGGGCTAGTTATTTTCAGTATGTTTACTTGGGGATTTAATTCATTAATTGAATTGAATTTACCAGTTCATTGGGTAACTTTTATTTGTTTGTGGATACCTTTATTAATATTACTTAGTATTGTTTTAATGGAATTTAAAAAAAGTGATATTGATTTTAAAGAATTTTTTTGGATAAATAAATTAAATAAAAGACAATTATTAATTGTACTGGGAGCTTTTCTTATAGCTCAAGTTGGTGAGCTACTTTTATCTTTTACTACACCGTTACTTGCTACTTTACAGGGCTTTCGTGTACCTGACTACTTTCCAGATATATTTAGAGCTGATTTGACAATTGAAATTCCTTTAGAAACTTTTCTAGGCATGAACTTATCAGGAAATTATTATTCTTTATTTTTCTTTGCAATATGGCTAACTGTTAATATTGGCTGTGAAGAAATTCTTTGGAGAGGTTATGCTTTACCTAGAATGGAAATGTATTTTCATAAGTGGGCATGGTTAGTTAATGGAATACTTTGGAATATTAGTATACATTACTTTATGAGGTGGTCGATTATTACTCTCCTGCCAGTAACCTTGATTGTGCCTTATTTAAGTCAAAGATATAAGTCTATATGGCCTGGTGTAATTATACATGGTCTTGGAAATTTGCTAATTTATGTTGTGTTAATTCCTAGTGTTATAAGATAATTCAGAGTTTAAATATATAAGATATCAGTGAAATTCTGAATGAAGTTATTGAATCGATTGGTACAATGGTGCTTAGTATCATAGTATACATACGCAATATAGGAGTTATATTATCAACCCAAATCAGCTTATAAAAAAACCGTAGTTACAGCGATACGGAGAATCGTATCATAAGTAACGGCGGTTTTTTGTTAGAAACATTGTAGATACTGGGTGTAAGAAATTCCATGTAAATACATTTTCTATTGGAAGTTCTTCAATTTGTACATTATTCGTGATTTGTCCCCTATTCTTTCTAAAAAAGCAACCCTATGTTTCAGGTAATCATTAACTACAATAATAAGGCACCAAGTAATGAATATAACCAGTTTTTCATGTGAAAATATGAATCTAGAAATTATATTAGCCCCTATAATACAAATCATAATATGCCTTAAAAGAAACAAGTACTTTGAGTATCTATTCCAAAAAACCCCCCCTGTATATCTAAACTAGTTATAGCAAAAAATGGTATAACTTATAAATTATTAATATCATCGTTAATAATAAAAAAGGTTACCAGGACATATTCCTGTTAACCCTTGTTTATTTAGTACTAAAAAACCAATTCAAGTTGTAATAACCGTTCTTTTATTAGATTAATAATTCTTTTTTCATCTTCTAAATCTTTAGCCTCAAATGTGACAGATAGTCTGACATAAGGTTCTGGGGTATTCCATGGTACGGTACAAATTTGAGCACGGGTTAATAAAAAGATGGAGAAGTCCTCTGCATCTTTAAATGTTATACCACCTCGAGTTCCTTTAGGAATAGGTAGATAGCAGTAGAAGGTGGCCTTAGGTTTTTCTATACTGAAGCCTATCTCTCTTAAGGCAGGAATGAGAAGATTAAATCTTCTAGAATAACGGTTGCAGTTACATAAAGAAATCTCAGGATGATTTAAAGCATATGCACCAGCCTTCTGAATAGCACGAAACTGTCCAGAATCTGAGTTAGCCTTTACAGTGCTTAAAATACCAATTGCTTCAGGATTCCCAGCAGCAAAAGCTATACGCCAGCCTGTCATATTATAGGTTTTTGAAAGAGAATGAATTTCAACACCTACATCTTTGGCTCCAACAATGGATAGAAAGCTTAAGGGTTTCTCATCATCAAATACAATAGTAGCATAGGTGGAATCAGCCACTACAATGATATTATTTTTATGAGCGAACTCCACAACCCTTTGATAAAAATCCTTAGTGGCTACTTGACCAGTGGGATTATTAGGATAATTAATATATAGAAGCTTAGAACGATATAAAATAAAATTTGGGATACTAGAAAAATCTGGATAGAAATTATTTGCTTTAGTCAATGGAACCTCATAAACAACTCCCCCAAGATACTTGGTATGAGTGGCGATAATAGGATAACTCGGTAAGGTAGTTAAAGTAATATCACCTGGATTAATAAAACATAAAGGTAGCATTGATAGAATAGACTTTGCCCCAATTCCATGAAGAATCTCCTGATAAGGGTCAAGATTATCTATGCCAAAAACCCCATAGAGATAATTTGCCGCTGCCTTCTGAAATTCCGAGATGCCATTATCGGCATACAACCTATTTTCTTTTTTACCTGCTTCCTTGCATAGTAACTCTACAATTCTCTTATCTGCTGTTAAGTCAGGTTCGCCAACATCCATATCAATAAATTCCATATCGGGATACTTCTTGATTGCTTCCTCCTTTACTTTTTTAATCCTCATAAACTTATAATCCTGTTTTGCAATATCAAAGCTTTGGTCTCTAAAACGATCAGCAATTAAATTACCAATTCCACCCATAGCGCTCTCTCCCTTCAAATTAAATAATAGAAATAAGAACTCATAGATTATTTTATTCTGAAGTGAAGAAAAGTGTTAATTAGAAGACATAAATTAGGACAAGGAGGCGGGGGATTGTCCCTAAAACACAATACAGGTTACAGGTAGCCTCACAGATTAGGAATATGATTTCTGAGTATACGGCAACAACTTTAAAGATGCTTTTCACTAGCTGGGGACTTTTGAATTGATAAGAGGAAGATTATACATGGCAGTATCATGACGTACTGCCCCTACAACATCGAACAATGATTTCTACTTCGCATGTTCTTTCCAAGACGACATATGTTGGGTATGCTGGTAGGGGAGGGATTGGTTGAAATCAGAGATGTAGGGGGTTTTAGATAAAAATTGGAACGCGTATATGTTCCCTCAGAAAAGTCTGAGGGATTTTTGATTAGAGGAGTCTATTATATGAACAAATGTGTATCATTATCTAGAAAGGTGGCTTTCTATGTAGTTATTGCAAAGGAAGTTTAAGGTACTTGAGATATAGTATTTTTAAATATATAATTATTTAAGAGAAAAATTTACTTATAGGGAACCATAAGCATTTTACAAGAAGGTATAAAATATAAGAAATGGTAGTTAGTATTTATTAGGAGTGATAAAGATGAACTGGTTAAGAACGTTTATGGTTGGAAGATATGGAGGTGATCAACTCTCTATTTTTTTACTTGCCTTATCAATAGTTTTAACAATAATAGCGCGGATTACTGGAATTTCAATATTAATGATTATAAGTTATTTTCCTCTATTTGGAGCTGTTTATAGAATGCTTTCAAAGGATATACAAAAACGCAGTATGGAAAATTACAAGTTTGCTATATTTGTAAATCCTGTTTACTCTAGGTTAAAAAAAGTACAAGATCGTATTAAAGACTTAAAGACTCATAAATATTATAGGTGTACTAAGTGCAAGACGATGCTGCGGGTTCCAAAGGGTATAGGGAAAATCTTGATTACATGTCCCAAGTGTAAGGATCAGTCTATTAAAAAAACTTAATCAGACTAGCCTTTAGCAAAGTTTAAGGCAATAAGGAGAGGGTAACTGGAGATGAGACTAATTAAGAAAGCTTTAGGTAAAATCTTACATGGAATAGGTAAGATAATATGTGTAATAATGGATAGCTTAATACAGCTAATCGAGAATATGGTTTTATATGTAGGAAGTTTTTTCAAGGGCTGTTTAGCTTTAGCAAGTATGGGGGGCTGTTTGTTTTTTTTGATATTTGCTAATTTGGGCTTAAAGATATTGATGCATCCTGTTGGGTTATCTGTAATATTGTTTTTATTGGCATTTTTAATGCTTGGGGGTAAGTTTGTATCCTATTTGAAATATCTAAAATATATTACAACGGAATTTTTATTTAATACTGCCAATTACCTTATGGATGAGATAAACTATCAATATAAAGCTTTTAATGAATACAAAGCAGCTTACAAAAAAGCCGAAGAAGACAGAATAAGAGAACAACAACGTCGTTATTATGAGCAGCAAAGAGAATGGGAAGAACGTTTTAAACAACAATGGTATCAACAGAATTATCAAAGGGGCCAAGGTACCTATGGTGATTATGGCAGCCAGGGTAGTTACGGCCATGGCTTTGTTGATCCTAATGTTGAGTTTAAGAATAAGTATGAGAGAAATTGTGATGTTCTAGGGGTATCCTATGATGCAGATAGGACTCAAATTAAAAGCGCATATAGAAAAAAGGCAAAGGAGTATCATCCAGATTTGAGTAAAGTTCCAAATGCAACAGAGATTTTCCAAGGAATTACTGCTGCATACGAGTTTTTAAGTGATGATAATATGCAACGCTACAAAAATATGTAAATTGTATTTCATAGTTTAATAGGTGTTTCCATAGTCTTAGCTGGCATTGTAGCAGCCTATGGTCATAATTGGTGGGTACTTCGCAGTGTTAGTTGTTAGATTGTAAATATACAATATTATATCTTAAGTAAAAAGTGATAGATTGGGGAGATGTTTTACATCAATAAGGATATTTGATAATAAACAACACTAAAAGAATAGTACAAACCGCTAAACCCATATGTTGTAATGTGGGAGATGATAAATATGAAAGACATAAAAGTAAATCTATTTGTAGGGGATATATTATTTGAAGACTTACCTAAAGAAGAACAAAAAGAATTTAGCCAAAAGGTGAGCAGTATATACGCTGAACAGTTGTTTGAAAAACTGATACAGCTTATAAACAACCGAGATCCTAAGGCTAAAGAATACTATGAAGAACTATGTAAATGTATAGTAAAAAACTAAAGATAAGGGGGGTGCAGAATGTATATTAAAAGGCTGGATAGCTATGTAACAGAAGGTCTACAATTCAATTACTGAAGAAGATATCTTGACCCCCTTGTATGGTTTGACTGAGCGGTAGAAAGAGGTATCACTATTGAGGCAGAAGTATTCTTATACAGAAATTGCAAATATATTAAAAATTTTTTCAGCAGCAGTATTTGATATTTATAAACAAGCTTTTAAAAAGATTATTTACGGAAAAGAATGTTGTTCAAATGAGATTATATCAGCAGAGATGAATTTTACAGTGTTTTCATGGTGCATTTCAATCAAACTGTATATTATAAAGCTATTAGTATAATATATTATTTTGTTTGACATGATAATACTAATCTTATCACTAGCATTTTGGAGGAAATTATGTCAAAAAACATTAAAAAGCCCTTAAAATATTTAAAGAGAAGCAAAACTAATACCCTGACTCAAGCGCAAAAAATAGATGAGGCAATAGAAAAAATTCCAAAAGATATAAGAAATGTTGAAGACCTATTGAAGAATACATTTGAAAATAGCAGTGATTTAATTATTAGGAAAATATCTTTAGGTAGAAAAGGTAGAAATCTTTCTATCCCAGTATTAATTATTTTTATAGATGGAATAATAGATAAAAAACTAATCAATAGTGATATTATAAAGCCTCTCATGCAGCAGAATATCTCATTTAATTTTAATGCCTTATCAATTAACGAAGCCTTTCTCGATTTTTTAAAAGAAAGTCTTATTGTCAACTGCAATATTGATGAAATAAGAGATTTTCACGAAAGTATAGATGGAATTCTAAATGGCAACGCCCTCGTATATGTAGATGGTATTGGAAAAGCTTTAAAGGTAAGTGTGCAAGGAGGGAATATGCGAAGTGTTGAAGAGCCTTTAACAGAATCCGTTGTGCGGGGGCCAAGAGAGGGCTTTACTGAGTCAATACTGACCAACACTTCTCTATTAAGAAGAAAAATCAAAAACTCTTTACTTAGGTTTGAGACATTAACAATTGGCAAACAAACTAAAACTGAAATCATTATATGCTATATCAAAGGAATCGCAAATCAAGAAATCGTTGATGAAGTAAAAAGAAGATTAAATAGAATTAAAGCTGACAGCATTCTGGAGTCTGGCAATATTGAAGAGTATATTGAGGATGCTCCCTTTTCACTATTTCCTACTATAGCCAATAGCGAAAAGCCTGATATCGTAGCCTCTAAAGTTCTAGAAGGCAGAATTGCTATACTTTGTGATGGAACACCTTTTGTTTTAACGGTTCCCCATCTTTTTATAGAAGTATTGCAGGCTGGTGAAGATTACTATTCAAGGTGGGTTTATTCTTTACTAGTACGGTTTATACGATTGATGGCTTTTTGGATAAGTACTATGATCCCGGCCTATTATGTAGCTTTAATAAGTTTTCATCAGGATGTGATTCCATTCAAATTACTGTTAACTATGTCTGCTTCAAGGGAAGGTATTCCTTTTTCAGCATTTTCCGAAGCATTGATAATGATTTTTACCTTTGAGTTATTAAGAGAAGCAGGTGTTCGCATGCCTAGACCAATTGGGCAGGCCATTAGCATTGTGGGGGCCTTAGTTATTGGAGATGCTGCTGTTAGAGCTGGCCTTGTAAGTATTCCTATGGTTGTGGTAATTGCTATTACTGCAATCAGTAGTTTCATCATTCCTCAGATTGCTGGTGGACTATTGATTATACGATTGTTGCTGCTTATTGCAGCAAATATAGTGGGGATTTTTGGAATAATTATTGGAACGTTATTACTATTCATTCATATGTGTAGTCTTAAATCCTTTAATATACCTTATTTATCTCCAATAACACCACTTGAAGCAAGTGATTTAAAAGACAGCTTTATTCGTTATCCTATATGGGCACTATTGCTTAAACCCAGATCTTTTTTTAGAAAGACTTAATATCATTATTAGCAATTCAAATTATTTAGACAGGATGTTGATTGATCAATGAGTAAAAAAATATGCAAAAAAGTATTTTTAGTATCCATCCTACTCACCTTATCTTTGACCACCTCTTGCTGGAATAATAGAGATATAACTGATATTGCTATAGCAGTTGGTGTTGGTCTGGATAAAACAGATTCAGGAGAAATTGAACTTACTATTGAGATGGTAAATCCTTCAGCAATACACTCTGAAGAGGGAGCAGGCGGGGGCAGTGGGAACCTCCAGTCAAGTGTTGAAATATCTGCATCTGGCACTACAGTTTTTGCTGCTGCTAGAAATTTAATAGGCTATTCCAGTAAAAAAATGTTTTTTTCCCACATTCAAGTGGTCATCATTGGAGAATCCCTTGCACGGGATGGGTTGAAGGAAATCATAGATTTTTGGGAACGGGATCATGAAACTAGAAGAAAAGCAGATTTTCTTATAGCAAAAGGAACAACTGCTAAAGAGATACTTAAAGCCCAGACTCAAATAGAAAATTTAACTTCTATTCACCTTATGAAAAGCTTAGAAGCCAGTGAATCTGGTGGCAAAATTCAAAAAATTACTCTTTTTGATATTATTCAGCAAATTCATGAGCCGGGACGTTCTGTTGTTATAGGTATCATATCTCCTGGCGGCTCTTCTGAAGCAGCTTATATTGAGGATATGGAACTTCAAGGAGCCAGCGTTTTCAAACATGGCAGATTGACAGGTTTCCTTTCTCCAACTGAAACCAGAGGCTTTCTATTTGCTACTGATAAGATTCAAAGCACCCTTCTTACTATTCCTAATCCATTACTACCAGAAAAATTATTTGCTGTAGAAGTTCTTAATAGTAACGGGAATATAGAAGCAAAATTTGATGAAAACCAACTCATGCTAAAAATCGAAGTAGAAGCTACGGGAAATCTGGGAGAAATTATTGGAGAAAAAAATTTAGCCAAGTTTGATTTATTAGACACATTGCAAAAAAATCTTGAGGAAGGTATAAAGGATGAGATAAATCAAGTGGTGAAAATAGCACAGCAGGAATATCAAAGTGACATATTTGGCTTTGGTGGAGAGCTTTATAGAAAACAATACAAAAAATGGTTAGAACTTGAGGATAATTGGGAGAATATATTTTCAAATACACCAATAGAAATTGAAGTAAAATTTAACCTTAATACTTCAGGCCTTATCATTGAGCCTGCATTTTCTGACATAAAGGAGTGAGAAAATGAAAATCATTGCGATACTTATTGTGTTTCTAATTATTGGGGTCATTGATTTTCCTAAACTATCCAAGCAAGATAAAAAAAAGAAATATATAATAATCTACTTTACCCTACTATCTCTTGGGTTATTCATTAGTATTCTACAGATTTTAGTAGAAGATCTCCCTGGACCTATGTTAATGTTAAAAAATATTATTGAAAAAAAATAGTTATAGAAAACTAAATTCCAACTTACCTTTAAACTATACTAAAATGGAGGAGAAATAAAATGACAGAAGAAAAAATGTCTTCTTATCAGCTAGGAATGATAATAATTTCCTTCTTTATAGGCAGTGCTTTAGCAATAAATCCTGCTGTTATAGCAAAACAAGATGCCTGGTTAGCCTTTTTGTTTGGCTGGGGTGGGGGGCTTATTTTGCTATGGGTTGCAATAAAAATTGCAGAGTTGCATCCTAAAAAGTCCTTGGTGGGAATATTGATAGATTGTTTTGGAAGGGTTTTGGGAAAATTAATAGCCCTGGTATATGGATGGTATTTCATACATCTTTCAGCAGAAGTAATCCGTACCTACGCCAGCTATACAACAACTGTAACTTATCCTGAAACACCACTACTTTTTTTTTCTGTCTCCTATTCTTTGGTGGTAATCTATTCACTGAAGGTAGGTATTGAAACCATAGGCAGGATTAGTGAAGTTTTTGTGCCTTTTATTATTCTGGTTGTTCTTTTCACCTTTTCTGCCTCCTTATCTTCTATGGATATTAGCAATTTTCAGCCTATATTGTCTCAAGGGTTTCTTCCGCCATTAACGGCTGGATTTACTACAATGATTTTGCCTTTTGGTGAATTTATTATTTTCTTAATGGTTTTACCTAATCTCAATCATCAAAATAGTTTTAAGAAAACCTCCCTTCTAGCTTATTTAATAGTTGGCTGCATATTATTTATTGTAGTCTGTAGAAATCTTCTGGTACTGGGGGCAGATATGCTGGCAAGAGACATCTTCCCTTCCCATATCGTATTCAGACTTATACCAGGAATAGATGTTGCACCTCTTTTAGATATCAATCTGATTATGGCAGGAATAGTGAAAACCTCTATATGTATTTATGCATCAGCCAAACTAATCACCGAGGTTTTTGGTCTTTTAAATTATCGAATACTGCTTTTACCCTTAACGGCTTTTGCTGTATCCTTGTCAATGATGGTTCGTGGTACTGTCATGGAACAGGTCACTGTTACAATGGAAATATGGCCAATTTATTCAATACCTTTTCAAATTATCATTCCCCTAACTTTGTTATTATTCTCCTTGTTTAATAGAAAAAACTATAATCATAATAGAACATAAAAAAGAAAGAGAGAACTTGCTCTTTCTTTTATTATTGTATAAGGAAAATCACCTGCTATAAGGATAAAATCCTTGAAATTTCTACGTTTTTTAATATGTATTGGGGCAACTTTTTGATAAATATTATCAATTAAGATATAGGTGACAGTAATAAAGTCCTTTAAGTTACCTATTTCTTTGATAGAATATCCTTTAGTAAACTCTAGCATATGTTTTCCTCCTATCTTAGTTTTTTGGTCGTTATATTAAGATAGGTTAATATAATTTGTTGGGGTTTTTCTATTTGTAAATTTTAACTAGCACAACAGGTTAATTTATACCTTACTCTCCATAAAGTGGAGCAATGTTTAAAAACTGATCTTTTGGAACATTTATATAATTCATAGGTACTCTACCCACAATAATTGTTTCAGCTACTGGTATATATGTGGTTACTTCAATAGTATTGGAACTAAAGGGTATTATTACTCGCACCTTTGTGTTAACAATTAAAAAAATACGATGTCTTGTTTGATTAATACCTGATTGTTCAAATTCTGTGCCAAAATTTACATCCACCATACCAAGAGGGGTAACTGTTAATTTAAATTTGGGACCATATTGCGCCAACAATTGGCTTCCAAGGGCGTTTCCCAATGGAATTTTTTCAGATGCCGTTTGAATTTGTTTAAGATGCTCTTGAATTGTTAATGCTACATCTGAAGCTACTTTATTCATCATCATAGTATTAGCTACAATTATCAAATCATAAATAATCATTTTTCTAATTTAACTCGTTATGCTACTTAATAAAATTTTTATTAAGAAATATTATGGTAATCAAGAAAGTTATAATACTCCTTAATTTATTCATGTACTAACAATATGATTATAGCCTAACATAAGTGTAAGTTCTTTACGGATTTCATCTATCACAGCATGTAATCCTCTACGTGTTCTATTGAAGCAAGTTCTACTACAGAATTTTGGAAACAAGTCTGGCAAATTCTTTTTACAAAAACCTAACCATGCTTTTTCAGAATAAATAGTGAGTAATTCATCCACAATACTAATGGTAATTATTTCACTATCACTCAGAATAGAAGTGTTGATATTTCTAAGTTTTTTAATATGTGTTGGGAGAACTCTCTGATAAATATCATTAATTAGGATGTAGGTGACAGTAATAAAGTCTTTTAAATCACCTATTTCTTTGATAGAATATTCTTTAGAAAACTCCAACATATGTTTCCCTCCTATCTTGATTTCTTGGTCGTTATCAAGGAAAGTTAACATAATCAGCTGGGGTTTTTGTATTTGTAAATTTTAACTAGCACAACAGTTTAAATTCATTTTAGTATTGTATTCTACGTTACTTATTGATTAATATATAAAGAGACTTAAGATAAATATATAGGAGTGAAAAAATGAGGATAGAAGTAAAGGAAGAACAAAAAAACAGAGCAATACTTGTTGGTATTAATGTAGAAGGTAGAGAAAACATTGGAAAAACGGATGAGTCTATGGAGGAATTAGAAGAGCTAGTTAAGGCCGCTGGAGCTGAAGTAGTTGCTATAACAGCACAAAACAAGCATAATATTCATCCAGCATTTTTTATCGGCAAAGGTAAAGCAGAAGAGATAGCAGATATGTGCAAGAACCATGAAGTAAATTTGGTGGTTTTTAATGATGAATTATCTGGCTCACAAATCAGAAATCTAGAAACAATAATAGAAGTAGATGTAATAGATCGTACTGCAATAATACTGGATATATTTGCTCAACGGGCACAAACTAAAGAAGGAAAACTCCAGGTAGAATTAGCTCAGCTAAAATATCGACTGCCAAGATTAACTGGCTTAGGAAAACAGTTATCTCGACAGGGAGGAGGAATTGGTACAAGAGGACCTGGAGAAATGAAGCTAGAAACTGATAGAAGACACATTTTAAGAAGAATAGATGAAATAAAAAAGCAGCTAAAAGAAGTTAGAAAAAACAGAGAAACCCAGAGATCTCAAAGAATTAAATCTGAACTTCCTATTGTAGCGTTAGTTGGATATACGAATGCTGGAAAATCTACATTAATGAATGCTTTACTAAGAGGAAGTCAAGATTACGAGGAAAGCAGAGAAGTATTTGCCAAAGATCAGTTGTTTGCAACATTAGATATATCTTTAAGGAAAATATCTCTGTCAAATAATGTTGAGTTTCTATTGACAGATACTGTTGGCTTTGTTAGTAAGCTACCCCATGACTTAGTAGATGCATTTAAATCCACATTAGAAGAAGTAAAATATGCAGACCTATTATTACACATTATTGATGCTTCTAATGAAAGTTATACATTACAAAAGGATACAACACAAAAAGTATTAAAGGAATTAGGTGCTAATGATAAAAGTATCATTAATGTGTTCAACAAGTGTGACCTAATAGGAGAGTCTATTGAATTATCAAAAGATGAGGATACGATTTTTATTTCTGCAAAAACTGGTATGAACATTCAACAGCTTTTGGAAATGATCTGTAACACGGTTGGCAAAAAAATCATGGAATTAAATCTTATAGTTCCATATAGTAAAGGCCATATTGTTTCTCAGCTTCATGATGAAGCAGAAGTATTAGACCAAGAATATCAAGAATCAGGAATTGTATTAAAGGTAAAAATAGATAGCATTCTTTATGAAAAATATAAAAAATATGAGTATATATAATAATATTAGACCTCTTTATTCTGATGAGTAAAGGGGTCTTAAAATGGAATACGTAATATTTTTGAACAAAATATAAAAAAAGAATATTATAACAATTATTAAGTATACTATATAGCATAAAAGATAGTGTCGCGTAAGAAAACTTAGGTAAATATTCTGAAAAAATATTGTAAATTTTTCTAATTTAGTGTATGATAGTAAGTAACAACAGTTAAAGGAGGTTTTAGCCATGATTTTTAGAAATTGTGCAGGTGGTGTGGTCTTCTATGCAAACCAAGTATTTCTCCTTAAAAACGAAAAAAATGAATGGGTATTACCAAAAGGAAAAATTCGTAATGATGAGTCTTCAATTGATGCGGCAATAAGTCGTGTTAAGATAGAAACTAGTTTAGATACTGAGATTCTATCGACAGCTGGAGAAACATGTTACGAATTTTTTTCTATTTCAAGAAAACAACCAGTTTGTAACCAAATAACTTGGTACATCATGATAACAAAAAATAAAGAATCTGAAATAAATAAAAAACTAGGCTTTAAAGATGGTGGATTTTTTCCTATTGATGAAGCAATAAGAATAATAAGCTATAGTCAGGATCAATCCCTTGTGAATCTATCCTATAAGAAATATAAGGAAATCATGAAGGAGAAAAAAGAAAGAGTAGCAGTTTAGGATTTCAAAGCAAGAAGCAGAACCAACTTCTAAAGGTTAGTGTAAAAATTAATAAAATCCAGACTATTCAAAAGTCTTCAGATTCAAGGAACAACAAAACCCAGCGACCGCAGCGTATATATAGTACGTTGGGATGCTGGGTTTTTGAAGTGATGAAGAAGATAAAGTTTTTTTAACGGTCCGATAGAATTCGGTTCTTTAATACTTTGTCATATAAGATTAACTAGCTATAGAAGACTACATAAATATTTTTGATTAGTGATATAATTTTCAAATTATGGTATAATAATGAATTAAAATATAGTAAAAGGATGAAATTATATGCTAAAAGAATATCGGACCTTGTTTGACAGAGGAAAAGATGAAATTATAATTGAAAAATCAAGATTTATTGGATATGCAAAGCCTGTCTATTCAGAGGAAAGTGCTATTCAGTTTGTTGAAGAAATAAAAGCTAAGCATAAAGATGCTACTCATAACGTACCAGCCTATGTTATAGGGGACCGCAACGAGATACAACGGTACAGTGATGATGGTGAACCATCTGGAACAGCAGGAATTCCAGTGCTGGAAGTAATTAAAAAAGAAGATTTGAGAAATGTTGCAATAGTAGTAACTAGATATTTTGGGGGTGTTAAACTAGGTACTGGAGGTTTAGTAAGAGCATATACTAAGGGCGCAAAAATTGCGCTAGAAGCTGCAAGAATAATTGTTAAAAGAGCTCATAAAATGATTCATGTAAGAATAGATTATACGCTATTAGGCAAAATCCAAAACGAAATACTACAGAACAAATATTTACTTAAAGAGACTCAATATGATGACGCAGTGCATTTCTATGTATATGTTAAAAAGGACGAAGTTGAAACATTTTTAAAACAATTAACAGAATGGACAAATGCAAGATGCGAAGCGGAAGAAATAAAAGAAGATTATTTAATAGAGATAGATGGAAAAATCGTTTATCCCTAAGAATATAATTTGAGTAGTTGGGTAATAAGATAATTAATAATACTTATAGGAGGTAATTACATGGATATTATTGAAAAAAACAAAAAAGAAATGTTGCAAAAAAAAGTCTGGGCTGTTGTTGGAGCTACACCAGATACTGAAAAATTTGGCTATAAAATATACAAAAAATTGAAAGCCCATGGCTACACCGTTTATGCAGTAAACCCAAAGTATGAAAAGATTGAAGGAGACAAGGTTTACAAAGATCTCAAGGATCTTCCAGAAAAACCTGAATGTATAGACATGGTGGTGGGACCAAAAATAAGCAAAATGATTTTAAATGAGATTAAAGAATTAGAAATACCTTATGTGTGGTTTCAACCTGGAACCTTTGATGAAGAGACAATAGATAAAGCAGAAGGTTATAATCTAAATATTGTGTATTATGATTGTGTATTGGTGGCCTTGGGAGAATAGGATAAATTTATTTATCCTACTTTCTTTTTTGAAGTTTGTCTTTACATAATATCTCATAGACACCCATGATAAATAAAAATGCTCCAAATAAACGTCTTAAATTCGAGGAAGGTATTGTGAGGGCTAGTTTTGATCCTAACCAGGCGCCTAATAAACCAAATGAAATAATCGGTAAACTCAGCTTAAAGATGATATTTTTGTTTTTAAAATGAATAATTAAAGCTACAATAGCTACAGGGATAAAGGATAGTAAATTGATACTCTGAATCGTTTGTTGCTTGAAATCCGTTAAAAAGATCAGGCCAGGTATTAATATAGTGCCGCCACCAATTCCCATTCCGCCTATTATTCCTGCCAAAAGGCCTAATATAAATATAGCCATTAAAACACCATCCTTAATGCTGCTAAAATCATAAAGACGCCGAATATTTTTCTTAAATAATTATCAGAAAACCGATTTAATGCTTTTGAACCTATGTAACTACCAATAATTCCACCTAGAGCAACCTTATAAGTTACATCTATGGCGGTAAATCCATGTTTATAATAAATAAAACTACTGATCATAGCAAAAGGAAGAATAATAGAAATAGCTGTTGCATGGGCTTTGTGTTGGGGAACATCAAAGACAAAATTTAAAGCAGGGACAATAATAGTGCCACCTCCTGCTCCGAACAATCCATTAATAACTCCGGCAATGAACCCTACTAATAAAACTTTAAACCAGTATAGATTCTTCATTGATTCTATCACCTCTGATTAATAATTGAACCACTCCAGTTCATGCTGAATAGAAGGAATTTTGATAGGCAAAGTAACCTATCTAATGTACATAAGCTGTAACACTCACTAATAGAAGTGAGTGTTTTAACAAAAGATAAAGATGATTTTAATTTAACCATATAAAACGAATCTATTCATGATGCACTTATCTATGTATACAACAGATGTTAAACATCAACCTAGCAAATAGATAAAATTTATCAATTGCTAATAAAAAATGCATAAAAATATTATAAAAAGAAAAAAGAATTTGCAAAATAGTTTATCAAAATAGTTTATAATGTTCTTATAATCTGTATACGCCTTTATAATCAAATTTTAATATACACGGTCTACGGTTTCAGTTCTTAGTATGTTGAAATTTAGAGACGTATACCTATATTGACAATTACTTTTTAAAATAAATGCTTTAGTAAACCGTAATTCTTATACTATGTGATAACAGAGTCAACCCTTCCACCTTAAGAAGGAAGACTTTGCTCTATATTCAAAATAAATAATGAAGTGAATTGTATTTACGAAAGGAGATTGAAGTAAGAATGACGATGAAAATTCAGAAACAAATTGATTTTGTAGTGGACTGGCTAAGACAACAGGTTAAACTGTCTGGAACAAGGGGACTAGTTGTAGGCATATCAGGGGGTATTGACTCTGCTGTAGTAGCAAATCTCATTAAGAAAGCATTCCCAGACAATTCCCTTGGAGTAATTCTCCCTGTTAAAAGTAATCATAAGGATGTTGAAGATGGGATATTAGTGGCAGAAGCCTGTGGCATTAAATACATTACAGTAGACCTCAGCAAACAACAGGAGGACATAGTTGGAAAGGTAACAAATGAATTAAAAAATCAAAACCTCTATCATGAGAAAAATCAACGGGTAATGGATGCTAACCTCAGAGCTAGACTTAGAATGAGCACACTTTACTCCACCGCAAACAACCTAAACTATCTAGTAGTGGGCACAGACAATGCTGCCGAATTACATACTGGTTATTTTACCAAATATGGAGACGGTGGGGTAGATTTATTGCCAATCGCTAACCTAAAAAAATATGAAGTGTACGAATGGGCCAAAGTGCTAGGAGTGCCTCAACGAATTGTAGACAGACCACCCACTGCTGGTTTATGGGAAGGTCAAACAGATGAAGTAGAAATGGGAGTTACTTATAAAAGTATCGATGCTTATTTAGAGGGAAAGCCTATTGATCAAAAAGACAAAGAGATTATAGATAGGTTTCATAAATCATCACAACATAAAAGAGAACTGCCTCCTATACCCCAAATTAATATATAAATTGATTAACGTAGTTGCTTATGATAAAATTTATCTGATAAAATATCAAGTTAAAACTTAATTGGATAGGGAGCGATTAAATTATGGGTCGAATTGGTAATATTAAAGATAGAAAAGCAAAGCAAGATTCTAAACGGGCAAAAATATATACAAAACTTGCTAGATTAATTACTGTAGCAGCACGAGAGGGAGGAACTGACCCCGAATATAATGCTAGCTTAAAGAGTGCAATAGATAAAGCAAAAGCTGGTAATATGCCTAATGATAACATAGATAGAGCTATTAAAAAAGCTGCTGGAGATGCAGGTGGAGATCAATATGAAAAAATTATTTATGAGGGCTATGGCCCCAGCGGTGTAGCTGTTATAGTAGAGGCATTAACGGATAATAGGAACAGAACTGCCGGAGAAGTTAGACATGCCTTTGATAAGAATGGAGGAAATCTAGGAACCACTGGTTGCGTTTCTTTTATGTTTGATAGAAAAGGACAAATTATAATTGAAAAAAACGACAGCATTAACGAAGAAACATTAATGCTGGCAGCATTAGATGCTGGAGCTGAAGATTTTACAGCAGAAGAAGATGCATATGAAATTATTACTATGCCAGAAGATTTCCCAACTGTAAAAGATAATCTATTAGCAGAAGGCTACCAATTCATTCAAGCAGATATCATGTACATTCCTCAAACAGAAACAGAGCTGCAGGAAGCAGATATTAAAAAGATGGAAAAACTAATAGATATGCTTGAGGATAACGATGATGTGCAGGAAGTGCACCATAATTGGAAGGAAGCTTAAAAATACTGATATAAGGTTACTTTCTTAGATCATTTAGAGGAAATGAATGATGATATATTGAGTAATAGTGTATGTGAGATTTTAGTGCTCCAAGCTACGTATAGGGATAGAACACCCTCCTATATGAATGTTTATTATTAAATATTCATATAGGAGGTTTTTTATGATGATTGGAGAGTAGATTCAAATTTTCAAAGCATTCTTTGCGCACTGTGTCCAAAGAGAATATGCTTTTAAAATTCTGTATAAAAAATATCTTGGCAGAAGAAGACGCTAATCAATATCTACAACGGAATAAGTCAATAAAATACTAAATTGTCATATTTCTTGAAGCTTGTGAAACTTTTTTCTATTTTAATTGTCAATAAATATGTAGAGAAAAACTTACCAAGACTTACTATACCGAAAGGAACAAGTGTGTTTAGCGAATAGTAAAAATAGTTAGGTGGTGAATTTATGCCTTGAAACCAAGGGGTTAAGAGCTTTCTAGCAGGGTTTATAGCTTGTTTTGTAGTAACAATCACATTAGAACTATTAGGTAAAAATACAGGGATTGTTAGATTGAAAGTTTTTGCAATTGCCCTTTCAATAGGTTATCTTATTAATCTGTTGTATAAGAAGAATAAATCGCGATACCTATAAAAGTATAATGTGTAGAAAAGATAATTTATAAAGAACCATAGGGGTGAATAGGAGAGATTTGATGAAAAAGATTAGTATTAACAAATTTTTATATTATCTTATTCCAATAATGATATCGTCGACAATTATAAGTATTGGATATTTTTTCATGAACGGTATCCCATTGCTAGGCGTTCCCAAATTAGAAGATATTGCTTATGTAGAAATTTCTGATAATAGATTAGATATTAATGCACGAAAGTTTACAGAAAAGGAGGAGATAGAGAAGGCTATCAATATGATTAATTTACTAACATATAAACTGGGAACGCCAGAAGAAAAAGAGCCTTTAATTGAACTTGTATTTTATTTAAAAGATGGAGATACTTTTGTCATAAGTTCAAATGAAAAAACTGCATATAGTAATGGAAAAGCATACAGCATCAAAGGTGATAATGGAATAACATTCATAAACGTTATAGAAGGGATATTCTTCTTTAAAGATTTGGTTGAAGAAGAACTATCTATATAAAATCAAGCTTAGCTGAATAAACAAAAGGGCATTATAAGTGACTTATAATCTTTTTGAGCCGATATAGCGATACTAGAAGGAGTAATGCAACGCATTGAATAGTAGGAGTAATAAATTTAAGAAAGCACACTATTGCTAAAACCTTGATTCACTTATGTGAATGATGATATACTATCTATAAACCATGGAAAATGTTACAACTGAATTATGATAAACATTCATAAAGAAGGCTACCAATTCATTCAAGCAGACATTATGTACATTCCTCAAACAGAGATGGGACTACAGAATGAAGACGTTAAAAAGATGGATAAACTAATTGATATGCTTGAGGACAATGATGATGTGCAGCAAGTGTATTATCATTTGAAGGAAACTTAGACATGATAATTTAACTTTCCTATCATTAGGAGGAATTATTTTGATGATTCTAGACCGTTTCGAAGGAAATATCGTTGTTTTAGAAAAAGAAGGAGAGTTTCTGCACATCGACAATAAGCATGATCCCATCTTCTTCTAAAGAAGGAGACGTTTTAGTATTTGAAGATGGTAAATATATAGTGGACGAACTACTAACTTTAAATCGGCAAAGAGAAATAAAGAAGAAGTTTGGCCGCCTATGGAAGTGAAGAAATTGATTGTTAAGAAAGGAGAGTTTGACTTGAAGATTGTTGTTGAAAGCTTTACAATGGACCATACAAAGGTAAATGCACCTTTTGTTAGAAAATGTGGACATATAAACACACCTAAGGGTGATGTAATAACAAAATATGATCTAAGATTTACACAGCCTAATGTAGATTCCATGCCGACTTCCGCTATACATGCAATTGAACATCTTTTAGCAGGATATATAAGAGAAGAATTATCAGATATTATTGATATCTCCCCTATGGGCTGCCGAACGGGGTTTTATCTTATTAAATTAGGTGATAGTACGGAAGAGGTAATAGCTTCCGCTTTAATCAATACATTAAAGAAGGTGCTTAAAGCTAAAGAAATACCTGCTGTTAATCCAATTCAATGTGGTAATTATAGAGATATGTCCTTATTTGGGGCGCAAGAATATGCAAAAGAAGTCCTTGAAAAATTAGAGGCTAAGTATAAACAAAATCGTTAGATATTAGATAAATCATATGGTTTTTTAAGAAACGTATGATTTATCTTTTTTTTACATATGGTAACAATAATATATTTCCAACACTAATATATATTGAAAACCGAATAAAATTTTAACATAAGTCGAAATTATTTCCATAAATAAGAAGGGTTTTAAATAAAAAAGTAGAATAATGTAATTAAATGAAAAATTACAATATTTACTTTAGGTGGTGGATGTGTTTAATGAGAAGACTTAAGAAGAAAAACGCACTTTTTGTAGTATACGTACTACTAGTCATTATGATGATGTCAACAACCTTAGTCTATGCCAATGAAAATAACGCTATTGTTATAGCTGGACAAGGAATGTTAAGATCAACAGCAGATTTTAATGGAGAAGTAATACAATCTTTACCTATTGGAACGGAAGTGTTGGTACAAGAAACAAAAAATGATTGGTATCAAGTTGTATTACAGGATAACGCCACTAAAGGGTGGATGTACAAGGATATTATCGTAAAATATGATGAGAAAGCTAATGCTCTTAAAAAAGGAATTATTAATGCTGATGGTGTATTAAATGTACGTTCTGTGCCATCTACAGAGGGCACTATCATATCAAAATTGTCTAATGGGACAGAGGTTCCTATTCTTAGTACAGATGAAGAATGGTATCAAATACAATTAAGCACTGGGGTGAAGGGTTTTGTTCATTCAGATTTTGTAGATCCTGTGCCAAATTATCCGCAAGCTAAGATAATAGCCGTTAGTAGTAATATATACGAAAGTCCAAACGCTCAAAGTAAGATAGCTGTTACATTAAATAAAAATGATAATATCTATATAAAGAATTATGACAATGGATGGTACAATATCTTAACGAAGGATTTCATTGAAGGCTGGATTAAGAGTGAAGAAGCTGAATTGCAGATTAATGTGGTACAACCCGTAAACCGTTCTGGCACCAGAACACATACACTTAGTAGTATAAAATCAGTTAGTGAAAAGTATTTAGGAAAACCATATAAATATGCTTCAGCTGGACCGGATAGTTTTGATTGTTCAGGATTTGTATATTATATTATGAATACTTATTATAAAGATTATCTTAAAGAAAAAGGCATTAATTTGCCAAGGTCTTCGCGAGATCAAGCAAACGTAGGGACTCGTATAAATAGAGACCAACTTCAGGTAGGTGATTTAGTATTCTTTAATAGTGGCAGTAGTTCTACTATTAGTCATGTGGGTATATACATTGGAAACAATGAATTTATTCATGCATCTTCAACTCCTGGTGATGCTAAAATTATAATATCTCCACTAAATACAGGACATTATAATGGAAGATATTCAACGGCAGTAAGGTTGTAGAAAAAGGCACATAAAAAAACAGGCTTTTAAGCCTGTTTTTTTATGTGTTATATAATAAAATTTTTCTAAACAAAATGATAAATAATAGTTGAAAAACTGTTTAATTAATACTTTAAATAGAAGTATTAATTAAACAGTGAGAGTTGAATTCTCATATGAACCTAATTCCTTTAATACCTTACTTACATAGTTCTGAGTTTCTGAAAAAGGAGGGATTCCTCCATAATGATTTACATTACTAGGACCAGCATTATAAGCAGCTAATGCTAAGGTTAAATCACCTTCATATTGATCTAAAAGCCTTCGCAAATATTTGGTTCCACCTTCTATATTTTGTTGTGGATTCCAAGGGTTTACTACCTGAAGCTCTCTAGCTGTAGACGGCATCAATTGCATTAAACCCTGAGCACCCGCCTTGGATAAGGCTTTTATATTAAAGTTTGATTCTACTTTAATAACAGATTTTATAAGTTCTGGAGCAATATCATATTTTTCTGCCGCCATATTAATATATTGATTTAAGCTAGAAGTATGTGTATATGATTCTGCACTAGAAATTTCATGATTAAAGATTTCTGAAAAAGATGTATTATTGTTTGTAGGTACATTTAGAGAAATAGGTATGCGATTTTGAATTTGAGATATTTTTTCCAAGTAAATCTGATGAACAATATTTTTAATCATACTATCAACTCCAATTATGGAATAATTTCACTTAATTCTATTATATATATATTAAGACAAGTATTCAATAAAATTGATGAATATTATTATAAATAAAATTCTAATTGGAGGTATGGGTATGAGAAGAAAACGATTTAAAACAATGAAGATTAGGAAGAATTATAATTATACGTTAATAATTCTTTTTCTAATTGTTATACCACTAGTCGCGATTTTTCTTGGTTCAAGAATTACTGAAAGAATAGTAATGCCAGCTTTGTATTCTGATTTACCACTAGAGGAGGATGTATTAGAAGAAATAATAAATTCAGATGACTTAAATAATGAGTCAAGTGATAAGGAAGAAGCCCTCAACCAAGAAAGCGAAGTAAATAATAGTGTCCTAGAAGAGCAGGCAACAAGCGATCTTTTACCGCTTTCAGTTTTTATGATTCAAATAGCAAGTGTTTCTGATACTGCGAATATAGAGAGCTTTGTTGAAGAATTGAATGAAAAAAAATTGCCTCATTTAATATATAAAATTGACAATGCATATAAAGTCTATATTTTAGGATTAACAAATAGAATGTTTGTAGAAACACAGCTTCCCTATGCAAGAGAATATTATCCTGATGCTTATATAAGTGAAATTCACTTACCAGCAAAAAAAATTAGTTATGATAAATCAAAGGAAGAAACAAGTGAAAGTATAATAAAAGACTTAAATAGTTTAATTGAAATAATGGATAAACAAGCTAAAGAATGGTATAATTTTATAAATAAACGAAGTGAATTAGATACATATAAAGAATTACTAATACAGCAACAAACTTTAGTAGGTCAATTATTGGAAAAGGTAAAGGACGAAAATATACCTGAAGGATTACCTAAAAGTGAAAATGTAGAAAAAATGATTCATCATCAAGAAAGCAATATTAAACACTCTTTAGAATTGTTAGAAGACGAAGAAAACATATATAGGCTACATAGCTTGTTTTTAGACAACTTATTTAGAATGTTAGAAACCATCAAATGATAAATAATATGGAGGTGAAGAAATGACATTAAAAGAAGTTAAAGAATTATTAGAAGCAGAAATTATAACTGGTACGGAATATTTAGAAAGAGAAGTGAAAACTGCTTTTGCTTGCGACTTAATGAGCGATGTACTTGCATTTGTAGATGATAAAACTTTACTTTTGACAGGATTAGTAAATTCTCATACGATTCGAACTGCTGAAATGATGGATATTTCAGCGGTGGTTTTTGTGCGAGGTAAAAAGCCTGATGAAGATACAATTAGGCTGGCTGAGGAAAATGAAATTGCAATTATGTCTACGCCGCATATTATGTATGTAAGTTCCGGTATTCTATACTCGAAAGGTCTAAAGGGTGCACAAATTGTACATAAATAGCTTAATTAATTAGAATTTATAGGAGGAAGTGATAACCATTAAATTAAGTTATCAAATAGAAAAAGATGATTTCACAAGAGCAGGACAAGCGTCTAGCAGCATTAAAAAGGTGTTAAAGCAGTTAGGTATCGATGCACAAATTCTTAGAAGAATAGCAATTGCCACATATGAAGCTGAAATGAATATTATTATACATTCAGAAGGTGGATTCATAGAAGTTAATATCGATCCGGAGAAAGTTAATATAATAGCTGAAGACCGAGGCCCGGGGATTGAAAATATTGAATTAGCCATGAAGGCAGGATACTCTACTGCTTCAGAAAAGATCAGAGAATTAGGTTTTGGTGCAGGAATGGGATTACCTAATATAAAGAGATGTTCTGATGAATTTCAAATAGAATCAACTGTTGGAAAGTGTACAAGATTAGAAATAGTAATTTACAATCCATAACATTTCTATTGATAAATACGGTTGATTTTAATAGTCAATAGTAATCTTACAGCTTTGTCATACTAAGTTGATTTAGAAATTTAAAATAATAATGATAAAGGGGATAGACTATGCTAACAGTAGAACAATTAAAAAATGAATTGCTTTTAGAAGTAGCTGCAGGTCAAAATAATATGAGTAACATAATTAAAGGAGTTTATATAGGGGATTTATTAAGCTGGGTAATGGCACATATTAAAAAAGAAGATGTTTGGATTACCATACAGACAAACATGAATGTTATTGCCGTTGCAGCGTTAGGGGAGGCATCCTGTATCATTGTAGCAGAGAACGCAGAAATTGAAGAAGCTACCTTATTAAAGGCTGATGAAGAAGGAATACCTCTTTTAGTAAGCCCATTAAGCGCATACGAGATTGCAGTTAAAATAAATAAGTACTTACAAATATAATGATGCTGGCAGTAGATTTGCATATTCACAGTGGCTTATCTCCTTGTTCAGACAATGACATGACTCCTAACAATGTAATACGTATGGCTCAGTTAAAAGGGCTTGATGCTATTGCTATTACCGACCATAATAGCACTAGAAATCTGCAAAGTTTTTTAAAGGTATCTGAGAAGTATGATATGATTGTTATTCCAGGTGTGGAAATAACTACAAAAGAAGAAGTTCATCTGCTGGCATTATTTCACAACTTGACGCAGGCTGCTAAATTTCAAGAGATACTTGATGTTACTCTGCCTAAGATTAACAACAATACTAAGCTTTTTGGAAATCAATATATTTATGATGAAGAAGATAACATAGTTGAAGATTATAGTAAATTGTTAATAAGTGCTATTTCTTTAACTTTAAAGGAAACTATTGACGAAGTTATTAAAATTGGAGGCATTCCAATACCAGCCCATATTGATCGACATAGTTTTAGCATTTTATCAAATTTAGGTTTCATTTCACCGGAACTTAATTTGAAGGTAGTCGAAATTACAAGTACATGTGATTATATCAGATTAGCGAAGAAACATCCTTATTTATGTGATTATAAAAAAATTATTAGCTCTGATGCTCACGGACTAGGAACTATTTTTGAACGTAATTTTCTTATTGAGGGCTTTAGTAAAGAAGCAAGTGAAATTCTGTCAAATTTACATACTTAAATTACAGAAACTTTTTATTGCACTCTGTGAAAGTGACTGACTTAAAAGTTATAAATCAAACTTTGAGTCATCTACTTTTGAACAAAGTATGTAGTCTTAGGAGGAGTAGCGTTGAAGGAATTAGCTTTACATATATTAGATATTGCTCAGAATTCTATAAGGGCGGAGGCAACGTTAATAGAAATTACTATTAAAGAAGATATTACAAAAGATATATTCTCTATTGAAATAAAAGATAATGGTATTGGTATGGATGAGGAAACTTTAAAAAGAGTAGAGGATCCTTTTTTTACTACGAGAAACACAAGAAAAATTGGATTAGGTGTTTCTTTATTAAAAACTGCTGCATTACAATGCGAAGGTAGTTTTAACATTTTGTCAAAAAAAAGAATGGGCACGATTTTAACAGTTGTTTTTAAACATAGCCATATTGACAGGGCGCCTTTAGGATCTATAGAAGATACTATAGTTACACTTTTAATGATGGAAAAGGAAGTTGATTATATATACAACCATCATTATAATAATAATAGTTTTTCTTTTAACACCAAAGAAGTTAAAGCTATACTGCAAGGATTACCAATAACAGACATTAAAGTTATTGATTGGATAAAAAGGCACGTTGCTGATGAGATAAAAGACATCGTTAATTCTTAAACTTACCCTTATAACATGGTAATTCATACAGAATTATTGTATAATATTATTTGATATCTTGTTATTATAATAATTAACTTTTTAACAACCAGTCTTGCTGTATAGATATACATGTTTTTATATTGAATAATAGAAGGATATACTAAACAATAGAACAATAGTATAAATATAGAAAACAAGATATACAGTATACAAGATAATAAGATACAAATAGTATCTTGATTATATTATTAACATAACATTATTGTTATTAATTGTTCTTTAAACTTTAAATAAGGGGTGAAAATACAAATGAAGTTTTTTACTTTTAGAGGAGGTATTCATCCACCTGAAGAGAAGGAGACAACTGCCCAACTCAAGATTGAAAAAGCAGTTGAGCCTGCTACGGTGATAATACCTTTGCAACAACATATAGGTGCCCCCTGTGAACCTATTGTGAAAGTGGGGGATGCTGTGAAAATTGGTCAGAAGATAGGTGAAGCTAAAGGCTTTGTTTCAGCTCCGGTACATGCAAGTATATCTGGGACTGTTAAGGCTATTGGTGATGTGCCAATAGGTACTGGGAATGAAGCTTTAGCAATTGTTATTGAGTCAGATGGAAAAAATGAAGTGGATGGCTCAATTCAACCAAAGGGTAACATCGAAGCGTTGGAGCCAAAAAAAATTATTGATATCATTAAAGAAGCTGGTATTGTGGGTATGGGAGGAGCTACTTTTCCTACACATGTAAAGCTTTCTCCGCCTCCTGAAAAGAAGGTGGATACCATCATATTAAATGGTGCTGAATGTGAACCATATCTAACGGCTGACCACCGTTTAATGCTTGAAAACCCTGATGATATCATATTAGGATTAAAGGCAATGATGAAGGCTGTGGGGGTAGAAAATGGGTATATAGGTATTGAAAATAACAAACCTGACGCTATTGATATGATGTTAAAGGCTGTTGAAAAAGAATCTAATATAAAAGTAGCGGCATTACAAACAAAGTATCCACAAGGTGGAGAAAAACAACTAATTTTCGCTATCACCAATAAAGAAGTTCCTTCAGGTGGGTTACCGATGGATGTAGGTGTAATTGTGAGTAATGTAGGCACTGCGGCACAAATAGCCAAAACTATAAAAACTGGAATGCCGTTAATTGAACGAATCACTACTGTGACTGGAAAAGCTATTAAGGAGCCTAAAAATTTATTGATTAAAATTGGTACGCCAGTGAAAGAGTTGATTGAACAATGCGGAGGATATGTGGAGGAGCCAGGCAAACTCATCTTAGGAGGGCCAATGATGGGGTTTGCACAACATAATGACGAAATACCTGCAGTCAAGGGAACGTCAGGAGTACTGGTTTTTAATAAGGAAGAGGCTGAAATGCCTAATCCATTAAACTGTATTCGATGTGGTAGATGTGTTGAAATTTGTCCTGCAAATTTACAACCAGTATATATAAGTGAAAATTCATTAGCTAATAGGATGGAGCACGCTGAGAAATATAGGGCTTTAGACTGTATAGAATGTGGTTCTTGTTCCTATGTGTGTCCATCAAGAAGACCTTTACTACCATCTATTAGAGTAGCTAAAAATCAAATAATTGCTAAAAAACGAGAGCAAAAGAAAAGTAATTAAATGGGAGGGAAATCAATGGATGAAAAGCTAATTGTATCTTCTTCTCCACACATTTTGGATGATGATACAGTAAAGAGAATCATGTTAGATGTTGTTATAGCCTTATTACCAGCTACCATAGCATCTGTATATTATTTTAGAACAAATGCTGCTATTATTATATTGTTAGCAGTATTAACTGCTGTTGTTACGGAGGCAGGAGTACAAAAGTGGATGGGACGACCTGTAACAATAAATGATTTCAGTGCTGTAGTAACAGGATTATTATTGGCACTAAACATACCAGCATCTGCTGCATGGTGGATGCCTGTTGTTGGTTCTTTTTTCGCTATTGCTATTGTAAAACAAGTTTTTGGCGGTGTAGGCCATAACTTTATGAATCCTGCATTGGCGGGAAGAATATTTTTGACTCTTTCATGGACAGATCGTATGACAGATTGGATTACTCCTGGCGTAGATGCTGTAACAACAGCGACACCTCTTGCAGTTATGAAGACGGCAGGAGGTACAGTACCAACAAATTTACCACCATTAGTTAACACAATTATAGGGAATATTGGAGGGAGTATGGGAGAAACATCTGCTATTCTTTTAATATTAGGCGGTGTTTACCTAATTTATAAAGGTGTTATCTCTTGGAAGATACCTGGCATTTATATAGGTACTGTGGCATTATTAACGCTAATATATGGTGGATTTGACTTTACCTATATGTTATACCATGTTTTCTCAGGTGGATTGATGATAGGTGCTATCTATATGGCTACTGATTATGCTTCTTCTCCTGTAACACCAAAAGGAAGAATGTATTTTGCTTTTGGATGTGGATTACTGACTTCTATAATTAGGTTATTTGGATCATATCCAGAAGGTGTAGCGTTTTCTATATTATTGATGAACGTAGCATCGCCTTTAATAGATAGATTTACAAGCCCTAGAGTATTTGGGGAGGTGAAGTAAAGATGAAGGAAATTATTAAGTTAGGTGTCATTTTATTGATTATTACTTCAGTGGCAGGTCTTATACTTGGTTTTACAAATGATTTAACCCAAGGAATTATTCAGGAAAGAGCTCTTGCGGAAACAAGAGAAGCTTTGATAGCTTTACTACCAGAAGCAGAAGATTTTGCTATTATTGATGATGAAGAAATGCTTAGTAGAAGAAACATATTAGAAGTATATGAAGGTATATCAAATGGAGAAGTCATAGGATATACAGTGCAAGTAAATCCTCAAGGTTACGATGGTAGGATAAAAATGCTAGTGGGTATATCTGGTGAAGGTAGAATTACTGGTGTAAAAGTAGGTGAACATACTGAGACACCGGGAGTAGGTTCCAAAATAGCTGATGCATCGTTTACTAATCAGTTTTTGGATAAATCTACAGAAGCGGAATTTATTCCAACAAAAGGCGGCGAAACTGATGACCAGTATATTGAAGCTATTAGTGGTGCCACTGTTTCTTCAGAAGCTGCAGTAGAAGGAGTAAATAGTGCTCGTAGCTTATTTGAAGAGGTATTGAAGAACCGTTAAATAACAGGAGGTGAAGTACTGTGAAACCAAATAGAATATTTATGAAAGGTTTAATATATGATAATCCAGTGTTTGTACAGGTATTAGGCATGTGTCCTACATTAGCTGTAACCAATTCAGCGTTTAATGCATTGGGAATGGGTCTGGCAACTACTGCAGTATTAGTAGGTTCAAACGTAGCAATTTCATTGTTGAAAAATTTCATTCCAAGTAAAATTAGAATTCCTTCTTTTATAGTAGTAATTGCTACTTTTGTAACAGTAATAGGTATGTTGTTGAAAGCATATTTACCAGCCTTAAATGCGGCGCTAGGTATATTTATACCTCTAATTGTTGTAAATTGCTTGATTTTAGCTAGAGCTGAATCCTTTGCTTCTAAAAGTTCTGCTATCGGATCGTTAGTAGATGGAGCAGGAATGGGTTTGGGCTTTACAGGTGCATTAGTAATTTTAGGAATGGTAAGAGAGTGGTTAGGTGCTGGTACAATATTTGGCAATGTTGTTATGTGGAGTAGCTTCGAACCAGCAAGATTTATGACAATGCCTCCAGGTGCGTTTTTAGCTTTAGGCTTACTGTTGGCGCTGTTTAATAAAATTACTTCAAAAGACTTAAATGAACTATAAGGAGGTGTAGGATGTGTCCGTTTCATCATTATTTATTATTTTAGTTAGTGCTATTTTAGTAAACAACTTTATTTTATCTCGTTTCTTAGGGATTTGTCCTTTTTTAGGGGTTTCAAAGCAAGTTGAAACTGCCTTTGGTATGGGGATGGCGGTTACCTTTGTAATGGCCTTAGCTTCAATCATAACTTATTTAGCGCAAATTTTAATTTTAGAGGAATTAAATATACAGTATATGCAAACCATTGTTTTTATTTTAGTTATTGCCTCTTTAGTTCAATTTGTAGAGATGGTTATTCAAAAGAGTAGTCCTACACTTTATCAATCCTTAGGTGTATTTCTTCCTTTGATTACTACCAACTGTGCGGTGTTAGGATTAACACTTATAAATATTTCGCAAGAATATAATCTAATAGAAACAATCGTTCACGCTATAGGTGCAGCATTAGGATTTACTTTAGCCATTGTCTTATTCGCTGCAATTCGTGAAAGGTTAGAATTATCTCATGTTCCTAAGGCTTTCAAAGGATTTCCAATTGCACTTATTACTGCAAGCTTGATGTCATTGGCCTTCCTAGGATTCGCTGGACTTGTGTAGAGGAGTGATAAAATGAATCTTCAAAGTATAATATATCCGATTATTAGTTTAGGTGGGTTGGGATTAGTTTTTGGTGCAGGTTTAGCCTATGCGTCCCAAAAATTTGCTGTTGAAATAGATCCAAGGGCCCTTGCCATAAGAGATGCTTTACCTGGAGCAAACTGTGGAGGTTGTGGTTTGCCAGGATGTGATAGTTTTGCAAAAGCTGTAGCAGAGGGAAAGTCTCCTGTAGATGGATGTCCTGTTGGTGGACCTGACTGTGCAAAAGCATTGGCAGAAATTATGGGAGTAGAAGTAGATGAAAGAGCTAGAAAAGTTGCAAAAGTTATTTGTAATGGAGACAAAGAAAAATGTAGAGATAAGTTTGATTATCATGGAATCAACGACTGTGTGGCGGCTTCTATGGTAGGAGGTGGAGGTGACAAAGCCTGCAATTATTCCTGCTTAGGTTTTGGAACCTGTGTAAAAGCCTGTCAATTTGATGCTATTGAAATTATTGAGGGAAGAATAGCTAGAATTATTCCAGAAAAATGTACAGCTTGCGGTAAGTGTATTGAGGTATGTCCAAAGGATGTAATTGACATGGTTCCTTATGATCAAACTGTTGTTATTACATGCAATAATAAAGAAACTGGTAAAGTAGTTAGAAAAAAATGTGAGGTTGCGTGTATTGCGTGCCAAATCTGTGTTAAAGCGTGTCCATTTGATGCAATTGATTTTAAAAATAATTTAGCTTTTATTGATTATGATAAATGTACTCAATGTTTTGTATGTGTAGAAAAATGTCCAACAGGTGCTATAGAAGGAGATCTAGAAAAGCGAAAAAAAGCAGTGATAGATGAAAATACATGTGTCGGTTGTACGATCTGCAAAAAGCATTGTCCCGTTGAAGCAATTGAGGGAGAATTAAAGGGAAAACATAAAATACTAGCGGATAAATGTATTGGGTGTGGCGCTTGTGAAGCTAAATGCCCTAAAAAATCCATTACTATGAACTAATTGATTAACCCTCTAGCCAATAAAAGCTAGAGGGTTAATTTATAGAAAACATTGTTCTAACAAATAAAGCTTCTTCATTAGCAAATATCAATTATTTTCTACTTGTAACTTCAATCCTTTAATGATAAACTTTTAATGGGTTAGTAAACAATTTGGTATATAGAAAGTGTGATTTAACATGAATACAAAAAAATTAGTCCATTTGGCAATGCTAACCTCGTTAGGTTTAGCACTGCATATTATTGAAATATTTATTCCTAACCCTTTTATTGGTATTGCTCCAGGTGCTAAATTGGGGCTAGCCAATATTATTGGATTGATAACATTGGTTATCTACGGATTTAAATATGCAATAACAGTAAATTTGTTAAGGTGTTTTATTGCTGGGATCGCATCGGGAGCAATTACATCAATGATGTATAGTATGGCAGGTGCTCTTGCTAGCACTTTATTGATGTGGGTAGTATACAAATTTTTCAGCAGATATTTCAGTTTGATTGGAGTCAGTGTGTTTGGTGCTTTAGGCCATAATGTGGCACAGTTAAGTGTAGCTGCACTCATCATCAATAATGTTAGAATCTATGTATATCTACCAATAATGATATTAGCTAGCATTTTCACTGGTATATTTATAGGCTTAACGGCAAACTTTACTCTTGAAAAAGCTAAAATACTTTTTAAGAATGGCATGAACACAATCTGATAAAATGAGACTTAATTCATAAGTAGATGACCATAAGTAGACATCCAAAATCTCTGATTTTGTGATGGTCACTTAGATTGTTTATCTAGAGGGAGTCTTTTTCCCTCTGAATTGTAGCCGAATTTATTTCGAGGATGTAGTGCTTAAATTGTCGCTTAAGATAACCGAAAGTTTAATTCATAACTTTCGTGTTAGTCACTTCATTTGTTTATCTAGAGCGACAGGTTTAAAGTAATACACCGAAGGGGAAAAAGGGGGAAAAGCATGAGTAGATATCGTAATCCTTGGATATTATTACTGCTTATTGTTACTGGGGTTGTATTAGGTGGCTTAATTGGTTCCTCTTTGGGGAATACTTTACCTATACTGTCTTATGGCCCTGGGCCCTTAGGTTTAAAAGATTTTCAAGTAGATTTAGGGGTTTTATACGTTCAGCTTACGCTTTTGCTTGATATAAATGTATCAAGCTTGATAGGGCTATTATTGGCAGTATTAATATTTAATAAACTGTAGGTGATCATTTGTCTAGAATAATATTGGCTTCAAATTCTCCCAGAAGAAAAGAAATATTGGAAAATTTGGGTTTGCAATTTCATGTAGTTAATAGTGAGATTAATGAGATACTAAAGGAAAATATACATCCCTATAAGCTTGCCAGTAATCTAGCACTTCAAAAGGCAGAAAATGTCGCAAGTAATAATTATGCTGATGGGCTTATTGTTGCTGCAGATACGATCGTTATCCGGGATAATGTCTTGGGAAAGCCTCAAAATCAACAGGATGCTTATGAAATGCTGAAGAAATTATCAGGCAATGCTCATGAAGTGGTTACTGGCGTAGCAATAATAGATTGTAAAAGAAATAAAAAGATAACTGATTATGAAGTGACTAAGGTATACTTCCGAGAAATCAGCGATGAAGAAATATATAAATATATAGCTACAGGAGAGCCTATGGATAAAGCAGGAGCTTATGGCATACAAGGCAAAGCTTCACTGTTCATTAAGAAAATTGATGGCGATTATTTTAATGTGGTTGGATTGCCTATATATAAGTTGGGTAAATTGATGCAAGAACATTTTAATTATAATTTATTGTAGTTAAAGGGCATCAACTACAGACTTTAATAGCATATGACTAATTAAATATTTTACTATTGATCATAGTGAATCATACTTAAAACCACCTTATGAAAAATACTATAATATTATAGATAAGTTATTGGGGTGAATGAAAGTGAGTAGGGAAAATTTATACACTACCATAAAAGAAATGCCAGAATGTGAGAGGCCAAGAGAGAAGCTATTAACGCATGGTGTAAATGCACTATCAAATGCTGAACTTTTAGCAATTATTCTTTCAACTGGAACAAAGGAAATGTCCGCTATTGATCTAGCTAATCATATTATACATTCTTCTAAAGAAGGTTTACGAGTTCTTACTAATTGTACAATCGAAGAACTTAGCCTAACAAAAGGTGTTGGTTTAGCAAAATCATCACAAATTATCGCTGCTATAGAACTTGGAAAACGTATAGCTTTGACCTCAAAAGCAAATAATTATAAGATAAAGAGCCCTGATGATGTGAGTCATCTACTAATGGAAGAAATGAGATATTTGAAAAAAGAGTTTTTTAACATCATACTATTAAACACTAAAAATGAAGTTATTGCTGTTGAAAATATTTCTATTGGCAGTGTAAATGCGTCTATTGTACATCCAAGAGAAGTATTTGTTAGAGCAATAAAACGTACAAGCTCTTCCATTATTCTAGTTCATAACCACCCTAGTGGTGATCCAGATCCTAGTAAAGAGGATATTAATATTACAAAAAGATTGGTAGAGGCAGGAAAAGTCATTGGAATTGAAGTGTTAGATCACATTATTATAGGAGATAATGTATACAGCAGTTTAAAGGAAAAAAATATCATATAAATGTACATTTCAGGAAGGAGCAGTATAAATGGGTATTTTCAAATTATTTTCTAGAGATATGGGAATCGATTTAGGTACAGCAAATACATTAGTATATGTAAAAGGTAAGGGTATTGTTTTAAGAGAGCCCTCGGTTGTAGCTATACAGAATGATACAAAAACTGTTTTAGCAGTAGGTGAAGAAGCTAAAAGAATGATAGGAAGAACGCCAGGCAATATAGTAGCCATTCGTCCTATGAAGGATGGTGTAATTGCAGATTTCGATATTACTCAAAATATGTTAAAATATTTTATAAGAAAGATTTATTCTAGGAAAACCCTAGTATCTCCAAGAGTTGTTGTTTGTGTTCCATCAGGAGTTACCGAAGTAGAAAAACGTGCTGTTGAGGAAGCTGCTCTTCAAGCTGGAGCCAGAGAAGCCTATTTAATCGAAGAACCTATGGCAGCAGCATTTGGTGCCGGCCTGCCGGTCGAAGAACCAACAGGCAGCATGGTAGTTGACGTTGGTGGGGGGACTACTGAAGTGGCAATCATTTCTTTAGGAGGAATCGTTACTGCTAAGTCTATTAGAGTAGGTGGAGATGAACTAGACGAGGCTATTGTACAATATATTAAACGTCAATATAACTTGATGATTGGAGAAAGAACTGCAGAAGAAGTAAAAATAAATATTGGCTCTGCTTTCCCAAAAGAGACCGCAGAAAAAATGTTAGTTAGAGGACGAGATTTAGTTTCAGGATTACCTAAAACAATAGAAGTATCCTCAAATGAGATTTTGGATGCATTAAAAGAACCTGTAAGTCAAATTGTAGATGCAATCAAATATACCTTAGAAAAAACGCCTCCAGAGCTAGCAGCAGATATTATGGAAATAGGCATCATGTTAACTGGTGGAGGTGCATTGCTAAAAGGTCTAGATCAGTTGGTAAGAAAAGAAACTGGTATGCCAGTACAAATAGCTGAAGAGCCATTAGATTGTGTTGCATTAGGAACGGGTAAAATGATAGAAGATATTGATAGTATCAGAGCAGCAACAAGAAGAAAAATGAAATAAAGATGGTGAATTAGATGAGAAAAAAAGCAGTTAAAGATAAATCAGCAATGATAGTGACAATTGTCGCTATCATTCTCATTATAATTATTGGATTCACATCAAAACAAAGAGATGAAATTACCGTAGTAGAAAAATGGGTGGGGAATATACTAAGCCCTGCACAGAAGGTTGTCAATATTGGTGCAACAACAGTAGGGGAAAGCGTTTATTCAATCTTTAACTTTTCTAAAATTGCTAGAGAAAATGTGAAGCTAAAAGAAGAGATGGAAAATCTTCAGGAACAGTTAGTAGAAGCTAGATTAAATCGAGATGAGTTAGAAGAGTTGAGGGGTTTAAGGTTTGCACTAAACTACTTAGAGGAAACTACCGATTATGAACCAATTGCTGCTAATATTGTAGCAAAATCTCCAAGTAATTGGTTTGACGTTTTCACAATCGATGTTGGTGAGGACAGAGGTATAACAAAAGACAGTATTGTTTTAGCGTCTAGCGGATTAATAGGAAAGGTATATGAAGTTGGAGGAAACTGGTCCAAGGTTATTTCAATTATTGATAACAATAGTTCAGTAAGCTTTCAAGTATTAAGAGATAAAAATTATCAGGGAATTGTTTCTGGAAGTATAACAAATGAATTGTCAGGTTATTTATTTGACCCTATGGTGGAAGTTGTAGTTGGGGACAAATTGATTACTTCAGGAATGGGAATATATCCACAGGGAATTATGATAGGAGAAATAATAGAGGTTTCTAAATCTAGTGATCAATTATTAAAAACTATTACTGTAGAACCAGCAGTAAACTTTAAAAGTATGAATAAAGTATTGGTCATAACTCCGAATACAAGATAGGAATAAAAGGGGTTTTAATAAAGTGAAAACACTGATTATTGGTATAATAATAATTGTAAATTTTATTTTGCAATCCACAGTTTTAAAATATACGAGCATATATAATATTATTCCAAATACTAGTTTAATTTTGGTAGTATGCTTTGCTATAAACAGTGATAAGAAAAAAGGTGCATTGATAGGGTTTATTATTGGCATTCTTCAAGATATTATTTTTGGAAAGATATTAGGATTAAATGCATTAATCTATATGTTAATGGGTTATTTAATTACCTTGGCTAATAAAAACATATTTAAGGAAAACTATATTATTCCTTTTTTGTTTACAGTCTTAGGAACTGTCTCCTATTATATTTTTGGCACGTTTTTTATATATTTTTTAGGGTTTAACATGGATTTTTTTAATATTTTCAAAAACATGCTTATTATGGAAGTTTTATATAACGCTATTATTTCTATTTTTGTTTATAAGTATGTATATAAAATTTATAAGCCAACTAGAAATAGGTATTAGAATGGTGATGACTTATGATATTAAATAAATTAAAAGATCGATATAATATTATTATTTTAGTCTTTATCGTAATCTTGGTAATCATTCAGTTTAGATTAGCTACTATTATGATAGTGCAAGGTGAGGAATATAGAGATCAAGCAGAAAATAGAATTATTAAAACGATACCGTTGCCTGCTGCCAGAGGAGAAATTCGCGATAGATATGGAAGACTCTTGGCAGGTAATCGCCCAAGCTTTACAATTCAAATGATGAAAAATGAAGTTATAGATGAACAAATCAATGAAGTCGCTTTAACTATAATTAATATATTGGAAAAAAATGAGGATAGATATAACGATGAATTTCCCGTTATTTTCACAGAAAAAGGCGAATATGTATTCTCTTATGACTTAGAAATTCAAACGTGGAAGGAAACCAACGACCTTTTAGATATTGAGACTGCGCAAGAAGCCTTTGAGGTATTAAGAAGAAGATACAATATTGAAGAAACTGATCCTGCAGAGGTCCAACAGCAGTTTATTAAAATACCAAACTTAAGCGTGCCAATTTCTATTAAAACATGGAAATTTACAGACGAAATGAGAAAAGAGCAATGGCTGCAAAGCTATAATATCCAAGATATGGAGATGTCAGCCTACGAAGCTTTTGAAGCTGTTAAAAATAGAACTTATGAGATACCAGAAAATTATTCTGATATTGAAGCTAGAAAAATTATGGTTGTAAGAGAACAGCTAAGAAAACAAGGCTATCTCCAATACCAGCCTGTTAGAATTGCTCAAGATATATCAGAGGTTTCTGTTACAGAGATTGAAGAAAACATCATGAGTTTACCTGGAGTGAATATCGCCGTTGAGCCAATAAGATACTATCCCGAAGGTGAAATGGCTGCCCATGTACTAGGCTATTTAGGAAAAATATCTCAGCAAAATGAAATTGATCGATTTATTAAGGAATTAAACTATTTGCCCAGCGATATTATTGGGAAGACGGGTATCGAACACAGTTTTGAGGAAACACTGAAGGGAGCTGATGGCTCACAAAGAGTTATTGTTGATTCCTTTGGAAGACTTAGAGAAGTTTTAGAAAGACAAGATCCTATTCCAGGGGATACAGTATATACAACGCTAGATGTCAATTTACAAAGAGTAGCTGAAGAAACTTTAGTGAAAGTGCTAGAAACCCTTCAAGTTGGTGGTGTCTACGAGACCCAATGGGGTACTAATAGGTTACTGCCGGCAAAAGGTGGTCCTTTGACTAATGCTACTGTAGGTGCTGTTGTCGTAACTGATGTTAAAACTGGGGAGGTTCTAGCATTAGCCAATTATCCTGCCTATGATCCAAATCTTTTTGCAACTGGCATTAGCATGACAGATTGGCAAAATCTTATGCCGGAAAATGAAAGAGATCCAATAGCACCAAGACCTCTATTGAATGTGGCTACTAATACAGCTATTCAACCTGGATCTACATTCAAAATGATAGTTGGATTAGCAGGTCTTGAACAAGGGCTTAGTCCGGATTACAAAATATTAGATCGAGGTTTTATCCAAATAGGGGGGCATAGCTTTGGTAACTGGTTATGGAATCAAAGCAGGAGGACAATGGGATATCAAGGCTTACATCAGGCTATTGCTGATTCTAATAATTTCTATTTTTATTCAGTAGGAAATGGCTATGATTATGGTGTAGGTAGGAATCTTCCAATTCAAATGAATATGGATATTTTGACAGAGTATACAAAAATGTTTGGATTAAATGATAGAACTGGAATTGAGATAGAGATACCGAGAGAAAGATCAGGTGGAGTACCAAGTATCGAAAACAAAACTAAAACGGTTAAGGCTATGCTGAGAAATCATCTAAGAAGACAAATGAGAATAGATGATTTAGATGATACAATGGTAGAACCTACACCTGAACTATTACTAGAGGTAATAGAAGAAATAGTTAGTTGGGCTGAAGAAAATCCAGCACGATCTGTTATTTATAATAAAATGCTGGAATTAGGGATAAAGGAAGACAAAGCAAGTATTTATACTGATGTTTCAAAATATAGTTATTTTACTCAAGCAAGATGGAGCACAGCAGATACCATGAACTTTTCTATAGGACAAGGAGAACACGCCTATACACCCATCCAAATGACTAACTATATGGCTATGCTAGCAAACGGAGGCTATAGGTATAACTTAAGTTTAATTAGGAAAACGCAAAGCTATGATGAAGAAAATATAATAGAGTATCCCCCAGAGCTGGTAGAACGTATTCCATTAAAAGATTATAATAACTTAGATGAGATTAATTATGCCATGCATTTAGTGCAAACAACTGGGAGTGCAAGAAGCTATTTTAATAAATTGCCTATAAATATAGCGGGAAAAACTGGAACAGCTCAAAGAGAAGGTAAAATACCTCCTCTTGACGAAGTAGAATATCTAAAAAAGCATCTTGGATCTTTTGGTGTATCACAAGCAGCTGTAGAGCATAAGACGCTACAGTTAATGGAAGAAAATAAAGATAATCCTAGGTATCAAGATGAAGGATACGCTATGAGAGAAGCTATTAAAAGTCTTAATCCTAAAGCAAATTTAGATCAGTTTAAACGTGACTACGATAACTATGCATGGTTTACAGGTTTTGCACCCTATGAGGATCCTCAAATAGCTATATCTGTATTGATATTTAACGGAGGATCTGGAGGATATGGAGCTCCAATATTTAGAGAAATTGTTGCTGAATATATGGGCTTAAATACAGTTAATGAAGAGGATGGGTTTAGTATTGAAAACAGACTAGCAAGATAGTTGCTAGTCTGTTTTCATATAATGTCTGCTTAAATATAGGGTACTTTTCAAAAGTAATCAACACTAAAAAAACAAGTGAATGTAAGGATGTATACTATAACTGTACTAGAGTCCTATGTTTTTTTATGAAATCAAGAAGGATTTACGACTCATATGGAGAATCTTATATTATGATACAGTATGTTTTTCAAAATATACAGCCAATTCAATTCACTAGTGGAGGTATTATTCCATGACTGAAGAAAATGCCATTGAGTTTAAAGGAACAAAACAAGGGCTTTCTATTTGTATTAAACCTAATTATGATTTCCAAACCATAAAGGTGCATTTGATTGAGAAGCTAGAAAAAACACAATCTTTCTTCAAGGGTGCTAAAATATTTGAAATAAAGGGCGATATGTTAACTCATGAGGAAAAAGAAGAACTAGCAAGTATTATGACAACTAGATACAAGATGGATATTTCTAGCTGTGAGAAACCATCTAAGTCAGTTAATTCAAAAGAAGAAGTCTTTGAAGGAATTGTTGAAGGGAAAACAAAATTTGTAAAAGGCACCATAAGATCAGGACAAAAAATTGACTATGATGGTAATGTAGTTATTCTAGGTGATGTTAATCCAGGCGCACAAATTATTGCTATGGGAAACATCGTTGTTATGGGGAGCCTGAGAGGTATAGCACACGCGGGATCCAATGGAAATACCAAATCCTGTGTTGCAGCCTTATATTTAGACCCTACTCAGTTGAGGATAGCAGATGTTATAGCACGAGCACCAGATGGAGACTATGAAAAACCAAATAATCCGGAATTGGCACGGATTAAGGAAAACATGGTATGCATTGAACCTTACTTAAATAAAAAATAAAGCAACGAATAGGGGGTTAATAACAAAATGGGCGAAGCAATTGTCATTACATCAGGAAAAGGTGGGGTTGGCAAAACAACTACGACAGCAAACCTTGGAACAGGTTTATCTCAACTAGGCTATAAAGTTGCAGTTATAGATGCAGATATCGGTCTAAGAAATCTTGATGTAGTTATGGGTTTAGAAAATCGGATTGTTTATGACTTGGTTGATGTGGTGGAGGGGGTCTGTAGGCTAAAACAGGCTCTTATTAAAGACAAGAGATATGAAGGATTGTTTTTATTACCCGCAGCACAAACAAAAGATAAGAACGCGGTATCACCGGAACAAATGCGTAAGCTAACCAATGATTTAAAGGAAATGTTCGATTATGTACTAGTAGATTGTCCTGCAGGTATTGAACAGGGATTTAAAAATGCTATTGCTGGTGCCGATAAAGCCATTGTTGTTACAACGCCAGAAATATCAGCAGTTAGGGATGCAGATAGAATTATTGGATTATTAGAAGCATCCGAGCTAAGAGATCCTCTTTTAGTTATAAACCGTATTAGAATAGATATGGTGAAAAGAGGAGACATGATGAATATTGAAGACATGATTGATATATTAGCCATTGATCTTTTAGGGGTAGTACCAGATGATGAAGCTATCGTTATATCTACAAATAAAGGGGAACCTGTTGTAAATGAAAACACCTCACTAGCAGGACAAGCATATAGAAATATTGCCAAACGAATCGCTGGAGAAAATGTTCCCTTTATGAATATGGAATCAAATGAAAGCTTTGTATCTAAACTAAGAAAGCTCTTTGGTTTAGCAAAATAACTTTCATGGAAGGAGGAAAACAATGGATTTTTTAAAGTTTTTTAATAGAGACACGGGACCCAGTAAAAATGTTGCAAAAGAACGATTAAAACTAGTATTGGTTCACGATAGAACAAATTGCTCTCCTCACTTTCTAGATATGGTTAAAGACGATATTATAAAAATCATATCAGATTATGTTGAAATTGATGAAAGTGGATTAGAGGTTAAATTGACCAAAACAAAACGAGATAGTGATGATACAATGATGCCAGCGTTAGTAGCTAATATTCCAATTAAAAAGATGAAGGATAAAAGTCGTACATGATAAACATAGGAGGAACAGTATGAATATTGCTCTAATAGCCCATGATATGAAAAAGGATATGATGATACACTTTGTAACAGCATATGAAAACATCTTAAAGAATCATAAATTATTTGCTACAGGCACTACAGGAAAACGAATAATGGAGGCTACAGAACTAAAAGTCCATAGATTTCAGTCAGGACCTTTGGGTGGTGATCAACAAATAGGAGCAGAAATAGCAAACAATAGAATGGATGTTGTAATATTTCTTAGAGATCCACTTACACCACAACCTCATGAACCAGATATTCAAGCTCTTATAAGATTATGTGATGTTCGAATGATACCTGTTGCCACTAACATTGCAACAGCTGAAATTCTAATAAGATCTTTAGAACGAGGAGACTTGCAGTGGAGAAATTATGTAAAAAAAAATTAACCAGTATCTTTAAACCATTTATTTTTAACCAAAATAAATGGTTTTTTGTTTATTTGTCTTACATTTTATTCTAAATACAAGCTACCATGTAATAAAATCTAATTATACACAATATATTTATACTAAATCCAAACAAAGGAGGTAGTATGAGAATGAGTGTAAGAAAAAGCAATAATCCAATACAACCAATAGGTATTTTTCAAAATAGAATAGATAGAAGTAGTATGAATTTTCAAGAGTTTGATTTTAAACAATGGATTTTAAAAACTTTCATAAAGTTAACAATATGCTTTTTTATATTTTTGCTAATATTACTTGTTAAGAATATTAACAGTAGACCAACAAATTATCTTATTGATCAAGTGGAATATAGATTAAACCAAGAATTTAAAGTAGGTGAAAACTATGAAAAAGCAAAAGGTGCACTAGTGAGACTTACAAAGCAAGGCGAAAAGGCTTTAGCAGTAATAAACATTGGAAATTTTTCAGAATTACAATTCACTTTACCAATGGAAGGAAGGGTTATTACCTATTTTGAAGATATAATAGAAGAAACCAATAGAACCTCAAGAGGGATTATCATTGAAGGTGAAACAGGAGGGGATATATTAGCTACCCAAGAGGGGGTAATTATAGAAACTGGATTCAACCAGTCTAGTGGAAATTATATTGTTCTTAAGCATAAGGGGGAATTATTATCAGTGTATAAAAACATTGAAAAAAGCATGGTGGAAAAAAACCAAAAAGTTGTGACTGGTGAAGTTATTGGAACAAGCTCTGGCAAGCTGCAATTTGAGGTTTGGAACAATAAGGAACCGGTAGATCCTTTAGTGTATATCAATCTAGAATTTAAAAGTATGTAGACATTTAGATAAGGCAGGCATAGATAATGAAATTATTTGAAATATTTGGCATTAAAATAAAAATTAATTATACGTTAATTCCCATATGGATTATAAGCATCTATTACCAATATTTTTTTGAGTTAATTATTGTTATGATGATTATCATGATACATGAATTAGCTCATTCTTTTGCTTCTGCATATTATGGGATTGAAGTTTTGGAAATAGAACTTTTTCCTTTTGGAGGAGTAGCAAGAACAGAAAGTTTTTTTGAAGTAGATCCTTTTAAAGAAATTATTATTTCTATTGTGGGACCGTCCTCTAATTATATCATGTTATTATTAGCGATTATTATACAATCTTATATAAAGTTACAAATAGATCTTATATATTTCTTTATTTTTACAAATCTTACGATTGGTTTATTTAATATGCTACCAATTCTTCCATTAGATGGAGGGAGAATCTTAAGAGCTTATATAAATAGCAAAGTTGGATTTAAAAAGGCAACTATGATCATGATAAAAATAAGTAAAATATTATCTTTACTACTATTTTTCACTAGTATTCATTTAGGAATTAGGAGAGAAGAATACTTTTTTTTATGTGGAATAGCAATATATTTATTTATTAAAGCTAATAAGGAAAAAGAAGTAATTGGATATACCTTTATTTATCATGTTGTAATGAAAAAGAAGCAATTGTTAGATAAAGGTTTTATGGAAGTGAAACATCTTACAGCTTTAGAATCTATACATATAAATAAAGTTTTTCATGAGTTTTCTTCAAATAAATACCATTTTATAACTGTTATTAATCCCAAAGGGAAAGTCTTAGGAAATCTTTCGGAAAGTGAAATTTTAGATGCAAACATTAAATATAATAATAAGCTAACTTTAGGGGAGCTAATAGAAGTATTAGAAAAATAATAAGAGAATAATAACATATTTTCAAAACGTTTATGTTATCATATACTTATACATAGTATTCATTAACAAAAATTATGAATTAACAACATCTATATCTTATAGATATAAGCCTTTATAATTAAATTTTAATATACACGGTCTACGGTTTCGCTCTCGGCCGAAAATCATAGTCGAGGACTGCAAATGTAGCCCTTAGTATATTAAAATTTAGGGAGGTATAACCTATATCAATGAATATAGACACTAAAGAAAAAAAGGATTGGAGGCACGTTTATGAAAAAAATTGAAATTCAAGATGTACTATATAAAGTTGAAAAGCCTGCTAGATACTTAGGAAACGAGCTAAACAGTATACATAAAGAAGTTGATGGAAAAATGATACGTTATGCATTTTGTTTCCCTGATATTTATGAAGTAGGGATGAGCCATTTAGGCATGCAAATATTATATCATCTTCTGAATACGCTAGACGGTGTTTCTTGTGAAAGAGTATTTGCACCTGCAGTTGATATGGAAGAAGAAATGAAAAAGAACAATATCCCACTTTTTGCACTAGAGAGCAGAGAACCTATTGAAAACTTTGATTTTGTTGGTTTCACACTACAATATGAATTGAGCTATACAAATATATTGAACATGTTGAACTTAGCAAATATTCCTATTTACAGTAAAGACAGAGATGAAAATAATCCTATTGTTATTTTTGGAGGACCTTGTGCCTATAACCCTGAACCGATTGCAGATTTTGCAGATATTATTATTTTAGGAGAGGCAGAAGAAGTACAGATTGAAGTATTAGATTTATATAAAAAGTATAAAGAAAAAAACTATAGCAAGTCAAATTTTTTGAAAGAAGCTGCTAAAATAACAGGTGTTTATGTTCCAAGCTTTTATGAAGTAAAATATAGTAATGATGGGACGATAGCTTCTTTTCAGCCTAGAATAGATGAAATCCCCACTAAAATTAAGAAAAGAATCATTCAAGATCTTAATGAAACATATTATCCTGATAAGATGATTGTTCCCTACCTAAACGTTGTACATGATCGAGTTGCATTGGAAATATTCAGAGGTTGTACAAGAGGATGTCGTTTCTGCCAAGCAGGAATGATTTATAGGCCTGTTAGAGAGCGATCAGTTGAAACACTATCAAATTTGGCTGAGGGTTTATTAACATCAACTGGTTATGAAGAAATATCATTAGCATCCCTAAGTACTAGTGATTACTCGAATCTACATGACTTTGTAAAGCATTTAATTGACAAATACAGTGAAGATCGAGTTGGAATATCATTACCATCTTTAAGACTTGATAATTTTTCTTTAGAATTAATAAAAGAAATACAAAAAGTAAGGAAAACTGGATTAACCTTTGCTCCGGAGGCAGGGAGTCAAAGGCTACGGGATGTAATTAACAAAGGATTAACTGAAGAAGATTTAACAGAGGCAACTAAAAAAGCTTTTGAATCTGGTTGGAGTAGTGTAAAGCTTTATTTCATGTTAGGGCTGCCAACTGAATCAGAAGAAGATTTAATAGGGATTAAGGATTTAGCCTATAAGGTTGTTGATTTATATTATGAAACCCCAAAAGAACAAAGAGGGAAAGGTTTAAATGTGACTGTTAGCACATCTACCTTTGTTCCTAAAGCCTTTACTCCTTTCCAATGGGAACCACAAATAACATTAGAAGAAATAGAAGATAAACAACAACTCTTGAAAAAACAGTTAAATCGTAAAAATATTACATATAGTTATCATGATGCTGAAACCAGTTTCTTAGAAGCAGTTTTCGCTAGGGGGGATAGGAAACTTTCTAAAGTTTTAGAATTAGCCATTGAAGAAGGTTGCAAGTTTGATGGCTGGAATGAACATTTTAATTTCCAGAAATGGAAGGAAATATTTGAAAAAGTGGGCATGAATCCTGAGTTTTATGTTAATAGAAAGAGAGAGTATGAGGAAATATTACCATGGGATCATATCGATGTGGGAGTCACAAAAAAATTTCTAATCAAAGAAAATGAAAAAGCAAAAACTGCTAAACTAACTGAAGATTGCAGGATCAATTGCTCAGGCTGTGGGATGAATCAAGGGTTTATAGGAGGAATCTGTTAATGTATAGAATAAGATCAAAATTTTATAAAAAAGACGATATGATATTTATTTCTCATTTGGACTTAGTTCGTCTTTTTGAAAGGGCCTTTAGAAGAGCAAGAATCCCTATTGCATATACCCAAGGCTTTAATCCCCATCCCATTATGGCCTTTGCTACAGCGCTAGGGATTGGAATATCCAGTGAAGGTGAATATATCGATATTGAAGTAACAGAAAAAATTGAATTAAAAGAGTTTATGGATAGGCTAAACAATGTATTGCCGAAAGGTCTAGAAGTTATTAACAGTCAATATATCTCGAAGGATCAAGACTCATTAATGGCGATTATTCAATTTTCTAGCTATGCTGTAAAAATTATTCTTACAGAGAAAATAGATCTTGAGGAATTAAAAGACAAGTTAAACTCCTTTCTAGATTTAAAAGAGATTATAGAAATTAAAGAAAAGAAAAAGAAAAAAAGCTACAAAAAATCTTATAAAAATCAAGTGCAGGAAATAAATATTCGAGATCATATAAAGCACATAAACATAGTAAAAAAGGAAGATAATCAGGTACTGTTAGATATGCTTTTAGCTACAGGCAGCAGCGGTAATTTAAAGCCTGAAACAGTGGTGAAGAAGCTTCAAGAAAAAATGGAATTACCTATTGAACTTGATAAGACTAGAGTACATAGGATTGAACTTTTTAAAGAAATAGAACCACATTTTCTAACACCTTTAGACATTGCAACATTATACAGATAACCAATTTTAAACTTTAATTGCACTCTGTGAAAGTGACTGACAGCAAATCAAAGATTTGGGTCATCTACTTTTGATATACACCATCTACGGTTTCGCCCAAAACCATGGGCCGCAAATGTAGCCCTTAGCATATCAAAATTTCACCTTGTATAAGCGACTGACATGAAATCATAGATTTCAGTTATCTGCTTAAGTTCCGTAGTTGGTTACCCATAGTTAGAAAGGAAATAATACTTTAAGTATAGAATAAGTAAGTAAGAAGATAACCTATCGATACTTTGGTTATAAAATTAGGAGTTGGTTACATGAATCAAATTATTGTAGATGTTAGTATTAATGAAACTAGACTAGCTTTATTAGAATCTGAAGAACTGGTTGAATTCTATCTTGAAAGAAAGAATAATAAAAGAATAGTAGGTAATATCTATAAAGGTAGGGTAACAAATGTATTGCCTGGTATGCAAGCAGCCTTTGTAGATATCGGTTTAGAAAAAAATAGTTTTTTATATGTAAGAGATGCTATACCTCAAGAATATCAATATGAAGATAATGAAAATTATAAAAATATATCTATTAAAGATATTGTAAAAGAAGGACAAGAAATCATTGTTCAGGTTATAAAAGAACCTATTGGTTCAAAGGGAGCAAGAGTTACTACCCACATTACTTTACCAGGACGTTACTTAGTTTTAATGCCTTATACAGATTATCTTGGAGTATCTAGAAGAATTACTAGTGAAGAAGAACGAGAGAGACTAAGAAAAGAAGTAGAAGAAGCAAAGCCTCAAAACATGGGAATTATTATTCGAACAGCTGCCGAAGCTAAGAACAAAGAAGCTTTTAGCGATGATATAAAGTTTTTGCTAAAGCTATGGCAAAAGATAGAAAAAGAAAAAAAACTAGGGTTTGCACCAAGAATGATTTATAAAGATTTTGATTTAGTGGATAAAATAATCCGCGATGTATTCAGTAAAGAAATTAATGAGTTCATTATTAATAATAAACAAGAATACAAAAACGTATTAGAATTAGTAGAACTAATTTCTCCCCACCTAAAGGATAGAATTAAGCTATATAAAGATGATTTAGAGATCTTTCAATATTATAATATTGAATCTCAAATAAAGAATGGAATCTCAAGAAGGGTTTGGCTTAAAAGCGGAGGGTATATTGTTATTGATTCTACAGAAGCATTGACAGTCATTGATGTGAATACTGGTAAATATGTGGGAAGTATAGATTTAGAAGATACAGTTTATAAAACAAATATAGAAGCAGCAAGAGAAATTGCAAAGCAATTAAGGCTTCGAGATATAGGCGGAATAATTATTGTAGATTTGATAGACATGACAAACGAAAAATATATTGAGAAGGTCTTAAGGGTTTTAGAAGAATCATTAAATAAAGATCGTACAAAAACTAAGATACTAGGAATAACTTCTTTAGGTTTAGTGGAGATTACTAGGAAAAAGGTAAGACAAAGGTTAGAATCATTATTGCAAAAAAAATGTCCATACTGCGAAGGTACTGGCAGGGTTTTAAATGAAGATGTAATAATACATAAAATAGAAAAAGAAATAAAAAGAATGCACGATCATACTAATGCAGAAGCCGTTATTTTTCAAGTGCATCCTGAAGTGCTAAATGAACTATCTAATAATGAATTTGTTATTAAGGAGCTAGAAGAGACTTACCACATAAAAATATGGATTCTACCCAAAAAAGAAGCACATTATAATGACTTAATAATAAAAACAATGGGGAGACTAGAGGTTATTGAAAAGCTAGCTATGGAAATAGAACTATAGAGCTTGACATCAGTATACTCCTATGATAATATATATATCTGTAAGTAGCCGCACGGATCGGGTTTTAAACGAAAGTACCTTGGGTTCGGCGAGACTGGGTTGAGGAGGTGTAAATATGTACGCAATCATTGAGACAGGTGGAAAGCAATACAGAGTGCAAGAAGGAGATACATTGTTTGTTGAAAAGCTAAATGCTTCTGAAGGCGATGTTGTAACAATTGAAAATGTATTAGCTGTTTCTAAAGAAGGAAGCTTAACAGTTGGAAATCCATTAGTAAATGGAGCAAAGGTTGAAGCAAAGGTTGTAGAACAAGGTAAAGGTAAAAAAATCATTATCTTTAAATACAAACCTAAAAAAGATTTTAGAAAGAAACAAGGTCATAGACAGCCTTACACAAAACTAGTTATTGAAAAAATCAATGCTTAGGATATGAGCTATGATAAAGATAAGAATAGAAAGAGATCACAATCAATACATTAGCGAATTTAAGATTACAGGTCATGCATATGCAGATGAACCTGGCAAGGATATCGTTTGTGCTGCTGTATCTATGTTAACACAAACAATAATTCTAGGATTAAGTGAAGTGCTAAAAATCCAAGTTTCTTATGAGATAGCTGATGGATACTTAGCTTGTTGGATACCTGAGGGTTTATCTCAACGGGATAGACAACAAGTAAATAATCTACTTGACACGATGGTACTTGGAATTAGAAATATTCAAGAAAGTTATTCTCAATATATAATTGTTCATGACAAGGAGGTGTAAGTCATGTTTAAAATTAATCTTCAGTTATTTGCTAGTAAAAAAGGAGTAGGTAGCTCCAAAAACGGTAGAGATAGTGCTGCTAAAAGATTAGGCGTTAAGAAATCCGACGGACAATCTGTAACTGCTGGAAACATTTTAGTAAGACAAAGAGGTACTAAAATCCATCCAGGAACAAATGTTGGAAAAGGTGGAGATGACACTTTATTCGCATTAATAGATGGTGTTGTTAAGTTCGAAAGAAAAGGCAAAGATAAAAAACAAGTTAGTATTTATGCAGCAAACTAATTATAAACCGCCAAAACACGGCGGTTTTTTTGTTTAATTTATTGTTTGTTTTGGAATAATAAATAAAGTTGACAGTTTCTTTTTAGTTGATATAATGAAATTATTATATCAATTGGTTATCTATATAGATTAAAAGGAAATAGAGAAATATAATTTGAAAATAAGGGTGAAAAACATATGTTTGTTGATAAAGCGATAATCAATTTGAAAGCTGGTAAAGGTGGCAATGGTGCCGTAGCTTTTAGACGGGAAATTTATGTGCCAGCAGGAGGACCTTCTGGTGGTGATGGAGGAAAAGGTGGAAGTATTATAGTTGAAGTAGATGAAGGCATGAGAACCTTAATGGATTTTAGATATAAAAAGCATTATCATGCGGAGAATGGAGAAGATGGTAAAAATAAAAATATGTATGGGAAAGATGCAGAGGATTTAGTATTAAAGGTTCCACCAGGTACTTTGATAAGAGATGAAAAAACAGGTGCTGTCATTGCAGATTTAGTTAAAGGTGGAGATAAAAAAATAATTGCTAGAGGTGGAAAAGGTGGAAAAGGAAATATACACTTTAAATCGTCTACTAGACAAGCCCCCAATTTTGCTATTGCAGGAGAGTATGGAGACGAATTAACCGTTGTCCTTGAACTAAAAATGATTGCTGATGTAGGCCTAATAGGATTTCCAAACGTAGGTAAATCCACTATATTATCTGTTGTTACTAGTGCAAACCCTAAAGTTGCTGATTACCATTTTACTACCTTAACCCCAAATCTAGGTGTGGTAAAGACAAAGTATGGAGACAGCTTTGTTTTAGCAGATATCCCTGGTCTTATTGAAGGTGCGCATCAAGGAGTTGGGTTAGGTCATGAATTCCTAAGACACGTAGAAAGAACAAAACTATTAATTCATGTTATAGATGTGGCTGCCTTAGAGAGAAGAAATCCTATAGAAGATTTTAATAAAATAAATGAAGAATTAAAATTATATAGTCCTAAGTTAGCAGACAAACCACAAATTGTAGCTGCAAATAAAACAGATTTGCCTGAGGTAGATGAAAACTTAAAAGCATTAAAAATAAATTTAGAGAAGCTAGGCATAAAAGTGTTTGCGATTTCTGCAGCTACGAATAAAGGATTAGAAGATTTGTTTACATATGTATCTAAAAAACTAAAAGAAGTTGAAGAAGATATTAAGAATAACGAAATTGAAGAAGAAGAAAAAATATATCAGTATGAAAAAGAAGATAAATACCGATTTACAGTTCACAAAGAAGATGATATCTTTATCATAGAAGGAAAATTTGTAGAAAGGTTACTTCATTCTACAAACTTTGATAGTATGGATTCATTAAGCTATTTTCAAAAAGTTTTAAGAAAGAGGGGCGTTATTGATGAACTAAAAGAGCTGGGTATTAAGGATGGAGATACTGTGAAAATTGACGAATTTGAATTTGAGTATTACGACTAAGAGATGGGGGTTTATAGGTAACATGAGCTGCATACATTGTGAAAATTGCAAATTAGACACAAAAGCTTATTATTGCTTTGCTAAAAATGACTTTGTCGTCAGCGAAAAATCTACAGTAATGGAAAAAACAAGAACTGGTTGGAAAAAGGGAGTAAAGGAATACGAAATTCATAGAAGAAAACTTCGAAAAGAAGTAGAAATTTAAAAAAGGAGTAGGTAAATGTTAACAGGTAAACAAAGAACATATCTTAAAGGCATGGCCCATAGTATAAAGCCAATTACTCAAATCGGCAAATTAGGAGTTACAGACAACTTTTTATCACAGTTAGATAATGTATTAGAAACTAGAGAAATTGTTAAAATTAATATTTTAGAAACCAGTCTATTAGATGCTAAAAAAACAGCAAATGATGTTGCTAAAGCTTTAAATGCTGAATTTGTACAAGCTATAGGGAACAAATTCACCATCTATAGACCATCAAGAAACAATCCTAAAATTCAATTGCCAAAACATTAATATATTAAGGCACCTAAGCGTTTTGTAAAGGTGCCTTAAGTATGTATTTAATAATAAGGAAGCGATGGAATACTTTACTACTACACAAAACAATTGACTTTTCAACTATTGTAAAATATAGTATAATCATTGAATTAGAAACAAAGGATGAAAGATGGTGAATGAATGAATAATAAGGACAGAAAAATAACACATAGATATGGCATTATGGGAGGAACTTTTGATCCTATTCATCTAGGTCATTTATTTGTTGCAGAAACAGCATTATATAACTTGAATTTAGATAAAGTTATTTTCATTCCTACTGGTAATCCGCCACATAAAAATAGTAAAGACATTACCATTGCCCATCATAGATTAATCATGACAGCTGTAGCTATAAATAGCAATCCCAAATTTGAATTGTCTAATATAGAAGTTATGAGAAGAGGACAATCCTATACAGCTGATACCATAAAGCAGTTATTAATGCAATATGGTGAGAATATAGAGTTATATTTTATTACTGGAACTGATGCTTTCATGGAAATGAGTACGTGGAAGGATTGTGCTTATTTATTTAGAACTATGAAAACTGTAGTTGCAACCAGATTAGGTTATGATGATGAAAGTTTCAATGAGAAAGTACACTTCTTTAATAAAAAGTATAATGCATCTATCATCAACATGTCTATACCAATTTTAGAGATTTCCTCTAGTGATATTAGAGAGCGAATAAGACAAAAATTATCAATCAAGTACTTGGTAACAGAAGGTGTTGAGAAATACATAAAAAAGCATCATTTATATGTTAAAAACATAAATGAAAGTTTGTGATTAAATAAAAAAGACGATAAATAGGAGTGCAGTATATGGAAAATCAATTAATAACGAAAATTGAAGAAAGGCTAAAAGTAACAATCAATCCTAAAAGGTATAGACATACACTTGGAGTAGTGAAAGCATCTATATATTTAGCGGAAAAGTATCATGAAGATACCATGAATGCTAAAATAGCTGCATTACTACATGACTTTGCAAAAGACTATACTAGACAACAACTAATGGAATGCGTTAGAACTTATGGAGTAGTTACAGATAACATCATCATGGAGGCTCATGAATTATTACATGGGAAAGTGGCAGCTTCCATAGCAAAAATAGAATTTAATATAAATAACGAAAATATCTTAAATGCTATTGAAAACCATACAACTGGCCGAGAAGGAATGAGTAAGCTAGAAAAAATCATTTACTTAGCTGATTTTATAGAAGAAGGAAGAAATTATCCTGGTGTCAATGAATTAAGAAAAATTGCTGCTGAAGATTTAGATAAAGCGGTGTTACAGGCTTTGAATAATACGATTATCTATGTACTAAGCATAGAAAAGCTATTACATCCCAATACCTTGTATGCACGAAATGAATTGTTATTAAAGATGAAGTCATAAAATTTTTGAATGACAGAGGTGAATTATGAAAAAACAAAGAAAAAAAATAGCGGGTACGTTGATTATATCATTTTTTATGATTGCAATCATTGGTTTTTTTACCATAAGCAGTGGCAATATATATGCTACAAATGGTAGGATAAATATATTAATATTTGGAGTTGATGCACAGGATTCATCCAACACCAAAGGAACTAGAGCTGATTCTATTATGCTTCTAAGTATAGATTCTTCTGCTAAAAACCCAGTATTGATTTCTATACCAAGAGATACAAGAGTTGCAATCGATGGTAGAAAATCTCAAGAAAAAGTCAATCATGCACATGCTTATGGAGGTGTTGAACTGTTAACAAATACAGTTGAAGACTTCTTAGGTATTCCAATAGATTATTATGCTAAAATAAATTATAAGGCTGTAGAAGAGATAGTAGATGCTTTAGGAGGAATCACCTTAGAAGTACCTGTAGATATGAAATATAAAGATCCTTATGCTGATCCTCCTCTAGAGATTGATATTTCTAAAGGTTTACAGACCTTAGATGGTGGACAAGCCCTACAGTTTTTAAGATTTAGAAGTGGTTATGCTAATCAAGACTTAGGAAGAGTAGAAGCACAGCAACAATTTGCTAATGTCTTAATCAAGGAAGCTATGTCACCGCTTACGGTATTTAAAGCCCCTACATTAACTAAAATATTTTATAGAAATGTAGATACAAATATACCAAAAACAAAAATGATTTACCTGGGATTAAAAAATTTTATTGGAAGGTCCAATGAACTAACAAAAATGACTTTGCCAGGAAGACCTGCAATGATCAATGGCGTTTCCTATTATGTAGTAGATGATAGTGATATCCAACAGCTTAAAGAAAATTATTTAACAAATAAAACGAAATCAGTCAATGCTTCTAGAGTAGAAGTACTGAATGGCTGTGGAATTAGTGGAACAGCTGCTAGATTTGCAGAAAAACTGGAGGAATCTAAGATATCAGTAGAATCAATAAATAATTATGAATCAAATAATATAATAGAATCTTTTATAGAATACAATCCCAAATATAAAAAAGATGCTAAAAAAATTGGTAAGATATTAGGTATAAAAAATCTGATAGAAGCAACAAATGAAGTAGATGTAAAAGTAATAATTGGCAAGGACTTAACTTCCTAAGAGGTTTTTTGTATCATTTTGTTTAAGTGAAATTGGCATATATTTTAAAGAGGAAAATATATTATAACGATGTATAGTTGTATAATGTTCTTTTTATCAAATAAGTATATGTAACTTAACAAAGTAATAGGGGGGGCACTATGGGAAGCTTTGGGACATTACTTTTTTTTGTACTGGGGATTATCATAATAATAAAAGGCGGAGATTGGTTTGTTGAATCTGCAGTTTGGATCGCTAAAGTAACAGGTGTACCAAACGTTTTAATTGGAGCGACTTTAGTAAGTGTTGCAACAACTCTGCCTGAGTTGTTAGTATCGTCTATTGCTACTTACCAACATTATTATGATGTTGCTATTGGTAATGTGGTTGGCTCAATGGTATGCAATATAGGACTTATATTAGGACTAACGGCTTTGATTTCTCCTATAAAAATACATACTACTAAGTTTTCTATCAAAGGTTTTTTTATGCTTCTATGTGGAGTTATGATGTTTTTTTTAGCAAAAGATACAATCATTACGCCGCAAGAGGGAAATGTTTTTTTACTAATGTTTATAGCATATATTATTTTGAATATACTGGAATTTAAAGGTAGCGGACGAAATACTACTGGACAGAATCATGCAGTGGATTTAAATAAACAAAAGATAAAAATAAATGTAACCAAATTCATCTTAGGTGCACTATTTATAGTGATTGGTGCAAGATTATTAGTAAATAACGGTGTGGCTATTGCAAAGCTTATAGGTGTTCCAGAACAAGTAATTAGTTTAACGCTAATTGCATTAGGAACCTCCCTTCCAGAATTGATTACAGCATTTAGCTCTATTGTAAAGGGGCATAGTGAGATATCTGTTGGAAATATTTTAGGTGCCAATATACTTGACATAGTTATGGTGTTGGGTATATCCTCAAAGCTAGGGGAACAGGGGATTGTAATTAACTATCAGAATATCATGCTTGGTGCAACGATTCACAATGTACCACAAGCTTTATATTTAGATATACCTATAGCATTACTAATGATGTTAATACTAGTAATCGGCGGTACCCTAAAAGGTTCTATAAGTCGTTCAATAGGCGCAAGTGTTTTGGGAATATATTTAGCTTACCTAGGTATACTAGCTAAATTATTTATATAAATGAAAAGGAGGAAATTAATGAAAAATACAACCGATGGTTTATTAGCAAAAATAATTAAATACATTGATGATAAGTTAGGTCAGAGTATAACTGTACTAGATTTACAAGGCATATCTACTCTCTGTGATTATTTTGTTATTACGAATACTTCATCTGAGCGTCAAGCAAAAGCAATAGCAGATGAAGTGCAGAAGCAACTGGAAAATGAAAACATTCATATTTTTCATAAAGAAGGATATGATTCAGCTAGATGGATATTATTAGATTATGGAGATATTATTATTCATATATTTCATAAAGAAGATAGAGAGTTTTATAATATAGAAGGAATTTGGAAAGATGCTAAAATTATAAATATTGACAAAATAATTGAAGATAATATATAATATAAAAATATAGTTATTACCAAGAACCTAGTATTTTGAAATATATATTTAATATAGTTAAGGAGTAGTACACAGATAATTGCTTTTTTAGAGAGTTGATGATTGGTGAAAATCAACAAAGTACGCTGTGGAACTTGCCTTATTCTAATGAATACTATATAGGATGGTATCCTTTAAAAACCAATTAAGAGGACTTTCAGTCAATTAGGGTGGTACCGCGGAATCTATTCCGTCCCTAAATAGACTTGAAAGTTTTTGTTTTATCATAGAAAAAATAATGGACCTATAAGGAGGAAGAACAAATAGATGGCAACTTATGATTATAAGAAAATCGAAACAAAATGGCAACAAAAATGGAGTGAAAAGAAACTATTTGCTACATATAACGAGGATGATCCTAAATATTATGTTTTAGAGATGTTTCCATATCCATCAGGGAAAATTCATATGGGACATGTTAGAAACTATTCTATTGGAGATGTTGTAGCAAGATATAAAAAAATGAAAGGTTTTAATGTACTACATCCCATGGGATGGGATGCTTTTGGATTACCTGCTGAAAATGCAGCAATAAAAAATGGCATCCATCCTGCTATCTGGACAAAACAAAATATAGAAGATATGAAGAAACAATTGAATTCATTAGGGTTAAGCTATGATTGGGATCGTGAAGTAGCAACATGCAATGAAGATTATTATAAGTGGACCCAATGGCTATTCTTACAGTTTTACAATAAAGGATTAGCCTATAAAAAAGAGTCAAGGGTAAATTGGTGTCCTTCCTGCGAAACTGTTTTAGCTAATGAACAAGTAGTGGGAGGAAAATGCGAGAGATGTGATAGTGCTGTTGGGAAAAAAATGTTAAATCAGTGGTATTTTAAAATTACTGATTATGCTGAAAAACTATTGGAAGATATACAATTACTTGAAGGTTGGCCCAATAAGGTAAAAATAATGCAAGAAAATTGGATAGGAAAAAGTGTTGGTGGAGAGATCGAGTTTACTATTGAAGATTTTTCAGAAACTCTAAAAGTATTTACTACAAGACCGGATACAGTATTTGGTGCAACTTATATGGTTCTAGCACCAGAACATCCCTATGTGAAGGATCTCGTTAAAGATACAGAATACGAAGAACTAGCGAAGGCTTTTGTCGATAAATTACAGCATTTATCTGATATTGATAGAACATCTACTGATACAGAAAAGGAAGGCTTGTTTATTGGTAGGTATTGTATTAATCCCCTATCAGGTAAAAAGGTACCTATTTATATCGCCAACTATGTTTTGGTAGACTATGGCACAGGAGCAATTATGGCGGTACCTGCTCATGATCAGAGGGACTTAGATTTCGCAAGAAAATATGATATTGAGGTATTACCTGTTATAAAACCTCAAGGTGATGAAGATTTCGAAATAAAGGATGAGGCTTATACTGAAGAAGGCATGATGACAAATTCAGGTGATTTTAATGGATTAGACAGCAAGGCAGCCTTTGATAAGATTTGCGATCTGTTAGAAAAAAATGGTAAGGGAAAAAGAACCATTAGCTATCGTCTTAGAGACTGGCTGTTATCTAGACAAAGATATTGGGGTACACCAATACCAATCGTCTATTGTGATACTTGTGGTATTGTTCCTGTTAAAGAAGAAGATTTACCAGTAAACCTACCTTTAGACGTGAAATTCACTGGTGCTGGGCTATCACCATTAACAACTAGCGAATCCTATATTCATACACCATGCCCAACATGTGGAAAGTTGGCAAAAAGAGAAACCGATACAATGGATACTTTTGTTGATTCCTCATGGTACTTTTTAAGATATACAGATGCTAAAAATAATGATACTGTTTTCGACAAAAAGGCGGTAAATTATTGGATGCCTGTAGATCAATATATAGGTGGAGTTGAGCATGCTATACTACATCTTTTGTACTCAAGGTTTTTTACAAAGGTATTAAAAGATTTAGAACTACTTGATGTGGATGAGCCCTTTAAAAACCTATTAACTCAAGGAATGGTTTTAAAAGATGGTGCAAAAATGTCAAAATCAAAAGGGAATACTGTAAGTCCTGAAGAAATAATAGAAAAATATGGAGCAGATACAGCTAGATTATTTGTATTGTTTGCAGCACCTCCTGAAAGGGATTTAGAATGGAGTGACCAAGGGGTAGAAGGTTGTTCAAGATTTTTAAACCGTGTATGGCGCCTTGTAGAGGAAGCTTTAGCAAATAACATGCTAGAGGGTGCGGAAAAGCCACTAACAAAAGAAGATAAAGATTTAAATTATATGATTCACAAAACCATAAAAAGAGTCACAGAAGATATAGAAGGAAGATTTAACTTTAATACCGCTGTAAGTGGCGTCATGGAATTGGTAAATGATCTATATAAATATAAAGAAATCGACAAAAATTCCTTAAACAACCTATTATTTAAACAAGGTATTGAAACGGTTATATTATTACTATCTCCATTTGCGCCTCATGTTACAGAGGAGCTATGGCAAAAAATAGGATATAAGACTAGTGCTTACTTAATGGAATGGCCAGAGTATGATCCACAAGCTATTGTTAAGGAAGATGTAGAAATAGTAATACAAATAAATGGAAAAGTAAGAGAAAAAATGTTAGTACCTTTAGCTACTTCTAAGGAAGAACTAGAAAAAATGGCTGGAGAAAGTGAAAAAATGAAACAGTTACTTGAGGGAAAAGAAATAGTAAGAGTGGTAGCTATCCCTAAAAAGCTTGTAAACATTGTTGTGAAGTAATAAAAGTACAGGAGGAGATTATGGATAAGAACTTACACCCCATATTAAAAAGTATGATTCCTTTAGTGGAAGGTATTTCTAAAACCTTTGGTAAGAATTGCGAGGTTGTATTGCATGAGTTAAAAAATTCTAAAAAGTCTATTATAGCAATATATAATGGACATGTAACTGGAAGAACGATAGGTAGTACAATGTTAGATGTGGGAATAGAAGCTATAAGAAAAGGAAATGATGCAGATAATATTTTAAACTACAAAAATAAGAGCTCAGATGGTAGAATATTAAAATCATCAACCATGTTTATTAGGGATGAGGATGACGACATTATCGGGTGTATATGTATCAATACAGATATCTCAGAAATGATAGTAGCACAAAAAGCACTAGACGACTTCTTTAAAACTGAAACAAAAGAAGAAGTAAATATGAATGAATTTCCTAATAATAATGTAAACGATGTTTTAATGAACATTGTAGCTGAGACCTTAGATAGCTATGGAAAACCAGTTTCCTATATGAATAAAGAAGAAAAGGTAAGCATTGTTAAGAAGTTAGATGATCAAGGAGCTTTTCTGATAAAAGGAGCTATTGATTACGTAGCAAAAATTTTATGTGTCTCGAGATATACAATCTATAACTATTTAGACGAAATAAGAGTGAATGGATAAAAATGAATAACTAAAGGAGGAAAAAAAATGAAACAAGTTATTAATACTAAAAAAGCACCAGCAGCCATTGGACCTTATTCACAAGCAATTAGATTAGATAAACTTTTGTTTATTTCCGGTCAACTACCTATGAATCCTGATACAATGGAAATTGTGGAAGGAAATATTCAAGAACAAACAAAACAGGCATTAGAAAATTTGAAAGCAATCCTTGAAGAAGCTGGATCCAACCTAAATAATGTAGTAAAAACAACATTGTTCATAAAGGATATGGGAGACTTTGCTAATATCAACGAAGTATATGCTACTTATTTTACTGAAAACAAGCCGGCTAGGGCTTGTGTAGAGGTGGCAAGATTACCTAAGGATGTTGGGGTTGAAATTGAAGCTATTGCTGTGGTAGAATAATACTTATGAATGGTGGTCATAATACATGACCACTATTTTAGTTTTTGTGGATATAGGTATAGATGTTAGTAATGCATTGTTTAAATATCAAATATTTGCTAATACTAACCCTAGTAATATGTAGGAGGATGTGAAAATGAAAGATTATAGTATGTTCGATGTCGTAGGTCCAAACATGATAGGACCATCAAGCTCCCATACTGCTGGAGCCTGTAGATTAGGGAAAGTGGCCTGTAAAATTGCAGGTGAAGGTATACAGGAAGTTACATTTCTTCTTCATGGATCCTTTGCAAAAACCTATAGGGGACATGGTACAGATAAAGCACTGGTGGGAGGAATTTTAGGCTTTGATCCTGATGATGAAAGAATTCGAAATTCTTTTGAGATAGCAGAAAAAGAAGGTATTCACTTCAAATTTATTGAAGAGAACTTAGGGGAAGTCCATGCCAATACTGCAAAAATTATGGTAAAAAAGCATGATGGAAGTCAGGTTGAGGTTTTAGGATCTTCTATTGGTGGAGGAAACGTTGTTATCAAAGAAATAAATGGATTGGAATTAGAGTTTACAGGAGAATATGTAACACTGATTATATCCCATATTGACAAGCCTGGGATTATTGCAAAAGTTTCAACTATTTTAGCTGAACACAATATTAATATTGCTTTTATGAGAGTATATCGACATGGAAAAGGAGAGAAAGCCTTCATGATTATCGAAACAGACGATGATATCATATCCAATGTTATAGATGATCTTAAACATGTAACAGACGTTGCTAATGCATATTTAGTCAGTATAAAATGAGAAGGTGGGTGTTATAGATGAACTTTACCAAAGGCGAAGAGTTGTTAGAGCTATGTAAAAGCCATAATAAAAAAATTTCTGAAATCATGATAGAGAGAGAAAAAAAGATTACAAATAGCAATGAATTAGATATTATAAATAGAATGAAAGCTAGTTTGGGAATAATGAAATCTTCTACTGAAAAAGGATTAACAGAAGATATTAAATCTGTTAGCGGCCTTATTGGAGGGGATGCAAAAAAAGTAAAATTGAGAAGTGAAAAAGAGAATCCAGTATGTGGATTACTTATGAGTAAAGCAATAAGTAGAGCTATGTCAGTATTAGAAGTAAACGCAGCTATGGGTAAAATAGTTGCTGCCCCAACGGCCGGCTCAAGTGGCATTCTGCCTGGTACTTTGATTACTGTAGCAGAAGAGTTTGATCTTACGGAGGAAAATCTGATAGAAGGATTAATGTCGGCCAGTGCTGTGGGAATGCTGATATCTAGAAATGCAACAGTTGCAGGAGCTGAGGGAGGTTGTCAGGCAGAGACAGGTGCAGCTTCAGCTATGGCAGCAGCCGCAATAGTAGAAATGATGGGGGGTACACCTCAAATGTCATTAGATGCAGCATCTATGTGTATGAAAAACGTATTAGGATTGGTCTGTGATCCCATAGCAGGGTTAGTTGAAGCACCCTGTGAAGGCAGAAATGCCATAGGAGCAGCGAATGCATTAATATCAGCTGAAATGGCCCTATCAGGTGTGAAAAGCATTATACCTTTTGATGAGGTTGTTGACACAATGTATACAGTGGGAAGGTGTTTACCAGTAGAGCTTAGAGAAACTGCATTAGGAGGTTTAGCAGCCACACCTACAGGTAGAAGGTTGCATGAACAGATATTTGGGGAAAATAGCAGAAAAAAATAGGGTTGAGATATGCCCTACTTTTTTTTGTAAAATAAAGGTTTTATAATACTTTTGTTAAATTTATAAGAAGAATATCTTCTACCATATATATTTCTTGCTCTTTTTCTTTTAAATCTTAAGGAGATAACAAAAATCTGCCATAATATAAATATTATAATAAATCCTATTAGAAGCTTAGAAGGTATTAATATTTTTTTAAATAAAGTTTTTTTATCAATGGCATCTTTAATAACTAAGCTAGTTTCTCCAATGACTTCATCTTCAATTGAATAAATAACCTTCCCTAAAGCATCTCCTGACAATATAGGTGCTTTAATATTTTCATAAATAATAATTTCTTCATTTATGCTAGTGATATCAACATTTTTGGGTATAACTACATCTAGCGATTCAGCTATATAAAGAGAAGCATTTTCCTCAACACCAGCTTCTATAGGGGTAGTGGTTTTTAGTAAATCCTTCTCGGCCAATTGAACCAATTGAAAATTATCATAGCCGTAATCTATTAAAGCTCTTGAATCAGCATAAACATTTAGTCCTTGGGCTCCCAAAACAACTGCAATAAGTCTTTGACCATCCACACTAGCAGAAGTAATTAAACAGTTTCCTGCATCATTAGTATATCCTGTTTTAATTCCATCAATAATATCATATTTTACATTTGTATAGGCACCATTATGTAGGATTTGATTACCTCCACCAGTACCCCATAAAAACCGATTTGTATTTCTATAATATCTAGTTTCAGGAGTGAATTCAGTGGGTTCAAGAGTTAGTCTTTCAGTAGACACAATCTCTCTAAACAGATCAAAGGTCATCGCATGCTTTGCAATAACAGCTAAATCATAGGCAGTAGTAACATGATTTTCATCAGGAAGGCCATGAGGATTGGTAAAATGGGTATTCAACGCACCTAATTCTTTAGCTCTTTTATTCATTAGTTCAGCAAATGCCTCTACTGATCCTGATATATGCACTGCAAATACCTCAGCAACATCATTAGCTGATCTAATTAATAAAGTTTGAAGCAGTTCCTTAACAGTAAAAGATTCACCTTTTAGAAGATACATACTAGAACCATCTACATATAAATCATCAGTCACTGTAATAACATCATTTAAATTTGCATTTTCTAAAACCAAAATTGCTGTCATTACCTTTGTTGTACTAGCAGGATAAGTTATTTCATGGGCATTTTTATCAAACAATACTTTCCCGGTAGTATAGTCGATTAATACGGCATTTGGAGCCGATACTTCAGGTATTACAGGCGATCCATAAACTACAACACCATTTGAAAAAATAATCAGCGTAAAAATAAAAATAAAGATAAAACTAAGCTTTTTCGTCATTTTCTTCACCAGCCTTTTATGAATGAAATACATTACTTTAATTAGTATAACAGATAGAACTCTATTTTTTAAGAATAAATTTGAAGAATATAAAGGGAAATTAATAAAATATATAGAAATAACTTGTAGAAATCACATATGGAAAAAACTAGAAAACTATAACTGCATAAAAATTCGATTGAATTAATGAATAGAGTATGATATAAAAGGGGAGTGGGGAAAGTATGTTGCCAAATATAAACAATAAGCACAAGACCATCATGATTGTCTTTATCCTTTTGCTATTGTTATTTACTGTATACAATAACTATGTAAGAGAAAGAAAAACCGTATACATACTAAGTGAGTTGAATGAAGGAAATGAAAATAACGAACTAACAAGCATAGAAGATATGAACAATATAAAGTATACTAATAAAAAGATAATGGTTCATGTTGAAGGTGAGGTAGTAAATCCAGGGATTTATACATTATCAGAGGAAGCAAGGGTTTTTGATGCCATTGAAGCAGCTGGAGGACTAAAGGATACAGCCGACAGGAGAAAAACTAATCTTGCAAAAAAAGTCATCGATGAAGAATTTATATATATATCTGCAGAAGGTGATGAAGAATTTCAGAACATACAATTGGGTTCCAATACTTTTGTCTACAGTGACAATGGAGGATTAATAAATATTAATAAAGCTAGTAAAAGTGAGCTAGAAGGATTACCTGGCATTGGTACTACGTTAGCAGATAGAATCATAGAACATAGAAATCAGATGGGAACTTTTAATTCTATTGAGGATATACAGAATGTTAGTGGTATAGGAGAAAAAAAATATGCTGATATTAAAGATAGAATTACAGTAAAATAGATTATAACTATATTAGTAGGTATATGGTTATATGTCTCTAAATTTTAATATACACGGTCTACGGTTTCGCCCTCGACTGAAAAGTAGATGACCAAAATCTATGATTTTGTGTCAGTCACTTTCACAGAGTGCAATCATAGCCGAGGACTGCAAATGTAGCCTTTGGTATATTAAAATTTAATTATATTATAAGGACGTATAACTATATTGTATTGAAGGGAGGAAATGAAATGAGCAATAAGAGACTTACTGAATTAACAAAAAGTGCTGGCTGAGCCGCAAAAATTGGACCTGACGTCCTGACACAGGTGCTGTGTCATTTACCTAAAATGAATAATGAAAACTTACTGGTTACATTAGAAACATCGGACGATGCTGCTGTTTATAGGTTAAACGAAGAGATTGCCCTTGTACAAACCTTAGATTTTTTCACACCAGTTGTAGATGATCCATATACCTATGGACAAATAGCCGCCGCTAATTCCCTTAGTGATGTTTATGCTATGGGAGGAACCCCTTTGACTGCTATGAATATTACTTGCTTTCCCAGTTGCCTAGCTACTGATGTTTTAAAAGATATATTAAGAGGAGGAGCAGACAAAATAATTGAAGCTGGTGCATTATTAGTAGGAGGACACTCGGTTGAAGATGATGAACCTAAATATGGTCTCTCTGTTACAGGAGTCGTTCATCCCAGCAAAGTATGGGCTAACAGTAAAGCAAGAGTAGGAGATTATCTTGTCTTAACAAAACCATTAGGTACGGGGATATTAAATACTGCTATAAAAGCTGATTTAGCTACTCCAATGCAATATGATGCAGCAGTGAAGACAATGATTACCTTAAACAAATATGCTTTTGAAGCAGTAAAAGATTTTAATATTTCTGCATGTACAGATATTACTGGTTTTGGATTTTTAGGACATGCTTATGAGATGGCAAAGGGTAGTGGAGTATCTTTAGAAATATATAGTGGAAAAGTTCCTTTAATAGAAGGTGCATTAGATTTCGCTGAAATGGGGGTAATTCCAGCAGGAATGTATGCTAATAAAAAGCATATCGAAGACAATGTATTTATTGATGCTTCAATTAGAGAAGCAATACAAGATATTTTATTTGATCCACAAACATCAGGAGGCTTACTCCTTGCCATTCATCCCGAGGATATAGAAAAGGCTTTAGAAAATTTAAAGAAAATCAAGAAAAATGAATTTTCAGTAGTAGGGAGAATAGCTAGTAAAGATCAATACGCTATTTATCTACATAAATAAAAGACAGGAAATCTGATTCCCTGTCTTTTATTTATGTAATTGTTAAAGTTTTAAATTATTTGCCAAGCTTTTCTGTGAAAAATTCTTTTGTTAAGGATAGTACAACACCACTCAGTCCTAACAAACCAACTAAGTTTGGTATTGCCATTAATCCATTTAACGTATCCGCGATATCCCAGATTAAATCCAAGCTACCTACCGCACCGACAACAATCAATGGTAACCATACAATTCGATATACTTTGTTGATGCCTGATCCTAAGAGGTGCTCTGCACATTTTTCTCCGTAGTACGCCCAGCTAAGTATTGTTGAGAAGGCAAAGAAAAGAATTCCAATTGCAACAATAACTCCACCAGGTCCTGGCAATCCAGTGTTAAAAGCAGCTGTTGTTAATGCTGCACCTGTTTCACCACTAGTCCAAACTCCTGTAGAAATAATTGTTAAAGCCGTTAAGGTACAGATAACAATTGTATCTGCAAATACTTCAAAGATACCCCATAAACCTTGGCGTACAGGATGATCTGTTTTAGCAGCAGCATGGGCGATAGGCGCACTACCTAAACCAGCCTCGTTAGAGAATACTCCACGGGCAATCCCTCTAGTCATCGCATCCATTACTACAGCACCAGCGAAACCACCTAAAGCTGAAGCAGGAGTAAACGCGTGTTTAAATATTAAACCAAAAGCTGTAGGAATTTGAGTAATATTCATAATCAAAATGATAACAGCACCAATAATATAAAATACTGCCATAAAAGGTACGATTTTTTCAGTTACAGAAGCGATTCTTTTTAATCCACCAAGGATTACTAATCCAGCAGCTACTGCTAATACAATACCAGTGGCTAATGGAGGAATATTATATCCAGCCAAAGCAGCAGCCACGGAGTTTGATTGAACCATGTTGCCTATACCAAAAGCAGCTAAAGCACCGAATATTGAGAAAATAATCGCTAACCACTTCAAGCCTAGACCTTTTTCGATATAGTACATAGGTCCGCCAACCCAGCTGCCTTCTTTCTTCTCACGATATTTAATGGCAAGCACAACTTCTGCATACTTTGTCATCATTCCGAAGAAAGCAGAAACCCACATCCAGAAAATTGCACCAGGACCACCAAGAGCGATAGCTGTAGCGACACCAGCGATATTACCAGTACCGATTGTAGCAGCTAAAGCAGTAGCTAAGGCTTGGAAAGGTGTGATATCTCCTTCTTCTGCAGACTCATCCTTCGCAAAAATTTTCATTAAAGTTTCCTTCATAGTAAAACCAAATTCTTTAACTTGAAGGAAATTCGCTCTAAAAGTAAAATAAATACCAGTACCAACAAGAAGAATCAGCATATAAGGACCCCAAACAAGACCATTAATAGTACCATTAATACTTTCAATAGTGTTTACAAAGCCAAACATAAAAAAACTCCTCCTCATAGTAAATTAGAAAAACAAATATTAAACACCTTTTTTAAGTAGTATCACCTCCGTTATCATATAATATTATAAAAAGATTGAACTAATATAAAAAAGGTAAAAAATCAAACTTGGTAACGTTATCATAAATTATTTCAAAAAAAATAATGGCAAAATTTACTAGTTAATTAATACAATTTTATCATAATTGCAAAAAAAATGAAACAAATTTTAAGATTATTTATAATATTGCGCAATATCTAACGAGGTTGTAGTTTTTACAGTTAGTATATTATAATATAAAATATGTTATACTTTAGAAAAATCTAGCTTTTCCCTAAGGAGAGATGATGAATGAATAAAAAAAATATTTTAAGCAGCCTACCTTCTGTTGATGAAATATTAAATAATGATAAGATAATATCGCTAATTAAAAAAATTCCAAGAATTGTAGTGGTAAATAACATTAGGACATGCCTACAAAATTATAGAAACCATATTTTAAAGATGGAGGAAAGTGCTTTAATAAATTTTCATATAGATAAAAACTTCCTCGTTAATGAAATTGTTTTAAAAAGTAAAAGTTTTATAGAAATGAATCTGAAGGAAGTTATTAATGGAACAGGCGTTGTATTACATACAAACTTAGGTAGATCACTTTTAAGCGATGAAATAAAAGAACAGGTATGGGCAGTAGCATCTGGTTATTCAAATCTAGAATTAAATTTACAAACTGGGAAGAGAGGTAGTCGGTATAGTCATGTTGTAGATATTATTAAATTCTTAACAGGTGCGGAGGATGCATTGGTGGTAAATAATAATGCTGCCGCAGTTTTGTTAGTGTTAGGCTCTATGGCTAAGAATAAAGAAGTTATCGTCTCGAGGGGACAATTAGTTGAAATTGGAGGCTCCTTTAGAGTCCCCGATGTTATGGAGCAAAGTGGTGCAAAGCTAGTAGATGTAGGTACCACTAATAAAACGCATTTATGGGATTATGAGCAAACAATAGGTGAAGATACTGCAGCATTATTAAAGGTACATACCAGTAACTACAAAATATTAGGTTTTACTGAAGAAGTAGATTTGAAGGATTTAGTAGCCCTAGGAAAAAGAAATAATATTCCAGTTATAGAGGATTTGGGAAGTGGGGTTTTGGTAAATCTAAAAAAATATGGATTAACCTATGAACCAACAGTACAAGAAAGTGTTGCCTTAGGAGTAGACATTGTAACCTTTAGTGGAGATAAGCTCCTTGGAGGCCCTCAAGCAGGGATTATTGTTGGTAATAAAAAATGGATTGATAAAATGAAGAAAAATCCCCTGACTAGAGCCTTTAGAATAGACAAATTGACTATGGCTGCTTTGGAAGCTACATTAAAACTATATTTAAAAGAAGACGAAATGACAAAAAAAGTACCTACATTAAAAATGTTAACCGAGACGAAGGAATCAATAAGTAAAAGAGCAGATGAGCTATATGCTATTTTAAAAGAAAATAATGTTGATTTCAGTATTGAGATTAAAGATGACTATTCTCAGGTGGGTGGAGGATCCTTACCACTTGAAAAATTACCTACAAAGGTAATAGCCATTAAGCATGATAATTTATCTGTATCAAAGCTTGAAGAAAGCTTAAGAGGTTATAGTGTACCAATAATAACAAGAATTCAAGAAGAACAAGTAATCATCGACCTAAGAACGGTTCAAGAAAAGGATTACCATGTTATCAATAAAGCATTAAACCATATAATTGTGAAATAAAGGGGAGTAATAAATTGAAGAATATAGTTATAGGAACAGCTGGACACATTGATCATGGAAAAACTACTCTTATAAAGGCACTAACAGGTCGAGAAACTGATAGACTAAAAGAAGAAAAGAAAAGGGGTATATCCATTGAATTAGGATTCACCTACTTTGATTTACCTAGCGGAAGAAGAGCAGGGATAATCGATGTGCCAGGACATGAAAAGTTTATTAGGCACATGCTAGCTGGTGCAGGGGGAATGGATATTGTTATGATGGTTATTGCCGCTGATGAAGGGGCTATGCCTCAAACTAAAGAGCATCTAGATATCCTCTCCCTATTAAATATTAAAAAAGGTATCATTGTTATAACAAAGGCAAGTTTAGTAGAAGAAGAATGGTTAGATTTAATTAAAGAAGATATAAGAGAAAAAGTAAGAAACACTTTTTTAGAAGATGCAGAAATGATAGCTGTTGATTCTATCAATGGAGTAGGCATACAAGAGCTAATTAGAGAAATAGATATTCTTACAGACGAAACAGAAAGCAGAGATATAAACGCACCAATAAGAATGCCAATAGACAGAGTTTTTACAATAACTGGCTTTGGAACAGTAGTAACAGGTACATTATTAGAGGGAAAAATAAACGTAGAAGATTCACTAGAAATTCTACCAGAAAGAATAAAGGTACGGGTAAGAAATTTGCAGGTTCATGGAAAATCAGTAGAAACTGCTTATGCAGGACAACGGGTAGCGATTAATTTAGCCAACATTAAAAAGGAAGATATTGAAAGAGGATATGTTCTAGCCCAAGTGAATTCTATGGAAACAACCATGATGATTGATGGAAAGTTAAAAGTTCTTGCAGATGTTTCAAGAAAGGTTCAAAACAGAGATCGAGTTAGGCTATATCATGGTTCAACAGAAATATTTGCTAGAATCGTTTTGTTAGAGAAAGAAGAATTATTATCTGGAGATAGTTCCTTTGTACAATTTAGATTAGAGGAGTCGATTGCAGTTAAAAAGGGGGATCATATTGTAGTAAGATTTTATTCACCTCTGGAAACCATAGGTGGAGCAATGGTAATAGACAGTAATCCTCAAAAACATAAAAGGTTTGATGAGAAGGTTATAAAGGAGCTAATGGTAAAAGAAAAAGGTACACCAGAAGACATCTTAGAAAAACATATTGAAAGGTACAGTAGTGAATTTCCGGATATTGGTTTCTTAGCAAAATTAACTGCACAACAGACGGAAGATATTCATAATCTGATAATTAAATTAGAAGAAGATAACAAAATATTATTTTTAAACAACAACACAATTCTGCATAGCAATTATTATAAAGGATTGACAAACCATGCAATACTTCTACTAAATAAATACCATCAATCAAATCCTTTGAGACTAGGTATGATTAAGGAAGAATTTAAAAACAAGCTATTACCCAAGGCAGCCGGAAAATCAGGAGATACTTTGTTAGAGTTGTTAGAAGCTGATAAAATAATAAAGGTTTTAGGAAAATATGTAGCCCTATATGATTTTGAAATTACATTGAATACGACTCAACTAGAAATAAAAACTTTAATAGAAAAGGCATTTTTAAAGGAGCCTTACGGAACGCCTAAAATCGAAGATGTTATAAAAAGTATTTCCTATAAAAAACAGGACTTAGAGCAGGTTGTTGAAGCTATGTTAGGAAAAGAGCTAATTAAAATCAATAATGAGATAATTCTACATGTGGTATCCTATGAAAAGGCAAAAGAATTATTAACTAACTATGTAAATAAAAATGGCAGCATAACCTTAGCAGAATTTAGAGATTTGTTAAATACAAGCAGAAAATATGCCGTTGCATTACTAGAGTATTTTGACAACATAAAACTTACAAAAAGATTAGATGATAAAAGAACATTATACTAAAAATACCAATAATATTTAAAAAGTAAGTCTTATAATCTTTTGCAAAATAAGAAAATTTTAGTTGCATACAAAAAATAAGTATGCTATAATGGTCAAGTGTCAATAATCAGTACCATATGGGAGTAGATGGTGGCTGGTGTTGCCTCTGGTCTTCAAAACCAGTATGAGGGGTTAAGAGCTTCTTAGGTGGGTTCGATTCCCACGTACTCCCGCCATTTCAGGAGATTTCAACGGTTACAACGTTTTATGTTGTAGCTGTTTTTTATTTTTTGAAAATAGTTATAACCAGTATGCCAAGTGGATTTGTTCTTAAATAAAATCTGCGAGGTATTGAAAATGGCTATTTCTATGAAGGGAAGAAAAAGAATTGAAATCAATAGGATAAACCACCGTAAACTATTAAGTCGCCAACTTTTTTAGACAAACCTCATGTAAATTTAGTAAAATAAAATTATATGCTTGGGAAGTGTGCTTGCTTAATGGAATATAAATTTCGCATTTGGTTAACACAAAATAATAAAAAGGTATTTGGAGAAGGTCCCTTGAAATTATTAAAAAAAGTTGAAGAATTAGGTTTCCTCAGACAGGCGTCAATTTCAATGGAAATGTCCTATAGTAAGGCTTGGAAGATAATTAAAAATATTGAAGAAGAGCTGCAAATACCTATATTAGAACGATATATTGGGGGGGCAAAAAAGGAGGTGGTTCTACTATAACCAAAGAAGCAGGGGATTTTATACATAAATATGAAGTGCTTAAAAGTAATATAGAAGCAATAATAGAAGAAGAAATACAAGCTTTTTATTAAGGATTAATTTTTTTACTGTTTGTTATTCTTTTGAAAAAACAACGAACTTTTCATTTTATGCAAGGTTAGGGTAAGTAGATAGCCTATATTATAATTACAAGGAGGTATATAGTATGAAAAAAGGAAACTTATTATAAATAATAATAATTATATTGGCTTTATCCATTATAATTATTGCCTGTACTTCATCTAATAATCAAGAGCAAGAGTTAATAGAAAAAAAGAATTACATATAGCCGCGGCCTCTGATTTAAGATTTGCATTTGAAGAAATCGGTGAGATTTTTGAAGAGAAAGAAGGGGTAAAGGTAGTGTTTCAATTCGGTTCTTCAGGAAATTTAGCTCAACAAATTGCCAATGGAGCACCTATTGACTTATTTGCATCAGCTAGGGCTATTGCTAGAGCTTTAGCTATTAATCCTAAGGTGCTTTTATTAGATGAACCCTTCTCAGCAGGAGATATTCCTATACGAAAAATTTTACGCAATGAAATGAAAATTTTTTTTACACAATGGAATATCCCAGTTGTGTTAGTAACCCATGACCCAGAAGATGTGAAAGTGCTAGCAACAAAGGTTGTTTATTACGGCTAAGTATGACACATCATCTTTTAAAAACGTTATAAATAGATTTTAGAAATAACGTGATCAATAGACATTTAATATATCAATCTAAGGGGGAGTAATAGTTTGTATAGTGAACTTATTGATTTATTCTATAGTAACAGAAATCAAAAACAAGCAGAACAAATGTCGGTTTATATGAAGAATAAATTTTCATTTTTAGGAATATCTAAACCTAAAAGGGCTGAATTACAAAAAGAATTTATTAAACAACAGAAGAAGCAAAAAAATATTGACTGGAATTTTGTTTTTATGCTTTGGGAACTATCAGAGCGAGAATTTCAGTATTTGGCTCTAGACTATTTACTTGCTTTAAAATCTTATTTGCAGAAATCTGATATGGAAAAGATCAAGATATTGATAACAAATAAAGCCTGGTGGGATAGTGTAGACATACTGGCAGGGAACATCGTTGGAGAACTATGTAATAAATATCCTGAACTCATTGTAGAATATATCTTAAATTGGTACAAAAGTAAAGATATTTGGCTTGTTAGGACTGCTATTTTATTTCAATTAAAGTACAAAGAAAAGACAGATACAGAATTACTAGGTCGAATCATCAATAACAATAATGATTCTAAAGAATTCTTTGTAAATAAGGCGATTGGGTGGGCTTTAAGAGAATATTCAAAGACAAATAAAACATGGGTAAAATCTTTTTTAGATTCTAATTCCTTATCTCGTCTTAGTGTGCGTGAAGCAAGTAAGTATTTGTAGCTTGGCAGGCTATTATAGTAATGTAGATCATTAACATAAAATTGATGAAACCATAGGAAATTAAAAAAATTCAAATCAAGAAGCAGGAGGCTAGCGTGTATTTCATTCATCAGATGAATGTTGTGTTGTACTTATAAAAGATGAAAGAAATTTAGCACAGAAAGCAGGGATATAGTTGATGCGAAAAAAAGCTTATGTTGTTTTCATCTGATTTAGACCTAATTACCAGTAGAAGAAGATAGGGGCGATATAATGGAGCAAGGAATACCTTTGCTACTTTTTGAAACAAATGATAAAAATCACGATATTTTCTGAGGTATGGACAATCCTTTCAAAGGTTTGCTATCAACTGTAATGATATCGAATATACCCACAAGACATTAAAAGATAAGGGTGTAGAAGTAACAGACATTATAATCCGTGGTGAGGCACAAGCAAAATATTTTCTATTCAAAGATATAGATGAAAATTTGATAGAGGTAACATGGTCTATTTGGGATGAGGATATGGCATAATGGATAGAAAATGTGTACTAAGCTTGATAATGGAAGAAATAAAAAGACAAATGATAAATAAGGGGAGATAAGCTTTGAGTAAAAGAAAAACAGCCATAATAATATGCATGTTTATTTTTATTTTAGTTTTTTTACACTCTATGTCTACTTTAGCATTGAGGACAAGTGTGTTTTTACACGGCTATCCAATTGTAGCTCTAACCACAACAATACAAGAATATGAGCCCTATGATCAGTACAATAGAGAGTTGCTTCAAAAAGAAAATTCTAGACTGTATAAACTTACCCCACCTCCAATAGAAAAAGCTACTGATGGTTATCTATATACTTGGAAGGTGAACAAAAAAGGTTATCTATACTTTGCAAGTTATTATGGAGAAGCATAATATATATGATATATCCAAGTAGATAGCTAGGGTGGTGGTGAGATTATGTTTAGAAGCGAAGGGATTAAGAGTCTTGCAGTGGGGTTTATAACTTATTTTTTAGTAACAACCATATATTGTATACTTGATGAAAATATGCTACAAAACATGCTTAAGGTTAAGAGTTATAGAAAAGGTGGGAAAATAGGTGAATATAAGAAACAACAAACTATTAATTATGATAAGTTTCATTTTATTAATTACCTGCATAATATTGGTTAATAATAATCGAAGTATGAGAAGTCAATTGAATCAAGAGAGAGCAGAGATTTTGTACACCTCCGTATAGAATCAATTGACTATAAATTGACTATATAGGAAAGGAATATTATTTGCCAGAGAATATATCTATTACGGTGCGAGTGAGAGATAAAAATACAGGACAAGAAGAGAAATATATAAGCGGATGTATCTATACCTCTGAAGAACTAAAGAATTTTAAGGCAGGAAGAGTGGGTGCTTCGTACCACCGAGAAATGATGGAGTACATCAGCTTAGGAGGGAAACATAATATTGTGGTAGCAATAAAATACGATGATGAGAATGGTAAGCCAATATTAGAAGAAATTGAAGTTATACCAGTGTGGAGTTTTGAGGCACAATAGATGGATTATGTATAACAGCAAAAGGCTTCTAGAAAATAATCTGATATGCAAATTTTCAGAGATTATTAAACTAATGAGACAGTTTTTTAGTTGAATAAAAAAGGGTTATCTGATTAGATAATCAAAACACACTCATTGTTGAAAGGAGATTTTTTAGTGGCAGAAACAATAGTACTGATTACAAATGATAAATTAGAACAATGCATCGAACTCTATATTAAAGTTTTTAATAGTGAACCTTGGAATGAAACTTGGACCCATGAAACTGCTAAAGAACGACTTACTGATTTACTACATACCCCTAGATTCCTTGGCTTTTTATTTTACGATAATGACAATTTAATTGGATTCATTGCAGGAAATAGTAAAAAGTCGTATATGGGATTAACTTTTTATTTAGCTGAACTTTGTATAAATAATCAAATTCAAGGTAAAGGTTATGGCTCAAAATTACTTCTTTGTTTAGAAGATGAACTAAAGAAAAGGGATATTCATAGTCTTTATTTACTAACCTCCAATGGAGGACTTGCGAAAGCCTTTTATTTGAAAAATAACTATGTAATAAATGAGAATAGGATAGTTATGAAGAAGAATTTATAATGAGCCATTTTCAACTTAAAGGTAGGTTAATTTAATATTTATTTTACTTTGTTTGGAAGAAATCCTATCTACTGACCATTTTCTTTTTTACATGGCATAAAATTTTGTTAAATAACTAATTAAAGGAATAGGTATGTGATTAAAACAATAACGGCATAATTATTTCTTTTGTTTTGTTAAAAAATATCATAATCCACATAGCAAATAATATTAATAAACTTCTATCTATAAAAAATGATAGAGATCTTTTGTTCCTATGTTTTGACAATTAGGTCGGTTTAGTTTATTCTATATATAGAACAGACCTGTATATTATTGAACATAAAAGGTTGGAAAATGTTGAAAATACAGCGAATATATAGCATAGGGGGAGATGGGGTCTTCAAAACCAGTATGAGGAGTTAAGAGCTTCTTAAGTGGGTTCGATTCCCAAGTACTCCCACCATTTTAGGAGAGGATTGACTTGAGGGAACAGTTAGAAGCATTGTTAAAAAAGCAAGGCTTTAAAATCACAAATCAAAGAAAAGCAATCATTAGTGCTTTTTTAAATTCGAAAAAACATCTACTGACAGCTGCAGAAGTTCATGATATTGTAAACAAAGACAATAATACCTTGAATTTTTCAACTGTATATAGAAACTTAGAAATATTATTGAAAACTGGCTTAATCAAAAGAGTGAACCTAGATAATGGGGTTAATAGCTATGAGTTAAATATAGATAACCACCATCATCATCATCTAATATGTTTAGCATGTGGAGATACTGAGACCATTACATACTGTCCTATAGAAGAAATAAATAAGAATATCCAGCAATCTTCAAAGTTCACACCAATTGATCATAAACTAGAAATCTATGGTTACTGCATTAAATGCAATAGAAATAATGAGAAATCTTCTGAAAAACAATCCAATACTTAATATTAAAAAGACAACACTTTTGTGTTGTCTTAATTATTTGTCAAACTTTTTTTATAACTATAAACTATTCTTTCTCTGCGGTTCTTTCTCTAAATAATAAACTAATACAGTAAGCGCCTGCAATACCTACCAATGTGTATACTGCGCGACTCAACAAGGCATTTTGACCACCAAATAATGATGCTACTAGGTCAAATTGAAACAACCCTATTAATCCCCAATTAAGGGCACCTATAATAACTAAAATTAGTGCTAATCGATCCACTTAATCAACTCCTTGTTTTTAATAATTAAATACAATAATAGTATGGATTATTTATACATAATCCATACATTTTCCAATGAAAATTCGATATCTATAATATAATAATTTTATTGTAGCAATGATAAAGTATAATTTCCTAAAATTTGGATAAAATAACCTTCTAGATAGATGAGGAGGTTATTTTATGTATAGAAGAAGAAATAGATTTCCTTTTAAAATTCTTTTCTTTGTTATGGCTTTTAGTTTTGTACTGGTGGGTTTTTTTATAGGTTACTATAGAATGGGACCTTCACACGAGGAAGAAATACCTTTTGTTAATGAAAATGAAAATATAGACGATAGAGATGAAGAAATGTTATCACAAGAAGACTTAATACCATTAGAAGATGAGAATAATACTTCTGTTACATCTTTACAAGATAGCATAGGTCAAGAGACAAAAATCATTTATAAAACATTTTATACTGAATGTGAAAATACAATTGAAGAAGTATTAACACCTATTAGTTCTATGATTGGATTAAATGAAGAGGGCTTTACAGAGTATTTGCAAAGAAACAATCTTTTGTTTAGTGTTGAAAGCTTCTCTAATGATGAAGTGGTATTGATTCAAAGTAAAAATGCGATTTGTCCGCAGCATTATAATCATTACCTAATAACAGAAAAAGATGGTAACATTGCCATTTATCATATAAACAATAGAGGAGATAAAATACTAATTGAAACTACTTCAATACCTGTTTCAATTTTACCTCAAGTAGATCAATTAAAATTACAAAAAGGAATTTTAAGAAAAACAAAGGAAGAAGCATACCAATTATTAGAGGATTACAGCAGTTAAAGTAGAATAATTAAAATAAATGAGTCTAACGATATAGTCTACAACAGAGATTATATCGTTTTAATTTTCTAGAAAAAGTAAAATTCAGATAAATAACTATGGAATAACATCTGTAGAAATATCGATTTTCATAGGATAATATGATACACTATGTAATAGCGTACAACCTATTTTGAATTTTGAAATTTTATCGGAGGAATCAACATGGTCATTTTAGGGATTGACCCAGGTATAGCAATTATGGGTTATGGTATTATTAGCTATGTAGGTAATCGATTTAATGTAATTCATTATGGAGCGATTACTACTTCAAGTAAAATGGACACAGCTGAACGATTAAAAAAGATATATCAAGATTTAAATGATTTGATTATTCAGTATAATCCAGAGGCTATTGCCATAGAGGAACTTTTTTTCAATACCAATGTAAAGACTGCTCTCTTAGTAGGACACGCTAGGGGCGTTGCCGTCTTAGCTGCTGCTAACAACAACAAAGAGCTTTATGAATATACACCACTACAGGTTAAGCAGGGGGTAGTAGGCTATGGTAGAGCAGAAAAAAAACAAGTTCAACAAATGATTAAAACGATATTAAATTTAGAAAAAGTGCCAAAACCAGATGATGTTGCAGATGCATTAGCTGTTGCTGTTTGTCACGCTCATTCTGGAAATTTTAAAGATTTATTTAAACTTAAGTAATATAGATATACGCTTTTATAATTAAATTTTAATATATGCGCTCTACGGTTTCGCCCTTGGCTGAAAATGTAGCCCTTAGCATATTAAAATTTAGAGACGTATACCTATATAGCAAATGGAGGGATTTCATTGTTTGAGTATATAAAGGGTCAGGTTATGGACTTGTTTATTGATAGAATAATTATAGAAGTAGGGGGAATAGGATATCGAATTCATAGTACAATGAATAGTACTGCAAGTCTCAAGTCGGGAGATATAACAACTATATATACACATTTCGTATTTAAGGAAGATGAAATGAGTTTATATGGTTTTGTCAACAAAGAAGAACTTCTTATGTTTCAACAATTGATCTCTGTATCAAAAGTAGGTCCAAAGCTAGCCGTTTCCATATTGTCTACATATACACCGTATAAATTAGCAAACTATATATTAAGTAATGATATTAATAGCATCTCTAAAGCATCAGGTGTGGGGAAAAAAACAGCCGAAAGAATCATTGTTGAACTTAGAGATAAAGTAAAGAACTATAATCTTGAACCAGACAATAATGTGCATATCCAAGATTATGAAAATAGCTACGAGGCACTAGATGCGTTAGTGGCCTTAGGATATAATAAACAGGAAGCTGAAGGTGTATTATTCTCTATGGAAACCACCAATTTAACGACTGAAGAAACTATAAAAAAAGCATTAAAACTATTAATGAGATAAAATGGAACTTATTTCAGGAAGAGTTTTTACTGCCACTGAATTGTAGCCGAATTTACTTCGAGGATGTATTGCTTGTAGAAGCGGGAGTTCTAGCAATACACCGAAGGATAAACATGGGGGTTAAAGAACTGTTATGGAAAGTGATGAAAGAATAATAACTAGTAATACTAGAGACGAAGACTATCAAACAGAAAGTGGATTAAGACCTAAGTACTTAAACCATTACATAGGGCAGGATAAAATTAAAGAAAAGCTAAAGATATTTATTGAAGCAGCAGTTGCTAGAGGAGAAGCATTAGATCATGTTTTACTTTATGGTCCTCCTGGGTTAGGAAAAACAACCTTATCCAATATTATTGCTAATGAAATGAACGTAAACATTCGAATCACCTCTGGACCTGCCATCGAAAGACCAGGTGATTTAGCGGCGATACTGACAAATCTTTCGGAAAATGATGTGCTTTTTATTGATGAAATACACAGACTGAATAGAACTGTTGAAGAAATTTTGTATCCTGCTATGGAGGACTATGCACTCGATATTATTATTGGGAAAGGTCCAAGTGCTAGATCTATTCGACTTGATTTATGTAGATTTACTTTAATTGGTGCTACAACAAGGGCGGGCTTACTAACTTCACCCTTAAGAGATCGATTTGGTGTTATTTGCAAGCTAGAACTTTATAACATACAACAATTAACAGATATTGTTAAACGGTCAGCCAATATATTAGGGGTAGATATTGAGGAGGAAGGGGCTGTAGAAATCGCTTCCCGGTCAAGAGGAACCCCTAGGATAGCTAACCGTTTATTGAAGAGAATAAGGGATTTTGCAGAGGTGAGGGCTGACGGAAGAATCACAAAATCTGTTGCTAAAGAAGCTTTAGCTTTATTAGAAATAGATGAACTAGGTTTAGATAATGTCGATAAAAAAGTTATACAAGTAATTATCGACAACTTTAATGGAGGCCCCGTAGGGATAGATACTTTAGCTGCCTCAACAGGAGAAGAAAAAAATACAATTGAAGATGTTTATGAGCCATATTTATTACAAATAGGCTTTATAAATAGAACGCCAAGAGGACGTATCGTCTCAGAAAGAGCTTACAAACATTTTAATATTCCATATAAAAAGGAGTAGATTGAAATGGAATCCTTTGGAAGGTTGATAATAATTATCGGTCTAGCCGTCACTATTTTCGGTGTCATGCTGTTGTTTGGAGGTAAACTTGGATTAGGAAAATTGCCAGGTGATTTGTTCTTTCAAAAAGGAAACACAACCTTCTATTTTCCTGTAGTTTCAAGTATCATACTAAGTCTGCTTTTAACAGCTATCCTTAACTTGTTCTTTAGAAGGTAAGGTGTAAAGAACGTTTTTCGTGTTTTAGTCAAGGAAGAAACTGTAGACCATAGGTATTAAAATTAAAGTGCAGCGATGGATATTTATAATGTTACAACATATTTATATTTAAACAATATAAAGGAATATTGCTGACATTTGTCGAAATGATATTAAATTGTTTGTAGAAGGATATGCTGTTCATAAAAGGGGGATGAATTATTCAATGAAAAGAAGCAGACAAATGATATTAATACTTCTAACAATAATTACAGTTATGCTTGGCCACGAATTAGCCTTTGCTTTTAACAAATCACAAATCCCTATGAATATAGAAATAGGACTGTTTTTTCAAGGGGCTGCTAAATCCACAGTGCTTTTAAAGTCAAATAATGGATTTGAGGTAGGGGAATTTCTACAAGATGAGTTTATACCTTTATTAGATTTATCTGATAAAAAAGACATTATACTGCGGAAGGATTCATTTTATATTGGATCAGGTGGCAATTATGTAGAATATACAGGAGCCATCATAGAAAATCAAACAAATATTCAAGGGCCATATCATGTTCAAATTGGGGGTCTATTTAACAATAGAAACGAAGCAACCCAGCTAATTCAATTCCTTTCCTTAGGCACTATGGAGGAACAACCTTATCTTGTTTATGAAAATGGTTGGAAGGTTTTTATTGGTTTATATGTTCAGCAGGAGATTGCACAAATAAAAGCTAATGAAATCAATGATTATACAGGGCAAGCCACAACGGTTATTCCGCCATCAATAACTAGAGTACAGATATTAGATTTATCAGGGAGACCATTATTTATGTTTGATTCGACTGAAAATGTCTATTTTCGGGGAGTTGACAATAAAGGAGCAGTATCGGTGGTTAGCGTGGAAGGCAAAAACTATAGAGGCGCTATTACTGCTAAAAGATTAAGTAACAGCGATATGTCTATTGTCAATAAATTACCTTTAGAAGAGTATTTATATGGCGTGGTACCAAGTGAGATGCCGGCGCTATGGTCGTTAGAAGCTCTAAAAGCTCAAGCGGTAGCGGTTAGAGGATATGCTATAGCAAATATGAACAGATTTAGAAATGTAGGCTTTGATTTATGTAGCACAACCACATCACAGGCTTATGGGGGATTTGATAGAGAACATCCCAACAGTAATCGCGCTGTAGATGAAACCCATTCAAAAGTATTGACCTATAATGGAGAGCTTGTTAATGCATTTTACCATTCAAATAGTGGTGGATACACAGAAAACAGCGAAAATGTTTGGTCTTCAACCGTAGCATATATTCGAGGGGTAAAGGATGACTTTTCTTTAGGTCATCAAAATTCAACTTGGACAGAAGTATTGACGAAAAGTCAAGTGAAAACACTATTAGAAAATAACAATGTTTTTGTTGGAGAGGTTATAGATCTAAAAGTTACCTCGGTTTCTCAGAATGGTAGAGTATTAGAATTAACTGTGTTTGGTACAAATGGACAAGAAGTATTTGTAAAAGAAAGAAGTAGAACAATCTTTGGATTGAAGAGTACTTGGTTTACTGTTAATGGGACAGGAGGTAGTGCAGGTAATTCAAACGATATTATGATAAGAAATAATACAAGTGAGACTAATCCTATTACATTAAATAATAAATATATTATTTCTTCATCTGGTGTATCACAAATTTCAAATCCATCTAATATAAAAATATATAATGGAACAAACTATAGGGAGACAATACAATCTTCGACCGTTGCTTCTGACTCCTTTGTGTTTGATGGAAAAGGCTTTGGACATGGGTTAGGGATGAGCCAGTGGGGAGCAAAAAAAATGGCAGAAGAAGGCTATAATTATGTACAAATACTAACCCATTATTATACAGGAACAAAGGTGGAGTAATATTGATGAAAACAAAAGATTTTGATTTTCAATTGCCAGAAGAGTTAATTGCGCAAAGGCCACTGGAAAAAAGAGATCATTCTAAACTTATGGTATTAGACAAAACTACAGGAGAGATGAATCATACTCATTTTTATGATATTATTAATTACTTAAATCCAAGAGATTGTCTTGTTTTAAATGATACGCGAGTAATACCTGCAAGACTTATAGGCGAAAAAGAATCAACTGGAGGAAAAATAGAATTTTTATTGTTGAAAAGAATTGATTTGAACACCTGGGAAACCTTAGTAAAGCCAGGGAAGAAAGCTAAGATAGGAAGTAAATTTCAATTTGGCAATGGACTACTGGTAGCAGAGGTAATGGATATTCGGGAAGAGGGTTCAAGAATAGTTAAATTCTTATATGAAGGGATTTTTGAAGATATTTTAGACCAACTTGGAAAAATGCCACTCCCCCCATATATCACTGAAAGTCTTGAAGATAATGAACGTTATCAAACAGTTTATTCAAAACATACTGGCTCAGCAGCAGCACCTACTGCTGGACTGCATTTTACTGAAGAGCTATTAAATAAAATTGAAGGAAAAGGTGTTAAAATTGTATATATTACTTTACATGTAGGACTAGGAACCTTTAGGCCTGTGAAAGTAGAAGATCTACAAAACCATAAAATGCATGCAGAATATTACATGATTGATAGTGAAACAGCAAAGACCATTAACGAAACTAAATGTCAGGGCGGCAAGATCATTGCTGTAGGAACAACTAGCTGTCGGACTCTAGAATCTGCAGCAATAGAAAAGGGTATACTTAATGAAAGTAGCGGTTGGACAGATATTTTCATCTATCCTGGATATCAATTTAAAATAATTGATCAACTTATTACTAACTTTCATTTACCAGAGTCAACATTAATCATGCTGGTAAGCGCACTAGCAGGAAAAGATAATGTCCTCAGAGCCTACGAAGTTGCAGTAGAACAGAAATATCGTTTTTTTAGTTTTGGGGATTCAATGTTTATTAAGTAGAAAGGCAGGTAGCTTTATGGCTTTAACTTATGAATTGATAAAAGAGTGTAAACAGAGTGGTGCAAGACTAGGTAAGATCCATACTAGCCGTGGTATAATAGAAACACCCATTTTTATGCCAGTAGGCACTCAAGCAACCGTGAAAACAATGGCACCAGAAGAATTAAAGGAAATAAAATCTCAAATTATATTAAGTAACACATACCATTTATATTTAAGACCTGGGCACCATCTAATTGAAAAGGCTGGTGGATTACATAAATTCATGAATTGGGACAAACCAATTTTAACCGACAGCGGGGGGTTTCAAGTATTTAGCTTAGGAGACCTTAGAAAAATATCTGAAGAAGGGGTAGAGTTTAGGTCTCATCTTGACGGGTCAAAACATTTTATTAGTCCTGAAAAAGCTGTAGAAATTCAAAATGCTTTAGGATCTGATATTATGATGGTATTTGATGAGTGTGCTCCTTATCCTGCTGATACTTCTTATGTAAAAAGTTCATTAGAAAGAACAACTAGATGGGCAAAACGGTGCAAAGAAGCCCACAAAAATACTGAAACTCAAAACCTATTTGGCATCATCCAAGGTGGAATGTATGCTGATTTAAGGAAACAAAGTGCTGAAGAATTGATAGAACTTGACTTTCCTGGATATGCATTAGGCGGGTTAAGCGTAGGAGAACCAAAACCTCTTATGTATGAAGTGTTGGAAACCACAACACCTCTAATGCCTAAAAATAAGCCAAGGTATCTAATGGGTGTAGGGAGCCCAGATGCTTTGATAGAAGGGGTTATTAGAGGTATTGATATGTTTGACTGTGTTCTGCCAACTAGAATAGCTAGAAATGGTACTGCTATGACTAGTCATGGGAAGGTTGTTATCAAAAATGCTAAATATACTGAGAATTTTGAAGGCCTAGACCTAGAATGTAGTTGTTATACCTGTAAGAATTATTCTAAGGCATATTTAAGACATTTATTTAAAGCAAACGAAGTATTAGGACTTCGTTTGTTATCCTATCACAACTTATATTTTCTACTTAAATTAATGGAAGAAATACGTGAAGCTATCAAAAAAGACAGATTATTAGATTACAGAAAAAATTTCTTTGAAAAATATGGTTATGAAGTATAGTAAGTAGATAAATGTGGCAAATTATCAGTAATAATCTAATAAAAAAGAGTCATAACTTCAAATAAGTTGGATCAAAAAAAAGGAAATTCAATACAAATGTTGAATAAATTAATTTAGAAACTAGAGAGGGGGAGAGATATGCCAGCAAATTTCGGAGGTTTAATTATACCTTTAGGGTTTTTAGCGATTTTCTACTTTTTAATCATACGTCCTCAACAGAAGAGGGAAAAGAAGACAAAAAATATGCGAAATAGTCTTAAAGTAGGGGATAAGGTTGTAACGATTGGAGGAATTCATGGTAGCATCTTAAAAATCAAAGATGATATTCTTACTATTGAAATTGGTGCTGATAAAACAAAACTAACAATCGCTAAATGGGCAGTTGGAAATGTTCTAAACGATGAAAATTCTTAAAAAATGAATTCTTTTAAACTAGCAGTGGATGTTCTCCGCTGCTTTAAGGTTTTTTGAGTTTTTATATTATAAGGGAATATTTATACTACACAAGCATATCTATTAATAAAAATATTTATGGAGGTGTGAGTATGAAGGGAAGTATAATTCGAGGTGGAACAGGTACTTTAAATATATGGACCTATGGGAAAGGTTTAATAAGAGGATATATAGTTTCCTTAATCATGTTTCTAATTAGTGCAGTAATAATTACTTATACTAGAATAGGTGAAGGAATTATACCAATCTTGACCTCTATCATAATGGTTTTAAGTATTGCATATGCTGCCATTTATGTAGCAATTCACATCAAGAAAAGAGGTTGGTTTCATGGAGCTGCTATAGGTTTAATTTATATTCTTCTATTGATGCTACTAAGTAAAATTTTTATTACCGATTATGTAATAGATAGAGTTGTATACTATAGAATTGGGATCAGTATGATAACAGGAGTAATAGGTGGTATGATAGGTATAAATATGAAATAATTTTCTTTTTTTTCATTATAGATTATGATATAATTTTATGGGACATTATATTGGAAAGGAGCTTTCATTATGAAGCATATCAAGACATTAACAGGAGCAAATCTACCTAAAAGTGCAGTAAAGGGTGGATGTGGCGAATGCCAAACCTCTTGCCAATCAGCATGTAAAACCTCGTGCACTGTTGCTAATCAACAATGTGAAAACAAATAAATACATAAAAGAGAGGCAGCAGTTGTATCCACTGCTGTTTTTTCTTGAGTATGGATATATATCTATAGCTTTTCGTGTATTTAAATTTATAAGCGCATATTATATAAATAATTAATTATAGGTATTTATTAGAAGGGAGCACTTTGAAATAATGATTCATAAATTTTCTCAAGGCAATGTCAACATAGTGTTAGATGTAAATAGTGGAGCTGTCCATGTGGTGGATCAATTGGTATATGATGTTTTAGATTACTATCCTGATCATACTAAAGAAATCGTCGTTGATTTTTTAAAGGACAAGTATAACGGCAATAGTATATTGGAGGCTATTGATGAAATAGATAATTTGAAAAAAAACAATTTATTATATACTGAAGAAAACTATATGAAACATGCGGCTTTTAAAAACAAAAAAACTATAGTTAAAGCCCTATGCCTACATATAGCTCATGATTGCAATATTCGATGCAAATATTGTTTTGCATCTCAAGGGGATTTTAAGGGCGATAGAAGTCTTATGACTGCTAAGGTTGGAAAAAAAGCAATAGACTTTTTAATAAACAATTCAGAAAACCGTAAAAACTTAGAAGTGGACTTTTTTGGTGGAGAACCATTAATGAACTTTCAAGTAATAAAAGAAATTGTCGAGTATGGCCGAAGCATAGAAAAAAAATATGATAAAAACATTAGATTTACCATAACAACCAATGGCGTACTACTAAATGATGACATTATGGATTACATCAACCAGCATATGTATAATGTTGTTTTAAGTATTGATGGCAGAAAAGAAACTAATGATACCATGAGATATACTATACATGGTGATGGCACTTATGATATCATCCTACCGAAACTAAAAAAAATGGCAGAAAGAAGAAATCATGAAAATTATTATGTAAGAGGTACCTTTACAAGATTCAATCTGGATTTTGCGGAAGACGTACTTCATTTAGCAGACTTAGGCTTTAAACATATTTCTGTAGAACCTGTTGTGGCTGCAGCAGAAAACGATTATGCAATACAAGAAGAGGATTTATCAAAAATATTTCAGCAATATGAGTATCTTGCTGAAGCCTGTATAAAGAGAGAAAAAGCAGGAAGCGGCTTCAACTTTTTTCATTTTATGATAGATTTAGATCAAGGTCCATGCGTGGTTAAAAGATTACTTGGTTGTGGTGCTGGGGCAGAATATTTAGCCATTACTCCAGAGGGGGATTTATATCCCTGTCATCAATTTGTGGGAAATGATGATTTTAATTTAGGGAATGTTTTAGAAGATAACTTAGATACCAGCATATATAACAGCTTTGCTAATGCACATGTATATAATAAAGAAGCATGTAATCAATGTTGGGCTAAATTTTATTGTAGCGGAGGCTGTCACGCTAATGCATACAATTTCAACAAAGATATATTAATCCCCTACAGTGTTGGATGTGAAATGGAAAAAAAACGTATTGAATGCGCATTAACAATAAAAGCTAGGCTGATGGAGGAGGAAGAACGATGATTAAGGATTTAGAGGGGAAAAAAGTAAAAGCACATGAAAGCTGCTTTATTGCGGAAACAGCAGATGTCATTGGAGATGTAACCATTGGAGAAAATTCAAGCATCTGGTATAAGACAGTTCTTAGAGGCGATGGAAACTATATAAAAATTGGGAAGTATACCAATATTCAGGATAACTCAGTAGTACACATCAATGAGCCTCATTATCCTACTATTATTGGAGATTATGTAACGGTAGGTCATAGCGCTATTATACATGCCTGTAACATAGGAAATAATGTGCTGATTGGAATGGGAGCTATCATATTGGATGGAGCAGAAGTAGGAAATCAAACCATTATAGGAGCGGGCAGTTTAGTACCTCCAGGTAAAAAGATACCATCCGGTGTATTAGCTATGGGATCGCCAGCGAAGGTGATTAGAGAATTAACGGAAGAAGAAAAGAAAAGTTTAGTGCACTCTGCTGAAAGCTATGTTCAATATGGAAAAGAGCATAAAGCGTAGTTGCATACCATTTTTTCACAGTAGGTTACCCATAAAAAATATAGTATAATGAAACAGAATGTCAACTTGTTGACGAGCAAGCTACAACCATATATAATAATATTTATTATATGAAGTTAATGATAGGAGGAATAATAAGTGAAGTTTAAAAATGCAATAATATTTCTTGTAATAATAGCAGTTGTTGCAATGGCAGGTTTTACTGCATTAAACGGTCTGCAAATCGGGGAAACCACCATAAGACCTATTAAAGAAGCAGTCAATCAAGGTCTAGATCTTAAAGGTGGGGTTTATGTAGTTTACGAGGCGGAAACAGATGCCACCAGCGACGAGTTGAATCAAATCATTAGCCAAACGATTGAAGTTTTTAGACGTAGGGTAGATGCAATGGGACTTACTGAGCCGCTAGTTATTAAAGAAGGTGACAACAGAATCCGAGTAGAACTACCAGGAGTGGAAAATGCACAGGAAGCATTAGATATGATCGGTAGAACAGCCCAATTACAGTTTATTACAATTGATGGAGACGTGGTTCTAACAGGAAGCAATGTAAAAAAAGCTGATGTAACATTTGTACAAGGTGAAGCGAACCCTGTTGTTAGCTTAGAATTTGATAGTGAAGGAACTAAAAGCTTTGCTGATGCTACAGCTGAATATATAGGTCAGCCAATATTCATTGTTTTAGATGAAGAAATTATTTCAAGTCCCAATGTTAAAAACGTGATTGCAAATGGACAAGGCCATATAAGTGGAGATTTCACTGTAGAATCTGCTTCACAATTAGCAGCTTTGATCAGAGGAGGAGCACTACCTGTTAACTTAAAAGAAGTACAAACATCAACGATTACTGCTACTTTAGGTGTGAATGCACTTGAAAGAAGTATAACAGCCGCTACGATTGGTTTCCTACTTGTGCTGCTATTTATGTTGGTTTATTACAGAATACCAGGTTTTGTAGCAAATATAGCTTTAACAATATATATTTTATTAGTACTAGGAATACTTGTTGCATTAAATGCAACATTAACTTTGCCAGGCATAGCAGCACTGATTTTATCAGTCGGTATGGCGGTAGATGCAAATGTTATTATATTTGAAAGATTAAAGGAAGAATTGAGAGCAGGTAAAACAGTTCGTTCTGCTATAGAGTCGGGTTTTAAACGAGCAACTAGAGCGATACTTGACTCTAATATTACTACCCTTATTGCAGGCGTTGTATTATATCAATTTGGTACAGGGCCAATCAGAGGATTTGCTATAACATTAATTATAGGGATTCTCGTAAGTATGTTCACTGCTATCATTATTACAAAATTCCTATTAAAACTAATTGTAGGAATGGACTTCACTAAGAATAGTAAGTTATTTGGAGCATAAGGGGGGTAAAAATCGATGAAAATTATAGAAAACAAAACGAAATGGTTCTCCATATCCGCCATCATTATAGTGCTAGGATTAGTATTAGCTATAATCAATGGAATGAACTTTGGAATTGACTTTACAGGTGGTTCATTAATGGAAATAGAACTACATCAACAGATAGAGGTAGCAGAAATAAGAGAAATTATAAATCAATATGATACGAATGCAAATATCAGTTTATTAGGTCCCGATAGAACGATTGTTCAAATAAGAACAATCAATGATTTTGATAGTCAAGTGCGAGCAGAAATCTTCAACCAATTTAAAGAAAAGTACGATTTGCCAGAAAACGAACCTTTAAGAGCAGAGCAATTTGGACCTGCTATTGGTAAAGAAATCCAAAACAGAGCTTTTCTTTCTATGATTATTTCGGCAATAGGAATGCTGATTTACATTACCTTTAGATTTGAATTAAGGTTTGGATTAGCTGCTATAGCAGCATTGTTACACGATATTCTTGTGGTAGTAGCAGTTTACTCTATTTTTAGAATTCCAGTAAATAGTCCTTTTGTTGCGGCTATGTTAACAATATTAGGTTACTCAATCAATGATACTATCGTTGTTTTTGATAGAATAAGAGAAAACCTTAAGACTATGAAGAAATCTAATTTTGCGCAAGTAGCTAACGATAGTATTACTCAAACTATTACAAGATCCATTAATACATCCTTAACCACTTTAGTTACAATTGTGGCACTGTATATATTAGGCGTTGAACAAATTAGAGAATTTGCTTTACCATTGATAGCAGGGGTGCTTAGTGGTACCTATTCTTCAATTTTTATAGCAGCTCCAGTTTGGGTAATGCTGAAGGAAAAGCAAAATAGAAAATTTGTCTATAAACCAAATCATGAATAATATTTAGTTCACTACGATCTCCTAAGTAGATTTTCAAACAGATAAGTTTTTAAAAAATGGTAATAATACAAGGCATAGGTATTATTACCATTTTTTTACCATGGGTCACTGTTTTAACGCTGTGGAATGTATTTTGTTGGAGTTGATTTTATGGGTGGTATTGGAACAAAGTATAAAAATTTGAAACGTTATAAAAAAATAGGAGAAATACTTGTTAAGTATGGATTTACTTTTGCTGCAGAAAAACTAAGTGATAGGGGATATATACCCAAATTTATGCTACAAATAAAGCAACAAGGGCAGCAGTTGACTGACGGCCAAAAATTGAGAATGGCTTGCGAGGAGTTAGGACCAACCTTTATTAAATTAGGGCAAATTATGAGTACTCGGCGTGATATCTTTCCAGAAGATATTGTAAATGAACTCTCTAAGCTACAAGATAACGTAAGCCCATTTTCTTTTGAATTAGCTAAAGAAGTTTTTGAAAAGGAAATGAAAACAACCATAGAAAGTTGTTTTAAAAGCTTTGAACTTACTCCGATAGCTTCTGCTTCCATTGGACAGGTTTACGAAGCAGTTTTAAAAACTGGAGAGAATGTAGTTGTTAAAATACAAAGACCTTTAATAAAAGAAATTATTGAAAGAGACCTTGACATCTTATTTAATTTAGCCAAACTGTTAGATGAACATATGGACAAAGAAAAACCCTATAATCTTTTAGAAATTGTTGATGAGTTTAGTCATGTTATCACAAGAGAGCTAGATTATTCTTTAGAGGGTAGAAATGCGGAAAAGTTTCATGCTAATTTTAAAAATGATTCTAGTATTTTAATACCAAAGGTCTATTGGGATTACACATCAAGAAAAGTACTAACACTACAACGGGTATATGGTATTAAGATTATGGATGCTGCCAAAATAAAATCTAAGCATTGGGATTTAAAAAGCCTAGCAACAATTAGTGCAAAGTGTTTCATGAAACAGGTTTTCATATTTGGTTTTTTTCATGGGGATCCCCATCCTGGCAACATCTTTGCGATTGGAGACTCAAAGATTTCTTTTATAGATTTTGGTATCGTTGGTTATTTAGATAAGGGAACAATGAACTTTATCTCTAATATATTTACTGCAGCTACTAGAAAAGATGTTGAAAAAATAGTGACAAATTTAATAGAGATTGATGCTTTAAGTCCTAATACTAATATAAGAAGATTAAAAGAAGATATATCATTTCTAATAAACCTTTATTATAATATGCCACTGAACAAACTTAACTTAGCAGAGGCGTTAAAAAGGGTTATGGAGGTAGCCTATACCAATAAAGTTAAACTTCCTTCACAGTTTACTGTCCTATTAAAAGCTATTGTTACATTTGAAGGTAGTGTAAAATTCCTAAATCCAGAGTTTAGTTTGTCTAACATTGCAAAGGATTTTGCTAAAGAAATATATTACAATAGGTTGAATCCTAAAAATCTGATGGGTGAGGTAAAGGACTATTCAGAGGAAATATTATATGGAGTTAAATATTTACCGAAGCAACTAAGAAACTTGATTAAGAAAATTGAAAATAATGAAATAAAATTTCAACTGGAGCAAATTGGATTCGATAAGCTGCAAGACGAGGTTAATAGGATGACCAACAAATTATCTTTAAGTTTAATTAGTTCAGCTCTTATCGTTGGCTCATCTCTAATTATACAAAACACGTCCGGTCCAATGATGTGGGGTATATCCCTCTTTGGTATCATAGGTTATCTATTGGCAAGCATATTAGGCGTATCAATTATAATTTCTATTTTACTTAGCAGCTTTAGAAAAAAATGATGTTATATAGATGGGGTATAATTTGTAGGGAATGCTCCCTAACTGGAAGTTAGATGTGGGAGGTTGGTAGCGTTCCGATGATAGCAGGACGGAACAACACAGGGGCTGTTCCCTACAATGAGATTATTCGAGAATTTATTTTTTAAGCAATGAATTGAATTTTAATAAAAATGAAATTGTAGGTGAAACAACATGGGAGTTCAAAAAAAGAAATGGATTTATCGAGATCATCAGAATTCAGAAATAGAGAAGCTGGCGGATGATTTAAACATAACTAAAACCACTGCAAAAATACTGTTGAATAGAGGGATCAATGAGCTAGAAAAAGCAAAAACATTTTTAACACCAAAACTAGAAGATTTATATGATCCATTCCTATTGAAGGATATGGATAAAGCAGTTAGGCGTATTAAACAGGCATTGGAGAATAAAGAATCCATATGGATTTATGGTGATTACGATGTGGATGGTGTGACAAGTGTATCCTTGCTGGTTAGATATTTCAACTCCATTGATTGTCCCGTAAACTATTATATTCCAGATAGAATGGAAGAAGGATATGGAATAAACAAAGGGGCTTTAAGAAAAATCGCCGAAAAGGGGGGAAATTTGATAATAACAGTAGATTGTGGCATCACTTCTGTTGAAGAAGTAGACTATGCCACTTTATTAGGTGTTGATATGATCATTACAGATCATCATCACTGTCATACTACTCTACCAGAGGCCTATGCTGTTGTTAATCCCAAACAAGAGAATTGTCAATATCCATTTGATAAGTTATGTGGATGTGGAGTAGCCTTTAAGCTTATACAAGCATTAACTTCTTCGGCAGAATTTAACACTAAAGTAAAAGGATATTTAGATATAGTGGCTATTGCAACAGTTGCTGATATAGTATCCTTAGTGGAAGAAAATCGTATTTTTGTTAAGAATGGTTTAAAATGTATTGAAAAAACACAGAACGTTGGGATAGAAGCATTGTTAGAGGTGTGTGGTTTGAAGGGAAAACAGCTTAACTCTGGCAATATTGGATTTATGATTGCCCCTAGAATTAATGCGGCTGGCCGCATTAGCTCGGCAGAAATAGGTGTTAAGCTGCTCACTACCAATAATGACGAAGAAGCAAAACATTTAGCACAAATATTGGATGAAGAAAATAGAAATAGGCAACAATTAGAAGCAAAAATAGTAGAGGAAGCATTAAAAATCATTGAGAGTCAACCTAAATACCAGCAAGAAAGAGTTTTAGTATTATATAATCAAAATTGGCATCATGGGGTAATCGGCATTGTAGCTTCTAGAATTTTAGAAAAGTATTATAAGCCTACGATTATCTTATCAATAGAGGACGGTATTGCTAAAGGCTCTGCAAGAAGTATTTCTAGTTTTGACATATTTGAAGCATTGAGTCAATGCAAGGAACTTTTCATAAAATTCGGAGGTCATGAACAGGCAGCAGGTTTATCGCTAGATGTTGATAATATAGAGGCTTTTCGAGAAAAGATTAACAACATAGCTGATGAAATGCTTCATGAGGAAGATTTGATTCCTCAAATATTTTGTGATGATAAGCTAACATTAAATGATATTGACGACAAGCTTATTGGTGAATTAGAGGTGTTAGAACCTTTCGGATTAGGAAATGCATCTCCTAGATTTCTCAATCTAAATTTAAAGCCAAAGGAACTAAAAAGAGTTGGAACAGAAGGTAAACATTTAAAAATGCAGGTGGCAGAATCCAATAGAGTATTTGACACTATTGGTTTTAACTTAGGAGAATATAAGGAGTATATTTCATTACAGGATAAAGTTGCTTTAGTTTTTTCACCAGAGTTCAATGTGTTTAATGGCAATAAAAAAATCCAGCTAAATGTTAAAGATATTAAAATTATGAAGACGAATGAAGCTTATAAAATAAAGGAAGCAAAGGAATATTATAAACGTTTACAGTTTACACAATATGACTATAATTTTAGTGATTATTCTTTAGATAGCATACCTATAATAACTGATAGCAACAAAGATGACATGTTACTAAAGGCAGTTCAACAGCAAAACAAGCTATTAATTCTAGTAAATACAATATATCAAGCCTATAGCTTAATAAAGCTTTCGGAAATAAGAGAAAAATCAACTGACATAAATATAAATATATTTTATCATGAAACTCCGTGCTATTGCGGAGATAAAGAAGTTCACATTGTTATTAATCCTAATATTGATAAAATTCAATTTAAACTATATAATAGTATTATTGTATATGATATGTTTTTTTCACAGGTAGAATATGACTGTTTGGCTAACAAAAATAATAATCAAAATATAATGGTTTTTTACAGTCAAGGAGACGAGAAATATAATTTGGAAATTTTAAAGAGTATCATACCAACAAGAGAGGACCTAGTGATACTTTATAAGTTTCTAAAAAAATATGATGGTAAAAAATCTATAAAGCTTGAAAATTTACTGTATGAAATACAAAATTCTACAAAAATACATATAAATGAAAAGCATTTACAAAATGCCCTTACGATTTTTCAAGAGGGACAACTTGTTCAGTATCACGTGGATGATGACAAATACAGTTTTAATATCTTAAAGGTCACAAAAAAGGTTAATATTGAGGAATTAGATACCTTTAAACAATGTAGGAATTTATTAAACAATTTCATTGATTTCATCAATCAATGGTCAGATGGGATAAAAGGAGGAAGTTATCATGGATTTATCAAAAAAAATTAGAGAAATACAAGATTTTCCTAAGGAAGGTATTAACTTTAAAGATATTACCACTCTCTTACAGGACAAAGAAGCTTTTACTTATATGGTAGATACCTTAGCAGCGCAATTAAAAGATTTAAATGTTGATATCGTAGTAGGGCCTGAATCCAGAGGGTTTATAGTAGGCGTACCTGTTGCCTATAAAATTGGGGCAGGCTTTGTCCCTGTAAGAAAACCCGGTAAACTGCCAGCAGAAATTGTTCGTTATGAATATGAATTGGAATATGGTAAAGATGCTCTAGAAATCCACAGAGATGCTATTCAACCTGGTCAAAAAGTAGCCATTATAGATGATTTGCTGGCAACAGGAGGAACTGTATTAGCAACCGCTAAGCTGATTGAAGAATTAGGCGGAGAAGTAGTATCTATTAACTTTTTAATTGAATTAGCGTTTTTAAAAGGAAGAGAAAAATTATCTAATTATAATGTAAAAACCTTAATTACCTATCATGATTAAAGCACTCTAGATTTTTAAGTTTATTTTGAATTTTACTATTAGAATCCATGAGGAAGCACTAAAGACGTGTATTTTGAATATACTACAAGAAATAAAATGTTAAATAATGAGTTCTAATATTCGATTATAAATACTAAGCAGAAATTATTTGATGCTACTGAAGAGGGTGATTTTATGATGTTGGAAAACTTAATAGCAATGCTTGAAGAATACAACCCTCAATGTGACGTTGAGCTTATTATTAAAGCTTATAACTTTGCTGAAAGCTCACATGCAGGGCAATATAGGAAATCTGGCGAGAGATACTTTATTCATCCTGTTGAGGTAGCTAAAATACTTGTAGAACTGCAAATGGATAGCACCACGATTGCTGCAGGCTTATTACATGATGTTATTGAGGATACAGGTTACGACTATAACAAAATTAGACAAGAATTTGGAGAAGAGATAGCAGAACTAGTAGAAGGAGTTACGAAGTTAACTCGTTTATCTTTTGAATCAAAGGAAGAAAGACAAGCAGAAAATCTAAGGAAAATGTTTGTTGCTATGGCAAAGGACATTCGAGTAATTCTTATTAAATTAGCTGATAGGCTCCACAATATGAGAACACTTAAGTATCAGACAGATGAAAAGAAAAAGGAAAAAGCACTTGAAACACTTGAAATATTTGCTCCTATCGCACATCGTCTTGGTATCTCTAGAATTAAGTGGGAACTGGAGGATTTATGTCTTCGCTATATTGACCCTGAAGGATACTATGAGCTGGTAGAAAAAGTAGCAAAAAAGCGTAAAGATAGAGAAGATTTTATCAACGAAGTTATAAAAAAACTTAGGAATAAACTAGAAGAATTTAATATAGAAAATGAGATTTCAGGACGACCTAAGCATTTTTATAGTATTTATCGTAAAATGACCTACCAAGGAAAATCATTTGATGAAATTTTTGACTTTTTGGCAATTAGAATATTAGTAGATACAGTCAAAGATTGCTATGGAGCATTAGGTGTGGTGCATACATTGTGGAAACCAATACCTGGTAGATTCAAGGATTATATAGCTATGCCTAAGCCCAATATGTATCAATCAATCCATACGACTGTTATAGGGCCTAAGGGAGAGCCCTTTGAAATACAAATAAGAACTGGGGAAATGCATCAAATAGCCGAATACGGTATTGCTGCTCATTGGAAATATAAAGAAAATATTATTACAAATAAAGAAACAGAAATAGATGATAAATTATCCTGGTTAAGACAAATGCTAGAATGGGAAAAAGAAATGAAGGATCCTAAAGAATTTATGGAATCTTTAAAGATAGATCTTTTTACTAACGAGGTTTTTGTTTTTACTCCTAAAGGAAAGGTTATTAACCTACCAACGGGATCAACTCCAGTAGATTTTGCTTATAAAATTCACTCAGATGTAGGAAATAAATGTGTAGGTGCAAAGATAGACGGACGAATCGTTCCTATCGATTACAAATTAAAAAACGGTAATATTGTAGAGATATTGACATCAGGTCATAGTAATGGGCCTAGTAGAGATTGGTTGAAGATTGTTAAAAGCTCTCAAGCTAAAACAAAAATTAAACAATGGTTTAAAAAAGAGCGCAGAGAAGAAAATGTTAGCAGAGGTAGAGAAATCCTAGAAAAAGAAATAAGGAGACAGGGGCTGAATGCTAACGAGGCATTGCAGGTGAAACTATTAATCAGCATTGCTAAAAAGCTAAGCTTAAATAATGAGGAAGATTTATATGCTGCTATTGGATATGGTGGCATTACTTTAGCTCAGGTAATACCAAAAATAAAAGAAAATATTAAAAAGGATACACCTCAGCCGCAGGAAATTCAGGAAAAAGAAATACCTCTAGCTAATAAGCATATCGATAGTAAAAACAAGAGAAAACCAAGTCAAGGTATAATCGTTAAAGGAATAGATAATATCATGGTACGTTTTTCTCGTTGTTGCAATCCAGTGCCAGGAGATGAAATTGTCGGCTATATCACTAGAGGTAGAGGCGTATCTATTCACAGAAAGGATTGTCCTAATTTATATGATAATGCTGAAGCTACCGAGCGTTTTATTGAGGTAGAATGGGATTCTAACAAATCCATCTCTTTCCAGGCAGAAATACAATTAAAAGCTGCCGATCGTAAAGGACTGCTATCAGAATTAACTCATATACTATCAGATGCAAAGGTTACAGTGAATGCCTTAAATGCTAGGACTAACAAAGAAAAAATTGCACTACTTAATCTTGTTCTAGAAGTTAATAGTATAGACGACTTAAATAAATTGATGGAAAAGCTGAAACGAGTTAAAGGTGTATTAGACGTATTTAGGGTAATCACATAAGTTAAAGGAGGTACCTATGAGGGCAGTTGTACAAAGAATTAGTCAAGGTAAAGTAGTAGTAGATAACAATATTACTGGTGAGATAGAAAAAGGCTTACTGGTATTTCTTGGGATAGGGCATGAGGATACTACAGATGATATTAAGTATATGGTAGAGAAAATAGCCAACTTAAGAATTTTTGAAGATGAAAATGAAAAGATGAATTTATCTGTTGTTGATGTAAAAGGTAAATTATTGGTGGTATCTCAGTTTACCTTAATGGGAGATTGTAGAAAAGGTAGAAGACCTAGCTTTTCTGAAGCAGCAAAACCAGATATAGCAGAAGGCCTATATAAAGAATTTGTTAGCTATTGCAAAGATACTGGCATACAAGTAGCTACAGGAATGTTTCAAGCTCATATGATGGTACATTCTATCAATGATGGACCAGTTACTATGTTAATTGATAGCAAAAAACTGTTTTAAAGGAGGTAAATTATGTTTTTACAAAGAATGGCAGTAGGAGTTTATGGAGCTAACTGTTATATTCTAGGGGATGATAAAACGAATGAAGCAGCTGTTATTGATCCAGGTGGTGATGCGAAAGAAATTCTAACAATGTTGGAGGATAATGGACTGCAATTAAAATATATACTATTGACCCATGGACATGGTGACCACATTGGAGGGTTACAGGAACTGAAGGAAAAAACAAATGCTCCAGTATATATGCATAAAGATGACCACTATCTATTACAGGATAAGAATAGAAACTATTCTGCAATGATGGGGGGACCTGTTATTGAGATGTCTGCTGACGCCTTTCTTACAGATGGTGAAGGATTAGAATTAGGAGAATTGAAACTTAAGGTTATCTATACCCCTGGACATACACAAGGCGGTATTTGTATACACGTTAATGATTCTGTTTTTACAGGAGATACTTTATTTGCTAATTCTATAGGTAGAACAGATTTGGATGGAGGGAACTATGAGCTAATTATCCGTTCCATTAAAGAAAAACTTATGGTATTAGATGACGATACTACTGTTTTCCCTGGACATGGGCCTGCATCAAAAATAGGTATTGAAAAAGTTACAAATCCGTATATTAAGTAATGCAGTATACTCCTAGAAAATATAGGTAATACTAACCTAAAATATTTTTCTAGGAGGTTGCTTTATGAAGAAAAATCGTAAAAATCAATATAACATAAAGAGCCGAAAAAGCATAGATATGGAGTTGCAGGATTTTTTGGAAATGAATTATGAAGGCGTATCACAGTTGGAAATTGCAAGAGAACTAGGGATGAATTCTAATTATGTAGAAAAAATAATTGAAGAAATAGAACGAGATCATTAATAGGAGTTATGTTTTAATGTTAAAAGTATTTTTAATAGGTCATGATTATGAATATGAAGTTAAAGAATTACTAAAGCTTTTTTATGATGCTGATGCTTTGATAATATATAGCAATGATCATCATGTTGATTTAGAGACTGAAAATTTAAGCGAAGATATTATTATTAATAAATTAATTAAAAATAGAAATGAAACAACCATCATCACTGAGGCATACATATCTGGAGAAAAGAATAAAACTATTAAAACCGTGGTGATTGACGGAAATCTGCATGATGTAAAAAGAAAAACCAAACAATTAATTAAATCTGCTTTTTTCCGACTACTAATAAAATATAATAAAGTCTATCTACCTTGGGGATTTTTAACTGGAATAAGACCTACAAAGATCGTTCATGAGCTACTAAACGAAGGAAAATCCCAAGAAGAAATTACTTACATCTTAACGAAGGATTATTATATTTCAAAAGCAAAAGCCCAGCTACTTTTAGAAGTAGCTAACATTGAACATAAGTATGTATATCCAATAGACGAAAAGAAAGTAAGCATATACATCAGCATTCCATTTTGTCCTACTAGGTGTAGCTATTGTTCTTTTCCATCTAATCCATTGGATAGATTTCATACCTATATAGAAGATTATATCGAAGCAATTTGCAAAGAAATAAAAGGAACCTCTGAAATATTAAATCGTAAAGGAAAAGAAATAGAGACGGTATATATCGGTGGTGGAACACCAACTACATTAAATACCCGCCAGTTCCAAAAACTTTTTGATGTCTTGGTTGATAGCTTTGACATGTCAAAACTGAAAGAATTTACTGTTGAAGCCGGTAGACCTGATACAGTGGATACAGAGAAATTAATTTTCCTTAAAAAAAGTGGTGTTACAAGGATTAGTATCAACCCTCAAACTATGAATGATTGTACTTTGAAAAAAATAGGAAGAAATCATTCAGTGATAGAAACCGTTGAAGCCTACCAGTTAGCTAGAAAAATTGGATTTGATCATATTAATATGGATGTCATTATTGGACTTCCAGATGAAAATATAGATATGATTCACAATACAATGAAGGCTATTAAAAAGCTATTACCTTCCAATTTAACCGTGCATACATTAGCCATTAAAAATGCTTCAAGATTAAAAGAACAGCAATATTCTACAGATAAGAAAAACAGTGAGATAGTAAAGATGCTAGAAATTACTGAAAACTATGCAAGAGATATGGGTCTAAAACCATATTATATGTACAGGCAAAAACATATGGTAGAAAATCTAGAGAACATTGGTTATGCAAAGCCTGGGTATGAATGTATTTACAACATCCAAATCATGGAGGAAAAACAAACCATTATTGCTATGGGAGCAGGTGCAGTATCAAAAATTGTATTTCCTAAAGAAAATCGCTTAGAAAGAGTACCCAATATTAAGAACCTTGAGCTCTACATAGAACGGGTAGATGAAATGATAGAAAGAAAGAAAAAGCATTTATGATAATACATTGACAATATTTTCAAAAAGAATTATAATATTACAAATAAAATGAGACTTAATTCATAAGTAGACAACCGAAAGTTTGGTTTGTGACTTTCGTGTTGGTCACTTAAGTACAAATTATCCCCTTATTTTGGGAAGAGGGGATTTTTTCATTTAACATATTTCCTATTAATTAGTCTAAGAGAAATAATATTTTTTATAACCAATAAGAAATATTATACTTTGTTGAATTGTGAATAAGCTATTATTTCAGTAATTGGTTTAAAAAAATTATTCCAATAGATCTCAAAACAAATTTTTGTATAGAGAAATGAGAAATCATAGAGTGGAGGGAAAAATATGCAAATAAAAACCCCAAGGGGCACACAGGATGTATTGCCTTCGGAGGCATATAAGTGGCATTATGTGGAGAATACTGCTAGAGAAGTTGCAGAAAAATATGGATTCCAAGAAATTAGAACCCCAATTTTTGAACATACTGAACTATTTATTAGAGGAATCGGAGATACTACGGATGTAGTGGAAAAGGAAATGTATACCTTTGAAGACCGTAGTGGAAGAAGTATAACCTTGAAGCCTGAGGGTACAGCACCAGTTGCAAGATCATTTATTGAAAATAAGCTTTATGCTGAGCCGCAGCCGACAAAATTGTACTATATCATTCCAGTGTTTCGATATGAGAAACCTCAAGCAGGAAGGTACAGAGAACATCATCAATTTGGAATAGAAGTATTTGGGGCGATTAATCCTTCTGTCGATGCAGAGGTTATTAGTTTAGCTATGGCAGTATATACAAAGATGGGAATTAAAAATTTAGAAGTAAGAATAAATAACATCGGCTGTCCTAAGTGCAGAAAAGATTATCACGAAGTTTTAAAAGCTTACCTAGGGGAAAGACTTAATAATTTATGTACAACCTGTCAAAGTAGATTTGAAAGAAATCCTATGCGAATTATAGATTGCAAATCTGATACATGTCAGCAGCAATTACAGGACGTTCCATTAATGCTGAATCACATTTGTGATGAATGTAATGATCATTTTGAAGGGTTAAAAAAATATTTAGAAGCATCCGGAATAGAATATATTATTGATCCCAAGATTGTAAGAGGCCTAGATTATTATACAAAAACAGCTTTTGAAATTATAACGGATGAAGCCGGAAAAAAGGGAACCTTATGTGGTGGGGGAAGATATGACAAACTAGTAGAGGATTGTGGAGGTCCTTCTACACCTGGGGTAGGTTTTGGAATGGGGCTAGAAAGAGCAATATTATCACTTGAAACACAAAAAATCCATATACCTAATCCTAAAGCATTAGATGCATTTGTTGTGACCATGGGAACAGCAGCAAAACTCAAGGGCTTTGAATTAATCAGCGAATTACGTAGTAGGGGCTTCAAGGTAGATCAAGATCATATGGATAGAAGCGTAAAAGCACAATTTAAATATGCAGACAAAATGATGGCTTCCTATACAATCATTATAGGTGAAGATGAACTTAATAAAGGAATTCTTCTATTAAAAAATATGGGAAATGGCGAGCAAGAAGAAATTGAAATTACAGATATTTATAATATTTTAAAAGACAGACTTAAATAAATTTTTTGATGAGGAGAGGGAAAAATGACTTCTAAGTTGTTAAAGAGAACCCATATGTGCGGCACTTTACATTCCCAAAACATTAATGAAGAAATCGTAGTGAATGGCTGGGTACAAAAAAGAAGAGATCTTGGTGGTTTAATATTTGTTGATTTAAGGGATAGGACAGGATTACTTCAGATTGTTTTTGATAAGGACATTTCTTTAGATGCCTTTAATAAAGCAGAAACAATCGGTTCAGAATATGTTATCTGTGTTAAAGGGAAAGTATATAAACGACAATCAATGAATCCAAATCTACCTACTGGTGAAATAGAAATATTTGCTGAAGAGTTACATATATTAAACACTGCAGATACACCACCTATATACATTAAAGATGATGATGTTGTTTCAGAAAATTTAAGATTAAAATATAGATATTTAGACTTAAGAAAGCCCTCTATGCAAAACAATCTAATTTTTCGATCCAAAATAGCCAATATTGTTAGAAACTTTTTAACAGAAGACGGATTTATTGAAGTAGAAACACCTATGTTGATTAACACGACACCAGAAGGTGCTAGAGACTATTTAGTGCCTAGTAGAGTTAACCCAGGTAAGTTCTATGCTCTACCTCAATCACCTCAGCTTTTTAAACAACTTCTAATGGTGTCTGGCATGGAAAGGTATTTTCAAATAGTAAAATGTTTTAGAGATGAGGACTTAAGAGCTGATCGCCAGCCAGAATTCACACAAATTGATTGTGAAATGTCCTTCGTAGATATGGAAGATATTATTGAAGTGAACCAGAGACTTTTACAAAAAGTATTTAAGGATGCGCTTAATATAGATATACAACTGCCAATACAGAGAATGAGCTATAAAGAAGCGATGGAGAGATATGGATCTGACAAACCAGATATTCGTTTTGGCTTTGAACTAGTAGATGTTTCTAAACCTGTAAAAACAAGTGGATTTAAAGTCTTTTCTTCTACCGTTGAAAATGGAGGATTTGTAAAAGCCATCAACATAGAAGGCTATGGAGATAAGTTTAGTAGAAAAGATATAACAAGCTTAGAAGAAGTGGCCAAAACCTATGGTGCAAAAGGTCTAGCATGGATGAAAATTGTTGAAGAAGAAGTAGTATCCCCTATAGCGAAGTTTTTTACAGAAGAAGAATTGAGTCATCTACTTAAAAAAGTTAATGGAAAATCTGGAGATTTAATATTATTTGTTGCAGACAAGTTTGATATTGTACATGATGCTTTAGGACATTTACGACTAGAGGTTGCTAAACGATTAAATCTATTGAATCCTGATGAATTCAAATTATTATGGGTGACAGAATTCCCATTATTAGAACATGATCCAGAAGAAAACAGATATGTTGCAAAGCATCATCCGTTTACATCACCAATGGATGAAGATATTGAATTGTTAGATACAGCGCCAGAAAAAGTGAGGGCAAAAGCCTATGACATTGTATTAAATGGGCATGAGATTGGTGGAGGAAGTATACGAATATACTCTTCACAGCTTCAAGAAAAAATGTTTAAGGTCTTAGGTTTTACAGAAAAAGAAGCATGGGAAAAGTTTGGTTACCTATTGGAAGCATTTAAATATGGCACTCCACCTCATGGAGGTATAGCTTATGGATTAGATAGATTAGTAATGATTTTGACAAAAGAAGCAAATATTCGACAAGTAATAGCATTTCCAAAAACTCAAAACGCCACTTGTTTATTAACCAATGCGCCATCTTTTGTAGATGAAAAACAGTTAAAAGAATTAAGCATTCAGATTCAAACCCAAAAAGAATCTTAATTTTAGGTGAACCTCTTAAAGTAGATAGATAAAAAAATCTACTTTAGGAGGTTATTTTATTAAAATATGGATATGTAAATAACATATTTTATCTAGACTTAGAGCATACTACAACTATATACTTAAAAATATATCCATCATTAATTGAAATATTCTTGAAATTATGATACTATATGTATACACACCTACTGTGTGCGTGAATTCGATAACGTTTTGAGCCAACACAGTTACATTGGGAATTCGGCGTTTGTTTATGGATTAAATGCCTCTTTAATTCAGAGGACTTAAGAAATAGATGACAGAGCACCCACCTGCATAGCAGGTTTCAAAACAATCGGATCACGGCATGGTGGGTATTTATATTAAAAATAACAGTAAATGTTAATTCCTATTATTTATTAGGAATTTTTTTTATAGGAGAAATATAGTTCCAAAACCGTATTTTAAAATAATATAGTTAAAGAAAATTTTGTCCTAAAAAAGGAAATATAGTTGACAGAAAAAAATAAATTATATATTATAGACTTTAGTTTGCCACACTAGATTTTGAAAGATAGATTAATAATCAATAGGAGGAAAACAATGGTGCTACATCCTTTTTCTAGATCAGAACTATTAATTGGTACCGAAGGTTTAAGTAAATTAAAAAATAGTACAGTTGCAATTTTTGGTATTGGTGGAGTTGGAACATTCGCAGCAGAAGCACTAGCTAGAACAGCAGTTGGAGCATTTGTTTTAGTAGATGATGATGATATATGTCTTACCAATATTAATAGGCAGATACATGCAACTCGGTCTACCGTAGGGAAATCTAAAGTAGACATGATGAAAGAACGGATTCTTGATATAAATCCTAAGGCAGAAGTAACCACTTATAAAGAGCTATACAATAGTGATAGTGCTGAAAGACTACTAAATGATAATTATGATTATGTTATCGATGCAATCGATATGGTTACGGCTAAAATAGACTTAATTCAACGGTGCAAAGAAAGAAACATACCAATTATCAGTAGCATGGGAGCAGGAAACAAGTTAGATCCAACAAAATTTGTTGTTGAAGATATTTATAAAACATCTATCTGCCCTTTGGCCAAGGTATTAAGAAAAGAATTAAGAAAGAGAAATATAAAAGATTTAAAGGTTGTTTATTCTAAAGAGAATCCCATTACCCCCTTACAAATAGACAGTGATTGTAAAACAGATTGTATATGTCCTAACAAGGATCGAACCTGTACTGTTAGACATCAGATTCCTGGCAGTGTTGCTTTTGTTCCTTCAGCAGTAGGATTAATCATTGCATCGGTTGTTGTTAGGGATTTAATAGATTGGGAATATAATGAATAAGCTATAAACCTTTACAAAGGAGGTTGGAAGATGAAACAATGTGGTGTCGTGACACTGGTGAAGGATAAAACGGCAAAAGTATTAATGCAGAGACATTCTAGCTGTGGAAGTTGTAATGCGTGTAAAATGGGGCAAGAAGACATGAAAATGGAGATAGAAGCAATTAATGATGCTAACGCTAAGCTAGGGGAACGGGTTGAAGTGGATATGGAGGGTCAAAGTGTTCTGACTGCTGCATTTATCGTATATGTAATTCCATTGTTAGCTTTGGTGATCGGTGTATTATTAGCTACTACGATTCTACCTAACTTAGGTGTTAACGAAAATATGGAATTGTATGCGGCATTAATAGGCTTTACTTTAATGTTCTTTAGCTTTATTGGAATTAGAAAAAAAGAAAATGTAATAAAGAACAGTAGAAAATTTACACCAGTTATAGTTGAGGTCATTGACCATGAAGAGAAGATCTAAAAATTAGATCTTCTTTTTTTTCTATAAGAATTTAACGATAATACGATGGTCAAAGCAGCTGCTATAGAGATGGCAATCATAATGGATTCGCTGCCATGATTAATAGCTAGTTCATAATTTTCTTCTAGTATAGACAGCATCGTATAATATAAACCAAAACCAGGAACTAAAGGCACAATACCAGGAATAATATAAACAGTTAAAGGTTGTCTATCAATGATCGCAAAGGCTTCACCAATTAATGCAATAATGAAAGAAGCGATAAAAGTTGCAACAACTACAGACTGAAAAAAATGATTAATAGTGATGAACACTGTCCAACCCAAAGCTCCGCCAAACCCAGATTTAATTAAAGATGTCTTTGGAACATTAAAAACAATAGCAAATCCTATCGTACAGATAAGAGCATAAACAAAATTAGTAACGTACATCATATTAAAGTACCTCCTGCAAACAATATCCATAGCTTAAGAATAAAACCCACCCCAAATGCAATAGACGTCGCAATAATTAGTGCTTCTGCAGCTCTAGCTAAACCTGAAACCAGATCTCCTGCAATAGAATCACGAACAGCATTTGTCATAGCCACTCCAGGAACCATTACCATAATAGCGCCAATGATGATCTTGTCAATATGGATTGAAGGGTGCAGGAATGAAAGAATAATGGCCATGATTGCTGCAACTCCGCCTCCAGAGGCATTTGTAAGAAATGGGGGAAAGTCTATGCTTAATAAATATTTTAAATTATAAGTAACTAAAATACTAGTAATAAAGGCACTAAGAAATTCAAATATATTGGCTCCAAATAATAGAGCAAAGAAGGCGCTAGCTAGACCTCCAAAAACTGCATGGATGTAGTGGGGATAGGGTAACAATTGGTCGATTTCCTTCAAAAGTTTAATTCCATCATCTATGGATATCTTCTGATCAACAAATTTTCTGGAAAAATTGTTTACTTCTGCAACCTTATTCAAATTGATACTTCTGGACTTGATTCTTTTAATATAGGATAAAATTTCTTCTTGACTCTCTCCCTTATTATCTATGGATATAAATATTCCTGTGGGGGTAACATAAACATCCACATAGGAAAAGCCTTTGGATTTACATAATCTAATTATTGTATCCTCGACTCTGTAGGTTTCAGCACCATTCTTTAACATGATTTCCCCTGCATAAAGAGCTAAAACCAAAAGTTTTTTTCTGTTTACTTGAAGCATAAATTCACCTCCAATCTACTTTATTATATTAATATATATCAGAATCTAGGATAAATCTACAAAAATATATTAAAAGTATCGTAAAAGGATATCCTATAGATAGCATTATGATTTTATGCAAAAAGTGAGGAAATTATTGTAAAATTTCTAAAATATATCTATAATGAATTTGAGACAAGTTATCATGAAAGGAGAACAGCTAATGAACTTTGATAGGTTAAAAGAAGTGGATGAGAAGATCTATGATGTAATAATGAAAGAAAAAGGTAGACAGAGAGCAGGCATTGAATTAATTGCTTCGGAAAATATTGTTTCAACTGCTGTAATGGAGACAATGGGTAGCTACTTAACCAACAAATATGCTGAAGGTTATCCCGCTAGAAGATATTATGGAGGCTGCGAAGAAGTAGATGTAGCTGAAGAATTAGCGAGGGATCGATTGAAGGAATTATTTGATGCAGAACATGTCAATGTACAACCTCATTCAGGTTCAAATGCAAATCTAGGAGTATATTTTGCCATTCTACAGCCTGGAGACAAGGTATTAGGTATGAACTTATCCCACGGAGGTCATTTAACCCATGGAAGTCCTGTGAATATTTCAGGGGTATATTATAACTTTGTGGAATATGGAGTAGACCAAAAGACACAATTGATTGACTATGAAGAAGTAAGAAGAATAGCAAATGAAGAAAAGCCTAAGCTTATCGTAGCAGGAGCAAGTGCATATCCTAGAACAATTGACTTTAAGAAGTTTAAAGAAATAGCTGATGAAGTGGGGGCCTACTTAATGGTAGATATGGCTCATATAGCAGGATTAATAGCTGCTGGACTTCATAATAATCCCTGTGATCATGCGGATTTCGTTACGACTACAACCCATAAGACATTACGGGGTCCTCGAGGTGGAGCGATCCTTTGTAAAGAAAAGTATGCAAAAATGATTGATAAGTCAATCTTTCCTGGAATACAAGGTGGACCATTAATGCATGTAATTGCAGCAAAGGCTGTAGCATTTAAAGAGGCATTAGCACCTGAATTTAAAATTTATCAACAACAGGTAATCAAAAACGCCAAAAGGTTAGGAGAAGAGTTGTTAAAAAAAGATTTCACTCTAGTATCAGGCGGTACCGACAACCATTTGCTGTTATTAGACCTTAGAAATAAAAGTATCACCGGTAAAGATGCAGAGAAGCTACTAGGGGAAGTAGGCATTACAGTAAATAAAAACACGATACCCTATGATCCAGAAAGTCCTTTTGTTACAAGTGGAATAAGGATAGGAACCCCAGCTGTTACTACAAGAGGTTTTAAGGAAGAAGAAATGATAAAGATTGCAGAAGTAATCGATATGATTATTAGCAATCCTGAAAATATTAGAAAAGCATCTGAAATGGTTAAGAGCTTATGTCAGCAATTTGAATTATATAAAGAACATATGTAACATTAAATAACTGATAAAAGAGGAAAATAATTTTCCTCTTTTTTTAATAGGAAGTACATCTAGAGATTTTATTGCTTAATTGATATAATAGAATAAAACAAGCTTCTGAATATGGGAGAGGATAAAATGATTACCAAAAGAACGCTAATGGTCATACTGCAAAAAATTTTGCACACCATTGACGAAGGTATACATGTGATTAATAATGAGGGCGTTACCATATTATATAACGAAGCCATGGCAGAATTAGAAGGGATGCCTGCTGATGAAGTTATGGGTCAAAGACTTCTTGATGTGTTTCCTAGTCTAAACCATGAGACCAGTACCCTGTTAAAGGTACTAAAAACTGAAAACCCAATATTGAATGAGTGCCAAACATATCTTAATAATCAAAGAAAAAAAATTAATACCATCAATACAACTATACCTTTATACTATGAAAACGAAAAAATAGGAGCTCTAGAAATAGCAAAAAATATTACCAAGATTAAGAATTTATCTGATGAAATAATGAGGTTACATCAGGAGTTAATTAAACCAGTTATAAAAGAAAAAGCAATTAAACAATATGTTTTTGAAGATTTAATTGGGAAGAGCCCAATATTTGTTAAAGCTATAAATTTGGCTAGAAGATCAGCTAACTCTGTTTCAAGTATTTTAATATATGGAGAGACTGGAACTGGAAAAGAGTTGTTTGCTCAAAGTATTCACTTCCATAGTAATAGAAAAAACAAGCCCTTTATTGCTCAAAACTGTGCCGCATTGCCAGAAAGCCTGCTAGAAGGTATCCTATTTGGGACAACTAAGGGTAGCTTTACTGGAGCCATAGATCGACCAGGGATTTTTGAACAGGCATCTGGGGGCACGATATTATTAGATGAAATTAATTCAATGGGACTTCAGCTTCAAGCGAAACTTCTTAGGGTTTTGCAGGAGGGATATATCAGAAGGATAGGAGGACTAAAGGATATTCCTATAGATGTTAGAATCATCGCCACAACCAATGAAAAACCGACAGAATTGATGAATCAAGGTATTATTCGTAAAGATTTATACTATAGATTAAAGGTAATTAGTATTAACATACCTAGCTTACAAGAAAGAAAAGAGGATATCTTATTACTTACAGACTTTTTTATCAACAAATATAATAAGATTTTTAAAAAACAAGTATGGATGATATCTGAAGAGGTTAAAAGTGATTTTTTAAGTTATTCATGGCCTGGTAATGTGAGAGAGCTAGAAAATCTTATTGAGGGTGCAATGAACTATATTCAAGATGAACATATATTAAAGGTTGTGGATTTTCCAGAATATATACTTGCATCGAAGGATAATAATTATTTAAAAACTCAATCTCTTTTATTTGAAAGCCAGGAGGAAATAACTTTATCAGACATGCTAAGCAAAATAGAAGGAAAATATATTGAAGATGTTTTGTTCAGCTTGAACGGCAATATTACACAAACAGCGAAAAAGCTAGGAATGAAAAGACAAACGTTACAACATAAGCTTAAGAAATATCATATTTATTATAAAGAGTTATAGCTAAAATAGATATACAATAAAAATAGTGCAAATATATTTGCATATAAACGCAAATATATTTGCGCTATTTTGTTGCTCAAATGAAAAAATCTACTGAAATTTTAAATTGCCTAAATAGCTGATGTATATATATTAGAATAATATAAATTTAAAATCCACCGTAAGCTTAACACGTCATCAATTAACTATCTAAATAAAATGAATAAATAACATTATCTTGTATGAATATAAATTATAAATATTTTTTAAGAATTCTATATTTTTGGCTATTATCTTGCATTAATAATAGTTAAGTTAGAAATTTATTTTATGGAGGGGTTTAAATGGAAAATATTAAAGTAGTTATATGGGGATTTGGGGCAATGGGAAGTGGTATGGCAGAAATGCTATTAAAGAAAAAGGGAGTAGAGATTGTAGGAATTTGTGACAGAAATGAAGCAAGAGTTGGAAAAGATATGTATGAAGTATTAGGAATAGAAAGAGGAGACAATCAGCCAGTAATTATAGCAAATAATATTGAGGATGTTCTAGTAGAAGGAGCTGTTGATGTAGCCTTATTGGCAACTGATTCTTTTACTAAAGGGGCATTTGAAAAAATAAAGCTTGTAGTTCAAAAGAAAATAAATGTTATTTCAACAGCGGAAGAAATGGCTTATCCTCAAGCACAAGAACCTGAATTAGCAAAGGAAATGAATAGATTGGCAAAAGAAAATGGAGTAAGCATTTTGGGAACTGGTATTAACCCAGGCTTTGTGCTGGATTTACTTATTTTAGCTTTAACAGGCACCTGTGAAGAAGTAGATTATATTAAAGCTGCTAGGATCAATGACCTAGCTCCATTCGGTCGTGCTGTAATGGAAGAACAAGGAGTTGGGCTAACCGTTGAAGAATTTGAAGAGGGTGTTAAAACTGGTAAGGTTGCCGGACATGTTGGTTTCCCAGAGTCTATTCGTATGGTTGCTGATGGAATAGGCTGGAATATAGATAATATTGAACAAACAAGAGAACCAATTACAACAAATTTTGAAAGAGAAACGAAATATGCCAAAGTAGAGGCTGGAAATGTTGCTGGTTGTCGTCAATGTGGATATGGTTATGTAGATGGAGAATTAAAAATTGATATGGAGCATCCTCAACAAATTCTTCCTGAAACAGAAGGTGTTGATACTGGAGATTATATTTGGATTAAAGGAACACCAGATATTAATATGCAAATAAAACCAGAAATTCCAGGTGGCATAGGAACAATAGCAATGTGTATAAATATGATACCTCACGTCATCAATGCATCTGCTGGTCTAAAGACAATGCTTGACTTACCTGTTCCAAGAGCAATCATGGGTGATATGAGGGATTTAATAGAAAGATAGGAGAGAGAGTAGTATGAATGTAAAAAAAGGCACATGGGTAAGAATTCACGATATTGTTTTACAACCTCATGAAAGAGCACCTCAACTTCCTGAAGATACTAAAAAGGTACCTTTAGAGATGTGGATAAAAGGTTTTTTATTGGAGGATGCTAGTATAGGAGAACAAGTAGAGATACAAACGATTACCGGTAGAAATGAAAAAGGGAGATTAGTAGAGATTAATCCCCATCATGATCATGACTTTGGGAAATTTGTTCCTGAAATCCTACAGATAGGACTACAGCTGAGGGAAATTCTGTGGGGAGGTGGCAATCATGAGCAACAACAATAGTTATGAAACTGTTATGGCAAGAAAAAGTGAGATTATGAAAAAGGCAGTTGGCATCGATTATTCAGTTTTTGAATTCGGTAGCATTGCATTCGATTATGAAAAAATGATGAAGGAAACAGGTTATTCCTTAGAGGAAATGCAGAAAATTCAAGGGGAAACAGGTGTAGGTAATACACCCTTATTAGAGCTTGAAAACCTAACAGCTTTAGCTAGGAAGCTGGCACCAGAGGGTAAAGGCGCAAGAATATTTATAAAAGATGAAGCCAGCAATCCTTCCGGCAGCTTCAAGGCAAGAAGAGCAGCAAATGCTGTTTATCATGCGAAAAGGCTAGGATATAAAGGTGTTATAGCAGCCACAAGTGGCAATTATGGAGCAGCAGTCGCTAGCCAAGCAGCCATGAGGGGACTAAAATGTATCATTATTCAAGAATGCTATGACAGTACAGGAAAGGGTCAACCAGAAATCATTGAAAAGGCAAGGAAATGTGAAGCCTTTGGAGCAGAGGTGGTGCAATTAACCGTTGGTCCAGAATTATTCTACACATTTCTAAAGCTTTTAGAGGAAACTGGTTACTTTAATGCTTCTCTATATACACCTTTTGGTATAGCAGGAGTGGAAACCTTAGGATATGAACTATCTATGCAATTTCGAGAAAGAGAAGGAAAAGATCCTGATGTTGTTGTATGTACAAACGCAGGGGGAGGAAATTTAACTGGAACTGCTAGAGGGTTGAAGAAAGCCGGTGCAGAAAATGTAAAAATTGTAGGTGCTAGTGTAAACCTCAAAGGCTTACATATGGCAAGTGATACACATTTCAATAAAAAGTCCTTTACCACTGGTCACACAGGATTTGGTATGCCCTTTGCTACTTGGCCAGACCGTTCTGATGTACCAAGATCAGCTGCAAGACCTTTAAGATATATGGATCGGTATGTTCTTGTAAATCAAGGAGAAGTATTCTATATGACAGAAGCTTTAGCACAGTTAGAGGGAATGGAAAGAGGACCTGCAGGTAACACATCCTTAGCAGCAGCTTTTGCCATTTCTCAAGAGCTGGATAAAGACAAAATAATTGTTGTACAGGAAACAGAATATACAGGAGCCGGAAAGCATATTCAACCTCAGCTAACCTTTGCTAGGGAAAATGGAATTCATATTTCCATTGGTAATCCTGATGAAGAAGTGCAGGGAGAAAATATCATTTTACCATCACATCCTTCTTTAATTAAGGCAAGAGATATAGATATAGATAGATTACGGATGTCCTATATTAAAAACTGTATAGAAAATAGAAATGTAACTACAATTACTAAAGAGGACTTAGAATTCTTAGCAATTGATTGTAAAACAACCAATGATTTTGTAGAAAAAGTTTTAAGTGAATTAAAGGTAACAATTCAATAAAAGAAAACGGAGGTGTACGATAATGAAAAGAGCGGATGATTTTCAAGAAAGAAGAAAACATTTAAGCGATCTAAGTGATGAAGCTTTAGAACAAAAATTTTGGAAATTAGCAGAAAAAATCGTAGATCCAATGATTGATTTAGCAAGAAAAAATACTACGCCATCTATAGAACGCTCTGTTCTTCTAAGAATGGGTTTTTCAAGTATTGAAGCTAAAGCTATTGTTGAAGGTGTTATGAATAGAGGTTTAATGGGTAAAGGAGCAGGGCATGTTGTCTATAAGCTAGCTAAAGAAAAAGGATTAGATGTTAGAAAAACAGGTCTTCAGTTAGCCGAAGGCAAACTATGGGACGAGGCAATTACTATGTTTGAGGGAGGTGCAAAATAGTGGATGTTAAGCCAAATGAAAAATTAAACATAAAAAATATATTGAAGGATTTAGATAAATATACGCCTAAACGTAGAGGTTGGACTTGGAGAAATAAAGAAGAAGACTTGCAAATGGGGCCATTTGTTTATAAAAATTGTTCTACTCCGTTGGGTAACAGTACTCCACTACCTTCAGCAAAATACTTTAATGATATAGATCCACAACCAGACTCAGTGATTACTACAGAAATTGCTTCAGGAAGATTTGAAGACGATATCCGTCGTATGAGAATGGCAGCTTGGCATGGAGCAGATCACATCATGGTTATTAGAACTGCTGGACAGAGTCACTTCGATGGATTAATAGAAGGTACTCCTCAAGGCATCGGTGGAATTCCAATAACTAGAAAGCAAGTAAGAGCTCAAAGAAAAGCTTTAGACTTTATCGAAGAAGAGGTAGGTAGACCTATCAATTATCATTCCTACATTAGTGGCGTTGCTGGGCCTGAAATTGCAGTAATGTTTGCCGAAGAAGGAGTAAACGGAGCTCATCAAGACCCACAATATAATGTTTTATATCGAAACATTAATATGATTCGATCCTTTGTAGATGCGGCAGAAGCAAAACAATCAATGGTATGGGCAGATATAGCACAAATAGATGGAGCTCATAATGCCAATGCCACAGCTAGAGAAGCATGGAAGGTTATGCCAGAGTTGATGGTGCAACATGCGTTAAATTCAATTTATTCAGTAAAAATTGGTATGAAAAAAGAAAATATTTGTCTATCTACAGTGCCACCTACAGCACCTCCAGCTCCATGTATGACTTTAGATCTACCTTATGCTGTAGCATTAAGAGAGCTATTTAAAGAGTACAAAATGAGAGCACAAATGAACACAAAATATATGGAGTCTTCTACTAGAGAAGCTACTGTAACACATGTTCTAAACCTACTAGTATCTAGATTAACAAGGGCTGAAATTCAATCTACCATTACACCTGATGAAGGAAGAAACGTGCCTTGGCATATTTACAATATGGAAGCTTGTGATACAGCAAAGCAGGCCTTAGTAGGTATGGATGGTCTAATGGATATGATTGAATTAAAGAATGAAGGCATCCTTAGAGAGAAAGTAAGGGAGTTAAAAGAAAGAGCCGTTTTATTTATGGAGGAAGTAATAGAAGCTGGTGGATACTTTAAAGCTGTTGAAGAAGGCTTCTTTGTAGATTCTGGCTATTATCCTGAAAGAAATGGAGACGGTATTGCAAGAAAGATCAATGGAGGCATAGGTGTTGGAACAGTTTATGAAAGAGATGAAGATTACTTCGCTCCTGTAACAGCTCATTTTGGTTACAATAATGTGGTACAGTATGATGTAGCGGCAGTAAACAATCCATCTACATTAATAGAGGGCTCCACCTATGAAAAACCAGAAAAGATTGTTTTCATCGACGAGCTAGATGAAACGGATAACGTGAATGTAAGATTAGAAGAAACTAAAGAGTATAGGGAAACAACAAAGGTGAAACCAGAGGTAGAATGGATGGGTGATGGCTATATCATGTTAAATCTCTTCCTACCTTTACCAAAACGTGTAGCGGAGTTTGCTTCTATTGAAATGGCGAAAAAGATGGGATTAGAGGATGTAGAAGTAATTCATAAGGAAGAAATGCATCCTTCTGAAGGAACAAGAATAGAACTAAAAGGCAGAATAGGCTTTACAATTGATACCAATGAGTTAGTGATTCCTCCAGAGCCAGAATTGATGTCGGAAGATGAAGTAAGAGAAGATATTGAAAAACAACCAATGAAGATTGTTGCTGGCACAGTTGGAGAGGATGAACACTCTGTTGGTCTTAGAGAAATTATTGACATCAAGCATGGTGGTATCGAAAAATATGGTATTGAGTGCCATTATTTAGGTACATCTGTATCATTAGAAAAGTTAGTAGATGCTGCTATTGAGCTAAAGGCAGATGCTATTTTAGCCTCTACAATTATTAGCCATGATGATATTCATTACAAAAATATGAAGCGAATTCATGAGCTTTGTATAGAAAAAGGTATTCGAGATAATATTATCATAGCTTGCGGAGGTACACAGGTATCGCCAGAATCAGCTGTTAAACAAGGCATAGATGCTGGATTTGGTAGAGGAACAAAAGGTATTCATGTAGCCACATTCCTAGTAAAAAGAAGAAGGGAATTAAAAAAATGAGAATCAATGTTCTAGTAGCAGAAATCGGTAGCACAACTACCGTGATCAATGCTTTTCAGGACATTCATACACTCTGCCCAAAGTTTATTGGGCAGGGACAATCTCCAACTACTGTATTAGAAGGGGATGTAAATATAGGGCTACAGGGAGCAATAGAAGATTTAAGAAAAAAGCTAGATGTTGATAAAATAGAATATGATGAAATGCTGGCAACCAGTAGTGCAGCTGGTGGTTTGAAAATGACAGTCCATGGGTTAGTATATGATATGACAGTCCGAGCAGCAAAAGAAGCTGCTCTAGGGGCTGGGGCAATTATTCATAAAATAACTGCTGGTAAACTAAAAAGAACAGACATAAAAAAATTTCTTGAGATCAAACCTAACATCATATTAATTGCTGGTGGCGTAGACTATGGCGAAAGGGACACAGCCATCTATAATGCAGAAAAAATTGCAGAATTGAACTTAAAAACACCAATCATCTATGCAGGAAATATAGAAAACCAAGAGGAAATCAAAGAAATATTCGGTGAGTCAGGTAATGAATTATATATCGTTGAAAATGTGTATCCTAAAATAGATCAATTAAATATTGAACCAACCAGAAGAGTAATTCAAGATGCCTTTGAAGCTCATATTACCCAAGCGCCAGGAATGAAAAAAGTCAGAGAAATGGTAAAAGGTCCTATTATTCCTACACCAGGTTCCGTCATGGAGGCATCAAAGCTATTAAAAGAAGCTTTAGGAGATTTAGTTACCTTTGATGTTGGTGGGGCAACAACAGATTTACATTCTGTTACTGAAGGAAGCGAAGAAATAAATCGTATCTTGCTTAGTCCAGAACCTTTAGCTAAAAGAACTGTTGAAGGGGACTTAGGAGTTTATGTCAATATGCTAAACATAGTAGAGCGTATTGGAAAAGAGAAACTTCAGGAAGAACTAGCATTGAATATAGACAAGATGATCGAAGAGCATCAACCCATACCTAAAACTGCTGAACAAATCAAATTTGTTGAGAGATTAACATTAAAAGCAGTTGAAGTGGCTCTAGAACGACATGTGGGAAAACTGAGACACTTATATGGGCCGGGTGGGAAAATGACAGTAGCAGAAGGAAAAGATCTTTCTAACGTCGAATATATTATAGGAACTGGTGGCGCCTTGACTAGACTACCAAATCGAGTAGAAATATTAAAAACAGCTATTAAGAAAAACACCCAAAATATGCTGTTACCTAAAGAAGAAGCAAAAATATTAATCGATAACGATTACATTATGGCTTCTCTAGGTGTGTTATCTAAAAGATATCCCGAGGCCGCCCTTAGCTTAATGAAACAAAGTATGGGAATTTAATAGGGAGTGGTTAAATGAATCCAAGAATAGATGTTGATTATAGTAAATTGAAGCATAATGCTAAAAGAATGGTGACAAAATATAAAGACTTCGGCATTCATGTAGCAGCTGTAACAAAGGGATTTTGTGCTATGCCTGAAATCGCTGAAGCAATTTATGAAGGTGGAATAAAGTATTTTGCTGATTCAAGAATAGAAAACTTAATAAAATTAAAGGATTTTCCTGTGGAAAAGATTTTATTAAGACTTCCCATGATTAGCCAAGTAGAAAAAGTAGTTGAATATGCAGATATAAGCCTAAACTCTGAAATCAAAACAATTAAAGCTTTAAATGAATCTGCAAAGAAGAACAGTAAATTACACAAAATTGTTTTGATGATTGATCTGGGGGATTTACGAGAAGGCTTTTTTAACGACCATGAAATAGATACAGTTTGCCACCAACTACAAGCTTTAGAAAATATTAAGGTTGTTGGCATAGGAACAAACTTAACCTGTTATGGGGGCGTCATTCCTAATGAGGAAAATCTAGGAAGGCTAGTAAAACTAGGAAAACATGTTGAAGAGACATTAGATATAAAGCTAGAGATTGTTAGTGGGGGTAACTCCAGCAGTGTTTATATATTAGAGCAAGGTAAGGCTATAGAGGGAATCAATCAATTACGATTAGGCGAAGCTATTCTCTTAGGAACAGAAAGCGCATATGGTGAAAATATCTCCGATAATTATCAAGATGTATTTACCTTGGTAGCAGAAATTATTGAAATTAAAGAAAAACCATCCCTCCCTCTCGGGGAAATAGGAAGAGATGCCTTCGGTAATGTGCCAGTATTTGAAGATAAAGGCGTGAGACAACGGGCCATATTAGCAATAGGAAAACAGGATTTTGGAACCCATAAGATAGAACCTATAGATAAATCTATTGAAATATTGGGCAGCAGCAGTGATCACCTAATTCTAGATATAACCGACTGTGAAAGAAATTTAAAAATTGGAGACGAACTGAAGTTCCATGTTGGTTATGGAGCCATGATGGCGTTGATGACAAGTGAATATGTATATAAAAATATTATTAAATAGTATCCCTAAAAGATTGTAGCAATTAGCTGCAATCTTTTTATTTTTATATCTGAAGTGTATAAAATCCTAAGAAGGTTTAAGGCATTTTAAAGATGAGTAGCTATTGATAATACAGATACATATAATGAATTTTAAGAAAAGATTCTTCGCTAGCATTCAGGATGACAGACTCAAAAACTTTACAATTTATCTTTATTAACCTAAACGGTTGGTTATCTATAAGTGTTGTTGAGAATAATTACAATTTTATCAAAACTTAGCATTATTAAATCATGATAGGCAAATTAGGGACGCTCTGAAATAATATAAGGACGTCTTTACAAAGCTACAATAAAATATTAATCATCTGCTATGAAAAGCACAATGATTGACTTATACTAGGTAGGCAATATTACATAATCCTAGGATGATTAGTGCTAAATACAATAATAAAGAAATATGCTAATAGGAAGGAGGGAAGATGATGGATAATAAAGTAGAATTAAAGCTATCTAGTATGCTCTATACTAAATTATTAGAAGCATGTGGGAAAGAAAACTTAAATATTGAAGAGTATATTATAAAAATACTAGAAAACAAAGAGAAAGATATTGATCAAGTAAAGTTTTTAAAACAATCGGTAATCAAGGATTTACAACAGTTAATTACGAAGCTACAAAAAATAGACAATTCTTATGAGAAAAAAACCAATCTTAATATCATTTTACTAAAGGAGTATGATGGTAATCTGCCAGACTCATTAAAAAGAGAGATAAATAATTATAAAAAGAAAAACTGGTTTAACGAGAAACACTTTTATTTAATATTTGATAACAAAACAATTATTGGATATATAGGAATAGATCTTCATGAGGAACCTATGCCCTATGGACAATATGCATTTATTTACTGCCTAAATATATCGAAATCCTATAGTACATTAATAAATTTACATAAAGTGTTAACTTTTTTACAAAAAAACTTGAAAAATCAAGGCGTTTATAATATGGACATTGCTTCAAGTAGCAGCATTTTAGCAGAGGAATCTTTGATCAAACTGGGTTTTACTAAGTTCTATTACACACGTCAGGCTAAAGTAAGCATTATTAAAAATACAAAATGTGATAAAGTGTTTCAATACACTGAGGAATTGATAGAATTAAATATAAATACATTAAATAACTTTGTATCTGTCGATAGAAATCTACCTTCAAGATACCTATTAGATTATTGGCATGATCATAGTAAGGAATTACAATGTAAAAAAATCACCGTGAATTATAATAGTACACTAAAAGAACTAGTATTAATTAGTAGAAAAACAGAAAAAAATAGTGCTATGCTATATTGGATACTGATGGAACCCCTTGATTTATTTGATGAAGATATAATAATTCAAATGTATACTATACTTATAAAAGAGATAAGCTTAAACATTTTAATAGATACGTTTATTTTACCAATTCCCGAAGAAATAGAAGCTCTTTTAAAACAGTATGTAAACATAATTAGTTCTATGAAAACTACTTGGTATAGAAAAATCATTTCATAAAAATCCCCCCAAAACAGGGGGGAACTTATTTTTAGCTTAGATTATGATTAACAAAAATAGATAATTTTTGTATCCATTTAGCTAAAAAACAGCTAACACAAGTAGTATAAGATAGAGGGTTTGAACATGCTGTTTATAAGATTCAATTTCTTCATTTAAAGTTAGATTTTCTTTATTTAAAGTTAGGTTTTCTTTATTCAACCTGTTAATTTGGCTACTCAGTGAATTAATTTCAAACTTCAATGAGTCAACCTTATTTAAGTCATCTTTTAGCATTTCATACTTACTAAGGTTATCTTCCAAAGATAGTATGGTATCTTTGGAAAGTATAAGTTCTTTTTCTTTATTATTGAGTTCCTCCTCTATGACACTAATTTGTTGTTGTATATCCTCTAGTGTTTCTATTAATCTATTTCTTTCTTCTTTTAATAGTATGTTTTCCTGATCTAATGATTTAACATCTAGCGGTTTAGCTATTTTCTGTTTCTTAGGTATAAAATTATGACTTGTTATCTCATACTTCATCATACAATTTCACCTCCAAAGCCTAAAAACTGAATTTTGGGATATAAAGATCCATACAAATAATTGCAAATTATATTTTGGTAATCATCGGTATAATTGGTTTTATATTGATAAAGTTTAAACTCTAATTGTTGGCTTTCTTGCCTTATAGTAGGAAAAGACCATTCATTGCCTTCATCCTTAGAGTAACAAGCATATAACTTGTTCATTTGTGTCCAAGTACACCAAAGAAGGCCATTATAAGAAAGTAGTATAGGGAAAGAACAGTTTGATTTTTCTGAAAGAGATAGAATGAATGAATCCTCTCCAAATTGTTTTTCACATAACTTTGTATATTTTACGGTTAAACCTTTTTCATCAAATTCGCTCCAGGTAATATGTAGAGTATCTCTGTTGATTATTAATCCATAGATATAGATCTTTTCGATTGGAGACTGAGTTATTTGAATAGGCTTTTGCCATTCATTTAATTGATGATCAAAGGAAGTTAAAAAGACTTGATTAAATTCACCTATCAGAGATGTGAAAAGCACATACATACCACTCTCCTTTAATAGAACATAAAAAGGATTAATAAATTTATTATAGTTGATCTCAAATAAGTTTCTACTTTTCCATACACTCTCTTCATTAAGTACAAAGTGAACTAAATCGCATGTACTTTTATCTTTTTTATCATGAAAATAATAAAAAATATTTATACTTTTATCAATTATTTTAATAACCGGATAATATATTTCACTGATATCAGTTGAATAGCTTTTTATATTTTTATGTATCCAATTGTTTTTTACACTAGTGTGGTAATATATCATTCTTTTTTTAGAATAACTTACTATATGAACTGAATCTAGTTCGTCAATTTCTACTGAAAAGCTATTTATGGCTTCTTCAAATACAATGTCTTTTTCAGCCCAACGATTTTCTTCATCTTTAGCTATATACTCAATTTGTTGTTTCTCGTTCAAATAAAAATTATAAAGTTTTCCCTTAGAATTTTTAATAATGTATTCATATCCTACTACTAAGCCCACAGCATCACATCCTATAAACTTTTCTTATTTCCTATTAATAAATTCTATTAAAATATATGCAAATCAAAAATAAAAATTACATATTAATAGCACCATAAATCAGATGAATTCATATTTTACAGTAAGGGGAAGTATAAAAAAACAATATATATATGTTAGGCAATTATTAAAAGGAGTTGATATGAATGGAAAAAGATAAACAATTAAGTGTAGAAACTATGCAAATTGATGAGCCCTGCTGTATAGCCAACACTGGTTGTGTTTTTGATGGAAATCTTAGTAATGTAGTAGGGGAATGTATCTTTGTAGATAAGGTTTATGATTCAGTAACCTTTAACCTTCAAGGAATACAACCAGTATCTAAAGCCCCATTTGGGACACTACCAACAAAAAAATGTGGACCTAAATCAAGGATTACAAGAGTATTGGATATTCGTGTTAGAAAAGCTTTTAATCCTAACAACATTAATGACCCTAAAAACTTAACAATAACACCTAAAACTACTTTGTCAGGAGCACAATTCGTACTAGATGAAAGAGGCAAACCAGTTGTAGTACCAGGACCAGCAGGATTATTACAATTTCTAATCTTTACTGATACAACAGAATGTGACCAAGAAGGATTAGGAACACCAATTTTTGGTTCACAGGAAATATGTGTTTCAGGAACAGTAATAATAGAGATAGATGTAGAATTTATTACTGCATTAGGTGTTACTGAAACTGCTACATTAAGAGGTAGAGCAGCAGTAAATCAAACTTTAACCAATTTCTTTGAATTATGTATGCCGTCTGTATTTGATTCAGCATTTTTACCACAGTTTACTGAGTTTTGTAATATTTCCTTCTTAGGAAGATTAGCAACTCAAAGTATTACAAGAGATATTAACTTTAATCCAGCAACAGGAGAAATATTTATAAACCTAATTCTTGCTTTATGTATTACTTGCGAGAAGAAGATTAAGGTTCCTGTTCAATTATGTGTATTAAGTACAGGTTTCTGTGAGCAAGAAGCAAGAGTAAGACCAATTTGTGGAGACCAATTCCCGCCATTATTCCCACCACAAGTTAGCGAACCATTTGTTAATGGAGATACTGACCCCTGCTAAACCAGCTATTACTATTGTCAGAATTAAAAATATAATTACGGATCTGATGTCTTTTGGCATCAGATTTTTTTTCGTCATTGGAAAAACCAACTAAATAAATTATAATATTATTAAGACCAAATAAAGGAGTGAAGAAGCAGATGAAAAAACTGGACTTTAGAAGTGATACCGTTACCTTACCAACAGATAAAATGTTTGAAAAAATGGTGCAAGCTAAACTTGGAGATGATGTATATGGAGATGATATAACTACCAATGAATTAGAAGCTTTAGCAGCTGACCTACTAGGTAAAGAAGCAGGTTTGTTTGTACCAACAGGTACAATGGGAAACCTATTAGCAGTCATGACACATACGACTCCAGGGCAAGAGGTGATTTTAGAAGAAAGCAGTCACATTTATCTATATGAAGTTGCGGGGATTGCAAGGGTTGCCAACGTTCAAGCAAAACCTATAAAGGGTATTGAAGGAATAATGAACCCGTCGGATATAAAAAATGCAATAAGAAAAGAAAACATTCACTTTCCTGAAACAGGACTAATTTGTTTAGAAAATACTCATAATATGGCGGGAGGGATGGCAATTCCTTTAACCAATATGAAAGAAATTTATACCTTAGCAAAAGAAAATAATATTCCAGTCCATTTAGATGGAGCACGAATTTTCAACGCAGCTAACTATCTAAACGTTGAAGTTAAAGAAATTGCACAATATGTAAACTCAGTTATGTTTTGTTTTTCAAAGGGATTAGGTGCTCCTATTGGAAGTATGCTGGTAAGCACTAAAGACTTTATTAATCGTGCTAGAAAATTTAGAAAAATGCTAGGGGGTGGTATGCGTCAAGTTGGTGTTATTGCAGCAGCAGCTAGTATGGCTTTAGAAGAAATGACAACAAGACTAGAAGAAGACTATCAAAATGCTAAGTTATTAGCAGAAAAATTGAATGACATTCCCAATATACTAGTAGATGTAAACAAAGTACATTCTAACATGATTAATGTTGATTTTTCAAATACTATATTTACTACAGCTCAATTAATACAGCTGTTTCAAAATAAAGGATTATTAGCAAATCCTCGTAATGATTATGTCATTAGGTTTGTAACTCATAAAGATGTTAGCAGACAGGACGTTCTTGATGCTGTAGATATTATCAAAGAAATTATTAGTTAGGAATGATAAAAATGGATTTATTTGATTTGCTTAAGGAAGAAACTTTAAAAAATACAGCACCTTTAGCTGACAGAATGAGGCCTCAAACTATTGATGAGGTATTAGGTCAGGATCATATTCTAGGAGATAATAAGTTCTTAAATCGGTGCATAAAGTCAGGAAGATTACCTTCAATCATATTATATGGGCCACCAGGCACTGGAAAAACAACAATAGCAAAAGTGATTGCTAAAGAAATTGGTGCTAATCTATTTCAATTAAATGCTGTTACTTCTGGAGTGAAAGAAATCCGAGAAGTAATAGAAGAAGCTAAGCAACTACTAGGTATGTACCAAAAAACCTCCATTTTGTTTATTGATGAAATTCATCGATTTTCTAAAAATCAACAGGATGCATTACTTCCTCATGTAGAAAGAGGAGTCATTATACTCATAGGGGCTACAACAGAAAACCCATTTTTTCAAGTGAATAATGCACTTTTATCAAGAGTTACAGTACTTAAGCTGGAGGAATTAGAAACAGATGATATTCTGCTGATTATGCAAAAGGCACTAAAAAATGAAGAATATGGACTGGGAAGATTTGATACAGAAGTTGACCAAGATGCACTAGAACATATAGCAGAAATAGCTGGAGGAGATGTTAGAAAGGCCTTAAATGCACTGGAAATTGCAGTGCTTAGCACACCACCTAATAAATCTGGAATGATAAAGATCGATCTTAAGGCAGCAGAAGAATCCATTCAAAAAAGAACAGTGCAGTATGATAGGGATGGGGATCAACACTATGATGTTATTTCAGCCTTCATTAAGTCAATCAGAGGAAGTGATCCTGATGCAGCTTTACATTATTTAGCTAAGATGATTTATGCTGGTGAAGATGTTGAATTCATTGCAAGACGTCTGATTATTGCAGCCTCAGAGGATGTTGGAAATGCAGATGCTAATGCATTAAAAGTTGCCATTGCAGCACATGAAGCGCTAAAGATTATTGGGATGCCAGAAGGTAGGATTCCCTTAGCTCAGGCAACTACTTATTTAGCTGCGGCACCTAAAAGTAATGCTGCTTACGTAGGTGTAGCTAAAGCCTTAAAGGATGTAGAACTTATAAAAACAACAGTACCAAATCATTTAAAAGATGCTCACTATAAAAATGCTAAAGACATGGAGCATGGATTAAATTATTTGTATCCTCATAATTATGAAAAAAACTATATTCAACAACAATATATGCCGAATGAATTGAGAGACAAACGTTATTATATTCCTACTGAAAATGGGTATGAAAAGCAAATTAAGATATATATGAGCACATTAAAAAACACTGATGATTAACATGCATTAGTGTTTTTTAATTATAATTTCACTTAATTATAGGTTTTTAATATTAGTAACAAGTATTATTTAACCTACATATATTAATATATAAAAACCAGTAAATTTATGGTGGAGGGAAATAATATGAAGGAAAAATATATACAAGATCAATATTATATTGCAGTATTTGATTCTAGAAATCATGCTATGCAGTTATATCAACATTTAAAAAGAAATAAATTTTCTCAATTTCAACTTATTGCAACTCCTTGTAAAATAAAAGCGGGGTGTAGTTATTCTATCAGGTTCAATAAATTAGAAGACTATGATTTACTGCTAGCTCATGCGACTAAAATAAAAAAGAAAATTTCAGCTGTATATATAGCTGAAAAGGTAAATAGGAATAGAGTGCTAAAAAAACTTAATATTACCTAAAAAAACTCATTATTTTATTGACAAATCCTAAGTTTTCATCAGTAAATTTTGATAATTCTTCTTGTAAAACAACATGTCTATTTTGACACTCCTTGATTCTACTCTCAACAATATCAAATTGATTTTGTAGAGTATTTAATTTTTCTTTGAGATTATTTTTTTCTTTATCCAATATGGAAAGAGTATTATTAATCTCTAAAAGTTGATTAGTGAAAAATTCCTTTGATTTTGTAGGAGTCAATGATTGATTTGATTCCTCAGAGTTGAAGGAGTTTTTTTCTAGTAAATTTTTAATTTCTAATAGCTTTTCCAGTTCATTTATGAGTGTGTTCATATGGTTTTCTATATTATAGATAAGTTGATCAAAAGACTTATCTTTTCTATTTATTTCTTTCATATCATTTGCAACTAAGCCTTTATTGATGCCAGCAGTTTGGATTTCTGCAGTTTGAATATTTTCGCTGGATTCAAGCTTAGTATCCTTTATATCTAAACTAGAATCTATATTTTCTTTGATAATATTATTAGATATTGAAACATCATCATGAGGATCTTTTTCTTTATGGATGGTGTTAGATGTATTGCTTGTTATATTCATTACCCTTGAGCTTTCTTTCACTTTAAATAGTTTAGCACCAAATATATTAACGTTGTCTTCTATTTCACCATAAACATATTTAATTTTAGAACTCTTATTTTCTAACTTATGATTTGAAAAATAGCCAATAAGAATAGGATTTTTGGATCTATAACTTTGATTTCTGCTACTAGGCTCCCAACTCAAACCATAATCATTAGAAACAACTTCGTTAATATTATTATTTTGTTTACTCAAGACCTTAATAAAAGAACCTTCATGCAAAATTATAGGAGATAAATTATTAGCATTTGTGCTTGACAATATTTTAGGATTACACCATTTAGATTTTGGATTCGTTATATTCATTTTATTTTTATATTTCAATGTGAAATTATTTTTTGTAATAGTGCACCAAACTAAATGTAGATTATCTCTTCTATCAATAAGTATACTAGGATGAGAATGCTCTTCCTGTAAATCACTAACCATCTCACTTGTTCCCCACTTTTTATTAAATATATTAAATTTGTTATAGAATAATTGATGGTTACTTCTATAAAAAACCTTATATATTATGTGAATATTACCCATGCTGTCAAGATCAATTTCATAAGGGCTAGGATATTTACCAGGCATATAAGTAGTAATTGTTGTCTTGTTTATGTTTTTTTGATTCCAATACATATGTTCTATTGAAGCAATTGTAGCGTTTAATAAATTAGTCTTAATACAAAAAATATGAGTATAATTTTTATCAATTAGTAATGAAAGATATCTATAAGTATTTGATTTCACATCAAGCTGAGTGAGGGTTTTATGTTTCCATTTAGTATCTAAACCAATGTAGTAATTTAAAACACCAGATTTAGTTATACAGATTACATGAATTTGGTTATTAAAATCAATAGTAGCAGCAAAATCCATAACTATTTCTACAACTAATTTTTCATTTTTCAACAAGAGATTTTCAGCACTATAAATATTATAGTGAATTTCTTGATTTTTATTTAAATAGAAAAAGTAAGAAGTGTTATCTTCTGTTTTTATAAGGTAATATTGGTGAAATAGATGCATATGCCTCACATCCTTTTTATTTTATTTATCACAAATATTTACTTAATCCATATTATGATATTAACAACAAATTTATTATTAATTTGAGAATAATAAGAGGAAATAAAAATAAGGGGGATTAATGAAATGAGTGAAATGATTAATGAAGTAAATCTGCAGCAAGACCCATATTTTCCAGATTTTACACCAGTGTGTATTATTGCAGACAAAGTATATGCTCATTGCCAGCAGAGAGAATGCTTTGAAACTGTTGCAGCACAGCTACCGGAAAAAGGCAATTTCGAGTTTATAGACATCACTTTTAATGCAGGAGAAATTATTAATGGAACACTAATTATTACACCAATACCAAATCGACCTAACTTTAGTAGAGTACGCTTTAGAGTACGAGTTACCTATATATTAACAGTAAGAAATATCGAAACGGGTGTAGTTATAAGTATACCAGGAGAATTACCAGAAATTCAAAAAGACATCGTATTGTTCATACCAGAAGCAAGAGATGAGTTTACATTTAATATAGTAATTGAAACAGCATCACAATTATTAAATGAACCAATTGAAGAAAATGGATTTTTAGTATTTGCAGTAGGTGTATTTATAATCGTAAAAGTAGTTGGAAGAGTACAATTATTAATTCCTGAGTTTGGCTTCTGTCCAGAACCTCCGGAATGTGAAGAATTCAATGGAGACTTGGTATGTATTGATTTTGAAGCAGTTCCATTTCCAGAATTTTTCCCAAGACAATTTGAAGATATCCCTCAAGATGAATTTTTCTAATAAAAGCTACCAAAATTGGTAGCTTTTATTTGTAACAGAATTTTCAGTACTACATATAATGATATTGTATATAAAACATCGCGTTTAGAAAAAACATTATTTAGTAAGGGGGGTATAAAATGGATAACAACTTAAATCTAAACTTGAACGAAGCTATAAGTTTGCAACAAGACCCATATTTTCCAGATTTTACACCAGTGTGTATCATTGCAGACAAAGTATATGCTCATTGTCAGCAGAGAGAATGTTTTGAAACTGTTGCAGTACAGTTGCCAAAAGGAGGAAATTTTGAATTTGTAGACATTACATTTAACCCAGGAGAAATTATTCATGGAACACTAGTTATTACACCAATACCAAATCGACCTAATTTTAGTAGAGTGCGCTTTAGAGTACGAGTCACCTATACATTAAGAGTGAGAAATATTGAAACAGGTGTAATTATAACTATACCAGGGGAATTACCAGAAATTCAAAAAGACATCGTATTGTTCATACCAGAAGCAAGAGATGAATTTACATTTAGCATAGTAATTGAAACAGCATCACAATTATTAAATGAACCAATTGAAGAAGATGGGTGTTTAGTATTTGCAGTAGGTGTATTTATAATTATAAAAGTAGTTGGAAGAGTACAATTATTAATTCCTGAGTTTGGCTTCTGTCCAGAACCTCCGGAATGCGAAGAATTTTCACCAGATGATATATGTGAAATATTTGAGATGGAACCATTTCCGGCATTCTTCCCAAGACAATTTGAAGATATACCACAAGATGAGTTTTTTTAAAGAATAAAAAACTGCCTAAGGCAGTTTTTTATTCTGAGGTTGTTGAAATAGTCAACAAAATCCAGACTATTCAAAAGCCTTCAGATTCGAGGCGCAAGAAAATCCAGCGACCACAGCGTATACAGAAATACGTAAGGGTGCTGGATTTTCAAAGCAACGAAGAAGGTGGAGGTGTTTCAACAGTCTGAGAAAAAAAACTGCCTAAGGCAGTTTTTTTTAGTATAATAAATAAATTTTTTTATTTTTGAATAAACATTTGTGTATAATGTCTATTCTCAATTCCTATTCCGATATGAGTCATTCTTGGATTTAAGATATTATTTCTATGACCTTCAGAATTCATGAAGGCATTGTGAGCTCCGCTTACACTAGAGTTAATAGCAATATTTTCAGCAGCTGATTTATACTGAATTCCAAAATTTTTCATCATATCAAAAGGTGATCCATAGGTTGGTGAAGTATGAGAAAAATAATTGTTATCTTGCATATCCTTAGATTTAACTCTTGCAACATAAGATAAGTCAACATCTATAGCTAAAGGCTGTAATCCAGCATCTTTTCTTGCCTGATTTACATAATTAACCATTTCAATTTCAGCTGCTGTTAGAGCATGTTTAGCATTAGAAGTGTTTTGTGGCTCAGTATTTGGATTTTGCTCTTGTGGCTCTTTCTCAACCTGTGGTTCTTGTACTGGTTTACTTGGAGTAGCTGGCTGATTTTCATTCTTAGATGGTTCCTGCGGTTGAGATGGAACACTTGGGGTAGGATTTTCTGAGTTTGTGCTAGGATTTTGAACTTCTTGAGGTTCATTATTATTAGGAATAGTATCGTTTTGTTTTGGTGTAGTGGCATCGGTATTTTTGTTGAAATTAAAAATTCGTACTGATTGAATATGTTTTACAATATTAAATTTATAGGTAGAAGTGGTATTTGTTCTAATATTATAATTTAACACCACTCTATTACTGCCACCATTACTATACAACGTGTTGGCGCTACTAGTTACAACTGTCGATAAAAGTAACGCAGCTGTAATAACTGGAACTACAACTTTTTTGATTGATTTAGATTTACTCATTAGTATCACTCCTTTTTATTATGTTAACCTTGGTAACTATAATACAGGAGTATTTTAAAAAAATCAACCTAATTACCATAAAATAGTAAATGCAATATTTGGAATTTATTAAACATAGTATAAGATAGGGGGTAAAGGAATTGAATTATATATATCAAATATAATGGAAACAAATGTTACAATTTTAAGAAGTGAAGAGGTGAGAAAGCTAATCCACAGTGTTTAATAAAGATTATATAGAAAATAATCTAGAAAAGGAAAATGTGTAATGAATTCCCCTATGTTTTCATTATACAGAGGTGAGTTAATGAGGGTGCTAATGTATATTCGTAAGGATTATAAAAAAAACATTGCAGGAGATAGTGTTTTATTAATTAAGACTAAGGAATATCTAAGTAAAGCTAAAGTAGAAGTAGATATTTCAAGTAATACAGAAGAAAATTTAGATAGATATGATATAATACATCTATTTAATACCATAAGAGTATTTGATACCTATCAATTTTTAAAAAATATATTAAAATATAAAAAAAAGATTGTATTAACACCAATTTATTGGAATTACATAAAATACTTACCTAAGAATCCTACAAATAATTATAGAATTAGTTACTGGAAAAAGCAGAATCCAATGAGGAAAGAAATATTTGAAAAGGCAGATATGATTCTGCCTAGCTCTGAAGTAGAGATGAGAGAAATAGAGAAAAGCTTTAATATAAAAGTACCTTATCAGGTAGTTTTCAACGGAGTGGATAAGATTTTTGCAGAAGGTAATAGAAATAACTTCTTAGATAAATTCCAGAAAAAAGATTTCGTACTTTCTGTTGGAAGAATTTCGCCCCACAAAAATCAATTAACTTTAGCTAGAGTTACAAAAAGACTAGGAATTCCCCTAGTACTAGTTGGTCCAATAAATGATTTAAATTATTATCATCAATGCATGCGAGCTAATAAAGATATTCTATATATCAGTAAGACATGTCATGCTAAATTAAAGGATATATATGCTGCTGCTAAGGTCCATGCTTTGGTAAGTTGGTATGAGATTCCTGGGTTAGTAAGTCTAGAGGCAGCCCTAGGAAATTGTAATATACTCACGACGAAAGAAGGCAGTACTAGAGAATATTTTAAAAAATATGCTGATTATGTTGATCCCTATGATCTAATAGATATAGAAAAAAAACTAATAGAATCATTTAGAAAGCCCTTTGACCCTAGTTTCAAGGATTATATTGTTGAGAACTTCTTATGGGAAAAAGTAGTTAAAAAGCTTATAAGCTGCTACACCTATGTAACAACAAATAATGTATAAGAATAGAATTAAATAAGAATGTCCTATTTAAAGAGAAATTGTGAGGTGAAATAATGACAATATGTTTACTAGGATGTAATGGTCAACTAGGACACGAATTGATGAAAGTGATGAAGTATAAAGAAGTTGTTGGATTTGGGAAAGGAAATTTAGATATTACTAATCTAGACAAATTATATAAAACCTTAAAAACAATAAAACCAGAAACTATTATCCACTCAGCGGCATTCACAGATGTAGATCAATGTGAAAATAACCCCGAGCTTGCTTTTCAAATAAATGCTCAAGGGACAAAAAATGTTTCTCTTGTTGCAGAGAAGTTAGATAGTAAACTGATTTATATTAGTACAGATTATGTTTTTGATGGAAATAAGGGGAGTCCTTATGATGAAAATGATTTACCGAACCCTATTAATGTATATGGAATGTCCAAATATCAAGGTGAATCTGAACTAAAAAAAAACCTTGAGAAGTATTTTATTGTAAGAACCTCTTGGTTATATGGGCACAAAGGGAAAAATTTTGTTAAAACAATATTGAGTTTAACTTCTAACAATACACTCTTAAAGGTAGTAGATGATCAAACGGGATCCCCTACCTATGCCGTTGACTTAGCTGAAGCATTAAAGAAACTAATAACTACCGAAGAATATGGAATATATCATTTTATAAATGAAGGCAACTGTACATGGTATAACTTTGCTAAGGAGATTATCAAAATTAGGAATATTTCAGCAAAGTTGTCTCCAACTACTTCTGATATAATACAAAAAAAAGCTAAAAGACCAGTAAACTCAAGCTTGAAGAACAATTCATATATAACATTAAGAGGATGGCAGGAGGCATTGAAAGAATATTTATCTAGTAAATAGGAGATTTTCATCTCCTTTTTTGTTGAGAAAGATTTAATATCTCTCTGGTAACCACTTGCATTTGATTATCATACAATAAAACTAGGAAAATCACTATATCTTAACAAAAGGAGCTAAAAAAAATGAGCCTCAAAAATAAAATTAATAATAAAGAAGCTATTCTCGGTGTAATAGGATTAGGGTATGTAGGATTGCCTTTAGCAACCACAACTGCATTATCAGGGTTTAAAGTAATAGGTATTGAAACAAACAAAACAAAAGTTAATAAGCTACTAGCGGGAAAATCTTATGTGAAGGATGTTCCAGATGATGATATTGCTAGTGTAATAAAAAAAGGAAGTTTATCGGTCACTAGTGAGTATAAGCAAATGAATAAAATGGATGTAATTATCATTTGTGTTCCTACTCCATTAAAAAATGACAATACTCCAGATGTCAGTTATATTTATCAAGTGGTAGAAAAGATAAAACAATATGCAAAAAAGTCAATTTTAATTATCTTAGAAAGTACTAGTTACCCAGGAACAACAGAAGAATTAATTATGAAAGAACTAGAAAATGCTGGATGGGTATTAAATAAAGATTTTAACTTATCCTTTTCTCCAGAAAGGGTGGATCCAGGAAATAAATTATACAGCTTAAGAAATACTCCTAAAATAGTAGGTGGAGTCACTCAAAAATGTAGCCAATTAGCTGGACTACTATATAAACAAATTACTAATGAAGTTTTTTTTGTTTCTTCAGTAAAAACTGCTGAGATGGTAAAGCTTTTAGAAAATACATTTAGAAGCGTAAATATAGGTTTTATCAATGAAATGGCATTGCTATGTGAAAAAATGGGAATAAATATTTGGGAAGTGATAGAAGCCGCTTCTACAAAACCTTTTGGATATATGGCATTTTATCCTGGACCAGGAATTGGGGGGCATTGTATTCCTATAGATCCAATATATTTAGAATGGAAGGCAAAAACCTTTAACTTTTATAGTGGTTTCATCAAATTAGCCAGTAAAATCAATGACAGTATGTCACAGTATATTGTAAATTCTATTAAACAGATATTAGATAATTCAGGAAAATCTATTGAAAAATCTAAAATTTTAATCGTAGGAGTTGCTTACAAAAAAGATATAGATGATGTAAGAGAGTCCCCTGCTTTGAAGATAATAGATTTACTGATCGATGAAAAAGCTAGTGTGGACTACTATGACCCTTATGTAAAAGAACTAACAATATCTAACAAAACTATTTCTTCAATTAATCTTACTAAAGAAAATTTAAAAGAATATGATTGCTCAATTATAATTACAAACCATGATAATATAGATTATGAACTATTAATTGAAAACTTAAAAATTATATATGATACTAGAAATACTATAAAAGAAAAGAAAGAAAATGTTTTTCTACTTGGAGCAGTTAATAATAATACTATAAAAGAATAGAAAACACTGGACTATTATTCTAAAATGCTTACTAAGGATAGAAAAACATATATATGTTTTTAAACAAATATTTGTACAATTCTATTGTAAATACTTGTAAATTGGAGGCTGGAAATGAAAAAAGTCTTAGTAACAGGAGCAGGAGGATTTATAGGAAGCCATTTAGTAGAAGGACTACTCCAAGAAGGTAACGTTATAAGATGTTTTGTGCATTACAACTCATTTAACAGATGGGGATGGTTAGATAAATTTTCAAAAGACAAATTATCAAAAATAGAAATATTTACAGGAGATATAAGAGATCCAAATGGAGTGAGGAAGGCACTAGAGGGAATTGATGAAGTATATCATTTAGCAGCTTTAGTTGCAATACCCTTTAGTTATCACTCCCCAGATTCATACATTGAAACAAATATAAAAGGAACCTTAAATATATTACAAGCAGCACGAGATTTTGGAACAAGTAGAATATTAATAACTTCCACCTCCGAGATATATGGAACAGCAAAATACGTTCCTATAGATGAGACTCATCCTTTTCAGGCTCAATCACCCTATTCAGCAAGTAAAATAGGTGCTGACAGAGTGGCAGAATCATTTTACAGAAGCTTTAATATGCCCATAACAATAGCTAGACCCTTTAACACTTATGGTCCCAGGCAATCGGCAAGGGCAGTTATACCAACTATAGTAACTCAGTTATTGACAGGAAAAAAAGAAATAAGACTCGGTTCTTTAACACCAACTAGAGATTTCAATTATGTCAAGGATACAGTACAAGCATTTATAGAAATTGCAAATTCAGAAAAGACAATAGGAGAAGAAATAAACATTGCTTCTCAAAAAGAAATATCAATAGGAGAATTAGCTGAGGAGTTAATCATGCAAATTAATCCAAAAGCAAAAATAATTTCTGATGAAAATAGGCTAAGACCGGATAAAAGCGAGGTAAATAGATTACTTGGTTCAAATGAAAAAATAAGAAAGCTGACAAAATGGAAGCCAGAATATACGCTTAAAGAAGGGTTGGCTGAAACAATAACATGGTTAAAAGACAACTTAAATCAATACAAAGTTGATATATATAATATTTAAAGGGGAATTATTATGGAGAAGTTAATACCTCTTTCAGTACCAAATTTCACAGGTAAAGAGCTTGAATATGTTAAAAAAGCTGTTGAATCAGAATGGGTATCAACTGAAGGTCCATTTGTAAAAGAGTTTGAAGAAAAGATAGCAAAATATTTAAAGATAAAAAAGGCCGTAGCATGTCAAAATGGAACTGCGGCTCTTCATTTAGCATTAAGACTATCAGGCGTTGAACTAGGAGATGAAGTAATTGTACCAACACTTACATTTATAGCCACAGTAAATCCTGTGAAATATCAAGGAGCAGAGCCAGTGTTTATGGACTGTGATGATACGCTAAATATGGATTTAGATAAATTAGAAAGTTTTTGTGAAAGTCAATGTACCTTAACAGAGAATGGGTTAATGAATAAAAGAAGCAATAGAATAATAAAGGCTTTAATAATAGTCCATGTATTTGGAAATATGAGCAATATGGAAAGAGTAATGAATATAGCGGAAAAATATAGATTAAAGGTTATAGAGGATGCAACTGAAGCATTAGGCTCCTACTATCGGAAAAGAAAATATTCTGGAAAATTTGCAGGTACTATAGGTGACTTTGGAGCATATTCCTTTAATGCAAATAAGATAATTACTTCCGGTGGTGGAGGAGTGCTTGTTGCTAAAGATGCTTCTCTTAGTGAAAAAGCAAAATACTTGTCAAATCAAGCCAAAGACAACCCAATATACTATGTGCATGAAACTATTGGATATAACTATAGAATGACAAATCTACAGGCAGCTTTAGGTGTTGCACAATTAGAAGAATTAGAAGAATTTATTCAAATAAAAATTAAAAACTACAATCTATACAAAAAGGAAGTTAAAGAAATTGAGGGGCTAAGCCTGTTAGAATTTAATTCTGATATAAGGCCAAATTGTTGGTTTTATCCTTTAATTGTAGATAAAGAAAAATATAGATTAGGCAGAGATAATTTAATGGTGAAATTATCTGAAAGAGGTATACAAACAAGACCAATATGGAGTCTAATTCATGAACAAAAACCTTATATGCATAATCAAAGCTATAAAATTGACAAAGCTAAATATTGGATAAAAAGGGTTTTGAATATTCCCTGTAGTACAAATTTAGAGATCAATGATGTTTTGAGGGTTATCAGAGCGTTAAATAGCTTAAAATCTCAAAAAGAGGGATAAAGATGAATGTAACAGATTTGTTTATAAGTGAAGAGATTACTATAAAAGAGGCTATAAAAAAATTAGATCAAACTGCAAAAAAAGTATTGTTAATAACCAAGGATAAGTTTTTAAAAGGTATTATAACCGATGGAGATATTAGACGGTGGATTTTAATAAATGGGAGTTTAAATGAAAAAGTTAAAATGATTATGAATAATAATCCGATTTATCTAAGGAAGGAAGAAGCGTGGCAAGCTAAAGATATAATGAAGAAAAAATCAATTGAAGCAATACCTATCGTAAATGAAGAAGAGGAAATTATCAAAGTAATATTTTGGAAGGATTCTTATAATGAAAATTTGAAAATTGACAACTTTTTTAATAATCCAGTAGTAATTATGGCAGGGGGCAAGGGAACTAGACTCCATCCTCTTACTAAGGTGTTTCCAAAACCATTAGTTCCGATAGGAGATATACCGATAGTTGAAAGAATAATAGATAGATTTGTATGTTTTGGTTGCAAAAGATTTTATTTAACCATTAATTACAAAAAAAATTTAATTAAGGCTTACTTCAATGATTTAGATAAAGATTATGTAATTGAATATGTTGAGGAAGAAAAACCATTGGGGACAGGCGGAAGTTTGTATCTACTAAAAAACAAGCTAAAAGAGACTTTTTTTATTAGCAATTGCGATACACTAATAGATGAAAATTATTATAAAATGCTTCAATTCCACAGACAAAAAGAAAATAAAATCACGGTAATAGCTTCCCTTAAATTTTTCACTGTTCCCTATGGAGTAATAGAACTAGATGATAAGAGTATTATAAAGAACATTATTGAAAAACCAGAATGCAGTTATTTAGTAAATACTGGTATGTATATACTGGAACCTGAAACACTACAGGATATACCAGATAATGAATTTTATCACATTACTGATTTAGTAGAAAAGTATATAAAAAAAGGAGAACGAGTTGGAGCATATCCTATAAGTGAAGAGGCATGGCTTGATATGGGACAATTTAATGAAATGAATAATATGATTGAAAAGCTAGAGCTTTAGATTTTGTCAGTAACGATTAACATTTATTATTAGATGTTTAACAGGTATAATCTTCACAAATCTAAGTGTAATAAAATAAGGCATTAATAAATAATTGAAAAAGATTAACTTATAATATATAATTTACCAGAAAACCTTGACGTAGAAAATGAAATTCCATTTCCTTTATTTAGTAACAACAATAGCAATGACTAAGTTAAACCCCTTATCAGATAAGGGGTTTTTCCAATATCCAAATGTCAATTAAGCCGTTTCTATTTTTTCAGCAAATAAACTTGAGCTTCAATAATAACATCTAATAGCTCATCACTTATATGAAGCTCCATATACTCGAGGATTGTTTTAGCATAATTTACAGCCATTGTCTTTTTTTCTTCATTTGAAAAACCTTGTTTGGTCTGCTCAATAAATAGAATAACATTTTTAATGATACTTTGAATTTTTTCAATATCATCTTTATTAAGAGTTTTAGAAAGAATAGGAGCCACTACAAAAATAAAAATGGTTGTTAAAGTAATGATTAACAAAAATAGTATTAAATCAAGCACAGACTAAGACACCTCCTCTAATAACATTTTATTTGAAAATTAGAAAAAGGTGCAGCAACAAGAAATAGAATGATTGTAAAAAAACAAAAAATATTTTCATTGGTGAATCTTGACAAAAATACTTGGGTATAATATAATTAAATCGAATTCCAATCTCTTTACTTGGAATTAAAGGAGGATGATGGCTTGAAGCTTTCAACAAAGGGAAGATATGGCTTAAAGGCAATGTTTGATTTAGCTGTGCATTATGGTGACGGGCCAATCGCTTTAAAAAGCATCGCCGAGAGACAAATCATATCGGATCATTACTTAGAACAATTGATTGCTATATTAAGAAAGGCTGGCTTAGTAAAAAGTGTTAGAGGTGCACAGGGTGGATATATGTTGGCAACTGATCCGAAAAATATTACAGTAGGAGATATTATAAGAACATTAGAAGGTCCTCTTGCCCCCTCAGACTGTGTCATGGAAGATGAACCAAAAGTTTGTGAAAGAGCTAATTATTGTGTTACAAAGGGAGTATGGGAAAAAATTAGAGACAGTATTACTGATGTGATTGATTCAATTACATTAGAAGATATGCTGGAGGACTACAATAAAATTAAAAGCAAAGATAATTATATGTTTTATATATAATAAAAGTGCTTTATAAATAAAATAAAATCACAGCTTTAAATAAAGCTTAAGGAGAGGATTACATGAAGGTGTATTTAGATTATGCCGCTACAACACCGGTGAAAAAAGATGTTTTAGAAGAAATGCTCCCTTATTTTAATCAGCATTTTGGAAATCCATCAAGTATTCATTCCTATGGCAGAGAAAGCAAAAAAGCTATAGATCTAGCAAGAGATCGAATAGCTAATTCATTAACTGCAAAGCCCGAAGAAATTTTTTTCACAGCTGGTGGTTCAGAAGCAGATAATTGGGCTATTAAAGGTGTAGCTTATGCATTAAAAAATAAAGGCAAACATATTATCACTTCAAAGATTGAGCATCATGCAGTATTACACAGCTGCCAGCATTTAGAAAAAGAAGGATTTGAAGTAACCTATTTAGATGTAGATCAATATGGAATGATTAGTTTAGAAGACTTAAAAAAAGCTATTAAAGATACTACAATTCTAATAACGATTATGTATGCTAACAATGAAATTGGTACAATACAACCTATTAAAGAAATTGCAAAAATTGCAAAAGAGAAATCAATTATTTTCCATACAGATGCAGTACAAGCATATGGGAATATTGATATAAATGCAGAAACCTTAGGAGCCGATTTAATATCTATATCTGCACATAAAGTATATGGGCCTAAGGGTATTGGTGCCTTATACATCAAAAAAGGTACAAAGCTACAATCCATTTTACATGGAGGAGCACAAGAAAAAAGAAGACGAGCAGGAACGGAAGATCTTCCCAGCATTGTTGGATTCGGTAAAGCTGCAGAAATTGCTATCAATAACCTTAAAGAGCATAATCAACACCAACTTAATTTTAGAGATCAGTTGATTAATAAGCTTATGGCAAAGATACCTTATACCAGATTAAATGGACATCCAACGAAGAGATTACCAGGGAATGTAAACTTGTCCTTTGAATTTATAGAAGGAGAATCATTGCTATTGAGTCTTGATATGGTGGGAATTGCTGGTTCAAGCGGATCTGCTTGCACTTCAGGTTCATTAGATCCTTCCCATGTCTTGATGGCAATAGGGCTTACCCATGAAATTGCCCATGGTTCGTTGAGATTAACTATAGGTGACTCAACTACTCAAGAAGAAATAAACTATGTTGTTGAACATTTACCACCCATCGTAGAAAGATTGAGACAAATGTCGCCGCTATATGAAAAAGTAAAGGGGGAAGCAAAAAGTGTATAGTGATAAAGTAATGGAGCATTTTATGAATCCTAGAAATGTTGGAGAAATAGAAAATGCCGATGCCATAGGTCAAGTAGGCAACCCAAGATGTGGAGATATAATGAAAATGTATTTAAAGATAGAAAACGAAGTGATAGTAGACGTGAAATTTAAAACCTTTGGATGCGGATCTGCTATTGCAACTTCAAGTATGGCTACAGAAATGATAAAAGGTAAAACTATCAAAGAAGCCTTAGCATTAACAAATAGAGCTGTAGCAGATGCATTAGACGGATTACCTCCTGTAAAAATGCATTGTTCTGTACTGGCTGAGCAAGCTGTTAAGTCAGCAATATATGATTATGCAAAGAAAAACGACCTATATTTTGAAGAATTAGAAGGCTTCGATCCTAATGAAGATGACCATCATCATGATGAGGAAGAAGCACATTAAAATAGAATCCAGACTGCTCAAAAGCCTGTAGATTTAAGGATCAAGAAAACCCAGTGGCCGCAGCGTACAATAGAGATACGTGAGGATGCTGGGTTTTTGAAGCGACGAAGAAGAGAGGACTTTTCACCAGTTTGATCCTGAGATTTTTAGGGGGTTATTACTGCTATAATATTAAGAGGTGAAGCTATTGGAAAAAAATAATAGAGTACTTTTAGGAATGAGCGGAGGAGTAGACAGCTCAGTAGCAGCCTATTTGCTTAAACAACAAGGCTATGAGGTTATTGGGGTCACAATGCAAATATGGCAGGAAGATGATGAAATACAAAAAACAGAAGGTGGATGTTGTTCTTTGTCAGCGGTAGAAGACGCAAGACGAGTAGCGGCAAAACTAGATATTCCCTTTTATGTAATGAACTTTAAAGAAGCATTTAAGGAAAAAGTAATTCATTATTTTATAGATGAATATAGGGAAGGCAGAACACCTAATCCTTGTATTGCATGTAACAAACATATTAAATTTGAAGAATTTTTAAATAAAGCACTTCAATTAAATTGCTATTACATAGCAACAGGACACTATGCAAAAATTGAATATGATAAAGGTATAAAAAGATACTTATTAAAAAAATCTGTTACAGAAGAAAAAGATCAAACCTATGCTTTATATAATATGACACAACATCAACTGGAACATACGCTGATGCCATTAGGTTATTATCATAAAGAGGAGATTAGAAAAATTGCTGAAGAGCTTAATTTACCAGTAGCTTTTAAACCTGATAGTCAAGAGATCTGCTTTGTATCAGATAACAATTATGGAGACTTTGTTAAGAACAATAGTCCTTCAGAAATTATTCCAGGAGATTTTGTTGATAAAGAAGGCAATGTGTTAGGAAGACATCATGGGATCATTTACTATACTATTGGTCAAAGAAAAGGTTTAGGCATTGCACTGGGAAAGCCTGTTTATGTAACTGATATAATCCCGGATAAAAACCAAGTAGTACTAGGGAACGCAGAAGAAGTTTTTGGTTCAGAGTTAATTGCAGATGAAGTTAACTATATTCCCTTTGAATTTTTGAGTGAACCTAAAGAACTATTTGCCAAAATACGATACAATGCAAAAGCAGAAGCCGCTATCGTATATCCTGAAAATCAAAAAATAAGAATAGTGTTTAATAAACCACAAAGAGCAATTACTCCAGGCCAAGCTGTCGTACTATACGATCAAGAGCATGTTGTTGGTGGGGGAACGATAACAAAACAACAAAAATAACCATAAAGCCAAAAAGGCTTTATGGTTATTTTTGTTATGAGAATTTTATTAAATATAGCAATCTATAACTGAATATACATCCATTACCTGAATTATTTCAAATAGATAAGATACAATAATTATATAAATGAATTTTAAAAAGAGGGATATATATGCTAAAAGGGAGTGAGTTAATAGGTTTATCTGTATTAATAGATAATAAAATAGATACGAACAATTTTGCAAGAGAGGTAATATATTCTAAAAAAGGTTTTAAGGTATTAGCTTTAAGTTTAAGCTCAAGAGAACACTCTTATAAATATGATGGAATGATACCCTTCAAAAAAATACAAGCAATTACAAGAGAGGGTATAATCATTTCATCAAAAAATGATATCATATTTCCCTATCAAATACCGGAAATTGAAGAAGCTTATAACAACCCTATAAAAATAATAGGGTTCCATATTTATAACCATCATAAAGATTTAGTAGGTGTAATTAAAGACACAGTAATACAAAAAAAAAGTGGTAAGGTTCTTGCATTTATTATAAGTGAAGGAGTTTTTAATGATTTGCTTCAAGGATATTCTTTATTACCTATTCTCCGTTATGTGGATTTTCATGAAGACCACGTTATCGTAGGAGACAATGAATTAAAATCTATGTTATCTCAAGGAGGAGGATTGAAAAAATTTCTTGGTATAGAATAATAAGAATAACAAAAAATATGATTAAACTTAATACTATATATGCTCTTTCCAAAGTAAGGAGTGATAAAATGAAAAGAGATACAATGGTAGGTTTAATTACTGGAAGCCTAATAGGAGCTACAGTTAGTGCATATGCAATTTCACAAATGAATCCAAGAGAACAAAAGAGAATGTTAAAACGCAGTAGAAAAATAATGAAAGTAGCAAGTCATTTGATAGGTGGAATGAATATGTTGTAATATAAAAGCAGCTAAAAAGCTGCTTTTATATTACAACAAAATACAGAAAATCATAATAACTAATTTTAGATTAGGGTATTAATGAATATACTACTATATACACATCAATAAAAACGGGGGAAAAATTATGGATAATAGTGCTATAGAGATTATATCTAGAAACATAAGAACAATAACAGGAGGAGCTGGTTTTACAGATTTTTTTGGATTTTTGACGCAGCTGATACTATTATTGTTGCTATGCTTTGTTACCTATTATTTGATTCATATTGGCAATCAATATGTTGAGAGAGGAAATAAAGTTAATATTGGAAAAAAACAAATATATTTGTTTATCCTTGTATTTCTCATTGTACTTCTAATTATTTTTATGTTTAGAATACGAGGGTTAATGTATGAAATATTAGGACCTTTCATTTTCGCCATAGCTTTAGCTTATATTTTAAATCCTATAGTACACTACCTTCAATCAAAAGGAATTCAAAGATTATGGGGAGTGTTAATAATCTATACTACAATACTTCTTATCCTAACACTATTCTCAATAACATTAATTCCTAGATTTACTTTAGAAGTAAAACACTTGATAGAGTTTATGCCAAAATATAGTAATGATGCATATGAATATTTATACGATTTATACCTAAGATACAATAGGAATGTTGAAAGTCTTCCAGCAGAGCTAGAGGGAGTAAAGGATTTACTTAGATTAAATATTGATAGAATAGAGGGGATTGTCTTTGGAGCATTTACCTCTATTACAAATATGTTTATAGGGATTTTCTCTAAAGTCATTGGTCTAGTGTTAATTCCAGTTCTAGCCTTCTACTTTCTTAAGGATGCTGAGAAATTTAAAAGAAGTATTATTCTATTACTACCAAGGTTCTGTAGAAATCAAATCCTTAATATCGCTAAGGATATGGATGTGGTACTAGCTGGGTTTATTAGAGGACAGTTAACAGTTGCAGCTTTTGTAGGTATACTAACCACACTATCACTTCTGGTACTTAGAGTAGAATTTGCTGTATTAGTAGGGTTAATTGCAGGAATAGCTAATATTATTCCATATTTTGGTCCTGTAATCGGGATTGTACCAGGAGTTTTATTTGCCTTAATGGATAGTCCTATGAAAGCAGTATGGGTTGTTTTAGTTTTTATTGTCATTCAACAAATAGAAAGTGCTATTATTGCTCCGAAAATTGTTGGGAAAAGCGTGGGTATTCATCCAGTATTTGTTATACTTGCACTGATCATTGGTGGAAGATTTTTTGGCATTGTTGGTCTTTTAGTAGCAGTTCCTGCGGCCGCTATTCTTAAGGTTTTAGGAAAACATATTGTCAGCTATGTTGTTAAACTTTAATAATTTTACTTATATATTGACAAAATATAGGTAATTCTATATAATGCAAATAAAATACATATTTAAAAAAACAATGATGGGAAATAGTAGTATATCTTGATTCTGATAGAGAGGAGGTTCTTTGGCTGGAAAACCTCTAGATAAACTATGCGAAGCAGTCCCGGAGTTATAATTTCCAAATAGTTTAACTGCTAAAGTAGAAATTATCGGATAATCCGTTATCTAAAGGTTTTTCCTCTGAGGGACCGTTTTATTACGGTAATTAGGGTGGTACCGCGAGAATACTCTCGTCCCTACTATATGCGATATGCATTGTATGGATGAGGGTTTTTTTATTGTTAAATAGTAAGATACTTAATGAGGAGGATTTTTATGGAAAAGAAAGGCTTAAATGAAATAAGACAGTTGTTTTTAGATTTTTTCAAATCAAAGGAACATTTGGTAAGACCTAGTTATCCACTTGTGCCTCAAAATGACAAGAGTCTATTATTAATTAATGCTGGAATGGCTCCCTTAAAGCCATATTTTGCAGGAACAGAGGTGCCTCCAAGTAAAAGAATGGCTACCTGTCAAAAATGTATCCGTACAGGAGATATAGAAAATGTAGGAAAGACTGCTAGACATGCAACCTTTTTTGAAATGATGGGAAATTTTTCCTTTGGTGATTACTTTAAAGAAGAATCTATTCTATGGGGCTGGGAGTTTGTTGCTGAATATTTGAAAATGCCGGTTGATAAATTATGGGCATCTATTTATTTTGAAGACGAGGAAGCTTATGAAATATGGGACAAAAAAGTAGGGATTCCTAAAGAAAGAATTGTTCGATTAGGAAAAGAAGATAACTTTTGGGAAATTGGTTTAGGTCCTTGTGGTCCTTGTTCAGAAATCTATTTTGATCGTGGGGAAAAATATGGTTGTGATCATGAAAACTGTAAACCCGGTTGCGATTGTGATCGTTATGTAGAGTTCTGGAATCATGTATTTACTCAGTTTGATAAAGATGAAGAGGGTAATTACAATTTGTTACCAAACCCAAATATCGATACAGGAATGGGTTTGGAAAGAGTTGCTTGTATTATGCAGGACGTAGATTCTATTTTTGAAGTGGATACCATGAAGTACATACTAGATAATGTATGTAAATTGACCAATACAAAATATAATGAAAGTGAAGAGAAAAACATATCTATTCGAGTAATAACTGATCATATACGCTCTGTTGTTTTTATGGTTAGCGATGGAATGCTACCCAGCAATGAAGGAAGAGGCTATGTTTTAAGAAGGCTTCTTAGAAGAGCAGCTCGACATGGTAAGCTTTTAGGAGTTGATAAAAGTTTCTTAAATGAATTAGTAGATTCAGTAGTGAAAATGTATGGAGGCACCTATACAGAATTAGAAGAAAAGCTGGAATATATAAAGAAGGTAATAGGTGTGGAGGAGGAACGCTTCCAAGAAACCATACACCAAGGCTTAGATATTTTGAACGACTATATAAAGGAACTAGAAGCATCTAAAGAAACTACACTAAATGGCGCCTATGCATTTAAGCTTTATGATACCTATGGATTTCCACTTGACCTAACAAAAGAAATATTGGAAGAAAAAGGTTTGCAGGTGGATATTGATGGGTTTGAAGAAGAAATGACACAGCAGAGAGAAAGAGCTAGAAAAGCAAGGGTCGGAGAAGATACAGAGGGCTGGAAGGAGGACGTCTTTTCAAGCCTTAGCAAAGACATTGTCACAGAATTTAAAGGTTATGAAACACTTGAGAATCAAGGAAAAGTATTGGCCATCATCAAAGATAACAAGATCACAACTAGTATTGAAAATGATGAAGAAGCCATTGTGATCTTAGATGAAACCACTTTTTATGGTGAAGGTGGTGGACAAGTGGGAGATATAGGTATACTTTACAATGAAGTCTTCGAAGCAACTGTATTGGATACGAAAAAAGGAACTAACAATAGAATTCTCCAAACAATAAAAGTAAACAAAGGCACTATAAACACAGGTGACATCGTCAATACCCAAGTAAATGAAAAAACTAGGAAAAGTACTGCTCGTAACCATACAGCAACTCACTTGCTTCATAAAACCCTAAAAGAAATTGTAGGAGGACATGTGCAGCAGGCAGGTTCTCTTGTAACTCCAGATAGATTAAGATTTGACTTTACCCATTTTGAAGGATTAACATCAGAGGAAATAACAGAAATTGAAGAAAGAATTAATCATCAAATTATGAAGGGACAAGAAATTATAGTTTCTGAAACTACACCTAATGAAGCAAAGAGAATGGGAGCAGAAGCTTTGTTCGGTGAAAAATATGGAGAAATTGTAAGGGTGGTTAAGGCTGGAGATTATAGTATAGAGCTATGTGGTGGTACTCATGTAAGAAATAGCAGTGAAATTGGCATGTTCTTAATACTGAGCGAAGGCGGTATAGCTTCTGGTGTTCGTAGAATAGAGGCTGTTACAGGCTTAGAAGCATATAAATATATAAAACAACAGCAGTACACAATTGAAAAGGTTAGTGATTTATTAAAAACGCCAATAAACAATATAATCCATCGGCTAGAAGCTTTTATTGCTGAAGGAAAAGAAAAGGATCGTGAAATTTCTAAGCTAAAAACGAAGCTGGCAACAGGGTCTATCGACGAAATACTTATAAAGTCTAAACAAATCAATGATGTGAAGATTTTAATAGAAAAAGTAGATATCCAAGGTATGGATGATTTAAGAAAAATGGGAGATATATTAAAAGAGAAAATAAACTCCGGTGTCATCCTATTGGCCTCGGAAGCAGAAGGAAAAGTAAACTTTATTGCAATCGTGACAAAGGATATCGTTGCAAAGGGTGTACATGCAGGTAACCTTGTGAAAGAAGCTGCAAAAGCTACCGGCGGTGGTGGTGGTGGAAGACCCGATATGGCTCAAGCTGGTGGTAAAAGCCCAGAAAAAATAAAAGATGCTTTAGAAGCAGTTGAAGAACTATTAAAAAGTCAATTAAATGGATAAAATAATAGAGCATGGTTTTCCATGCTCTATTATTTTACTTTCCATATATAAGTACTATCCTAAAGGATAAATTAAAGATGATGAATGGAAAATTCTATTTTATGATTTTATGACATTTTGCAAATATAATTGGAGGAACGGGTATAATATGGTAAAATAGAATTAAATTAGAGAGAGAGGGGAATAACTATGGGAGATAAATTAAATTTTACTATGAAATTTAATTTGGATAAAGATAAGGAGAAACAAGCTAAAGACGTTATTATAGAAGTATATAATTCTTTAGAAGAAAAAGGATACAATCCAATTAATCAATTCATTGGATATATCTTATCTGGAGATCCTACATACATAACAAATCATAATAATGCTAGAAGTATTATTAGAAAAATAGAACGAGATGAATTGCTGGAGGAACTACTGAAAACATACTTAGAAAAAAATAGGAGCGAGTAAGCTTGAAAATCACTAAAAGGCCACTTAGAATACTATTCATCATCATCATAGGCGTATTCTTTATCGATAATGCCGTTATATCCTATGGAGTTAATCAAGAGTCAACACCAAAGGTAGTGATGGTCATCATTAATCGTGTAGATTTCTATGATTTATACAATATGCCTCAAATGAAATCTATCATTGACCAAAGCAGTATTGCACTAATGAATACCAGGGCATCTGGTCGAAACAGTGAGTTCAAATCTTATGCTACACTAGGTTGGGGGACAAGGGCAGAAGCAGCTCAAAACACTTCAACCTTTTTTCGTTTAGAGGAAGAAACTACAGGGATCTACGAAAGAAGAACTGGGGATCTTTTTGAGGAAGAAGGAATTGTTAATATCAATATAAATCTATTGATCCAGCAAAATCTAAGAGGAGAGTACGGAGCCTTTCCTGGTATTTTGGGAGATCTTCTTAGAAAACATAATTATAGAACAGCTATCATTGGAAATAGTGATATTGAAAATGAAAAATCAAGAGCGATTGGATTGATAGCCATGGATAGCAGAGGTTATATTGATGATGGCAATGTTTCTGAAGAATTAATTGAAGAAGATAACTATAGTCCCTATGGCATAAAAACAAACTATTCTCAGTTATTAAACAGTTCTATAGAAGTTTATCCAAAAGGAGACTTGATCCTTATAGAAACAGGAGATACAAATCGACTTGATAGATATAAAGATAATCTAAGTACGAGTTTATATCAGCACCACAAAAACAATATATTAAGCAATATAGATGATTTCGTGGGAAATTTGCTGAATCATATAGATATTAACGAGACTCTATTAATGTTTGTAACACCGTATCCCTCAGATTATGCTGCAGCTGCAGGTGAAAGATTGACGCCTGTTATCATCTATGACGGCGGCTTAAATCAAGGACTACTGTGGTCAAGTACAACCAGAAGACCAGGAATCATAGGGAATGTTGACATTGCCCCAACAATTTTATCCTACTTTCATATTGAGCCCACTAATATGATTGGTAGAAAACTAACGTCAATTCCTCGAGAAGATGCTATAAATCACATTCACTATTTAAACAAGCGAGTAGTAAATACTTCACTACAGAGATATAGGATATTATACAGCTTTGCTATATTTCAAATGCTAGCTTCTGTAATAGCATTATTAGCAATTGTATTTAAAAAGAGGATACATAAAAAATGGAATACGCCTATTTCTTTAGTTTTATTAAGTACGATTGTAGCTCCATTTACACTGTTGATTCTACCTCTTTTGGGGATAATGAGTTTACTTGCTAACTATCTTCTTTTGATAGGAATTACTGGGGGTTTTGTTTGCAGCTTATATGCATTAGGTAGAAAAAACTCCTTAAACATGATCATGTACGCATCATTTTTGATCATGATAGGTTTGATTGTTGATATCATTTTAGGCCAAAATCTGATTAAAAATTCAATACTCGGATATGATCCAATTATTGGAGCTAGATATTATGGGATTGGAAATGAATATATGGGAGTGTTAATAGGTTCTGCATTAATCTTTACAACTACCCTAATTGAGCGATTTAAATTAAATAAGTACTTCATTATACTTATATATATATTTACTATAGCCATAATTGCTTTACCAACCTTAGGAGCAAATGTAGGAGGTACTATAACCGCTGTTGTTGCTTTTTTATTTACCTCTATTCGATTATTAGGTATGAAAATCAACAGCAAAAAGTTAATTTACATTTTTCTTTCAATGGTGATGGTAATAGCGGTAATTGCCTTTATTGACCTCTTTATTATGGAAAATCAAACCCATTTAGCCAATGCTCTTCAACAGATAGTGGAAAAAGGCCCTGTCGCAATATACGAAATCATTGCTAGAAAAATCTCAATGAACATTCGTGTGATGGGAGTTACAGTTTGGAGTAGGGTTTTACTTATTGCTTTAGCTATATTAGGTGTGTTATTCTATAGACCTGTAGGGGTAATAAAAAGCCTAGCAAATGATTATCCTAATATCGCTATAGGATGGAGTGGCATTATCTTAGGCTGCGTTATATCTTTTGCGGTGAATGATTCAGGCGTAGTAGCTGCTGCTACTACAATCATTTTCTTAACTACATCGATTCTTTATTTAATTATGAACAAAACAACCTTAGAATAAGCGTATATCTATAGGAAGTAGGGGGAAGAACTTGGAGAAAAATAAATTAGGAAACACTTCTATTCTTGTTTCAAAGCTTTGTTTCGGCAGTTTAACAATGGGACCCTTACAAGCAAATCTGTCTCCAGAAGAAGGCGGAAATTTACTTTTACATGCTTTTGAAAAGGGTATTAACTTTATTGATACAGCAGAGCTATATGAAACATATCCACATATTAAGCATGGATTAAGTCATTGGCAAAGAGATCAGGTTGTCGTTGCAACAAAGTCCTATGCCTATTCTAAAATAACCGCTGAAGAAAGCCTAAAAAAAGCGCTATTAGAAATGAACACAGACTACATTGATATCTTTTTATTACATGAGCAAGAAAGCCAGCATACTATAAGAGGACATTATGAAGCGTTAGAGTATTTCATTAGGATGAAGGAAAAAGGTTATATTGGTGCAGTAGGTATTTCTACCCATACCATTAGTGCAGTAAAGGCCTCTTTATCTATGAATGAAATAGAAATACTTCACCCAATTGTAAATAAGCTGGGCTTAGGCATACAAGATGGGTCTATAGAAGAAATGTTAAAGTCTTTGACAGAAGCTCATAAATTAGGGAAAGGTATTTATGGTATGAAACCCTTAGGTGGAGGAAATCTTCTAAAGGATTTTCAAGATTGCTTTCATTTTGTCTTAAACTTATCCTGCTTAGATTCTATAGCAGTAGGAATGCAAACTACAGAAGAAATTGATGTTAATATAGAAAGTTTTGAAGGCAAAGAACTAAATCAAGCGTTGTTGGACAGCATAAAAAGAAAAAATAGAAAATTGAAAATAGATTTTTGGTGTGAAGGCTGTGGCAACTGTATAAAAACTTGTAGGCACAATGCATTAAAGATTATTCAGGACAAAGTAATAGTAGATCCAGAAAAATGTGTACTCTGTGGCTATTGTTCAAAAAGCTGTCCCCATTTTTGTATTAAAGTAATATAGGAGGAATAAGTGATGATGAGAATTATGGGCTTAGACGTGGGAGATAAAAGAATAGGGGTTGCATTAAGTGATTTAATGGGATGGACAGCCCAGGGTCTAGAAACAATCCATAGGACAAATATTAAAAGTGATTTACAAAGAATAGAAGTAATTATTCAAGAGCATGATGTTAAAAAAATTGTTATAGGATTACCTAAAAATATGAATGGGTCTTTAGGACCTCAAAGTGAAAAGGTAATAGAATTTACAGAAAAATTAAAAAGACGTACAAATCTAGAAACTGTTTTTTGGGATGAAAGATTAACAACTGTTGCAGCAGAAAGAACATTAATCGAAGCTGATGTCAGCAGAAAAAAAAGAAAAACAGTTATTGACAAGCTAGCAGCGATACATATTTTACAGGGCTATCTTGATCGCACAAATAAATAAAAGGTGTTTTTTTCCAAACTTTAGTATATAATCCCGTCTTTGACAGTTGAAAAGGATAAAAAGCTTGAAACCTATTGTAAATACTAGGATTCAAGCTTTTGTTGTGTGTTCAAAAACTGCGTACT
>NZ_FZOJ01000033.1 GCF_900188145.1 Anaerovirgula multivorans | reverse complement strand
GGTCACACCTGTTCCCATACCGAACACAGAAGTTAAGCCCTTCAGCGCTGATGGTACTTGGCGGGAAGCTGCCTGGGAGAGTAGGTCGTTGCGACGTGAATGAAAAAAGTTCTACAAAAACATGTAGAGCTTTTTTTAGTTTTCGTTTTGCGCTGAAAGGGCTTAAATAAATTAAGGAAGTTAAAAACCACTATAGATAGATGTTTTGACTGGTGAACTGCATGAGAGATAAGATAGATACTATTACAATAGAAAGATCTAGGTTTTTAACTAGGTGACCAGCACAAAAGTTACAAAGCAAACTTTTGGCTGTCTACCTAACCGCTGATGGTACTTGGCGGGAAGCTGCCTGGGAGAGTAGGTCGTTGCGACGTGAATGAAAAAAGTTCTACAAAAACATGTAGAGCTTTTTTTAGTTTTTGTTCCACGTGAAAAAGAACTATGTTAGAATGGTACTAATAATCAATAATATAGAGAGGTGAAATAGATGAACAGCAAAAAAAGAAGAGAAGTTATTATAGTTAAACTAAAACAAGAAAACAAACCTATTAAAGGAACAGAGTTAGCAAAGATTTTTGATGTATCTAGACAAGTAATTGTACAGGACATCGCTTTATTAAGGGCTCAAGGTGTAGATGTAATTGCTACACCCCAAGGATATGTAATGATTAAAAATGATAATAGAAAACTAACAAAAACCGTTGTTTCAAAACATACTAGCTACGAAGACATGAAGGAAGAATTACAAATTATGATAGATTATGGTGCTAGAGTTCTTGACGTAATTGTAGAACATCCCATCTATGGAGAAATTAAAGGTATATTGGACATAGGATATAAAAGAGAATTAGAAGAATTTATAGAAAAAATTAAAAAAGAAAAAGCAGAACCCTTATCCTCTTTAACCGAGGGAATCCATATTCATACCTTAGATGTACCAGATGAGAAAAGTTTTGAAAAGATGAAAGAAGCTCTTTTAGCAAAAGGTTACTTGATAAATGAGTAAAAATATGATATATTTTTTTACAACAGGTGACAAGACAAGTGTAAAAACACAAAGATTAAATTGCTATTTGGAATAATAGTAAGAAACTATAAGAATGTGTATTTTACTATTATATATTCATTATTATTAGAAAGGGTAGATACTATGACAAAAAATACAATGACAGATCAAGAAATGATACAGGAAATAAATCAATTGAGAAGAGAAAAAAAAGCTGTTATATTAGCTCATAACTATCAAGTACCAGAAATACAAGATATCGCTGATGTTGTAGGGGATTCTTTAAAACTAAGTCAAGAGGCTGCCAAAACCAATGCAGATATAATTGTCTTGAGTGGGGTACACTTCATGGCGGAGAGTGTAAAGATACTATCTCCAGATAGAAAGGTACTGTTGCCGGTTTATGATGCTGGATGCCCTATGGCAGATATGATTGATGTAGAAAAGTTAAGAAAATTTAAGGAGGAGAACCCAAATGTTCCAGTGGTATGCTATGTTAATTCCTCGGCAGAAGTAAAGGCTGAAAGTGATATTTGTTGTACCTCCTCCAACGCCCTAAAGGTTGTTAAAAGTGTTCATTCAGATAAAGTGCTATTTATTCCTGATAAGAATTTAGGGGACTATATTGACAGACAACTACCAGAAAAACAAGTGATTTCCTGGCAAGGTTTTTGTATTACCCATCATCGTGTAAAGACTACAGAGATAGATGCTGTTAGACAACAACATCCAGAGGCTTCTATATTAGTACATCCAGAATGCGCTCCTGAGATAGTGGAGAAGGCTGATTTTATAGGAAGTACATCGGAAATTATAAAATATGCCACTGAAAGTGATGGAAAAACCTTTGTTATAGGTACGGAGATGGGAGTTTTACACAAACTGAGAAAGAATAATCCCCATAAGAAATTCTATTTACTATCACCAGCCCTTGTTTGCTTCAATATGAAAAAGACAACTCTAAGAGATATCTATTTAGCTTTGTTGAACGAAGAGAAGGAAATCCTTGTAGAGGAAGAGGTTAGATTAAGAGCATTAAATTCATTAAAAAGAATGCTGGAAATCAGCTAAGGAGAGTAAAAATAATGAATCATAGATATGTTACTGATTTTAATATGGAGGTATTAAAAAAAGTAAATAGTGATATCGTTATTGTGGGTACTGGGATTGCAGGTTTATTTACTGCATTAAATATTAATCCAAAATATAAGGTAACCCTAATAAGTAAAGCTACCTTAGAAAAAAACAATAGTCAAATGGCCCAAGGAGGTATAGCAGTTTCAATAGATAAAGAAATCCATTTTCAAGATACTCTAAAGGCTGGGGGTTATTGTAATAATTTGGAGACTTTAAAGATATTAGTAGATGAATCTACTGAAAATATCCATAAACTGATGTTTTTTGGGGTGAATTTTGATAAAGATGAAAAAGGTAATTTAAAGCTGGCGAGAGAGGGTGGGCATAGTCAAAATAGTATTCTTCATGTGAAGGATGCTACTGGTAAAGAAATTGTAAAGATATTAAGTCAACAGGTTAGAGAAAGAAGGAATATAGAAATAGATGAAGATATTTTTGTTTTAGACATCTTAACAGAGGGTAACACAGCAAAGGGAATTGTAGTAATCAACAAAGAAGGAGAAAAGCTTTTTTATAAAGGAAAGGCGGTAGTTATTGCTACTGGTGGTATTGGACAAATATACAAAAATACAACAAATGATACAATAGCAACAGGGGATGGAATAGCTATGGCCTATAGAGCATCTGCTGAAATTGGAGATATGGAATTTATACAATTTCATCCTACTGCCTTCTATAGTGCTGAAGGAGGGCAGTGTTTTCTAATTTCTGAAGCAGTGAGGGGGGAAGGGGGAATCCTTAGAAATCATAATGGTGAAGCTTTTATGGAAAAATACCATGAAATGCAGGATTTAGCTCCAAGGGATATTGTAGCAAGAAGTATTTTTACAGAAATGAAAAAGAACCATAAGCCTTTTGTATATTTAGATATTACTCATAAATCTTCAGATTTTATTAAAAATAGATTTCCTACCATTTATAATTACTGTTTATCAAAAGGAGTAGATATGACAAAGAATTATATCCCTATAGCACCGGTAGAGCATTATGTTATGGGAGGTATATTGACAAATAAAGAAGGAAAAACCAATATAGAAGGATTATATGCCTGTGGAGAATGTGCCTGTACTGGAATTCATGGCAGTAACCGTTTGGCTAGCAACTCTTTATTAGAAGGAATTGTTTTTGGCAATAGAGTTGCCAATGCTATTAATCAATTCATTCCTAATTATAAAAAAGAAGATAGCGTTTTCTCTCACTACAATAATCCTAAAAAACCTATAGATCAAAAAGAAACTCCTATAGAAATACATTTTCTTAGAAAGGATTTAAAAAACATAATGCAACAGCAGGTTTGTATTGTAAGAAGTAAAGCAGAACTGGAAAATGCTTTAGAGGCAATCAAAGAGATAAAGGATCAATTAATGAAATATAGAGAAGATAATATGGACTATTATGAACTTAATAATATGGTAACGGTAGCAATGTTAATTATTAAAGCTGCATTAAAGAGAAAAAAGAGCATTGGCTCTCATTATCTAGTTGGTTAATGAATTATAGGGAGGGAATTGCTTGTATAACAGATTCTTAGTAGAAAAGATTATAAAAAATGCATTAATAGAGGATATTAATTATACAGATATTACCACAGATATCTTATTTAATGAAAACAATAAAGCGCAGGCTGTCATGAAGGCAAAAGAAGAAGGTGTTGTTGCAGGTATAAAAGTGGTGGAAATGGTATTTAAATTAATAGATGAAAGCATACACTTCACAGCCTTCAAAAAAGATGGAGACTTAGTAACTAAAGGAGAATCAATTCTAGAATTAAAAGGGAAAACAAAAAATCTACTAACGGGAGAAAGATTAGCTTTAAATTTAATACAAAGAATGTCAGGAATTGCTACTAAAGCTAAAAGCTATAATGATATAATAAAAGGATACCCTGTTCGAGTGGTAGATACTAGGAAAACTACTCCAGGGCTTAGAGTCTTAGAAAAATATGCTGTAAGAATGGGAGGTTGTCATAATCATCGCTTTAATCTATCGGATGCAGTATTGATTAAAGATAACCACATTAAAGCAGTTAGAAGTATTAAGAAGGCAATAGAAAAATGCAGAGAAAATATTCCTCATACTGCAAAGATAGAAGTAGAGGTGGAGACAATAGATCAATTAAGGGAAGCTCTCGAAGCAAAGGCTGATATTATTATGCTGGATAATATGAGTGTGGAAACTATGAAAGAAGCTGTAGCAATTACTAAGAAAAAAGCAATTTTAGAGGCTTCTGGGAATGTTATAGAAGAAAGATTATTAGAAATTGCAAAAATAGGGGTTGATGTGATTTCTGTAGGAGAGTTAACCCATTCAGTAAAGGCATTAGATATTAGTATGAATATCATTGATGATAAAGAGAGGGAATTTTGATGGAAATTAATAATACTAAAGTATCTATTAGAGACTACTTTACCAAAGCATTAAATGGTATGGCTTTGGGATTGTTTTCTTCACTAATTATTGGGCTTATATTGAAGCAAATAGGAGAACAAGTAAACATTCCATTATTGGCCTCCTTTGGACAAATAGCTCAGTTTTTAATGGGACCAGCTATTGGCGCTGGAGTGGCTTTTGCAGTGGGAGCTCCTTCATTAGGCATATTTGCCTCTATCGCCACTGGGGCTATTGGAGCTAACACTATATTTTTAACAGAGGCAGGAATCTATAGCATAAAGGTGGGAGAACCGGTAGGAGCTTTTGTAGCAGCTTTGATCGGGGCAGAAATAGCAAAACGAATAGCAGGTAAAACAAAGGTAGACATCGTATTAATTCCTGCTCTTACCATTATAACAGGAGGATTAGCCGGAAATTTTATAGGACCTGCTGTTGCAGCTATGATGACTGGATTGGGAGAAATCATTAATAGTCTTACTGTCATTCATCCAATTCCTATGGGTATTTTAGTAGCAGCCTTAATGGGTATGATTTTAACGCTACCTATAAGCAGTGCTGCATTAGCCATATCATTAGGCTTGAATGGATTAGCAGCAGGAGCTGCAGTTGTAGGATGTGCTACCCAAATGATAGGATTTGGTATAGCCAGCTATAGAGAAAATGGTTTTGGAGGTTTAATTGCTCAAGGATTAGGGACCAGCATGCTACAAGTACCTAATATCATTAAAAATCCCCTCATATGGATTCCACCAACACTAGCAAGTGCTATTTTAGGACCCTTAGCTACCTATGTATTTTATATGGAAAACAATAGTATAGGAGCAGGAATGGGCACCAGTGGTTTGGTAGGTCAGTTTGGAACCTTTGCCAAAATGGTTACAGAAAATGGAAATTCTTCCACTGTAGTACTGATAAAAGTAATCTTTTTACACTTTGTTTTGCCAGCTATTCTTACTTTTATTATTGCTGAATATATGAGAAAAAAAGGGTGGATTAAGCTAGGGGACATGAAATTAAATCAATAGTTTGAAAATAAAAGCTTCCTATAGTATAATGAAAATATATTATACTATAGGAAGTTTTTATTATGACTAAGTTAAATTTGTTAGTTACTATAAAGGAGAGTGGAGGATTTGAAAAATCGTAAAAAGCTATTAGGGGCTTTCCTAGCTATAGCTTTTTTTATTTTCATTGTTTTTTTTAGGCAGACTTTAAATTTTGTAGCTGATTATCAATGGTTTTCTGAGTTAGGCTATGGACAGGTATTTTTAACAAAGCTAAAAACACAATTAAAACTAGGTATACCTATTTTTATTGTTTCTACTGTATTTTATTATATTTATTTGATTATATTAAAAAAAGATTATTACAAGAAGACACAGGTTTATGATATAGGAACAAGTGAAAAAACAATAAATAAAATATTGATATTACCCTCTATATTTTTAGGTTTTATTACAGCTTCTTCAATAGCAGGGAAGCTATGGTTCAATCTGTTAACCTTTTTTCATGCAGAAGGTTTTGATTTAGCAGATCCTATATTTAACAAAGACCTATCTTTTTATATTTTTCAACTACCAGTAATAGAACAGCTGCTAAGCACATTAGTTGGTTTATTAGTGGCTTTAGTAGTAGTTACCTTTGTTTTTTATATAGCAATGTTTACAATAAAACAGCCAACCTATTATCAATCAGAACAAGAGGCAAAGTGGAACAAAAACTTTTTAAAGAATTTTACCCAATTAGGAATGAGGCAATTAACTATTATTGGGATGATTTTCTTTATTATTATGGCAGCAAACTTCTATTTAGGAGCTTATCATTTATTATATTCTTCTACTGGTGCTGTTTATGGGGCAGGATACACAGATATTCATGTAAGTTTGATTTTATATAGAGTACAAATGGTAATTGCTCTATTATCAGCTGCAGCTTTATTATATGGATACTCTAAAAAAGAATGGAAAAAAGCTTTGTTGGTACCAGCTAGTCTTATTTTGATTACTTTATTAGGAAATATGGCTGTTCTAGGGGTAGAAAAGCTAGTGGTAGATCCTAATGTTATGGCTAAGGAAACTCCTTATATTGAAAATAATATTAAATATACAAGAAGTGCCTATGGATTAAAGGATGTTACTGTTAAAGAGTTTGATGTAAGCAATACGTTAACAGTAGAAGATTTAGAAAATAATAAAGAAACTATTAAAAACATTCGAATTAACGATTATAGACCAACAATAGAATCCTATAACCAACTACAAGCCATAAGACCCTACTATCGCTTTGTAGATGTAGATATTGACCGATATAAGATTAATGGAGAGTATAAACAGGTTTTCTTAGCTCCTCGGGAGTTAGATCAAAACAAATTAAATGAAAATGCTAAAACATGGATTAATCAGCATTTAAAATATACTCATGGTTATGGTGTTGCTTTGTCGCCAGTCAATGCGGTAACCAGCGAGGGACAACCGGAGCTTTTAATTAGAAACATTCCTCCTATAAGTAGTGTTGATATAAATATTGAAAGACCTGAGATTTATTTTGGTGAATTAACAGACGAATATATTGTTGTAAATACGAAAGAGAAAGAATTTGATTATCCTTTAGGGGGGGATGCCAATGCGGAAACTATTTATGAGGGAACAGCGGGTATTCCTTTAAAGGGCTTCAATCGATTATTGTATACCCTTCGTCAAGGGAGTTTAAAAATATTGATTTCCAATAGTATCACCTCCGATAGTAAAATTGTCCTCCATAGAAATGTGGTGGATCGTGTTAATAAAATAGCTCCTTTTATTTCTTATGATGAAGATCCTTATATTGTCATTGAAGAAGGACGTCTTTATTGGATGATCGATGGTTATACCATCACTGGTAATTATCCCTATTCTACCCCTTATATGGCAGGAAGAAATAACTATATTAGAAACTCAGTAAAGGTAGTAATCGATGCTTATAATGGTGATGTTAGCTATTATATCTCAGATAATAACGACCCTGTTATTCAAACCTATAAAAATATTTTTCCTGAGCTATTTAAAGATTTAGAAGAAATGCCAGAAGGTCTTAGAAGTCATGTTCGCTATCCGCAAGTATTATTTGATATTCAATCAGAGGTCTATGAACTTTATCATATTACGAATCCATCTATTTTCTATTCAAGAGAGGATGTTTGGAATCTTGCTCAGGAAAGATATGACGTTAGTCAACAAAATATTGAATCTCAATATATGATTATGAAACTACCAGGGGAAGAGAAGGAAGAATTTGTTCTATCCGTACCCTATACTCCAAGTACACTCCCTAATATGACAGCCATATTGAAGGCTAGAAATGATGGTGAGCATTATGGCCAATTAATCCTTTATCAGCTACCAAAGGATAGAAATATTTACGGTCCAATGCAGATTGAGAACAGAATTGATGGAGATTCACAAATTTCCCAAAACTTAACCCTGTGGGGAGATGGGGGATCCTCTGTTATTAGAGGAAATCTTTTAGTGATTCCTATAGAAAATTCAATACTGTATGTTGAACCACTATACATTCGATCTTCTACACAAAACAGCTTACCAGAAGTTAAAATGGTTATCGTTGCTTATCGAGATCAAATTGTTATGGAAACAACCTTAGATTTAGCTTTGGAGAAGATTTTTGGTAAAACTACACCAACAGCTCCTGCTGAGGAAGGTGAGGAGAGGGAAGAAAGACCAGAAACGCCACAGGCCCCCGAAGAAGAAAAGGTAGAGGGTGTTGAAAATCTTATTAGAAGAGCAAATGAAGTGTTTGAAAATGCTAACCGTTCTTCTCAAGAGGGAGATTGGGCAGAATATGGGAGGTATATTAAGGAATTAGAGGAAATTTTGAAACAGTTAGACGTTGAAACCAGAAATTAAAAACACAAATAGGCACCCTCTGAAAAATTTTTCAAAGGGTGCTTTATTTAAATCAAGAACTTTTTTTAGCTTAAAAACGAGTTCTTAACTGCTTTAATTCTTCTAAAGACATATTATCTAATCCATTAGCTTTTCTAGCAAATTCATGACGAGTAATAACTCGCTTTTCGATGAGTAGTTCGATTAAGGTAGCAATAGCTAAGGTGTTTCTATAATCAATATTTTTCATATCACTTATTTGAGCAATAATATCTATCTCATTGGTACTTTTCATTTTATTAACCCCCTTAAAATTTTATTCCACAGGTAGTAGCACCAAACTGTACCTAAATAAAGTATTGCCTTTAACAAAAACTTTTTATACTTAAGAAATTGAAAAATTATGATATCATAGAAATAATAAAAAACCTAGTCTCTTTTATTATGGTGAGAGGTGAATAGTATGGAGGAAAAAGAAAAGGATTTCTTATTGCAGGAATTAAAGCAATATAAAGAAATATATGAGGAGTCAAAACTAATATTAGATAGCACTGTTGATTTTATCAGTATTGCTGATGATAAGGGAGTTTTTTTACGGATCAGTAAAGGGGCAGAAGAAAATTTTGGAGTTTCTGATGATGAAATTCTTGGTCAAAGTGCTTATTTGTTAGAAAAAAAAGGAATTATTGATAAATCTATGACAGTGGTTGTAATAGAAAGCAAACAAAAAGAATTTAGTATACAAAGAACACGTACTGGAAAAATATTTATGGTGACAGGAATACCTATGTTTGACGAGGTTGGAAACTTAAAAAAAGCCATCAATATTTCTAGAGATATTACAGAGGTAGAAAAATTAAACCATAGGCTGAAAGAAACAGAAGAGTTATTGGATTGGTATAGAGAAGAACTTCATAGAAAGCAGGAATTACAAGAAAATTTTATTATAGGAGAAAATCCTATAATGAAGAAGGTTTTGAACCTAATAAAGCAGGTATCAACTGTAGATGCAACTGTTTTATTGCAAGGAGAAACAGGTGTGGGAAAAAGTTTAATAGCTAAAACGATTCACAAGATGAGTCATCGTCGAGAAAAGCCCTTTATTCAAGTAAACTGTGGAGCTATTACTGAAAGTTTATTGGAATCAGAACTTTTTGGTTATAGTGAGGGAGCGTTTACAGGAGCATTGAGGGAGGGGAAGAAAGGATTTTTTGAGATAGCCAACAAAGGAACTTTATTTTTAGATGAGATAGCAGAAATTCCGCTTCATCTCCAAGTAAAGCTACTGCATGCTTTAGAAGAACAAGAAATCTATAAGGTTGGAGGGTCTACACCTATTAATATTGATATAAGAATATTGGTAGCTACCAATAAAGACCTTAGACAAATGGTAAAGGAAGGGAAATTTAGAGAAGATCTATACTATAGATTAAACGTACTACCTGTTTATATCCCTCCATTAAGAGAACGGGTAGAGGATATTCCTATACTAACTCATTTTTTCTTAAAAAAATATAATGAAAAATATTGTACTAATAAAAAGTTGACATTAGAGTCTCATAATACTTTGACAAGTCATTTTTGGCAGGGTAATATAAGGGAGTTAGAAAATGCAATAGAGAGATTGGTGATTACTTGTGATAAAGATTATATAGAAAGCGAGTACATATATCATAATTTATTCAATATCAAAGAGGAACCAAATATAGAGGTAAGAGGAATTATACCCTTGAAAGAAGCTACAAAAGAAGTGGAACGGCAGTTATTATTAAAAGCCTTTAAAAAATATAAAACGACTAGAAAAATTTCTGAAATATTAGAAGTTGATCAATCAACAGTTGCAAAAAAACTCAAAATCATAAAAGAACAGAAGCGATGATATATATCAAAAAGTGATGATATGTATCATCGCTTTTTTGAAAAATAGGTTCTAAAAAATTTTGAGTTTATTTTGGGGAGTCTTTTTATGAGGTTTATCAAGGTTTTAATAAAATTGTTTTATGAATTGAAAACTGGTATAGAAATTGCTTAATATTAAAAAAGTTTTTAAAACATTTAATTATTAAAAATGAATGCTATTTAATGTTATGAAAATGAGGAGGAATGAGAATGAGTACTATTACAGCTTTCTGTATTGTATTGGTAGTATTAGTTATTGGAGATGTGATCTCTACTAGAACAAAGGCATTTATACCATCAGTGTTTGTATCAGCAGTGATATTTTTAATTGGATTTTGGACAATTTTTCCTAAGGACTTAATCAATATTTCTAGTTTAGGGATGCCCTTTGCTCTATTGGCAATGTATTTATTGATTACCCATATGGGAACCATGATGAGTATTAATGAGCTTCTGGCTCAATGGAAGACGATTACCATAGCTTTAGCAGGAATCCTTGGTATCTGTATAGCTACTTTAACAGTAGGAAGATTATTATTTGGATGGGAAACCGTAATGATTGCTACACCACCTCTTACAGGAGGAATTGTAGCAGCTATTATTATGTCGGATGCAGCGGCAGCAAAAGGATTACAGGAATTAGCGGTATTAGCTATTGTTATGTATGTTATGCAGGGGTTTGTTGGATATCCTATCACAGCCCACTGTTTAAAAAAAGAAGGAAGACGGTTGATAGGATTGTATAGAGGTGGAAAAGTAAAGATCAAAGATAAAGCAAAAGCAGAAATGGCTGCAACCGTTGAGGTTTCTAAAAGTAAATTTAGAATATTTCCTGAAACACCAGAAAAATATAGAACAACTTATATGTATCTTGCAAAATTAGGTATTGTGGCTTGGATGGCAGTGGGTTTTGCTAATATTACCAATGAAGTTGTATCAAAATATGTGGTCTGTTTAATCTTTGGTGTTATTGCTTCAGAGATAGGCTTCCTAGAGAGAAAACCACTAAATCTATCGGGTTCCTTTGGATGGCTAATGACAGGATTAATGGCCTATATATTTGCCCAATTAGCTCAAGCTACACCAAAAATGTTGAGTGAAATTGTTGTTCCTTTAGGATGTATTATTATTTTAGGGGTTTCTGGTATGGGGGTGATGTCTACATTGGTGGGGAAAAAATTAGGTTTTTCCAAGGAAATGGCATTTGCGGTTGCCTTAACAGCATTATATGGATTTCCTCCAAACTATGTGTTAACAGAAGAAGCTTCAAAGGCTTTAGCTGAAACACCTGAAGAATTTGATTATTTAATGGATGAAATGCTTCCTAAAATGCTAGTGGGTGGATTTACCACCGTTACAATTGTATCTGTTTTGGTAGCGGGAATATTTATTAATTTTCTTTAGTCAATATAAAAAATTACATACATTAGGGGGAGCATAATGAAGACCAACTTAAAAAGAATACAAAAAGATATAGAAAACTTATCTAAATTTAATGCAACACCTGACTGTGGTTTAACAAGGTTTTCCTTTACAAAAGAAGATAGATTGGCACGGGAATATATTAAAGAGGAAATGAGAAAAGCTGGTCTATATGTATATGAGGATGCTGTTGGAACTGTTGTAGGAAGATTAGAAGGAAAAGATAAAGATGCTTCCATTATTATGGTAGGCTCCCATTATGATTCTGTTAAAAATGGAGGAAATTTTGACGGACCAGCAGGAGTTTCAATGGCACTAGAAATTGCTAGAACTATGAAGGATAACAATGTACAAGTAAAGTATCCTATTGAGTTTCTTGCTTTAATTGAAGAAGAAGGTGGAAGGTTTGGGATTGGATTGTTTGGCAGTAGAGGAATGGTGGGAAAGCTTACAAGGAATGAATTAGATCAACATAAAGATGTTGAAGGAATTTCGATTGCTGAAGCTATGAAGAATTTTGGTTTTGATCCTGATAAAATTCAAGAAGCCATTAGAAAACCAGAGAGAACAAAAGCCTTTTTTGAATTACACATTGAACAGGGACCCGTATTAGAACACAATGTGAAGGATGTTGGAATTGTTGAATGTATTGTAGGTATACGACATTTAGAAGTTATTATAAAGGGAAGACCAGATCATGCAGGAACTACTCCAATGAACATGAGAAGAGATGCCTTAGATGCTGCAGCTACTGTTATTAGCCAAATCAGTAATATAGCTAAAAAAGCAGAAAAAGGCACCGTAGCTACGGTAGGGGTTTTAGAGGTTTTGCCAGGGGCTACCAATATTGTACCAGGGGAAGTAAAGTTCACAATAGATATTCGTTCAAAAGATGAAAATTCCATAGATCAGGTAATCAAAGATATCATTGATGCTCTAAAAAAAGAAGCTAAAGAGAAAAGGATTTGTTATACAAATGCAGAAAAACTCAGAGTATCTCCAGTAAAATTAGATGAAGATATTATTAAGAAATTCAATAAAAACTGTAAAAAATTAGGGTTTTCCAAAGTAGATATGTTAAGCGGAGCAGGACATGATGCCATGATGATGGCTGAAATTACAAAAGTAGGATTAGTTTTTGTTCCTAGCAAAGATGGAAGAAGTCATTGTCCTGAAGAATGGACAGGATATAAAGATTTACAAAAGGGTATAGAGTTAGTTTATCATACAATATTAGATGTTGCGGAGGTAGTAAAAAATGAAGATTAAAGATTTAGCAAAAAAATATAAAGAATATGCGATAGATATGAGAAGAGAATTTCATATGTATCCCGAGGCAAGTTGGGAGGAGATAAGGACTTCTAAAAGAATACAAGAAGAACTAAAGAAAATGGAGATACCTTTTGATGTAGTGGCTAGAACAGGAGTTGTTGCAACTATAGAGGGAGAAAACAAAGGAAAAACTGTAGCACTTAGGGCGGATATGGATGCTCTTCAAGTAGAGGAATATAATGAAGTTTCCTATAAGTCAACAAATGAAGGTATTATGCATGCTTGTGGTCATGATGGGCATACTGCCATGCTATTAACAGCGGCAAAAATTTTAAAAGATATGAAGAAAGATATTGAAGGGAGTATAAAACTATTCTTTCAACCAGCAGAAGAACTGGCTCAAGGAGCAAGAAAGATGATAGAAGAAGGTGTCATGGAGGGAGTAGATAGTGTATTTGGTATCCATCTTTGGAGTGATGTAGAAGTGGGAAAAATCTCTATAGAAGAAGGACCCAGAATGGCATCAGCAGATTTATTTAAAATCTATGTCAAGGGATTAGGAGGTCATGGGTCTTTACCACATCAAGGAATAGATGCTGTTGTAGCAGCTTCTGCTATTGTCATGGATTTACAATCGGTTGTTAGTAGAGAAATTAGTCCTTTAGAGTCAGCTGTAGTAAGTGTAGGCAGCTTCCATTCAGGTACAAGATTTAATGTAATTTCAAACGAAGCTATTTTAGAAGGAACCACAAGGTGTTTTAATCTTGAATTAAGAGAAAAGTTCTCCAGCATCTTAGAAAGAATTATCGTCAATACAGCTAAAAGTTATCGTGCTGAAGGTTCATTAGAGTACACTTTTGGTACACCTCCTGTCATCAACGATAAGGAATGTTCTGAAATAGCTTGCAAATCAGTTGAGAAATTGTTTGGAAAAGAAGCTATTGAAAAGATGGAAAAAGTCACAGGTGGAGAAGATTTTGCAATGTATTTGGAAAAGACCCCTGGAATTATAGCTTTTGTTGGTGCTAGGAATGAAGAAAAAGCAGCTAATTATCCTCATCATCATGGAAGATTTAATATTGATGAAGATGCATTAGAAATAGGAGCTGCTCTTTATGCACAGTATGCCATTGACTTTTTAAGTAAAGAAAAATAGAAACAAAGAATGAATAGATATTTATCATCAAGGAATAATAGCATAATATAAATGTTATCATAACAAAAACCATTGAAAACAGTTAAAAACTATGATAAACTAATTTCAAAATATGAATACTAATAAAGGCAAGGAAAAGAAATAGTAAACAGGTAGCTTTTTCAGAGAATCGGTGGTGGGTGTAAACCGATAAAGTCGACTGTTGAATCCATCTTAGAGCCATGTACTGAAGAATAGTAGGTACTATCGGTTTGCAACCGTTAAATGCTTGAGAGAGGGTTAGTAGATACTAATCAACTAGGGTGGCAACGCGGAATAAAAGCTTTCGTCCCTTTACAGGGGTGAGGGCTTTTTTTGATTTCAATTTTATATAAAGGAGGTTAAAATAAATGCTGGATATTAAAAGGATTAGAATGGATTTGGATAATATAAAGGCTGCTATGGCTCGAAGAGGTGAAAAGGGATTTGATTTAGATGAAGTGGTGGAATTAGATGAGAAGAGAAGGGAAATCTTACAACAAGTAGAACAAATGAAGAATCAGCAAAAAACTGTTTCTAAAGAAATTCCTAAGCTAAAAAAAGAAGGTAAAGATACAACAGAAATTATGAATCAAATGAAGGATTTATCTAATACTATTAAAGATTTAGATAATGAGGTAAAAGAAGTAGAGGATAAAATGCAGTACCTACTTCTAAGGATACCAAATGTTCCTCATCCTGATGTGCCTCAAGGAGAAACCGATGACGACAATGTAGAGGTAAGGAAATGGGGAGAACCAAGAAAATTTGAGTTTGAAATAAAAGCTCACTGGGATTTAGGAATAGATTTACACATTTTGGATTTTGAAGCTGCGTCTAAAATAACAGGCTCAAGATTTACCTTATATAAAGGACTAGGAGCAAGATTAGAAAGGGCTCTAATTAACTTTATGCTGGACTTACATATAGAAGAACATGGATATACAGAAGTAATACCTCCTTTTATGGTAAATAGAGACAGTTTAACTGCAACAGGACAATTACCAAAATTTGAAGAAGACGTTTTTAAAATACCCCAAAAAGATTATTTTTTAATCCCTACTGCAGAGGTACCAGTTACTAACATACATAGAGATGAAATTTTAAATGAAGAAAATTTACCGATTTATTATGTATCCTATACTCCTTGTTTCCGTTCTGAGGCAGGATCTGCTGGTAGAGATACAAGAGGTCTTATTAGACAGCATCAGTTTAACAAGGTGGAGCTAGTAAAATTCATAAAACCTGAAGAATCCTATGAGGAATTGGAAAAACTAACAAATAATGCAGAAAAAGTATTGCAATTATTAGAGATCCCCTATAGAATTGTAAAAATTTGTACTGGTGATCTAGGTTTTACTGCTGCTTTTAAATATGATATTGAAGTTTGGATGCCTAGCTACAATAAGTATGTAGAAATTTCTTCCTGCAGTAACTTCGAAGATTTTCAGGCTAGGAGAGCGAATATAAGGTATAGAACTAAGGAAACAAAAAAGGTAGAATTTCTTCATACACTAAATGGCTCTGGTTTAGCGGTAGGAAGAGCTTTAGCAGCTATTTTAGAGAACTTTCAACAGGAGGACGGAGCTGTAGTAATTCCAGAAGCATTAAGAAAGTATATGGGAAATGTCGATAAAATAGTAAAATAATAGAGGGAGAATATCTCCCTCTAAATAGCAAGTGGTTGGGGAAGTTGGGTTTTAGGATAGGACAAAAGGTTTTAGTAGAAGAAGGGTACAGGCATTTGATTATATCAGTAATTACCCCTGAACAGGAAATAGTACAACAGAAATCAGTAGAAAATAAGAAGCGAAAGTAACGTGAAGAGGTTTGGGTAAATATGCCCGGCCTCTTTTTTTTATATTTAGATATTTTTGGTAGGACTAAGAAGGATAAATAAAAAAGAAGTAAGCCGATGAGTGGTTTTTTACCAGTAAATAAGTTTTAGATTGCAAATCGAATAGCAATTGGAACTAGAAAGAAGAGGAGATGCCCTGTTTCAAAAGATTTACACGGTAGATTTTCTTTCGAAGAAGAGAACGGAAAACAACGGTGAAGTTCCACAATATTATATTAGAAGAAAGCCATCTTTCTATAATAGATAATGTAATGTTATTTGATGAGACAGAGATAGAACGTCAAATTGAATAAAGGATTGAGATACTGGTTGAGGTGATTCGATGTCTCCTTGACCGTTTTTTTTTATATATATCCATAAAATACGATAAATAACTATATATAATATTAAGATAATTAGTTTAATGAAAATGTGGTAAAATACTACATCTTTATGTATATTATAATGTCAATTTATTAATTAGATATCACCAATTATATATATACAATTTACAAAATTGAAGGGAGATTATAATGAAATTGAGAAAATATGTGCAGTGCTTCATGATGTAAGGGAAGGTGCATTCTACAAAATCTAACTTTTTAAAAAAATTTCTCTCCTATACACCAGTTTTCAACAACGTTAGCAAAATTCGTCAAAAAAAGACGAATTACAGACGTTTACAAATTCCACCATAAGGTTGCTTGGGATAGTATATATTAATAATTTTTTAACAAAAGGGGGATTTATATGGAATTATACGATCTATTAAAAAGAGCAAAGGAAAATGATAAGGATGCTACCTATGAAATAATAAAAGATTTTGATGCTACCTTGAAAAAACTAAGCAAGTGTTTACACTATGAAGAAGCAGAAATCGATTTAATCATTGAGCTTTTAATACTAATAAAAACCATTGATATGAAAATATTTAAGTATTCAACGCATAAGCAAATTGCTAAATATATACACATGCATTTAAAGAAAAGAACTTTAAATTTGTTTAAGAAACATAAAAGTAAGTTTAAGGAGTTCGTGGAAATAAACTATGAGATAATATCAGATCAAACCATAGGGGATATAGAGAATATTGCTTTGATATCTATATTGATTCAATCCTTAGTGAAACGGCAACAGGATGTTATTATTTTGGAGTTTATACAAGACTTTTCAGAAAAAGATATAGCCAAAATACTAGGAATTAGTAGACAAGCTGTTAATAGAACTAAAAATAGAGCTTTAGATAACTTAAGAAGAGTTTTTATAGAGGATAGATGCGAATCAATTGAAAGAAAAGATGATAGAGTTAATGCTCAACCAAGGGTAAAGAGAGCTTTAGTATGAAAATATTATATCTAATTTAATTGAAAAACTAAATCTGCTAGAAGAGATTAAGGAAGATCTATCAGAAATTAAGAATTTTTTTCAAAATAAAGAAGCTTAGAATCTAGATTTTATCAGATTTCTTATTCGAGATAGAAAAAAATTATTTTTTTTATTCAAGGGGGGTTTACATTTTGAACCCAAAAGTTGCTTGTATATAGTGAGAAGTAAATAATTGGTTAAAAATTCACAGGATATAAATTTAAGGTGTGTGAGTAAAAGGTACATCATGCTTACCTTAGAGAATCGAAAGTTTTTTGTTAAGTGAATGAATTTCTGATATAGCCTCCTTGGATAAAAATTTCAAAAGATCTCTGCGGAGTGAAAACAGGGAATAGGGGTGAAAGTATGGAAGAAAAAAAGGTTGTAGCTGGCAATGAAGCTGCGGCGATTGGAGCTTACGAAAGTGGAATATCGGTAGCCACTGGTTATCCTGGAGCTCCATGCAGTCAGGTGTTGGAATATATTGAGAGATACGAGGATATTTATTGTGAATGGTCTACCAATGAAAAAACTGCAATGGAAACTGCAATCGGTGCTTCCTTTAACGGAAAAAGAAGCTTTGTTGTGATGAAAACGTTGGGACTTAATGTAGCAGCAGATGCTTTGCTTCAGTACTCTGGTACCAAAATAAATGGTGGAATAGTTGTCTTGGTTGCTGATGATGTCGGTCGGATTGTTGGAGATGATTATCAAGATAGTCGAAATTATGGAATTGCAGCACAAATTCCTGTTTTAGAACCTGCCGATAGTGAAGAGACTAGGCGTTTTATCAAATTTGGTTACGAAATTAGTGAAAAATACAGTATACCGGTTATTTTGCGGATGAATGCGATAACTAGCAAAAGCAAGAGTGTAATTAAAGTTGATCCTGATCTTACGGTCACACAATCAGAACATATTCGCTACAATTATTGTGCACAAAAAATGGTAACAAATGTTATTAGATTTGGGTTTAGCAATTATAAAGAAAAAGATCTTGTAAAATATTGGCACAATTTTAAACAATATTGGAATAAATTGAAACAGGATTGTAACGATTTTTCCGTAAACACCCTAACCCTTGCTAGTAAAAAGATAGGAATTATTGCGAGCGGGGTGTCCTACTACTATGCTAAAGAAGTAATGCCGAATGCATCCTATTTAAAAGTGGGTATGGCTTATCCTTTGCCGGAAAAATTGATTAGACAACTTGCTAATTATGTAGATGAACTCTACATCATTGAGGGATTTCAACCAGTACTTGAAAAAGAAATCAAAGCTCTTGGAATACCAGTTAAAGGTTCAGAGATTTTTCCGCGTTTTCCATACGCATTATACTTTACATCAGACATCATAGCCGAAAAAATACTAGGCTTATTACCTGATAGTGCATTTCCCTTTAAAAATGTGATTCCTTTTAGAATTCCAACAAATTGTCCAGGTTGCCCACACCTCTTTTTGTTTTATCTGCTTCACAAAAATCAGATAAAATCCTCTGGTGCTATCGGCTGTGCAGGTCTTGGAGCTCTTCCACATATTGGACAGATTGATATTGTTCAGTGTATGGGTTCTTCAATCGGAATTGCACACGGATACAATAAAGCAGCAAAAAACAACGAAAAGTTTGTAGCGATTACAGGTGATGGTGAATTTTGGCACACTGGAGTTAATAATCTGATTAATGTTGTTTATAACAAAGGTAATGTAACTACGATAATCATGGATAACTTCACTGTTGCTATGACCGGTGGACAGGGTAATCCTTCATCAGGCTATGGATTAGGTCATGAGGTTAACCGATTGAGCATAGAAAAAATATGTGAAGCAATCGGTGTCGCAGATATTCAAATTGTTGATCCTTACAATCTGGAAGAGTTTGAAAAATGTGTTACCAGTACTTTTAAGCATGATAAACCGGCTGTTATTATTGCCCGGAGACCGTGTTTGGTATTTAGCTGTAGATCTGAAAAAAAAACATGTCAGATAACTGATCGTTGTAAAGGTTGCCTGAAATGTGCAAAAATCGGTTGTCTTGCTATTGAACTTACAGAAGGAAATGGTCAAACCTTTGCTTTGATCAATCCCCATCGCTGCATAGGTTGTGGTCTGTGTCAACAAGTCTGTCAAATAGGAGCGATTGAATATGCATAAAAACGATAATGGAAAAAATATTATTCTTTGTGGTTTAGGTGGCCAAGGTGTTGTATTATCTAGTGATATTCTTGCAGATTATTTTTTAGCTCAGGGATATGATCTGAAAGTATCAGATATTATGGGACTCGGCCAGCGTGGTGGATCAGTAGTAACTCATATCAGGTATGGGAAAAAAATTTTATCACCACTCGTCAGAGAAGGGACAGCTGACTTGATAATTGCTTTCGAAAAAATTGAAGCGATTCGCTGGGCTCACTTATTAAAACCAGATGGTATTTGTTGTGTAAATAGTTATGTTGAAACTCCAACAACAGTTACGTCTGGCCTGCAGACAATGATCGATGTAGAACAATATTTTAATATCTTGAAGCAAAAATCAGATGTGCAAATAATTGACATAGATAAATTTATTCAAGTCCATAATCTTTTAAGACAAGTTTCTAATATTATCATGCTAGGCTATGTTTCAAAAGTATTTAACTGGGTTCCAGAAGTCTTTTACGAAATTTTAGCTGGGCGAGTCAAGGAAGAATATCTGGTAATGAACAAGGAAGCATTTAACCTTGGAAGAGAATTGGCATTGAAGGTTTGCGCAAAAAAGTAAAAGAATGTGAGGTGAGGGTAGTTGAAATTACGCAATAAAGTTGCCATTGTAACAGGTGGTAATCGTGGTATTGGGGCTGGTATAGTCGAAGAATTGGTTCAAGAAGGTGCTAAACTTGCTATTTTTTATAAGAGTAATCACACAGCAGCGGAAAAAATCAGGAAAAAGTTAGACAGGTTAAATGCTGAGTATCGTTTTTACTTAGTAGACATTACCGATTATAGTCAGGTAGAAACAAATATTCAAAGAGTTATCGAGCATTACGGTCAGATTGACATTCTCGTAAACAATGCAGGAACAATACGTGATAACTTATTTCCAAAAATGACGTTAGATGATTGGGAAATTGTCATGAAAACCAACCTGATGGGGGTATTTAACTGCACCCGTTGCACTTTACCCTATATGTTGGCTCAAGGGAGCGGTAGAATTATTAATATATCATCCATTTTAGCATTCTTTGGTAACGTTGGTCAGACCAACTACTGTGCTGCAAAAGCTGGGATTATTGGCTTGACCAGAGCTGTGGCAACAGAGGTAGCGGATAGGGGTATTTGTGTTAACGCTGTTGCTCCGGGTGCTACGGCAACCGAGATGTTTGAACAGGTACCAGAGAAAATAGCAGAACATTTTCTCAAATGCATACCTATGGGTAGAATTGGTGAAGTGAAAGATGTAGTAAATTTGGTACTCTTTCTTGCGAGTAAGGACGCTGACTACATCAACGGTCAGATAATTGCTGTAGATGGCGGTCTAACATTAAGAGGTTTTTAACCTTAATCATACACAGGAGGTGTTTCTTTAGTGCGATCAGTATGTATTTATGGAACAGGATCTTATGTTCCAGAAGAAGTAGTAACAAATGAACAATTAGCAGCAACTGCTCCAACAAAACCTGAATGGGTGGAAACTCGGCTAGGTATTAAAACCAGAAGAAGGGCACGAAAGGATGAAAGCACATCTGATATGGCTGTAGAAGCAGCACGTAAAGCTCTTGAAATGGCTAAAATGGAACCGGAAGAAGTCCAATTAATCATACTTGCGACAGTTACTCCAGACCGTCTGGTGCCTTCTGCAGCAACAACAGTTCAACATAAACTGGGAGCTGGAAATGCCGTAGCTTTTGATATCAATGCTGCCTGTCCAGGGTTTATTTTTGCGCTTTCCACTGGAACCCAATTTATAAAAAATGGATTTTTCAAAAATGCATTGATTATCGGTTCAGACACTCTATCGAAAGTAAACAACTATCAGCATAGGAATTGTGTTTTTTTTGGTGACGGTGCTGGTGCTATCGTGATTAAAGATAGTAACAGTTCCAATGGAGTTCTTGCTATTGATTTCCACTCAGATGGAGAGGGGACTGATGATTTGACCGTCAGAGGTTGTGGTTCGGAATGGCCTGCATCAGTAGAAGTACTTGAACAAGGTGGGCAATTCCTAATAATGGATGCTAAAAAAGTTTACAAAAAAGCTGTGGTTGGTATGCCAGAATCTATTAAAACTACACTAAATATTGCAAACTTGACAACAGATGATATTACATTTGTTGTTCCACACCAACCCAATATATCACTTCTGAAAGACTGTATCAAAGAATTAGGAATTCCAGAGGATAAACTAATTATTACTCTTGACCAGTATGGAAACTTTTCTAGTGGAAATATTCCACTGGCCCTCGACAAAATAAACAGGGAAAGAAGGCTTAAAGAGGGAGATATTCTTGCTTTTACTTCTGCAGGTGCTGGATGGACATGGGGTTCAATAATTATGAGGTGGGGTGAATAGTGAAATGGAAAACACTGTAGCAATGACACAATGTTATGATTACCAACAAGAAAAAGTGGATACAGCAGTGGAGAAAGCCGTAAACCTCTTAGGCGGAATAGAAACTTTTGTTAAACCGGGTGATAAAGTATTGTTAAAGCCAAACCTGGTTTCACCTCTTAAACCAGAAAAAATGGCGACAACTCATCCTACAGTAATCCAAGCCATTTGCAAACTACTGAAGAAAGTTGGAGCAGAGATCTGGATTGGAGATTCTGGTGTACATGGTACATCAAAAATTTTTGCAGCCTGTGGAATCGAAGAAGTAGCCAGGAAATATGATTGCAAGATCTGTGATATTGATCGCTATGAGACGGATTTTGTATTTAAGAAATCCAACCGATTGATGAAGAAAGTCCCTGTTAGTAAATACGTTACTGAAGCAGATGTAGTTATTAACATTCCAAAGGTAAAGATCCATGCAGGCGTATTGTACACAGGAGCAGTAAAGAATCTTTATGGTACAATTGTTGGCAAAAAAAAGACTGAAATTCATGCCAACACTCAAACGATGGATAACTTTTATCTTGTGTTGCTGGATATTCTAAACGCAGTGAAACCTCAGTTGACTATTATGGATGGAATTTATGGGATGGAAGGTAATGGCCCGACAAACGGGACACCTGCAAAGACTGGAATGATTCTTGCGAGTCGAAATGCGGCAGCCTTAGATGTTATAGCAGTAGAACAGATTGGCTTAAATCTGAAAGATATCGGTTACTTAACCAAAGCAGTGGAACTTGGTTTTTCCCCGCTCAGAAAAGAGATTCAAGTTGTTGGGGATTCTGTACCTATGGTGAAGTACAAATATCCAGTGAAAGCTCTAGTTGTTCTAGGAAAAATTATTATGAAAATCACCCCACCCATCTATAATGCGTTACTTAAACCAGTTCCCAAATTTTTGAAAGATAAGTGTATCAGATGCCAGGAATGTATAAAAATTTGTCCGACAGAGGCTCTCACAATGGACAAACTTCCTATAGTTGATCGAAAAAAATGTGTTAGTTGCTTTTGCTGTCATGAAGCATGTTTATACAATGTGATTGTCCGAAGTGATGAGAAAAAACGTAACAGGAGGTAAAATATGGATTTTAATCTTAAAACGGTTGTAATTACTTCCTGGATCAAAGAAATTGGAAGAAGCATTTCATTAGCTTTAGCCAGAGAAGGTGCCAATCTTGCTATTCTTTGTGATACAAATGATGACGAAATATCCACTATAGTCAAGGAAGTGAAACAATTTGACACCCAGATTATGATAATTCAGACGAATTTAGCTGATCCAGAAGATGTAAAAAAAAATATGGAAGAAGTTTATAAGGTTTTCGGAAAGATCGATATTCTGATCAATTTTGTACCAGTAGAAGCTGAAGGGGAGATTTTTGAAAACCTTAGTTATCAAAATTTTGAACAAAATGCAATTTTACCTACAAAGATGATTTTTAATTGTTGTAAGGCTGCAGTACAATACTTGTTGAAAAATGAATATGGAAAAATCATTAATCTTGTAAATCTAGGCCAATGTATGGCTGAACTAGGTAAGAGCGGGTCCTCAACACTTCGAGAAAGTATTTGGGGAATAACAAAAAATCTTGGTAAAGAATTGGCAGGAAAGAAGATTACAGTAAATGTAGTAGAAGCTCACTATATTCCAGGCGGATTAACATATGCTTCTGAATCTTTAAATGATTTCTCCTATAAAGCAAGATCCAAAGCCGATGATTTTACTGGAAGTGTACTTTTTTTAGCCAGTTCAAAATCTAATTATATAACTGGACAACTGATAATTGTTGATGGTGGTTTAGAAGCAAAAAATAAAGTGAGGTGTTTATAATTTGAAGCGAATGGCAGTAATTGGAACAGGTCTTATGGGGAGTGGAATTATTCATGTTTATGCTGATCACGGATATCAAATCGATATTTACGGGAATAGTGATCGTTATAAAGATAAGGTTGTAGCTTATTTCGACAATGAAGTCTACAAAGGGAGAATGAGTGAAGAGAAGAGAGAATTAATTTTGAAAAACCTCAATTATTATTTCATTGCTTCTGATCTGGAAAATATCAAAAATACTAATTTTGTTATTGAAACTATAAAAGAAGATAAAGAATTGAAACAAACTCTATTCAAAAATATGGATACATACTTGAAGGATGATGCAATCCTGGTTAGCAATACTTCAACATTTTCGATTACAGGGCTGGGATCCGTTTTACAAAGACCAGAGAATTTTGCGGGAATGCATTTTATCTCACCAGTACCCATTATTAAAGTAGTGGAAATAGTAAAGGGGTTACGGACTTCAGAAGCAACTCTTAATCAGGTGATCCAAAGTTGTCATGAGATTAATAAAAGAGACATCATGGTTGATGATCATCCAGGGTTTGTCTTTAATCGGATTTTTCTCCTGTGGGCTAACGAAGCAGTTCTGGTACTAATGGAAAACCTGACAAAAAACCCGGAAAATATTGATGAAATAATGAAGCGGGGAATGAATTTGAAGGTGGGTCCTTTAAAGCTCATCGACCTGGCAGGTTTAGATACTGTGTATTATAGTTTACTAAGTTTATATGAACACCTACATGACATTAAATATCGGCCATGCCCGCTCTTAAAAAAAATGTTAGATGCCGGGTATCTTGGGCGAAAAACAGGTAGAGGTTTTTATATATATGAATAATGAAAGTGAGGAGAAAACATATGAAACAGATTGAATCGGTTGGAATCCAGGGTGTTGGTTATTATGTTCCAGACCAGGTAATTACCAATGAAGATGTAGAACGGTTAACCAGTGTACCAGCGGAGAAAGTTAAACTGATCCTCTCAGTAGACGAAAGAAGATGGGTCAATGATGATGAAGCATTATCAGACATCGCAGTGAAAGCAGGAGAAGCTGCACTAAAGGATGCAGGTGTGTCTCCTGAGGAGATTGGTTTATTAATTCTCGGAACTGGATCAAGTGATTTTTACTGTCCACCAAGTGGCTGTCAGGTTCAGCATCGGTTAGGACTTAAGAATGCGATGCTTCTCAATATTAATCAAGCCTGTGCTACACCAATTTTTTGCTTGTCCACTGCGGCTCGTTTTGTTGCTGATGGTACATATAAAAAAGCACTGGTTATTTGTGGAGATATCAGTTCTCGTTTCTTAAATTTTAGTGAAAATCTATTGGCAGGAGCTTTAGGAGATGCTGCAAGTGCGGTAGTGCTGGGCAAACTTAAAGATGGGTACAAGGGTTTCTTGTCAGAACACTTTGATGCAGACGGGGAACATTTTGATGCTTCCGGATTGTTTGCGTTTGGTTCGAGAATCCCTAGAGAAGAATTTGGTGAAGGTAAGCCATATCCGATAGTCAAAAATGAAAAAATGAATTTCCTAATTCCAGAAATTATTAATTGGTTTAGAGGTTCTTTTGATATCTGTCTTGAAAGGGCAGGCCTAACAAAAGATGACCTAGACTTTGTCGCTCCACACCCGGCAGCGATCCCACAAATCTATATGCAACTTGACTCTGCAGGAATCAGTTATGATAAGAACTTAATTGTCACAGATAAGATTGGACATAGTGGCGGTGGAAGTATGTTTATTATTCTCCATGAAGCTCGAGAAGTAGGAATGATCAAACCAGGAAGTAAGATCTTCTGCTTCGGGAATGGTGCTGGGTTTAACTGGGGAGGAATTTTATTTAGATGGTGTGACTCATCAGAATTTGCAAACTAAGGAGGTGATAAAATGGCTATATTCAAAAATAGTGATGATTTTTGGAATTTAGTAAGCAGAGTTTTAGAGATGCTTAAAGAAGATGAAAAGGCATTAAAATCCATTGAAAATATTGTAGATGTAAAGGTAGCTTATAACTTGCCAGATATCAATTTTGGATATACAACGATTATTACTAATGGAAAAATTTCTATTAGTAAAGGAATTGATGAGGAAACCCATGTAATCATCAAAATGACCAGTGAGGATTTTTACAATTTAAATATAGGAAAACTGGATTCGATGAAAGCGTTAATCAGTAATGCTGTAACGATTGAGAAAGGTGATATGAAAAAAATGGTGCAGGCTACCAATTTGCCGACATCCCAGTTTTATAAGTTGGCTGCAAAGGAATTGGGACTTCCACTATAAGGAGGAATCAGTTAATGGAAGTAAAGATAAACGGAAACGGCACGTATTTTGCTGGAATTAAAGGAATTGGACATTATGTTCCTGAGAATATTGTAACAAACGATGATTTAGCAAAAAAAATTAATACAACCAATGAATGGATTTCTACAAAAATTGGGGTGAAAACCCGAAGAATTGCATCAGAACATGAAGCTTTATCAGACATTGCTTATGAAGCAAGTAAAAGAGCATTAGCAAATGCCAAAATAAAACCCGAAGAGATCGACTTAATTATCTTATCCCGTCTGGATCCTGACCATCTGGATCCACCTACCTCCTGCCTTGTGCAGTCACTGCTAGGAGCAAAGAATGCTGCTACTTTTGATATAGCAATTGGGGGGTGTGCAGGAAGTGTGTATTCTCTAGCCATTGCTACTGATTTTGTCAAAAGCGGTGCATGTCGGAACGTACTTGCAATCTCTGGAGATGTCAATAGCAGAAATATAATCGATTGGTCAGATCGGCAAACCTGTTGTTTTTTTGGGGATGGGATAGCTGCTACTGTAGTTAGTAGGATAAAAGAAGATAAGGGAATAAAATCTTACCAACTGAAAGTAGATGGCAGCAAATATGATGTCATAATTATGCCGATAGGTGGATCAAGAACACCGATTACAGAGAAAAATGTAAATTCTCGTGAGCGCTATGTTGTAATGAATAACCGAGAAGTATGGAATTTTGCTACCACTGTGGGGCCACAGATCGTAAAAGATGTAACTGCTATAGCAGGAAAAGAAGTGAGTGAATTAGATTGGGTAATCTTCCATCAGGCTAACAAGAATATTATTCGTAACAACATGAACACACTGGGGCTACCTATGGAAAAAACTTATACAACGATTGAAAAATACGGTAACACCGGGGGTGCGTCTGTACTTCTTACCTTAAGCGAAGCAGTGGAAACTGGACTTGTAAAAACAGGAGATAAGATTGCTCTAGCAGCTTTTGGAGCAGGGTTAGCCTGGGGAGGTTTATACCTGGAATGGTGTGCAGAAGAAGATTTCATCTAAAAGCTAAGGAGGGAGATTAATGGGCTTATATCCAGATGTAGGTATTCTCTCATTTGGTTCGTACATTCCTGAAAAGACAGTGTCAGTGCATGAAGTAAAGGATCGTTATGGAATTTCTGATGAATTAATTGAGAGGGTTCAAATTGAGTGTGTACATGTTGCGGCAGATCATGAATTTGCAACAGATATGGCCATTAAAGCAGCAAAAAAAGCAATGGAAAAGGGTAAAGTCAAACCTGAGCAGATTGATTTGATTATCTATTCGTATATTAGTTGGGCAGAACATTTTATCTGGGCGGATTATGGAAAAATCCAGCATGCTTTAGGCGCAATAAACTCTGCAGCTATACGTCTGGAACAATCATGCAATGCTGGGATTATGGCTCTAGAGTATGGATGTGCAAAGATTCAATCCAATCCCGATATTAACACAGTGCTTCTCGTTACTGCTGAGACATGGAAAGAGCCTTTAGTCAATCGGTGGACTTGTACAGATGGTTGCTTTTTTGGAGATGGTGCTAGTGCAGTGATCTTACAAAGAGGAGTAAAGGGAAGTCAAATCATCAACTTCTGTAATAAAACAGATGGAAGTTTGAATTATATTTGGAGAATTCCATTAGTTGGCGGAACAAAGCATCCTATTACACCTGAACATGTAGAACAAGGGCTATATTTTGGTAGTATGATTGAATCAGCTAGACGTAATCTAAAAAATGAAGATGAGCGGAAAGAAGTAGGGGAAAAAATTGTCAGTCTGAATATTCAGACACTAAAAGAATTGTTACAAAAAATAGGGAAGAGCAAAAAAGATGTTGACAAATTGGTTGTTTATAACGTAGGGCTGCATTTTCTAAAAAAGATTGCAGACTCTATTGAAATTCCACTAGAAAATACTTCGGCATATCTTGCCAAAAACCACGGACACATTGGAGTAGTTGATATTTTCTTGAATTTAGAAAAAATGATAGAGGACGGAAATATCCAAAAAGGGGATCTAGTATTCTTATTTAGTGGTGGGACAGGCTATTGTGCATCCAGTACTGCCATCCAATTTTAAACTGTAGCGCTACATCGGTTGTTATTGAAGGCATAATACCCAAAGTAAGATTTTAAGTGCATTTAATATTGAAGGGGGGAATAGCTTATGACAGTCATGAATTCAATTGGTATTGCTGGTTTAGGGATATACTTGCCAGAAGATATAGCATATGTAAAAGAAATACAGAAACAAGAAAACTTAACAGATGAACGGATTCAGGACATGGGTATAGTTAAACTACATATGGCAAGTGATAAAGTTGAACCATCTGATATGGCCATCGAAGCGGCAAAAGAAGCGATGGCTGATGCTGGAGTAGAAGCTGACGAAATCGATGCATTGGTTTATTATACCGTTTTTCCTGATTACCTTAAATGGGCTGATTATGCCAGAATCCAACATGAAATTGGAGCTAAAAATGCTTATTCCTTTAAGGTTGATCAGGCATGTTGTAGTTCTATTATAGGTCTTGATTATGCATTGGCAAGGCTTAAAACAGATCCAGATATGAATACTGTTTTGGTGGTTTGTGCAGATAAATACGAAAAACCACTTGTAAATCGCTGGAAAGCTGCTAATGCTAACTTTTATGGGGATGGTGCAAGTGCAGCCATTATTCGACGTGGTGTTACTTCTAATCGAATTTTGGGAGTAAACAATATAACTGATGGTAGTTTTAATCATTTATGGTATATCCCAGTAGGGGGTACGAAAGAACCTCCAACATCTGAAAATGTACGGGCAGGTAGGTTTGTTCTGGATTGTATTAAAACTGCGTCTGAATACCTGAGTACAGAAGAAAATAGGAAAAAATTGTATAACACTCTGATTCAGAACAACAGAAAAGTGATGGTTGATCTTCTGGAAAGGCATGAGTTTACACTTCAAAATGTGGATAAGCTGATTATGTATAATCTTGGTAAAAGCGTTATGGATAAAATCATTGAGGTTGTAGAAATTCCCATTGAAAATACATCCTATTATTTATCCAAACATGTTGGACACATAGGGGCAGCCGATATCTTTTACAATTTAAAAATGATGCTTGATGATGGTAAAATCGTGAAAGGTGATTTGGTTGCGATCTTTAGTGCAGGAGCAGGTTTTTCCTGGTCAAGTGCACTGATTCAATATTAAGCATATCTAAACCAAATATGGAGGTGACGTAATATGAAAGTTAATAATATAGCTGTTATCGGTCATGGTTTAATGGGACGAGGTATTATTCATACTTTGGCAAAAAGCGGTTTTCAGGTTATAGCGATCAAACGTCGGGATGATGATCATCGCCTTGAGGAGTATTTTGAAAAGGAGATTGAGCAAGGAAGGATTTCACAGGCAGAATGTGATCAGATATGGTCAAGGGTTAAAGTCACAACCGATCTGATAAAAGCTGCAGAATGTCAGTTAATCATTGAAAGTATCAATGAAGACCCTGATGCTAAAAAAGAGTTGTTTGCACGTTTGGGAGAAATATGCCCGGAAGAGACGGTTTTTGCAACTAACACTTCGACTATTCCAATCGGAAAACTTGGTGTTGCTGGAGGACGATTAGATAAGATGATAGGATTACATTTTATGTGGCCAGTTCCAGAGATGAAGTTAGTTGAAGTGATAAAAAACCAGGATACATCAGAGGAGACAATAAGTCTAACAACCAATCTAGTTAAGGATATGGAGAAAGTACCTGTAGTTGTAAAAGACTCACCCGGATTTGTTTCAAGTAGGCTAATTGCTGTATTAATTAATGAAGCAGCAGAAATCTACTCACAGGGTATTGCAGATGCTGAGGCAATTGATACAATTGCTAGATTAGGTCTAGGATTTCCCGCTGGACCGTTGCGTTTGTGTGATAAGATTGGCTTAGATATAATTGTTGATGCATTTGATAACCTTTTTTATCATTTCCGTGAAAAAAAATACGCTGTGTCTCCGGTCATTCGAACTATGACGGAGTCAGGGTATTATGGTAAAAAAAATGGTAAAGGTTTTTACAGATATAAAAAATAAATTTTATTGAGGTGATGGAAATATGGCAAAATCAATATGCATTTGCGGAACAGGTTCTTATGTTCCTGAACGGATCGTCACAAACGTTGAATTGGAAGAAACCTCACCAACGAATCGGAACTGGATACAAGAGAAGCTTGGTATTATGAGTAGAAGAAGGGTAGCTGAAGGTGAAGCTACCAGTGATATGGCTGTAGCAGCTGGGCGAAAAGCAATTGAGACTGCTGGATTAAAATCAGAAGATATCGAGCTAATCATACTGGGAACAATTACTCCTGATCGATTAATCCCATCTGCAGCCACTATAATTCAAAGAAAATTGGGTGCTGTAAATGCGGTGGCCTTTGACCTGAATGCAGCTTGCGCAGGCTTCGTCTATGGGCTAATCACAGGTGCACAATTTCTTGAAACTGGTCATTTCAAAAATGCACTGATCATCGGTGCAGATACGATGTCAATGATTACTGATTATGAGGATCGCACTTGTGCATACTATGGAGATGCCGCAGGAGCGGTAGTAATCAGGCTGATAGAAAGTGAAAATGGGATTAAATCCATGTACTTCGCATCGGATGGAAGAAGTGTTGATTCGGTAACTGTTAAAGGAGTCGGTTCGGAACATCCATTATCGGAAGAGGTATTGAATAATAGATGGCAGTACCTATATATGGGAGGAAAAGATGTATACAACAAGGCAAGAGAGATTATTCCAATGAGCATTAGGAAAGCATTGAAAATGGCAAACCTTACAATTGATGACATTTCTTATGTGATTCCACATCAACCAAACTTGACTTTGTTGAAGGAGTGTGCAGTTGATGTCGGTTTGCATCTTGAAAAGGTAGCAATTGTTCTTGATCGTTTTGCTAATTCTTCTAGCGGTAATATTCCTTTGGCTATGGATCTTTTAAATCAGGAAGGAAAATTAAAAGATGGTGATAATATTTTGCTTGTTACTATTGGAGCAGGATGGACATGGGGTTCTGTAGTTTTGAAATGGAAGGGGTAAACATGAAGAAAATTCAAATAGACCATATTGGTATTGCAGTAAAAGAGATTGAGTCAGCTATGAATATTTTTACGAAATACTTTGCAGGGACAATTGGTGAACGGGAAGTATATGCTAATTTCGGATTGGTTTCACAGATGCTGAACTTCAATAATGCAGGCTTAGAAATTATGGAACCCATGGATGAGAATGGACTTATAGGAAAATTTATTAAAAATTATGGTGAGGGCTTACATCATATATCCATTAGGGTTGAAAATATTGTTGAAGAAATTGCGTGTCTTAGCAAAGATGGTTATAAACCCATCGGAGAGCCCATACATATTCACCGGGGGAATTCACCAGAGAAAGTAGTATTCTTAAATCCAAAACAGTTTAATGGCATTCTCATCGAATTGATCGAAGTTGAGCAAAAACCATGCCCATCTGGCATGGTAAAGGATTAAGAACATCTAGGAAAGGGGGAAAATCAATGGATGTAAATCTCTCAGCAATGAATAAATACTATGCAGGAATCAGAGGTGTTGGCTACTATGTTCCTGAGAAAGTTGTAACAAATACAGATTTGGCTAAGGTACTGGATACAAGTGATGAGTGGATTAGCTCAAAAATTGGTGTAAGGGAAAGAAGAATAGCCGCTAAGGAGGAAGCGTTATCTGATCTAGCTTATGAGGCCGGCAAAAGAGCTTTAGAAAATGCTGGGATTGGGCCTGAAGAAGTGGACTTAATTATTTTATCTCGCCTTGATCCCGATCATATTGATCCAGCAACTGCTTGTCTTGTGCAGCATCGTCTTGGTGCAGTTAATGCATCTGCCTTTGATATGATTATTGGTGGTTGTCCTGGGGGTGTGTATGCACTCACAGTCGGAGCAAACTTTGTCGTGAGTGGATCGTGTAAAAATGTACTTGTAATTATTGGAGATGTTCTCAGCAGAAATATGATCAATTGGAGAGATAGAAACACCTGCTGCTTCTTTGGAGATGGTGTAGGTGCAGCAGTGATAAGTAGATTGAAGGAAGATAAGGGAATTCAAACATATCTACTAGAGACAGATGGAGATGCTTATGAAACTTGTATTATTCCAGCTGGCTGTTCCCGGATGCCACTTACAACAGAAAATATTAATACCGATTTACGTTATCTACATATGAATAATAAAGCTGTCAAAAATTTTGCCACTACAGTTGCACCTCGTTCTATTCAAAAAGTAACAGAACGTGCTGGCGTTTCGGTGGAAGAACTGGATTTTGTAATTTTTCATCAGGCCAATAAAAATATTATTCAATACAGCATGGAAAAACTTGGGTTACCATTGGAAAGAACGCATACAACTATTGAGCGATATGGAAACACAGGTGGTGCTTCTGTACTAATTACCTTATGTGATGCTATAGAAAAAGGTTTAATTGCACCTGGAGATAAAATAGCAATGACTGCTTTTGGTGCAGGTTTAGCCTGGGCAGGAATGTATCTCCAATGGAATGAAAAAAGCGATTTTTTTGAGGTGAAACGATGAAAATAACATGCGGTATTGTTGGTTTTGGAATCTATCTACCCAGCTACTATATGACGGCAAAGGAGCTTTCAGAAAAAAGTGGCATTCCAGTAAATATCATCTCTGATAAGATGGGGATAAAGCGGGTTGTTATTCCTGGTGAAAATGATCATGCATGTGAAATGGCACTGTATGCAGCAAAAGATTGTTTAAAGAACACAGGTATAGACGCTAAAGAAATTGACTTAATTATTTACAATGGTGAGGACTATAAAAAACACTTGATCTGTACAACAGCATTGGTAATTCAAAAAGAGATTGGTGCAGACCATGCCTGGGGATTTGATATCTCCTGTCGATGTGCAGCAACTTCGATAGCATTAAAGACTGCTAGAGATATGATGGTAGCAGATAATAGCATCAATACAGTATTGATTGCTGGGGGTTCTGCCAATAGTCCACTGGTAAATTATGAAGATTCAGATTCATCATTTATGTTCTCTGCAGCTAGTGGAGGTGCAGCTGTCATATTACAACGTAATTATCCTTACAACGAACTTAAGGAATCGGCAGTTTATGCTGATAGTATGTTTGCTGATTGGATTTACACTATGTATGGAAGAAAAATCCATCCAGCAAGTAATGAATTTGTTCCTTCTGAACAGTGGAAGATTCATGTGACTGAGTTTGAACGTATTAGGGAAAATCTCAACAAAGTTACCTTAGATGCATTTATTAAGGTAACAAAAGAATGTGTAGAAAAAAGCGAGTCTAGCCTGGATGATATAGATTATCTTGCAGTAACATTTTTAAAACCTGCAGCTCATCAAATGTTATTGAACAAATTTGGGCTTTCACAAGGACAGTCAACTTATCTTGCGCAATATGGGCATTTAGGATGTGTTGACCCAATCTTATCTATAAAACTTGGTTTAGAAGAGGGGAAGATTAAAGCAGGTGATAATGTGTTATTGCTATCAGCAGGAATTGGTTTTACCTGGGCTGCGAGTCTGGTTCGTTGGGGAGGGTAGTGTGAGTAACTTTTACATTCTCCTTTGGAGTTCTAAAAAAGTATTTGAGCAGTGTCCTCACCTCCACGTGATTTGTAGTTGTCTGTAATCTTAATAATATAGTTATAAAATAAGCTTAAAGGCGACGGTTTCATTTCGTTTTGTGCCTTGAGCGTAGCGAAAGGAATGGTTATAACGATGGTAAAAAAAAGAGGTGTTGTAACCTTTGATGAAAATCGCTGTAAAGGTTGTGAACTGTGTATAACAGTATGTCCAGTTAAAATTGTAAAAATGAATAAAGACAGAATTAATGTAAAGGGATATTACCCTGCTACAGTGGAAAAAATGGAAAAATGTATTGCATGTGGAAACTGTGCTACCATTTGTCCTGATATAGTAATAACCATTGAAACGAAAGAATAAGTGAACTTGTTTAGCTTATGCTAAACTTAGGGGTTTCAGATGGAAATTCTATTTCACATGAAGTAAAAGACTTAAATCCCTACTTAATAAAAGTGGGAATCTTGAAAAGCTGATTAAGATGTAAGGAGGGAAGGAATTAAATGGCTAAGATATTAATGAAGGGAAATGAAGCTATTGCTGCAGCAGCTATTAAAGCTGGATGTATATATTTCTTTGGATATCCTATCACACCCCAAAATGAGTTGCCAGAGTTTATGGCAAGGGAGTTACCTAGAATCGGAGGTGTCTTTGTTCAAGCAGAATCTGAAGTGGCTGCTATTAATATGGTTTATGGAGCTGCTGGCACAGGTAAAAGAGCAATGACCTCTTCCTCCTCACCAGGGATAGCTTTAAAACAAGAGGGTATTTCATATATTGCAGGGGCAGAGCTCCCCTGTGTTATTGTTAACATCAGTAGAGGAGGCCCTGGACTAGGTGGTATTCAACCTTCTCAAGCAGATTATTTTATGTCAACTAGAGGTGGAGGAAATGGAGACTATAGACATCTTGTTTATGCACCTGCCAGTCTTCAGGAAGCAGTTGATTTAACTATGGAAGCCTTTGAAGTTGCCGACTATTATCGTAACCCAGTGATGGTTGTTGGAGACGGTATGATTGGTCAGATGATGGAGCCCATTGAATTTAAGGAAATTAGAAAACGGGATGTATCTTCTGAGGATTGGGGAACTACAGGTACAAAGAGTGTAAGAAAACCAAATGTTATTAATTCACTAGTATTAGACCCTGCAGAACTAGAAAGGCATAATATTAAGCTGGATCAAAAATATAAAGAGATGGAAGCAAATGAGGTAAGGTATGAAATGTATAAAATGGAGGATGCTGAAGTTGTGTTGGTGGCCTATGGTACTACAGCTAGAATTGTTAAAAATGCCGTAGATGTTTTAGAAAAAGAAGGTATTAAAGCAGGTTTAATCAGACCGATTACTCTGTGGCCATTCCCTAATAAAGCCTTTAATGAAATACCCCAGGGAACTAAAGCATTATTAACTGTGGAAATGAGTATGGGGCAAATGATAGATGATGTAAAAATTGCTAACGAAGGCAAACTGCCAGTTCATTTTTACGGAAGGGCAGGTGGAATGATTCCAACACCTGAGGCAGTTGTTGAAAAGGTAAAAACCATCTTAGGAGGTGAAAGATAATGGCAGTAGTATTTAAGAAAACCGAGGGACTTACCGATAAACAGTTTCATTATTGTCCCGGTTGTACTCATGGAATAATTCATCGACTAGTGGGAGAAGTGTTGGAGGAACTGGGAGTACTGGGAGAGGCTATTGGTGTAGCACCAGTTGGTTGCTCAGTACTGGCCTATGAATATTTTAACTGTGATATGCAAGAAGCTGCCCATGGAAGAGCACCAGCAGTAGCAACTGGTATTAAAAGAGTACTTCCTGAAAATATTGTCTTCACTTATCAAGGAGATGGTGATTTAGCTTCTATCGGAACTGCTGAAATTGTTCATGCTGCCCATAGAGGAGAAAAAATAACTACTATATTTGTTAACAATGCCATATATGGCATGACGGGTGGACAAATGGCACCTACTACATTAGTTGGACAAAAAGCAACTACTGCACCCTATGGTAGAGATGCTGCTATGTCAGGGAGACCACTGAAGATGTCTGAAATGTTGGCAACTATTGATGGCGCCGTATTTGTAGAAAGGGTATCTGTGCATAATGTAGCTAGTATTCGTAAAGCAAAAAAGGCAATTAAAAGGGCCTTCGAGGTACAGTTGGAGGGCAAAGGTTTTGGAATAGTTGAAGTATTGTCCACATGTCCCACTAACTGGGGAATTACATCAGTGGAGAGTTTAAAATGGCTGGATGAAAACATGATTCCTTATTATCCATTAGGGAACTTTCGAGTACCAGAGGAGGAGATATAAAATGACAGAAAAAATTATTATGGCAGGATTTGGCGGTCAGGGGGTAATGGCTATGGGACAATTACTTACCTATACCGGAATGGTTGAAGAAAAAAATGTCTCATGGTTACCCTCCTATGGCCCGGAAATGAGGGGAGGTACAGCCAACTGTGCGGTTATTATTTCCGAAAGCCTTGTGGATTCACCAATTATTACAGAGGATGCTACCGCTGCTATCGTAATGAATTTACCATCACTGGTTAAGTTTGAAGGAAATGTAATAGTAGGAGGAAATCTTTTAATCAACAGTTCTCTAATCTCTCTCAAGACAGCACGTGATGATGTTAATGCATACTATATCCCAGCCAATAAAATAGCCAATGAAATTGGAAACAGTAAAGTTGCCAATATTGTGATGCTGGGAGCGTATCTTGAGTTAACTAAGGTGGTTTTAGTAGATACTATTGTAGAAGCAATGAAAAAAGTATTTGGACCAGCAAAACAGCATTTGGTACCATTAAATCAAAAAGCCCTTGAATTAGGTGCAGTCCAAGTAAAATAATTTAGTGAGCTGGTTTAGCTTATATTAAACTTCACTTCAGAGGGAGACTCTATTCCAACTAAAGCAAAAGATTTAGCTCCTTATTCAAAACGAGGAGATGGTTCTAGAAGGATTCGATTGGAAATTTTGTCATCAACAAAGACCTAAACATTAGTTACTATATACTGTTTAGGTCTTTGTGTTTGTCTCGAAAAATTACGCAAAATTTTTGATTCTGTTTAAATATCTCTTAAACTTATTTAATGCTTTTTACTTCATTGTAATCTGATCCAGTCTTTTCAGCAGTCTTATAGATTATAATGATTAGATTGGTTCGACTCATGCTCACAACTTCTAACACTGATGCCATCTCGTAGGACAGAGATGAAATTGTATGTTGCATTTTTTATTGTGTCAGCAGGAATAGTCTTGCCTTTTAACATGTCAGCATGAGTTAAGTTGTTGTTTTCCATTAGGTAATTACCAAAATCAATGGTCATCTGATTGACCAGATAAGCGAGGAAGCTTGGGTCAAGATCTGTGCGGATCTGATTGTTGACTTGGGCATTGGTAATGAGCTGAGTTACCCAATTTTGTCCTGTCTGACGTAGATGTTGGAAAGTTTCGTAAGGGAATGGATCATTGTTACCGCTGAGCATGTTGATTACAAGTTGGGAGAGCCCTGGATGTTCTAAGTTAAATTTGCTCGATGCAATAATCACTTTCTCTAGCGTTGTAAAAAAATCATCTGTTTCATCAATAATACCTTGCATATAGGATAATTTAATCTGGCCAGCTACATCCAGTAAGTAAAGGTAGAGGTCTTTTTTATCTTCGAAATACTGGTACATACTTCCCTTTGAAATTCCGGCTTCTTCAACAATCTTATTCAATGATGCTGCTTCATAAGAATGAGTACTAAATTCATTTATGGCACTTTCGATGATTTTATTTCGCTTCTCTTCTGGTAAATTGAAAAATGTTTGGGTTGGCAAAGTATTTCACACTCCTTTATAACTAATTAGTCATATCTTTATGACTAATTAGTCATATTATACATAGGATAAATTTTTTCGTCAAGGCACTTGACAAGAAGAAGTCCTTTATGTTAATATGGCAACAAAGTCGTGTGACCGATCGGTCATATGATTTTTGCGATAATATCTGAAATTCATTTGGGTAAAAGGGGGTAGAGGCAAGATGATGATTCAAGTTGATCATTTATTTCATCGTTATCCTGGGCAACAGCAAGATGCGGTAAAAGACGTCAGTTTTTCTATTGCTAAAGGAGAAATTTTTGGTTTTCTAGGGCCAAGTGGTGCTGGAAAAAGTACTGTGCAGAATATAATGACCGGTCTTCTTGAACTCCAAAAAGGTGTGGTAAAGTATGATGGCAAATCTATAAAAGAAATGGGGAGGGAGTTTTTTAATCAGATTGGAGTTAGTTTTGAACACCCGAATGTTTACACTAAGCTTACGGGTTATGAGAACTTGATGTATTTTGCTGGATTGTTCGATGTCAATACAGAAGATCCCATGAAACTTTTAGACATGGTTGGCTTACGGGAAGCAGCAGATAAAAGAGCAGGGGAATATTCGAAAGGTATGAAACAGCGGCTTGTATTTGCCCGTTCTTTGTTAAACAAAGCTAAGATTCTCTTTTTTGATGAACCTCTCTCAGGTTTGGATCCCACAACAGCAAGTGAGATCAAAGAAATCATTATACAGAAGAAGAAAGAGGGCTGTACCATATTTTTGACTACACATAATATGTTTGTGGCTGATGAACTTTGTGATCGGGTTGCTTTCTTAAATGAAGGTAAGATTATTACCCTGAATTCACCAAAAGCCTTAAAACTGGAGTATGGTCAAAAGGCAGTGAAAGTTGAGTGGGTTGAGGGTAATATAGTGGGAAGTGACATTTTTTTCATTGATAATGCAAAAAGTTGGAAAGAGTTTAAAAGTTTGATGGATTCCAGAGAAATTCAGACTATGCATACACAGGAAGCAACGTTAGAAGAGATATTCATCAAGCTAACAGGGAGGGGGCTGAAGTGAGATGAGACGTTTTTGGAGCCTAGTGAAGCAAGATACAAAAGTCATGTTTCGCAATAAATTTCACTATGCGATCATCTTTCTCGCTATTTTTTTCATTATTTTAGTCAGGTTTCTAATCCCGGAAGAAATGAAGTTAACACCATCAGAACTAGTCACTGATTTGACTCCGACAAAATTTATGGAAAAAGTCTGGCGATCTCATGATGTGTCTGATGATCAGTTTTTTCAGACAGAAGAAGCTTTGCGAGAAGCTATGCAGAAGAATAAAAATAGTATTGGAATTATAGTCAAAGGTTCTATTGAAGACCCTCAGTTTACCATTATTCAACAGGGACATGAACCTGAATCCAGTATTAATTACTTAAAGACTTCTATTGATTGGTCATTGGGTGAAGCTGGAATTATCGATTGGCCAAAAATGCATGAGATTCAGTTTTTGCGTGAGGAGACAGAACCTATTCCATTGAATAAGGATATGGTTCCCGTATTTTTGGTTCTAGAAGTTGTGATGCTTGGTTTTCTCCTCATTGCGGTAATGGTTTTTCAGGAGAAGAGAGAGGGAATAATTCGTGCTTACCGGATTGCTCCGGGTGGAGTACATGATTATGTTCTCTCAAAAGCTATAACTAACGTTCTATTATCTATTATTTATGGACTTCTGGTTGTGATATTTACTTTGGGATTGCGAGTGGATTATCTGAATTTACTGGGGCTTATAATCCTTATGAGTTCTTTTGCTACATTTTTAGGACTAATTGTCAGTGTACATTTTCGCAGTCTTTCGGAGTTTCTCTTTGTTGCAATTGTACTGATGTCATTGATGGGTTTACCAATTGGTTCATATTTCTTTCCAACCTTTTCTAACATGTTGGTTCAGATGGTTCCATCCTATCCAGTTCTCTTCGGAGTCCGGGAAGTACTCTTCCCAACAGGACGGAGTGGATACCTTGGTTCACTCTATCTAAGTCTACTTATAGCGAATGGAATTGCGTACGCTGTTAGTTATTGGGCTTGCAAGCGCTGTTTGATGAGGGAGGTGGTTTAAGATTGAGAAGGATTTTAAAGTTTATGGCCAAAGACTTTACACTAGCATTTCGTGATCAGATTATGCTTTATATGCTGATAATGCCACTGTTATTGTCATTTATTTTTAGTCTGTTCATCTCATCTCTTCAAAACACTCAGGTCTCTTTCGTCATTGATTCTAGTGTGGAAGAAACTGTGGTACAGGGATTACAGCAATATGGAAAAGTCATTGTTCTTGAATCTAATCAAGCTGTAAAAGAGAGGGTTTTGGGGATTGATGATGTTGTTGGAATTACGAAGGTAGCTGACAAATATAATATAATACTAGAAGGAAATGAACTAGAATCCTTACGTGAATTGGCTGGGATGACCTTAGATCAGGTGATTTCTGGTCAATACTTTGGTGACTATCAGGTAGAAAGTCTGGGGAAGGAGGAATCCCAATTCAAGAATGTCATTGTTATTGTGATGATCCTTATGGGTATTTTAATGGGCGGATTGTTGAGTGCTTTTAATATAATCGATGAGAAAGAGAGTCGATCGATTCATGCCCTAGGGGTTACTCCTCTTAGTTTTGGAGAAATGCTACTGGCACGGGGATTAATGGCATTGATCATCGGCGTGATGCTAGGTGTTGGTAATGCATTGATCATGGTAGGTACGCAGGTCAATTATTTATTACTAATTATTGGAGTGCTTTTTTCTGTAACTTTATCACTTTTAATCGGATTTGGCATTGGTAGCTTTGCTAACAGCCAGATAGAAGGAATAGCATTACTTAAGGTAGTATTTCTTGTTTTTATGGGTGTACCGATTGCTGCATTATTTATACCCGCTAAATGGATTTGGGTACTATATCCATTCCCCAATTATTGGGCTTTTGAGGCGTTTAATGCAATTATGGTACGGCCGTTGGAAATTGGAAATTTTTGGTTTAGCAATGGGATATTGCTTGCCATCAGTGTTGTCTTGATCTTGCTTTTGACACCAATTATGAAGAAACATTTATTTACACATTAAGGGGGTGGGTTGAATATGCCATGGTGGGGTTGGTTAATCATAGTGATAGGTATTATTGCTTTGCCATTTAAGATAAAAATCTGGAAGAAGATGCTTCAGAAGAAGGATGACTAACAGCAATTAAACGATGAGTATTTTGTTGAATCCATATGCGGTATATAGTAGTGAAACAGTCCAATTAACTACTGTATATCGCATATGGGTTTTTATACAATTACTTTTTTGGGGTAATCATAGGTTTCAGACTATAAGTTGAAGGTAATCTTTATTTATGATTTTTTAACTAAAACTGACACAGTGTTAATGTATAAAAAAGGATTTTGTGTCTAAATACTTCGAAAAACGGTCTTTCTGCTGTTAAAGAAGGAAAAAATTAACAACAACTAAAATTAAGTATGTAGAAATTTCTTCTGTAGTAACTTCTAACCATTGATTTTTTAAAGAATTTGTGGTAAACTATCATTTGGACAAAAATGTTGACCAACTTGGGTAGCATCTGGTGAACATTCTATAAATATTAAACCTTATATGTTTCCGTAGCTCAGAAGGATAGAGCAACCGCCTCCTAAGCGGTAGGCCGTGGGTTCGACTCCCGCCGGGAACACCATTTTAGTAATAATAAAGTCTTGCAGATATAGTTTGCAGGGCTTTGTTTTTTTATGTTTATTTTCTTATAAAAAAGCCGATAAGGAGTTAAATCAACAGGTAATTAAAGATTTTTAGGGGTTTTAAAGGATAAAAAGGAATAATCTAAAAAGACATTGGATTCAATTATATATATTAAAGAGGGTATAGTATATAACGCTCATAGCGAGACATAATAATATAAGGCAAAAATGGAATACTTTAATAGTAGATAAAATACAGTGAACTGTAGACAAAGCTTACACAATAGGCTATAATAGTACAGTAGATTTATGCCTTGCTTTTTAGTTTTTTATGATTTTAGGGTAGCGATGTTAACCAACTTAAAATTAATAATATAGAATTTTTAATAGGTACACCAATGTGTTGGAGGCAAAGATTAGTGGATCTTTATTATATGAAAATGGCTCTAGAAGAGGCTAAAAAAGCCTATGATAAAGGGGAAGTCCCTATCGGTGCTGTTGTGGTGAGAAAAGGTGAGGTTATTGCTAAAGGTCATAACTTGAGAGAAAGTTTGAAGGATGCGACAGCCCATGCAGAAATAATTACCATTCAAAAAGCCTGTAAAAATGCGGATGGGTGGAGATTGACAGAGAGTACCCTTTATGTTACAATAGAACCCTGTCCAATGTGCGCAGGTGCTATTTTGCAGAGTAGAATTGACAGAGTAGTGATTGGTGCTATGGATCCTAAAGCAGGAGCGTGTGGATCAGTAGCAAATATTATTAGTAATAAAGACTTCAATCATCAAGCAGAAGTTGTGACAGGTGTGATGGAGGAAGAATGCTCCAATATTATGAAGAAGTTTTTTAAAGCATTAAGAGATAGCAAACAAAAACAGTAATAATAAAACTATGGAGAGGTGTCCGAGTTGGCTAAGGGGCACGCCTGGAAAGCGTGTAAGGCCGCAAGGCCCCGCGGGTTCGAGTCCCGCTCTCTCCGCCATTAACAAGTTTATAAGTTTGCTGTGCTAGATGGGGAGGTAGCGGTGTCCTGTAACCTGCAATCCGCTATAGCAGGGTTGAATTCCTCTCAGAGGCATATTCATTGTAGGGCTGGCTTAAGTAAGTGGCAATGAGAGTTGGGTCCTACGCAACGGAAAGTTACGAACCCCGCCAGGTCCGGAAGGAAGCAACGGTAAGTGATCCCTTTCGTGTGCCGCAGGGCAGCCTAATTTGAGTTAACTGCTTGGGTAACGCCTATGATGGTATGTCGAAGAGAGGTGCACAGCTTAAATATTTAAATAAATAAAAACATGAGAGGAAATCTCGTGTTTTTTTGTTATAATCAATAGGAAATTACAAACTTTATTTATTTGTGAAAAAGTTATAATTTACCTTGTTGATTTCAATAAAACCATCCTATAAATTTTTTAAAAGAAGACTTTACTTTAATTATGTTTTTCTATAACTTGGTTAAGAAGAATAGAAATTTTCTATAGCAGGTTGGTTACAATAGATTGAAGATAGACATTCCTATTGATATACTTAAAGCAAGAAAGAGGAAAATGAGGTTCTAGGATGTAGAGTATAATACAAAAATACTTTGGAGGAATGAAAATGTATAAAGAAGTTGATGCAAGAGGTTTGAATTGTCCATTACCAGTGATTCATACAAAAAAGGCGTTGGAAGCTATAGATAAAGGGAAAGTAACCACCATTGTTGATAATGAAATTGCTAAAGAAAATGTATCAAAATTAGCAAAAAGCTTAGATTTTAAAGTGGATATTCAAGAAAATCAGGGAAACTATTATATAGATATATTTAAAGATCATGGAATCAATGAAATGCCAACGATGGATATACAATGTGACAGCAGCCCTAAAAAGGATTTAGTAATATTAATTTCTAAAGACCGATTAGGAGAGGGATCTGAAGAACTAGGAAAGGTTTTAATGAAGGGATATATTTATACATTAACAGAGGTAATGCCTTTTCCAAAAACTATTTTATTCTTAAACGGTGGTGTAAACTTAGTAGTAGAAGGTTCTGAGGTTATAGAGCATTTGAGAACCTTAGAGGCCAATGGGGTAGAAATTTTATCCTGTGGCACTTGCTTAGATTATTTTAAAGTAAAAGGCAAGTTGATGGTGGGAGGTGTCAGTAATATGTACACCATTGTAGAAAAGCTGAACAATGCAAAAAACACAATTAAACTTTAAGGTGGATTAGAAAATGAGGATGCAGGAAATGTATGTAATTGTATTTGAATCAACTCATTATGCAATAGCAGCAGAAAAAGTACTAAAGGAAAAAAAATATCAATTTGACACAATCCCAACACCTAGAGAGATTACCGCTAGCTGTGGATTGTCTATCAAGTTTAATGAGAACTTGTTGGGGTATATAAAAAAAGATATTGAAGAAAGTAATATAAAAATAAAAGGAATATATGAAATAAAAAAGACTGATAATGAGAAAACAGTAAAACAAATTAATTAAGGAGAGCTTAAATGTTTATTTTTATTAATACGATACAAATATCTATTAAAGAAACAATAGATTTTTTAAAAAATCCAGAACAATTAACAACTATCATTGGAGTAATTTTTAAAATTATTATTATTTTACTTATTGCGAAGATCAGTATAAAAGTAATTGAATCTATTGTTAACAAATTTTTTCACACCCAAAGAAATTCAAATTTCAAAGTAGATGTTGCGCGCATGGAGACCATGAAGGGATTAATCAAGAGTATTGTAAAATATTTGATTTATTTTATAGCTTTTACCTCTATTATTAAATCTTTTGGAGTAGAGGTGGGTGCTTTAATTGCTACAGCAGGTATTGGAGGTTTGGCTTTTGGGTTTGGTGCACAAAATCTAGTAAGGGATGTAATAACCGGCTTTTTTATCCTCTTTGAAGAACAGTTCTCTGTAGGAAATTATGTGGAAATAGATGGTCTTGGCGGTATTATTGAGGAAATGGCCTTAAGGGTTACAAAAATAAGAGATTTCAATGGAGATCTCCACATTCTTCCTAATGGAGAGATAAAAAAAGTAACTAATAAGAGTACAGGTAAAATGAGGGCATGGGTCAATATGTCCATCGCTTATGAAGAAGATATAGATCACGCTATGAGAGTATTAAGTGAAGTTAGTGAAAAATTAAAGGAAGAAAATCCTTCTATATTAGAAGGACCTACAGTACTAGGGGTAACAGACTTAAGAGATTCAGAGGTCGTTATTTCTATTATTGCTAAAACCGTGCCTATGGAACAATGGGCAACAGAAAGAATTATGAGAAAGGCTTTTAAACAAGCGTTTGATGAACATGGAATTGAGATTCCATATCCAAGAAGAGTTGTTATAAATAAAACTTCTTAATAGTAAAAAGGTAGGTGTTAGGATTATGCCATTAGATTTAAAGGTTGGAGACAAAGTAGAACTAAAAAAACAACACCCCTGTGGTAGTAAAGATTTTGAGATTATGAGGACAGGAGCAGATTTTAGAGTGAAATGTTTAGGGTGTGAAAAACAATTATGGATAGATAGACCTAATCTAGAAAGAAGAGTGAAAAAGGTAACTAACAAAGAAGATTAAAAAAATTAAAGCCTTTACAAAAAAATAACAAGAAACATCTCTTTTGCCTCCAAAAATGGTATAATAGTTTAAGAATCAGCAAGGAATCTACTGAACAAACAACATTTGGAGGTGTTTTTTTATGGCTATAAAATATGCAAAACGTATGGACAATCTTAAGGCTTCTGAAATAAGAGAGTTATTAAAGTTAACTGAAAAACCAGAAATCATTTCCTTTGCAGGAGGACTCCCTGCTCCTGAATTATTTCCTATTGAAGAAATGAAAAAAGTTGTAGAAGCGGTTTTGGACGAGAATGGTATGCAGGCATTGCAATATAGTGCCACTGAAGGCTTTACTCCACTGAGGGAAAAAATAGCTAAAAGAATGGAAAACATAGGAATAAAAGCCTCTGCAGATGATATTTTGATTACAAGTGGATCTCAGCAAGGTTTAGATTTTACTGGAAAAATCTTTTTAAATGATGGAGATATCGTGGTCTGTGAAAGTCCAAGTTACTTAGGTGCTATTAATGCTTTTAAGGGATATTTACCAGAGTTTGTAGAAGTTACTACAGATGATGAAGGAATGGATATGGAGGAGCTTGAAAGCATTCTATCCACAAAAGAAAACGTTAAATTTATTTACGTAATTCCAGATTTTCAAAACCCCACAGGAAAAACGTGGTCAGTAGAGCGTCGTAAAAAGTTAGTGGAGTTAGCAAACAAATATGATATACCAGTAATAGAAGACAACCCCTATGGGGAATTAAGGTTTGAAGGAGAACGACCACCAGCGGTTAAATCCTTTGATACAGAGGATAGAGTGGTGTTTTTAGGAACCTTTTCAAAAACCTTCTGTCCAGGATTAAGAATAGGCTGGACTTTAGCTGGTCAAGAGCTGCTACAAAAATACATCTTCGTAAAGCAGGGCTCAGATCTTCAAACTAACACAATGGCCCAAAGAGAAATTAATAAATTTTTAGATTTATATGATCTAGATGAACATGTTGAAAAGATCAAAGATGTTTATAGAAAACGTAGGGATGTTATGCTAGAGGCAATGAAAGAATATTTTCCTCAAAAACTAAAATATACTTATCCAGAGGGTGGATTATTTACTTGGGTTGAGCTTCCGGAGGAATTAGATGCTAAAAAAGTATTAGAAAAAGCTATAGAACTAAATGTTGCCTTTGTACCAGGAGGTTCATTTTTCCCTAATGGAGGGAAGGAAAACACCTTCCGATTAAACTATTCAAATATGCCAGAGGATAAAATAAAAATAGGTATAGAAAGAATAGGAAAAGTATTAAAGGAAATGATTTAAAAAAAATCGCGAGTGGTGTAAACACCACTCGCTTTTATTGTAAGGGGGAGATTGGGATGAATAAAATGTTGTATTGTGGGGGCTATCTAGTAATAGGATTGCCCATAGCATTAAAATATATACAACAATTAAAAAATTTTTTTCAGCCCTTATTGAATAGAATTTCCAATAGAGAGAAAAAATATTTGCAAAATGTTAACCATAATGATATAATATTGAGACGTGAGAAAATCATTTCTCTGCTCTGTTAAAACAGAGCCGCTTAAGTCCAGAGGGAGGTGAAAATATGAATAAATATGAATTGCTTTGTGTGTTTGAACCAAACACAGAAGAAGAAAAAAGAAATCAGCTATTAGACAAGTTCAAAGGAATTATCGAAGCCGATGGGGAAGTTGAAAATGTTGATGAATGGGGATTAAGAAAGTTAGCCTATGAAATTGACAAAATAAAAGAAGGATACTATGTGTTAATGAACTTTACTACAAATCCAGATACCCCAAAAGAAATAAATAGAAATCTTAAAATTGCTGATGAAGTAATTCGTCATATGATCATTAAAATTGAAGAATAATTAAAAATATAGGTGGTGTATTTTATGAATACTGTTGTTATGATTGGACGACTTGCAAGAGACCCTGAATTACGTTTTACTGCAAGCGGAAAAGCTGTAGCCACCTTTAGTATTGCAGTGAATAGACCTTTTTCCAAAACAAATGAGGCAGACTTTTTCAATGTTGTAGTATGGGGAAAAACTGCTGAAAACTGTGCGAACTACTTAGCTAAAGGGAGATTAGTAGGAATTGAAGGAAGGCTACAATCTAGGTCCTATGAAACTCAAAATGGTGACAAAAGATATGTTACAGAAATTGTAGCAAATCAAGTAGAATTTTTGGAATGGGGAAATAAAGAAAATAAAAGTAACAATAATGTACCAAATAGAACAGATGACTTTGGAAGTTCAGATATAGATTTAGATGATTTTCAAGCTATAGATGAAGAAGAAGATGGTGTTCCATTCTAAAAAGAAGGAGGGAGTAGAATGGTAAATAACAGAAGAAAGCGAAAAGCTAAGAAAAAAGTTTGTGCTTTTTGTGCGGATAAAAATAGCCGTATCAATTACAAAGAGATACAAAAACTTAAAAAGTATATTACTGAAAGAGGCAAAATATTGCCTAGAAGAATTTCAGGAAACTGCTCAATTCATCAAAAAGATGTAACAATTGCCATTAAAAGAGCTAGACATATGGCATTACTACCATATACAGTAGATTAATCATATAATAAAGATAAAGGAAGAAGTAGAAAAAACTACTTCTTTTTTTTATTGCCATAAAATGAGACTTAATTCAGAGGGAGTTTTTACTCCCACTGAATTGTAGCCGAATTTACTTCGAGGATGTAGTGCTTGATCTCCCGCTTTAAGTAGACAACCGAAAGTTTGGTTTCTAACTTTCGTGTTGGTCACTTAGTTTGTTTATCTATAAGCAGATAACCAAAATCTTTGATTTTGTGTTAGTCGCTTAGTTTGTTTATCTAGAAGAAGCGGGAGTCTTAGCAATACACCGAAAGATAAAACGACCTTCTCCACATAAAATTGCTCATAATATATTTTTAAATAGTATAATATATATATCCTATAGAGATTGGAATAATACAGTAAAATTTTAAAGAAGATACAAAGGAGATGAGATTATGAGTTATGTGATAGCAGGGGACCAGTTTGTTAATAGCGAAGATGTTTTAAAAGATATCATGAATGCCTTTGATTTTAAAGAAGTAAAGGATATAACGAAAGCCTCAAAACGAGATGATGCTTTGGTATATCAAATTATACAAGAAGCAGTAGCTTTGAAAGAACAGATGGAGCTAGAATCAATAGGAGAAACCTTAACAAAGGAGGAAGTCATAAATGAATTAATGGCTACAGCAGACGAAAATATCGTTTTTATTGAAGATGTTATTCCAGAAAGTTTTATATCCTATGGATATTCTTATTGTTATGATGAGGATGCAGAAGAAATAAAATCTGTTTTTGTTGCTATAGATGAAGCTGTTGGAGAAAAGAAGCTAAAGGATGTGGTTAATAGAGTATTAAATTCTATTGATTAAGTATACTGTTATATAAAAAGCCTTCATTATCAATATTGATGGAGGCTTTTGAATTTATAGAAAAATTATATTTATAAGAATATATCTATAGAAAATAAACATAAAATTTAAAACATTAAAAAAATATACTATAAATGTTTGAAATTTTCCAAATTTTTTGTTTTAATATTAATAAGACCAAAAATATAACTACTTTGAAAGGGGAGAATATATTATGGCTACGCCAATGCTAAAGGCTGAAAAAAGAGAAGCTACCGGAAAAAATAAAGTTTCAAAGGAAAGAAGAAATGGAACAGTTCCAGCAGTAGTATACGCTAGGGGAAAGGATACACAATCCATATATTTAAATGCAAAAGAAATGGAAAAAATCATATCTCAATATGGAATGAGTACAAAGATAGGTTTAGATCTCAATGGGGAAAAAACCTATACCATTATAAAAGAAGTTCAAAGAAACACATTAAAAAGCAATTTGTTACATATAGATTTACAAACCTTAAATGAAAATGAAAAAATTAAAATGACGATGCCGATTTACATTATGAATAAAGAGAAAGTAGAATCTAGTAGCGAAATATTACAAGTACAGTTAGGGGAAGTAGAAATTCAAACCTATCCTAAATATCTACCAGATAAAGTTGAAGTAAATGCGATCAAGTTGAAAGAGCAAGATAACTTAACCTTAGCAGATTTAAATATTGCAGGAAATAAAAATATAGAAATTTTGGATGATGTCAACAGCGTGGTTGCAACGATTGTTTATGCATCTAAGGGAGAAGAGACAGAAGAAACGGTAGATCTGTTACAACTATAATTAGTTTGTTCACCTAAAGCGGTGGACTTAGCAATACACCGAAGGAGAAAGATAGTCTTTTAAAAAAGTAAATGTATATATGATTAAAAGTGATTCAATTTATTGAATCACTTTTAATTTTGTATAAAACAGAAACATTTGGAAATAATGGATTTTAAGAAGATAAAAAGGAGGGCTTAGCATTGGTAAGTTCTATTGAAAGTAATATTCGCAATGATATAGGGAGTAATGCCAATCATCGCTTAAGGGATACAGGGTATATACCAGCAGTAATTTACGGAAAAAACATGAATACATTACCTATAGAAGTACACAAAAGAGAGTTAGAGAGTCTTGTAAGGCATGGAGGAGAGAAGAGCTTAATAGATGTAAGTATAGGAGGAGAAAGCTATACAGCTTATATAAAGGAAATACAATGGAATCCTGTAACAAGACAAATTATGCATTTAGATTTACAGCAGGTAAATGCGGATGAAAGAATTCATGTTTCTATACCTGTGGTTCTTAAGGGAAGAGGATTTGTAGAGAAAGGTGGTATTGTAGTACAACAGCAATTAAAGGAAGTGGAAATTGAATGTACTGCTGGCAACATTCCTAAGAAAATAGAATATGATATTACTCATTTTAGACCAGGAGATATATTAAAGGTAGCTGATATGGAATTTGGAGAAGAAATAAGTATACTAGATGAATTACAATCAGTAGTAGCGTCGATAGCAACAGTTGAAAAAGTTATAGATGATGAAGGAGAAGTTCCAGTAGAAAAAAAGATAGAGCCTAATGATAGACACTAATATAAAAGGCACAAAAAAACAATAGAAAAAAAAGAAGGATTTTTATAAAAAAAATCGAAAATTAACTTAATAAATTAAACATCATTAGGAGAAGTGGTTAATTTGAGTAGAAGTAAAATAATTAATTTAAATGAATATATAGAAAAAAAGAAAAAAGTTAAAACAGAAAATCAACGTTCCTACAAAAACAAGACAAGATTTACAGAAGAGGAAGAGCGATTAAAAACATTGAATTTGTTCATGAGGGTTTTAGCCACAATGGAGAAAGAATCCTATTAATATTACTAAAAAATAAAATTCTTCTTAAATTCCACAAGTTTAAGAAGAATTTTATTATTTTTAAACTATATGGATTTATGATAAATTAAATCAGTAAACATTTCTCCCATATAAGCCTCATAACGTACACCCGCTAAGGTGTAAACTTGTTTTTTTCTAAAGGATAAGGATGCAAAATTAGGTACTGGACTGATAATTGTTTCAGCAAATATATTGTGGATACCCTTTGGTAAAATATCTGCTATTAACCTTTTATAAAGTTGACTTCCAATACCATGACCAGTTAAAGGAGCATATATAGCAGTTTTGTCTATTACTATAAAATTCTCTGTTTTTGTCTTATCAAAACTAGGATGCCAATGAACTTCCTGTAACCAATCTCGGTTATATTTAAGCCATTGTTCTTTTGTATAGGCCATTAAAAAACCGACTACTTTATTGTTAAAGCTTTCCGCCACATAAAAATGATCTAACTCTAATACTTTTTCCAGTAGCATTTTTTGATAATATTTTGGATCAGAAGAATAATCATCTACCAAAAACCCTTGATTAGAATCTTTTTTGTTTGTGCCAACTGTACAGGCAATATAGTAGATGTCTTGAACATCTTTTGGTATAGCTTTTCTTACTTTCAAGTGATTTTTATACCCCTTGCTATCAATTAGTATCGGATCTTTTTCTACAATATTCACCCCAATGTTCAAATTTTCCATATTAGAACCCTCCTTTAACATTATTGAATTTTAGTATAATTTAAGAAAAAGCGTTACTTGAAAATATATTAAGAAATAAGCCCACAGCTTATAATCATAATATTTTAGTAAAGTTTCTAATAAATCATATCTGTTATCTTTCTATCTCTGAAATATAAAAATAATAAATGAAAAGAAACCAAAGAAACTATATAACAAAGGGTTATTATAGTGAGCTATTCCTTTACGACTAATTAAGATAAAAAATAAAGTTCAAACCATCTTTTGTTCAAATGAATAAAATTGGATAGATAAAATCAGTGATTGTAAAGAGTTGGTTCCTAGAGGTGGAAGCAACCGAGAATAAAAACTGCATAATTATAAATAAGCGTGAATAATTATGCAACCTTAAATACTTATTGAATGGAAGAGATAATATCTTTACATATATTATATTAAAAAAATGTTTAAAAGTCAATAAAGCATTAAAAAAACAGAAAATTTAATCAATTATATTTATAAAAACAGCTTGTTTTCAACCTTTACAGCTCTTGATGTTTTATACAAACTTTTTCGCAATAAAAGTCAATCTAATCCCTAAGGTCTATCTTTTTTAAGAAAAAATCTTAAATTAGGTGTTAATGAATAAAGTTATAAAAAATGGTGATTCTATTTATATATTTAGCATGATACAACTTGGGTTTGTATTAGCAACTTATGAAAAGCAAAAACGGAAAGGATTTGATACTATGTACGGGGATTTTGATTCTCCAATTGTTAGAAACTTTAAGGATTTATATGATGAAGGATATAGATGTATATTATATGAGGTGGATAAAAAAGATAATCAATTTACAGTTCATTTAAAAAACTTCCAAAGTGAAGATACAAGAGTTTTTAAATGCAATCCTGACGAGGGAGCTGTACTGCAGAATTATATAGATCGATTATCTTAAGGTAAAGGAATTAACCCCTTATATAGTATTAGCGCACAGAAATTAAATACATAATTTACCATATAAAACCCTGTTGACAGAGAAGAAAGAACCTGGTATAGTAGTAAAAGTCGCCATAAGCAAGGGGTGGCGGGTAAGAAACAAAAAAACTTTAAAAAAAGAGTTGACAAGCAAAAGAGATTCTGATAAAGTAGTACGAGTCGCCGCTAGTAGGGGCGGCAGGATAGAAGAACAAAAGAAACAGTAAAACCTATATCCTATAAAGAGAAGCTGGTAAAACAGCAGAGAAGAAAACGACGAAAAAAAGTGTTGACATAATACGATGGATATGATATAGTAATAAAGTCGCTGAAAAGCGGCGGATGATAAAAAGGTCTTTGAAAATTAAACAGTATAGATATTAAGCCAGCAAAGAAAAGCATCTATTCAATAAGAATAGAACCCAGAAATTTTTTATTAAGAGTTTGATCCTGGCTCAGGATGAACGCTGGCGGCGTGCCTAACACATG
>NZ_FZOJ01000039.1 GCF_900188145.1 Anaerovirgula multivorans | reverse complement strand
TATTTTTAAAAAAATTTACAAGACAAAGTCGGTACAACTCTCATGAGTCATACCGACTTATTTTATTGGCTATCTATTTCCCGATATCCCCTTTTTTTATGTTCAAATATTGAGCAGTGCTCAAAATCCGAACTAATAGGTGAAGCTGTTGAAAATAGAGGGTTTTATATGTGATGCTCAATATTTGAGCATGGAATTTAATGTTGAAATACAAAACACATGATTGTGAGATTAAAATGATAGGAAATTAAATGCTACTATTAAAAATTTCTAGTTAATAAATTCCTAAAATAATTAGATTTCTACAAAAAAGTTAGAAGTGGATTAAAATTCCACTTTTTTATTTATAAAAAAACAAATTTGGTATGAAACTTGCAATAGTATTTATCACCTGTGATTCAAAGATTAGATAAATGAAGTGAAGGTACAGGAAAAAGACAACTTAGTTTATTCTTTCTTCATTAGCTTATAGCTGATGAAAAATAATTATAAAAAATCATTAGAAAGGTGTGGATTCATTTTGAATAAAGAAGAATATTCAAAGGAAATGCTTCTTCATATGTATGAGGATATGTTGAGGATTAGGAAATTTGAAACAAAATTAACAGATTGTTTTATGAAGGGGATGCTTGCAGGAAATATTCATACATGCATCGGACAGGAAGCCACTGTAGTTGGAACTTGTAAGGCATTAGAAAAAAGAGACTTTATTGCATGTACCCACCGTGGTCACGGACAATGTATTGCAAAGGGAGCGAAAACCGATAAGATGATGGCTGAACTTTTTGGTAAGGTTACAGGATATTGCCGTGGTAAAGGAGGTTCCATGCATGTTGCAGATATTAGCTTAGGAATTCTTGGAGCAAATGGTATTGTCGGTGCTGGAATACCAATCGCAACAGGATCAGGCTTAACATCAAAAATCAGAAAAACCGATGAAGTAACATTAGCTTTTTTTGGGGATGCTGCATCAAATCATGGAACATTCCACGAATCCATTAATATGGCAGCAGCTTGGAAGTTACCAGTAGTTTATCTTTGTGAAAACAATCAGTATGGAGTTTCTGTTAACATTCATACGGTTACAAATACAGACAATATTGCTGTTCGTGCTAAGGCATATGACATACCTGGGACAACCGTAGATGGAAACGATGTCCTAGCGGTTTATGAAGCAGTGAAGGCTGCTGTTCAGTATGCTCGCGAGGGCAATGGTCCTTCTATCGTAGAGTGTAATACCTTCCGTATGCGTGGTCATTATGAGGGAGATCCTGCTGATTATCGTTCTAAAGAAGTGACTGAGGAATGGAAGAAAAAGGATCCTATCGATAGATTTAGAGCCCATTTAATTTCACTAGGAATGGAAGATGGGGAATTAACTGAAATTGAGGAAGCTATGGATAAAGAAATAGAAGCAGCTACTGAATTTGCAATCTCATCACCATATCCAGATGCAAGTGAGGTTACATTAGATGTATACGCATCAGATAACGAAAGGAGTGTCATTCGGTGAGTAAATTAAGCATGAGCAAAGCAATTAGAGAAGCAATGTATGAAGAGATGCTAAGAGATGAAAATGTAATAGTTATCGGCGAAGATATGGGAAAAATGGGAAATCCATTTGGTATTACACTAGGTTTTCTAAATGAATTTGGCCCTGATAGAGTTATAGAAACCCCCATATGCGAGTCAGGATTTACTGGGATGGCAGTGGGGGCAGCAATGCGTGGCGTTCGTCCTGTGGTTGAATTAATGTATGTGGATTTCATAGGAGTAGCTATGGATCCTGTCATGAACCAAGCGGCTAAAATGAGATATATGACAGGTGGACAAGTGAATATACCAATGGTAGTGCGTGCACCAATGGGGGCAGGAAGACGTAATGCTGGCCAGCATTCACAGTGTCTGGAAACACTTTTCACCCATATACCAGGGTTAAAGGTTGTATCCCCTTCGACACCTGCTGATGCCAAGGGACTGCTAAAGGCGGCTATTCGAGACGAAGATCCTGTGATTTTCTTAGAGCACAAGATCCTGTATGCCATAAAAGACGAAGTTCCTGAGGGAGAATATATCATTCCTCTTGGTGAGGCGGATGTGAAGCGCGAAGGGCAGGATGTAACGATTATTGCATGGTCACGGCAGGTACTATTTGCATTGGAAGCAGCAAAAGAGCTGGAGAAGGATGACATAGATGTAGAAGTAATTGATCTTCGTTCTCTCGTTCCTTTGGATTGGGAAACAGTTAAGAAATCCGTTTGCAAAACCCACAATGTAGTAGTAGTGCAGGAAGGCTATAAAAGGAGCGGCTTTGCAGGTGAGATTGCTACACAAATTATGGAAGAATTGTTTGATGAGCTTGACTCCCCTGTAGAACGTGTTGCAGGGTTGAACGTGGTTCCACCATTTAGCCCACCGCTGGAAGATGCCTTCTTTCCAAATTCTAATGACATTGTTAAGGCAGTGAAAAAAGTAGTTAACTACAAGTTATAAGAGGAGGAATTATACGATGGCAACAGAAATTAGGATGCCTCAATTAGGCTTAACTATGACGGAAGGCATGATTGGGGAGTGGTTAAAAAAAGAAGGGGATGTTGTACAAAAAGGAGATGCTCTTTTACAAATTACCACAGATAAGCTGGCAACTGAAATTGAAAGTGAAGCTGATGGTGTACTACGTGTTATTTATGCTAAAGAAGGGGACGAAGTACCTGTTCAAGGATTGTTAGCTATTGTTGGCAGCCTTGATGAAGAAATCAATATAGATTCTAATTCTTCTAAGACAGAGACTATAGCGGATGTAGCGGTACAGGAGGAGCAGCATATCTCTCCAACTACTGAAAAAGCACAGAGGAAACGTATTAAGGCCTCACCTTTAGCGAAAAAAACAGCAACAAAGCTGGGTATAGATTTATCAGGCATAACTGGTTCTGGATTTAGCGGACGTATTGTCCAGAAGGATGTATTGGCACAGGAACCAAAAAGAACTGAGACAGTATCTGTGGAAACCATCTATGAAGCGGTGGAATCTCCTGATGTACCAACAGAAAGTGCAGATGTTATTAAGCCGTTGACAAGTATGCGCAAGGTGATTGGGAAAAGGATGACAGAAAGCAAACACAATGCTCCCCATGTTACACTTACCACTGAGGCCAATGTGGACAAGACAATTCTTCTTAGAAGTAAGCTGAATGACAAAAACACAGAGGTACGGTTAAGTTACACAGATATTTTAGTAAAAATGATTGCAACGACCCTTAGACACATACCTATGATGAATACCTCTATTGAAGAGGATAGAATTATTATCCATGACAAAGTTAATATTGGTGTGGCAGTTGCTCTAGAGGAAGGGTTGCTTGTTCCAGTTGTAAGGGATGCAGATCGCAAGGGATTCAAAGCCATAAGTAAAGAAATAAAAGACTTAGCAGCTAGAGCAAAGGAAAACAAACTTTCTGGAGATGAACTGATGGGAGGAACCTTTACCATTAGTAATCTTGGAAACTATGATGTGGATGGATTTACGCCTATCATTAATCTACCTGAGAGTGCTATTTTAGGCGTTGGTCGAATTGTACGAAAGCCGGTTGTAAATGAAAATGATGAGATTGTTCCTGCTTCCATGATGACACTTAGCTTATCCTTCGACCACCGAGTTGCAGATGGGGCATTGGCGGCACAATTACTTAAAATGATTAAGGATTATTTAGAAGATCCTGATCAGATGTATTTATAAAGAAAAAGAAAAGCGATTACCAGAATAAGAATAAGTCGTTATTTCTAACAACGGTTTTATTCTTACGATAATTTTCACAAAAGGGACTGTTAAGGAGGATATTTTATTATGAATAAAGCTAAAACAAAAATTGTTGTAATTGGAGGAGGACCAGGGGGATATGTGGCGGCTATCAGAGCTGCTCAGCTGGGTGGCGAAGTTATACTAGTAGAAAAAGAATATTTAGGTGGTACCTGCCTAAACGTTGGTTGTATTCCTACAAAGGCTTTACTCCATACAGCAGAGATTTATGAGGAAGCTAAAAATGGAGCAGAATATGGTGTCATTACAAACGTAAAACTTGACTTTGGAAAAGCACAAGAGAGAAAAAAAGCAATAACAAATCAATTAGTAGGTGGAGTACAAGGGTTATTAGCAGCCAATAAGGTAAAAGTCATCTTAGGATTAGCATCATTTGATAGTAAAGATACAATTCAAGTGAAGACAACAAAGGGTACTGTCGAAACACTAAGAGCAGATAGAATTATTATTGCTACAGGTTCCATGCCTGTAATGCCTCCAATACCAGGAATTGAAGCAAAGCAATGTATTGATAGTACAGGTGCTCTTGAGCTGCAAGAAGTTCCTAAAACAATGGTTATTGTGGGTGGTGGTGTAATCGGTGTTGAAATTGCAACACTATATAGTACACTTGGTTGTAAGGTAACCGTGATTGAAATGCAAAATGAAATCTTGCCGATGATGGATAGAGAGCTTACAAAAATTTTACGATCAAAGCTGGCTCAAAAAGGTGTCGATATCTGTACAGAAGCTAAGGTGATGTCCATTAAGGATGATGGAGTAGAATCAAAGATAACAGTTGAAATGAAAGATGGCACAAGTAAAGTGTTTGGCTGTGAAAAGGCTTTAATTTCTGTTGGGAGAAAAACAAATACAGATGCTCTTTTACTGGATAGAGCAGGTGTTCTAAATGACAGAGGAAGGATTACTGTCAATGATAAAATGGAGACCAACGTCAAGGGAATCTATGCAATTGGTGACTGTACAGGAAAAAGCATGTTGGCTCATGTTGCATCTGCTCATGGTGAGGTTGCAGCGGAAAATGCATTGGGACATGAAGGTATGTTTGATATTAAGACAAATCCATCTTGTGTATATACGAACCCTGAGTTTGCTTCTGTTGGTTTAACAGAAGAACAGGCAAAGGAACAGGGCATAGACTATATTATTGGCAAATTCCCATTAATGGCAAATGGAAAGTCTCTGATTATGGGGGGTGGGGATGGAATGATCAAATTTGTTGTCGGAAAAGAGTTTAAGGAAGTATTAGGTGTACACATATTAGGACCGAGGGCAACCGATTTGATAGCAGAATGTGCGCTGTCAATAGGGATGGAGGCTACTATTGACGAGATAATAGCCACGATCCATGCACACCCTACAGTGGGGGAAGCAGTTAGAGAGGCAGCATTGGCAGTAGATAAAAGAGCGATTCATATTCCTAATAAATAATTTTAAAGATAAATTTTGATATTAGTTTTCTTTGCTTACCAATGGCACCAAAGGCTCAAGGTTTTTGGTGTTTTTGACTTTTTTGAAATAGTATACTATTATAGTAAGGTTAATAGATTGAATAAATAGTATTTGGCAAAAATGAATTTTAATAGAGAATAAAATTCTAAGAAAATCTTAAAGATAGTATAAGTAGAGGAAAATACTAGAATAGTAGGTGTATTGATCATATGAAATATATTATATTTGATTTAGAATTTAATAGTCCTTTTAAAATCAACAGAAAAACAAACCAATTAGCTAAAGGCAATACCATTCCCTTATGTCCACAGGAAATCATTGAAATCGGAGGAGTTAAAACAAACTCAAAACTTGAAATCGAAGATACCTTTAAAATATTTGTTAAGCCTCAACTATATACAAAGCTTCATCCAAAGGTAAAAAAGAAAACTCAGATAACTATTGAAAATTTATTGGGAGGACTCCCTATAGAAGAGGCAATTGGGCTTTTTAAAGAATGGATTGGTGAAGATGACTTTATCATATGTTCTTGGGGTGCAGATGATATAAACGAGTTAAAAAGAAACTGTGCTTTTTTTGATATTAAGATTAACTGGATTAAAAAGTATTGCGACATACAAAAAATCTGCATGAACCATTTAAATTTACCTAAGGGAAGACAAATAGGACTTAAAAATGCGGTGGAGATTTTTAACATAGAGATGGATCATAGATTCCATCAAGCTTTAAATGATGCTATTTATACGACCAAAATATTAAAAGAATTAAAAGACCTTTCAAACAGCGTAAAGTTGGAATAGTAAATAATTTAAATAAAAATTAAAAATAACTATTGACAATAATATTAAAAACTATTAAAATATTCTGTAAATATCTTATTCATATAGAAAGGCTTCGATGAGGAGGAGTACATATATTCCAGAAGTATAGAGAGGAAATGATGGTGGAAAATTTCCCTGAAGGATATATAGAAGGTAGCCTCTGAGCTGTGAACCGAAATTGTAAAAGAGTAGATTTCAACGGATTCCCACCGTTATAGGGGAAGTGGTATCGGAGTAATCCTGTACTATATTAAGCTGTGTACTTTTTGTACAAAATTAGGTGGTAACGCGGAGCTAGCCCTTCGTCCTATTCATAGGACGAAGGGCTTTTTATTTTTAGAAAGGTATTGAAAAGGATTAAACTTATGTAAGGATAGCATGTTCTAAATTTTAAATGGAGAAGAAGGAGGAATATTATGAAGTACAGTGGAGCCGAGATCATTATTAAATTGCTAGAGGAGCAGGGAATTGATAAAATTGCCGGAATTCCTGGAGGTACTAACCTTCCAATGTACAGTGCCCTTGCCAAAAGCAAAAAGATACAGCATATTCTTGCAAGGCATGAGCAAGGGGCTGGTTTTATAGCCCAAGGTATATCGAGAACTACTGGCAAGGCTGCGGTTTGTTTTGCCACTTCAGGCCCAGGTGTAACTAATTTACTAACAGCTATTGCTGATGCAAAAATGGACTCTGTTCCTATTGTTGCAATTACAGGACAAGTACCTACTTCTATGGTAGGGACCGATGCTTTTCAGGAGGTAGATACCTGCGGGCTAGCTATTCCTATAACAAAACATAGCTTTTTTGTATCCTCAGCTAAGGAATTATTTCATATTATACCAGAAGCTTTTAGAGTAGCTGAAAAAGGAAGACCTGGCCCTGTTATTATAGATATTCCTAAAAACGTTCAACTGGAAGAAATAGAATTTGAAAATTGGCCTATGGATGAAGATACGAATATCGAAACAAATATAGTTATTAATAAAGACAGGGTTAGTCTAGAAGATATAAAAAAGATAGCTACAATGATTAATGAATCAAAAAAACCTTTATTATATATTGGGGGAGGGATGGCGCAGTCAAATTCCCATGAATTATTATACCAGTTAGCTAAGAGAAATGATATCCCAGCAGCTTCAACCCTGATGGGGATTGGCTCTTTTCCCTCTGATGATAGTCTTTACTTAGGAATGCTTGGCATGCATGGAGCACCCTATACAAACCTTATATTAAACGAAACAGATTTATTAATAGCCTTTGGGGTGCGATTTGATGATCGGGCTACAGGAAATATAGCTAAATTTTGTTCAGAAGCATCTATTATACATGTAGACATTGATCCTGCAGAGCTGGATAAAAATAAAAGAACAAATCTATCAATGGCTGCGGATATCAATATTGTACTGAGGGATTTAGTACCATTAATCAACTGTCATCATCGAAAACAATGGATTTTAGAGATCGAAAAAATAAAAGAGGCCAATCCTTCTTATATGCCAAGAAATAATGATTTATATCATCCTTTAAATCTTATAAGAAGTATTGGTAGTATAGTAGATGAGGATACCATTATAACAACTGATGTTGGCCAACATCAAATGTGGGCTGCACAGGCGTATCCATTTAATCGACCTCGCACTTTACTAACTTCAGGCGGACTAGGGACCATGGGCTTTGGATTACCAGCTGCTATAGGTGCTGCGTTGGCAAATCCTAATAAGAAAATAGTTTGTATAAGCGGAGATGGATCTTTCCTAATGAATATTCAGGAATTAGCTACTTTAGCGGATTTGGGTTTGAACATAAGCATAATAATACTAAATAATGGAGTTTTAGGGATGGTAAGGCAGCAACAAGAGTTGTTCTTTGAAGGCAATTATATTGCCTCTAGCTTCATTACAAACCCTGATTTTGCTTCAATTGCTAAATGCTTCGGTATTAGAGGTTATGATTTGATCGATCAGGAGCACCCGAATGAAATTTTGGAAAAGATATTATCGACATCTGGTCCTTGTGTCATTAATATACCTATAAATTTCAAGGAAAATGTTATGCCTACAGTACCACCCGGAGCAGCAAATCATGAAATGATGGGAGTGAAAAACCATGCATAAAACAGCAGATATTATTATACAACTGACGGTAAACAATCATCCAGGAGTTATGTCTCAAATTACAGGACTATTTACAAGAAGAGCCTTTAACCTAGAGGGTATTTTATGTGGAAGATTGGAGAATGCAAAGGTAAGTAGAATGTATTTATTAGTTAAAAATGATCATAGAATTGACCAGATCACTAAGCAATTAGAAAAGCTTTACGATGTATTAGAGGTTTCTTTGCATGAAAACTATGACTATACGTTATTTGATAATATTCATGAATTAATAAAAGATAATAGAGAGGATCTTTTGTAAAGAATGAGGATCTCTTCACAATTTATACAATTTTTGCAGGGTTTTTCAAAGAACCATCGTCTATTATTTGTTAGAGAGAAGGGAGGGGGGCTATGGAGCAGGAAGAATTCCTTATCAGAAAAGTACTTTCAGGGGAACAGGCTGCTTTTAGAAAAATTGTTGATCTTCATAAAAATTATGTATTCTCCATCATCCTTAATATTGTTAAGGATAGGCAAGAGGCTGAAAACATTGCACAAGAAACCTTTATGGCTGTCTATAGCTCTCTAAAAAATTATCGGGGTCAAGGCTTTAGAAGCTGGATTGGGAAAATAGCTGTTCATAAATCAATTGATTGGACCCGAAAAAAGAAGCGGGAGAGAGAAGGATTATTAAGCTACCTTCAAAATATTGAATCCATCGGACAAGGAACCGAACCTCTTCTAGAGGAAAAAGTTCTCAAGGAAGAAGAAATTAGGAAACTACACGCCCTTCTCCTTCAGTTGCCTAGCAAATATAGAGATATATTGGAAAAATATTTTATTCAATCAATGAATTACAAAGAAATCGCTGAGGTAGAAGGTATTAGTGTCAGAACAGTTGAGTCCCGGTTGTATCGTGGTAAAAAACTACTAAGGGAAGCATGGAAGGAGGAATAAAATGAGACATTATACCAAATATGAATGGAGTCAATACTCCCATGATACAGTAGAGTCTACTAAAAGAGAGGTCATGGAGGAACACCTATTAAAATGCAATGATTGTTTAGAAAGGTATCTTAGTGAGGTTAAAAAATTTGATTCTCCAGAAGAAATTGAGTTATCAGAGGATTTTACTGATCAAGTGTTATCGAAAATCGACTTTTATACACCTTCCGTAAAAAGAAAAACAACTAGAAAAACACTCTTTCAATATTATGTTGTGGCAGCATCTATTACAATGCTGCTGATGTATGGTGGTTTTTTTCAAATGCTTATGGAGGAACTGCCTAACTTTACATCAGGCATATTTCAAACTACAAGACAGATGGAAAATGTTGTTGCCAGTGGTTGGTCCCAGCGTTTCATGGATGCTACAGTGGAAAAGATAAATTTTGTGTATACAGAACCAGGGAGGGATGATTTAAATGATTAAAAGGTTCATCAGATTCTTACTATGTTTTGTTCCAGGGGCTGCCCACTTAAATTTAGGACTAAAAAAACAAGGAGTGCAGCTAATGACTTTGTTTTTTCTTCCCTTTTTTCTAGGGGATATGATGAGATTAGGTGTTGTTATGTTTATTGCTCCCATCATTTGGGCCTATAGCTTTTTTGATGGTTTACGAAAAACCAATGGAGAAGAAGAAGCCGTGGATTCAGATACGTTTATTTTCAAATGGTTCAAAGAGCAGGGAGGACTACCTAGGGATAACAAATTATTGGCTTATGCCTTGATCATATTAGGGGCACTATTATTACTGGAGAGGATACTTATTCCTATAATAGCAATGTACTTTGGCTATAGGATCAGAGAGTTTGTCCAAATGGGGATAGTATCTATTCTTTTAATCTTTGGGGGCCTCAAACTTCTTAAGGGTAGTAAGATAGAGGAAAGCGAGGATGAATTATGGGAAGATGGAGAGTAGGAACCCTATCCATGGGGATTACCTTGATGGTCTTAGGAGTAATTTTGTTGATTTCCTTATTTGGAGGCTTTAGAATTGCTGATCAGCTACTAAAGGCTTGGCCAGTACTGTTAATTCTATTAGGAGGAGAAATACTGTATTACCTCTATAGAGCAAAGGAAGAGCAACCTAAAATCAGATATGACATATTTAGCATATTTATGATTGCTGTGATATTTTTAACCAGTACGATTTTTTATGGATTTGCATCAATGGGGATTTTAGGGTATCTAACTACATGGGTAAATAGTAATGATTACTCAATCGCTTTGGAGACGATGGAAAAGCCCATCAATGGAAATATCAATAAAATTATAATTCAAGTCCCAAATTGGACAACAATTGAGCTGAAGGGGCACAGTGAACAGAAGATAACCTATAGAGGCAGCGGAGATGTTTTCTGTACTTCTTTAGAAACTGCGGAAGAAATTATGAAACAGGGAGATGTTATCATAGAAGAAATTGGCAACACCCTTTATGTCCATTTCCTTTCAGTAGATAGAAGAGATGACTTTAAACAGGGGGTCACAAATCTACATTATAATTTATTTCTACCTGTTGATGTAGACGTTGAAATCAAAGGAGGGAACTACTATTCAAAGGTAGCGGTTGATGGAGAGATAGTAAAGGGAGATTGGTTGATTGACGGGGTTAGCAACATTCAAGTTATTGGAAATGCAAAGTCGAATTTTCAATTAGAATTAGCAGTAGATGATATGTACAATTTAAAGGGTAATATAGACTGGGAAGTAGAAGAGCAGCAAGATCAGGGTTTTATCCAATATGTTGTTGGTGGCTATCAATTTGGAGAAGCACAACATCGCTTGAATATTATTGGAGGAACTGTTGAAGTAATTAATTTTTAAGTAGTATTTTAAATACAGAAAACCTTTCCAAAGTTTTTGCTATTAGGAAAGGTTTTTTATTGTGAATAAATTTTTATTGAAAATCACAAGGAAATATTTCCAAATTATGAAACATTTATCGACTTTATATCGTCTAATAATTGACATACTTCCAATTTATTTAAAATCTTAACAAAATCTTAATTATTTTTAATTATGATTGTATGGTATAATTTTCTAGAATTGCAAGTGTTTGCATTGCTAATTCTAGATTTTTACATGTATTTCTTTGGTATAAATTAGCTTTGAGGCTTGGGAGGGATTTATTATTACATGCGCAATCGAGATTGATAATGTTAGAAAGGTATTTAGAGTAGGGGATGAAAAAGTAATTGCACTCAACAATATTTCTATGAAAATAGAGGTTGGGGAGGTATGTTGTTTATTAGGAACATCTGGATCAGGGAAATCAACGTTACTTAATCTAATGGCGGGCTTAGAAAAACCAACACGGGGAACTATTAAAATCCATGGAAAGCATATTGAGAAGATGAATGAAAAGCAGTTAGCAAAATTCAGGCAAAAAAATATAGGGTTTATCTTTCAATCCTATAATCTTATGCCAACTTTAACAGCATTAGAAAATGTTAGTTTGCCTTTGACCTTTAGAGGAATTACTAAAAAAATCAGAGATAAGGCAGCTGCAAATATATTGAAAGCAGTAGGTTTAGAAAAGTACATAAAGCACAAACCAACCCAAATGAGTGGGGGACAGCAACAGAGGGTAGGAATAGCTAGAGCTTTTGTTAGTAAACCTCCTATTGTTTTTGCAGATGAACCTACAGGAAATTTAGATTCTAAAACTACCCAAGAGGTACTACAGTTAATGCTAGCATTAGGCAAAGAAAACAATCAAACCATCATCATAGTAACCCATGATAGAAGTATCGCGGCATTTGCAGATAAAATCTATTATATGTTGGATGGTAACATTGAAAAAATTGAGGAGAATAACGAGGAAAATAGGGGGATAAATAATGAAGCGTAAACTTTTTTGTCTATTAATGATTTGTGGAATTATATCAATGATATTTCAACCATTATATTCATATGCAGAATATAATGAGCCAGCAAATGTACAAGAACCTCATTTAGTCATTGGAAGAGATTATAAGATGCCAGTATTTAAAGCTGGAACAGAGGTTAGATTAGCGATACCTATACAAAATACTACAAATGGTGAAGCTGTAGATGTTTTTGTTTCACCTGTTATTGAGGATACCAAAGAGTTTCCTTTTGAAATTGATAGAATGGTTACTGATAGAAAAGTATCATCAATTGATAGTCGCGGCACAGAAACTGCTGCATTTTATTTGAATGTGAAAAAGAATGCAGAAGCTAAAACGTACGCCATTAAACTAAATGTTCAATATTCTTCCCGTAATGGAGGAAATTACAGCTTGTCAGAAACGATCTATATTAAAATAGAGAATGAATATAAAGCACCTTCTTTAAGTCTAATGGATACAAAGGTCGATAGTGGAAAATTATTAAGTGGAAGCGCCAGAACCGTCGGATTTACCATAAAGAATAGTGGAGATTTAGATGCTGAAGAGGTAAAGATTAGATTGGGAGGGTTTTCAGGAAGTGGGTTATTTTTGGATTCTCCGCAAGACACTGTAGATATACAAACTCTACCTGCTGGAGGAGATAGGATCGTATATTTCAACGTAGAAGCCGGTGAGAATCTGGATAGTGGAACCTATAGTTTAGATTTATTCATAACCTATAAGGACGAATATAATGTACCTTATGAGGTAGAAACAAAAGTATACTTACCAGTAGAAGAAGTAGGTTCAGGCCAAACTACCTTTGTCTTTGAAAATCTAATCTACCCACAAGAAGCGGTAAAACCTTATACTGATTTTAATATTAAGTTTGATTTAAAAAACATAGGCAGCCAAAATGTCAATAACCTGAAGATAAGTGTTGATGCAGGAGAAGAAGTTCTTCCTAAAACTATGTCTGTAAAGAATATTGATAGTCTTGTAGCTGGGAAAAGTGTTCCTTTAGAATTCACGATGTTTGCAAAGGAAAATATTGAATCGAAAAATTACCCTATAAAAGTCAGTGTTGAATATGAAACAGGAGGCGGCAGTAAAAAAGAGACACAGGTTATTAACCAATATGTAGGGGTTTTTGTAGATAGCAATGATAGAGAATCCGTTACACCTAAGCTTGTGATAGATCGATATGATTATGGGGGAGAATTTGTTAAAGCTGGAGAATCGTTTCCATTAACAATTTCCTTCTATAACACAAATAGAAACCATGATGTTAGGAACATAAGGGTAAGCTTAACCTCTGATGGAGATATTTTTTCACCAGTAAACGGTAGCAACTCCTTTTATATTCAGGAAATACCGCCTAATGGAAAGGTAGAAAAGACGATTAGCTTACGACCTAAAATAGATGCAACCTACAAAACCCATAATATTTTTGCCGAAATTGAATATGAAGATACTAAGGGAAAAGATTATAGTACGAAGGAATTAATGGGGATACCAGTTATACAAGAAGCTAATCTAGTCATGGGAGAAATTGCACTTTCAAATGAAAACTTTGTGGGGATACCAATACCTTTATCATTAGAATTTTATAATGCAGGTCGTGGACTAATACGAAATATGATGATTAGCATTGAAGGAAATTTCGACACCAATGAAGGAAGCTTATATATTGGGGATCTAGAGGCAGGGAAAAACAACTATTATGATGTTACTATTGTTCCTACAGCTTTAGGAACTCTCCAAGGGAAGATTATCTTTGAGTATGATGATGAGATTGACCAACACTTTATCATTGAAAGGGAGGTTACCCTAGAGGTTATGGAACAAATGGAACCTCCTATGCCAGAACCCTTTATGGAACTCGACAATACTAATAGCCCTTCTAGTAAAATGAAAATAGCCATTGGTATTGGAGGAGTCATTCTATTAGCAGTTGCAGCATTTATTTACTATAAAAGACGGAAAAAGAAGTTAGAGGAAGTGGATTTCTATGAATAATTTAGATCTACTGAAGATGGCATTAGGAAACCTCTGGAAAAGAAAGACTAGAACTTTCTTAACCATACTGGGAGTAATTATTGGAACTAGCTCTATCGTTATTATGCTTTCTCTTGGAATTGCTATGGATAGAAGTTTTCAAGAACAGCTTTCTCAAATGGGAAACTTAAATATGATAGAGATACATAACTATGGCTATTACGATGACTCTATGGATTCCCGGCAAAGTAAAAAGGTTAGCCTTAATGACCAAGCAGTTGCAAGCTTTAAACAGATACCGGGAGTAGAAGCGGTAATGGCTACCAAAAGAGCCCACTATAAAATGGGGGTAGGAAGAATGGTAGGATATGTATCAGTGATAGGGATAGATCCTAACGTGATGGAGGCCTTTGATTTTAAAATAGATCAAGGAAGACTTCTATTGTCCACAGATAAAGATGCTATGGTTTTTGGAAAGAATGTTCCCATGGACTTCTATAATCCACGATTAAGAAATTCTTATGATTATAGAAGGGGTTCTAACGGAAACACTGTTGATTTAATAAGTAATAGTCTTATCCTAACCTCTGATATGAGCTACGGGGAGACTAGAAACAATCGTATAGAGGAGGATAGTAAGTATACTCCACCAAAGCCCCATAACGTTAAAGGGGTGGGCATTCTAGCAGAAAGCTTCAGCGAAAAGGATTATTATGCCTATATGAATATTACAGCATTGGAAAAAATAATCGAAGAAGATCGCCGAGCCAATCGTCAAGATTCATCCTCTAGAAATAGAGGGAGAGATACAAATAAATATGAAACAATTAGTGTTAAGGTAAAAGACATGAATGATGTGGAAAAGGTACAGGAGACAATTAAGGCAATGGGTTTCCAGACCTACAGCTTGACTGATATGCTAAAGTCAATGAAGGAAACCTCTGCAAAGATGCAGGCGATTCTAGGAGGCATTGGTGCAGTTAGTCTATTTGTAGCAGCTATTGGAATCACCAATACCATGATTATGAGTATATACGAAAGAACGAGAGAAATAGGAGTAATGAAGGTGTTAGGAGCTAATTTGCCAGATATAAGAAAGTTATTTTTGGTTGAAGCTGGTATTATAGGGTTTTGTGGAGGAATTGCAGGTTTAGTATTAAGCTATACGGTTTCCTTTGGATTAAATAAAATTGGTAGAGGGTTTTTGGGATCTATGGGAGGAACTACCGGAATGTCTGTTATACCTATAGAACTGGCAATAGCTGCAGTACTATTTGCAACCTTTATCGGTATAGTATCGGGATATTCTCCTGCAAGGAGAGCAATGAATCTTAGTGCGCTTGAAGCCATTAAGACAGAATAGTTAAATAGAAAGGGATCGTCTATAGACGATCCCTCAGACTGTTGAAAAACTTTCATTTTCTTCGTTGCTTCGAAAATCCAGCACCCTTACGTATTTCTGTATACGCTGCGGTCGCTGGATTTTCTTGCGCCTCGAATCTGAAGGCTTTTGAACAGTCTGGAGGTTGCTGAAAAAGCCAAGCATAGCATAAGTGACTATATAAGGAATTTGAATTATTGTGACACTTCATTCCAATTGGTCAATTAAAGCAGAGGAAATAACTCCCTAAGTATAAAGAACATCTAAAATCAAGTTAACCACCTGATTTTGCAATTGGCACGATCCATCCACGATGTAAACCTTGTCACGACATTCATTTTTTTTCTTATAATTATGATTCCAAGGACATTTTTTCTTATATAGAATATCATAATGATAATAGGCTAGTAAGAAAATAGGAAATCTTTAATATAAGCAAAAACCTCACGAATATAATACCTAGTAATCAAGAGGGGATTTGGATAGGATTTGGCAGGACTACTGGAGACATCCATGCCTAATCTATTGGCAATCATTAAAGAACGGTGCACATGAAAAGAGTTTGTAACAATAATAGCACTTTTAAACTCTTCTTGATCCATAATCTCTTTGCTATAATAAAGATTTTCAAAGGTACTAAAGGAATTTTCCTCCTTAAAAATCACTTCGGAATCAACACCTTTATTTTCTAGATAAGATTTCATAGCGACCGCCTCTGTTACCCACTCATCTTCACCTTGAGAACCACTGACAATAATTTTAGAAGCATAGCCTTTATCATATAATTCTAAAGCTTTATCTAACCGATAAGCCAACATAGGACTAGGTTGATCACCCCAAAGTCTGCAACCCAACACAATAATAACATCAGATTTTTTAGCTGTTTGTCTATGGGAGCTCCAAATAATACTGATTTGGATACTAACTAAAATAATCATAACGAACACAAATACAGTTAATAATTTTTTCTTCATATTTCTTCCCCCAGTTTGTCAAAAATCACATAGATTAATATTATTATAACATAGGAAAATGGTATCATTCATTAATTTTTAACAATTCAAATATAGATATATACTTATATACTTTAATTTTAACACACAGAGATCTACAATTTCGATCGTGACTAAAAAACGTAGCAAAGGGGAAATTAATTGTAGGTTCATATATATTCATTTATAGAAGCACACGTCTATATAACTTTAATAAATTACCCATAAATATTAAAAATGTTGAAGGAGGTTCTAAAATTATATAGAATCAATAGTATGGTATAGTATAGTATGAAAATTTTAGAACGTTGTCTAAAAACATTCTCTAAACAATAAATAGGGAGTTGTATATATGAGTGAAGAATACAGAGCGTCAGTATTTAATAAGTCTGTAGCATTAGGAGACAATCCTTTTGAGTTGCTGTTTAGGCATTTGCCAGACGCAATAATACAATTTGATGCAGAAGAAAGAATTGTCGATGTAAATTCTAAATTTACAGAATTGTTTGGATATACTTTTGATGAAATAAAGGGTAGAAGGATTGATGAATTATTTAGCAAAAATCAAAACATTTCCGACTCTGTTATTAAGAGCATACTCCAGGGAGAAAGTCTGTTCTCTGAAACTGTCGTTAAAGACCGAGAAAATGGGAAGCTTATCTATATATTGTTTCGAGGGATACCTATTGTTATAGATAATGTTATAACAGGAGGTTTTGGCATTTATTTAGATGTAACTGAAAGTAGAAGAAAAGAAGAAAAAGTAAAACAGCAACAGAAGATATTGTTCTCTCTTTTTAACGATTCACCTGATGCTATTGTTTACCTAGATAGAAAAGGTAATGTCATAAATATCAACAATCAATTTACTAAAATATTTGGGTATACATTGAAAGAATGCAAGGGAAAAAATCTCGATAACCTAATTGCTAATGAAAAATATATAAACGAGGCGAGACACATAAGTGAAAGGGCCATAGAGAACAAAATTGTAGACTTAGAAACCTATAGATTAAGCAAAGATGGAAAGATCATCCCTGTCGTCGTTAGGGGTGGGTCGACAATTGTAGATAATGAAATTATCGGTTTTTATGGGATTTATACAGATATAACGGAGCGAAAGAAGGCAGAAGAAAAAATCAGATATTTAAGCTTCCATGATAAATTGACGGGGTTATATAATCGTGCTTATTTTGAGGAGGAATTAGAACGGATAGATAAATCAAGACAGTTGCCTATTTCTATTATAATAGGAGATGTGAATGGATTAAAATTAATTAATGATATATTTGGTCATCATCAAGGAGATATATTATTACAAAAGATTGCATTCGTATTGCAGAAAGCTTGTCGAAAAGAAGATAGTATAGCTAGATGGGGTGGGGATGAATTCGCAATATTATTGCCTAATACCAGTGAAGAAAATGTTAAAGAAATATGTCAGAGAATAACTTATATGTGTAGCCAAGAAAAATCAGATCCTATGAGTATCAGTATATCATTAGGAAGTGCAACAAAGAAAAATGCGAATGAAAGTTTCTTTAAAGTTATTAAATGGGCAGAAGAAAAAATGTATAGGAATAAGTTTTTAAAATCTAATAGCACACGAAACAGTATCGTTGCCTCTTTACAAAAATCTTTGTTTGAGAAGAATTATGAAGGAAGAGAACATGCAGATCGTATGAAGCGATTAGCGATAGCATTAGGTGAGAAAATTGGATTAAGTCAAGAAGAAATCACGGCGGTAGGTATACTTGCAATTCTACATGATATAGGGAAAATCGTCATCTCAGAAAAAATTCTTAATAAGCCAGGACCATTAACAAATGATGAATGGAAGGAAATGAAAAAGCATTCAGAGATTGGATATCGAATTACAAGATCTTCACGTGAACTGGAGCATATAGCAGAATATGTTTTGTATCATCATGAAAGATGGGATGGGAAAGGCTATCCAAAGGGCTTAAAGGGGGAATCCATTCCAAAGATTTCAAGGATCATAGCTATTGTGGACGCCTATGATGTGATGAGCTATGGAACCAACTATAAAGAAGCTATTGGGCACGAGAAAGCACTAAAAGAAATCGAGAACTGTGCTGGAACACAGTTTGATCCTGAAATTGCAAAAGTATTTATTGATATGAATAAATAGAAATCCACCAACTTTTAGCTGGTGGATTTCTATTTATGACTGGAGTTATTTATACATTTATAACACGTATCCTAAAGTGTTAGAGATTTATATTATAAAAAACATGTAAAACGTTTTCTGTATGTAAGTAATAAAAAACTCCTCTCTGATAATTATCTTGAATGATTATCAGAGGGGAGTTTTGTTAGGATCTTAAACCTTGAATAAATACAACTAAGATAGCTATCGGTGCTACCCATTTAATCAGGAAAGCCCAGAAGGGTGCAAGTTTAAATGATATTTTTCCATTATTAGTAGCTTCTTTAAGAGCATTATCAATACCCCATACCCAACCAATAAAGAGACAAAGCAATAATCCACTAAGAGGAAGCATAACATTACTAGCGACAAAGTCTATAGAGTCTAAAATGTCTAAATCTCTAAAAGGTCTTATATGGCTCCAAACTCCTTGTGCCAGGGAAGAAGGAATACCTAATGTAAATGCAATTAAACCTAAGGTAAGAGAAGTTTTTTTACGATTCCAGTGATATTCATCTACTACATAGGAGACTGAAGCCTCTAATAAAGAAATAGATGAAGTTAATGCTGCAAAAAGCACCAATATGAAAAATAATAGTGCGAAGAATGAACCTAAAGGCATTTCTGCAAATACTGCTGGTAAAGTAATGAAAAGCAGTGATGGTCCTTGATCTGGACTGAACCCTAATGCAAATACTGCCGGTAATATTGCTAAACCTGCTAATAAAGCAACCCCTGTGTCAACTAATGGAATGATGAGGGAGTTTTGTGGAATATTTTCGTCTTTACTTAAGTAACTACCATAGGTGATAATCACACCCATTCCTAAACTCAAGGAGAAGAATACTTGCCCTAGAGCTGCTAACATAACTTGTCCATTAATTTTTGAGAAATCAGGTGCTAAGAAGAACTTGATACCTTCGCTTGCCCCTGGTAAAGTAACTGAACGAATCATAATTAAGAACATCATGACGAATAAACTAGGCATTAAAATTTTACTGTATTTTTCAATACCACCACTAATTCCTCCCATCACAATACCTAAAGTAAGAAAAGCAAAAATGGCATGATATAAAATAGGTTCAGTTGGGTTAGTAATGAAACCTACAAACATATCAGCCATGTCAACATTAGGCACTGTAAAGGCTCCGGTAAGAGATTTCACTATGTAATTCAATACCCAACCACCAATTACACTATAGAAGGATAAAATTAAGAAAGAGGCTAATACGCCTATACCCCCAACCCATCCCCAATTTTCACGAATTTTTCTATAGGCACCAACAGCATTTAACTGCGTGTGTCTACCAATAATTAATTCTGCTAACATTAATGTAAATCCCACTAAAACAAGAATTGCAAAATATACGAGTACAAAGGCACCACCACCATTTTGGCCAGCTGTATAAGGAAATCTCCATAGGTTTCCTAACCCTACAGCAGAGCCAGCGGCTGCTAGTACAAATCCAACTTTAGAACTCCATTGATCTCTGTTTTGATCTTGATTTAAATTTGCCATAATGTACCTCCTAAACTAGTTTAATATTAAGATTGTCAAAAACAATATATACTATGCATATCCCCTCCTTTGATATAAAATTATAATAATTATTAAAAAAGTTCAATAATAAGCATCAATAATTTGATTTATAAATGGGTTCGCAAATTCTACATATAGTCCCACATATAGGACTATATGTAGAACTATTCATTGATTTATAGGCCTTGAAATAAATATAATATTTAGAAAGCTCCAGCCCACAAGTAAATATTATAAATCTAAGTAGCTATGATTGCAAGTGTTACTTTTTTGGCAATACAATATATATTGAATTTACATATTTACATAAAATTTCAATAAGACCTAATAGCACAAAAAAGAAGTAAATGGATATTATAATAATATGGTATATATTCTGTTGTAAGGAGGGAAACAATGACATATAAAGGAAAAATTAAAAGGTTACTGCCAGGAGGCAACACTTCCTTAGGATTTTTTTCATATTTTCATTACATTGTTGATTTAAAAAAAGCCAATAAAGTATACTTTCTAAAGGGAGGACCTGGAACTGGTAAATCCAGTATGATGAAGGAGGTAGGTCATACTATGACAGAAAAAGGCTATGATGTTGAATTTCATCATTGTTCTGCTGATCCAGAGTCCATAGATGCAATTGTTATACCAAAGCTTAAAGTAGCTATGTTAGATGGCACAGCACCCCATGTAATGGATCCTAAATATCCTGGAGCTATTGATACAATCGTTCATTTAGGAGATTATTGGCAGGAGGAAGGCTTAAGAAAAAATAAGGATACAGTTATTGAATCTATTGATGAAAACAGTAAGATCTATAAAAGAGTATATAAGTTTCTACCTGCTGCAAAATTGATTCATGATGATATCGAATGGACTTATAATCAAGCTATGGACTTTTTAAAGGTAAATCAATTGACAAATCAAATAATAGCAAGATTCTTTAGTGAAATAGAAACTCAAGAAAAAATAGCAATAGAAAGACATTTATTTGGCAGTGCCTATACTCATATTGGCCACATAGATTTTGCAGAAACCTATATCGATGCTGCAGATCATATTTATTTTATCAAAGGATTTCCCGGAACAGGAAAATCTACATTGTTAGAAAAATTGGCAGTAAGAGCAATAGAAAAGGGATACGACATAGAGTTCTATCACACCCCATTGGTACCGGGAAAAGTAGAATCCATCGTTATCCCTGAGCTTAATATGGCATTTACTACAAATAATAAATTTAAGGATAAAGAAACCTTTAACCTAAATCAATTTTTAGACATTGAAAAGCTAAATAAGTATCAAAAAGAATTAGAGTATAGCGAAGTATTGTTTAAAAAGCTAATTGATGATGTAGTCTATAATCTACAAAGAACAAAGAAAAATCATGATTTGATAGAAGATTACTATGTACCCAACATACAATTTGAGAAGATCGATACTTTAAGAGAAAAGCTGATAGAAGAAATATTAGCTTTGGAATAAATATTTATAAGCCTTCTTGACAATGTCGAGAGGGCTCAATTTTATGCCCAAAAAGTTAATGAGTTTTACTGAACTTTGAAGGAAAACAAAAAGAATTAGAGAATAATTTAATAATAAACATAAATGGTTATTAATAGATGTGGTTCATGTTATTAAGTTTGCACTTGCTAGAATACAAATTAAACAAGGAGAGGAATTATTGTGAGAAAAGCGTTAGTATTACTATTGATTACCCTACAACTCCTTTCTGCCTGCACTGATAAAAATATTGATAGAAACAATGCAGATCATAATGAAAAATCGATGGTAGTTGAGGAATCATCAAAACTTATCGAAAACATACCAGTAGAACAAGAGAACATAGATCTTTTAAATATAGAAGGAGATATCATACAAGTGAGAATCTTGCCTCCACAAAATTTTGAAAGAATAGATGTTATAAAAAACACTTTTGGAGATTATTTGAGGAATCTACCATTAAAACCCCATGGTTCAAAAGTGATTTATTATGATGGCAGAGAAAAGAGAATAGATGTTTATGAAGCAGTAATAGATATAGACGTTGGAGACCGAGATTTACAGCAATGTGCTGATGCGGTGATTAGATTAAGAGCTGAATATTTATATGACCAAGGATTATATGACAAAATTCATTTTAACTTTACAAATGGGTTTTCAGCCGATTATCGTAAATGGATGGAGGGTTATAGAATATCGGTTAATGGTAACAATGTCAGCTGGGTAAAAAGAGCAGATTATTCAAAGGATTATCAAAGTTTTAGAAAATATCTAGATATTGTATTTGCTTATGCAGGGACACTATCTCTAGCACAGGAATTAAAGAAAGTATCAATTGAGGAAATGGAGATAGGGGATGTGTTTATACAGGGGGGTAGTCCAGGGCATTGTGTAATTGTTGTTGATATTGTAGAAAACAAACAAACAGGAGAAAAACTATTCCTTTTGGCACAAAGTTACATGCCGGCTCAAGACATACATATACTGAAAAATCCTAGGAATAAGGAATTAAGTCCATGGTATTCCTTAGACTTTGGTGAAACGCTGGTCACTCCTGAGTGGACATTTAATAGAGGTGATTTAAAAAGATTTTAAAAATTATTTAATAATAACACGATGATAAGGAGGAATTATATTGATTTGCAATGACAGATTAATGAAACAAATCAATTTTATTGTAGAGATTGATAAATTAAAAAGTATTTATAGACAGACTACCTTGATTGATGAGTCGAGGCGGGAAAATGACGCGGAGCATTCTTGGCATTTAGCAATGTTAACGATGCTCTTAGCAGAGTATGCTAATAAGGAGGATATAGATGTTCTTCGTGTTATGAAGATGGTGATTATTCATGATATTGTAGAGATTGACGCAGGAGATACATTTGCCTATGATTATGAAGGTTATAAGGATAAGGATGAGAGAGAGAAAGCAGCAGCTAATAGGATCTTTGGCTTATTACCACATGATCAAGGTGAGGAAATTCATAGCTTGTGGAGGGAATTTGAAGAGAGGGAAACACCAGAAGCGCGTTTTGCTGCAGCATTAGATCGAGTACAGCCTCTGATTCATAATTACTATACAAAGGGAGGAACATGGAAGAAGCATGAGGTAACCCTTGAGAAAGTAAAGAAGAGATTTCACTGTATAGCAGAAGGTTCAGAAATATTAGCAGAGCTAGTGGAAAATATTATTGATGAATCAGTGAAAGAAGGATATATAAAAAAATAATTAATTATTGAGAAGTAGTATTTGTTTTTAAAGAGAAGTCCTAGTGTTTTTTATAGAACCCTAGGACGTTCTTCATTAAACCCTAAACCAACTTATTCTCATCTAGTTTTGCTCTAATTTCAGCAGAAGATGTTTTTTCATCATCATAAGCAACTGTTATGGTATTATCCATAACATCCATCATCACTGTATTGACACCATTAAGCGCACTGATGATACTTTCAATATTTTTTTTAGCTATTTTTGTATTGTTTAAGCTTTTATAATGAAATTTATCGGTTTGCATGTTGTCACCTCCTATTGGTAATGCTTGAGATTATCTGATGACCCACCCATTTTACTAATAATACTTTTTGCTTCTTTTATATCTTTGCTATCTGCCTCAACAACAATTTTGTGGCTCAAGTCAGCAATTTCTTCAAAGCCTGCCATGCCGCTTACCATTGGATCCGCTGCAGATAAAGGAGCTTTACCGATGTCGATACCACGGTTGCCTGACTCTAGTACCAAATCTGATAAGCTGGTGTTCATTTCCGTTCCAGGTAAATTAGTAATAACATTTTTTTCTTTTATAGTTTCGTCCATTAAATCCAAAGAAGTGTTTTTAAAACCAGCATTTTTTAATGCTGTGATAGCTTCATTCGCCTCCTTTAAACTATCAAAATAGCCTTCCGTCTTCATATACATACCTCCAAATTGTTTAATGAAATAATATTTATGGTATACTATTAGTATGTTCTAAAATATTATTTTTAATAAATCATACTTATTTAGTATAGAATTATAATTTAGGTGTATATTGTTTGAAAAAACAATCAAAAATAGTATATAGAATTAATCATTTACATAATTAGGCAAAAGAGATATAATGTATCAGTAAAAAACTAAAATCAGGAGAGATGAAATGAAAACTATTGAATTCAAAGATTTAAACATTAATCCACACATTCTAAAAACAATTGAGGAATTAGGATTTGAGGCACCTACCCCTATTCAGGCGCAGGCATTACCTAAATTATATGAAGGTAAAGATATTATTGGGCAAGCTCAAACAGGAACAGGAAAGACGGCAGCCTTTGGCATACCTATGATTGAAAAAGTGGATCTAAATGACAAGACTGTTCAGATATTAATATTGACTCCAACGAGAGAACTATCCATGCAGGTAGCAGATGAGCTTAGAAAGTTTTCTAAACATGTATATGGGATGAAATCATTAGCTATTTATGGAGGACAACCTATAGATAGACAAATAAAGGCTTTAAAGCAAGGAGTCCAAATCGTTGTAGGAACTCCAGGTAGGATCATTGATCATATTAAAAGAAAAACGTTAAAACTAGATCATGTAGTAGGTGTTGTATTAGACGAGGCAGATCAGATGTTGGATATGGGATTCCTAGAGGATATTGAAACCATATTGGAGAGTACTCCGAGAGAACGACAAACTGCTATGTTCTCTGCAACAATGCCGAAAGAAATAGAAAATATAGCAAAGAAGTATATGAAAAAGCCTGAAAAAATAAAAGTAGTGCATAAGGAATTAACTGTTCCTCAGATTGCTCAATATTATTTTGAAGTAAGAAACCATGAAAAACTAGATGCTTTATGTAGAGTTTTAGATATGGAGGAAAGTGATTTAGGAATTATTTTCTGTAGAACAAAAAAAGGTGTTGACGAATTGGTAGAAAGTCTTCAGAGTAGGGGTTATTCTGTTGAAGGATTACATGGGGATTTAAAACAAAGCCAAAGAGATAGAGTAATGAAAAAGTTTAGAGATGGCACCATCGAATTGCTAGTAGCTACCGATGTAGCAGCCAGAGGAATTGATGTAGATGATGTAGAACTTGTAGTTAATTATGATATACCAGAGGATTTTGAATACTATGTTCATAGAATCGGTAGAACAGGTAGAGCAGGAAAGTTAGGTTTAGCCTATACCTTTGTTGCTGGAAGACAAATTAGAACCTTAAAAGCATTAGAAACCTATGCAAAAACAAGAATAAAAAGAAAAAGTCTACCAACGATTAACGATATTGCTGAAAAGCAAAGGGAAACTATCGCTAAAAACATTACTGCCACTATTGAAAAAGGTGGAATTGCAGAATATACTACCTTTGTTGAAAAACTATCAGAGGAATATAGCTCTATTGATATAGCAGCAGCTTTAATGAAGCTAATGATTAATAAAAATGATGAAGATGCTATAGAAGCAGCTCAAGATGTGGCCTCAACAGATACTGGTGCTGAAGCAGGTATGGTTAGGATGTTCTTAAACATAGGGAAAAAGCATGGTATAAATCCAGGACATATTTTAGGAGCTATTACTGGTGAGGCAGGAATCGATGGGAATATGGTAGGGGTTATCGATATATTAGAAACCTTTACTTTTGTTGAAGTACCCGAACAATACGCTAATCAAGTATTACAAGCTATGAATAAAAACCGTATTAAGGGAAGACAAATTAATATGGAACCTGCAAATGCTGGAAAAAGAGAGCGCAGATTTAGCAATGACTCAGCAAATAAAGGAAGAAGATTTAATGATGATTCAGCAAATAAAGGAAGAAGAACGAATATGGAAGGAAGAAAGAGACGATAAATAGTAAACTATTCATCGTCTCCTGGGTCTTCAAAGGAATGTGCTATGCGGGAACAAGCGGCAGCTATAATTCCAGAAACTAAATCATCTAAAAAGGTATTTACTTGCCCATGCTCATGGGCATTTATTTTGCCAATGATTCCAGGCTTGAGCTTATCTAAGTAACCAAAGTTTGTAAAGCCGATTGAACCGTATATATTAGTAATACTTAAGGCCATAATCTCATCAATACCGTACAAAGAATCATCCCGTTTAATTATGGAGAGTAGTGGTTCCTCAATTAGGTTGTTTTCTGCTAGCTTATCTAACTGTATACCTGTAAGAATAGCATTTTGTACTTCTCTTTTTTGTAGAACTTTATGTAGGTTTTCAATAGCTATATCGTGCGTCAAAGGTACATAGTCTTTTTGAAGCTCAACTACTAACTCAGCCATATCTTCGAGGGTCACCCCTCGTTCTCTCATCATTTCTATAACAGTTTTTCTCATGGAATCCTCTCCTTCAGCAAGATTATAAAAATGTAAAACCTCTCCTTAAATAAGGTTAGGTCTCACATTTATCGGTATATATCTAATCTACACAAAAGCTATTTTATATATTCCATAATTATTTTTTTATGGGCTGCTTGCATTAATCCTTCTAAGTTATAGGTTTCATCTCCGCCGCCCTGTGCACTGGTGGCATTCCCGCCGCCTTTACCATTAATTAATGGAATAACCTCCTTAAATAGCTGGTTCATATTAACAGGTACTTCCTTAGAACAGGAAAAAATAACCTGTGCTTTATCAGCTTTAGTAGCTAATAAAGAAATTGTGTTAGGATATTGGACTAAAGTAGAAGCCATTACCTTAATATCTTTAATATCCTCACCTTCAAAAATCTTGATGACTAAAGAGTAATTACCTATCTTATCTGCATTAGCATATAATTCTTTAACTTGATAATTCATTAAACTTCTCTTAAAAGTTCTTACGGTTTTATTTAATTCTTTGTTTTCTTGAAAGATTCTTGTAACAGCATCCTCTGCCTCGCAATCCCTAACCGACAACATGCTGGTTATTCTATTAATTTGTTGGTTCTTCCAGCTATAGTCTTTTAAGGCTCTTGTACCACAAACAAATTCTATTCTGATATTACTTTTATTTTTCTCCCATTTACGGATTTTTATGATACCGACAGCACCGGTTTTTTTCGGATGTGTGCCACCACAGGGTGAAAAATCATAGCCATCAACCTCCACAATGCGTATACCCTCTGACACGGTAGGAGGTTTTCTAAGAGGAAGATTAGAAACTTCTTCCTTCGTGGGATATAAAGTTCTAACCTGTAAATTATCATAAATAATTTCATTAGCACTTATTTCTACAGCCTCAGCTTCATGACTATCGAAGGAGAGCTTATCAATGTCGATTGTAACAAATTCATTACCTAAATGGAAACCTACTGTACTAGTATCATAAAGTTTTTCAAATACGCTAGAGAGAATATGCTGTCCTAAGTGCTGCTGCATAAAATCAAAGCGTCTTGTCCAATCAATACAGCATAGGATATCTTGACTATCAGTAGGTGTTTTATCTACAACATGAAGTATTAATTCATCCTCTTCATAAACATAAAGGACGTTAGCATCTCCAATTTTACCTCTATCCCAAGGCTGGCCTCCTCCTTCAGGGTAAAAGGCTGTTTTATCTAATACTACAACAAATTTTGAAGCATCCTCCTTATAAGGTTCTACAGATACAATATTAGCTTTGAATTCTTTTAAATAAGCATCCTTCCAAAATAACTTTTCTGTTTTCATTTTCATTGCACACCTCATTTATCCTTAGTTTTGTAATTATTATATCACTCTTCTAGAAAACTTTGGAACATAGCCTGGAATTTATTTTTAGGGAGGTACAGTATTTCTCCCTTTGAGGTAACTACCTTATAGTTACTATTTACTATTCCATATAGAACTTCTCGATTACTTTCCATATCCTCTAATAGGGCAGTGTCCGATAGAAAAACATCCTTTGTCACTTCACCTAAGATAAATAAATTGAATTCACTGCTCCAATAATAGGATCGTTTATAATGATTAGTATGAACTAATGCAAATTTATCAGTATTAGGATACTCGGAAGAACGCGTAATATATTTCTCCAGTGTAGTGAAGGTATTAATTTTTATAGGATCCTCATCTATAAAGTCTATCATAGTTTCTTCAACAACTCTATTCCACAAAGTATCATCCGCTTGGGGATCTATCCAAACCTCTTTATAAACTTCCTCATAATAGAGGGTTTTATGCCAGATGTTTCTAAAATCATTAGAAAGATACAAGTATGCTTGTAAAAATTCTTCGAAAAAGTAGGAACCGAACTTTTCATCTAGTGTTTGATAGAGAAGCATCATTTTATAAGAATGAGAAGAGGGAGATAAAAATTCAATTTTATCTATTGGCAAAAGATTTTCTATTTTACTATGAAATATATAGTCATTGGCAACAGCTTCAAATATTGTCACTACAGCTAAGTCCTTTGAAAGATTTAATACTACAATCAACTGTTCTGTATCTTTAGGCAGTACAGTTTCTACATAAAGCTTCATTTCTATATACTCCTCAAACTCTTGCCATTTTTCATAATTAATAGCTGTTAATGTAGTCTGAATTATTTCTTTTTCTGCCTCTTTTTTTGTATCTATATCTTCGCTATTTAACAATTTTATCAGCGCATTATCGATTTTGAGGGAAGGAGAACTATAAGATTGGAAGGTGGCCACTGACTGTGGAGTTTGGAAAAAATTATAGGTATAAAAAAATAAAAGGAGAATAAAAACAAAAACCAAAATATTCAAAAATTTAAACTTCATATTTATCACCTCATTCAAGTATATGTTTTCATTTAAAAAATAATTTGTTAAGTCTATGAAATTTATAAATTCTTCCTTGATCCTGCCTGTCATACTGAACAAAATGAAGGATCTCCTGGGAAGTAAGTTTGTTCTATTCATATTTTATCAAAGATAGCAACAATTTTAGATACTCCAACATATTCCATTTTCAAAAGGAAATTAAAATTATCAAAAAGAAGGATTTTATATTTTTTTGTTGAATACTATCTACAACACACAACGCAAACATTTTATGACCTATCATAGGCATTCTATGATAGGAGAAGGTGGTATATCCACCTTTTTTTCTTTTTTATTAATCAAAATTATAATAATAAAATAATTTAAATTTAAGGGTGAGATGAGAAGGATGGAAAACTCTTTTAGGAATAGTTGTTATTTGATTATTAATAAAGTACAGGAAAAGTATGATATAAACAGCCAAGATATTTTATTATGGATTTATTTAAACATGTATACCTATAATCAAGGAAAATTTTCTTTAGATGAGTATAACCGGCAGCAATTTATGGAAAGGGTAAAGAGCGATAAACATTTTTCTTATCTTTGTAATAAATATGAAATGATTCAAGAAAAGGAATATTTACAACTAAGAGACAGTATTTTTCAGAAATATTGTACTAATAGAAATATAAGTATATCTGTGAAAATAATGGAAGAAACCTATGAAAGAATTCTACAGGAAAGCCTTCGATTAAAAACTGGTTCCTACTATACGCCCAAGCCTATAGTTGAATATATGACGACTCAGGGGATTCTTTCCTATATAGATAGCAAGATCGGCAATCAGTACGAAAATCTTAAGGACTACTTTTTAAAAAAGAAACATACTCTGTCTATGAATTTTATTCTTCAGACAATTCAATTATTAGGAGAAATAAAAATTATTGATATTGCTTGTGGAGGGGGCGTATTTTTACGGCAGTCTCTTCACTTCCTATATTCATTGAATAAAGAGTTGTATCAATTGATCGGAAGAAACTTCAATGACCAAGATCTAATCAAACAAATAATACAAAACAATCTTTATGGTGTCGATATTCAAGAGAATACAACTATCCTTTGTAAACTACTAGTCCTTATAGAAGCGCAAAATTTATGTGGGTTTCAGATGGGAGAAGCAGCGTTGCATATTTTTAATGAAGATGTATTAGTGATAGATTTTGAGAAAACAATAGGAACTGAAAGTTCTTTTGATATCGTCTTAGGAAATCCCCCTTATATTGGAGAACGAGGAAATAAGTCGTTATTTCAGAATATTAGACAGTGGGAATTTGGAGAAAAGTACTATGAACGAAAAATGGATTACTTCTATTTTTTTATTTATAAAGCCTATGAAATATTAAAAAAAGAGGGAATTTTATGCTATATTACTACCAATTATTTCGTGACAGCTGATGGAGCAAAGAAGCTAAGGCGCTTTATAGAAAGCAACTTCAATTTCAGAGAAATCATTAACTTCAATAGCTTAAATCTATTTGCTGATGCTAAAGGACAGCATAATATGATTTTTCTTTTAGAAAAGAATCAAATAAGCAAACCTACTACATTAGTCAATTTCGCAATAGAAAGAATAGTTATGGATGACTTGTATGAAGTGCTGTTACAGAAGAAACAGATGCCGCAATTAGAAATTGCAAAGATTTCTAAAGACAACCTATATGATTGTAGAGGGCAGATTTCTATACAAAGCTTTGGTAGTCAAGAAGAAGTGTTGAAAAAAATTGAAAAAAGAGGAAATTATCTATTAGATGATTTATGCTATGTAAACCAAGGAATTGTCAGCGGCGCTGACAAACTAACTGCCTCGTGGGCTTCCAAATTAGGGATAGAAGAGGATATAGGTGCTGGAGTTTTCGTCTTAAAAGAAGAAGAATTACAGGAGCTTAATCTTGAGGATGACTTGAAAAGCATCTACGTTAAAGATTTTTATAAAAATAGTCATATTAAAAAATATCATACCTTAAAAAAACAGGGGTTATATCTACTATATATTGATGATCATAACTTACCGGATATCTATCAGATTCCCAGTTTGTACAGGCATTTATCAAAGTACAAAAATATTTTAGAACAGAGGAGAGAAGTACAGAAGGGTACGAGAAAATGGTATGCCCTGCAGTGGCCTAGAAATTCTGAAATTTTTGAAGGAGAAAAGATTGTAGTACCTCAGAGAGCTCTTGAAAACACATTTTCTTATGTAAAAGAGGCTTGGTATGCTAGTGCTGATGTCTATTATATTACCGCTAAAAACAAGGAAGTTTCCTTGTACTATTTATTAGGGCTGTTAAACTCATCTTTAATGTATTACTGGCTATTTTATAGGGGCAAAAGGAAAGGAGAGTACTTAGAATTGTATGCTACTCCCCTGAAGGGGATGCCCATCTGTTATCCTTCTGCTGTTAAAAAATGTGAAGCGATTGAAAAACTAGTGAGATATATTATCGAACATAATCATGATAAAAGCATAGTAATAGAAAGCCAAATGGAAATAGACCAGCTTGTTTTTCAATTATATGGTATAAAGTCTGTAGAACAAGAAAAGATTATGAAGCTGATTGACAGTAAAAGAAAATAGATTATTTCTTAATGGTAATAGGGTTTTTCATTAGACCAAATCCTATTACCATCACTTTTTATAACAATAGTACCCTGCTGGTCTGTGCGATATATGGCCATATTAAAATCTCTTAATCGATCTATTACTTCTCGATGAGGATGTCCATAGGAGTTATCCTTACCGCTGGATATCACTGCTATCCTAGGCTGTACAGCCTCTAAGAATCGTTGACTGGTAGAGGTATTACTGCCGTGATGAGCCACTTTTAAAAATTGTGCATGTAAGAAGTCAGCATTATAGGCGGTTAGTAAGTCCATTTCTCCCAACGATTCAAGATCACCTGTAAATAGAAAAGATTGTACTTTATAGTCCATTTTTACTACAACGCTCCAATTATTCAAATCATCTCCGTAATCCTTTAAAGGTCCCAGAAAGTATAAGACGATATCCTCATCCAAGTTAATAATAATATCATTGGTTGCAGGGGTAGCCTTTAATCCCTTATTGTTAGCAGCATCTAATAATCTTTCATAGGTTTGACTAGTATGTATTTTATAGGGCATATAGAAGCTATCTATCTGAAATTGATCAATTACATCAATGAGTCCACCAATGTGGTCTGTATGAGGATGGGTAGCTATTAATATATCTATTTTTTTTACTTTGTTTTTTCTTAAATAGGAGACAACTGATCTACCTGCAGTAGGTTCACCTCCATCGATCAACATCGTTCTGCCATTTGGTGTTTTAACCAAAATACTATCTCCTTGGCCTACATTTATTACATGAATAGACAAATCTGTGTCCTCTGCTAAGAACATACAACTCGTTAGCAGGTTGATAGTAATAATCAATGAAAGTAGAAGTGCAAATCTTTTTCTACATAACATGATGCAATCCCCCTTTTCTAACTCATTATATTATATTTATTAACAAAGAAAAATAAATATATAGGATTTTTCATTGTTAACAATTGTTTTATGTTATAGTATTATATATAAGAAGTAGCAACTTGCTCCCGAAGGAGGACTCAACATGGTATTAAATATTTTCTTTTCTAACAAAAGTGAAAGAAGACAATTTATAAAAGAACAATTACAAGCAAATTCTGTAGCAACCGAAAAGGATGAGATCCTGTCTGATGAAATAGCAGGAATTAAAAATATAAAGCTAAAAAATAGGTTTAAAAGTATTCCTGGTTTTTGGATAGAGATTCACTTTTCAACAGATGAAAGGGGTAAAGTTTTGTATACCCATTTGGTGGATAGTGTTGATTTAAAATATGTAAATAGTCATGTATTTTATCCGAAGGAAAACATGGCTTTAAAGGATTTAGAAAAACAGTGGTTAGATAAATATAACCTTTTAAATAGAGACAATGATGATGAAGCTTGGAAATTATTTTTTCAAGAGGTAAAAAGTCATATAAAACACGATAGAATAGATGTTGCCTATAAGGGTTTCATGATATTTCTAAAATATAATCCGTTTTTTCTAAAAAAGTACAGACGATTTTATATTTTAGAAGATTTGGCCTATCTTTATGAGAATATAGGAAATGTAGGAAAAGCAATAAAATGTTTAAAAATGCAAGCCATTCTTCAACCCGATTCTGTAGAGCCTTACTTGAATATAAGCAGCTTTTATATCATAAATGGAATGGAAGAGGAAGCCTTTAGTATTTGTAGAGAAGCCTTGAAAAAAAGCCCTGAAAATCAATATTTAATTAGTAATTTAATTATCTCCTTAATTAATATAGGTAGTTATGAATATGCTACTGATTTTCTTAGAAAGGTTCTAGATAAAGATCCGAACAACTCGTATTTCTGGAAGCTAATGGGTGATGTACTTTATGAGATAGAAGATAATAAAGATGCAATAGACTGCTATAATAGAGCGTTAAAATTAGGAAAAGATCCTTTAGTTGAGGATTTTAAGCTAGATATATATACTGGTATAGGGGATTGTTATTATGATGAAGAAAACTATGCAGAGGCTGTAAACTACTATAGAAAAGCTTTAAATTATAATCCGAAAGATACTTATTTATTAATGAGTTTAAGTCAAATATACTTTTTTAGATTAAAGGAAACAAAAACAGCCTACAAATATACAAAATTACTAGTGGAAAATATGCCGGAAAATGGATATGGACAATATCAATTGGGATTAATTCATTCCCGATTAGGAAATATGGAGAAAGCAATATGGCATCTTTATAAAGCTCGAAGTATTATTCCATACTATAAACCAATTCATGATGCTATCAATATGATAAAAAAGACCAATAACAAGCTTCAAGCATACTAATTTTTAAAACTTAGGTTAATAATAACCATATAATATTTTAAATTAGAGGAGGAATATACTTGAAGTTAACTGTATTAGGTTGTTATGGACCTTATCCTAAAGCAGGAGGAGCATGCTCTGGCTACCTGCTTGAAGATGAGAGAACTAAAATTCTTATTGACTGTGGTAATGGAGTATTATCAAAACTATTCACCTATTGTAATGATTTAAATAAGCTTGACGCAATATTTATAAGTCATTTGCATCCTGATCATATGAGTGATTTATTGGTCTTAAGATATGCCATTAATATTAGACAGATGCTAGGAAAATTGAAAAGTCCTATCCCTATCTACTTACCGGCAAGTCCACAAGAAGACTATGAAAGAATACAGTACAATGGGGCTTATAGTCGGAACATTATAAAGGAAAAAGCGGAAGTAATGATAAATGACATCAAGGTTACCTTTAAAAAAACAAATCATCCTGTTGAATGCTATGCGATGGCATTTGAAAAAGATAAAAAGAAATTTGTTTATTCTGGTGATACAAGATATTTTGATGGCCTCATAGATTTTATAAAAGAAAGCAATTTGTTCTTGTGCGAAGCCAATATTCTGCATAAGGATATGACAGAAACCATACCGCATTTATCGGGAAAACAAGCGGCAGAGATTGCTTTGAAAGCAGACCTTCGCAGAATTGTTTTAACCCATTTTTTACCTGAGATAAATACTACGGATTTAATAAGTGAAGCGAAGGAAGCATTCCCATATATTTTAGAGTTAGCAGAAGAAGGAAAATGTCATTTTATATAGTGATAGCAGTATTGGCATCTACTTTTCATATCTTCACAAAAAGAGGGGAAAATAATATTAGTTGATCTTGTGCTTTTACAGGATTCTATTTAATATCCACAAGTTTAATATATAGAAAGGTGGAATTTTCCCGTGTTAGAAAGTGTTTTTGATAGAAGAGTTAAGCATGAAACTGGATATGATCTTTATTTAGAGATACCAGAGAAAGAATATCTTCAGATATATGAGGATGTCAATACAGAATCAGCTAGTGATATTGTGCATCAGTATCTTCATTTGTATCAAGATGATGGTAGACCAGAGAAGGTAGAAATAAAGCATGACAAAAACAATCATACCATTAATATTAAAACCTTGCTAAGGTATGAGGGGAATGACCATACAGAGGAGAAAATTTTACCCAATTATTTAAGACACTATGAAAGTAAGAGGGAATATTAAAATATTAAATGTTATAGTATATATTGTAAATTTATTGGATGGACGATAAAGTCATAAAGGCCTTATCGTCTTTTTTTTGTAAATTGTAATTATAAGCAAGTGATTTTGCAAATCATTTGCAGGAATTTTTTTCATACTGTCGAATAAACATAAAGAATAATTATTTAGTCTATTTTTTTATGTTTATGCAAAGGAATCATTATTAATGTTGTGACAGAGGAGGAAAGTGATAGTGATTGTCTTAAAAAATCTTGAAAAAACATATCATTCTAATGAAGGCTCCTTAAAAGTATTGGATATTCCCTTTTATGAAATCAAAGAGGGCAGTCAACTGGCTTTAGTAGGTCCCAGTGGATCAGGGAAAACAACCCTATTAAACATTATTTCGGGCTTAGTACATCCAACAAAGGGAGAAGTGTTAGTGGATGGAATAAGGGTTGATCTCTTTAAGGAAAGCGAAAAAGACAGATTTCGTTCTAAACTCATTGGCTACATTTTTCAAAACTTTAACTTGGTAAATAGCTTAACAGCCATGGAAAATGTTATGCTGCCCATGATGTTTAGAGGGTTAATTAGTAAACCACAACAGCAGGAACGGGCAAAAGAACTTTTAGGAAAGGTTCACCTTTCTCATCGATTAAATCATAGACCCGCTAACTTGTCTAGGGGTGAACAACAAAGGGTTGCTATAGCAAGAGCCTTGGCAAATGAAGCTAAGCTGATTCTTGCGGATGAACCAACAGGAAATATTGACTATCATACAGGAATGAAGGTGTTTAGGCTACTGAAGGATTTATGCAATAAGGAAAAAATCACTTTGGTGATGGTAACCCATAGTGAAGAATTTAAAAATGAGTTTACCCAGATTGTTGATATTCGAGAAATCAATCGAGCTATTCTTCATGGAGGGGAGGGGACATTATGGGAATCTTAAGGGTGATTATCAGTAATTTGTCCAATAGAAAGCTTTCCTCCCTATTGACTACATTATCTGTTTCTATAGGTGTGATTTTACTAATAGCAATTTTAATCATTTCGGCAGCCCTTCAACAGGGCGCCATATATCAAGGTGGAGGGTATGACATGATTGTTGGAGCAAAGGGCAGCTCTAGTCAATTAATTTTAAGTACGATATTTCATTATGATGTACCAATTGGGAACATTGATTATGGGATTTATGAAGGTATTGCAGCAGATGAAAGGGTTGTGAAGGCGATTCCTTTAGCCCTTGGAGACAGTTATGGGAATTATAGGATTGTAGGAACGGATAATACCTATTTTGTTGATATAGATGAAGACATAACGGAAGTTTTAAGTGAAGGAGATTTTTATAACAATATTGGAGAGGTTGTTATAGGCAGCAAATTAGCAGAAGAAGGAGCCCTCAGAGTTGGAGATACCTTCAAAGGCGCCCATGGAGTAGAGGGATCTAACGAGGATGATCATGATCACGATTTAAGCTATACTGTAGTAGGTGTTTTGAAGCCACAGCATAGTGCTGATGATTATATTATCTTCACTATGATAGAAAGTGTGTGGGAAGCCCATGATATACATAATATCCATAGACCTTACTATACCTATCGAGATGAAGATAAGGACGATGAAGAGGATAAACAATTGGATGCAGAGGAGTATGAAGATGAATATCATTATGATGAGGATGGTCACCATCATGACCATGAAGAAGACCATGATCATGACCATGAGGAAGCGGATCATCATCATGACGAAGATGACTATGACCACCATCATGATGTAGACCCTGAGCTTACTGCCATTTTAGTGAAGGGGCAGGACATTGTTGCATTATCTTCCTTAAAACGAGAAATTGAAGGGGATTTAAACCATCCTGCTCAGGCTGCTTTTATCGTGGTTGTTTTAAGACAGCTATTGAAAATTTTAGGAAATGGTGCTGCTGTAGCAAACTTCTTAGCCTATATATCCATTATCATAGCTGCATTATCTATTCTAATCTCCCTGATGAGTTCTATGGCTGAACGTCGAAAGGATGTTGCAGTTATGAGGATGCTAGGGGCTTCTAAAACAAAGATATTATCTATTGTAGTATTGGAAGCTTTAGTTGTAACTACTATAGGTAGCATGATAGGTTTTATAGGGGGGCATGTAGTGGCCCACTGGATTGGCAAGCAACTACAAGAGACTGCTGGTCTGTACGTCAATGCACTACAGCTATGGCCTGGTGAAATGACAACCCTTGCTACAGTATTACTATTAGGTCTATTGTCAGGATTAATACCAGCATTAACAGTCTATAGAACAGAACCAACAAAATTTATTGATAACTAGATAACTCGTGATAGTAAAATATAGTACTTATAGTACTCGAACAGATGTAATTCTTTGTTTGAGTATATACAAAACTCGTGGTCTGTACTCATA
>NZ_FZOJ01000036.1 GCF_900188145.1 Anaerovirgula multivorans | reverse complement strand
TATGAGTACAGACCACGAGTTTTGTATATACTCAAACAAAGAATTACATCTGTTCGAGTACTATAAGTACTATATTTTACTATCACGAGTTATCTATTTATTACCTTTTTTATTTAATAATCATTGAAATATTACCTCTTGATACTATATATTGACTTTTTTTATCATTCATGTTATCATATGATAAAGTGTGGCTCTGCTTAAGCTCATAGGCGTCCTTGGTGGGGAGCTTCCTAAACATTTTTGAAATTAAGCATCCACACATTAACCTAAAATACCAAATTCCATCATTAATTCTTCTAGTCTGTCAGTATGCATTGGCTTTGGAATAACAAACATGTCATTACCATCAATATTGTTTGCCAGTGTTCTATATTCGTCTGCTTGATCACATTTAGGTTCAAATTCAATAACTGTCTTTTTATTAATCTCTGCTCTTTGTACAATGTTGTCTCTAGGTACAAAGTGAATTAGATGACTGCCGATTTCTTTTGCAAAAGCATTTAATAACGCATACTCATTATCTACATTTCTACTGTTACATATGATGCCACCTAAACGGGTACCACCAGATTTAGCATATTTTTGGATTCCTTTTGAAATATTGTTAGCGGCATATAAAGCCATTAACTCACCACTGGCAACAATATAAATTTCTTGTGCCTTTCCTTCACGAATCGGCATCGCGAATCCACCACAAACAACGTCTCCTAATACATCATAAAATACATAATCCAGATCATTTTCATATGCTCCTAAACTTTCCAACATGTTAATAGAAGTAATAATTCCTCTACCAGCACATCCTACTCCTGGTTCTGGGCCACCAGACTCTACACACTTGATACCTGAGAAGCCGGATAATAAGATATCCTCTAAATCTATATCCTCTCCCTCCTCCCTCAAAGTATCCATAACTGTCTTTTGAGATAGTCCTCCTAGCACTAGCCTAGTCGAATCTGCCTTTGGGTCACATCCTACTATCATGATTTTTTTTCCCATTTCTCCTAAGGCTGATGTTAAATTTTGCGTTGTGGTTGATTTTCCAATTCCACCTTTTCCATAGATAGCAACCTGTCTCATAAAAATCATTCCCCTCTTTTTTTTATATTGATTTTACAGCAAAATATTGCTGCTAAAACTGAAAGCATTTTTCATACTGAGCACAATGCATTCAAAAAGCACAAGAGGCATACTGCTTTGTACACAGTATACCTCCGTTGGTATTTTTACCATATTATTTTGTATATTTGATTTATTTTAATAATATATCATAGAATGAATTGCTTTTCAAATAGTTTTTTTATTTTTTTGAATATTTAAAATAATTGAAAACGTTCTTTTTTTCTTGAAATTGTTAGATTTTTATGAATGGTAACATTACCAAATTTCCAAAAAAAATTATGAATATTTTTTGTCTTGGAGTCAAGTTTTTTATCATGAAATTGAAAAAGCAAAATGCCTATTACCTTTTTATGACCTTACAATTTATCAATGTCCTTTATGCTTTTCTTTTTTCTTTTGCTGTTTCAATTCAAATTTTTTTCTTTGCTCTTCTTCTTTCATTTTCCTCGATATCTTTTTCTTTTCTACTTTATTTATCTCTTGTTGAATTTTCATTGCACGTTGCGCCTTTGTTCCAATTCCATTGTCTTTTAATTCTTCTTTAATTTTTCTTTGCAATCTTTTGGGATTTATTTTTTTATGGTTACACTTCTTGTCGTCAACAATTGAATTAGTAAATTTTATATTATTAAATTCTTTTAGTATAAAATCATATACCTCACAGTCCTTAGGTTCTGAACCAAATATAATTCGTGAAACCTCATACATTCCGTTATAAGTCCTTTCAAATATACCTATCCAAAAAAGATCTTCAAATAAAACTGTAAATTTACTGCTTATTTTCATTTTTAAATACCTCCTGATAAACAATCACCATCAATGGAAAATGGACAACCCCAGGAGGGAAGGTTACTGCTATCTATTGATTATAGATAGGTTCGGACTACCAACCGAAACTGTGTTTTTATCTCCATCATTTATTCAATATTATATAGTTTTATTCATTATCATAAGCCTCTAATGCTATTGGAAGTGCCGCTGTTACTACATTCCCTACTGCCGGTAAGCCTACTAGTACAGCACTTATTATTTCTTCTCTGCTTGCACCCTTTGCCTTTGCTTGCTTTACATGAAAAGGTATCCCAGTTTCCAGCTTAGCTGCTGCTAAAACTGCTATATAAGCAAGCTCCTCTGTTTTTTTATCAAGTGCACTTGCATTATCTAGTTTTTGTACTGCTTCCATCCATGCTTTTGCATGTTTTGGCGCTTCATTCATAAAAGCTTGAAATGCATTACTAACTAAAGGTTTGTTCATAATCTAAACATCTCCTGACATTAAAATTTTTTCTTAATTATATAGAATAGTTAATCAAAAAAATTTTCTTCAATAAAATTCTCAATCCAGACGATTTCGGCTTTTATACATTCCATAGGTCTTTCAAACAATGCTCTTATATGCGGCCTTTCCTTCGCTGTTGGATGATGATTATATTTTTTAAGTATAAACTCCCTCCTTTTTATTAGATTTTCTTTGCGTTCTATTATTGCTTGATAGAATTCTTTTTTTGAAATTAAATAGGAAAATGCCATCCCGATATCAAACTCACTTGAATCACGATTATATTCACTTAACATTTTTATAATATGCTTCTTAACAATTCCTCTTGTTTCATCTTTCATAAAGTACACTTTTCTCTTAGGTGAACCATGTTCCTTCTCATATCTTGAATCTATCAATTTTTTTCTTTCAAGTTTGTTTAATGAATTATAAATTGAAGAAAATCCTAGGTTTGCCCATTCCCTCATATTTCTTTGTTCTATAATGGATTCCATTTGATATCCATAATAATCTTTATCATACAAAAGTGCCAATAAAATGATTTCAATTTGAGTCATCATTCACCTCCTATTCTATGGATAGAATAGCATTTCATAATATATTTGTCAACAACATGCCTACTATTGTTGAATCCTATTCTTTTGTTATTTAGTTCGTTTAATTCCTTATAAAATCAACATTCTATTTTATTCCTTTTCAACATGACTTTAAAAGACTTATATTATAGATATACGCCCCTAAATTTTAATATACTAAGGGCTACATTTGCAGCCCACGGTTTTGGGCGAAACCGTAGACCGTGTATATTAAAATTTAGCTTTAAAAGCGTATGTCTATAAGAAGAATAAAATTTAAATCTTTACAAAAATATTCCTTTCCTATATAATAGAAACGAAAAAAGAATGGAGGGTCTTTAATGCAGGTGTTAAAAGATGAAACAAGGGAGAAGATTCTCAGGGCGGCAAAGAATTTCTTTCTGGATAACGGTTTTGAGAGAACTTCCATGAATATGATTGCCAAAGAGGCAGGGGTAAGTAAGAGTAATCTGTACAACTACTTTCCATCAAAGGAAGAAATCTTTTATCATTTAACCGATAAAGCTTATACCAGAATTGAAAGAACCTTTGAAAACTTATTTCAGCATGATTGTGGAGAAGACTTTGATCCAGAAAGGTTTATCCTCCTGATGGCAAAAGAACTGATGGAACTATTGACAGAATATAGAGAAGAAATATTGCTAATCGTAGATTGTTCCAGAGGAACTCGATTTGAAAAGACTAAGGATATGTTTATCAATCGTATGGAGGAACATTCTATACGGGAACTCCAACAATATCGGAGCTTTATGAAAAATGATGATTGGTTTTTTATCCACTATGTGTCCACCAGTTTGATAGAGGGGCTGTTAGAGATTATAAGACACAATAAAAGCGATGCATGGATTAGAAATAATATTAAAATGCTGGTGACCTATTATGTTCATGGATATTCCCATTTTTTTGCTGATTTCATCAGCTAATTTTTTTAAACCAATAACGACCGAATGGTTTTTATTGGTTTGAAATAAATACTAAATAAAGAAAGGAGCAGAGGATAGATGAGAAAAAGCTGGACATTTTTCATATTGGGAATTGTATTATTGTATTTACTGACAGGTTGTGGGAGGAGTCAGGCCGATACAGAGGAGGGGCTAACCATCAAACCTGTGGCTGTGATGGAGTTGAAGGAGGAATCCCGTCCCATTACCCTGCATTATACCGGGAGAGTAGAGGCAAAAGACTTAATAAAATATTCTTTTAAAACTTCTGGAAAAATTGCACAAATATTTGTAGAAGAAGGACAGTTGGTGAAAAAAGGAGATAAGCTGGCCCTGTTGGAAGGAGAAGAACTGAAATTTTCTCTAGATGCTACTAAGGCACAGATGGAGGCTGCAAAAGCCCAATACGATAAAGCCCTCAAAGGAGCAAGAGAAGAAGAGATTCTGTTGGCAGAGCTGGATGCAAATAAAGCCCGTGATCAATATGAATTTGTAAAGGATTATTATGAAAAAATAAAGCTGTTCCATGAAAATGGAGGGGCTTCCCAGCAGGAGCTTAAGGAAGCGAAGCTAAAGCTGGATCAAGCAGAAATCAGTTTTGCTCAAGCAGAAAAAATACTGAAATTAACAAGAGATGGCCTTCAGGATGAAGATATAGAAGTGCTTTTTAGACAATATGAAGTAGCCAAGACCAATTTTAATGCTAATGAAAAGCTTATGGAGGATTCATTGCTGATAGCTGATGGTGATGGTTATGTGGTTAGCATACTTGGCAAAGAAAGTGAGATGGCTGCAGCGGGATATCCTGTAGTAGTATTGTCCAGTGAGGCCTACAGAGGGCGTATCGGTTTGACGCAGGAGGATGTTTCAAAGGTTGGCGTGGGAGATGAGGTAGCGGTTTTTATCAATCAACAGGAAGTAAAGGGAACCATTGCCACAATCAATAAAATACCGGATCAAGAGAGCCGAGCTTATATCACCGATATAGATTTGATGGATAATCTGGAAGTAAATATAGGAGCCATCATAGAAGTGGTAATCTCTGTAGGCATGGAGGATGGAATCTGGATTCCAATCAAATACATATTAAACGACGGGGAAGATTATGTTTTTATTGTAGAACAAGGGAGGGCAAAGCGAAAAAATGTAAGAATAAAATATCTCCAGGAAGACAGGGTTTTATTAGAGGGGTTAAGGAAAGGAGAACTGCTGATTACAGAAGGACTTAAAAGCGTTAAGGAAGGATATGAGGTGGTTCTAAACACAAAGAAATCAGAAGAAGATAGATCATAGGGGGGAAGGTAATGAAAGGCTTGATTAAAATTGCTGTTCAGCAAAGAAGGATTGTGCTGTTTATAGCTCTGGTGACTGCAATCTTTGGAATGTATAGTTATTATGTGATTCCAAAACAAGAGAATCCACATATCAAGGTAACTGCTTCCATGGTGACAACCATATATCCAGGGGCCTCCCCTCAAGATGTGGAAGAACTGGTTACAAAAAAGATAGAAGATGCGGTTTCGGAAATATCGGAGTTTAAGAAGGTTTCCTCAGAGTCGGCAAAATATGTTTCTGTAGTGATTGTGGAGTATCACAATGATGCAGACATAGACAAAGCCAATCGAGAGTTGAGGGAGAAAATCGATGAAGTAAAGAATCAGTTGCCAAAGGGTTGCAAAGAACCGGAAATAGATACGAATTTGGCGGAAGCGGCAGGGATGCTAATCAGTCTCTCTGGAGATCAGTATAGCTATGAACAGTTATCCTCCTATGGAGAGAAGATAGAAGAAGCTATTGGGCAAGTAGAAGGAATCTATAAGACCCAATTGATAGGAAATGTGGATAAGCAGATAACCGTCAAAGTCCATAGAGAACAGTTAAATCAATTGGATCTTTCTTTGAGGGAACTTGATGAAATCCTATATGCTCAAAATCTGGAGATCCCCAGTGGATCTCTGGAAAATCAAGAGGGAAAGATATATGTACAAACCAAGGCTTTTTATCAATCCATAGAGGATATAAAAAATACGATTGTGGGCGTTTCGAGGGAAACAGGGGCAATAGTGAGACTTAAAGATATTGCTACTGTGGATATGGAATTAAAGGAAAATGTCAAAAAAGTCAAGCAGGAGCAGCAAGATGCAGTAATCGTAGCAGGATATTTCAAAGAGGACAGAAATATTATCCCTATCGGAGCAAAAGTCAGGGAAGTCCTGGAAAATATTAAAAGAGATCTGCCTCAGGATCTGGTTTTAACAGAAGTAATCTTCCAACCTGAGGATGTCCAAAAAAGTATGGGAAACTTTATTACTAATTTAATCCTGGGAATGATTCTGGTTGTTGTGGTAATATTCATCGGAATGGGCTTTAGAAATGCAGTGGTGGTTGCCTTGAGTATTCCCTTTACCATGGCAGTAACCATTTTGCTCATGCGGGCTACTAATGTAACCTTCCAAAGTGTTTCCCTGGCGGGCCTCATCATTGCTTTGGGTATGATTGTGGATAATACCATTGTCATTAGTGAAGGGATACAGGTCAGATACAACAATGGGGAGAGTAAAGAAGAGGCTGCCATTGAAGCCACCAGTTCAGCCGCCATGCCGGTCCTCACATCCACACTGACTACTTTAGCAGCTTTTGTTCCCTTAATGTTCATCCCCGGCGATGTAGGAAGATTTTTATCCAGCCTGCCTAAAGTGGTGATTTACGCGTTGTCGGCTTCCTTTGTATCGGCTATCTTTGTAACACCCTCCATACTTTCGATGGTCATAAAAAGAAAAGAAAACCAAGAAAAAGAAGATGGGAAAATAAAAAAGTTTTTTATGAAGTTGCTGCAATTAGGGTTAAAAAGGAGAGGTATGACCCTTATGATTTCGATACTTTTACTGATATTTACGGTAAGTTTTGTAATGCCTCAGCTGAAGGTAGCATTTTTCCCAAAAGCAGATAAAGATTTGATGTACGTTGACACCTTTGTAGAGAAGATAGGGGATTTAGGGTACACTGAAGGGATTGCAGATCAGATTAGCAGGCTAATGGCAGAAGAACCGGAGATTATCAATGTAACCACAGGAGTTGGTACCTCCATGCCTAAATTTTATATAACCATGATGCCTTTGCCAGATAAAGAGAACTATACCAGATCCATATTAAAGTTTGATCTAAAAAGGTCACAACGTTTTACAACAAAGGACGACTTGGCATTTTATCTGCAAAAGAAGTTGGATACACAGATTATCGGTGCCGTATCTACTCTGAAAATGCTGGAAATGACCGATACAGAAACCCCTGTAGGCATAAGGGTACTAGGAAAGGACATGAACCGACTAAAGGAAGTTTCCTGGCAACTTGAAAATGCATTAAGAGATATTCCTGGCACCATTAATGTAAACAGCAACGCCAGCGAGAATACCTATGAGTATAGTGTGGAGGTGGTTACAGATAAGGCAAGCATGCTGGGACTATTAAATTCTGATATACAACAGGAGATAAGCACAGCTCTTTTTGGAAGTAAAAATGCCGTATATAGAAAATCAAGCAAAGAGTATGACATTGAATTGAAAAGTGATATCAACAGTGTGAATCAACTGGAAAATCTAGGGATTAAATCCAGTGTCACAGGGGAAAAAGTGCTTTTAAAGCAGGTTGCCAATATCCAGTTAGAACCTCAGATGGATAGTATAAATCGGTTTAAGAAACAAAGAAGTGTATTTGTCACCAGTGATATCAAGCCAGGCTATAGTGCTGTAGATGTTGAAAATTATGTGGAAAACAGCCTGTTAAAAAATATAGACTTAGACGGGGTACAAATAGTTTTTGAGGGAGAAAGGGAAAAGATAGATGAGAATTTTTCTAATATGGGTGTTTTGGGAATCTTGATATTGTTTCTCATATACACTATACTGCTGATAGAATTCAAATCCTTCATTGAGCCTTTTATCATTTTATTTACAGTTCCTTTATCCCTGATTGGATCTATGCTGGGTTTGTGGATCTTTGGCAAACCCCTGTCCCTCACTGCATTGTTGGGGGTCATTAGTCTAATGGGAATCGTAGTTAATAATGCCATTCTTTTAATCGACTATATCAAAACCTCCCTAAAAGAGGGATATAGCACTGAAGAGGCCTGCTTAAATGCTGTTAGCTTACGCTTTACACCGATTATGTTGAGTTCTATAACCACGCTGATAGGCCTTGTACCTTTGGCAGTTTCAAGCAGTGAATTATTCAGTCCCATGGCCATCGCCCTCATGAATGGCTTGATGTTATCCACCTTCTTGACAATGATTCTCATCCCGGTGATATACCTGTCCCTTGAGAATTATAGAAATCAAAAATCATAGGGACAGGTGGAGGCCCCTGAAAAAGTCCAGATTGGTGTCATTCTTAATAAAACGAAGTGAAATGAAGAATCTTTAAAAGCGCTTAAATACAAGATTCTTCGCTACACTCAGAAAGACAGCCTTAACTATTTGCCATATTATTTGACTTTTTCAGTGGTCTCAAATCTTTACTCCTTTTTTATTGAACCTTCTCTATTTGGAGGCGACTTTAATATTTTTACAAAAAACATTCCCGCAGCAAATCAGAATTTCTCCTGTATTCACTACGGGAATTTTGAATCAACTTTTGTTTTAATTCTTATTCCTTATTTTCTTCTTCAAATTTTTTCATAAAATCCACTAAAGCCTTAACACCTTCTATTGGCATTGCATTATATATACTGGCTCTCATACCACCAACTGTTCTGTGTCCCTTTAGATTCTCAAACCCTGCTGCTTTAGCTGCTTTTACAAACTTAGCGTCTAATTCATCTGAACCAGTCACAAAAGGTGCATTCATTAGAGAACGATCTTTCTTTACAACTGTTCCTTTGAACATACTGCTTGCATCAAGATAATCATATAATACAGCCACCTTTTCTTGGTTAATTTTCTTCATAGCTTCCAGACCACCTATATTTTGAATCCACTTAAATACCTTGCCGCACATATATATTCCATATGCTGGTGGTGTATTGTACAAGGAATTATTATCGGCATGGATCTTGTATCTTAACATCGTTGGCGTACCTGGTAATACATCATCTGTAATCAAATCTTCACGAATGATAACAACAACAACACCCGCAGGTCCTATGTTTTTTTGAACGCCTGCATGAATTAATCCATATTTAGATACATCTACTGGTTCAGACAAAATATCTGATGACATATCAGCTACCAATATCTTATCACCTGTTTCTGGAAGTTCGTTATATTTCGTTCCATATATTGTATTATTATGACATATATAAATATAATCTGCATCATCAGAAATCTTTAAATGCTTTACATCTGGTATATAGGAAAAAGTTTTGTCTTCTGAAGAAGCTATAACATTTACTTTCCCATACATCTTTGCTTCTGCTATTGCCCTTTTCGTCCATTGTCCTGTGTTAATATAATCTGCAACTCTGTTTTTCATTAAGTTCATTGGAATCATTGCAAACTGTTGAGATGCTCCCCCTTGTAGAAACAACACCTTGTAGTTACTTGGAATATTTATTAATTCTCTTAATGTTTTTTCAGCATCTCCAATAATTTCCTCAAAAGTCTTAGAACGATGACTCATTTCCATAACTGACATACCAGTACCTTTATAATCTAACATTTCTTCCGCTGCTTCTCTAAGAACCGCTTCTGGTAATACTGCTGGTCCTGCGGAAAAGTTATATATTCTTGCCATTTAAAAAACTTCCTCCCTTTATCTTCTACAGTATACTTTCCTTATTTAAATTCAGCCGCCAATTTAGCAAAGGCATCGATAGAATTCTCAATCATATCAAATTTTACACAATAGGAAATTCTAAAATATCCAGGACATCCAAAGCCAGTTCCTGGTACTAGCAATAGATTGTATTTCAGGGCTCTCTTAATAAACTCTATATCATCCTCCATAAAAGCTTTAGGAAAAAGATAGAATGCTCCTTGAGGTTTAACACATTCAAATCCAAGCCTTGTCAAATGATTATATAGAAAGTCCCTTCTCTTTTTATATTCTTCAGTATCCACCTTTGCTTCTAAAGCATCTCCCACGACTTTTTGAAACAATCCTGGAGCATTTACAAAGCCAAGAGTACGATTACAAAAGGTTAATGCGTTGATTAAAATATCTACATTCTCTATTTTACTACTTACAGCGATATATCCAATTCTTTCTCCTGCTAACCCTAGGGATTTGCTAAAAGAATTAACAATTATCCCATTTCTGAAAATTGAAAATATACTTGGAATCTTAGCTTGATCATAAACAATTTCACCATAGGGTTCGTCGGAGATAACGAATATGTTCGTATTGTATTCTTTTTCTTTTCTTTCTATGATTTGAGCAATAGCTTTTAACTTTTCTTCTCGATAGATAACACCAGTAGGATTATTAGGATTATTGATAATAATCGCCTTTGTCTTTGGTGTAACAGCATCTTCAAATGCCTTTATATCTGGTTCAAATGTAGATACATCTGGTGGAACAATAACGGTTTTTCCTCCGTGATTATCTGCATAAAAGCTGTACTCCACAAAATATGGAGCAAAGACTATGACTTCTTCTCCCGCGTTAAGAATAGATTTCAAAACAACATTTAAGCCCCCAGCAGCACCAACTGTCATGATCACATTCTGCTGTGTCAGTTCAATACCACTTCGATTTTGTAGGGACTTTGCTATCTTTTCTCTAACATCTGAAAACCCTGCATTATTCATGTATCTATGTAGTCCTTTTTCATCACTTAATACATGTTTCTTCAGAGATTCAATTACCTCTACAGGTGGTTCTGCATAAGGGTTGCCTAAACTGAAATCATATACCTTATCTGCCCCATACTTTTGAGCAAGCTTTGCCCCTTCCTCAAACATTGCCCTTATCCAAGAAGATCTACTTAAGTTACTTACTACTTTTTCTGATATCATATGTTCCCTCCTCAATTCTTAATACTATTTTATTTATTAGTCTTATTGTAATATAAATCCTCCTCTAACGCTATTATTTATGAAATTTTATAAATTAAAACTATATCTAAGGAACGAGAACCAATGTCATAATTAAGTTTTTATAGTGCATAGGAACCGATGAATTTGTATCCATTTTCTGATTATTTCACTTGACAGTTCATAGATTTCAAATTTATTTCCATAACCGCATATCTATAAATCATATGATCTAACTTCCTGCTTAGATCTAAGATATCTTCACTTAGATGATTCTGTTTTACAACAACTAAGTCATTTAGCTTTCCTCTGGTTTCTTCTATTGTCTCTTTTAGCTCTGCCAATTCATAGTATTTTTCATTGATAATCTGTAGCTTTTTATATTGCTTTTCTTCATACAAGTCCTGATTTGCTTTCTGAAATGCTATTTGTAATTCTGACAAATCCTTTAAAATAGTAGTACCTATACTGACACGAATTTCATTATCTTTAGCATTCTTACAGAGCCTTCTCTTTATTCTATCAACCAATTTATTTATATTATTATTCTTTAAATCATTCAGCAGAATAGTAAACTCATCTCCTCCATACCGAAAGGCAATGTCTTTTGATCTAATGGATTCCTTAATGGAATCAGCAACTATTTTTATAATCCTATCACCTACAGCATAACCTTCCCTATCATTGACTTCTTTTAGATTATCAATATCAATGATTACTAAAGCATTAAATTGATAACGTAATTCCTTCCATCCATCCTTCAATAGATGTTCCCACATATTTCGATTGTATAATCCACTCATAAGGTCTTTATATTCAATAGGTAAAAGGCTATCTGTATGTACTACATTCATGAATTCTACCACATATATAGTTTGATTAGTTATAAGTATTCTCTCAATGAAAACCTTGTACTTACCGCACATTTTCATACCAAAATTTTCTGTTCTTATTCTGTCAAAAACTCGTATTTCCTTTAGAAAATTATTGGTTTCATATTTACAATTACTACTTGAATATAGAACGTCCCCACTACTATCAATTAATATAATGCCCGTGTTCTTCTCATATTTATTCTTAGTCATGCAATCCCCTCTTTAACTTCATATTTACATTCTTTATTAGACATGATTTTGTCATACAAAGATGTTCTGACAAAACAAAAGGCAATTGATGTCATTACGTTTTGCGGATTTTGGATTATAATTCTTAGTCATTGATTCTCAATGTCTTGATTTCCTTCTTATCTAATATCAACGATCTCCTCATCGGTTACTTTGCTGTCAAAAAAAAATTTTTTCTACAGGCTCCCCGAGTATCATAGATATTTTTTGGGCAGTTTCTATATCAATTTTTCTTTTCCCTTTTTCAAGTTGATTATAACCACTAGTATATTTGTAGCCAAGTTTTATAGCCATTTCTTTTTGTGTAAGCCCTTTCTTTACCCTTAAGGTTTTCAAATTTTTATACAAGTCTATCACCTCCGTTAATTAAGTAGTCCTAATGTAAACTCTATGGTTATATAATATCACATAACGACTACTAGTCAATATTTTTTAGTCATTTCGACTACTTTTTACTTGTTTTATTAAAGTTCACAAAATGTGTATTATAATATCCATAGGGAGGTGTTTATATGAGTAATTTTCAAAATAGACTTCGTAATCTTAGAAAAGCCCTTGATCTAAGTCAAGAGGAGTTAGGTCAAAAATTCAATCTGGCAAAATCAACAATTTCACAGTATGAGCTGGGAAAAAGGACCCCGGATTCTATTATGCTTGAAAAGTTCGCAGATTTTTTCAATGTTACAGTTGATTACCTCCTTGGAAGATCAGAAATAAAAAATCCTTATGATAGAGATGTGTCTCTAGTAAAGGAGCCTAGTCTTGAGACTAAGTATTATCATTTGGATAAATCCAGATTACCAGTGGAAGCCATTAAGCAAATAAATGAGTATATAGACTTTATCAAACAGAAATACAATTCAAATGAGGATTCAGGAAAAAAATAATACAAAAAAATAGGATGCATCAATGTACACCCTATTTCTATACTCTACTTAATGTAATTATATTAAATATGTATTGTAATATCAACATCTATGACATCTAATACAAAACAAAGTCTATTCATTATATTGATGGACTTTGTTTTTCAACTATTAGACCAAAACTGACACCTATATCTTTTTGAGGATTGCTAATAATAAGTTGATATTGTCCATCCTCTTTTACAACCATATCTTTTCTAGCATTGTTTAAATTAATAACTGTCTCAAATGCAAAATCTATGAAAAATAACGGTAAATTCCAAGTTTGTTTTAATTTGATGTTCGACCTTAATTCATTGTAAAAACCAGATATATTAATTTATCTGGCCTTTAAGTATTACATTAGTCTATACTACAATATGCTTTTTAAAGAAGAATAATCTTAGTATATTAATAGTTTGCAAGATTTTCAAGGTTGAAGTTCAGTTTCTATAGGAAATTCATACACCCTGGATGAGTTATCCAAATTGTTCACGGTCTTTGTACAAAAGCTAGTTAACTTAAATATTTCTTTAATGTTTCTCTTACTGCACCCTCAGATGATATCAGCTCGGCAAAATAACCTTCTATAGCTTCACCTAATCCAGCTTCATATAGATCTATTCCAAAAATTGATCCATTTGATAAAATAGGTTTTAAATTTTCAGTAAAAGATCCTTTGTCTCCAAGCTTGATACCTGAAACATGAGGTGTTACTTCTTCTAACATTGGATCAGGACTTAACTCCATTTCATTTCCGTTATCATCTATTCCCATTAGATACCTGCACCATCCAGCTAAAACAAGGGGAATATATTTTAAATCTTTAACATCAAGATCTTCTCTTGCCATGTAAGCCTTTATCGTCTCTCCGAATCTTATTCCAAGTTTTTGCGAGGTATCTGTGGCTATCCTTTGAGGCGTGTCAGGCATAAATGGATTTGGAAACCTTACCTTAATCACTTCATCGATAAATTTCTTGGGATCAATTATTTCAGGGTTTACAACTACAGGTAATCCTTCTACATAGCCAATTTTTTCTACCAGTGTTTTAAGCTCAGAATCCTCCATTTCTTTAGAGATTAAAGTGTAACCTAAAAGACAACCATATATGGCAAGGGCTGTATGGAGTGGATTAAGACAAGTACATACCTTCATCTTTTCAACCTTGTCAACTGTTTCTCTGTTTGTAAATAAGACGCCTCCGTCTTCAAGATTAGGTCTTCCGTTAGGAAAAATATCTTCTATAATAAGATACTCAGGCTCTTCTGCATTTACAAAGGGAGCTACGTAGGTATTCTTTGATGTAACGATATCTTCAACATCTTCAAATCCATCGCTTTTTAGTATTTCCTTTACGCTTCCATCAGGTCTAGGGGTTATTTTGTCTATCATGGACCATGGGAAGGATACATAATTAGCATCATCGACATATTTTTCAAATCCCTCTTCTACCAATCCATTTGCTACCCACTTCTTTGCAAAAGTGCTAACTGCGTTATAAAGCTTGGTACCATTATGGGAGCAATTATCCATACTTACAAGAGCAAGAGGTGCTTTTCCATTTAAATATCTTTCATATACAAGAGATGCTAATTTACCTATATAACTAACTGGAGTCTCATATCCTCTTTTGAAGTCTTCTAAAACTGCCGGAAGATATTCTCCTTTAGCATCCTTTAAACTGTATCCCTTTTCAGTTATTGTGAAACTTACCATCTGCAAACTTGGATTTGCAAAAATGGCTTTTAATCTATCCCAATTTTCTTCATCTTGAGAATCTACTATGAGTGATTCCACTACGCTTGAAATCACAGTCTTCTCAATACTTCCATTTGCCTTTAAGGTAACAAGAAGACTTAAGTTGTCATGGGGTTTGTTCATTTTTTCAATAATCTCATAATCAAAACCTTCTGCAACAATTATCCCTTTATCACTTTTACCTTCATTTAAAAGATTTTGTTGTACATTAGCTAAAAAAGCTTTAAAGATGTTCCCTGCACCAAAATGAATCCAGTTGGGTTTTTTCATAGTATTGGATTTTACTTCTTCGTAGTTGAATTTGGGAAGTTTATATCCCTTTTCTTGCCAAGCTTTAATATCCCTTAAACCATCAATAGTTAATTTAATTTTAATCACCCTTTCTTGGTTCTATTTTATTTAGATGATTTCTCTATAGCTTCCCAAAGACCATTTAAATATGTTGCTCCTAAAGCTCTATCATATAATCCATAGCCTGGCATTGCAACTTCATCCCAAATCGCTCTTCCGTGATCAGGTCTTAGGGGACCTTCTATTCCTATTTCATAAAATGCTTTCATTATTTCATACATATCTAATGAGCCATCTGAAGAAAGGTGAGATGCTTCATCAAATTTACCAGGAGCATGATGGATAAGATTTCTAACATGACCGAAATGAATTCTTCCCTTGAAAGCTCTTATCATATCTGGAATATCATTGTTAGGATTAGAACCAAGAGATCCTGTACATAATGTTAATCCATTGTTCATAACAGGAACTGCATCAAGTAACCTTTGAATATTTTCCTTAGTATTAACAATTCTTGGCAATCCAAATACAGGCCAAGCTGGATCATCCTGATGAATAGCCATCTTAATTCCATACCTTTCACAAGTAGGCATAATTGCCTTTAAAAAGTATACAAGATTGTCAAATAATTTTTCTTCATTCACCTCTTCATACATCTCAAACAATTCCTTAACCCTTACCATTCTTTCAGGTTCCCATCCTGGCAATGCAAAGCCATTGGAACTGAACTCCATTTGGTCAAACATCTTGGCTGGATCAATCTGATCAATTAACTCCTGATCATAGGAAAGCACTGTAGCCCCATCAGGTCTCACCTTTGCAAGATCAGATCTTGTCCAATCGAATACAGGCATGAAGTTATAGCATACAAGATCGATTCCTTCCCTACCTAGATTTTCAAGGGTTTGGATATAGTTTTCAATGTACTTGTCTCTTGTAGGAAGACCGATTTTGATATCATCATGGATGTTAACACTTTCAATACCGCTAAGTTCGAGTCCTGCCTCCTCAACTTCTTCTTTTAAGGCTTTTATTGCTTCAGTGCTCCAAATTTCTCCTGGCTTAGTGTCGTAAAGAGTTGTTATAACTCCTACGCATCCTGGTATTTGTCTAATTTGCTTTAAAGTTACACTATCATGTTTGCTGCCAAACCATCTTAATGTCATTTTCATAGTTTTCGTCCCCGCTTTCAAATCGATGTTCTATACTAGTATACTAGCATATATAGACTATTCTGTCAATGCGTTGTGTTGGAAATTCAAATTTTATATATTTAAAAATCCCTTTTAGATAGATATAACTGGTATTTACCAAGCACACATTTAAAAGGGAATTTTTGTAACTTTTGATAATTAATTCAAAATATACTCAGGATATTTTTTTCTTATTAATTCTTCATCTACTTTATATCTGGTAAGATGCTTTGTTACTACTTCCTTAACCTTCTTTTTATCTCTTTCTTCTATGGCTTTAATTATTGCTCTGTGATCATCTATTATGCTATCCATTTTAATTGCACTAATGCTAAGTCTCCTTACCCTATCAAAGTGGACAGTAGTATCTTCAACTATCTTTCTGATAAATTCTTTGTTCGCAATCCTATATAGAATCTTATGGAATTCATTATCAACAGCTAACATTTTGTCAGGCATATTACGTTCAGTATAGAACTCTTGAAGTGATACTAATTCTTCCAGTTCTTCTATATCTTTATTCGAAGCAAAATCACAAGCAAGTTCAGCAATTGCAATTTCTACTATAAGCCTAAAAAATCTTGCCTCTTCAATTATCCCATAATCGATTTTGGAGATAAAACTACCCCTTTGAGGAATAATTTCTACCATCTTCGTTTTGCTCAATTCAATTAAGGCCTCTCTTACTGGAGTTCTGCTTATACCCAGTTCTTGAGCTATTTCATTTTCACTTAGCATACTTCCTGGTTCTAAATTTAAGGAAATAATATTTTCCCTAATTGTACGATATGCATAATCTCTGGCAGTTTCATATGATTCTCTTTTTAAAATGTTCACGTTATCTCCTCTTTGGTAAAAAATGTATTGAAAATTAATAATATTATAGCATAATATTTTTCATGGAACAATGTCGATAAGGGACTTTAATATAAATATTTAAGTATTCTCTTATGTTTTCAGATTCGTCTCTGTAATTCTTTAATTCCTTACTTATATCCTAGATATTAAAAAGTGAGTACGATTTTTCTAACCGTGGGATCCTTTTTATCTATCAAGTCGAGAGCTTTCTGCAACTCTAAAAAATTAAATGTATGGGAAACACTACCCTTTAAATCAAGTTTTTTGTCTTTTACTAAGTCCAATATACTTTGAAATTTCTTATTTTGAAGTCTAGATCCCCTAACATCAAGCTCTTTTGCTGTAATTTTAAGCTGTGTTACAGAAGAAAGTTCCTCTGAAAAGCCCATTGTTATTACCCTCCCTGCATTACCAGTAACATCAAGCAGCAGAGGTAGTGTCTCCTTGGTACAAGCAGCATCTATAGATACAGTAGGACCATACCCATCTGTCAACTTTTTTATTTCAGAAATAGGATCTCCTTTAGATATATTTACTGTGTAGTGGGCCCCAAGTTCCTTTGCCTCAGTCAATTTCTCATCAAAAATATCAGCAACGATTATTTTTGCTCCTGTAAGCCTTGCAATCTTCAGTATACTCGTTCCAAGGGCTCCAGCTCCTAATATAAGAACTGTATCATCCTCAGTAACTTCAGCTCTTGATAAACACTGGGCGGAAATGGTAGCAGGTTCAATCATTACTGCATCTTCATAGGATAAATCTTCTGGCAATATGTAGCAATCATCTTGAACAGCGGTTATATACTCCCTATATCCCCCATGCACATGAACGCCTCTCACTTTTAGATTGCTGCATACATTTCCTCTTCCTATTTTGCAAGCATAACATTCACCACAGTTTATAACCTGGTCAATTATTACTCGGTCCCCTTCTTTTACTTTAGTTACCTTCTCACCAACTTCTTCCACTACTCCTACAATTTCATGCCCCATTACCCTTGGATAGGTAGCTACAGCATTGGTGCCATGATATATATGTACATCAGATCCACATATACCTGCTGCCTTAACCTTTATCAATACCTCTGTGTCTTTTTCTATTTTAGGTTTTTCCATTTCTACGATTTCTATTTCAAAGGGTTTGTTTACCATTACAGCCTTCATTTATTTACCTCCTAATTTATTCATAATTACATAAGACTTGGAAGCCACATAGTGATTGGTGCAAAAAAGGAAACCAGTAAAAGCACTAGAATATTAGCTATTAAAAACGGAACTATCGCCCTTGATATTCGAGCTAAACTTATACCTCCAATTTTTGATGCGACAAATAGACATACTCCTATTGGTGGTGTAACAAGTCCTATTATAAGATTTAATACCGCCATAACTGCAAATTGAATATCAGGTATGCCAAATGATCTTGTCACAGCAAGAAGAACTGGAAAAAGAATTACAATCGCAGATATAGTTTCCATAAACATCCCTACAATCAGAAGTAGTAGGTTTATAAGTATAATCATCATTATTTTATTCGAAGTTAATTCAAGCATTGAATTTGCAATCATTTGAGGAATTTGTTCACTTGCAAGTATCCATGCAAACACATTTGCAAAACCAACTAATATTAGTATACTTGCTGAGGATCTAGCAGAATCTACAATTAGTTTTGGAATCATATTTAATTTTATCTCTTTATATATGAACATTCCCACGATAAGTGCATATAAAATAGCTACAATTGCAGCTTCTGTTGGTGTGAATATACCGCCAAGTATACCATATAAAATTATAATAGTCATAAGAACTGCCCAAAATGCAGTTTTAAATGAACTTAATACCTCTCTAAGTGACTTTTTTTCACCTTTAGGATAGTTATTCTTTTTTGACATGTACCAGTTTACAAAGAATTGGAAGAAACCAACCAATATACCAGGTATCAATCCCGCAATAAACAACCTACCTACCGAAATTCCAGTTAAAGTGCCTGCAATAATCATAGGAACACTAGGAGGTATGATGGGTCCAATAGTTGAAGAAGCAGCTGTAATTGCACATGAATATTCAGAATCATACCCTGATTTTTTCATAGCAGGTATCATTATTCCCCCTACAGATGCCGTATCTGCAATGGCGGTACCTGATATCCCCGCAAAAATCATTGAAGAACCTATATTAGCGTAGCCCAGACCACCCCTGATATGACCGAAAAGATGATTTCCAAAATCCACAATTTTTTGAGTGATTCCACCGACATTCATTAGATTACCTGCAAGAACAAATCCTGGTATACATAATAGAACAAAAGAATCCATCCCTGCATACATTTTTTGCGGAATTGCAAAGAGATCTATTCCAGATAAAACTAGGTAAATAAAGGATGAAATCCCCAGTGAATAGGCAACTGGAAAACCTAACATAAGGATTACGATAAATGATATGAAAAGTAATATTACTAAACTAGTCATTATTGAACCTCCTTTCTTTGTTCCTATTTTTTAAAGAGATTAAATTATTTGTCCCCATATATATATGTGCTAATGCCATCCCAGCTAAACTCAACAAAATTAAACTATGAACATATTTCATATTTACTCTTAATCCAGGGGATAGCTGTCTAGCTCCTAAATTCATAAATTTAATACCAGCAGGAATTAAATATAGCAGAAATATACCTAAAACAAAGTGAATTATGGTATTATATATCAACAGCACTTTACCTTGTAGCCTAGATGTAAACAAATCTACTGAAACAAACTCATTATGCAGCACTGCCGAGATAGAAGCCACTGATATTAGAAAAAGAAAAAGCATCCTAGTAACTTCTTCAGTCCAATGAAAGGCTTTAGGTAATAAAGGGGTTCTTCCTAATACTTGAAGAACAACAACACTTATTAAAGCTATAAATGTTATTACTGTTAAAATGTCCAATACTTTAGTTATTAAGCTTTTTATTTTCATGGCATCTCCCTCAATTAAACATTTAAACTTATAAAGTTTAGTACCCAGCAAAAGCTGGATACTAAATTGATTTTACTTTACATTTTTTATTAGGTTATATAGCTCCAAAAGCTCTGCATCCAGATTTTCCTGATAGTATTCCTCTGCTGAAGATATCATTTCAGATGTATCTGTTTCAATAAATTCCATTCCTTTTTCATTTATAAGTGAATTGAATATCTCTTCCTCACCTTCAAGGAATAACTGATGTTCATATTCTTGAGCAACTTGAGCAGCCTCTTCCATTACTTGCTTAAGATCGTCTGGTAGTGCTTCCCACTGATCAACACCAATTAACATATAAATCCATCCACGCACGTGTGCGGTATTGTTTATATATTTTTGAACTTCGTAGAATCCACCACTGTGCATAAGTGCCAATGGATTTTCCTGTGCTTCAATGGTATTTTGCTGTAATCCTGTGAATACCTCTGAGAATGCCATTGGAGTTGGTCTTGCTCCCCAGTGATTCCATGTCTCAACAAATAAAGGAACGTTAGGTAATCTAAGTCTTAACCCATTTAAATCATTAATATTGTTTATAGGTTTATTTGAAGAAAGCATTCTAGGACCTCTTTCAAAATAAGTTAAAACCTTTAGTCCCGCCTTTTCATAAATTTCATTTTCAATGATTTCTCCTGCTTCACTTTGAATAACAGCTTTAAGATGTTCTGAATCCTTTATTAAATATGGAGTTGACATTATTCCAACTTTATTTGCCCAGTTTTGAAGCGATTCTCCGGACAGTACCATATCTGCTGTCCCAGCCTGAATTGCAGTTACATTGTCTATTTCATTCCCTAACATTTCACTAGGATAAACCGTAACCTTAATTCTTCCCTCTGATCTTTTTTCTACTTCTTCAGCAAACTTCATAGCTCCCTTATGCCATGTATTGTTCTCGTCTGCAGCGTGTCCAAATTTAAATTCGTAAACTTTGCTATCATCAGATGAATCAACCGAATCTACAGGTGTGTTTGATGCACATCCACTTAATACAGATGTGGTAAGTAAAACAAGTACAAGAAATGCAATTAACTTACAAAAATTTTTTTTCATTCTCTCCACCTCTAATTTTCATATATTTTTAACTTATGTAACCAACAAAATTGTTTTTTATGAATATACACATTCGTCCGACAATTTCATTAGTATACTAGTATTTTATCATCCCTATATTTTTTTGTCAACGTTTTCTTAAACAGTATACTTATTGAATATATAAGTATCTTTCATTGATTATTCATTATAGTTTTATGTAATTTTTAATCTTTAATTCATAGGCGTTAACTTAACCCATGTTATTCCAAGGTAAAAATTACATTTGCATAAAAACATAAAAAATGGGAATCTCAAAGTGACGATCAAATCACAAAGGAGAGATTCCCATGAAGATATCTTCATCACTTATTAAAAGACAAAGGGACAGGGATTTGTCTGTTATGCCTTTTCAACCATGTACTTGCTTACCCCTGTTACTCTCGCAATCTGTCTTATTGTAACACCCTTTATTGCTTTTAAATTTTTCAGTGTCCTATCCTTTTTTTCCCTCTCCAACAAATGAAAAGAGCCTTTTTTCACTCCATATTCCTCTTCAATTAGTTTAATTATCTCTTCATCCGCAATCCGATGTTTTTCTTCATAATCTAAACAAATGTCCTCATTAACTTCTTTCATGTATTTTTCAAATTCCTTCTTTGCAGTTTGTTTTTCTGTTGCAAATAATTCCAATATAAATTCACAATCTATAATATTTTGCTTTCGAATATACTCATGATAGCTACTCCATTTATATTCTATTACTGAATTTGTTATTCCAGCCTTAATTGGATTCTGGTGGATATATCTTAATACTGTTATCAAATACGCTTCATCTTCTACAACTTCACTTTTATATCGTTCCTGAAATAAATGTCCAAAACGGTCATATTTCCAATTATACCAATATACAAAACTAGAACACATTCTTTGCATCACTAGTGATATTGATTCCTTACCCTCACGCAACAATAAGTGCACATGATTTCCCATTAAGCAGTAGCCATAAAGCTCAAATTCACTTTTTTCTTTGCTTTGTTGTAATATTTCAATTAATTTCACACAATCCTGGCCATCTCGAAATATTGTTTGACGATTAATTCCTCTTAGCATGATATGATAAATTCCTGTCTCACTCTTTTCCCGTGCTTTCCTTGGTATATCCTACCACTTCAGCATCATTATATTATATTTCTTTTGAAAAGACAAGTCCCTGTCCCCTCGTCTGTCAGACTAGCCTTTTATCCTTACCTGGCAAGTTCCACATAACAAAAAGCCCAGCGTGTACCCGCAGCACCTCTTCCTGCAAATACCCACCGGGCTTTCACTAATCTTTATTATTTTTTATCAATCTTTATTCTTATTCACCAGACTTTATTATGATTCGATAAATCCTAACTACGCCTTGGCAATAATTATTCTACAGTAACACTTTTTGCTAAATTTTTTGGCTTATCTACATCGCAGCCTCTTGCTACAGCAATAAAGTAAGCAAAAAGCTGTAATGGTATAATACTTAGTACCGGCGTCAGTTCATCCATAGTGTTAGGAATATAAAGTACCACATCAGCAGTTTTTTCTACTTCTTTATTTCCCTCTTTGGCAACTGCTACTACATAAGCTCCTCTGGCTCTTACTTCCTGTATATTAGATAGCATTTTATCATAAAGGTGATCTTGAGTCGCTAAAGCCATCACCAATGTACCTTTTTCAATCAAAGCAATTGTTCCATGTTTAAGTTCTCCAGCAGCAATAGCAAAAGAATTTATATAGGAAATTTCCTTTAGCTTTAAGGAACCTTCATGGGCTACGTTGACATCCAACCCCCTACCCATAAAAAAGACACTTTCATTGCTAAATTGTGCATCTCCTAAATGTTGTATTTTATCGATATCTCCTAAAATTCCTTTTACCTTTTCAGGCAGAGTTTTTAGTTCCTGAATAACCTTTTTATACTCTTCGTTGCTGATACTATCAGCTGTTTTGGCCATATGCAATGCAATTAAATACATCGCAATTAGTTGTGTGGTATATGCTTTGGTGGAGGCTACTGCAATTTCTGGTCCTGCCCAAGTATAAAAAACATCGTGGGACTCTCTTGCTACGGAGCTTCCTACAACATTGACAATCGACAGTATCCTAGCACCTTTTCTCTTGGCTTCCCTTAAGGCTGCTAACGTGTCTAGTGTTTCTCCTGACTGACTAACAGCAATAAATAAAGTGTTTTCATCTACAAAAGGATCACGGTATCTAAACTCGGAAGCAACATCCACTTCCACAGGTATCCTGGCCAACTTCTCTATTGCATACCTACCTACTAACCCAGCATGATATGCAGTACCGCAGGCAACAATATAAATTTTATTAATATGCTCTAAATCCTCTTTTGTTAGTTTAATACCATCCAGTACAATATTGTCTTCTTTATCCAATCTTCTCATTAAGGTTTCTGAAACCCCTTTAGGCTGCTCATTGATTTCCTTAATCATAAAGTGTTGGTAACCTTCTTTTTCTGCTGATTCAGCATCCCAAGTAACATGGAAAATTTCTCGGTTCATCTGTTGACCAAGCTCATTGAAAATCTTCACTTCATCCTTTGTCAACAAAACAACCTCGTCATTTTCAATCAAATGCATTTTTTTTGTATATTTCAAAAGTGCTGGTATGTCAGAGGCAATAAAATTCTCCCCGTCTCCTAACCCTACAATTAACGGGCTATCTTTTCGCACAGCTACAATTTTATCTGGTTCTTCTTTGCAAACTACACCAATAGCATAGGCTCCTTCCATTTTTGCAATAGCCTTATAAACTGCCTGCAGTATATCTCCATCATAATAGTGATCAATTAAATGGGCAATTACCTCTGTGTCGGTTTCAGATTTAAAACTAATTCCTTTCTCTTCAATTAACCATTCCTTTATCTTCATGTAATTTTCAATAATACCATTATGGATAACAGCTATATTTCCTGCAACATTCGTATGCGGATGAGCATTACGATCCGATGGTTCACCATGAGTTGCCCATCTTGTGTGCCCTATACCTACAGCTCCCGTTAAGGTTTCTTGTTTCAAATGGTCTGCCAAAACACTTAGTCTTCCTTGATATTTTCTCACATGAATTTCACCATCATGATGAACAGCAATCCCAGCTGAATCATATCCTCTATATTCTAGTTTCCCTAGTCCCTCTATGAGAACAGGTACTGCTTCTTTATTCCCTATATATCCAACGATTCCACACATGTTATAATCTCCTCTCAATTCTTTAAATCTAAAGAATTTCTATTTTTATATTTTTTTCAAAAACACAATAATTATCCAATGCAAGTTATTCATTAAAGTCACTTTTCAAAAAGACAATAAAAAACCAAGCCTCTACAAATATTTCAAAAAATATTTTTACAGACCCTTCACTAAGATCATTTTGTACCATCAATTGCTTGACGGCTTTGTAGATCCGTTATCGGTGGTGAATCACACCGCAGGGCATCCGCCGATATCTCGATAAACCCTGTTCCTCGTCAACTTAGATCTCATTTCTTCCGCAGCAATCTAAGTCCAGGCGCTTTCTTTTCAATTTTTAATGTTTTTCAGCATAAACATCCCCCCCCCTTATTAGTTTATGTCTTGGGGTCAGTTTCGCCACTAACCCCAAGCTGTTTTCACTCTGTATAAGCGACTAACACGAAATTGAAGATTTCGGTTATCTACTTAAGTTAATCTTGTTTCAATTAGTTTAGCTAACTCTATAGCTAATTTGTTAAGCTCTTCTTGATCCTTTCCTTCCAACATCACTCTAACTAAAGGCTCTGTACCTGAAGGTCGAATTAATACTCTTCCTTGACCATTCATTATTTCTTCAATCCTGTTGATTTCTTTCATAATCATTTCATCTTGAAGGTAAGCTTCCTTATTTTCATTCTTTACTTTAGCGTTCACTAGTATCTGTGGATAAGAGGTCATCATAGCCGCCAATTCAGACAGTTTCTTTCCTTCTTCTTTAACAGTTGCCATCAATTGTAGAGCAGTTAAAAGCCCATCCCCTGTTGTATTATAGTCTAAGAAAATAATATGTCCTGATTGCTCTCCTCCTAGAGAATATCCTTGCTTTACCATTTCTTCTAAAACATATCGATCGCCAACCTTGGTTTTTACAATATGACAACCCTGCCCCTGCATAGCAATATCTAAACCTATATTGCTCATTACAGTTGCAACAATAGTATCTTTCTTCAATCTATTGTGTTTCTTTAAATAAAATCCGCATATATTCATTATATGATCACCATCGACAATCTGACACTGGTTATCTACAGCTATCAGCCGATCAGCATCGCCATCAAAAGCAACACCTATGTCTGCTTTTGTTTCTTCCACCAGTTTTTGCAATACTTCTGGATGAGTCGATCCACAGTTCAAATTAATATTGATACCATCTGGTTGCTGATTAATAATATGCACCTCTGCTCCAAGCTCCTTTAATATTTGAGGAGCTGCTCTAAAGACCGCTCCGTTGGCAGCATCTATAGCAATTTTCAAACCACTTAAATCCTGTTGGATCGTAGTCTTAAGATAGTCAATATATAACTTTGTAGCGTCCTCTAGATAAGTAAGCTTGCCAATAGCCTTACCTTGTGGTCGAGTTTCAACATCCTTATTATTTAATATATAGTTTTCTATCTCATCCTCTATTTCATCTGGTAGTTTATAACCTTGATAATTAAAAAATTTGATTCCGTTGTACTCTGCTGGATTATGAGATGCAGATATTACTACACCGCATTCCGCCTTTAAATGTCTTGTCAAATAAGCCACTGCCGGTGTTGGCAGTACACCTAGACTTATTACATTTATCCCCATTGACAAGAATCCTGATGTCATAGCTGATTCAAGAAGATCTCCGGAAATCCTGGTATCCTTTCCTATGACAACGCTTCCCTGTTTTTTCTCTTTTAAAAGAACGTAGGCACCAATCCTTCCTAGCTTATATGCTAGTTCTGGTGTTAATTCTTTATTAGCAATTCCTCTCACGCCATCGGTTCCAAATAGTTTCCCCATAGACTTAAAACTCCCTTCCAAATGGGTATCACTTAATTTTATCATATCTATAGTATATGTACAACAAAGGAAAATTTCTCATAGAAAAAGGAAGGATAACAATTATCCTTCCTAAATTTGAGGTTTTTTTATTTATTATGCTTTTGTAGTTTTCTTAGGTTCGGTTGCAGTCATAATGTGATATCCTTGATAAGCCAATACAAGGGCTAAGACGAACAGTAAAACTGGGAATACAACGAGTATTATATTGCCAACAGCAAGGTTTGCTTTGATCAAGAATCCTAATGCAAATAAAGTTACGGCAAACATAAATACCATTGGAATTATAAACATACTATAGTTTTTACCAGATTTCTTCAACCATACAGCTACTGTCATCAATGCAAGTGCTGATAGTAACTGATTAGCTGAACCGAAGATTGGCCATATTTTAGTATATTCTGTAACTGCCAACAAACCACCTAATACAACTGTAATTCCTGTAGCTACATACATATTAGCTAATGGGTGTGATTTTTGTGAGCCTTCCTCATTAAAGTATTCTTGGAAAATAAATCTTGCTAATCTTGTGGCTGTATCTAAGCTAGTTAAAGCAAAAGCTGATACAGCTAAGGCAACAAAGGATTTACCAACAGTAAAAGGAATGCCAAAGCTAGTCATAAAGGTTCCTATACCATCGGAGAATACATTAACCGGTCCACCTGCTCCTAATAATTCACCTAATTTTTCTCTACTAACATAGGCTGCTGTAATAATAGCTACTGTTGCCAATACACCCTCTATTAGCATACTACCGTAACCAATAAGCTTTGCATCACTTTCTTTATCTATCTGCTTAGATGAGGTTCCAGATCCAACTAGGGAGTGGAATCCAGAGATAGCACCACAGGCTACAGTTACAAATAGCATTGGGAACAACCATTGTCCATTTACATTAAAGCCAGTAACAGCTTCTAATTGAATGGCTGGTCTTGTAATAAATAAGCCTAAAACTGCTCCAGCGATCATGGCATATAATAAATAAGAGTTTAAGTAATCTCTAGGCTGTAATAAAATCCAAACTGGTGTTACAGACGCTATAAATATATAAGCTAATAAAAAGGTAACCCAAGTATTGAAGCTTAAAGATAGTGGGAACATATTTCCTATAGCTATACAGATAAATAATAAGATAACACCAATCACACTACCTATTCCTAAAGAAACGCCTTTTCTATAAACTGCGAAACCAAATACGATTGCTAAAACAATAAATAATAAAGATGCTGTTGCTGCTTGAGGAACACTTACAAAGGTGTTGGCAACAATATTAGTAAATGCTGCAACAACCAATAATAGAGTTAACCAAGCAAAGCTAGCAAATAATTTCTTTCCTCTTTTACCCATGTTAATTTCAATAACTTCTCCGATGGATTTGCCATCATGTCGAATAGAAGCTAATAAAGAACCAAAGTCATGTACACCACCAAAGAAAATGCTACCAACAATAATCCAAAGTAGTACAGGCAACCAACCAAAGATAGCTGCTGCGATAGGTCCACTGATTGGTCCAGCCCCTGCGATCGATGCAAAGTGATGTCCTAATAATACTGGTGCCTTTGCAGGTACATAGTCAACGCCATCTCCTTTTGTATGGGCAGGTGTTTTTCGACTATTGTCAATTCCCCACTGCTTTGCCAGCCATGCACCATAGGTTACATAAGCGATTAGAAATACAACAACTGAAATAAGAATTAATACTAATGAGTTCATGGTAATCCTCCTTTTAAAATTAGATTTACTTCCTTTCTAATCATTCATTTGATAAAACTTTTTAACCTCCCTCCCTCTTCTATTACATATTACTTCCCCTTTGTCGAGGTCAACTACCAATAGCCTAATATATACCCAGCCTTTAAAACCAAAGGCGAAGCTTCGCATAAACTTAAATTTTTCAATCATCTTTCTTAAGTCTTTTCCACTCCCTTTTTCCACAACAATGATTCCAGTAATAACTGTGGACATATGCTCACTATGGGGGTCTACATAATCCTCCGCAGCCCGCATAAGATGATCTGTGAACTGCAATAGTTCTTTTTCCTCCAGTTCTGTAAAGGTTTTCACAAAAATGAATTCATTATTTTCAATGGCATAGATAGTAAGTTTTTTGCTGGCGATATATTTTTCACTTCTAATAAAGGATTTTGCAAACAATTGATATTCAGTATTTATATAATTATATGACTTTTCTATATCGAAATATTTTGATAATTTTATTTCCATATTTTCTAAGTAGTATTCTATCTTCATTTCCTCACCCTTTACATTTTGATGGTAGTATAAATTAAATTATCCTTTAACTACATTTTACAAATTTTTTAGCATTTAGTATGAAAATAATACTGAAATGTATGAATTGTTGCTTAAAATGTACAAAACTATGTATTAAGTGCATTGTTTATTAATTTATTATGTACTGAATTTACTCTGCAATAAATTCATTGAAAATTAATTTATTTGTGTTTTATAATACAGCATAATATATTTTCACAACTTAATAAAGCTGTTCTTTAGTGGAAATTATAGGCATTTATTATATAAATTTTTGCAAAGAACGCTGAGAATAACTTCTATTTTGGGTTTTTATAAAATCGTATAAACTTTTATTTACTACCTTAGAAAAAAAGGTTTATGAATCTTATGAAAAACTGGCAGAAGCTATGAATAACAATGAAGATACTATACTTTTGAACATGAAAAAAGCACCCTAGATGATAAGGTGCTTTCCTATGTTCATTTATCCTCTAACTACTGCTGCTCCTCTTTCAAGGGCTTCTTTGTTTAGTGGAATAAGATGCTCCTTGCCAGCACCATATACCTTCTTAAACGCTTCTATTACAGAATCCACTGATACAGCTTTTGTCAACTCTAAGTAAGCGCCTAGCATTACCATGTTGGCAACTCTTAGATTTCCAATTTCGTTTGCAATCTCGTTCGCTGGTATATAATAGTCCTCTACATCTTGTCTCTCAGCTTTTTTTTCGATTAATGAGCTGTTAATCAACACTCTTCCATTTGCTCTTAGGTTCTTCTCAAATTTGATTAATGAAGGTAGGTTCATTACAATTACTGCAGTAGCATCCTGTGTTATGATAGGAGAACCGATTAAGCTATCAGATACAATTACTGAACAGTTTGCAGTACCTCCACGCATCTCTGGTCCATAGGAGGGCAACCAAGATACTTGTTTGTTTTCAATCATTCCAGCATAGGTTAACAATTGCCCCATAGACATAACTCCTTGACCCCCAAAGCCCGCCATAATAATCTTTTCTGTTGACATATTATTTCCCCTCCTCTGGTGTGCGGAAGTTTCCTAATGGATAATAAGGAATCATATTTTCTTCCAGCCATTTTAATGAATCTACTGGTGTAATACCCCAGTTGGTAGGACAAGTAGATAATACTTCAACAATTCCAAAGCCTTTACCTTCTAATTGTATTTCAAAAGCTTTTTTAATGGCCTTTTTCGCCTTTCTTATATGAGGTACATCGTGTACTGATACCCGCTCTACAAATACAGCACCATCAATAGTTGCCATCATTTCAGATATTCTCAAAGGCATTCCAGTTAACTCCTGTTTTCTACCCTCTTGAGAAGTAGTAGTTTTTTGTCCTATCAAGGTAGTTGGAGCCATCTGCCCACCAGTCATACCATAAATCGCATTGTTTACGAATATAGTTGTAAATTTTTCACTTCTATGAGCCGCATGAATAATTTCAGCAGTTCCGATGGAGGCCAAGTCTCCATCTCCTTGATAGGTAAATACTACGTGCTCTGGCAATACTCTTTTTATTCCAGTTGCTACAGCAGGAGCTCTACCATGGGATGCCTCATGCATATCACAGTTAAAATAGTCATAAGCCAAAACAGAGCATCCAACCGGTGCTACACCAACGGTTTTTCCTATTACCCCTAACTCCTCTAATACTTCTGCAACCAATCTATGGATCACACCATGGGTACATCCTGGACAATAGTGAAATTGTTTATCGGTTAAACCTTGTGTCTTTTCAAATACAACTGTCATTATTTTGCACCCCCTAAAATATCTTTCACCTTCGCTGCAATCGCTTCAGGTGTAGGAATCATACCTCCAGCTCTTCCATAGAATTCTACTGGAAGTCTTCCTTCGTTGGCGATTTTCACGTCATCAATCATTTGTCCCATACTCATTTCTACACTTAATAAAGCTTTAGCTGTGGCTGGGATTTCCTTGAAGGCTTTGTAAGGGAATGGCCATAGAGTAATAGGTCGAATCAATCCTACTTTAATGCCTTCTTTTTCTAGAGCATCTACAGCATTTTTTGCGATTCTTGCTGTTGTACCATAGGCAACCATTACAACCTCGGCATCCTCCATTTTATACATTTCATATCTTACTTCTTTTTCTTCCATCTCTTTATATTTCTTATCAAGCTTAATATTGTGTTTTTCTAACTCTTCTGGATCTAATGCAAGTGAATTAATAATGTTTGGCTTTCTTGAACTATTGGTTCCTGTTGTTGCCCAATCCTTTGTAGGTAGTTCTCTCTTTGTAGCAGGCTCTCTAAACTCAACAGGCTCCATCATCTGTCCGATCATACCGTCTCCTATTACCATTACTGGGTTTCTATAATAATCAGCTGCGTCAAAGGCTTCTATTACTAAGTCTACCGCTTCTTGAAGACTGGCAGGTGCATAGACTAATAATCTATAATCACCATTTCCACCGCCTCTTGTGGATTGGAAATAATCGGCCTGTGATGGTTGGATACCTCCTAGTCCCGGGCCTCCTCTGCTGATATTTACGATAACACATGGAAGTTCAGCACCAGCGATATAGGTAATACCCTCTTGTTTTAAGGCAATTCCTGGTGAAGAAGAAGATGTCATAACCCTTGCACCTGTCCCTGCTGCACCATAGACCATATTGATGGCAGCTACCTCTGATTCCGCCTGTACATAAACGCCATCTACCTTAGGCATTTCCTTTGACATAAATTCCGGCAATTCATTTTGCGGAGTAATTGGATATCCAAAGAAGTATCTACACCCTGCTTTGATGGCAGCTGCACCTATTGCTTCGTTACCCTTCATTAATATTCTAGTCATTGTATTCCCTCCTCACAATTGATCTCTCTATTTTTCTCTCTCAACTTTTATTACTAAATCCGGACAAATCGTTGCACAGTTGGCACAACCGATACATTTATCCATTTCTTCAACAGTTGCTGGATGATAACCTTTGATATTGATTCTCTTTTTATCCATTTTAACAATTTTCACTGGACAGACAGTTGTACATAATTCGCATCCTTTACAGCGATCCTCGTTAAATTTTACTTTTCCTTTTGCCTTTGCCATTGTCAAACCTCCTAAACTATTTAATATGTTTACATCCATTCTTCTCTCATAATCATTTTTATAGGCATAATTGTCCCTTCTAGATTGCCAGGAAGCTTTTCAGCTACCTCATGAATGGCAGTGATATATTTAATGGGTGTATTGAGAGCTCCAGCTACTTTACTGCAAAGCTCCTGGCCCTTAATAACCTCTTCAACGGTTGTGTGTCTCAACAAATGTGTATTGTTAATGAGTCCTGTAACCTTGGCACCGGAGGTGTTTTCCATAGACTGAATATGTTGTAGCACGCCTTCTACAGTTGATGTGTCACCACGATTGGCATTGATCACACAAAACATATCATAATCCTTTGGATTCCAATATTCTTTGTATCGTGCTAGTGCCCTGGCTCCTACTGCATCTCCACCCACATCCAATATTACATCATAACTTTTATCCTGCAAAGGTCCCAAAACATCCCCTGTCACTGATGGTAAATCTGACCCTGAGCCTTTGATATAGCTTGCTATTACTTTGATACCATATCCCTCAAGAAGGCTTTCCTTTTCTCTACTGCGAAAGTAGGGGTTAACAATATCTAGATCTGCTAATGCAATCTTCTTATTTTCCTTGGCAAGATTGATGGCATAGTTCACTGCAAATTCAGTTTTCCCACTACCATAATGTCCAATTATAATTCGGATTCTACGATCCTTTAGCATATTTATCACCTTTTTCACTCTACATAAGCGCTTGCCACGAAATCAAAGATTTTGACCATTTGCTTACTGATATTGTTGTGCTTCTTCTTCTCCTCTAAGCACCCTTAGAGCACCCTCAGTCAAAGCAATCATTTCATCCTCACCTGGGTACACTAAAACTTCAGTGATGAAGGACACTCTATCTTGAATCCATCCTGTAAACATTTTGTCATAGGCAATACCACCAGTTAGGATGATGGCATTTACATTACCCTTTAATACCGCTGCTGCAGCTCCTATATCCTTGGCCACTTGATAAGCCATTGCTTTGTAGAGGGTTTCTGCCTTTTTATCGCCAGCTTCAATCATCTTTACGACTTCTCTTCCATCATTTGTTCCTAGATAAGCAACTAGTCCACCTTGTCCTACTAGCTTTTTCTTAATCTCATCATGGGTATACTTACCAGAAAAGCACAGTTTTGCAAAATCCCCTGCTGGCAAACCCCCTGTTCTTTCGGGTGAAAAAGGACCTTCTCCATCTAATGCATTATTTACATCAATGACTTTTCCCTTTTCATGAGCACCAACAGAGATTCCACCTCCTAAATGGGCTACGATGAAATTAAAGTCTTGATAATTTCCACCTTTATCATTTGCTGCTCTTCTAGCTACTGCCTTTTGGTTGAGGGCATGGAATATACTCTTTCTTTCCAATTCAGGCATTCCAGAGATTCTTGCAATATCCTGCATTTCATCTACCACTACAGGGTCTACGATAAAGGGAGGAATGTTTAATTGTGTCGCTATTTCATAAGCGATTACCCCACCTAAATTAGAGGCATGCTGCCCTAGAACTCCCTTTTTCAAATCTTCAAGCATGTTGTCATCAACCTTATAGGTGCCCCCAGCTATAGGCTTTAGCAGTCCGCCTCTACCTACTACTGCTGCAAGCTTGGTAATATTAATCCCCTTCTCATTTAAGGTTTCAAGGATAACATTTTTTCTAAATTCGTATTGATCAAAAATTGTATTATATTTGCTTAACTCTTCAGTAGAATGCCTTAACACTTCTTCAAATACTGGCTTTTCGTTATCAAATATAGCAATTTTTGTAGATGTAGAGCCTGGATTAATGGCTAATATTCTGTAAGTCTCACTCATTGCTACTTCCACCTTTCGACTAAAATAATTTTGCTGCACATAATACTCCTAAAGCTATAGAATATAGCTTTGCTTCATCACTATCAGCTCTTGAAGTTAACACGATAGGTGCCTTAGCTCCTACAATCACTCCAGCATTTTTTGCTCCAGCGAAAAATACCATGGATTTATATAACACATTTCCCGCTTCAATGTCTGGTGCCAATAAGATATCCGCATAACCTGCCACTGGATGATCAATTCCCTTATGCTTTGCCGCTTCCACTGATACAGCATTATCTAGTGCAAAAGGTCCTCCTACTAGACAACCTTTAATTTCACTTTTTTCGCTCATTTCTTGAAGAGCTGCTGCATCCATAGTATCTGGCATCTTAGGATTTGCCTTTTCCTTAGCACAGATCACAGCAACCTTTGGTTCCTCTATGTCCAAAGCGTGGGCCACTTGAACTGCATTCTCGGTAATTTGCTTTTTTGTTTGTAAATCTGGAGCAATGTTCATAGCTGCATCTGTAACAAGGAACATTCTATCATAACCTTTTACATCAAATACAGCTACATGGCTTAATACATTTCCTGTTCTCAAGCCTATTTCTCCATCTAATACTGCCTTTAAAATAACAGAGGTATCTACTAAGCCCTTCATCACCATATGAGCCTTTCCACTGGAAACTAGTTCCACAGCCTTTCTTGAGGCCTCGGTAGCATCCTTAATATCCATCACTTGAAATTGGCCTAAATCAATATTCTTTTCTGCAGCAATAGCTTGCATCTTTTCTAGATCTCCTACTAAGATAGCCTCAGCGATTCCTTCTTTTTTTGCTTCATTAACAGCTACTAATACTTCTACATCTTCTGCACAAGCTACTGATACGATCTTAGGACCTCGCTCTTTAGCAATCTTCATTACATCTTGAAAATTTCTAATCATTGATTTTTACCTCTTTCTCATAAATTTTAAATTCCTCTTCTCCTCTAATAACCCTTAAAACTCCTTCATTTAAAGTCTTCATTTCATCTTCCCCTACATGAATCACAATTAGATCCTTAATCATTGCTTCAGTTACTTTATAGGCTCCACCTGGTAAGGGTCGTAGCAAACCACCTCTACCTACGACTGCTAGTAGTTGTTCTGTACTGACTTCTATCTCTTGAAGTCATTTTAAAATGATACTTTTTCTTAATTCATATTGATCAGTGATTTTAGTAAACTCTTCTAATTCTGTGGGAGAGTGATTTAACTTCTTCTCATAAATATTTTCTTCTTCTTTAAATAACGAGACTTTTGTAGAGGTTGACCCAGGATTAATGACTAGTATGTATTCTCTCAATATTTTTTCACCCCACATAGTTTTTGTATATATTCTATTATCTGTTTATTTGCAAAAGCTATGCCAATTTTCATGGTTTCGACATTTTTTTATAGACGTTGCAATACCAATTAAATCCCTTATGAATCTTTTTTATAATTTTCATATAATTAGTCGTAACACCATAGTATGCATTTTTTTGCATGAAAAAAGTTGCATGATACCATGCAACTTTTTTCATCGATTGTCTATATGATATTTTTCCATTTTGTAATATAGATTTCTAAGAGAAATTTTTAATTCCTTTGATGTCATTGTTCTATTTCCATAATATTTGTTTAAAACATCTGTAATATGTTTCTTCTCCACGTCTTCCAATATCTCCTTTAAACTATGTTCCTTATTGTCAGCAAATTCTTCCTTAGACTTCTTTTTACTCTCGATGAGGTTATTGGCTATATCAATAATTTTAGGTAAATGTTCTTCTCTAATAGTTTTGTCAGTATACTTCATGTTAATGAAGGCTCTGCCAATATAATTTTCAAGCTCTCTAACATTTCCTGGCCAATCGTATGCTAACAAGCTTTCTAAAGCCTCCTTTGAGATATCCTCTACATTTCTACCATACTCTTGGTTAAATTTGTTTATCAAATGAAGAGTGAGTGGATGTATATCATTTTTACGTTTTCTAAGGGGTGGTATCTCAATAGGAATAACATTTAGTCTATAATACAGATCTTCTCTAAATTTCCCCTTCTTCACAGCATTCTCTAAAGCTATATTGGTGGCGGCAATTACTCTAACATCAATGTTAACAGCCTTTGTACTGCCTACCCTGACAACCTCCCTCTCCTGCAGCACCCTTAGGAGTTTCGCCTGGGTACTTATAGGAATTTCCGTAATCTCATCTAGAAAAATGGTACCTCCATGAGCTTCTTCAAATAATCCCCTCTTGCCACCTTTTCTTGCACCTGTAAAAGCTCCTTCTACATAACCGAATAATTCACTTTCCAATAGGCTTTCACTAATAGCTGCACAATTTACCCTTACAAACTGATTGTATCTTCGTTGTGAAAGATTATGAATCGCATGAGCGAATAGTTCCTTACCTGTACCACTTTCACCTCTTAACAATACAGTAGCTGGTGTCATAGCTGTCTGCTTTGCCTTCCCTAATGCTGCCTGCATTTCTTGGTCTTCTGCAATAATATCATCAAAAAGATACTTCGCCTCCAGCTTACGGATAATCTGTTTTGCTGTCATTAATTCATCAGTTAATTTTTTTATTTCTGTCAAGTCATGAAGCACACCGACACTTCCCTTTAACTCTCCATCTACGACAATTGGTGCTGCATGAACTAATACTTCTTTTTTTTGAGGTCCTATCCTCAATCTTGCATTTTTTACAGGTTTTTTAGTTTTTAAAACCTGTAAATGAATACTGTCTCCTTCAGCGATATCTACTGTGACAGGCTTTCCAATGATATTTTTTTCTGTAAGACCTGTCACCCTTGTATAGGCAGGGTTAATCAAGACTCCAATACCATTTTCATCACATACAGAAATAGCATCTTGAGTTGAGTGAAAAATCCCCTCCAAGAGACTTTGCATCTCCTTCAGCTTATAAATTTGATGAGTTAGATCCATTACTTCACTTATATCTCTAAAAATAGCTACTGCCCCTATTACTTTTCCATCTTCATCCTTTACTGGCATACGACTGGTAATAATCGTTGTATTCCCTAATGGTTGTTTTTGATTTAACTCAGACTCTCCTGTTTTTAATATATAGGGCAGGCGAGTACTGGTAATCACCTCCTGCACTGGTATCCCTAAAACCGCTTTTTCCATAAAACCTGTAATTCTTTCAGCTGACCGATTGAAGAGGGTAATTCGTCCTTTATCATTTATAGCAATCACTGCATCATTAGTGCTTCTCAAAATGACGTCTAATTCTTGTTTTTTCACCTTCTACATCACCCCCATTACAACAAAAGTCCTTAAAGGACTTTTGTTAGATTCAAACAAAGTTAAGTTGTATTTAATCTCTTTAGCGCTTTTAGCTGTTTTCAGATATTACTCTAATATTTACAGATTTAGGAATTAATTGAATTTCCTTAGCCCTTCTTTCTATTAAGAAAGGGACTTCCACAACAGGTTCCACAGTGTATTGGTTTTCTTCTAGCCCCTCCATATCAATAATGATATTAATATTATCGCTATTTACAGCCTCTAGTACTGTTTCGTTTGCCAGTATCCTTACCTGTAACTCATTTGGTATATCATTGGTGTCTATCCTTAATCCAGGTGCTAGATTCTTAAAGTTTATGTTATCCCTTGCTATATCAAAGATTTCTTCAACTAAAGAGTCTACAGTAATGGCTAAATTCACTTCTGTACTATCTACTACAGCAATGCCCTCTGGAAGATTTAAACTAACTCTTCTTGATATGTTCTCAGAAATATTGTTAATGGCAATCGCTTCTGTATCAATATTTTCAACAGTATCTACAATTTCCTGTTGTCCTCGTATTGTCACAGTACTTGGTTCAACAGAAATATTATTTATTTCATACCCTTCGGCGGCAGTTACTTCTACAATAGGGTTAATATCTACTGTTTTAAGCTGATCTATAGGTAAATTTACATTCACATGGGTTGTTTGCAACCTAACATTTGGTACTTCTTCTTTCCTACTATTTAGTGGTCTTAAAGAATAGGAAGTATTGATGTTTTGAAACTCCTCTGATAGTTTAATCGTTGCCTCCACTACCTCAACAGAATTTACTAAGCTTTCCGCACCTTCAACCCATACTACTGTTGGTTCATGTTGTAGCTCTCCTAAAGTATATCCCCTACGAGGGGCGCCTTCAATAACAACATTGACAGGCTTTTGTTTGCTTATGATCTCCTCTAACTCCACCCTGATAAAACGAGGGTTCCAGTCAACTTCCACTTCCCCTGGTACAGTAACCTCTACTGGAATATTATTAATTCCTGGTCTAAAGCCTAAAATATCCGCAGTTGCTCTTATTTGTCCTCTAGTTATCCTTTGCACTTCATCTCTTCTACCAACTATTCGTACTCTAATAGTATGGTCTGTTTCTCCTTTAATAGCCAGCCCTGACTGAAGCATTTCTTCTGCATTTAAAAATTCTACAGGAATATTTTGTTCATCCTTAGTTATCCTAGGATTAATTTCACTCATAACATATACCCAAATAGTTAAGGCAAAGAAAATAGCAAATATTTTAGGCATTAGGTTTTTCTGATTAAAGTTGCTCATTTTTTATGCCTCCATTTCAACTTTAAAAATTGCCACTGTTTGTTTTCAGGAGATTGAAAGCTATTGGTTAGTACTGTTCTTAAACCATTTGCATCTAAAAATCTTATAAGCTTTCCATTCTCCGCTATAGAAATAGCACCTGTCTCTTCAGACACAATCGCTACGATAGCATCAGAACGTTCTGTAATTCCGATTCCTGCCCTATGTCTTGTTCCTAAATCCTTACTTAGATTATTGCTTTCTGTCAAAGGCAAAAAACAACCTGCTGCTAGAATTTGGCTTTTCCTAATAACAACAGCACCATCATGCAATGGCGTATTTGGCATAAATATATTAATCAATAGTCCTCTTGATATTTTACCATTAATAGGAGTTCCTGTTTCTACCACTTCATTCAAACCTGTATCCTTCTCTAACACCATAAGGGCTCCAATTTTTTGCCTAGATAAAGAACCTGCTGCTTCTACAATTTCCTCCACCATCATATTAATTTCCTCATGCTCAATATCAACGATGGATTTAGTAAGAAACTTTGTTCTCCCAATATATTCTAAAGCTCGCCTCATCTCAGGCTGAAACACGATTAATAAAGCAATTAAACCTACCGTCATGGTATTTCTTAATATCCAATTGATAGCATGTAATTGTAACCATTCGCTTAATTGCGTTGCTAGAAGCAGGACTACAATACCCTTGATTAATTGTTCAGCCCTCGTTTCTCTGATTAGCATATAAAGTTTATAAAATACGAAGGCTACAATAGCCATATCGGCAATATCACGCATTCCAACATTTCGAATAATTTCCATTAAATCCTGCATCTAAAACACCTCTTAGTATTCTTCAATTTCTTATAATATTTGTAGTATTTATATTTCCATATGAGAAAGTAAAAACCCTTCTTCTAATCCACAAGAAATTATATTTCTAAAAAAATTTCCATATATCATTCAACTAAAACTTTATTTTGTATTTATCTTTTATTATAAGGGTTTTATACAACTTTTAAAATGATTTTTATGACCTACTTATTAAACTTTATCATAATTTATATATCCTTCGTATTATAGTCAAAAAAGTGAACTTCTAGATAAAAGTAGAGATAATTTATTAACTTTTAAACATATTTTCAATAAATTGAGATAAACTAATCTTAAAAGAGTAGGAAAGGAAGAATACAATGTCTAACAAACGTAAAAATGTAATTATTGATGATAAAATCCCCACAAAGGATCAGTTAATCGTAGATTATATAAAAGACCAATTGGAAGAAAAAATGGAAGAAAGTGCAATGGATATCAACGTCTTCTGTAAAGATGGCTACGTTCATATGTCTGGTATGGTAGATGTATTAGCGGAAAAGAAGTTTGCAGAAGAAGTTGCTTCCAAAATACAAGGAGTAAGAAAAATCGAAAATAAAATTACAATTGCAATGGATAGCAATATTAACGACAAGCATATAGAAAAAGAAGTTTTAAATAAATTGCATCATTCAAACGATAGTACAGTTGGTATAGGTGCAAAGGTAGAAAAAGGTGTTGTCAGTCTTATGGGTCATGTAGATACCTTAAAAAATTGTCACGTTGCCATGCGGTTAACTGCAGAGGTTCGAGGAGTAAAGGATGTAGTCAATAATATTAACATTGAAAGCCATGGCAAATATACAGATGATGCCATCAGCAACAAAATTTTGGAGGAACTTAGTAAATCTCCTTTAGACTATAGAGATATTACTCGAAGGGTTTCTAATGGGGAAGTTACCTTATGGGGTGCTCTAGATACCTATAAAGATATTGAAATGGCAAAAGAAATTGCAATGGGTGTAGAAGGTGTAATCAAGGTGAGAAACAATATCCATGTTGCTAAAAATAGATAATATTTTTATAGATATATTTTATAGGATTAAAGCAGAGAAAGTTTTCTGCTTTAATTTTTTTCGTCATATTTATTCAACATTATTTATATTATGCATTTATTTTTTCTATTTATATTGTCATAATTATTAGATATTTAGCTGAAAAAGCAGTTATTATACATCTATACATAAATATAAATTTTTTTTGCATAAATATTTAAAAAGTACTTGCATATTTATTCATGATTGCTTATAATTATATTTATAAGAACAGATTTATTTGGAGGGATTCTATATGAAAAAAGAAAAGGTTGTTTTAGCATATTCTGGAGGACTTGATACATCCGTTATATTAAAGTGGTTAGAAAATACTTATCAGTATGAAGTTATTGCTGTATGTGTAGACGTTGGGCAAGAAGAAGATTTTGCTGCAGTTAAAGAGAAGGCTTTATCTACTGGTGCTATCAAAGCCTATGTGGTAGATGTAAAAGAAGAATTCATCACTGATTACATTTATCCTACCCTTAAAGCAGGCGCTGTATATGAAGATGATTACTTATTAGGTACTTCTTTTGCTAGACCGTTAATTGCAAAAAAGCTTGTGGAAATTGCTGAAAAGGAAGGCGCTATAGCTATTGCCCATGGAGCTACTGGTAAAGGTAATGATCAAGTTCGTTTTGAAGCTTCCATTAAAGCATTGAATCCTTATATTAAGCTTATCGCTCCTTGGCGTATTTGGGACTTGAAATCTAGAGAAGATTGTATTGATTATGCGTTAAAAAATAACATTCCTATTCCTGTTACTAAAAAAGACATCTATAGTCGTGATAGCAATATATGGCATATAAGCCATGAGGGTGGTAATCTAGAGAACCCATGGAATGAGCATGAAACTTCTATTTATAAAATGTCTGTAGCACCAGAAGATGCTCCTGATACACCTGCCTATGTAGAGATTGGATTTGAAGCTGGCATTCCTGTAGCTCTCGATGGCGTAAAGTATACCCCAGTCGATTTAATCACTAAATTAAATCAGCTTGGTGGGGCTCACGGTGTAGGTATTATCGACATTGTTGAAAATAGACTTGTAGGTATGAAGTCCCGTGGTGTTTATGAAACTCCTGGTGGAACCCTATTATTCGAGGCTCATAAATCCTTGGAAAAATTAGCTTTAGATAGAGCAACTACGAGTTTCAAGAAGGGGATTTCTGAGAAATATGCACAGTTAGTTTATGATGGCCTTTGGTTCACACCATTAAAAGAAGCTTTAGATCAATTCGTTGACAGCACACAACAATATGTAACTGGTGTTGTAAAAATGAAACTTTACAAAGGTACTTGTACAGCTGTGGCTTCCACATCCCCTTATTCTCTATACAATGAAGAGTTCGTTACCTTTGGTGAAGATGATGTATATAATCAAAAAGATGCTGAAGGCTTTATTAATCTATTTGCCTTACCTATGACGATACGTTCACTTATGAAATTTGATAAGGAAAATAAAGATAAAACAAACAAACAGGTTATATAGCATTACTCATTCTCATTAAAGGAGGGACTTAAATCTAAGATTTTGAGTCCCTTCCTTATACATGTTATTTAACTTCCTGTGCTAGTCTCATGTTCATTAAAACCTCGTCAATATATTCTTCATTAACTACCCTTTCAAAGCTTCTAAAACCAGCTAGTTTAAACCCATGCTTTTTTGCTAATTTATTGATTTCATCAACCTTTTCAATATGTATGTCTCTACCTAGACTAAAGTTATCATATCTTTTTTCTAAGGCTAGAATCATGGTTTCCGCCATGCAAGCGTAAGCTTGTTTCGGAGGAAATCCAAAGTTAAAATTAAATTCTACCTCCTCTGGCACTTGTATCACACCACCTTCAATTACTAGAACATCGTTCCTCATATCTTTAACCCTTTTAGAAACATCTCTAGGTCTTGCTACATCACAAACAACCGCTCCAGACTTAATATCTTCTGGATATATGATCTCTTCAATACTACTGGTCACAGTAATAACTGCATCTGCATTCCTCATGCCCTTCCTTAAATCGATAGTACATTCAATATCAACTTCTTCATACTTTTTCTTTAAATTATCTTTTACACCTTCCAATTTGTCTAGGTTTGTTCCTACTAATGTAAGCTTTTTGCTGTCTCTGCAGGCAAGTTCAGCACATACTCTACCTATAGAACCATTTGCTCCTACGATAGTAACCTCACTGTCCTCGATTTTTCTTCCCAACAGCCTCAACGCATCTTTAGTGGCCTCATAGGCTGCTGCCACCGTATAGCTGTTCCCTGTAGTTACAGCAATATTTAAATTCTCAGCTATGGTAACTCCTGCATCCCCTACTACTGATGTATGGGCACCTAGTCCTAAAATTTTTGCTCCTTTTTTTTCAGCAACTTTACCAGCTTCTATAATTTTATCAATTACCTTTTTTTCTGGTAATACTGTCATCATTCTTGTCGTCAAAGGTAATCCTATAAACCAACCCTCGGCTTGATTGTATGGACTACATAAATTAGTAATGTGGGAAACCTCCGAAGGAGAGATCCTACTAGCCAATCTTTCTACAAACGTCTCTGGTAGTAATTTTAATCCTTTGTACTTTCTGTAAATATCATCTATCCCAATGGGATGTATTAGAAACGCAAACTTTTCCATTATTTTTATCTCCTTAAAATTGATCGAAATAGATTTCCAAAATTATTAATTGCTAAATCTGTTACTCCTTTGTATTTACTTAAAATTTCATCCAATGCACCGACAAAATAATCAATTTCTTCATAAGAAATTGTTAAAGGGGGTTCTATGCGTATAACGTTTGGATTGTTTAGTGTATAAGCAGTAATAATTTTATGCTCATTTAATAACTCTGTAGCTATCAAGCCTCCCACATATTCTTCTAAAGTATCCGCAGTTTTACCTCTAACGAACTTATTCAAAAATCTATTGTCCTTTATAGATTGAAATTCTAGTCCAAGCATTAATCCTTTACCTCTTACATCCTTCAATAGTGGATATACTTTCTGTAAGTGTCGTAGTTTCTCTATAAAGTATGCTCCCTTCTCTCCAGCTTCTTCTACTAAACGATTCTCATGTATATATTCCACTGTAGCAACACCAGCGGCAGTAGCCCAAGTATTTCCCCCAAAGGTTGATGTATGTAATAAGCATTTTTCCATACTACCATACCCTTTATTCCATGCTTCTGTAGTCGCAATGTATGCTCCAATAGGCATAAGTCCTCCCCCAAGCGCCTTCGCCATACATAATATATCTGGAGAAACATGATCTTCTTCACTAGCAAACCAATAACCAGTTCTTCCAAATCCAGTTTGAACCTCATCAACAATGAGCATTACATCATGCTGTTTACATAAATCTTCAGCAGCTTTTAAATATCCCTTCGGAGAAACAATAATTCCACCTTCTCCTTGAACCGGCTCCACAATAAAAGCTGCAACATCATCAAATTGTCTTAGAACATCCCGTAATCCATAGATATCACCATAAGGAATTTCTTCCGCCAAAGGAACCAGAGGTCCAAAGTATTGTTTATATTTATTTCTTCCTGTAACGGAGAGAGCCCCCATCGACTTCCCATGGAAGGATCCTTCACAATAGATTATTCTTGATTTTCCTGTGGCTATTTTAGCTAACTTTAATGCTCCTTCTACAGCTTCCGCTCCACTATTACAGAAAAAAGTATGCTTTAAATTTCCTGGAGTAATAGAAGCCAAATTTTTTGCTAACACTGTTGTGATAGGATTGATAGCCGTTTGTAAGAGGTTAGGCATCTCCAATACTTTTTCAATTTTTTCCCTAACAAATTCATTGTTATGCCCTATGTTTAGAGCACCATAAGCGCCTAGAAAATCAATATATTCTACATTTTTATGATCCCATACCTTTGTATCCCTTGCTCTTACAAATTGCTTGCTTAAACCTAATAGGCCTAAAAGGTTAGCCAGCTGTGGATTAACATATTCTTTGTAATACTGATCTATTTCCTCTTTTTCCAAAAGTAATGCATCTTCAAGAATAAGAAGCTTTTTGTCTTTACTACCAATATAATCTTCCATTATCTTCACCTCTTCTATATCTATCTTCATTCATTTACATAAAATTCTACTCCTTATAATATTTTCCATATAGGTATCTACTTATACTTCCAATTAAAATGCAAAAAAAGACAAAAAAAGACAAAAAAAGACAACGATAAACAATCGTTGTCTTTTTTTGTAAATTGGTGCGGGTGGAGGGACTTGAACCCCCACGGTCGCCCGCTAGATCCTAAGTCTAGTGCGTCTGCCAATTCCGCCACACCCGCGTGTGTATATTGCATATGGAGCTGGTGATGGGACTCGAACCCGCAACCTGCTGATTACAAATCAGCTGCTCTGCCAATTGAGCTACACCAGCATATATATGGCGACCTGGAAGGGGCTCGAACCCTCGACCTCCAGCGTGACAGGCTGGCATTCTAACCAACTGAACTACCAGGCCGCAATCTTTTTTTAAATGGTGGGAACAACAGGGTTCGAACCTGTGACCCCCTGCTTGTAAGGCAGGTGCTCTCCCAGCTGAGCTATGCTCCCTAATATTGGTGACCCCTAGGGGAATCGAACCCCTGTTACCGCCGTGAAAGGGCGGTGTCTTGACCGCTTGACCAAGGGGCCAAATGGCTCCAGAGAGAGGACTCGAACCTCCAACCTACCGGTTAACAGCCGGGTGCTCCACCATTGAGCTACTCTGGATCAAACCATGTCGCAACGAC
>NZ_FZOJ01000041.1 GCF_900188145.1 Anaerovirgula multivorans | reverse complement strand
CTATGAGTACAGACCACGAGTTTTGTATATACTCAAACAAAGAATTACATCTGTTCGAGTACTATAAGTACTATATTTTACTATCACGAGTTATCATTTCTATGCATGAAAAAAACACAACATCAAAGTGCTGTGTTTTCTCGTGTTAATACGCAATTAATTCAACATCTTTACTCAAAAAACAAATGAAAATTGCTATATCGTTTAAGGGAATTCCCTCTTATTTTTATAAATTCCCATGTCTCTTTGTAATCCCCTTTTACGGCAAATTGTTCATTGCGAATGAAGTCAATAAACTTCGCTTCTTTCTTATAATAGGCGTCTGAAAATCGTTCCGCATACACCATCTTCAAGTCATCCGATAAGTTTATTTCATTATGCAACACATGCTCAAGATTGCAAGAAAAATAATACATGTTATACGGTATGCCCGATATGGTCGGACAGAGTGATAATCGATTAATGACTTGCTGTTTTCTACTATTTCTTTCAATAACACGCTCTAAAGAGTTTGCAATAATAGCTGATTCGGAATAAATAAATTCTTCTACAGCTTCAACTTGTACTTGATCACCATCAATATATGCACCATCCATATCAACTAAATGAACGATCTGAATGATATCGCTTTTTTTAATTCCTAATTCTCGTGTCAAAAAAGCTTTAACATGATCATTGACTTTGGCAATAGCATTAGAGTTATTTGAAAAGCGATCACTGGTAATATCGCCTCCGGTTATGTAGAACCTTACCAGATTCGACGAAATCAACTTATCAATAATACCACCTAATGATGTTTTATCTGTGACACCTTCTACAATAAACAGAATGACCTTTTTAGTTTTCATCAATCACCCTCCCAGCAATTCTGAAAGCACGACTGATATCAAAGCTATTGGTCTCTTTGTAGATTTCCTCTTTTTGTCCTCCAAGATTGATGCTTCGATAATACAAGTTTCTCAGATTATTATTGCTCTTCACATTTGCAAACCGCATATATCGATTCTTAGAATTTGTTGTTGTAAATATGATTGAACTTGTATCCAGCATTTCTAGTGGTCTTAAATTATGAGAAGTAAAAATCAGTTGTCCTTTTCCATTTTCACTGATAATCTGAAGAACCTCACCGAGTAAATATTCAAAAATACCGGCATCCAATTCATCAACAACCATACAGACTGTAGGGTTATTAAACATTGTTATCAACGTACTCAATATGGAGATGATTTTTTTGATACCATCCGATTCATACTTTAAAGGAACTTTTATGTCATCTCTTATGGAGATGAGTTCAATTCGGATCCCCTCATTACCATCTTCTCTAAGTTGTTTACCATGGTTTTTAAGGCCAATATTAAGACCTGGGACAATCGTCTCAAGGACAATATTCATCTGGTCAATGATTTTAACCACAACATTATATACATCTTCAGGTACGATCGATGGCTTTAACAGACCGATTGGCAAATCTCCCTGTGTCACTTTTTTTTCATCCAACAACCTGAAACTAAAGGGAATTAAAACATTCATGTTAATCATTCCTGAATGATGATTCTTTATGATGAACAGATTAACGTTGGCATAATGCTTAAGAGCTAGAATTATGTCTGTGTAGTTTTTAAAAGCATCGCTTTTCTTAATGATATCTTCCAATTCACTGCTGAAAACAAAAGAGGTACTGTTTTTATCTGACATTTTTTTCGCAACACCCAAATCAATTTGAACATCAGCATTATTTGAAGTGAGTAAACGATAGTTTTTTACCGGTTTAAAAGCATGTTCTTTGTTTCTCACGTCATAATCAATAATTCCGGCTTTACTTTTCCAAGCACCATCAACAGACTCTTTGTACGCTAAATTTTCTCTAATGACTTTAGCTTTGTTTTTATCTATTCTTTCAATATCTACTTCATAGAAAATCTGATAATCATAGTTACCTTGTGTCAAATCAAAACCAAGTTTGATCGTGGCTGTTTCTTCTCCTTCAAAAATATAGTCACCTGTGTTTTTAGGTAGCTCTTTTCCACTAATAAGGTGTTTGATAAGCCACATGGCATCAACAAATGCTGTTTTACCTGATCCATTTTGACCATATATACCAAGGATCTCAGAACGTATTAATTTATTAGATAAAGCATTATCATTTGGAAAATCTATTCTTCCATATTCAACATTTTTTATATTATAAAGTTCAGCTTCTTTTATGCGAATCATAGTATTTTTCATTACATACACCTCCGATTATAATAAATCATATCACAAAACCCTTGATTTGTAAACTTATTATTAAAATTCGATACATTTTGTTTCTAATTTTTGTTTTTATATCATTTATTATAACCATATTTTAATTCATAAAACATCCTACTCAAAATAAATATATGCAGGATTATTTACAAGATTGCATAACCTAACAATCTCTTGTTCCCTAATCACATCGCAGCTGATATTCGCACTTTCAAACTTTTGGATCATTTCTTTACAGTCTTTGATAAGTTCAGACTCTACCCCTTCTCGATATTTGCTCCAAAGCATAAGGAAAAAATTCCTTTCAATCACTTCTCCACTCATGGCAAAATTACTGATTTCTATGATTTCATTTCTAAGGAGTTCTTTTTGCTTTTGGTCTGTAGTCTCTGATAAAAGCGTCGTATATTCATTGACAAGTGGCGTGATATCCACTGGTCTTGATAACGCTAAGAATTTAAAAGGCTTTTGAATACTTGAAAGTTCTGCTGTAAGCACCTTGCAAATCAGCTTTTTTTCACTATCTGAAAACAGATCAATGCTTATAGGATTAATTTTGATGTAAGCGATGATTTGTCCATCCCTTGTATATAAGAAACGGTCATGGATATCTTTCACATTGACAAACTCATTGGCTGTTTTTTGATTTTCACTCATTTGATCTTTGCTTGGCTGATGGGTTCTTTTTAAAAAGAAAAAGGCTACCGCTCCTGCGATAGCACAAAATAAAATCATAATTATAGGTAACATCATAATATTCTGAGCCTCCTCTAGTGTTCAATTAAGATAGCTGGCCTTCTATAATATAAAAACCCAGTACTTTCAGCAGTGGTAACAATCACCCCATTAGCACCCGATGCAGAGTGGGCCACTAATATTTTGCCATCAGCATCTCGTCCAACTACTATACCTACATGATTCACTTTTACAGATCCGGGGATTGCTAAAAAAGCTAAATCCCCGGGCAATACCATGTGTTCTGAAATGCTGCTTGAAACATTCCATTGTTTAGTTGTTCCATGTCCAATTGTTGCCTCAATGGTATCAAGAGGCAGACCTATATTAGCAAATACCCACGTGATATAGCCTGAGCAAACCAAATGGCCTCGTTGTTCCTGTCGATTTGCTTCCAGCAGAAGTGACTTCCATCTGCGTTCCCCAACGACTATCCCACCCTTGTGCAAGGCTTTTTCCTCCCCAAAAGTAAGGCACCTTTCCAACAATACTTTCTGCCACACTTACTATCTCACCTCTATCCAACTTAAAATCATTGGGTAAATAACTTCGTATTTTTGTAATTTCCTCTGCTGATAAAAGCATAGGCATATCGTGTTCTAAGAAAAATACCGATAAACCACTCTTTTTCATTTCTTCAACAACCTGCATCTGCACGTCATTAAACCCATAGAGTATGAAGGCTTCATCTGCTGTTAATGAATCGATGGTTATGATCTTAATTATTTTTGTAATGGACTTGGTTTCTGTCACTTCATTGCCATCATCATCCGTTGTTGTATTTGTTAATGTTTCTGTGACCACTTCTTTTTCAGTGGTGATGACATTCATATCATAGTAGATGGATTTGAGATTTAAAACTTGCTTGTCAGATAAAAGTGCCACTTGCTCCGATACTTCTCCTGCAATGTTGTATTTTGTCGAAAAAATATATAAAACATCCACACAATTGTCTATGGGCTCATTGTCCTCACTTCCCATATAAATCACATGAACTTCATCTACCTCTGGATCATCCAGTTCTCTTTGAATTTCGTTTTCAAACTCAGATTTAAGTTCGTTCATAATTACCATAACAGGAACGTCTTGGGTAGACGTCCCCCCATCTCTTAATGCAAAGAAAATAGCAAACGGTGAACTTAAGACCATTAAGACAATAATCATTGGTGTCATAGCAGCAATAATCACTGCATTTCTAACTTTCTTATTCGTAGCCACTGTCATAACTGCTTTAGTAATTACTTTTCCTGTTACTGGATCCAAATGCTACACCCCCTTCTATTTAGGTCCAATATGCCAGTCCTGATACAAATCTCCACGAATGGTCACATCGTCATTTAAGTTGATTCTAAGCATGCCATCAGGGGTCCACATATCTATAATTTCTGTGTACACCCGATAAGTTTCATCAGGGTACCAAATTGGCGTAAAATGAACACGATTTCTATACGTAGAATACTTATTTTCTTCAAACTGAAACTGACCATATCCCATAAGCTGAAGCTTTCGCCAGTACGTCTCATAAGCAAACTCCGGAAAATAGGAAATGGCATTTTGCGCAGAAGTGACATGAGAACTAGGTGCATTAGTATGAGGCGTTGTTGAGATATTGATGTTTACGCCATAGCCTGATTTCATGGTACTATTTTGAGCTGTTGGTACTTTAGAGTCCGGTGTAAGTCGCATTTGTCCCGTTAAGCTTGCTGTATAACTGGTGTAATCAAACTGCCATGAACCTTCATCTTTCCATTTTCCATTGTCAACCCAGCTACCATTATCCTCCCAGTAACCACCATCTTCTGTACTGACCCAATCCCAATCGGATTCCCACTCCCATTTTGGATGCCATACCCATTTAGGAATCCAAGTGCTACTATAAATCCCCCAATGGGCTGATGTCTTTTCCGCTTTTACTGGCAGATTTGGCACTCTAAAACCATCATTTCTATCTATTACTGTTGGATTTGGCGGTGGGTTTAAACCTAAATCCACAACTCTACAGGTTAACGTGGCATTTCGGCTCGTGCCATCAATTCTAGCAGCGCTATTTCCAGTAACACTCACGTGAACCGTTACATCCTGTGATGTACTTGGTGTTCGCCACTTCAACCATACAAGTTGAGAACTGCCACTTGGCATGACAATTTCAGTACTTTTAGAATAACCATTGGTTGAAATCGTCACAGTTGCTGTATTCTTTACAGGATTATTATAAGCTGCTTCACTCACGTGACGGTTGTCTGGTGTAATATCATCGCTGGCATAAATGCGTACAGAAGTAATGACATCGGTATTGACCCTATATTCATGATCATAGGCTGTATTATTTTCAATAGCCCCTGCGCCATTTGCACTAAGCATGCGCATACCCCAGCCGCCACCTGCCTTGTTAGGGGCGTAAGTATACGCAAGTTGCTTGTCGTCAGTTGCATATGTAGACAGATTTTCTATTTCCATTTTATCAGATTTATTGGCAATTTTCTCGTAGAATTCCTTAGTGAACTTAACACCTGCTTTGAATACAAACGTCAAGGCATATGGATTCGGATTTCCTTCTTCATCCATTGCTCCAACAACCACTTTATCAACCAAGCTTTCTAGTATGTCACGATCAAATTCGTCCATCTGGATCTCATGATCAAATGCTTTTCTGAAGTAATTGATTCTTGTACTGATAGATTTCTCACCTTGAAGCGCTTCATACTTTTCATTTCTTTGATCTCTAAGATCTTTAAGCTCAGCTTCAATAGCACTATATTTCTTATCATAATCTTCTTTAGCTATTTTCTCCTCCAATCTCATCTCTACAAGTGTTTGAGACTTTGTTTCGAGTTTTCTGATTTGAGCTGTAAGACCATCAACTTCTTCTCTCAATTGCGTAACATCCAATGCGTAACATCCAAGGCTTCCTCGATGTTCTTAAGGAATTCTTCAATGTCAGTTGTATTTAGGAGCTGAATCTTGTTATATGCACTAACAAATGCTTCTTCCAAAAAGCTCTCATGAACACCTTTAGAGTGAGAGCATTCTTTTCGACCATTTTTTATGGCATTACCACATTACCATGCTGGCTTTTCATGATCTGTTCCATGGTGCCAAACTCGGCGAATATACGTTCCACCACAGAACCCACATGTACATATGCTGCTAAATGAGTGCTTTCTGCTATATTTTCTTGAGTCGTGCTTCGTACCGTGTTTACTGCTCCTCATTCTTAAAATTTACTGGGCTCTTTCAAACATCTCATCTGAAATGATAGGTTCGTGATTATTTTTAATGTAGAATTGCTCCCTCTCCCCCATGTTGTCTAGCCTTCTATGAGTAATGGGGTCAACTGTAAAGGTTTTTCCTTGAAGAAGAGCCCCTTTGTATTTTTCATTCTTTATGATACCGCGAACAGTGCTTTCATGCCATCGTGTACTACCTTTCCTTGTCTTATACCCCAGTTTTGAAAGTTCTTTTGCAATTACAAAGCAACCAGCACCTTCAACATATCGATTGAAGATATATCTGACAATCTCGGCTTCTTCTTCATTAATAGATATGCTCTTTGTTTCAGGATCATAATCATATCCCAAACAACCATTATAGCCTACCATCTCACCACGTTTCATTTTCATTTCAAGTCCCAAGGTGACATTTGCTGAAATGGGTTCACTCTCCTGTTGGGCCAGTGAACTTAAGATAACCAGAAGCATTTCACCGTTCATGGTTAGGGTATTAATGTTTTCCTTTTCAAACATGATTGCTACATTTTTTTCCTTTAATAACCTCACATACTTTAGTGTGTCTAAGGTGTTTCTAGTAAAACGAGATATAGACTTAGTGATAATCATATCGATCTTTCCGTCAACAGCATCATTGATCATACGCTGGAAATCCATACGTTTGTTGGTTTGTGTCCCTGATATCGCTTCATCAGCATAAATGTCTACTAAATCCCATTCAGGCTTTGTTTCTACTAACTGTTTATAATGAAGTACTTGGGATTGATAGCTTGTTTTTTGTTCTTCTGAATCGGTACTGACACGCCAGTACGCAGCAACTCTCAATTGATTTTCCATAAAACCACTGCCTTTGTCTTCTGGAATTTTTACTCTCTTCTATAACTTGTATGTTTCCTCCTTCATAATAATCTTTTCCTTTGTTATGGTGTGAGTCTTCTGAAAAGACCATGTTTCGTTTATTTTCTGCATAATGAAGAAGCCTTCTTGATCCATTGAATCAAGAAGGCTATAGCTCATCCTATTAACTTTTTCAAATTTTAATACGCAACACTAAAGTTTGGTTCAGATATAATTTTACTTAACAATTCTTCTTTAGTAAATGATTTCTTAACAAGTTGAATATCTTCTTCTCCCATACAAAACACATTAATATTTCCATTTGAAGATGCCGACAGAATTTCGATCATTTCATTTTCATCTGTTAAAATCTGTTTTCTATGCATTTCATAGACTAACCTTGAAGTTGTAAGTTGCATAGGAGCTCTTAGATTATGGTGCTTTTCAATATATTGGTTAACGGAAATTACATTATTTCTTATTCTTAAATCATCACTTATTAGTATATATTGACCAAAAGGAATTTTAGTCAGTACAATTACTAATATTAAAATCAGTTCTTCAGCCAAGCTGTCCCCTTCAAATTTTTGACTTCGAGCAAATTGAAAAAAAGGTTCATATAAATTTTGACTTCCAGGCCTTAAATTCAGAATTTTGATTTTTAGATTTGGGTCCATAACCCTGATAATATTATTAATGGCTGTTTTAAATTTACTAACTTCTTTAACAGCAAACCCTAATAGTTGGTTTGCATCTTCAACTGTGATAGTCAGTGACTCCTTAATTAGTTCAAGAACTATTTCCTCATCAAATAATAGAACTGGAATTCCACTTATGTTTATCTTTCTAAAATACTCAATTTGTATCGGATCAATTTCGAAATTATTGGATGACAATTCCATTAAAACAGTCCTTGTAATAATTATGATTGCTCCTTGATTTGCCAAAAAATCAATGATAAAGCTATTCGAACTTGCATTTGAATGATGTAATATTGAGCATGTGTCATAAAAAAAATGTTTTTGATATTTGAAGAATTGATCAATCACTTGACTAGGTTCGGTTATTAAGTATTCTTGGATATCGCTAAAATTATTGGAAATATCTTGACATACTTTACTCATCCCGTTTTACCCTAATCGACAAATATAGATCCTGAATATTCTTAATTATACTTTCTAAATTCACTTCTGAAAGTAACTCTTCTTTCACAAGCCTTTGTCCTTCTCTCTTCACGGTTTCTAAAAGATATCCCATTTCATCTTTTAGCGATGGCTCAAGTATCTCCTTATCTAACCAAAGTTCTTCAAATAGTTCTTCCATTTTCTCAGCATCAAACTCTAATAGCTCCTTAACAATACCAGTATCTTTCAATATTTGTAGCTCATATAATCTGATCAAAACAGCCACAAAAGGTGCATTGAAATAGTTCATTAATTTTGCAATAACATAATCAATTCTTTCATTGTCTTCACTAAACAACTCAAACATCTTATTGAATTCAATTTCAGGCATGAGTAGATTCGCAGCAAAAAGATTAGCTTTACTTTCATTTTCATTTACAAAATATTCTTGATTGAAATGAACTTCACGTTTCTCATTTATATAATCGGGCGCTCCATTTAGTATGTGATAAATGTCATGACAATAAGAAAAATACATTTTACTTCTTGGCTGATTTGAATTTAATAGAAGATACTTACTATAACCAGTACCTAAGTAACACGCTCCAAAATCACTATCCCTCATTGGAATCTCAATAATTAGAGTATCAAGCTTCTTTCCAATTTCTCTCATTACCTTCGGAATATCACTGTCCAGAAAAACTTGACTATGAAAATCTTTTACTGCTTCTTTCACACTTCGTTCATATTCACGGTTTTTTAAGATAATCTCTTTAAATCTACTAAAATTCATAATCAAGCACCTCTAATGCATCTTGATCAATTTTCTTTTGAATACCTAAAACCGCATCAATATGTTCTAGAAAATCAAATATTTGATTCGCTAATTCTTTTTTTGCTTCATCAACCGCTCCCATATAAAATGCAATTGACGTTGACTCCTCATATTGAGGTTGAGTTAACATAAGATTTTCTTGCATGAAATAACTTATTTCTTTACCCAGACTATTAGCAATTTTCTCCATATCCTCATATTGTATATCTTGTTTGCCGTTAAGAAGTCGTGAAAACTTGTTTTTCTCAATCCCTGTAAGTTTGACAATAAAGCTATTCTTTATATTATAATGCTCAATATAATCATTAAGATTTTGAATAAACTTAGACATAATCACGCCTCCTTTCTTTTATATTATATCATATATTGATACTTTTATTCAATTGAATTAATTGTTTTTTTTATTACAATAACGAATTCATATTATCGTCTTATGAATTGTATCACTGTTTGATACAAAAATCAACTTCTAATAATATAGTATGTCAATTTTCTTAACTTGAACACTCAAAAGTACAATTTATATTTCAACTGTTCTTTGAGAGTTTCAAGAAGCAAATTATGAATCCATAGCATAAACGCCAATCTTATATTTCTTCTTTATATAGAGCTTGATTTTATCATACTCAATGATTGTAATCAGTTTCTTATTCTTTAGTTGATTTAGTAATGCCATTTACTCACAAAACTTTAAAATATCATCCATTTCTATGTCCTCCTTTATATGACGCCATTGATTTAGCTCAAATTTAATATAAAAAAACAAGAGTTCATCTAACCCTTGTAAACCTACAATCATTCAAAATATGTCTTGTCTTTCATCAGCCTTAAAAATTGCTTGATCTCTTGAATATCCGATGTAATACTGCATTTAGGCAATGCTGCCAAGATAGCATCGTGGTATTTACCATTTGCACCTGCTCTTGAATCCAAAATCGATATGATACCTGTATCTGTCTCGTTTCTAATCAAACGACCAGCACCTTGTTTGAGTTTAATTAGCATCTGAGGAATCAGAACTGAATTCAAGTAATCGTCAATAGAACTGTAACAAGTCTTCTCGTATTCACTGATTGGATCAGGCATTGGAAATGGTAATTTTACAATAATTAAATGAGATAAGATATCCCCCTGGAATATTAACCCCTTCCCACATACTACCTGTCGCAAACAAAACGCCTTTTCCACTTGCTCTAAATGCATTAAGCGCATCTGATCTGCCTCTTGTCATTTGAAACAGTGGAATGTCCGTTATTCTTTCATTGAGATTTTGATACACAAGCCTCAACGGCTTATCCGAAGTAAACAGGACCAGAGCATGTCCATTGGATGTTCGAATCAATCTTTCGGCCTCATCAGTAATGCTGGCAATGTACTTTGGATTATCATAATCCGGATATTCCATATTTTCAGCTACATACAGCAAGCAATTTTCTTTAAAATTGAAAGGTGTTCCTTTACTTATTTCAATAATCCGATCTTTGTGAACTTGCTTCATTCCCAATTCATTCTTTGCATAATTGAAATCTCTATCAACTGCTATGGTCTCTGATGTCAAAAGAAAGGAAATGTCGTTTGTCCATAGATCTTGCCCAAGTTCTTTACTTAAAGTAATCGGAACCGATGCTAGTGTGGTTTGACCTTTCGAAAAAGGCTCTTCAAGCCAATAAATGATATCACTACAATTAAAGATTTTCATCTGGCGAATATTTCGTTTAATATCTGCCACCAGCTTTCTATCTTTTTCTGGAAGTAATCTAAGAATTTCCTCTAAATTCACAACAACTCGATTTAAAAACACTCTAGCTCGTTGAGTGATGATGGTCTTGTATTTTTCAGTATCTTCATCTTGTCTAACTGAAGTGCCATACATCTGGTTGGCAGCATCTTTCAATTTATGTGCTTCATCTATAATGGCATGGGTGTAATCAGGAAAAAGAGCAGATAATCCTCTTTTCCTTCTTAAGACATCAGCTAAAAAATAATTGTGATTGCATATCTGAAAGTCATATCCTATCCTTTTCGCTTGCTTCATATATTTCTGATAGCGACATCTGCTTTGCTTTTTACACGTCATGCAGCTATTATTATTGACGCAAATCTTTCGCTTATCATAGTTGCTGATACCTTTAACTTCATCCAGATCAATTTCTTGGCTCTCGACCAGCTCAGTCAAAGCCAGGTATTCACTGTTCTTTTTCTTATCAGGATCAAGTGTAGATACATAATCATTCAGTCGATGATCACACAGATAATTCTCTTTTCCCTTTCTTAAGACACACGTCACAGGGCTATTGATAATACCATGTGCCATCAGCATCTTTGAAATCTCTGGAATATAATCCTTCATAACCGCTCTTTGAAGCTCAATGCTTGATGTTGAAATAATCACTGGCTTCAATGACTCTGTCTTATGAAATAACTTATAAACTATAGTCGCAACCAGATAGGCATGGGTTTTACCTAACCCAACCGGTACATCACTTAATGAGATTTTTCCATTACATAAAGTCTCATACATGTGCTTAGCTAAATTAATCTGTTCATCTCGAACGGTATATCCATACGACGGAAATACTTTCCTGAATATATGTTCAACCATTGCAGGTCCATCTTTGGGGTAATCTACATTGAAGAATGGTAGTACCATCATTTGTCCAGCAATATCCCCATGGTTTTCTTTAGTTACAGGTGATTTTTTGTAGAACAAGTATTGCTGTTTTCCATTCAAATGGTTCACTGCTCTGTAGGTATAGGTTTTACCTGTAAACTGCTGAATCAAAATACAGTCTTTTATCATCAAAACGCCTTCAGCATCGACATGTACTAATTCTTTCTTTTTTATCATCATTCATGGCGAATCCTTTTTTCAAATATTCTTTTAAAACATTACTAGCCCAAATTCTGAACTGTGTGCCTCGCAAGGATTTTACACGATAGCCCACAGAAATAATTACATCTAAATTATAATAATCAACTTGATAATCTTTTTCGTCAGAAGCAGTGTAGGCAAATTTTGCCCACACTGAACTTTTTTCAAGTTCACCTTCTCTAAAAATATTTCTTATATGTTTACCAATCACACTTCTATCTCGCTGAAATAATTCAGCCATTTGATCAATGGACAGCCAAACGGTATCATTGTCAAAAGTAGTTTCTATTTTTGTCAAACCATCTTCGGTCTGGTACATTATAATTTCAGAGTTCATATTCATACTCCTTACAGACTTTTCTTCTATTATACACGTTTCCACGTGGGTTTTGATAGAATGGTGATAATATTTTGCAGAAAAATAAGTACCCCCTCTGGGGAATATTTAAAATTTTTTCCCACTATAACCCAGTACCATTTCCACAATATCGGATTAATACTTGTTGAGCCACTCTCAAACAATCGGTATATAAATCTCTACTAGACGTTTGCCTCCCTGTTCTTCCACTTTAGGGTAATGTTCAAGAGAAAATCTGTCATCTGGTTTATGACCACTTGTCGGAAGCCATTTGCCATACATATAATACCAGGCTTTACTGTATTCACTTGGTTCTACCATAAAACTTCCAACAGCATACTGCCCTTCATGAAGATTTATAATGCCAATATCTTCACTTGCTGCAACATTTCTATCGACAGACATACAGACACTAAGCCGTAACTGATCTTCATCTGTTTCTTTCCCAAAATCATGATAGATAACGAACCATCTTGAGCTTGCTGAGATTAGACTCCTTTGATCTACCCATTGATAAAGCTTATGAAACAAATTAGAAAAAAGTTCACTGTCTCCCTTGTATGGTCCTGTATATCTGGTATAAATCAGCTTGATTCCCTGCTCTCTTCGTATTTCAATCTTCAGAGGAGCTATTATCATATTCTGATTATCTAAGTACACATTGACAAAATCAGTCTTACTTACAGTACCATTTGTTTTTCGATAACTACTACTGCAGACTCCATATTTAGATTTAAAGGCTTTTGCAAAAGAGTTTTGATTAGAAAATCCTACACTCATGGCAATGTCTATAATAGGTCGCTCTTTATCAGACAAAAGCATATGCGCTGCTTTTTCCAATCGTATCCTCTTAATGAATCCATATAAGCTTTCCCCGGTCATAAAACCATATATTCTTTGAAAATGATACTCGCTAAAACTAGCTATTTGAGACAAATGTTTTACTGTAAGAGATTCATCCAGGTGGTTTTCTATATAATCTTGCACTTTATTGATTTGTTCAACATAAGGACTCTTATTGTTTCCATTCATATGAAGTCTCCTTCACTCTTTTGATTCATCATATCATATTAAACACCACTTCATCAAAAGCGATTGTTTGATAAAAAAGCAAAAATAAGCCATGACAATGATCATGGCTTATTTTTCATACAAAGCTATCAGCTCTTTTGAAACCCCGCTTGAAGGATATGACCCCCTTGAACACCACCCCCAGGTCCAAGTTCAACAATGTAATCACATTTCTTTATCATTTTAAGGTTATGTTCTATAATAATGATTGTAGCACCTTTTTCTTTCAGTTCTTTTAGAACATCTATGACCTTTTCAACATCTTCTTCATGAAGACCAGTAGTTGGTTCATCCAGAATATACAGGATGTTTTTACACTCCTTTTTATATAACTCTTTAGCCAACTTTATTCTTTGTGCTTCACCGCCTGATAAAGTAGAAGCACTTTGACCAAGCTTAAGGTAACCTAAACCAACTTTATTAAGCATAGAAAGCTGCCTGACAATTTCCTTTTCTTCCTGAAAAACTTCTAGCAAATCGTGAATCTCAATATCAAGGATGTCTCCTATGGAAAAGTCCTTTCTTCTAATTTTCAACACCTCTTTAGAATATCTTTTTCCATGGCATTTGTTGCAAGGAACATATAAATCATCCATATAATGCATGTTCACTACCACTTCTCCAAGACCACTACATTCCCGGCATTGCCCTTTTTTAGAATTAAAGCTGAAGTATTCTTTTGACAGATTCATCTTTTTCGCCTGCTGAGTATCCGCATAGCATTGTCTTATTAAATCAAACACACCTGTATAAGTTCCCGGATTCGATCTTGAATTACTACCAATTGCTTTCTGATTCACATAGCAGACATCTTCAAAGGATTCTGTATCGATTACCTTTTGAAAAGTCCCCTTCTCTTCAACGATTCTTCCCAATGTACTCATAATGTATGGATACAGAGTCTTTGAAATAAGACTGCTTTTTCCAGAACCACTAACACCTATAACTGCTGTCATCATCCCGATTGGTATTGCAACATCAACATTTTTCAAGTTATTGGTGGTAACTCCTTTTAGTTGAATATAGGTGTCCTTTATTGCTTTGTTGTTATCCAGGGATACACTATCAATAACTTTAATAGTGTCAATGTCATCGCTACAGTCTTGTAATATAAGTTGATTTTCAATCTCTTTTCGATGATGTACAGAAACCAGTTCTCCTCCATATCGTCCTGCTTTTGGCCCCATATGAAGATGCATGTCGGCAATGGTCAAAAAGCTTTTCTTATGTTCCACTAAAATAACGGTGTTACCATGCTTCTTTAAATCCACAATAACATCCATCAAAAATCGGTAATCCTTAGGATGTAATCCTTTTGAAGGTTCATCCATGATATAAAGAATATTAGAAAGACCGGTACCAAACTGAGTTGCCAATTTTAAACGCTGAGCTTCTCCATCAGATAAGCTAGGTACACTTCTATTTAATGTTATATAGCCTAAACCTACACTTTGTATTCTTTTGAGTCTTTGATTAAGCTTTATAAAAATCATCCTTGTTTTATCCTGTTGTTCCTTGATAAGTTGCTCATAAATCCTATGGCACCATTCACGTAACCTCTCGATACTTAAGCTTACAATTTCTGGATATCTGTACCCTTGAATATTCACTAATCTACCTTCTTCAAGCAGACGTTCTCCTTTACAACGACTACAAGTCTTTTTAGACATAAATCGTGTTACCTGATCAGTACTTCTTGTAGATTTAGTATCATGAGCTAATCTCTCAATAAGATTTACAGCGCCTTCTACAGGTCTTCTGATAACCCCGCTCCTTCCCTTTGAATTTTCATAAACCAAACTAACTTCACGTCCATTTGAACCATAGAAGAATTGTTGCTTAAATTCCTCAGATAATTGGTAAAAAGGCAATTCCAGATCTACATTCATATCATCAGCTAACGCTAAAATTTCACCTCGCATCCAGTTTGCATTAGGTTTCTTCCTATGTTTTCTTAAATCACCATATAATGATGAAGCACCGTCTAATAGCGATTTCTCCGGATGCTCAACAATCTTCTCCTCATCAATACCCATCTCCACTCCCAATCCCTTACAAACGGGACACATATAATCCGGATGATTGTAACTGAAAACTTGTGGCGTTCTGTCAAACAAGATGGCACCACAGCCTTTACAAACATTGCTGTCATCAACAATTTGATGGCACGACGGACATACTCGCTTACCTATGGTAGCAAATAAAAGTTTCAAAACATCTGCAATCTTTGTTACTGATCCTACCGTAGACCTAGGATTTATCCCCAAAGTTCGTTGTTCAATGGCTATGGATGGCTGCAACCCGGTTATCTTATCTACGTACACATCAGAAAATGTATCATTCAACATCTGATTTGAGAGTACCAAATCCGTAAACTGCTTTTGACTCTCAGCAAAAATCGTATCAAAGGCTAAACTGGATTTACCACTTCCACTAACCCCGGTGATTAAGATGATGCTATTTTTCAGAATGGATACGGACACATTTTTTAAATTATGAATACGAGCGTTGTGTACATGTATCTCTTGATTATCATATTCATCTTCTATGTCAAGATTTGTCTCAAGCTCAGCACAAAAAACATCATTTTCTTCATTTGTAATCATTTCCAGTTGATGTTCTTCAGGTGGCACTACTATCTCTTTTGCTCTGTCAAAGTTTTTATATTTGGTCCAATGAGATACCCATGAAGGAAGTGTTGCTCCCTCAACTCTGTCTATTGATGGCTGGTAGAACATAATCTGGAATATTTTCGTTCCCTGAAACCCGTCAAATCCTTCGATATCAATGGTTCTATTGTAATAATCTACCTGCTGCACTCGAACAATAGTCGAACCTACAGGATTTGGTCGAACCGGTGATCTTGTTGCAAATATCCCCGTTCTAGGGGAATTATTATATGGAGGATTGCACATACGCTTTCTGCGAAAGGAGTCTTTATCAAAACGGTGAAACCACCATAACACTCTGATGTAATCGCCTTTTTTTATGAATTCTGTGAGTTCCATGTTTGGTTCCATTTCATCCAAAACATCCTTATAGAGTTGAATCATCCTTCTGTTCCCATACATGGTATACTCTCCGACTACATGATCAGCATAATTTAAACAAAACCTTTTCTTAGGTTCGTCTGCCTCCAATACAACCTCTTCAGCTGGAAAATAGGGTTTTATATCTACGAGTTGTCCTGAGACTTTTACCTTTTCCAATATTTTTAAATCCTCTGTCTTTTCTTGTGGGTGCTGTATATTAATCGCAGGTATTTTGAGTATGAGCTGTCCTGTCTTTTCACTCATTTCAAGAATTTTTGTCACATACACTTCAATCCTATCTTCCAGAAGGCAATACAGCATGCAATGGGAAAACATATCCAACTTATTCAATGCTTTTTCATATCCTTCATGCAAATTTAAAAGAAGTGCTTTTTTCTTATCATCGACAGTTAAAGTACCAATTTCCAACCACTTCATCATAATCCTCCTACTCTCCTTAATTAACTAGGTCCATTATATCAAATGGTGGTGAAAAATACTTTTCCATTCCTGCTATCCTTTGCCCAATAGACGCTTATGGTTATTTATCATCTTGACATGAAAAGACTATAGAACTATATTAACAACATCGAATAATTAGCTCTCTATACCGCTACTAAGTGCAAAAACTGATGCAGCTTCTTCGCCAGCTGCCCGAAGCACAGCCACTGCATCACGGCTTTGTTGGCTGATTTCAAAATTCTGGGGATTGTTTATTGTACTTCGAGCATTGGCACGGCGATCATATAGAATAACTTTATATTCATCTGCCAAGATATCCGCAACACACGAATAATGCCATCCATCTCCCCCAGCGGGAGAAATCATCAACAGCGGCTCCCCTTGGCCTCGTACCTCATAGTAAAGTTCATCACCTTCAGTCATTACTCGACCTATCTGTATAGTAACTTGTTTGTTCTTCATTTGCTTCACGCTCCTTTTTGTTTAATCTCTCGATTTCAAAGCAATTATACTTGTCACGTGAATTAACTATCACTTGCAAACATGTGTGCAGCTGTCTCATGCATGTCTTTCATACCTGACACTTGAGCGTATTCTGCAACAGTGATGCCACTTGTTGTTAGAAGTTCAACAATATGATCATCCATTCTTGCCCAAGTTTTACCTCCGGCATTATCATAAGCGTCGATTAACTTTTTCAGTCCATCTTTACCAAAGAGTAAATAATGGGACATGAAGTCTACAGACACATCAGCTATCCCTACTTCTGTCCAATCAATTAATCCAGTAACATGATTGTTCTTATCAATAAGGATATGACCTGGATGTAGATCTCCATGTTTTACCCCTACATGAGACGGCCAAAGAGAGTCTTCAGCTAACCATGCTTGCCAGCGGTCCCATAAATTTGGGTTGACATGATATTTTTCTTTCACACGTTCCATTCGCTGTTTCATGGAGGCTCTTAGCTCACTAGCTCCCAAAATTTCAACACCGATATTTTTTAATTCATCTTGAGGTAATGAGTGTAAATTTGCTAGAGCTTTTCCTAATGAGTAGTAATATTCAGATGGTACATTGGTTTCATCAAAACTCCATACATAACCTTGTTGTTCAACGTCAATAGTAGCAGCAGGAATACCACTTAGCTGCTTATATGCAATTAAGTCTTCTGAGCAGATAGACCAATCGGGAACTTGAAAGCTTGCATAGTTATTTATGATATCTAACGCTTTTTTCTCTTGTAGAGCATGTCTCATGGATTGTGGTCTACGTGGAATCCTTAGTATCCATTTATCGCCGTTTTGTACTTTGGCATGAGCTACTAGAAAATCAACTCCAGACTCATTAATTTTTATCGTGTCTTCTAAGATATCCAATCCCTTATTATTTGCTAATTGTTTAACTTTAAGTGTATTCATTTTCATTTCCTCCAAATATTCATTTTATTATTGTCATCTAAAGGCAGAAAAACCACCTTTCATCTTAATTAATTAACTTCAATCATTTTTTCTTGTGTCTCATAAATATGATCCTCTTCATTTTTCATACACAGCAGATATCAACCTTTGTTTTCTCTTTTTAAATATTAATATGGCCTTTGCATTTTGTAATCCTTTATTAACAAAGATATGAACACATTACAAATCACCATCATCAATAAGGCAGCCATCAATACTGTCCAATGCATTTCAACCCATTCAAGAACAAATTCCATATACTAATGCGTCAAGGGGCATGCCCCCTCTAGAAATCATACTGACCAAAGAAAATACCCGAGACATATATTCATCTGGTGTTTCTTTTTGTATATAAGTTTGCACAGGCACAGATATAAATATATTGGCAAGACTAAAAAGGCTCAGCACTCCTGCCAATAAAGCCAAGTATCCTATTGTATCATTTCCCAACACAGTTAAACTCTTCGGGAAAAGCAAAATAGAAAATATTAACATTGCCCATCACTGGTCCTAGCATAATCGATATACTCCTCATAGATGCAACGGTAGAATTGCTTTGTGTCAACTCCTCTTTATCAACAAGTTGGGGCAGCATTCCCCTTGTAGCTGGTTCAAACAAACCGTTCAATAAGGAAATCACTGCCTGAACTATTAATAATATAGAAATCCTCATGAATCCCAAATATGAGATAAGCCCCAACGCTAATATGACACCTGCACTAATAATGTCTGTTACTACCATAATCATTTTTCTATTCATCCTATCTCCAATTACTCCTGCAAAGGGATAGATGATCAGGGCTGGTAGTAGTGACAAGAAGGAAAATAATCCAATTGTAGCGGCTGAGCCTCCAACATCTATGATATATAGTGGCATAATCATCATTTGTACACTATTGCCTAAATCTGATATCATTCTACCAACTAGGAACAATACAAAATTAGTATTTAAGATTTTTTTCCTTTTTTTATTCATTACTTCACTCCTATCTTAAAACTGTAAGGGTCCCTACTTGTTATTTTATTTGTACAATTTTTTGGTTCTTAATTTCATAAATCACATTAGCAACATTATCAACTAGCCTTTTATCATGACTGATAAATATAATTGTACCAGCATATTTTTTCATCAATATCTCTAAAGCCTCTAAGCTCATCAGGTCCAAATAGTTGCTTGGTTCGTCCATTAGTAAGATATTATACTTACCTAGTAACATTTGGGCTAGCTTCAATTTGATCATCTCACCTCCGCTTAAAGTAGTTAGTTTTTTGCTAATGTCATTCTGTTTAAAACCCATTGACGCCAACCCTGAACGAATTTCAGATACGTTATAATCGCAGTTCTGCTGCATAAATTCCATGACATTTTGATTAAGATTATACTTATAAGCATTTTGAGCAAAATATCCGATTTCAGCCTTAGGGGAGATATTAATTCCCTCTTCACGGTTTAAAATCATTTCAATTAAAGTGGTTTTTCCTGTTCCATTACCACCAGTTAACGCTACTTTAGCCCCAAGTGGAATATTAAAGGATGCATCTTCAAATAACACCTTATCACCAAAACGTTTCGTTATTTCAGTTGCAATAATCGGATAGGGATTATGAAGTTGAAGTGCTGCACTCTGACGAAAATAGATCCTTTGACTATTTTCCGGCGCTTCCACATCTCCAAGGGCCTCAATCTTATGCTCAATTGATTTAGCGGCATTGTACATCTTCTTTTGTTTACTTCCAACAGATTTCTGATGTCCCAGACGTTCACCACCTTCAGAACTGTTTTTTCTAGCAGCACCTTTGGATTTTTGATCTATTTTTTGTGCCTGCTTTCGCTTCTCCTCAGCAGACTTCTCTAATCGTTCACGTTCCGCAACAAATTTTTCGTACTTTGTAGCAAGAGCTTTACGTTCTTCCTCTTTTTGACGAAGATAATCGGAATAGTTCCCCCAATACTCCGTGATCTTTCCATCCTTCAACTCCCATATCTTATCTACTACCTCATCTAGAAAATAACGGTCATGGCTAATCACTAGCAGTGCCCCTGGAAAATACTTTAACTGTCCAATTAGAAAGTCAATTCCTTCACGGTCTAAATGGCTGGTAGGTTCATCTGCAAAAATACCATGCACTTCTTCCGAGAGGGTCTGAGCTATTTTAAATCTTGTTTCTTCACCACCACTCATTTCCTCTACATCTAATTCATTAACGCCCATTTTATCCATCAGCGCAAAATCTTTGTGCTCCTGCAACATTGCATTATCTAGTTGAGGGATATAGGCAAATTCTCCCAAGCGTTTGATTTTACTTACTGACAGCGTTAATTCTCCTAAAAGCACTTTCAGTAACGTACTTTTCCCTGCTCCATTTCCTCCTACTAAACCAATTCTGTCATAACTATATAATTCTAATTTATCAATTTCTAATATATCGCGTCCTGAATATTCTACACAAATGTCTATTGCTTTTATTAATAATGCCATTTTTATTCCTCCTAATCCCATGCCTTTTATTGATCTTTTCCCAGAGAAAGTCCTGTGATTTCAACAGGAAGGATTATATGAAAATATAATACATATGTGTTCCTCCTCTTTCTTACTTTCTTTTTTTATCCAATAAAAAAAACACAGGTTGGCTACCTGTGCTTTGAATAAACGGATAATATACGACAAAATAGAAACACCTTGTAATTCTTATAGAAACAAGTTATTCTTAGATATTATATATATGGTCATTTCAAGAAAACTTTTCAATAGAATTTTTCAATAGGCAAAAAAACACTACCATTATTCTTTATACAGATACATACTTACTAAGACTTAAAAATCTGCAGCTAGACAAGCCTGCAAAAATACTCATAGTTTTAGCCCTACTGATATTATAATGGTGAAATTTCTAATTGATTATAATTCTATTTTTAGACATACAAAAAGAGGGTAGATTTGTCCCTCCTTTTTAACGTCTTATATAAATTTAATCATCGTTAATAAGGTTTTCTTAAAAATAAGCAGACCAATCCCGATTACTCTACACATAGGTAGATCCTTTAAGCACTATTCAATTAGTTACATAAAGTATAAAATCGAGATCTAAATATTCCACACATTTTTAAGCAAGCCTCCATTCATTTTAAATCATTAATATAATAACATACTTAATAGACTTTTGCAAACATAGATAATTATATGGAATTTCCATTAAAGATATTAGGTTCCTAGTTATCCTCTTTGATTAATTGCAAACATAAACTTTTGTATAAAACCCTCTTCTCCTTTTGTATACTTAACTATAGTCAGTGGTTACTATATAGTACTAACTTTTATCCAAATAATAAAAGCCGATCGAAATGTTAAATTGTCCCAATAATGTCATTTTAATTTGTCGGGCACCTTTGTTGCGTCCTTTAAATTTATAAGCCTTTAGAATATTATCTTTTAAAATCCTATCATTATTTTCTTTTTCTCTTCTCTTCTGTATAGACTCATTATTTAGTACTAGCTCATTTATTTCTCATATTAGATAATTTCTAATTAATTTGTGGCTAATATTAGCTTCTTTCTACCAAGTTGCTTCATTTCTCTCGCAAGGACTAAAATAGCTATTGTACAAGATACAAAATCTGAAACCGGTCCTGCTGCCCAAACACCTGTAAGCCCAAAGAAATTAGGCAGAATAAGAAGCATAGGTATTAGCAGTAGTACCTGTCTCAATAGACCAAGAATAGTAGCTTTTTTTGCCTCCCCGATTGCTTGAAAATAACTTGCTCCAACAATTTGAGCACCAACAAGTGGAAGCATCATTAAGAATATTCGCATACCATTGCTAGACACACCAATCAAATCTTGATCATTACTAAAAATCCGTGCAAGCGAATCTGGAAAAAACTGAACCATAATAAAAGTTAAAATACAGATAGCTGATATCGAAATCAATTCCAATTGTAGAGTTTTCTTGACACGACCAAATTTCCCAGCACCATAATTATACCCAATTATGGGTTGTGCCCCTTGAGTTATCCCCATGGCCGACATCAAGAATAGTACCATAACTGAGTTAATAACAGTCATTGCACCAATAGCAACATCACCACCGTATTCTCTGAGAGAATTATTTAAAATAATACTCACAAGAACAGCTGCAAGCTGCATAATGAATGGCGAAAACCCAATACTAAGAATGTCCTTGATAGCTGTAAAATTAAAGTTTAAGTCTTTTTTCTGAATCTTCAACTTGCTTTTTTTGCTTATAAAGTGGTTAATTACCAAAACAGAAGTAACTAGTTGAGAAATAATTGTTGCCCATGCCGCTCCTGCAATACCCATATTAAATGTAAATATGAAAATTGGATCAAGTATAATGTTTATAACTGTACCTAAAACGATGATGACCATCGCTTTGAAGGGGCTTCCTTCCGCTCTTATGATGTTAATCAAGCCCATCCCTATACCTTGAAATACTGTTCCATATAGTATTATAGTGATATATTCAGATGCATAATCAATAGTTGCTTTACTAGCTCCAAAGATGTTTAGAATTGGTATCTTGAATATCAAGCCAACAAAACTGACTATAATCATAAGGACGGTAAGTAGGGAAACGGCATTTCCAATTACTCTTTTTGCATCTTCATTTCGATTCTGACCTAGCCGCATTGAAATGATAGCAGAAGCACCAATACCTATCAGTGAACTGACTGCTGAAATTAACGCCATAAAAGGCAAACTAAGACCTATTCCCGTCATGGCAAGTGCGCCTAATCTACCGATAAAAATTCTATCAACAAGATTATAAAGGGAGTTAACTAACATACCTCCAATAGCAGGAAGCGAAAATTTAAAAAGAAGTTTTCCTACAGACATTGTGCCTAATTGTTCATTTTCTGTTTTCATTTTTTAGGCCTCCTTCTTTTTAGCTACTATGATGTATATGGACTCTTGTGTAAATTGCTTTCGTACAACATTGAATCCTGCTTTAGTTAATTCTTCTTCCAACTCAGAAGATTTTATTCGAATATTCATAGGTGGATCTTGTACAAATCTCTCATCTTTTTCATACTCTAAGCACAGAAGATGTCCACCTATCTTCAATACACCACCTATTTGATTGATTACCTCTGGCAATGGTCTCACCTCATGTAAGATAAGGGAAGCAAGCACTATATCTATACTTTCTGCCGGCAAAGGAATATTATCAATATTTCCGTGCAATAATTTAATGTTTTCTATATTCCTATCTTTTGCTTTTGCCTGAATCACCTTTAACATCCGTTGGTCTATATCCAATGCAAAGACAGTTTCATTCACCATCTTCGCTACTGGAATCGTCAAGAATCCTGAGCCGGCTCCAACATCCAAAATGCTATCGGACTTATTTATGGATAGTCTACTAAGTATCTCTTCAGGTGGGAGAAATTCTTTTCTTTGAACTCCATCTAGAAAGTCAATTTTGTTCATAAATTTCTTTGTTTGTTGAAAGTTAATTTGATTTTTTTGCATTTTAAAACCTCCATATTAATCATATATATTGCAGACTTTATTTATCTATTATTAGGATAAAAAAAGCTATAGTAATACTTCTAATTACTTCTTACAAGTATCGCCTATCATATTTTCAGCTACTACTTCATAGAGTTTTTTCTCTTTTAAATAAGTTAACATATGATTTTCAGCTGCTCTCATGACTTTTTCCAGACTACAATCACCTTGATCACTCATCTCGCAAGTAAATAATGCTCCACTTCCTTCAATAGCCTGTATAACATCAAAAAATGAAATCTCATCTTTGGGTTTCCTTAAACTATATCCTCCATTCACCCCAGGTGCAGATTGGATTAGGTCAGCTTTTACTAACTGAGTTAGTATCTTAGAAAGATAGGTTGAAGAAATATCCATATGATTAGCAATTGGTTGCAGGCTTAAGTTTTCTCTCCCATCTTGCTTTACAAAAAACGCCATGATGTGTAATGCATAGTTAGTAGCTTTTGTATATTTCATGAAAAACTCCTCCAATAGATAAATTACAGAGTGTATTTGTCTTTAATTGTATTTCATATTCATATACTTGTCAACATCTTTCTTTTAAAACACACCCAAAATCCATCAACCTTCGTTCTCCCTCAAAATAAAACAACCCCTGAAAACACCATAACCACGCTAGTTTCAAGGGTTTCTTTTCTTATTTCTTCTCTTATGTGAAGCTTCACATAATCAAGATTATCTTCATGTAGATATTAACTTCCTCAGAAAATGTGCTCTTGATGCAGAATTCGGAGGTAAATAAATTGGGTAAGAAAAATCAACTTAAAGAATTTAAATATTCAGGGATTCTGGGTAGCATTATCAAAGATTTCATCAATGAAAAGAGGGCTATTGGACTAAAGTATAACTTGCAAGCTAGAATTCTTAAGCGGTTTAATACATTTTCAAAATCCTTTGATTTAAGTGAAAAAGTCTTATCAAAAGATATTGTTGAAAAATGGCTGCAAAAAACTCCGAATGAAACTCATCAAAACCAGAAATTACGGATATGGACAATCCGGCAGTTGGGACTTTATATGCAAAGGCACGGTTACGAAGTCTATATTCCCTCAACAGATATGCTTGGCTGTACCAGAACAAACTTTGTTCCGTATATCTTTACTGAAGAAGAGCTGACAAAGTTCTTTAAACAGGCAGATTCAATAGTCTTTCAAAAACAATCGCCTAATAAACATTGAGAAAAATTAACCCGAGCTGGTATATCTTATATTTTAAACAAATATGTGCAAATGGCAAAAATCAAATCTTCTCTGATACCTGAGAAAGTTACCCCTCATGTATTAAGGCATACAAAAGCCATGCATTTGCTGCAAGCAGGAGTTAATCTGGTTTATATCAGAGACATTCTTGAACATGTGGATATTAGTACAACGGAGGTTTATGCTCGTGCTAATACCGAAATGAAAAGAATTGCTCTTGAAAAAGCCCACAATATTGAACAACCTTCAGTTCCATCATAGACAAACGACACAGACTTGCTTAATTGGCTGAAGGAATACGGCAAGATTAAAAACTAAAAATATTATGCTAAGTAATTTGGAGTCAAAGTTGCCAATTTACTATTACTTTGGCTCCCAACTTATAAAGGTTTTTTATTTTTAAGTGTTATGAAGTCATATAGTTTAATTCCAAATTACAAAATAAAGCCTGCAGCTAAAGCAGCTACCACGATTAGGGGTGCTGGTATTTTTTTCGTTATTAAAATCACAACCGTTGTAAGCATAACAATAACATTGTCAAATACAAACCCACTCTTTTGCATTAGGATGATTGCAGCAACAGTAATTAGCCCACCAGCAACCGCAGTTATACCCTTTAAAGAAACTTTTATTCCTTTAATTTTCTTTAGATTTTCCCATATTGGATATATAAAGTAAATCAAAAGAAGACCGGGTAAAAATATTGCTATTCCCCCTGTAACAGCGCCTAGCACTTGGGTTAATATACTCTCTCCACGGGCTGCCATTCCGCCTGCATATGCACTGAAGCTAAACATAGGCCCAGGTAATCCTTGTACAAGACCAAAACCAGTTAAAAACTCTTGATTTGTCATATATTGATTCACTTCTACTAACTCACTATACATTAGGGGTACTACTACTTGCCCACCTCCAATAACCAAGTAACCATACCGATAAAAACTTTCAAATAGATGAATAATTCGGTTATCCCAAATAAAAGTTAATAGAAGGCTTCCAACTGCAAAGACTCCAAAGGCAATAAGGAATTTCCAAGGTGGGCTTAATTTTACATGGTTCCAAAGATTCTTTTCCTTTGAGGTAATAATACTCACCACTCCACCTAAAATTAGAACTAACGGATAGATCCATGGTTCACGAATAAAGTAAGTGGTTATGCCTCCCAGTAGTAATAGCAATAAAGTAATCTTGTCTGTTACTACTTTTCTCCCTATGCGATAAGCTGCTACAATAATAAATCCCACAGCCATTGGACCAATATAACGAAGTCCATCCTGAGATATATTCATACTTCCTAAGAATTGGCTTAAAAACGATAATAACGTCATCAATGTAAGTACTGGTAAAGCCCACACCAACATAGTTAGAAAAGCCAACCATGGTCCTCCCATTTTATGCCCAATGGCAACAATAGTCTGAGTGCTACTTGGACCCGGTAAAATGCCTGTTAAAGCAATTAGTTCAACCAATTCCTCTTCAGTTAAATACTTTTTCTTTACAACCAATTGATCTGTAAAAACACCATAATGCGCTTCAGGTCCTCCATATGCTCCTAAAGAACAGATTAATACATCTTTAAGAAAAGTACGCCATTTGATATTTTCCAATATCTTTTCCTCCTTATTTACCTATCTTTCTAGCCGACTTTCCATCCTCGCTCTTCAAGACGTTTATAGATCGCAAACCACCCATCCATTTTGGAAAGTTCTTCCGGCGTGCCACTTTCTACGACTTTTCCTGCATCCATGATGTGTACTGTATCGGCATCAATAATTCCTGATATTCTATGACTAATCGTAATAATTGTGCGGTTTGAACTGACTTGTCGAATAGCATTCAATAGCACCTTTTCTGTTAACGCATCTAAACCAGATGTCAATTCATCCAATAAAAGGATAGGGGGATTGATGACTATCGCTCTAGCTAAGGACAGTAGCTGCATTTGTCCAAATGAAAGCTGAACTTCTCCCTCGCCTATGACTGTATCGATCCCTTTCTCCAGTTCACGAACTGTTTCACCAAGCCTTACAGTCTCTAAAGCAATCCAGGCATCTTCTCTTGTTATATCAGTGTCCTTTAATGTGATATTATCCAAGATCGATCCATTAAAAAGTTGGACATTTTGTGGCACTATACCCATGTATTTTCGTCTTTCACTAGCAGGTAGCAAAAAAGGATTGGCTCCTCCAATAGTGATCGTACCGCTAGTTGCGGGATATAGACCTGCAATCAGCGATAAAATCGTCGTCTTTCCAGATCCGGTTCTTCCTGCAATAGCAACCTTACTACCTTCCTTAATTGTAAAAGTGGCTTTATTGATGACCTTTTTACCATCTGTATATTCGAAAACCACATGATTCAGAATAATATCGCTCTTGACTGTTGGATCCATGTGTATGACGTTTTCGGTTTCATCACTATGTTTATCTTCTACTATTTCGGAAAAGAAGCCCTTAACTCGATCAATCCCGGCGAATGCCTGTTGAATAGTTTGAATCTCTGAGGCAATAGCCTCAACCGGTTCAAACATACGGACAAATAAATCAGCTATGGCTGCTAAAGTACCAATAGAAAGCCCCAAAGCAAAGGTTGTTCCATTATTTGATGCACCAACAACCAATGCAAGTGCTATAACACTGGCTCTGACAATTTGCATAATACAAGGGAACCAAGCATCGTAGATACTATTTCCATTCATAGCCAAACGGTGAGCTTCAAGCTTTTCCTCAAATCGCTTTGAAAATAAATCCTCCTTGCCAAAGGTTTTTACAATCTTAAGACCAGAGTAAACCTCTTGAATCGTTGTATTGATATCTGAGACCTTCTTTCGCACTTCTTTCTGCTTCACAAATATATTCTTTCGAAAAAAATTCGATAGGAAAAATATAATCGGTAAAGCCCCTAATGCTATCCATCCAGTTGGCTTTGAAAGTGCAAATAGTGCTACAAAAATCCCTAGAATCTTAAGGATATCTGCCATAGCACTCACAAGCCCTGCCGAGAACAAAGTGTTGACTGCATCTAGATCGGCAGTAAATTTGGAAAGTGTTTCTCCAACAGGTACCCGTAAATAATACTTCATCGGTAACTTCTGTAAATGCTCAAGCATTTGTTTTCTAATATCAAGAAGTACCCCTTGACCGATCACTGTGGCGCTGATTTCTCTGATGAAATCTAATATCCCAATGACCAACACTGCAGCCAAATAAGTGAATGCCATTTTCCATATAGCACCTTCTCCAGTTGTCAACGGGCCATCAACGATTTGTCTTAATATAAGTGACGGCCACACATTTGCAATCGCTCCAATACCCACTGTTCCAAAAAGGAGAAGAAAGAACATTGGTCTATGTTTAAAAACTGTTTTCATGGCACTTTTAAGAAAATGATGGTTTTGATTTTCTTTATTCATGTGCACTTCCCTCCTTCATGAATTTCTGGGCTTGGTAGATCTCATAATAGAGTCCACGCCTGCTCATCAATTGATTGTGTGTACCTGCTTCGAGGATAGATCCCTTTTCTAGTACTATAATCTTATCAACGTTTTCAAATGCGCTCAGGCGATGACTGGATAAGATGACGATCTGATCCTTAAAATCCTCCTTTAATCGTTTGATTACCCTTTGTTCTGTCGCAATGTCGAGTGCCGAGAAGGGGTCGTCTAACAAAAGAATGGCTGGCTTTTTGTAGATAGCTCTTGCCATTGATATACGTTGACGTTGCCCACCTGATACCTTTAGTCCTTTTTCTCCGACACCGGTCTTTAGTCCATCATCAAACCGCTCTATATCTTCTACTAAGGCTGCTGTTGTCAGGGTATCTTTCAGTTCCGGGTTTTTATACTCCAGACCGAAAATAATATTTTCTTCAATATTCATAGAAAATAGAAACTGCTCGTGTCCTGAATAACCAATCATATTGTTTCTTTGTGAATCAGCTATATCACTCAATTGTCTTGAATTAATGAGGATATCCCCTTCATATGGATATAGCCCTAACAAGGCATTGATTAATGTGGATTTACCAGAGCCGACTGCGCCTGTAATACCAACGATTTCACCAGCTTTTACTTCAAAACAAATATCTCTTAAGACCTCTTTTGAGCCATATGAAAAATCAAGGTGTGATACCTTCAATTGATCTGTATTACGTAAATCAAAAGTATCAGTGTCCGCTATTTTTTCATTCTTATCCAATATCATTTTTTCCTTAATACGTTGCCATGCTGCCTTAGCGCCATGCCAACGATTGAACACCTTTGCCGCCACCCTTGTGCGTCCTGAAAAAGCAATAAACATCACCATGTAAGCATTGAAGGTTCCTACTGTCCACATGCCTGTTCTTACATTTTCTCCGCCCATACCAATAACGATGACAACGCCAAGTCCAGCAATTAGTGCATAGACAGGCAACAGTGATTGTTGTAATAAAATCTGCTTGATATTCCACTTAACCTGCTGTTCATAGGCTTCCATGATGGTAGATTTTTCTGCCTCTTCCCTACCAAAAAGCCGCAATACGGAAATTGCAGAGAGATATCTTTGCAGTCCAGTGTGAGCAATAGATGCTGATTGTCTTGAACTCAGCGAATACCGATAAAGCACATTTCTCATCATATGTGCCAACAGCAGTGTTCCAGGAACCAAAAGGGATGCCAGCAAAGTGATCTTCCAATCCATGTACAAAAGTACTCCAAAATAGGATAGCATCAACAACCAAGTATCCCATCCCTCATTGATTGTTGACATCACTGTGTCGACCACCAAAGTAATATCACCCACTGTGCGTGACATCAAATCACCAACAGTCTCCTTTTCCAATTCAGGAAGCTTGTATCCCAGGATTCGGTCTAAAAGTGTCTGACGTAAATCACAAGCTACATGATTGAATTGATCGCGCATGTACCAACGTTTAATAAATCTTGCAAACTGAAAAAACGAAGTCACGCCGACGAAATATAGCGCAGAAAGCAATACTAATTCTGTTGTGCCTCCAGCTGCAGCATCAATTAATTTTCCTAAAAATATTGGCCCCAATACGATGACAGTGTTATAAAAAATCCCTGCTACGGATGAAACAATAAACTGAAACTTATATTTGAGCAAAAACTGGACCAGTGTTTCTTTCCCTTTAGGAGGACCGAATTTTCTCATATCCTCACCTACTCCTTCATTTCCTTGAATAGCTCATAGGCTTTTGCCCTTGCTTCCTTTAAAACTACGTCCCCATGAGATGTTGTCCTGTAGTATTTTCTAATTTTCCCTTCTACGTTTTCTTCAGAGGATACAAGAAGACCATCCTTCTCCATGCCATTCAAAATCGGATAAAGTGTACCCGCACTAATAGTGTATCCATGATGCTCAAGCTCCTCAATCATCCAAAGTCCATAAATCGGCTCCTTTTTGGCATGATGCAGAATATGGATACCGATAAACCCTAAGAACAATTTTCTTAATACTTTTTCAGACATTGATTTTCTCCTTTTTATATTGATTTTCGTTTTCGATTTTCGTTATCGTGATTCTATTTTAATATAGCATACATATTTACTGACTGTCAATACCTTGGCTATTTGATAAAATCGTTTGGTCCATTTATAATAAGATAAAAAGCCAATCAAGAGAGCATTCCTTAATTGGCTTTCAGGTCATTATAATACATTTCTTATATTTCTACATTAATCTCAACACCCAACTTAAATTGTACAGTAGCTTCATCATCAAATATCGTTATCTTCTCAATAAGCCGCCTTACAAGCTGTTCATCATATTCCTCCAGTTCGTAGGATTGTCCTTTTAAGAATTCCGTCATTTCCTCAATTCGTTGCCTTTTTCCTTCACGCTCCGCATTTTCTACTAAGGTATTTTGCTTCAGCTCCCGCAAGCGGTAAATCTCTTCCGCTGGGTTTAATCTCAATTTTATCATAACTCTTAAAATATCAATTTCTTTTAATAATTCATGAGATTCTTTTCCATCTGAATGGCTTAAAGTTTTCACCCAAAAACTTGTCAAACCTGAAAATCTAGATATATCTACCCTTAATTTTTTTAACCATTTTATACGCTCCATTGTTATTGTATCAATATATTTTGTCTTATTGATAGTTAGGCGGTGTTGTAAAGTATTATAGATTCCTAAAGATAAAGTTACTAGAACACCACCAATAGCTATTATGTTTGCCCATGACAAGCTAAATATGATTTCTTTTTCTCCCATTCTCCACACTCTACTCATACCTAAATACCCTAAAACCCCAACAGTCGCACCAGCACTATCAATAATAACATCACGAATCTCACCACTCCTGCCAGGTACAAAGGTTTGATGGAACTCATCTGATATAGCATAAAGGACACAGATTAAAAAAGCTATCATAATTCCCTTAGACCCATACACACCACTTCTCCTTAAGGCATTTAGCACTAATACACCAAGAACTAAATAGGAAAAGAAATGAGCATTTTTTCTTATCAAATGATGTAACCTTCCTATATCTAACTCAGCAGCCCTGTTAGGGGCTACCCTCTGTACAGTCTGTACCACAATTTCCGTTACATTGCCACTGAGCTCCTTCGACTGAACTGCAGGTTTGGATGAAAAGTAGAATATCAGTCCCATCCAAAGTAGAACTGATATCCATATTTTTCACTTTCTGCATAACCACTAAATTCACCAAAACGGGCAAGTGTATGATCATCTGGCGTAGCAGTAAAACCGATAATGAGATTCTTCTTTCTCTTGGTTTTAGCATAGTGGGAGTTGTTATCAAAGGGTGCTTGTAATTCATCAAAAATAGTTATCATTTCTTCATGTCGATCTCCGCTATTTGAACGATGAATTTCATCGATTAGAAATACAATACGCAGCTTAGCTAATTTTCCCATTACTTCATCATCTAACATTTCCCGCACTGAACCAAATTTTTGTAGATTTACAATCACTAGCCGTGTATCTGATGCAAGTGCTTCTAAAAATGTTTTCTTATTTCTAGCTTCAACATACATCCTATTATCAATGTTCATATTAAGCATTTTGGAATCGATTTGGCTCCTCAGTTGCAAGCGATCTACTACAATCATATAGAAACCATAGGGACGGTTCTCGCAGAGAAACTGCAGGGAGAACCCGCAGGGACGGTTCTTGTGGTTGGTTTATATCGCTTACCACCTATAATTTCATAACTATACTTCTTCCTATCCCTGTAAGCCTAGCTATTTGTCTTGTCGATAGACCTCTATTTTTTAGTTCTATTAAATGCTTATCTCTAACATCTTTATCAAGGTTTTGAATGTCTGTAGATTGATCTACATTGCATAAATCTTTAATTATTGATATCGCTTCACTATTTCTAATTTTCCTTGTTTCATAAATATCTAAGAAATCTTCATTACTATATTCTTTGTGGTATCTTATAAATTCTTCGATAGCTTTATTTGTGTTACTATTAAACATGTTTAGTAGCACGGCAAAAGCATGAATACATTTTATTCCAAAATCCTCAAAAGAGAATTTTTTAAAAATGCCATTGCAGCATTTGTATTGTGGTAGGCCTTGGTTTGTCATGAAATGTATCCCGGTAGTAGTAAGAATTGGTAATAAATATTCCGAGAATTTCCCTAAGTGTGTTTTTGTACTCGTGTTAACCAGGTAGTCCGGCTAAGGATATACCCAGTATCTTATTAGAATCTACTGTAGTTTCCCGAAGTTAATTGAAAATATATACTCAAGGTAGTCCTCATGCAGAGAAGCTATAAACCTTCTTCTCTTTAGACTTTTTTTAGGGTGCTTTTTTGCATCTTTTTTTACCATATTCAGGGTCAGTCTTTTTAATAATGCAAAATTTTGTGGAGCATTCCCTGTCCTTGTTTTATTGGCATCTTCTCTAAATGTTACATCTAGGCTCCAATGGGTACTTTCAATCCCCCAATGCAATCTTACTCCCCTAGCATAATCCTCAGCTGTATCTACACTAGCAAGGTGATATGCTCGTTCTTC
>NZ_FZOJ01000069.1 GCF_900188145.1 Anaerovirgula multivorans | reverse complement strand
TCACAGGTTGTTGGACAGAAAGAAAATCCTAGCAACTTTCTATTAATGCATGCTATGGGACCGAACGTTGCAGGAGTTATCGGTTCAGCAGTAGCAGCAGGGGTTCTATTGTCTCTGTTTTAGTTTTAAAGCAAATGAAAAAGCCACGCTTATCGTGGCTTTTTAGCTTTTCTACTCTACTACAATTTCTTGACTATTTTCCCACACACCATGGATATTACAGTAACTAATAGCATAAATGGTACCAGCTTTATCTAGTTTAACCTTTGTAGTACCCGCTGGTTCGGAAAAATTACCACCTTCTCCATGAGCCGTAAATTTAAATTCAGCTAACTCCACAGGGAATTTGCCACCTTCTTGAAAGAAAAATACTTTGATCCAGGATATATAATGCTCTAATGTATTAGGGTGAGGGATTTCATCTCCAATAGATACTCTTAAATCAAAAGTTTCACCAGCTTTAACCTTTTCTGGTGCATGTATTACAGGAACGTGTTTTTCACCTTTCCAATCTCCAGATTGTAAAAATTGTCCAAAAGTCTTCATAAAATTATTCCTCCTTTATTTTTCCATAAATTCCTTCTACACTATTTATAACCAAAGTTTTTAAAATATAACCAAAAACTTTTAAATAATGAAATATAACAAGCTTAAAAAAGGAAGTGAAAGCCATTAGCAAAAGTGAATCATATGAAGTTACGTACTGAATTTTATTAAAATATTTGTTTAGGATGACGTTTTTCTATTATTTTCACTGTCTACTTGACAGAAGGTAGTTCAGTATTGGGTGTATCCACTTCAAATATATGGTAAAATAAATTACGAGGCAGCTTTTTATGTCAAGAAAAGCAAGAGAGGGAATAGAAAGATCATATGTTGTGTAGACTGTTATAATTAAAACAAAAGAAATGTGGACACCCATTTCAAGATAGGAATAAAAAGTAAACCAATAAAATATTAAAAGAAAGAGGAATCTTCGCAGGACAAATACAAAGATTAATGGGGTATTATTTTGAAGAACTAAGCAATAGAACCGCTCCTGCGGCTTATTATAATGAAGAGGAGGAAATTAATATGAACACAAAAGAAATTATGGATATTGCTTTAGAATTAGCTGGATTAAGTGAAGTTCCAGAGGATTCTGGTATTATCGTTGAAGGAGAAAATATTAAAAAAGTGGCTATCGGTGTAGATATGGAACTGGCTGAGATGCTATTAGCAAGAGACTTAGGGGCAGATTTAGTCATCACTCACCATCCATCAGGAGGAAGTCCGAGGGTTAATCTACATAAGGTAATGGATAATCAAATTGATAGAATGGTAAGGGCTGGTGTGCCTATTAATAAAGCACAAAAAGCTTTAGGAGAGAAAAAGGGAGAGGTAGAAAGAATGCTGCATGTTTCTAACTATGACAGAGCGGTATCAGCAGCTAAGCTACTAAATATGCCCTTTATGGGTGTGCATACTCCTACAGATATCCTAGCAGAACGAACGGTTCAAAAACTATTGGATGAAAAGCTTCGAGATAAGCCGAAGGCTACGCTACAGGATGTAATAGATGCTCTAGAGACTCTTTCAGAGTATCAAAAGACAATGGCTAAGCCAGTGATTCGTGTAGGGCAAAAGGATGATTACGCAGGAAGAGTATTTGTAACCATGGCAGGGGGTACAGGTGGAGGAATTAATGTGCATAAAGCTTATTTTGAAGCTGGAGTAGGGACTTTGGTGGAGATGCATATACCAGAAGATGTGATTAAAGCCATTAAGGATGAAAATATAGGAAATGTAGTGGTTGCAGGACATATGGCTAGTGATTCTGTGGGAATTAATGTATTTGCTAATGAGTTAGAAAAAAAAGGGATTGAGATTATTCGAATGAGTGGATTAATCGATCCTAAATAGTGTTTACTGAGAACACCCTTTGGTAGAACCAAACCAATGCTATAATGTTATTAAGGGAAACCAAGGGGAAACCAAGGGGAAACCAAGGGGACGGTTCTAGTGGTCAGGAAATCTCTAAGTTTATGGCAATATAAATTTGGAGGCAATTATGGCATTGTACGTTACATAAGTGCAATTGTTAAATCAAAATAAATGGTTAAATATTTACACTTATTTAATTTATGATACCGAAGAAAAAAAGAGGCCAACAGGCATCAGTACTAACATGGTAAACCTCGTCTTCAAATCAATGCAGAATGTGTTGGAGGAGGGGACCCTTGTTTCTGAGAAGCCAGCTCTTGGAGGAGAAGAATTTGCATCTATTCATAATCCAAAGTTCAATCCAGATGAAAATGCTTTGGCAATAGGGATACAAATCATGGTACAAGTAGCCTTAAACTTTTGCAAGCCAATAAAAGACCTCAGCTCATTAGAAAGAAATCCTAAGGGCTGAGTTTTTTTTTATTTGTATTTGAGGATACTTCAAAAGTTATAATAGAATCCTGGAGATTTTCATGAAACATGAATCAACCACATTGTTAACAATAAGATGATTGATTATATATTAGTATTTAACTACGTTGTAGCAATCATATTTTGCAAGAAATAAACTAGAGGTATAAGATACTTAATATTTCCACTATTCATTGGTACCGATTGTATATTTATGGATTGCTTTACCGGTCATTAGCAAGTGATGATCCATAGCTTCTTTTGCTAAATAAACATTTCTTTCTTTTATAGCATCTAAAATATTTAGATGTTCTATAAGTGTAGTCTTATTTCTCTCGGGAACCAACAATACTTTTATTCCATAGAACCGAATAATATCATTAAAATTTTGCAATAAATCAAACAATATATCATTTTTACTTAAATAATATATTTTCTCATGGAATTCTCTATCTAATTTCATAAATTCAGTTGGGTTATAATTATTTAAGCATTCCTCTTGTTTCCGCAAAACAGCAGTTAGTTCTTTTATATCTTCATCATCTATGTTATTCATAGCCTCTTCTATAGCTGATATCTCCAGCACTCTTCTTACTTTTTGAGCATTCATAACATAATCCACATCAAAGGTCCTTACTACCGTTCCCTTATAGGGTTCATTTACTACCCAACCATCTGAATTTAATAATTGCAAGGCTTCTCTAATAGGAGTTCTGCTAACTCCCATTGTTTCTGCTAATTTTCTTTCATTAAGTACTTCTCCTTGGGAATATACTCCTATAATAATATCCTCTTTAATTTTCTCATATACCTTATATTTATATGATATTGATTTCTCTATCATCTTGGATTCCTTTCTAAATAAAGTATTAATATTATATTATACTAATAAGTAGCATTAATCAACAAAGTCTACACCGTTTTTCTAATGTTTTTTAAAATATCACTGAGCAAATTCTATACTTCTTAATTACTAACTTTATTGGATTTAACTTGATACTAAGGGGGATTCACCCCCCGTTATGATGAATATGTTAAGTGAGCGAAAGTCAGTATCGGGAGGGGGTGGAATCATTCTATTTGAAATTGATGGTGTTAAATTAGCTTATACCTTAAGAAAAACAAATTAGACTATTGAGGTCACTATTACAAACTTTAATAAAATTAAGATAATAAATTTGGCAATAGAAGTGTAAGGGTAGGTATATAGGTTACTATCAGTAGAATTATAATTAATACCATTAACATTGGTAATAAATCCTTGAATTGCGCTTTTAGTGGAATCTTAGCTATGGAACCTGATACAAATAGACAAACTCCAAGAGGTGGAGTACACATACCTATAGTAAGGTTGACAGCCATGATTAAGCCAAAGTGAACCAAGTCAATTCCAAAACTTTGTACTAATGGTAGGAATAATGGCGTAAAGATAACAACGGCACTTGTAGTATCGATAAATGTACCTGCAATGAGTAAGATGATATTAATGATTAGCAGTAACATGATTTTGGTATTTACTGTAGAGCTTAAGAAAGCGCCTACCGCTTGAGGTATGTTATTTACAGTAATGATCCATGTGAATAATGAGGCAAAGGCGACTACTATCAATACTTGTCCTGTAGCTTTTGTACTATCTACTAGTACGGGCCATATATCTTTAATTTCTAATTCATATACAAGCATTCCTATAATAACAGAATACAACACTGCGATGGCTGCGGACTCAGTTGGTGTAAATGCACCACTCATGATTCCGCCAATGATAATGATAGGCATCAAAAGCGCTAAGATAGCATCTTTACCAGATTTGAACATGTCTCTTGCTGAAGCCTTTGTTTCTCTACCGATATAATGTCTTTTCTTACCGATAAAATAGCTGTAAATCATTAAGCCAATACCCATTATGATACCTGGTAAAACGCCACCGATAAATAATTTTCCTACACTGACATTTGCAATAGTGCCATATACCAACAGCGGAATACTTGGGGGAATAATTGGTCCGATGGAACCTGAACATGCTAATAGTGGAGCACTAAACTCCTTTTCATAACCTTTATTTACCATTAAGGGGATCATTATACCACCTATTGCTGCGGTAGCTGCTATGGCAGAACCTGTTATAGCGGCAAAAAACATACTTGCAAGGATACTAACCATTGCAAGCCCGCTTGGAAAGTGTCCCAGTAAGGTATCTGCAAAATTTACAATTTTTTGAGACATACCTCCTCTGTACATTAAGTTGCCAGACAATATAAAAAGTGGAATGGCTGTTAATGCTATGCTATCAGCACCTGTAAACATTCTTTGGATGACTACTACTAGTGGATAACCATCCATGAAAATTTGTCCTAGAGAAACCAATCCTAATGAAAAAGCAACTGGTACACCAATCAAGAAAACTAGAAATAATGTCAATATGATCATTTTATGTCACCCCCAGTGTCTCCGTTGCTCTTTAAATTACTGATTTGTTCCATGACTTGCCTAAGTTGGTAATAGATCATAAAAATTCCTGATGTCGGTAATGATAAATAATAAAGTGACATTGGAATAGAAAGATAAGGTGCTTTTTGATTTGCTCCTGACTGCGTAAATATGAATCCATAATAAATAATAAACATGAAGAAAAAAGCCAAAACTATATTAATTCCTAATTCAAGAATTTTTTTGGCTTTTGGTTTAAGAGAAGTAAGCAAAATATCAATATTTAGGTGCTCTTTTTCTTTTACACAATAAGCTGCACCCCAAAAAACCAGATATATAAAACTCAATCTGATAATATCCTGCCCCCATCCAATAGGGCTTTTAAAGATATATCTAGCAACAACTTGTAATGTTGTAACAATAGAAAGGATAAGAGCGGAAAAAGCCATTATAAATCTAACGATAAAATCCACAATACGATCTAGTGTTTTCATCTTTTTTCCTCCCAACTAAGAGGTGCACTGTGTAGTACACCTCTGGTTTTCAAATTACTACTTTTTGCTATCTATTATTAATTCAACAAACTCTGGATTTACTAATCTCTGTACCTCTTCGAGCTTATATATGTCTTTTGTTGCTTCTATAAATGTTGATTTGTCAGGCTTTGTAACAATCATTCCTGCATCTTTTAATTCCTGTAAATATTGTTCTTCTATATTATTTATAGCTTCACGTTGTCTTGGAACTGCATTTTTAGCCGCTTGATCTATTGCTGATTGTAAATCTTCTGGCAATCCATCATAGAAATCCTTGTTCATTATCATACTAACTGGTGCGTAAGTATGTCCATCAAGTGTTAAATATTTTTGTACTTCATTGAACTTAGATGTATAGATTGAAGCAATAGGATTTTCTTGTCCATCAACCATACCTTGTTGTAATGCAGTATATAATTCATTAAATGATACTGGCACTGCAGAAGCTTTGAGACTGTCTATCAATGCAAACCATATAGGAGCTTCCTGTACTCTTATAGAAAGACCTCTCATATCAGCTGCAGTCTTGATTTCTTTAATATTGTTTGTAAAGTGTCTAAAACCTAGTTCTCCAAAACCTAAATGCTTAAATCCTTGCTCTTCAAATTTCGGATTAAGATATTCTGTAATGACTCCATCTAATAATTCATAAGCTTGTTCTTTTGTCTCATATAAGTAGGGAATTGACATGATCTGAGTGTCTGGAACCCATGCAGGTAAAGTACCATCTGTAGTAACAACGGTCATTTGGATAGTTCCTAATTTTACACCTTCCGCAGCTTCTCTTTCACCGCCAAGTGAAGCATTAGCATATATGTCTATTTCAAGATTTCCATCGTAGAGTTTTTCAAGTTCTTCTTGGAAATTTTTTGCCATGATTGTGGATTGGTGATCCTCATTTCCCACGCAGGCTATTTTAATTTGAATAGAGTCGTTGGATTTAGTATTCGTATCTGCATTAGGCTCGCTTCCTGTAGTATCTTCATTTCCTGTACATCCCATAAAAATACTGCTAACTATAACTAATACAATTAGTAAACTAATAAGTTTTTTCATCTTATCGTTCCTCCTCACTAATAATTTCAATATTATAATTAAAGCTTAACGTTCTATCTAACACTTGATCAATTATCATACATCTAAAATTATCTCCATATGCAAATCCGTTTAGCAATGGAACAGTTCCAGAAAAAATAATGCTATTTTGAATAGCTCCAATTCTATCCTTTAATTCAGATAAAATTTTTTCAACGGGTAAAATGTCAGCTAAAGAGCCATCTTGATAGAGAATTTCTTTACCGTCAATTGTTTGATAAGAAACTAATTTTATTTGATCCCAATGATCTTTTATGTCATCGTAATTCCATAATTCTTTTCCTATGGGTTTAGGGCATACTTGTTTCGCCTTAGGAACACTTATACTTTCTAATTTTCTGTCGGTATGATCGCTTCCAATTCCGATATATGCACTTCCATTGGCTAAAACGATAATATACTCAACTTCTCCAGATGTTTCTTTTCCAACAAATTTAATAATATCTTCTTGTGTTAACAACTCATGAGAGCACTCAAAAATGGTTGGAATCTTTTTTGGTGGAGCCACACCCAATTGCTCTTCTAATTCTTTTATATGTTCCATAGTCTTTTCAATGTTTCTTCCAGCATAACCAATTACAAGTAGCTCATCATAATTTACTGTTAGGTTTTCATCTCCAGATAAATTTTTCAATGTAAAATTTATCATTCCCATATTTATCATCCCTTTATTTGATTATATATAATTCTGGTCTTCTATCATTGTAAACATTAATGGTATTTCTGATCTCTTTTACTATTTCTATATCAAGTTTAGCTGTTATAATCTCTTCTTCAGAACTTGCTTTAACTAAAACGTCTCCCCAAGGACTGATTATAGATGAATGTCCACCATAGACTGTTTCTTCTGCAATACCAGAAGAATTAACGTTTACAACAAATATTTGGTTTTCGATGGCACGAGCTTGATTCAAAATCTCCCAATGATTAATTCTAGGTACAGGCCACTGAGCTACTACGAAAAGTATGCTTATGCCTTGTAAAGCTAATATACGAACTAATTCTACGAATCTAATATCGTAACATATTACTACACCGCACTTAATTCCATCTAAATCAAAAGTTGTTGTTTTAATGCCTTTATTGAAGTGATCGTCTTCATGCATATAAGAAAAAAGATGTGTTTTATCGTACTCAGCAATACATTCCCCCTTTCTATTAAAAATATATGAAGTATTGTATAAGCTTCCCCCTTTCTTATTAACAATTGAACCTCCAATAATGTTTAAATCTAATTCTTTAGATAATGTTGAAAATAATTTAATTGTACGTTTACCATCTTCATCAGCTAATTCCATAGTCTTCTCTACAGGGAAAAAGCCGGTATTCCACGTTTCTGGAAGAACTATGGTATCAGGTTTATCCTTTGCAGCAACTCTGATTAGTTCTTCAGCTCTCTTATAATTTTTATCTGGGTTTGCAAATTCCATATTCATTTGAATTGCACTTACTTTCATTTAAAATCCCCCCTTTATTTATAATTACTTAAAATTTTTTGAAGAAGTTTGATAAAAAATAAACCTGGTATTCGGTATACCATTAATTTTATTATATATTTATATATTTTTTTGTCAATATTTAACTATAAATAAATTCGATAAATTCAGAAATTTATTCCAAACCAAAACCAAAAACCAAGGGGACGACAGAGCGCGCCAAAAATCCAACAATTGGATAAGACAATCTTGATATAGCATACATAAAATCGCCCATAATAGTAGTAAGGACGGTGATATTATGA
>NZ_FZOJ01000097.1 GCF_900188145.1 Anaerovirgula multivorans | reverse complement strand
TCATCAGATTCCTTAAAGATTTTAGATAGATTTGAAGAATTATTAGAAAAATATGAGCTTCAAAAGGAAGTAAAGGTAGTAAAAACAGGATGTTTTGGACTTTGTGAAGCAGGACCTATCGTAATTGTATACCCTGAAGGTGCTTTCTACAGCCATATTAGTGTAGATGATGTTGACAAAATTACAGAAGAGCATTTGTTAAAGGGGAGGATCGTAACAGATCTTTTATACAAAGAAGCTGTAGTGGAAGACAAAATTAGAGCAATCGACGAAGTAGGCTTCTACAAAAAACAACAAAGGGTTGCCTTAAGAAACTGTGGATTAATTAATCCAGAGGTTATAGAAGAATATATTGCCTTTGATGGCTATCAAGCTCTAGCAAAGGTATTAACAGAGATGACACCAGAAAAGGTTATTGATGTCATTAAAGCATCGGGCTTAAGAGGCCGAGGTGGTGGAGGTTTTCCAACAGGAATGAAATGGAGCTTCACTGCTAATGCAGAGGGAGATCAAAAATATGTAGCCTGTAATGCTGACGAAGGAGACCCAGGAGCCTTCATGGATCGATCAGTACTAGAGGGAGATCCCCATGTTATCATAGAAGCTATGGCTATAGCAGGGTATGCAGTAGGAGCTACTAAAGGATACGTATATATTAGAGCAGAATATCCAATTGCAGTAAAAAGACTACAAATAGCCATTGACCAAGCGAAAGAGCAGGGATTATTAGGAGAAGATATTTTTGGAACAGGCTTTGCTTTTGATTTAGAAATTCGACTAGGTGCTGGAGCCTTCGTGTGTGGAGAAGAAACAGCTTTAATAAACTCAATCGAAGGGAAAAGGGGTATGCCAAGACCAAGACCACCATTCCCAGCACATAAGGGTATTTGGGATAAGCCAACATTATTGAACAATGTTGAGACCTATGCAAACGTTCCACAAATCATATTAAAGGGAGCAGATTGGTTTGCAGGAATAGGAACAGAAAAATCAAAGGGAACAAAAGTATTTGCCTTAGGTGGCAAGATCAACAATACAGGATTATTGGAGATACCCATGGGAACAACCCTAAGGGAAGTTATCTATGAGATCGGTGGTGGAATTCCAAACGGAAAGGCCTTTAAGGCAGTGCAAACAGGAGGACCATCGGGAGGATGTATCACTGCAGATCATATTGACACACCTATTGACTATGACAACCTAATAGCATTAGGCTCTATGATGGGTTCTGGTGGAATGATTGTTATGGATGAAGACAACTGTATGGTAGA
>NZ_FZOJ01000045.1 GCF_900188145.1 Anaerovirgula multivorans | reverse complement strand
CTGCTATACAACACAAAGTAAGCTGTTCGAGTACATATACTCGAACAAAAAATACCGTAGTTTCGGGGCTTATAGCCCCGTGACCACGAGTTTTAAATAGGAGGAATTTTAAATGAATTTTAAAAGATTGATAGTCATTCTACTTCTTCTAGCTGTGTTGTTTACTGCTTGTAGTCCAAAGTATGAAGAAGTCACAGCTGTTACTTTTCCAGAGCTATCAGAAAAAGTAGATGAAGATATTTTTGATATATCCCAAAAAGCTAAAGGGTTAGATGGTAAAACAGTTGAGATGGTTGGCTATATGTCCCCCCTAACACCTCTAGATGCTAATTATTTCTATATGATTCAAGTACCAGGTGCAGCATGTCCCTTCTGCGGAGGAGAGGATGTGGATTTTTTGCAAGTAATACAAGTGTATTATCCTGAAGGCAAGAAAAGTGCCTTTACAGAAAAGGCACTAAAAGCCACTGGAGAGCTTGAGGTAGGAGACGCAATAGATGACAGTGGAGCCAAAAGTATTTTTAGGATAAAGGCAGAAACAATAGAAGCACATAAATTTAAATAGGTATAATAAAACCGCTGGGATTGCGGTTTTATTTTTTCGATATGAAATTCATCTATAAAAAGAAATTTAGAAAAAATACCATAGTTTTGAAGATAAATATTGACAATTTTCTACATTTTCTTTTAGAAAGCTCTGATATGATAAACATATAAATGTGATTACAGGATATCTGGAGTATTTTAATAAAGATTATGACTTTTATCTTATTCAAGCATGTAATGGTGAAGAACTATTAGAAAAAATTAAAAGAAAATCTATAGATATTGCTTTTCTTGACATAGAAATGGAAGGTTTGAATGGGATTCAAGTGGGAGATGCCATAAGAGCTAAATTTCTCGAAGTGATGATTGTATTTATTACCGGATTTAAGGACTATGTAGGGAGTACCGGAACAACAACAGCTAGTGTAGCAGTCGAGAGTATTTACTGTAGGTTAACAACATATAGAAACGGCACAAGAATAGGTTTTGATGGTAAGCATGGAAGTAATACAAGTAGTTTATCTGTGGGTTATTATTATGGTCCGTATACAAGCACTGCAGAATATGAAGTATCAGGTACGCATTTCGGGTTTCTGAATGAGTCTATGGCTGATTATTATTCTTATAATAAGAAAACTCTTCCCTGATTTATGTATTGAAGGAAAAGGATTATTAACAACATTTAAAACATGCCTATGAGTTATAAAGTGCTAAAAAGTTGATGATATATAAATTGTAAAATTGGAGGATTGTAGGGATATTTTCAAAGTATATATAAACCTTAATAATAAAAGGTGATATAAAATAATGTATCATCTTTTATTATTACCAATTATATTTATTAATTATTACTTAGGTCAAAAGGGTTGTGAGCTATATCCGATTTGTCGGACACAGGTGAGTTAGTGTAAAATAGACCTGTAGAGGTTGATAATGTAGAAAAAATGGAACACAATATAGTATCATACAAAATTCTAAATTACAATAAACGAGATTTGTAAGAATAATTATTAAATATTGATAAAAAATCAAAGGAATCTTAGAAAATTTGGCGAAATTCTATATTTAGTAAGTAAAGGATAGCACAACTTTAAAGGTTGGTGAGGAAATATTGAAGAAAGTGATTATAGCAGGATTTATAGTTATTTTAACATTTATTCTTATATTTTATAATGAGAATAAGATAGTCATTAAGGATGACAATGGAAATGAAATATTAAACCAAGAGTTAAAAAATAGAGATATAAATGAAGAAAATGGGATTTCTTCTCAGAAAAAAGATGAAGAGGAAAAATATAATCCAGCTTTAGAATTGTTATATACAGGAAAAATGGATGGGATTGAATTTGGTATTGGAACAAATAGCACTGAAATTATTGAGAAATGGGGAGAACCAGATTATAAAGATAATTATATGGGAGGTCTGTTGTTATCATACGACAAAACTTATTTTTTAACTGACGGGATTATTATAGATGATAGTATCTCTTATGGGACTGTTGGAGGTATATATTATACTGGAGAAGCAACAATATATGGCATTCATATAGGAATGCTCCTTAGAGAAGTGGAAGAAATATTAGGAAAGCCAAATCATACATATATCTCTGATAACAGTGAACTATATTTTGATAATAATTTGATAGTTAAGTATAAAGCAGGTGCGCATACAGTTATTTTTGAAATAGAGAACGGAAGTGAGACGGTTCAATCTATTTCTTTATGGAAGGAAGAAAAATAAGAGTATAGATAATGAATTGCGACCGACAAACATATTTATAAGTTGAATTAAGCCATTTGAAGCTTTATCAAGGAAGGCTAGTGGGCAGTATTCAATGGTATAAATTGTTAAGCCCATGAAACTGCTCGCACACCAAATGTAAATGATTAGGAGGTGAAAAATAGATAAAAGGGTTTTTAAAATAATCTGGAGCCAAAGCAAATTCCATTTTATGAATAAAGATAGCAAGACAGTTATGGTTGTTTTTGAGATATCACCAGATTTGCTGTAGAAGAAGATAAAAATATATATGATTATATGAATGATTAATCTAGGTAGTGTAAAACAACTTAAGTACTACTATGAATTTCAATGCACAACAATAAAACCGCTGATGCAGCGGTTTCATTAATATAAAAACATAGAGTAGAACACAGAGAAAAGAATCTATGTGTTTGTGATTCTCTTGTGAAAGATGATAGTCTCGCCAGAAGCAGTAAAATTAGCAACCTCCACAGGGGCATCCTCCAGCTTGTTGGTAAGGGCATGATAAATGGAATAATCTTCTCTAAAATGGATGGGAACCAACAGTTGAGGATGTAGGGTTTGTGAAAAGTAAAGGCCTGCAAGATGAAAAAATTCATCAAGTCTGGGATCAACAGGAACAAAAGCGATGTCGATAGCTTCACCCCTAAGATGATTGATTTCCCTTTTAAAATCTACTTCTTCCTGCTTTTGTTCTTCGGGAGAGAAATTTTTCCAATGCCACCAATTTAAATCTCCAGCATGGAAGATGGTAAAATTGTCAACTGAAACCAGGAAAGATACACCCTTATCGGTGCTGCCAAAGGATTTTATATGAACATCCTCCAACTGCAGGGAACCATGGGGTTCCATATAGTAATATTCTTCTTCATAAACCATTTCTTTGATATCATAACCTAGTATGTATTGAATACGCTTATTGAACTTCTTCCATTGAAAAATTTCAGGGTTAAAATGATCTCCATGACCATGGCTGACAAAAACAAAGACATCTTTATCTGTTTTTAAGTCGTTGAGAGAAAGAAGCCTCTCTTGTATAGCCTCCTCTTGGAAAGAAAAGATATCCTTATAATAATCAAAAATTAGAAAGTTATTTTCTGTCTCAACAGCAACACTGCTATGACCAAAATGAATAATTTTACATTCAATGGACTTCAAAATAACACACTCCCATCATCGTATTTTATAGATATTTCTCTTATATCTTAATATATACACCATTTCGTATAAAGAGCAACAAAAAAGAAAATTAGAAAGAAAGCAGAGTATAAGGGACAAAAAGCAGCTTAAAGATTACAATTAGATGACAAATCCTCTTTGGAGCAGAGATAAAGCAGGAAAAAAGTATAAGAAGATAGAAATGATGAATAAGTCAATGATAGAGATGGAAGGGAAGGTGATGTTGTGAATGTAGCGATTGTTCTAATTTTAATCCCAGTGAATATACCAATATATAAGTTTTTCTTTAAAACTTTCTTTTCTGGAACGGAGGATTTTAATGAATCCTTGAGATACAGCTTTACCCCAGATCTTATTTCGTTATTTAGGGGAGAATATTGGAAGGATCGATTTGCCCAAATGAAACTAAGTTTTTTCTTATTGAGTTGTGGATTGGTTACCTTTATGGAGTATGCTATGATTACGTCAATCATTGAAAAATTTATTTAATCGATAAATTTTTTTGATACAAGTAATAAAATCAGCTAACTGACTTATTTTTATATAAAGTGCTGACCAATTGAACTCCAGTATGAAAAATATTCTTCACGATATACTCATCAACAATGCATAAATGGTATAATAAGGATAAAATAGTAAGTTGGGAGAAGATAAAATGAAGTTCATAGGAAAAGTTAGTATAGTTTTGATAGCTGGCTTCCTTGCTCTTTTCTTAATTAGTATTTCTCTGGAACCAATAATTTTAGAAAGGAGATCCCCTGTTTCACAGATAGACAGTGTAAAAACTTTCAATAATAATGAAGAACTGGAATCTAAAATAGCAGAATATGATGAAGATAAAGACAGCAATACTAACAATAGTAGATTCGATAGTGACAATCATGCTATTCATGATCTTACTACGAAACCGATCTTCACGAATGAAGCCTTGACAAAGGAGATCGTTGATAGGGTCAGAGGTGTATCATGGAGAGAAGAGGCTCCTGTAGGACTAGAGGATTTGTCCTATATCACTGTTACCCATTGGGGTTTTGATCAGCAAGAGCATTTAGGAGAGATGATTGTTCATAAAGAGATTGGCGAAGAAGTACTTGAAATATTTCAAGAGCTATATGAGGTGAAGTTTCCCATTGAAAAGATGAGATTAATTGATGAATACGAGGCGGATGACCATCTATCGATGGAAGATAATAATACCTCTGCTTTTTGCTTTAGAGTCATTGAAGGAAGCCAAAAAATATCAAACCATGGATATGGCGTGGCTATTGACATCAATCCCATACAAAATCCTTATATTAAGAATAACAGGATAGTTCCATTGACAGGAAAGGAATATGTGAATAGAGAGGATATCAGAAAAGGCATGATTATTAAGGGAGACCCATGCTATCGTGCCTTTACTAGTAGAGGATGGACATGGGGCGGAGAATGGAAAATAGTTAAGGATTATCAGCATTTCGAAAAGGTGATTGATTTAAACCCTTAGATAGTTTGAAATGGTTAATTTTAGAAAACAAGCAGAATTTCTGCTTGTTTTTTTACATCTCTTTTATTATAAAAAGGTTTTTCCATAAAAAATAATTTACTATAAAAAAAGTCTGCTTTTCTATTATACATAATTTTGGTGGTTTTTTCTATAACTGTTTTTTCTATGTCAAAGAGATGGGATTGCTGACAATCTAAGCATGAGCTTAAATAAATTTGCAATCTAAAAGGATATCCCCTGTAAACCTAGAAATACCTAATAGGTAGGAGGGGATAGAGGTGAGAAGACCCTTTAGTTTTTTTAGCATTTCGGTAATTTTAGGAATTATTCTAGGTTATTCATTAAGTTTAAAAATTGATGGATATTTATTCAGTTTATTAATGATCGTTATGATACTAGCCACTATTTTCTATCAAAAGCGTGCCCTTATCTTTATATGCTTTTCCCTGATTTTAGTAGGAAACTTTATGTTTAACAACTATATGGAAAGTAGCACAGTATTAAAGGAATATCCCTTTGAGAAGCTAGCCCTTGAAGTTGAAATCAAGAGAGTGGGTATTGATCAAGGAAGATATGTTGAGTATGATGTTGATATACTCAGCTTAATTAAAACTGACGGAGAAAGTACTATAAATGAAAAGGCTAGGCTTCAACTAAAATACGCTAACGATCTTCCTGTTGCCTTAGAACCCTTCGATATGGTAACCTTAAGAAATGTTACTTTGATTGAGGATTTTGATAAAAGGGGCTTAGAGGGTTATCAATTATACCTTAGAGGCAGAGGCTTTAAATCAATTTTACAGGTGAATGCTAAGGATTTAATGAAAGTAGATAAATATGTAACTACAAATATTATAAATAGCAGTTTTAAAACCAGAAGATATATTGAAGATTTTTTTGATCAATCTTTGCCATCTATAGAAAGTAGTATGTTAAAAAGTATTATGTTCGGAAACCAAGGATACTTAGATAAAGAAACCCTTAATCTTTTTTCCATAAGTGGAACCGCTCATATCATAGCTGTATCAGGGCTACATGTAGGGGTGATGGTTTTGTTATGTCACCATCTATTAGCGTTTCTAAATCTAGGGAAAAGAAAGATTTTACTGATAACGATGGTAACATTATTTTTCTACAGTGCTATTGTAGGTTTTCCCGTATCTATTATTAGGGCAAGTAGTATGTACTGCTTATATGTTCTAGGATATTTTGTGGAAAGGAGATACGATGCAATCAATAGTTTAATGATGATGGCATTTCTACTATTATTATACAATCCATTGAATATATTTTCTGTTTCCTTCCAATTATCCTTTGCTGCTACTTTAAGTATCTTGTTGTTTTTTCCTTTTGTAAAGGATTTATTGAAGGTTGTTCCAAAGTATTTGCAATCTTTGATGGCGGTTACTATAGCTGCTCAATTAGGAACAATACCCATCATGATTTATCATTTTAATCAATTGTCTTTTATAGCTTTTATTGCAAATATTTTCATTGTACCAACCTTAATGCCTTTGCTATTTACATCTTTAACAAGTGTTTTCGTTAGCATGTTTTCAAATAGCTTAGGATTAATAATTAATTATCTTACTCATGGACTATTGGCTTATATATATTGGATGGTGCAGCGGCTAAGTAATCTATCGATAGCCAGCATAGCGGTGGAAGGGCTTAGGATTTATCATATGATGGGTTATTACTTTATACTGTTTGCTGTATATTTCATATTATGGCATAATAAAAGTAGATGACCCAAATCTTTGATTTGGTGTCAGTCACTTTTACAGAGTGCAATGAAGAAGGTACTGCAACAATAGAAAAGGGATGAAAAATATGAACTATAAAGAAGCAATTGATCAGTTAAAGGCCAATAAAATTCAAAAGGTTTATTTGCTCTATGGAGTAGAAATATATTTGAGAAATCGATTTATTAAACAGTTAAAAAACACCGTTGTTAATAGTGATTTTGAAGAGCTAAACTTCTATAGTATGGAAGGAAAGGATTGTACGCTTGAAAGACTAATAGATACCTGTGAAACTTTGCCATTTATGGGAGAAAGAAAATTAGTACTGGTGAATGATTTTGAGGTATTTCAAAGTAAGAGAAAGTACATATCAGATGAAGAGGAAAAAAGCCTCATAGCTTATATAGAGAAAATACCGGACACCACTTGTTTGGTGTTTTATGGTTCTACATCTGTAGATTCCAGGAAAAAAATTGTAAAAGAAATACAAAAGCATGGGCAGGCTATCGAATTTCAAAAATTAAATGCAAAGGACTTTAAACAATGGATAGTGGGTAGAATGAAGGTCTATGACAAAAAGATCGCATCTGCAGAAATAGACTATTTTTTTGAAAATGTTGATTATATAGGCAAGAATGCTACCCAAAGTCTACTAGATATAGACAATGAATTAAAGAAGATTATTTCCTTTATAGGAGATAGAGATAGCGTTACCTTAGAGGATTTACAAAACATATTTAGTTCCAGCTTTCAAAACGATATATTTAAGCTATTAGATGCTATTGAAAAACAACAAATTAGCGAAGCTATGAAACGGCTAAGTACTATGGTACATCAAGGGGAACCTATAATGAAGATTGCTGCTACCTTGGGAAATCATGTCCGTAATCTTTTAAAGGTGAAGCTGTTATTAGAAGAAGGGTATTCTACTAAAATAATTGCTTCAAAAATAGGGATTCATCCTTTTGTTGCTTCTAAGTGTGCAAATCAGGCTAGAGGATTTACGACTCAAGAGTTGGAAAGGTTATTGACCCAATTCCTAAAAATGGATGTTGCAATTAAATCTGGTAAGATGAAGGATTATATTGCAATTGAGCTTTTCATTTTAGAAATTTGTAAATAAAAGGGAAAAAGCAAAAAAGCGTACAATATGTACGCTTGTTTTATTTAGGAACCCGAGACACGGATTTGGTTACTACTAAACAGCTTTGTTTAACTTAGCAGCAAGTCTAGATACTTTTCTAGAAGCTTTTGCCTTATGAATAACATTTTTTGCAGCGGCTTGCATAAGTTTTTTCTCAACGAATCTAAACTTAGCTTTAGCTTCTTCTAGATTACCAATTGATAGAGCGTCTTCGAATTTTTTGATAGCTGTCTTAAGTTGGGATTTAACCATTCTGTTTCTAGCTGTCTTTTTCTTAATGACTTTGATTCTCTTCATTGCTGATTTAATATTTGCCAATATCTTCACCCCCTTATGTGGTCATTAACACAGTAATTTTACCAAAAATCAATATAAAAAGCAATAAAAATAAATAATAAAAATAAATATTATATTTCTTTTATTGACTTAAAACAGATTTCTTATACAAAATTTATTGTTATGGCACATAGATAATTTTCAAACTTTTATCAAATAATAAAATGAGACTTAATTCAGAGAGCGCTTTTCTCTCTGAATTGTAGCCGAATTTATTTCGAGGATGTAGTGCTTAGGCTGTCGCTTGAATAAGCGGGAGGCTTAGCAATACACCGAAGGGGAAAATGAGATTTAATTCATAAGTAGGCAACCGAAAGTTCGCCCTATAACTTTCGTGTTGATCACTTAGTTTGTTTATCTATAAGTAGGCAACCGAAAGTTCGCCCTATAACTTTCGTGTTGATCACTTAGTTTGTTTATCTAGAGAGCGCTTTTCTCTCTGAATTGTAGCCGAATTTATTTCGAGGATGTAGTGCTTAGGCTGCCGCTTGAATAAGCGGGAATCTTAGCACTACACTGAAGGGGAAAGGTGAATTATGGTTATGAAAATCTATTATAGACATGTGCCTTTAGATTTAAATTTTAATATATACGGTCTACGGTTTCGCCTTTGGCTAAAAAACATAGCCAAAGACTGCAAATGTAGCCCTTAGTATATTAAAATTTATAAGCACATATCTGTAAATAGAAGTTTTTGCTAAAGATTACAATTAAGAGGTGAGGATATGTTTCAAATAAGAACAGATTTGGCACTAGAGGCTAGAGAATTGTATCAAGAAGAAAAACAACAAGAAATACCTGGAGTGGCAGTTGAGCAGGAGGAACTAGAGGATATTACTGTAACGAGGGTAGAAATCCTTGATGACCATGGAGCAGAAGCAATGGGTAAGAGTAAAGGAAAGTATATTACGTTAGAATGTGTAGGTTTAAGAAGAGCTGATGCGGATTTAAAGGATCAGGTAAGTAAAACATTGGCAAAAGAATTAAGGAAATTGATTAGCGTCAACAAACCTTTGAAGGTTTTGGTTGTAGGATTAGGAAATATTGATGTTACCCCTGATGCTTTAGGACCTAAGGCAGTATCCAAGTTATTTGTAACAAGACATATGTTCAAATTTTATAATAAAGATAGTGATGAAGCATTGGCAGAATTAAGTGCTATTGCTCCAGGGGTAATGGGAACTACTGGGATAGAAACAGGTGAAATCATAAAAGGCATCGTCAGCAATGTAAAACCAGATCTTGTGGTAGCGATAGATGCATTGGCTTCAAGAAAAATGGAGAGGGTAAATACCACCATACAATTATCTACTTCTGGAATTCATCCTGGGTCTGGAGTAGGTAACAAACGGCAGGCACTTGATGAAAAGAATTTAGGTGTGCCAGTAATAGCTATAGGCGTACCTACCGTAGTAGACGCAGCTACCTTAACTAATGATACAATACAATTAGTAATAAAAGCTTTTTCAAAACAGGCAAAGGTAGGTTCACAATTTTATAATATGCTATTAGAATTGAAGGATGAAGAGAAATATCATATGATTAAGGAAGTATTAGAACCTTATAGTGCAAATGTGATGGTTACCCCTAAGGAGGTTGATGATGTTATACTAAATTTATCACAGATTATTGCTAATGCAATTAATATAGCATTGCACCCGGGCATAGATCTAAAAGACGTAAATAGGTATTTACATTAATTTGATTGATGTCATAAATAGCACCCACTTTTCATATTAATCTATATACTACTGATTAAAGGTGGGTGCATAATTTTATGAAGAGAAAACTAGCTTATGTAAAGAATTACCATAATATTATTATATTAATATTAATTTTAGCTATATTATTTTTCTTTGGAAAAATAATATTAAACAAGAATTCTTTCGCTGAAGCCTCAAGTGTGGGTACAGATATGACAACGTTAGAACCTAAGAAGGATCTAACTTCAGAAAATAAATTTTTAGTACATGCCATTCATCAAGCTTTTCCGGCAACAGCAATACAAGAAAAGGCCACTATAGGCAGTTATATTCATACGTTATATTCTTCTTTTATTTATAATATTTTTACTGTTGATTTTAAAAATCCAATTACATTTGTGCAGGCTCAGTTTCCTGCTATCCGTTCCTATCCTGTGGAACAACAATCTCCTACTAAAGATATTACCCCTAAAACCCCAGATAATGATTCAAGAGATATTTTTTTTGTTGATTTAGATAATAATAAAGAATCTGTAGCAGCTGGAACATTACCAAAAGAGGAAGAACTAAAGGATCTTAATCCTCAAGAAAAAGATGATTTAGGAGAATCATGGCAGGGGATTTATTTAGTTGGGGAAGATGATATTGTTGACAGTTTAGACTCCGGAAATAGTGAAACTATAGTAAATGTTAAAAAGCCTAAAAAAATAAAATTTGAGGAAGGCAAACCCCATATTCTAATTTATCATACTCATGGGACTGAGTCATACAAACCTGCTTCTGAAGGGAATTATCATACCTTAAGAAAAGAGTATTCAGTTATTGCAGTGGGAGAAATTCTAAAACAAAAATTAGAAAAGGAGGGATATAATGTAATCCATGATACTACCTATCATGATCATCCCTCCTATAGTGGCTCATATACTAGGTCCTTAGAAACTGCACGAAAAATACTTGAGGCAAACCCATCAATAAAGATCGTATTAGATGTTCATAGGGATGGCTATGATAATATTGAAACAAATCCTAATAGAAATAGCCTAATAGCTAATAATAGAGTGACTATTAATAATGAAGTATCTACTAGATTTCAGTTTGTTATAGGACCAGAATCCGCTAATCGACAAGAGGTAGAGACCTTCGCAACCTATATAAAAGCAGTTAGTGACAGTAAATATCCTGGCTTTAGCAAACCAATTCTGCTTAAACCCTATGGAAGATATAATCAATTCTTGGTAGATCATTATGCTTTGCTAGAAGTAGGCAGCAATGCTAATACTATAGAAGAAGTAAAAAAAGCAGCAGCATATTTAGCGGATGTATTGATAGAATCGCTTAAGCATATTAAGGAATAGGTTTATAAAATATAAAAAATGTCTACAATACCAATGGTGATGTAGATGAGTAGAATCGAAAGAAAAATTGAACACAGAAAAAAGAAGAGACAACTAAAAATATTTTTATTTCTCATTTTTATCTTTATGATTATTGGTATACTTTCAGTAGATTCTGCTATTAGAGAGATGTTGGCCTTAGAGGACACCAGGGTATTTGGTTATGAAGCCCAACAGGATTATATCCTATTCTATTTAATGGGAGAACAAATTTACATTGAACAGGAGAAAGTAGAAGAAATTCAGGTGTTCATAGAGGAAATTTATTATAATATTATAGAGCAGGTAAATAATATGCTAGAGAGAATAAAAAATGTCGGGTTAAACCGACATTTTTTTTCAAATATAATGCAGAATATCTACCAACTATAAAAATAATATGATATAATTTATAAAGTTATGGATACGTAAACTTGAAGGAGGAATAGGTTTATGCCAAGCGATAGACAAAAGAAGATTAGAAATTTCTCCATCATTGCCCACATAGATCATGGTAAATCCACCTTAGCTGATAGATTGATAGAGGATACTGGTCTAATAAGCGAAAGGGAAATGCAGGATCAAATACTAGACAATATGGATTTGGAAAGAGAAAGAGGTATTACCATTAAGCTCCAATCCATTAGACTGGTTTATAAAGCTCAAGATGGAGAGGAGTACTATCTCAATCTGATTGACACACCAGGACATGTGGATTTTACCTATGAAGTGTCGAGAAGCTTAGCGGCATGTGAAGGAGCTATTTTGGTCGTGGATGCGGCACAGGGAATTGAAGCCCAAACTTTAGCAAATGTTTATTTAGCACTAGAACAGGACTTAGAAATTGTTCCAGTAATAAATAAGATAGACTTACCAAGTGCTCGCCCAGATGAGATTAAGAAAGAGATTGAAGATATCATTGGTTTAGAGGCCCATGATGCGCCTTTAATATCTGCTAAAGATGGTATTAATATCATAGATGTTTTAGAAGCAATTGTAAAAAAAGTTCCAGCACCTACGGGAGATGAAGAGGCTCCTCTAAAAGCGTTAATTTTTGATTCCTACTATGATAACTATAAAGGGGTCATTGCCTATGTTAGAGTAGTAGAGGGTTCTGTAAAAAAAGGCATGAAGATCAAAATGATGGCAACCAACAAAGCATTTGAAGTTACTGAAGTAGGTGTGTACTCTCCTGGCCCTATTCAACTTCAAGAGTTGAAGGCGGGAGATGTTGGTTATGTAGCAGCTAGTATAAAGGATGTAAAAAACTGTCGTGTTGGAGATACCATGACAGATGCAGCAAATCCAACCGCCAATCCATTACCTGGTTATAGAAAAGTAACTTCTATGGTTTATTGTGGTATTTATCCTGCTGAAGGAGAAAAATATGAGGACGTAAGAGATGCATTAGAAAAGCTACAGGTAAATGATGCGGCTTTAGTGTATGAACCTGAAACCTCAGCAGCTTTAGGGTTTGGTTTCCGATGCGGATTTTTGGGTTTATTGCATATGGAGATCATACAGGAAAGATTGGAAAGGGAGTTTAATTTAGACTTAGTTACAACTGCTCCTAGTGTTATCTATAGAGTTACAAAAACCGACGGAGACGTTGTGATGATTCAAAACCCTGCAAATCTGCCGAAACCTCAAGAGATTAGCAGGATGGAGGAGCCTATTGTAAAGGCCAATATCATGGTACCCAACGCTTATGTAGGTACAGTAATGGAGCTTTGTCAAGAACGGCGTGGAGAAATGAAAAACATGGAGTATATAGAAGAAACAAGGGTTGTGCTTCATTACGAACTTCCATTAAATGAAGTAATCTACGATTTCTTTGATGCTCTAAAATCCAAGACAAAGGGCTATGGCTCACTTGACTATGAATTTATTGGGTATAGAGAATCAAAGCTTGTAAAGCTGGATATTTTAATTAATACAGAGCAGGTAGATGCATTATCCTTCATTGTACATGAAAGTAAGGCCTATAATAGAGGAAGAGGTATGTGTGAAAAATTAAAGGATGAGATTCCTAGACACCAGTTTCCGATACCAATTCAAGCATCTATTGGTCTAAAGGTAATAGCTAGAGAAACCATACGAGCCCTTAGAAAAGATGTTCTTGCTAAATGCTACGGTGGAGATATTACTAGAAAGAAAAAATTACTGGAGAAACAAAAAGAGGGTAAAAAACGAATGCGTCAGGTTGGTAGTGTAGAAGTACCACAAAAAGCGTTTATGTCGGTATTAAAGCTAGATACTTAAGTAGATGACTAAAAGTAGATGACCAAAAGTAGATGACCAAAATCTATGATTTTGTGTCAGTCACTTTCACACAGTGCAATCTATGATTTTGTGTCAGTCACTTTCACACAGTGCAATCTATGATTTTGTGACAGTCACTTATACAAGGTGAAAAAAACATAAACCTCATAAAGCTAGTAACCCAAAGTTACTAGCTTTATTTAAATAGATTTGATGAAAACCATAGCTATACGCCTTTGTAATTTAATTTTGATATACACGGTCTACGGTTTCGCCCAAAACCATGGGCTGCAAATGTAGCCCTTAGTATATCAAAATTTCACCTTGTATAAGCAACTGACATGAAATCATAGATTTCAGTCATCTGCTTAAGTTCTGTAGTTGGTTATCTATAGAAGCTAGGAGGGTTGAAATTGAAACCATTAGGCATTTATATTCATATCCCCTTTTGTCAGAGAAAATGCCATTATTGTGACTTTGTTTCCTATACTGGAAAAGAGGAACTTATGAAAGAATATATCATATCTTTAGAAAAGGAAATGATCCTCTACAGTGAAGAGATGTCGGATTATAAAGTGAAGACTATTTTCATAGGAGGTGGGACACCTTCTATTTTACAGGGAAAAGAGATGCGAAAAATTATTGCCTGCTTATCAAGGCATTATCATCTGGAGAAAGATATAGAAATATCCATTGAAGCCAATCCAGGGTTGTTGGATAAAGAAAAGCTAAACAGCTATTATTCTAGTGGAATCAATCGGCTCAGTATAGGGCTTCAGGCTTGTCAAAACCACTTATTACAGAATTTAGGCAGAATTCATAGGTATGAAGATTTTATTTGGAATCTTGAAGATGCCCGTAGAGTAGGGTTTACCAATATAAATGTAGATTTAATGTTTGGCTTGCCAAACCAAAAAATAGAAGAATGGTATGCTTCTTTGAAAACCTTAGTAGAACTAGAAATACCTCACCTCTCTACCTATAGCCTAATCATAGAAGAGGATACTCCTTTTCATCAATGGGTAGAAGAGAAAAGAATAGAGAAGATTGATGAGGAAATGGAACTAGCTATGTATCATGATGCAATTAATTATTTAAAGGACAAGGGATATACTCACTATGAAATATCCAATTTTGCAAAACCAAGCTACAAATGCCAACACAACATGATCTATTGGAGAAATCAAGAATACTTGGGCTTTGGTGTAGCTGCTCATTCTCATCTTCATAAAAAAAGGTTTAATAACCACCAGAAAATTGAAATCTATTGCAGTAGTCTACAGAAAAACCAAAAACCTATAGAAGACGTTATCTCATTATCTTTGAAAGACGAAATAAGTGAAACCATGTTTTTGGGACTCAGGATGATGACAGGGATATCTGTAAAAGATTTTGAAAAAAGATTTAAAAAAACTCCCTATGAGATCTACGGTGAAAAACTAGAAGAGTTAAGAAAAAATCAGCTAATTGAGTATAATGATAACTTTGTAAAACTAACCACAAAAGGAATTGATTTAGCTAATAGAGTTTTCCAAGAAATGCTTTTAGATTAAAGAAAAAGTTTCTCAAAACTATTGACAAATAATTGGTGAAGTGGTATTTTAAAAACAGAATCATTAGCACTCAACCTCATAGAGTGCTAATAATTTGAGGTGGTAACCATGTATTTAAACGACAGGAAAACAAAAATTTTGCAGGCGATTATTCAGGATTATATTTACACTGCTGAGCCTGTTGGTTCTAGAACATTATCAAAAAAATATAGCCTTGGTGTCAGCCCTGCTACCATTAGGAATGAGATGTCAGATTTAGAGGAGCTGGGATATTTAGTGCAGCCCCATACTTCTGCGGGACGAATTCCTTCTGATAAGGGCTATCGTTTATATGTAGATAATCTAATGGAAATAAAAGCAATTGCTGATTTGCAAAGGAAAAATATTAAAAACAATTTTTTGAAACAATTTGGGGAAGCAGAGCAGCTATTACAATATAGTTCGAAAATTATTTCTCAGTTAACCCACTATACTTCAGCGGTATTGACCCCTCAAATTAAAGAAAATAAAATAAAGCATATTCAACTGGTACCCATTGATACTGAAAAAATTATTGTAGTAATGATTACAGATACTGGTATAGTTAAAAATCACCTGATTAATGTATCAGAGGGGATAGATTATGAACAGCTTCAAAAGGTAACAAATCTCTTGAGTAAAAAGCTTCAGGGTATGACCATTAAAGACGTTGAAGCAACGCTGCTTCGGGATTTAAAGAAGGAACTCTATGAATTCAACAGTTTAATTGAATCTGTTGTGCCTAAACTATTTAATGTAATAGAAGGAATAGAAGATGTAGAACTATTTTTAAGTGGCACCACTAACATCTTCAATTTTCCAGAGTATAATGATGTGTTTAAGGCAAAAAGCTTTTTAACTATGCTGGAAGAAAAGGAAGTTATAAGGAATTTAATTTCTTCTACAGGAGATCAGGGCATTAGTATCTCTATTGGAAGTGAAAATCTATATCAAGAGGCTAAGGAATGTAGCTTGGTAACAGCTACCTATAAGATTAATGGCAATGTTGTAGGTAAGCTAAGTGTTATTGGGCCTACAAGAATGGATTATTCTAACGTAGTTGGAGTTATGAACCAAATTAGTCAGTATATTAATGAGTTGTTAAGAACAAGATATAGGTGAACCTCCAGTGCGAAGTGCAAATGCATTTTGCACTCTATCTTTGTGGCATATAATTTAAATAAACTTTAAGGTAGGTGAAGGAATAGTGAAAGGACGTAAGGATGAAATGAAGGAAAAAATAGAGAAAACAAGAGAAGATCATGAAAGCACTACAGAAGAGGAAAATCAAGAGGTACATAGTGATTTAGAAGCAGTACAAGAAGAAATACAGAATCAGAAATCTGATGAAGACATCGATAGTTTAAAGAACAAATTAGAAGAAAAAGAAGCTGAAGCCTTAGACTATTATAACAGAATGGTTAGACTACAGGCAGATTTTGCTAACTATAAAAAAAGAGTAGAGAAAGAAAAAAGCGATATATATTTGTATGCTAATGAAAAACTAGCAGTAGAGCTGCTGAATATTATAGACAATTTGGAAAGAGCATTAGCCTCGCAAATAGAGGATCGAAATAATGGGTTATATGAAGGGATTCAGATGGTGTTAAAACAGCTAATAGATACCATGAAAAAACATGGGATAGAAGAAATAGATGCTTTGAACAAACCCTTTGATATGAATTTACATCATGCAGTTATGAAAGAAGAGGCAGAGGCTGAAACTGATGAAGTAATAGAAGTTTTACAAAAAGGTTATACAATCCATGGTAAGGTTTTAAGACCTGCTATGGTAAAGTTAGCACAATAAAAAATATTAATTTTAATCATAGAAGGAGGAAAAAACAATGAGTAAAGTAATAGGTATTGACTTGGGTACAACCAATTCATGTGTTGCAGTATTAGAAGGAGGGGAACCTGTTGTTATTCCTAATTCCGAGGGAAATAGAACAACACCTTCTATTGTTGCCTTTGGTAAGGATGGTGAAAGAATTGTAGGCGAACCTGCAAAAAGGCAAGCCATCACTAATCCTGATAAAACAATTTTATCTATAAAGACACATATGGGTTCTGATCATAAAGTAAATATTGATGGTAAGGATTATGCACCACAGGATATTTCTGCTATGATTTTACAAAAATTAAAGGCAGATGCAGAAGCTTACTTAGGAGAGAAAGTTACAGATGCAGTTATTACAGTACCTGCTTATTTTTCAGATAGTCAAAGACAAGCAACAAAGGATGCTGGTAGAATCGCTGGTTTAAATGTACAAAGAATCATAAATGAGCCTACAGCAGCATCTTTAGCCTATGGATTGGATAAGACAGAGCAACAACAAAAAATATTAGTTTACGACTTAGGTGGAGGAACTTTCGACGTATCTATCTTGGAATTAGGAGATGGTGTATTTGAGGTTTTAGCTACCAATGGTAACAATCATCTAGGTGGAGATGATTTTGATCAAGTGGTTATTGACTATATTGCGGAAGAATTTAAAAAACAAGAGGGAATTGACCTAAGACAGGATAAAATGTCTTTACAGCGTTTAAAAGAAGCTGGTGAAAAGGCAAAAAAAGAGCTTTCAAGCACGATGACCACCAATATTAATTTACCATTTATTACAGCTACTAATACTGGACCAAAGCATCTTAATATGGATTTAAGCAGAGCTAAATTTGAAGAGATATCTTCTCATTTGGTAGAAAAGACAGTAGAACCTATGAGAAAAGCATTAGAAGATGCAAAGCTTTCTTCTCAAGACTTAGATAAAGTTATATTGGTAGGAGGGTCAACCCGTATACCAGCTGTTCAGGCAGCAGTAAAGAAGATTACAGGAAAGGATCCTCATAAAGGAATCAATCCTGATGAATGTGTTGCTGTTGGTGCTTCCATCCAAGCTGGGGTATTGACAGGAGAGGTAAAGGATGTTCTATTATTAGATGTAACGCCTTTATCTTTAGGGATCGAGACCTTAGGTGGTGTATTTACTAAATTAATTGAAAGAAATACAACAATACCTAGTAAGAAAAGCCAGGTTTTCTCCACAGCTGCTGATAATCAACCAGCGGTAGATATTCATGTGCTACAGGGTGAAAGACAAATGGCCGCCGATAATATAACCATGGGTAGATTTGAGTTAACTGGAATTCCACCAGCGCCAAGAGGTGTTCCACAAATAGAAGTAACATTTGATATTGATGCCAATGGTATTGTTAATGTGTCTGCCAAAGACTTAGGTACTGGTAAAGAACAAAAAATCACAATTACTTCTTCTACTAACCTATCTGATGCTGAAGTTGAAGCAAAGGTGAAGGAAGCGGAGAAACATGCCGAAGAAGATAAACAAAGAAAAGAAAAGGTAGAGGTTAGAAACCAAGCTGACTCTTTAATTTATCAAACAGAGAAAACCTTAAAAGAAGTAGAAGGTAAAGTAAGTAAAGAAGATGAAGAAAAAGTTAAGGCAGAAGTAGAAAAGCTTAAGAAGGCACTTGAAGCTGATAATGTTGATGAGATGAAAAAAGTTATAGAAGATTTAAACAATGCCTTCCATGCTATTTCTCAACAAATGTATCAGCAGGCTCAAGAAGCTCAGCAACAAGCAGGAGCGGAAGGAAGCCAAGCAAAGGATGATAATGTAGTTGATGCAGAATATGAGGAAGTTAAGGATGAGGAAGACAAGTAAATAATTCCTAACCTGTTCAAAAGTCCATAGAAAAAAGAACAAGGAAAGCCAGCCAACCCAGCGTATGTAAAATACGTAAGGGTGCTGGTTTTTCATAGTGACGAGAAGAAGAAAAGAAATTTTTAATAAGAAAATAAGTTGATTTAATGAAGAAACTACAATATAATTATTAATGGTCAAAAGCCCATCCTATTGTGGTTAATGGAAGGGAAAGGCGGTGAAAAAGTGAGTAAAAGAGATTACTATGAAGTTTTAGGTGTCGATAAAAATGCAAATCCAGAAGATGTTAAGAGAGCCTATAGAAAGCTTGCCATGAAATATCATCCTGATAAGAACCCTGGAGACAAAACAGCAGAGGAAAAGTTTAAAGAATTAAATGAAGCCTATGAAATACTTAGTTCTCCTGAGAAAAAACAAAGATATGATCAATTTGGGCATGCAGGAGTCAATGGCAATGCTGGTGGTTTTGAAGGGAATGGAGGCTTCGGAGGTTTTGAAGACATTTTTGGAGATATATTTGATATGTTTGGGGGAGGTTTTTCCTCAAGAAGAAGAAGTGGTCCTCAAAAAGGTGCCGATATTAAATATGAGTTAAGTATTACCTTTGAAGAAGCAGTATTTGGTTCGGAAAAAACAATAGAATTTTACAAATATGAAAATTGTCATACTTGTGATGGTAGTGGAGCTAAACCTGGAACATCTAAAAAGACTTGTCCTCATTGTAAAGGAACAGGTGAAGTCCGATTTGTACAACGGACACCATTAGGTCAGATTGTAAATGTAAAGCCATGTGATCAATGTGGAGGAGAAGGCCATATCATTGAGGATCCTTGTCCAACCTGTAAGGGTAAAGGGAAAGAAAGAAAACGTAAGAAGGTTAAGGTTAGAATTCCAGCTGGTGTGGACAATGGTTCTATCATACCTCTTCGTGGTGAAGGAGAACCTGGCACAAAGGGAGGTCCTTATGGAGATTTATATGTGGTATTAAGAGTAATGCCCCATAAAATTTTTGAAAGAGACGGTTATGACATATTATGTGAAATACCTATCACCTTCGTGCAGGCAGTCCTAGGTGAAGAGTTAGAAGTTCCTACATTGGAAGGAAAAGTAAAATATAAAATTACTGAAGGAACGCAAAGTGGAACAATTTTCCGTTTGAAAAACAGAGGCATTCAAAATCCAAAAGGTTATGGAAAAGGTGATCAATACGTAAAGGTAGTTGTAGAGATTCCAAAGAATCTTACAGATAAGCAAAAAGAAATACTAAAGCAATTTGCCGCTGAGGGTGGAGAAGAAATACACGAGAAAAGAAAATCTTTTTTTGATAAAGTAAAGGATGTATTTGGCGTTTAATAAAATCACTCTATATTAGAGTGATTTTATTCTAATACTACGAAAATGAAATTCTCCAAAATTTGCAAAAAATTATTATTTTTTATTGGTTATTCCAGATAGTGAGTATAATACAATTAGTATATAGGGATATTATTTAAGGGATGTGATATGATGGAATGGGTTGAAGTATCAATAAAGACTACTACTGAGGCGGTTGAAGCAGTAGCGAATATACTTTATGATGCGGGAGTGGCGGGAGTAGTTATCGAAGATCCTAATGATTTAAATTTTATGGAAACAGATGAAAATTCATGGGATTATGTTGATGAAGCCATTTTTGATAATGACTATGAAGGGGCTATTATTAAAGGTTATTTACCAGAAACCCCTGATTTAGTAGATAAGATTGAGCTTATTCGACAATCTGTAGAACTTCTTCCACAATATGGCTTAGATGTTGGCATAGGAGAAGTTACTACGCTTGAGGTTCATGAAGAAGACTGGAGCGAATCCTGGAAAAAATATTATAAAACCACCAAAATCGGAAGAAATATCATCATCAAGCCCACGTGGGAGGATTATCAGCATGATGGTGATGAATTAGTCATCGAAATGGATCCGGGAATGGCTTTTGGCACCGGTACCCATGAAACCACAATGATGTGCGTAATGGAATTAGAAAACTATGTTCAACCGAATTCCACTGTTTTTGATATCGGATGTGGTAGTGGTATTTTAGGAATTACGGCTGCGAAGCTTGGTGCACAAAAAGTTATTGCTGTAGATATAGATGAGGTGGCAGTAGATGCTACGAGGAATAATGTGAATCATAATGGTGTAGAGGAAGTTGTAGACATCCGTCAGGGGAATTTGATGGATGTTGTTACAGAAAAAGCAGATATTGTTGTTGCCAATATCATTGCTGAAGTGATTATACTTCTGAGTAAAGACATTAGGCAGTTTTTGGTGGAGGGTGGAATTTTTATCGCATCAGGAATTATATTGGATAAAATAGATACTGTAAAGGAAAGTCTTATCTCTATGGGATTAGAGATATTAAAAGTGGATACCATGGGAGAATGGGCAGTAATTGTCTCTAAAGTAAAGGATGAAAATCATGAATAGGTTTTTCGTATCCCCTAACGATATCTGTACTGAAAAAAAACAAATTACTATTGCTGGCGAAGATGTTAAGCATATCTCTAAAGTATTAAGACTTTCAAAGGGAGATATGGTAGAGATTTGTGATGGTCAGCGATATGAATTTATTGCAGAAATAGAGTACATAGGAAAAACAGAAGTTCTACTTAAAGTTAAAGAACAGCAGCAACTAAAAACCGAACCACCAATCGATATGATTCTTTATCAATCCATCCCTAAAGCTACTAAAATGGAACTAATCATTCAAAAGACAACGGAAATGGGAATAAAAGCAATTATACCTGTTATAACTGATAGAACCATAGTACAATTTAAAAATCATAAAGATATGGAAAAAAAGGTTGATAGATGGCAAAAAATAGCAGGTGAGGCAGCTAAACAGAGCAAAAGAGGGATGATACCTGCTATACATTTACCAATGAATCTGAATAAAGCCTTAGAGCATTCTCAAGCAAACAATCATAATGTAATCGCTTACGAAAAAGAGAATACTACTGGAATAAAAAGCATTATCAACGCCTTAAAAGAGAATAATGCGGAAAAGGTCGGCATATGGATTGGCCCTGAAGGGGGCTTCACGGAAGAAGAAGTTAATATGGCTATAGATAAAAATGTACAAGCTATTACTTTAGGTCCTAGAATTCTTAGGACAGAAACTGCAGGATTTACAGTTTTAAGTATTTTAATGTATGAGTTAGGAGATTTAGGAGGTTAACCTGTGAAAAAAGTAGCTTTTCATACGTTGGGTTGCAAAGTGAATCAATATGAAACCCAAGCCATGACTGAAATGTTTGAAAAAGCTGGATATTTAGTTGTGGTAGATACGGAATTTGCTGATGTTTATGTGATCAATACATGTACTGTAACCAATGTTGGAGACAAAAAGTCACGACAATTTATACGTAGAGTAAAAAGAAATAATCCTCATGCCATTATAGCTGTAGTCGGATGCTATGCTCAAACAGCGCCTGAAGAGGTTTTAGAGGTAGAGGGTGTTAATGTAGTCATTGGTACAAACGATAGAAATAAAATTGTTGAGTTAGTAGAATCCTGCAATATTGATGAGAAAATCAATATGGTAGATGATATTATGAAGGTAAAAGAATTTGAAGAAATGTCAGTTAAAGATATAAAGGAAAAGACAAGGGCCTTTTTAAAAATACAAGAGGGTTGTAATCAGTACTGCTCCTATTGTATTATTCCCTATGCAAGAGGACCTATAAGAAGCAGGAATAGATCAGAAATCATTAGAGAAATAAAAAATTTAGTGGATCATGGTTTTAAAGAAGTGGTTTTAACTGGTATACATGTGGCCTCCTATGGCAAAGATTTACAGGAAAAGAATGCTCTTTTGGAGATATTAAAGGAAGCTAACGAAATAGAAGGTTTAGAACGTATAAGGTTAAGCTCTTTGGAACCTACGCTCTTTACTGATGAATTTTTGCATGAGCTTTCAAAGGTATCAAAACTATGTGAGCACTTTCATTTGTCTTTGCAAAGCGGCTGCGATAGAATTCTAAAGAAAATGAATAGAAAATATACAACTGCAGAGTATAGGGAGATTGTGAAAAGGATACGACAAGTATACCCAAAAGTTGCTCTAACAACGGATATCATTGTTGGGTTTCCAGGAGAAACTAATGAGGATTTTCAGGAGACCTATAGATTCGTGGAGGAAATTGCCTTTAGTAGTATTCATGTTTTTAAATATTCTCCAAGGAAGGGAACCCCAGCTGCCTCCTTCGAGGAACAAGTTGATGGGAAAGCAAAGCATATAAGAAGTGAAAAGTTGATTGCATTAGGGGGAACCCTACAGAAGGATTATTATCAACAATTTATTGGTTCAGTAAAAACTGTACTATTTGAAACACTTTCTAAGGAAAAGAAAGGTTATATAGAGGGATATACTGATAATTATTTAAAGGTTTTAGCAGAAGTAGATATAACTCTTGAAGGAAAACTGGAAAATGTAAGATTAAACAGTTTTCATGGGGAATATATCATCGGAGAAATCATATAAATTTTTTGAAAATAAAAGGAATTTTATTTTTTCTGTTGAATAATAACTAATAGGGAACAGAAGGGTAAGGAGGTGTATTATGTCGGATTGTATTTTTTGTAAAATTGTAAAAGGAGAGATACCAGCTACAATTTTATTTGAAAATGATAAGGTTGTGGCTTTTAAAGATATTAACCCCGAAGCACCTAGTCACCTGTTGATAATTCCTAAAAAGCACATAGCTTCTATGGTTCATGCTACAGAAGAAGATATACGAGAGATTATTCCTGAGATTTTTAAAGTAATTCAGCATTTAGCTGAAGAATTTGGGATGACTCAAGAAGGTTATAGAATCGTTAACAACTGTGGAAAACTAGGAGGTCAAACGGTGGGCCATCTTCATTTTCATTTGCTAGGTGGAAGACAAATGTTATGGCCACCGGGTTAAAATATGTATTGCATAACCCTAATTTTTAATGTATAATAACAAAGTATTGTAATAATCCCACTTGCAAATATAGCCTATATGTTGCTATAGATAAAGCACAGCGGGTGCTCGCGGAGGGAGGGAGAAGTAAAATGTCAGAAATTAAAATTAGAGAAAATGAATCACTTGATAATGCGCTTCGCAGATTCAAAAGACAATGCGCAAAGTCAGGGGTATTATCTGAAGTAAGAAAAAGAGAGCATTACGAAAAGCCAAGTGTAAAGCGTAAGAAAAAAGCGGAAGCTGCTCGTAGAAAAAACACAAAAAAATTCTAAGTATCTAAATAGAGGTGAAAAATATGTCCCTCAAAGAACGATTAGCTGCTGATCTTAAAGAGGCCATGAAGAATAAAGACCAACTTCGGAAAAATGTTATCACATTGATACGTTCTGACATAAAACAGATTGAAGTAGATAAAAGAGTGGAACTTGAAGAGCAAGACATTATAGAAATAATATCACGACAATTAAAGCAAAGAAAAGATGCACTGGAGGAGTTCCATAAAGGCGGTAGACAAGACCTTGTAGAACAAACCGAACAAGAAGTTCATTACCTATTGCAGTATCTACCTGAGCAGTTGTCAGAAGAAGAAATAACTAACATAGTAAAGGAAACTATTTCCGAACTAGGTGCCAATTCCATAAAGGAAATGGGTAAAGTAATGGCTGCAGTGATTCCCAAAGTTAAGGGTAGAGCTGATGGCAAAATAGTTAATCAAGCTGTTAAACAACAATTATAATAAAAACAAAACCCGGATATATTCCGGGTTTATTAATTTAAATCCTCCATTGGAGGATTTTTGTGTTTGTAAAAATTACATGTTGATTCTCAAAAAATAGTTAAATTAAAAACCTTATCTCTATGCTATAATATAATAAATTACTTAAATTTCTGACAAAGGGGTATCAGCATGATGAGAAAAAAGAAAGTGCTTATTTTATTTAGCTTTATGATTTTTTTTCTACTAGGGTTTACACTAAAGATAAACACATCTGCTGATGGAGAAGTGAAGGTCGTTAAACATTTGACGAATGGTAAAATATCTCACCTAGAAGTTATTACCCATAGAAATATTCAAAATATAACATTACAAGCCTTTAATGAACAAGGTGAAATGAGCCATTTATTGTTATTAGAAGATTATATAGTTACACAAAATCCACACTTAAACAGGAACTCTTTTTATATTACCAATAGAATAGCTGGATTAGAAGATATCTATGAATTGTTTTTAATTAATGGTGGAAATATAAAGATACCTATAGAAATAAAAGAAATTGAAGCAACTGAAGAAGTTGTGATGGCTGAAAGACTTGTAGCTTCTCAAGCAATGGAAAATATATTAAGTGAAAGTAGTGTAGATACTTTGAAAATCATGTCCTATAACATTCATCATGGAAGAAACCTATTTGGAAGATATTCTTTAGATGAGATTGCTGAAGTCATCAAAAATAGCAATGCAGATATCATTGGGTTGCAAGAGGTTGATAACGGTGTAGTTCGTTCAAGATTCCAAGATCAACTTAAATATTTAAGTGAAAAGCTTTCAATGGAATACGCATATGGTCATAATTATAATGTCTTAGGCGGCATGTATGGAAATGGGGTATTAAGCAAATATCCTATAGAAAGCTACGAAAACCTTCGTCTACCAAGCGGAAGAGAACAAAGAGGGCTTTTAAATGCTATTATCAATATTGAAGGAAAACAATTGAGCTTTCTAGTTACTCACTTAGGGTTAAATGAACAGGAACGGCAAAGGCAGGTAAAGGCTGTGAGCAATTATTTAGACACACTTACTAATCAAGTCATTTTGGTAGGAGATTTTAATACTAGGTCCAATAGTGAAGAAATTAAACTTCTTAGTAAAAGGTTAATTGATGCTGCTTATGCAATGGATAATATTGAGCCAACCTTTGACTTGTCTGTACTATCAGGAAGAATTGATTATATATTTCTAGATCAAAGCATGGACATACGAAACTATAGAGTAATTAAGAGTAGAGCTTCTGACCATTACCCAATTACAGCTACCTTTGAATTAGAATAAGATGTTAACTATACTTCGTCACTTCTAAAACCCAGTACCCTTATGTATTTCCTTATACACTGTGGACGCTGGATTTTTTGCGTCTCAAACCTGAGGGCTTTTGAAGAGTCTAGATTTTGTTAACTTTTTAAACAAGCTTAACTACCTAAGTTTTGTACAAATAACTAAGCTGTATTTAGAAAATGATGGAAGCTTAATTGAACATACTTAGGCTGTAATGCTTCAACAAATAATTTT
>NZ_FZOJ01000098.1 GCF_900188145.1 Anaerovirgula multivorans | reverse complement strand
TGGATAGGTTACAATAAACTAGACAAGTAAATTAAGGTCATGTAAACTAGAAACAATATACTAAAAGGAGAATCGTTTATATGGCTAAAAGAGATAGAAGAACCTATACTGAAGAATTTAAACAACAAATGGTGAAATTATATGAAAATGGTAAACCTAAAAAAGATATCATGGTTGAATATGATTTAACTTCAACCGCTTTTAATACTTGGATCAAAAGAAGTCAAACTACCGGTTCCTTCAAAGAGAAGGAAAACCGTTCCCCAGAAGAAAATGAATTAATTAAGCTAAGAAAAGAAAACCAGCATTTAAAGATGGAAAATGATATTTTAAAGCAAGCAGCGCTGATATTAGGACGAAAGTAAATGTGATTAAAAGTAATGCTTACAAATACAGTGTATCAGCAATGTGTAGAGTCCTAAAAATCCCTAGAAGCACCTATTACTACGAATCTAAAGTTATAGAATCACCTGATGAAATCACCCCTAAAGTAATTGATATTTTTAGAGCTAGTCGTAACAACTATGGAACAAGAAAAATAAAAGTAGAATTAAAAAAGCAAGGTTTTGTAGTATCTAGAAGAAAAATAGGTAAAATAATGAAAGTTCAAGGCTTAGTGTCAAAATATACTGTTGCACAATATAAGCCCCATATAGATAAATGTAATGAATCAAAAATAGCCAATGAATTAAATAGAGAATTTAATAGCCAAACTCCATATGCAGTTGTAGTAAGCGATCTAACATATGTAAGAGTGAAAAATCAATGGAATTATGTATGTATATTAGTTGACCTATTTAACAGAGAAATAATAGGCTATAGTGCAGGCCCATATAAGGATGCAAACCTTGTTTACAGTGCTTTTGCTAGCGTTAGAACTAGGCTAGATGCTATAACTCTTTTCCATACAGATAGAGGTAATGAATTTAAAAACAAAGTAATAGACGAAGTATTAGAAACCTTTAAAATCAAGCGCTCTTTGAGCCTTAAGGGATGCCCCTATGATAATGCTGTAGCAGAAGCTACCTTTAAAATATTTAAAACTGAGTTTACTAAGGGGTACCTTTTTGACAGTTTACAAGAATTACAACTAGAGCTATCAGATTACATTAACTGGTTTAATAATATTAGGATTCATTCAACATTAGGATATTTAAGTCCTAAACAATATAAAGAACATAACCTTAAAAAAACTGTCTAATTCAATGTTGACAATCCA
>NZ_FZOJ01000099.1 GCF_900188145.1 Anaerovirgula multivorans | reverse complement strand
ACTGTGCATAATCATGTCTGGGGTATGCACAAGTACGTAGGATGTTCCTTTTACTACTGCATAGGACATTTCTTTCCACCTCCATAGTTTTTCGTAGAATATTTATATATTTAAATAGATGGGTGTAATTCAATACACCCATCTATTCTTTTACTATTTAAATTGACAATACTCTTCTCTAATAGCAGACATTTCTTCAATAATTTCTTCCACATTTAAAACCATTTCCATCATGCCGATTTGATCCTCGTAAACTTCAGCATTCACTTCGTCTTTAAATTGAGGCTCTACTACATGATATACTCTAAGTCCTAACTGGACTCCTGCCAATGGACCTGCAAAGGTTGGATCTCCAGCGGTTACAGTTTCTGCAGCTAATCCTGCTGCTTCTGCTTCTGCTGCACCTAAAAGCACTACAATATTTTCTGCACCATGCTTCTCGGTTAAATCCTTCACTCTTTGTTGATTTTCTAAGTCCATTGCTCCTGCAGCGGTTCAGACAAAGCATTCGGTGGAAGAGAAAACAACTTCTGCACCTGTTGTTTTTAAACATTCTTCAATCGCTGGACCTGGTATACCATCACGGTCGCCAACAATGATGATTTTTTTTCCATCATAAAATCCCATTTTCAACATCCTTTCGTATTTTATTTATTTTGTTTTTACACTCAGCCTCAAGTCCATTTGTCTTCAAAGCTAAAGCATAATTCTATGTAATATTAATTACACATACTTTTTAATCATAGCTTCGATATTTGCCATTGTGGCATCATCCTTTGTTACTTCATCGATTTTTGCACCATCTTTATAAATAGCTATTGTAGGGAGTCCCATTACCTTCTCTTTAATAGCAAGCCTTCTTGCTTTAGTGGTTTCAAGCTTACAAAACCTTACGCTTCCTTCATACTTTTCTGCTAATTCCATGATAGATGGCATTAATGCTTTACAAGGTTCACAGCTTTCGCTCCAGTAATCTACCAGCACATAACCTTCTCCTTGTAATACCTCGGTTTGAAATGTATCCTTATCTACAGCTAACATTTTTTTACCTCCTTCAAAATTATTGCACTCTGTAAAAGCCACTGACACCAAATCAAAGATTTGGGTCATCTACTTTTACTCATGAAAAGTACTTTCTATATATTTTTCTGCTTGAATA
>NZ_FZOJ01000100.1 GCF_900188145.1 Anaerovirgula multivorans | reverse complement strand
ATAAATTAACCTGTTGTGCTAGTTAAAATTTACAAATAGAAAAACTCCAGCGAATTATGTTAACCTATCTTTGATAACAACCACGAAATCAAGATAGGAGGATAACAAATGCTGGAGCTTACTAAGAAATATTCTATCAAAAAAATTGGTGATTTAAAAGACTTCATTACTGTCACCTATGTCTTAATTGACGATATTTATCAGGAAATTACTCCAACACATATTAAACAACGTAGAAATATCAATGAGTCTATCCTAAGCGATAGTGAAATAATTACCATTAGTATTGTTGGGGAACTACTCACTATTGACTCAGAAAAAGCGTGGTTAGGTTTTTGTAAAAAGAATCTAAAGGATTTATTTCCAAGGTTTAGTCATAGAACTCGCTTTAATAGAACCCGTAGGGCATTACATTCGGTAATTGATGCAATCCGTAAAGAGCTAACTGCCATGTTAGGATTTCGAGATAAATCAGTTAGGATTGTAGATAGTATGCCTATTCCCGTATGTAAGTTTGGTCGCGCACGCTTTCATAAATCTTTTAAAATTGACTCAGCTTATGGGTATTGCGCTTCTAAAAAAGAAACCTACTATGGATTTAAACTACATGCTATCACTACGATAGAAGGATTTATCACCGACTTTATTCTTACACCAGCTAATATCGATGATCGAGAAGCTGTATGGGAATTAATCGATACCTATAATTCCATAACAATCGTAGGTGATAAGGGCTACACCAGTAAGCATTTGCCCTCACAACTGCAATCGGAAAAGGAGATACAGCTAATATTTATGAAAAGGGATAACTGTAAAGACCCCTATCCTAAATGGCTTCGCCAACATATTTTTAAACTTAGAAGGCGAATTGAAACTACCTTTTCACAGTTAACAGAACAGTTAAATATTAATAAAGTCTTAGCAAAATCCCTGTGGGGACTTATGACGAGGCTTAGAACAAAGGTCTTGGCCCATAATCTATGTTACTATATCAACGGGCTATTAGGCGAGGACATCAGCCTAGGACATATCAAAGAACTAATATTTGGATAATATATCCAGTGTTTGTTCATAAGGGAAATGTTTTTTTGTAAAAATAAATTGGTAAATTTATCTAGTTGTAGATTTACTAGCACATGAAGTTAAATTATA
>NZ_FZOJ01000101.1 GCF_900188145.1 Anaerovirgula multivorans | reverse complement strand
TTATCTTCTTTCTGTAGTAAGATTCTTTCAGATAGTATAAAAATTTTCCTTTAAATACAGCTGATATTACTTTTATGGGAATAAAGAATCCATCTCTTGAAGTAATCCATCGCTTCTTATCCATGGATAATCCCCCTCCTGTTACTATAGAGTGGATATGGGGATGATCCATAAGATTTTGTCCCCAAGTATGTAGTACTGAGATAAATCCTATCTCTGCTCCTATGTATTTAGTATCTTCAGAAAGTTCTATTAATGTTTCTGAACTAGCTTTAAAAAGAATGGAATACATTTCTTTCTTGTTATTTAACATTAGGTTATTTAATATATTTGGAACTGTAAAAACTACGTGAAAGTATTGAATAGGAATTAGATCTTTTTTCCTATCTTCTAACCACCTTTCCTTGGCAAGACTTTGGCATTTAGGACAGTGTCTATTGCGACAGGAGTTGTATGAGATTCTTAAGTGACCACAATCTTCGCATATATCTACATGGCCTCCAAGTTTTGATGTGCGGCAGGCTTGTATTGCATTCATCACTTTTAATTCTGTTGAGGACAGTTTATGGTTTTGCCTATACTCTTCGCCGTATTGATTGAGTATATCTGCTACCTCCACCATGCTAAACATCCACCATTGTATCTAATGGGCTTCTAATTTGCAGCACATCTTTTCTGCTTAGATGAATGTAAATACTTGTGGTTTTAGGATTGCTATGTCCCATAAGCTGTTGAATATGATAAATATTGGTTCCTGCTTCTACCAGATGGGTGGCAAAGCTGTGCCGAAGAGTGTGAACAGTAGCATCTTTTTTTATGCCTGCTTTTATTTTAGCTGTTTTGAATACCTTCTGTATTGTACGGGTGGAAATCGGTTTATCCATAGCATTACCAGGGAATAGCCACTCCTTGGGGTGATAGTATTTCCAATAATCTCTTAGTACTTCTAAGTTTTTGGGTGAAAGCAGTGTATATCTATCTTTTTGACCTTTCCCTTGAACTACTCTAATTTGCATGTTTCTGCTATCAATATCTGATACTTTCAAATTAGTGGCTTCACTCACTCTTAACCCTGCAGCATAAATGGTAATTAAAACTGTTCTGTGTTTTAAATTAACAACTGAATTAAACAAGTCATTTAT
>NZ_FZOJ01000102.1 GCF_900188145.1 Anaerovirgula multivorans | reverse complement strand
TAATTACTATGAAGAAACAGCTAAAAAATATATTGAATTACTGAATGAAAATGATAAGACTGATAAAGAAACAGTAAAATATACAAAAGAAGAAATAACAAGTAAGCTAGAAGCAGCCAAAAAAAGAATAGAAGAACTTACAGAAATGGCAGAAGAAATACAGCGAAATGGGGAAATATCAATAACTGACCCGGATGCAAAACACATGAGTGTCAGTAATAATGGTACAGATATAGCTCACAATGTACAAATAGCAGTAGACAGCAAAAGTCACTTAGTAGTAGCAGTAGATGTAGTAAGTACCCCAGCAGACCAAAACCAATTACACAACATGGCCTCAAAAGCGGTGGAAGAATTAGGGCTAAAAGAAAATAATGATTTGGAAGATGAAACCTCCCATGCAGAAAAAGAAATAATAACAGTATTAGCAGACAAAGGATATTACAGTGGAGAAGAACTAGAAAAATGCAAAAATGATCATATTAAAACTATAGTTCCCAAGCAAAAAAGTGGCACAAAGACCGGAGACGAAGAATATATAAAAGATAAATTTATATATGATAAAGACAAAGATATTTACATATGTCCAGGTGGAAAAGAACTACAAAATATCAGTAAAACAAGTAGTAAAGATAAAGTCTATAGAAATACTAAAGCATGTAGTAAATGTAAACATAAAGATAAATGTACAACATCTAAAAAGGGACGTGTTATAAAAAGAGGTCCCTATCAGGAAACATACGATGAGGTAGATAAAATAACACTAGAAAATAAGGAGCTTTACAGACAACGTCAAATGATAGTAGAGCATCCTTTTGGAACAATAAAAAGAGCCTTAGGCTTTACCTATTTTCTTACTCGAGGAAATGAAAATGTAAAGTCTGAGTCTTGTATGCACTTTTTTACATATAATCTTATCAGAGTAATAAATATCCTAGGAGCTAAGGAGCTTACAAGGATACTAAAGGCTAAACAACAAGCCTTTTTTAATGTTTTTTTATTGTTACCAAAAATTAAGTATAATTCTCATAAATTACTACTGATTATGAATAAAAAAGCATGGAAAGCGGACTGATTTTACGCAACCTG
>NZ_FZOJ01000103.1 GCF_900188145.1 Anaerovirgula multivorans | reverse complement strand
GATACAATTGCTTCTATTTCAGTTGATAATTCAGCGATAGCTCAACAAATAGCTGCATCCTCTGAGGAGATGAGTGCATCTGTAGAAGAGGTAGCCTCCACTGTACAAGTGCTAAATGAAATGACCCATGATATGAAAAATGAAGTTGAAAAGTTTAAAGTATAAAAAGAAAAAGCCTCTAATGAGGCTTTTAGCTTTTCCAGCATCACACAGGAATTCTGGCCTTTTTCTGACCTCTCAAAATCTACAGGATGAAGAAGTACCCATCTTATGATTATCCTCCACTAAGTCGAAAAATGTTGTAATAATTAGGAAAATATAGTAGAATTTTATTAAGTAATTATTAAAAAATTCCAGTCTAGATACGGGGGGATACATAAAATGAAAAAGCTAACAAAGAACATGCGAATTACCCATAGTATCATCATGGTTGTTATTTTAGCGACTGCTTTTTTAGCAATAGTTGGGGGCATTGGCTACAAAGGCATTGGCAGTATTAATAACAACGTATCACAGATATACAACGAGGCGGTTCTTAAAACACAGCTAGCAACGGAAATCAACCAAAAGTTTATGAATATTAGAATAGAAGTCTTAAGGGTAATGGATTTAGGCTACAACCCAAGCATAATAAAAAACATTGATAATCTAGATCAGGAGCTGCGAGATTTAATGGATGTATACCTGGAGGGGCAAGATGAAGAATCTAGAGAAAATACAGTTTTAGAATCTGCTAAAAGCAATTATGATATCTTTGTTGCCAGTTGGGCAGACGTGGTAAAGAAACTGCAACGGTATGAAGAACTTGATGATCAAGATAAGCTTTCTTTGGAGTCAAGAGGAAATGCTATACTTAACAACTTAGTTTATGTAATAAAAAACAACAAAGAGTTTGCAGAAGAACTGTACGATGAAAGTATGGGCATATATAATGCTAACATTAGAGGCTTAAGCACCATATCTATCATAGCATTGATAACTTTATTAGGTTTTTCCTTTTTAATAATAGGAATATTAAAAAAATCTATCAAAGAAATGAATGGTATCTTTGAAAATGTAGCTACTGGTGA
>NZ_FZOJ01000104.1 GCF_900188145.1 Anaerovirgula multivorans | reverse complement strand
AGTTTTTGAATTTTAATCCCCATTTACATATAATAGCAAGCGATGGTTGTTTTTATAACAACTCTGAATTTATGGTTGGAATAGAGCCAAATGCAAAAGATCTGGAAGCTTCCTTTGCTATGGAAGTTATAAATATGCTTGAGAGAGAAGGTAAGATAAATGGTGCTATTATAAACAATATGGCTAATTGGCAGCACTCAGGATTTAATGTATACTGTGGACAGTCAGTAAAGCCATGGGATAAGGAAGGGATAGAAAGACTTGCTCAATATATTGTGCGAGCTCCTATATCACAAGAGCGCATAACTTATATATCACATTCAACTGATGGTATAAACAGGATCATATATAAAGGTAAAACCAGTAATACGTATGAGACTTTTATCCCGCTGGATTGGCTGGCAAGGTTGGTAACACATATACCCAACAAAGGAGAACAACTGGTCCGGTACTATGGATACTACTCCAACAAGTCTCGTGGCATGAGAAAAAAAGAAGAGAATGATAATATAGTACCAGCACTGATATCAACCGACATATCAAAAAAGAAATTCCGCAGGAACTGGGCACGATTAATACAAAAAATATATAATGTAGACCCATTGTTGTGCCCAAAATGCAATGGGGAAATGGGTGTCATATCATTTATTGAAGATGAAGAAACCATTAAGAAAATACTTAAACACCTGAAGATATGGATGACGTATAATCATGACCCACCAGAAGATAAAAAAAACCACTTGACGGTACATATAGAACCGAGAAGTATGGAATGGTGGGAAACTAAAGAAGATACAGCCTGTCAGGGCAGCTTTATAGAAGATATTCATCAAATGCCATATGAAGATGAATATTCACAGTTAACACCATACGAAGATCATATATGTTAGTTTTACATTGAGCTTCATTGGATAAAATAGGCTCTATTTCGCTATGCATGGAATATGGTTGTTATATCATGAAACAATAATTTGGGGGAAATATGAGTTTATACTAAAAAATATGTACTGAACTTAGCAAAAAGCCTGTTGATTATTAGAAATTATTATGATT
>NZ_FZOJ01000105.1 GCF_900188145.1 Anaerovirgula multivorans | reverse complement strand
ATAACTTTATTAGGTTTTTCCTTTTTAATAATAGGAATATTAAAAAAATCTATCAAAGAAATGAATGGTATCTTTGAAAATGTAGCTACTGGTGATTTTACCCTAGAAATAGATACGAATCAAAAAAATGAATTTGGTTTAATGAAAAAATCATTAGGGTCAACCTTAAAAGATATTTCAAGTATGATTGTTAATATGAAGAATAACATTAACAATACAAATAATAGTGCCGGTGCATTAACAAATATATGTGAACAGATGACAGCAGCAGCACAGGAAGTAGCAGCCTCTATACAGGAGGTAGCAAAAGGTTCCAATTCTCAAGCGGAAGATTTAGCTAAAATAAGTGATATAGTAAACGATTTTGGTAAAGAATTAGAGGCAACAGTGCTTTCTATACAGAATATACATGAAAACACAAAAAAGACAGATGCAATGGTTTCTCAAGGGAATGGGAAATTACAACAGTTGATTGATTCCACTCAAACGATTAGTCAATCCTTTAATGAAGTAAGTGATCATGTAAAAATGTTGGACAATCGATTAGAGGAAATAGGAGAAATTACCCATGCTATTAATAGCATCTCTGATCAAACAAATCTTTTGGCACTGAATGCGGCCATAGAAGCAGCTCGAGCAGGGGAAGCGGGTAAAGGATTTGCTGTTGTGGCAGATGAAATCAGAAAGCTAGCAGAACAATCAAAGAATTCATCAGTTCATATTAACGAATTACTGTCTAACATTACAAATAGCAGTGGAGAAATTATAGAAACCACAACAAAAGGTATTGAAAACTTAAAAGGACAGGAACAAGTAGTACATAGCACCATAAGCTCCTTTAAGGAAATACTAGCAGATATTTCTAATGTTATACCAATGATTGAAAATGCCAACAACTCTATTAATATCGTAGATGACAGTAAAAACGATATTGTAGCTAGAGTAGATACAATTGCTTCTATTTCAGTTGATAATTCAGCGATAGCTCAACAAATAGCTGCATCCTCTGAGGAGATGAGTGCATCTGTAGAAGAGGTAGC